>CAWDER010000024.1:0-473984 GCA_963801345.1 Bryobacteraceae bacterium
TATTAGGCGCGCAATTGATTTTAAAGAACAAGGACGGGAGCGGGAATTGGAAGTGGAGAAGTTTTTCAAAGGTCCGGGGAAGACCTCCATCAAACCCAAAGAAATTCTATCCCAAATCTATATTCCCTCCTGCGAGGCTCCCTGCTGGCAGCGCCTACCTGAAGCTGGGTTCCCGCAAGGCCCTGGAGATTTCCCTGGTCAATGTGGCCGCTTTTCTGGAATTGGGTCCGGAGGGATCCATCCGGCAGGCGCGAATTGCCCTGGGGGCCGGGCCCACCCCGCTCCGGGCCAAATCGGCTGAAAGATCCTGAAGCGAAAAGCCACAAGGATCCGGGGATTCCTTGTTCCTGGAAGCGGCCCGGGCGGCCGCCCGGGATGGAAGCCCATTGACGACCATCGCGGATCGGCCGAGTACCGCCGGGCCCTGATCGAGATTTTAACCGTCCGGACCCTGATGTCCGCCTATCAACAGCTCATGAAAACGGCTTAGGAGAGCACAGATGAAGAAGATGACCATTAATTTACAAAGTGAACGGCCAGGAATACGATCTGGTGGATCCCGGCGGATAAGACCCTGACCCAGTAGGTGCTGCGGGAAGACTTACGCCTTACCGGGACCAAGCAAGGGTGCGCCGTGGGGATTGCGGTCCTGAACGGTTTGTTGAACGGAAAGCCGGTCATTTCTGTCTGGTTCTGGCGGTCGAAGCCGACGGACAGGAAATCACGACCATTGAAGGATTGGCCGACGGGGAAAAACTGCATCCCCTGCAGCAGGCCTTTGTGGATCTCGGCGCCATCCAATGCGGGTTCTGCAGTCCGGGTATGATCCTGACCAGCAAGGCCCTGCTGGATAAAAATCCCGCGCCTACGGAAAGAGAGATCCGGGAAGCCATCAGCGGCAATCTCTGCCGCTGCACCGGATACCAGAAGATCGTGGAGGCCATCGCCTCCGTTAAGGCGGACGGCTGAAGACCGTCCCGCATTCCAGCCCAGATCCATTTATAAGGAAGGAATTACCTATGAGCCAATACAGCGTGATCAACAGCCGGGCGCCGCGATTGGATGCCCCGGCCAAATCCACCGGCCAGGCGATTTACGCCGATGACTTGACCTTTCCCAACCAGCTCTACGGGGCTATCCTGCAAAGCCCGCTGGCCCATGCCCGCATCCTGAACATCGACACCTCCCGAGCCAAGGCCCTCCCGGGGGTCAAGGCCGTGGTGACGGCTAAAGACCTGGAGATCATTCCCTACGGGGTTTCCCCGGCCCGCTACGACGAGACCATTATGGCCGTGGATAAGGTCCGCTACGTGGGGGATGAAGTGGCGGCCGTGGCGGCCATCGACCTGGAAACCGCCCTGGAAGCGCTGGGTTTAATCAAAGTGGAATATGAGGAGCTCCCGGCCGTCTTTGACCCCGTGGCCGCCATGGCCGAAGGCGCGCCTCTGGTACACGAGCATTTTCCCGGCAACATCTGCGCCGAAGTGCATCAGGAATTCGGGGACGTGGATGCGGCCTTCGCACAATGCGACTTTATCCACCTGCACAAATTCGTCAACAAAAGACAGGACGCGGCCTTCCTGGAACCCAACGCCTGCACGGCCGTCTTCGACGCCCAGGGTTCCCTGACGCTCCACAGCTCCACCCAGGTCCCCCACTATGTGCAGACGGACCGTAGCTATGGTGCTGAAACTGCCCATCGGCAAGGTCCGAGTGGTGAAGCCCTATGTGGGGGGCGGTTTCGGGCCCAAGGCGGCGGCTTCCGCCCTGGAACTGCTGAGCTGCCTGCTGTCCATGAAGACCCTCAAGCCGGTCAAGATGGGCTTCACCCGGGAACAGGTCTTTCTTCACAGCCGCGGCCGGCACCAGTTCTTTCACACTTTCAAGACCGGCGTGAAAAAGGACGGGACCCTGATGGCCCTGCACAACGAGTGCTTTCTGGAAGGCGGGGCCTACTCCAGTTTCGGCATCGCCACCGTCTATTACGCCGGATCATTGCTGGGCGGCCCCTACAAGCTGCCTAATATGAAATATGACGGATTCCGGCTCTATACCAACAAGCCGGCTTGCGGGGCCCAGCGGGGCCACGGCGGGGTGGCCGCCCGGGCCGGTTTCGAGCAGCAGTTGGACCTGATCGCCAAGGAGTTGGGCATGGATCCCTTGGAAATGCGTTTGAAAAACATCATGGAAACCGGGGACATGACCTGCAACGAGTTGGATATGAGCAGCCTGGGCATGAAGGAGTGCATCGAGGCTATCCGCGACAACTCCGACTGGAAATTAAAAAAGGGGAAGTTGCCGCAAGGGCAAGGGTATCGGTATGGCCTGCGGGTTTTTCGTTTCCGGAGCCGGTTACCCGATCTACCGTTCCGACACCTATCATGCCACGGTGGTGATCAAACTTGCGGAAGACGGGGGAACGGCCCTGGTACAGACCGGCAGCGCCGAAATCGGACAAGGTTCCGATACGGCCTTTGCCATGATCGCCGCCGAGGCCCTGGGGGTGCGGCTCGAGGATGTGCGGATCGTCTCGGGCGACACGGATTATTCGGTGGATCTGGGGGCCTACTCCAGCCGCCAGACCCTGATGACCGGCCACGCCACCAAGCAGGCGGCCGAGGACGCCAAGCGCCAGGTGCTGGAAGTGCTCGCCGAGACCTTGAACGTGCCTGTGGAGGAGATTATGGTCCGAAACGGTCTGATCGCCTTCAAAAGGCAGACGCCGGACTTTGAGGCCCTGCGGATCGGGTATATCAAGGAGCACCGCGGTTGGGGCGATCCGCCGCAGGAGACCCAGTTGACCTTCAAGGAAGCGGCCCGCCTGGCCTACCTGAAAAAAGGAACCATCGTCGGCACCGGGAAATACAAGCCCCCCAAACTGGGCGGGTCCTACAAGGGCGCGGCCGTGGGGACCTCCCCGGCCTACGGCTGTTCGGCCATGATGGCGGAGGTGACCGTGGACCTGGAAACCGGCGAGGTGACCATGGACAAAGTCACTGACGCCCACGACTGCGGGCTGGCCATCAACCGGACCCAGGTGGAAGGCCAGATGGAGGGCTCGGTCTCCATGGGACTGGGCGAGTCCCTGTTCGAAGAGGTGAAGTTCAACGAGAAAGGACAGATCCTGAACGCCTCCCTGGGGGAATACAAGATCCCCACGGCCCTGGACGTGCCCGCGATCCAGTCCCTGATCATCGAGAGCGGAGAGCCCAACGGCCCTTACGGCGCCAAGGAAGTCGGCGAGGGAGGCATCATGCCCGTCATCCCGGCCATCCTCAACGCCATCTACGACGCCACCGGCGTGCGCATCAACGAACTGCCCATCACCTCCGAACTGGATCTGGCGGGCGCTGCAAGAAAAGAAGTAATCCTTCCGATACCCGGGGCGGGTCCTATGCCCGCTCCGGTTTTCCAATCCCACCACAATTGATTCCAAATCCATTATTTTTAAGACACTATAATTAGTGCTTATATGCTTAATAATGTTTATAATGAATTATTTATAATGCTTATATTTGACATATTTTCAGGACGAGTTAGTCTGGTTTCTGGTTGAACTTCCATGGTTCGGCCGAAGAGGTGATTCATGAATTTCGGGACCATGAGCGATAAGGCCGATTCTGGCCGAATTGGGCGAGCGGGTAAGTCGTCAGAGGCTGAATCGCAATATTACCCAGACCGATCTTGCCGGGCAGGCGGGGGTGGCACGCATTGTCGTCCAACGTCTGGAGGGCGGTCGCGGGTGTACCTTGGAGAATCTGATTCGCATCCTCCGCGCCCTGGGGCTTTTGGAGCAACTGGACGCCTTTTCTGCCGGAGCCGGGACTGAGCCCCCTGCAATTGGCAAAGATCAGGGGCCGCGAGCGCCTGAGAGCGGTCGGCCGGCGCGGCCAGGCGGCGGAGAAAGAATAGGCCGTGGCTGAACGGGGGCGAAAGGTTCAGGTCGCGACGGTCATCCTCTGGGGGCGGGCAGTGGGGGCCATAGCCTGGGATAATGACCGGGGATTTGGAAACTTCGAATACGAACCCGCTTTCGTAAGCCGGGGATTGGAGATCGCTCCGTTGACCATGCCGCTAAGGGCAGGCATTTTTTCGTTTCCCGGTACTGAACCGCGATACCTTCCACGGATTGCCGGGTTTGCTGGCCGATGCCCTGCCGGACCGCTTCGGGAATCGCATCATTGACCTGTGGCTGGCTCGACAGGGACGTACGCCGAAGGATTTTACCCCGGTAGAAAGGCTGTGTTACCTGGGGGCGCGAGGCATGGGCGCACTGGAGTTCAAACCGGCGATCGGCCCCCAGGCGCGCAAGGCGGTGCCCATCGAGGTTTCAGAACTCACGGAATTGGCCGCCGATATTCTCCGCCACCGGACAAGTTGGGCCGTGAATCTAAAGGGGGCCAAAGCGGAGGCCTTGAATACCATCATCCGCGTCGGCACGTCGGCGGGCGGGAACCGGGCCAAGGCGGTCATTGCCTGGAATCCGGAGACGCACGCGGTTCGCTCCGGGCAGGTTCCAACACCTCCGGGGTTCGAGCCTTGGATTCTCAAGTTCGATGGGGTTGATGACGCTTCATTGGGAGATCCGCAAGGCTTCGGACGGATCGAATATGCCTACCACCGAATGGCGGTTGCGGCCGGTATTACGATGATGCCCTGCCGCTTGCTGGAAGAAAACGGGCGGGCCCATTTCATGACCCGCCGCTTTGATCGGGACGACCAGGAGGGGAAAATTCATATGCAATCCCTGTGCGCTCTGGCCCACTACGACTTCAATGCGGCGGGAGAATATGGCTACGAACAGTCGTTGTCGGTCATCCAGCAGTTAAACCTGGGGCACCCGGCCATGCAGGAAATGTTCCGGCGTATGGCCTTCAATGTGGTGGCCCGAAATCAGGACGATCATACCCGGAATATCGCCTTCCTGATGGACCGGGATGGTGTTTGGCGGCTCTCCCCGGCTTTTGATGTGGTTTGGGCCTATAATTCAACCGGGAAATGGACCAACCGTCATCAAATGAGCCTTAATGGAAAGAGGGATCATTTCACGAGGTCGGACATTCTGACGGTTGCCAAACAATTCGGAATCAAAGGGGCAGCGGACATTCTGGCCCAAGTGGTCGATTCGGTTGCCCGCTGGTCGGAGGTTGCGGACGAGGCCGGAGTGCCCGCGGAACTCAAGAAGCAGATCGCCCGGACCCATCGTTTGCAGTTATCTCACTAGAGTTCAGGAAGTGGCCCATTCCATAATTCCCCCTCCCCCGGCGGGAGGGGCTAGGGGGTGGGGGAACCCCGATGAAACCAAGAAATCTCTTCGCTTCAATAATGTTCACAGCTATTTCCTGGTGGGCCAGCCAGTCCATCCAGCGACGGCACAGATGAAAACTGGGCAGCAGCCAGATATGAGGGACTCGCCAGAAGTCCGTCGGCAGCCCGAACGCGATTAAGCGCCGGGTCCCGCCTGAGGCGGGATGTGGGTGGAACCATTTGAATTCACTAAAAATGGCAGGAGAATCCCGCTGGCGGCGGGATCATCCGCCGAGCAAAAAGTCGTTTTTAGACTTCTTGTGAGGTTATCATTCTGACCATGGGCAGCAACAACCAATCGCCCCCTGAATTCGACCTTGATGACCAGCACGGTTATTTCCTGGGGCGCCTCCTGTTTCCTTCAGCGACTGAACAGATGGAAACCGGGCAGCAGCCGGATACCAGGGGTAGAGTCAGGAGGGAGTCAGGGGTAGAGTCAAGGTCCGTGCGTGCGATCCCGACCTGTCTGGAGGCCGGATCGGGGGCGAAGAGTCCACTCTCCTTACATTGACAACAGGGCTGGGATATGCTATTTTCAGGCTATCTGATTAATTTCGTTTTTCTTTTTCCGTTTACCCTTAATTCGATTGGATATGGAAAATCGGTTCTTCGAAAAGCCGATCTTTAACTCCTCCACGTTGAGAAAGAACGTTCCCTCTTCCGTCCCCAGCCACAACATAAAACAACTGACAGGTGAGCAATGAATCGAAAAGGGCTTATCCGCAGGCTGAAAATGCCCGAATGGGACGACTTTGAGGCCAAAGAGGCCGGAAAGGACCTTCCTAAGGACATTTGGAAGACGGTCAGCGCCTTCTCCAATACCAACGGCGGGGTCATTGTTCTGGGAGTCAAGGATCTGGGCAAAGGCAGCCTTGAAGTTACCGGCATTGAAAATGCCGACAAAATCCAAAGCGATTTCATCACCACCCTGAGAAGCGGCAAGTTCAATATCCAGCTCTCTTCAAAAGGCCGTCTATTCACCATCGAAGGCAAGAAAGTCATCATCTTCAGGCTTCCGCCTATGTCCCGGCAGGCAAAACCTGTTTACTATAATGAGGATATCCGCAATACCTATATTCGACAGGGCGCAACAAACCAGAGAGCCAGCAAAGATGAGATCGGCCGCATGCTTCGGGAGGCCTCGGAATTCAGCTCCGATTCCATGCTGATCGCCGGTTCGGGTATCAAGGAGATAGACCGCGAAACCGTAAGGACCTACCTGCGATATCTGGAAATCCAGAACCAGGAGCACCCCTTCATCGCCCTCAAGGATACACAGGTCCTTGAAAAGTGCGGGGCAATGAAGGAAGGGACCCTGACCATGGCCGGACTTCTTCTGTTTGGGAAAACAGAGGCCATAATGAGCCGCTTTCCTGCCTATGGTCTGAGCATCTTCCGTATGAGCGCCATGAGCGGCAGCACAACCGGGGACAGGCGGTGGGAAGACCGCAAGATTTATGAAGAGAATCTGATCCAGACCTTCTTTGCGGCCATGGAGTACCTCAAGAAATACGTGGCCGTACCGTTCGTCATGTCGGCGGACGGCATCAGCCGCACGGAGAATGTGCCGCAAGTCCTCGCTATCCGAGAAGCCCTCGTTAATCTTCTTGTCCATCGCGATTACTTCGATAACGGCCAGGCGGCTATACGGATTCACGATGATCGAATCGTTTTTAGAAATCCGGGGGCGGCCCCTTTCCCCATAGAGGAAATTCTGAGCGGCTGCGAATCCGTGCCCAGGAATCCCAACATTGCCCGGGTCTTCAGGTTGCCAGGATGGGCCGAGATCGCCGGCAGCGGCATGATGAAAATATTTGATAACTGGCGGGCGGCAGGATATGTGCCCCCGGTTATCAGGAACAACGAACCGACTCATTGGTTTACCATCGAGTTCCACGAAAAGGCCGTGGGGCATGAGGAAGCGTCCACGGGCCCGGCGGAGACTACCCAGAAACAGCAGGAAACGCCGGGGAAAAGTTCGGGGAAAAGTTCGGGGAAAAGTTCGGGGAAAAGTTCGGGGAAAACAGAGCAACAAGTTCTGAGTTTACTTTCAGATAACCCGGGAATGACCATCCCCGAACTCGCGGAGACACTCGAGATAACCACTCGAGGGGTCGAAAAGCAACTTGCGAAGTTGCGCCATAAAGGCCGCCTCCGCCGCATCGGTCCGGCCAAGGGCGGATATTGGGAAGTGCTGGGGATAGGGGAAGAGTGAGGGAATGATGGTTAAGTCAAAAGGCCCAATCAATTCATCAGTTAACCCAAAACAATCCCCAAGGTCATTGATTTAAGAGTTCCCCCTCCTCTGGTGGAAGCGGGTTTTAGGGTGGGGAAACCCCCGATGAAACCAAGGGATCCCTTCGCTTCAATAATGTTCACAGCTATTTCCTGGTGGGCCAGCCAGTCCATCCAGCGACGGCACAGATGAAAACTGGGCAGCAGCCAGATATGAGGGGTAGAGTCAGGGGTGGAGTCGAGGCCCGAGTCGAGGCCCGAGTGGCGATCCCGACTTGTCTGGAGGCCGGATCGGGGGCCAAGGGTCCACTTTCCTTACATTGACAACAGGGTGTGGATATGTTATTTCCAGGCTATCTGATTAATTTCCTTTTTATTTTTCCTCGCACCCTTAACCAGAGGAGGATTGGATATGGAAAATCGATTTTTCGAAAAGCCGATCCTCAACTCCCCTTACGAATACCCGGTCGAGTACTGGGAGCTTGATAATGAAGGCCAGCCGACCCAGCGGATCATCCAGGGCCGTCGTCGCGCCGAGTTCATCACCCCGATTCCAAAGCCCAGAAAACGTAAAGGATCGGCCCAGCAGCAGCAACTGGTCTTCGACGAAGGCCAAGGGCTTTCCACCCAGGAGCAGCAGTACGACCCCACCCCCATCATCAATGAACTGCGTCATCAAGTAGATCAATGGCGAAACCTCCCCAATCCGAATAACTGGCAGGTCACGCCCGAGACCGCCCGCCTGCTGCAGCACTGGCGGCACCACCGGTTCAACGGTATCCGGCCGTTCTTCTGCCAGGTCGAAGCCATTGAAACCGCCATCTGGCTGATTGAAGTGGCCCCGAAGGCGGGCAAGGTTGGGAACATGTTCCTGGAGCACCTGGCCAACGCCAACCATGACGCCAATCCGGAGTTAAACCGGCTGGCCCTGAAACTGGCCACCGGCGCCGGTAAGACCACCGTCATGGCCATGCTGATTGCCTGGATGACCATCAATGCCGTTCGCCGGCCAGGCAGTAAAAAATTCACTCGGGGATTTTTAATCGTGGCCCCCGGCCTGACGATACGCGACCGCCTGCGCGTACTCCAGCCCAACGATCCGGACAGCTACTATCAGAGCCGTGAATTGATCCCGACCGATATGTTGAACGACCTCGAACGCGCCAAAATCGTCATTACCAATTTTCATGCCTTCAAGCGGCGAGAGCGCCTCGATTTGTCGAAGGGGGGACGTTCCCTGCTTCAAGGCCGGGGGGAACCACTCCAGACACTCGAAACCGAGGGGCAGATGCTCCAGCGGGTGATGCCGGCCCTGATGGGTATAAAAAATATCCTGGTGTTCAACGACGAGGCCCACCACTGCTATCGTGAAAAGCCCGGTGCAGTTAATGATCAGGATCTGAAGGGCGACGAGAAGAAGGAAGCCGAGAAAAACAATGAGGCCGCCCGCGTCTGGATCTCCGGCCTCGAGTCCGTCAACCGCAAGCTGGGGCTGAACCAGGTCATAGACCTTTCGGCCACCCCCTTTTTCCTGCGGGGCTCGGGCTATGCGGAGGGCACGCTGTTTCCCTGGACGATGAGCGATTTCTCGTTGATGGATGCCATCGAATGCGGGATCGTAAAACTGCCGCGCGTACCCGTGGCGGATAATATCCCCGGCGGGGAGATGCCCCGATTCCGGGAATTATGGAAGCATATCGGACCGAAGATGCCCAAAAAAGGCCGGGGCAAAGCCAAGGTCCTCGACCCGTTGAGCATCCCGGTAGAACTTCAAACCGCCCTGGAAGCGCTTTACGGGCATTATGCCAAAACCTTCGACCTCTGGAAGAAAGGCGGCATCAAAGTCCCTCCTTGCTTCATCGTGGTCTGCAATAACACCTCCACCTCGAAACTGGTTTACGACTACATCTCCGGCTTCCAACGGGAAAACGAGGACGGCTCCACCACCCTAACCAACGGCCGTCTGGCCTTATTCCGCAATTTCGACGACCACGGCAACCCGATTGCTCGTCCGCACACGCTTCTAATCGACAGCGAACAGCTCGAATCCGGGGACGCGCTGGACGATAACTTCCGTACCATGGCCGCCGATGAGATCGAACGTTTCCGGCGGGAGATCATCGAACGAACCGGCGACCGCCGGCAGGCCGAGAACCTCACCGATCAGGATCTGCTCCGGGAAGTAATGAACACCGTCGGCAAGTTCGGCCGCCTCGGCGACTCGATACGTTGCGTGGTCTCGGTTTCCATGCTCACGGAGGGCTGGGACGCCCGGACCGTGACGCACGTTCTAGGTGTGCGCGCCTTCGGGACCCAACTGTTATGCGAGCAGGTCATCGGCCGGGCCCTGCGCCGCCAATCCTATGACCTCAATGAGGATAACCTGTTCAACGTGGAATACGCCGATGTCCTGGGCATCCCCTTCGATTTCACTGCCAAACCGGTGGTGGCCCCTCCCCAGCCGCCCCGGGAGACCATCCAAGTCAAGGCCGTCCGTCCCGACCGAGATGCCCTCGAAATCCGCTTTCCCCGTGTGGCCGGGTATCGAGTTGAATTACCGGAGGAACGGCTTACTGCCGAGTTTAATGAGGACTCCATCCTGGAGCTGACCCCGGAGCTGGTCGGGCCTTCGCGGACTCGTAACGAAGGGATCATCGGCGAAGGCGTGGACCTTACCCTGGTCCATACCGGAGACCTCCGCCGCTCAACCCTCCTCTTCCACCTCACCCAGCGCCTGCTCTACACCAAATGGCGTGATCCCGGAGAGGAACCAAAGTTATACCTGTTCGGCCAGCTTAAGCGGATCACCAGAGAGTGGCTCGATACCTGTCTGAAGTGCAAGGGAGGCACCTATCCGGCACAACTTATGTACCTGTCGTTGGCCGACATGGCTTGCGAGCGTATTACCGCCGGCATCACCCGGGCCTTAAAGGACGAACGGCCGATCAAGGCCATTCCCGACCCCTACAACCCCGCTGGCTCCACCCTCCACGTCAACTTTACCACCTCCAAGCGGGACCGCTGGGAGACCGACTCCCGCCGTTGCCATGTTAACTGGGTTATCCTCGACAGCGACTGGGAGGCCGAATTCTGTCGCGTGGCCGAAGCCCATCCAAGGGTTAAAGCTTACGTTAAAAATCACGGCCTTGGACTGGAGGTTCCCTACCGTTACGGTTCCGAGAAGCGGACTTACCTGCCGGACTTCATCGTCCTGGTGGACGATGGCCGGGGAGAAGACGACCTGCTCCACCTGATCGTTGAGATCAAAGGCTACCGACGGGAGGACGCTAAGGAGAAAAAGGCGACCATGGAGGCCTACTGGGTACCCGGGGTGAATAACCTGGGAACCTACGGCCGCTGGGCCTTTGCCGAGTTTGCGGATATCTACCAGATGGAAGCGGATTTCGCGGCCAAAGTCGAATTGGAATTCAACAAGCTGGTGGAACGTTTTACTGCCCCCGTTTAGGGTTATAATAGATGCCCGCAACCCGTCTAAAAATATTTATCAGCAGCGTTCAAAAGGAATTCGAACAGGCTCGCCCGGACTTGAAGGCCTTCCTCCTCGGCGATGCTTTCCTGCGCCGTTTTATAGCGGAAGTTTTTCTGTTCGAAGAAATTCCGGCCAAGGATCGCCGGGCCGACCAGGTCTATCTGGAAGAAGTGGAACGATGCAACATCTACCTGGGAATTTTTGGATACCAATACGGGCATGAAGACGGGGAAGGCATCTCCCCCACAGAGCGAGAATTCAACCACGCCACCCAGGTTGGCAAGACCCGTTTGATATACGTCTGGGGCGCCGACGAAAAACAACGCGCCCCCAAAATGAAGCGGCTAATCGGAAAAGCGGGGGGCGATCTGATCCGCCGTCGGGTCCAGGATATCAGCGCCTTGACGGCAGAGGTTTATGCCAGCCTGGTGGACTACCTGGACAGTAGAGGCGCCTTGCGCGTACCACCATTCGATGCCTCCGGCTGCGATGGCATCGACATGAAAGACCTATCCCGAAAACGCATCGACTGGTTTCTTGGAACCGCCCGACGGGAACGCGGGTTCCCTCTCAAGTCCAATACCACGACTCAAGCCCTGCTGACTCACCTCAACCTACTGGACAACGGAAACCCGAACAATGCTGCGATATTGCTCTTTGGGGCCAACCCGCAGCGCTTTTACCGCACTGCCGAAACCAAGTGCATTCACTGCCACGGTACGGAATATCGTCGCCCTTTTGCATCTTTACAGGTGTACGGGGGGGACCTCTTCGAACAGGCGGATCAGGCCCGGGATTTCGTGCTGGCCAAGATCAACCGGGCAATCGGCACCCGCGCCGCTGCCATCACCGCCCCGGCCACTTATGAACTGCCTCCGGAGGCCGTGGGCGAGGCCATCGTCAACGCCATCGCCCATCGCGATTACTACAGCAACGCTTCCGTCGAGGTTCGACTGTTTGCCGACCGACTCGAAGTCTGGAACCCCGGCACCCTACCAGGTACGTTAACCCTCGACAGCCTTCGCCACGATCATCCCTCAATTCCTTACAATCCGCTGGTAGCCGAATCGCTTTATCTGACCCGCTACATTGAAAGGGTTGGGTCCGGCACCCAGGCTATGATTGAACTTTGCCGTGAAGCCGGTCTTCCGGAACCGGAATTCGAACAACGGGCCGGCTCGTTCGTTACTACTCTCTGGCGTGACTGGTTGACGGATCAAGTTATGGATGAACTCAATCTGAATGACCGACAAAGGAAGGCCATCTCGGTGATTAGGCAACAGCGTCGCCTAACCAATAGCGATTACCAAGCCGTTACCGGCGCAACACGCCCTACCTCAAAACGGGATCTCGAAGACCTCGTGAAAAAAGGAGTTATCGCGCCCAGAGGGAGCGGAAGAGGCAGCTATTATGGGTTTCTGAAGAAACGGCTCATAAATGGCTCAAATGGATCGTCAGACGGCTCTAGATTAAACGGCTCATAAATGGCTCAAATGGCTCATTGGAAAACCCGCCAAGAACCCGCCAAAACCGCCACAAAGGGGACATAATGGAGACAATAGGGGCTCTTCAGGAATGAGACAGTAAGGATCAAACATGGCAAAAACTCCAAAGAAACTCACCGTCGAAACCCTCACCCACGACGAGGCCACCCGGAAGAACATCCCCACCGCCGAATATCAGTCGGTCGTGGCCAAGGAAGTCGAAAGTCCGGTCCGGGTTACCTATAAACGGGGCGCCACTGGCCTCGACGAAGAAAAACAGCGGCGCAACCGCGATCTGGATCCCCAACTGGTCTGGCGCGGCAAGGACGAGCGGGACTGGTCCGACCTGGTGGTCCAAGCCCCGCCGCTTTACATCCAGGAAAAGGTCCACCCCAAAGTCCTGATCGACGAGCTGCTACGGCGCTCCCAAGCCGACAAGAAGGAAGCCGAGCCTCAGTTCGATCTCTTCGCCGATTTCAACGGCCTGCCCAGCGAGAGCGCCCGGACCGAGTTCTACCAGCACGACGCCAACTGGTCCAACCGCATGATCCTCGGCGACAGCCTTCAGGTAATGGCCTCACTTGCAGAACGGGAAGGATTGCGCGGCAAGGTGCAGTGTATCTACCTCGACCCACCCTACGGCATCAAGTTCAACAGCAACTTCCAGTGGAGCACCACCAGCCGCGACGTGAAGGACGGCAAGGCCGACCACATCACCCGCGAGCCGGAGCAGGTGAAAGCCTTCCGCGACACCTGGCGCGACGGCATCCACAGCTACCTCACTTACCTCCGCGACCGCCTCACCGTCGCCCGCGATCTACTCACGGACAGCGGATCCATCTTCGTGCAGATCGGCGATGAAAATGTCCATCGCGTCCGGACGGTAATGGATGAGGTGTTTGGGGACGAGAATTTCGTCGCGCAGATTGCCTTTCAGACCACAAGCTCACGTGGTTCGGATCAGGTAGATGCCGTCGTTGATTATTTGCTTTGGTATGCAAAGCGGAAGGATGCGATCAAAGTTCGCAAGCTTTACATGCTTAAAGGGGGCGATAGTGGCATCGGGCAATTCGACTATGTGAGAGCAGAAGATGGGGCAGTAGTTCCTGCTGTAGAAAGTAGTGATAGGGAGCGGTTCGCCTCCCGGCTGCTTGCCCATACCGACACGACCAGCCAAGGAGAAACTCAAAACGGCAACTTCCCATTTAGTTTCCAAGGATCGGTCTACTACCCGCCAAGTAACCGCCACTGGAGTCAGGCGCGTGATGGTATGTCCCGGCTTTTCTACGCGGACAGACTGTTTGTTGCCGGCAAAAGGTTGCGGGCAATTCGTTACTTGCGGGACAGTTCAGCAGTTCAATACGCAAACATTTGGACAGATACAATCTTTAGTGGCTTTGCCGAGAAGAAGGCGTACGTCGTTCAGACTTCGACTGTTGTCATCCAGCGCTGCCTCCTCATGGCCACCGACCCCGGCGACCTCGTGCTCGACCCCACTTGCGGGTCCGGCACCACCACCTATGTCTCCGAACAATGGGGTCGGCGCTGGATAACCATTGACACCTCCCGGGTGGCTTTGGCCCTGGCCCGTGCCCGCATCATGGGTGCCCGGTATCAGTACTACCTGCTGGCCGACAGCCGCGACGGGCAACTCAAGGAGGCTGAAGTCACTCGCACCGCGCCGTCGAGCCAATCCACCCGTGGCGACATTCGCCAAGGGTTTGTCTATGAGCGAGTACCGCACATCACCCTCAAATCCATTGCCAACAACGCCGAGATCGATGTCATTTGGGAGAAGTTCCAGGAAAAATTAGAACCGCTGAGGGAAAAGTTAAATTCCGCCCTGGGACGGGTTTCCCCCTCACCCCAGCCCTCTCCCGCCAGGGGAGAGGGAGAAAAACATCTATGGGAAGAATGGGAGATCCCCCGCGAGGCAGACGACAAATGGCCTGAGGAGGCGAAGAAACTACACGCCCAGTGGTGGCAACAGCGTATTGCCCGGCAGAAGGAAATCGATGCCTCCATCGCCGCCAAGGCGGAATTCGAATTTCTCTACGATAAGCCTTATGAGGATAAGAAAACGGTTCGTGTGGCCGGGCCATTCACCGTGGAAAATCTTTCTCCTCACCGCGTACCGGGTGTGGACGAGAACGACGATCTAATCGATGGCCTCGCTGACCCCAAGGCCGGCTACGGTGAGGAAAGGGACTTTACCAGGATGATCCTGGAAAATCTCAAGACCGCCGGGGTCCAGCAGGCCCACAAGGAAAACAAGATTGCATTTACCTCCCTCACCCGCTGGCCCGGCGAGCTGATCTGCGCCGAAGGCCGGTTTGAAGGCAGTGGTGAGTGGAGAGTGGAGAGTGGAGAGAAGAAAAACCAACACACCATTGAAAATCGCGCAGCGATTTTTATTGGACCCGAGTTCGGTACCGTTTCACGGCCCGACCTGGTCGCTGCCGCCCGGGAGGCCGGCGACGGGGGCTTTGATGTACTGATCACCTGCGCCTTCAACTACGACGCCCATTCCTCGGAGTTCAACAAGCTCGGTCGTATCCCCGTCCTCAAGGCCCGGATGAACGCCGACCTGCACATGGCCGACGACCTCAAGAACACCGGCAAGGGCAATCTGTTCGTCATCTTCGGCGAGCCGGATATAACAGTGGCGAGGGAAGAGTGGTTAGTGGATAGTTCAGGGAAAAGGATCGCACCGTATGAAATCTTTATGCTCGTATCGGGAGTTGATAGTCTGGCAGAAATCAATCGACTTAGCCGGGAGAATCTATTCGATTACACGAAATTATCCTGCCGAGGAGAAATTTGGGATTACCTCACAAATGCGGCGGGCGGCGACCTCCATTCCGCCAAATATAGCAGAGGGACAAGCCCGCCGGAATACGCGGGAGTTTCTTCAGTCGCTTGGCATTGCTCGGGGATCGCTGGCGGAACTGGAAACATTTCTGATTTTATCCGCAAACTTGGGGTATCTGGCGACTCCGGATTCCGAGAGCTTATTAAACGATTGCGCCGAGATCAACAAAATGTTAAACGCTTTGATCAAGTCGCTCTCCACTCTCCACTGACCACTCATCACTATTTCCAGGTCAAAATCAACGGCGTCGATGTCTTCCACCCCACCACCGGCGAGGTCCGCAGCGACGGTCCCGAAGGCATCGCCTGCTGGTTTATCGATACCGACTACAACGAGGAAAGCTTCTTCGTCCGCCACGCCTACTTCCTGGGAGCCAACGATCCCTACAAATCCCTCAAAACCACCCTCAAAGCCGAAGTCAACGAGGAGGCCTGGGCTTCTTTGAATAGCGATACCTCCCGGCCCTTCGAAAAACCTAAATCCGGCCGAATTGCTGTGAAGGTGATCAATCATTTAGGTGATGAAGTGATGAAAGTATTTCGGGTATGAGTTCCAAGGAAAAAATCTGGATTGGCGCTGATCCAGGCGGACAAGGGAAGTTTGGATTGGCAATTATCTATTCAGACGGTTCAGTGGAAACACATCAGGTTGACTGCGCAGACGAAGCCATAGATTTGATCAAGGTGCAAAAATCAGAACCAACAGGTGCTGGTGTGGATTCACCCTTATGGTGGTCATCGGGACGTTCCAGCGATCGTTTAGCGGATAAGTGGTTGAGAAAAACCTACCATTTGACTGGTGGCCAGGTGCAGACGGCAAATTCACTGAAGGGTGCCGTACTCGTCCAAGGAGTGATGTTTTCCTTCAGAATTAGAGAAATTTTCCCAGATATTGGCATTACCGAGTCTCATCCTAAGGCCCTTTTGAAAGGATTAAAGATAGATAGTTGGGAGACTTTTTCCAGAAGGTTCGGAATAAAAATGACGCTTCGGGCTGAACAAGAACATGAACGCGACGCCATCATATCGGCCGTCGCGGCACGAGAAGGCTTCGAAAGGCGTTGGTCCCGGGACCTCAGTATTACTCGTGATCCAAGGGAACAGGACCCATCAAAATACTGGCTGGCCCCGGTTCATTATTTTTGGCCTGATAGATAATAATTCTACTCTGATTTTCTTTGGGTTTCGGAATAAAAAATGGAAGAAAATGAAAAAAGTATAGAAATATTCTTATTTGAATGAAGATGGTGAATAAGGAACGATCACGGGTCTCTGGCGCTCAATCGAATAAACTGGCCTTGGAGGAATATTAAAATGAACCAACAAGATAAAAAGATATTAAATGACTTTAAAGAAAAAATTTCTCAGCGATTCTCATCTTCCCAAGTCATCTTGTTTGGCTCAAGGGCCAGAGGAGACGCCGGTCCCCAATCGGATGCCGATGTGGTGGTTATCTTAAAAGACACTCCTTCCGAGGAAGATCAGGAATTTATCAGTGATTCTGCCTGGGAGGCCGGGTGGGCGCCCTGCGGTCCGACGACGAGCGAGCCATCTGCGCCTGACGCACCTGACCAACCGCCGCCGCACTGAGTTTCGAAAACGGTCACAAGCGCGTTTATCGTTCCTGATCTTGCCAAAGACGCCGGGCCGTTCGTTGCTTGTATGCCTCGATACGGCCAGAGATCCGATCCGCAAACGCATGTCGCCGCCATGCGGATCACGGCATCTGTCGGTTTTTCGATCCTGGGATCTTCCCGATCTTCGAACCGGATGTCACGGGGTCCGTACAAAACTGTTCCTCGCATAGTTCTCCTCTATCGGTTGCTTAACTTTTCCATTTGCTCCGGGTAACGAGCACCTTGCACTGGTATCCGTTCAGCGGCCTCTTCTATGTCTCTCAGTTCACTTGTTGTAAGCTTCACCGCCGCGGCTCCGATGTTCTCTTCCAGGCGATGCAGTTTGGTCGTGCCGGGAATAGGCACGATCCAAGGCTTCTGCGCCAACAACCACGCAAGCGCGATTTGGCCCGGGGTGGCGTTCTTTCGCTTCGCGATGCCCTCCAGCAGACCGACCAAGGCGAAGTTGGCCTTCCGGTTTTCCGCATTGAAGCGAGGCACGGAATTGCGGAAGTCGGAACTGTCAAAGGTCGTGTTTTGGTCGATCTTCCCTGTGAGGAAACCCTTCCCGAGCGGGCTGAATGGAACGAAGCCGATCCCCAGTTCTTCGAGGGTCGGCAGGACTTCCCGTTCCGGTTCGCGATACCACAGCGAATACTCGCTCTGCACGGCAGCCACCGGCTGAACAGCGTGTGCACGGCGAATCGTGGTTGCCGCTGCTTCGGACAGGCCGAAATGTTTGACCTTACCCACCTGGATCAGGTCCTTAACCGCGCCCGCCACGTCTTCAATCGGAACGTCGGGATCAACCCGGTGCTGGTAATACAAGTCGATGGTGTCAACCCGCAGTCGCTTGAGGGAGCCCTCGACAGCCTGCTTGATGTGCTCCGGTCGGGAATTCAGCCTGCTCCACCTGGTTTCGTCCTCGGACCCGGGCGCCCAACCGAACTTCGTTGCGATCACCACTCGGCTCCGGAAGGGAGCGAGGGCCTCGCCGACCAGTTCCTCGTTCGTGTATGGACCGTAAACTTCGGCCGTATCGAAAAACGTGACGCCCCGCTCCACGGCGGACCGCAGCAGCGAGATCATCGCGTGTCGGTCCGGAATCGGGCTGTAGGACCAACTCATCCCCATGCAACCGAGACCGAGAGCAGACACTTCAAGGGTGCTTTGCCCCAGCTTACGTTTTTGCATACTCAATATCGCTCCCAAGTAACACGCCAATGCTCATCGGCACGAGTAGATTTGATGATCAGTTGATTGCCCGAAAACTCATAGGAACGCGGTAGGTCCTTACCGACCAGGGTGCGCACCAGCGCTCCGTCGATATGGAACGTGAACGTGTGAGTGCGTTCGTCCACCTGGTATGTACCCCACGATGCTTCATAGCCGCCTTGCGAGTACTGCTCGGGCCCGGCGGCCTTGGCAGCCTGCGGATGCCGGTCCATCACCTGGACGGATGCGTGCCCGTCGCGGGTGAAAACAAACAGTCCGCTGCAATCGACGTCGTGAATCTTGCCGTCGGCTCCGGGCTGTTCGAGCCGCGCCAGGCGCCACGCTCCAGCAAAACGGTCTCGGGCGTCACTACGGTCCTGGCCTGCGCCGGCCGCCGCCAGCAACAGTGCGGCCAGGAGTGCCATTGCGTTTCTCATCAGGTTCAAACCCCAATTTCAAATTAGCTGGAGCTCGTCCCTTAGCGCTTTCCCGATCCTGCCGATTCTTTGCCTGATCCTGTTTATCGTGTGGCTTTTGTGCACCTGATCGCCGTCGCCGCGGTACGCTGAAGACAAGCTGGCACGAATGGCAAAACCAAAACAACAAGAAGCAGACCGAAATCCGGCATTGATCGAGCTGAGAAGAGTGCTGGCCGACAGGATTGCCGGGCACGCACTATCGGCGGGAGAACATTCAACATCGGTACCCGGACTAACGCTATACCGCCGGATCTCCCCGAGCCCTTGCCATCGAGGCAGCTACGAACCAAGTCTCAACGTGTTCGCCCAAGGTCGCAAGCGGATCAATTTGGGAGGTACCGAATATTTGTGCGACGGATCGTCGTTTCTGGTTTCATCGATCGACATTCCTGTTCAAAGCCAGATCGTCGAGGCATCCGAAGACGTGCCGCTTCTTTCGATGCTTCTCCGGTTGGACATGCCGATGGTAGGCGAGGTGCTGAGCCGGGAGGACCTGCCGGAGCCCCAAGGATCTTCGCACGGTCACGGGCTGGCAGTTGGTGCTACGACGACCGGACTGCTAGGTGCCTGCATCAGACTCATCGAGATCCTCGATACGCCCGAGGACATCCCGTTTTTGAGTCCACTGATTCAGCGCGAAATCATCTATCGCGTGCTCAGAACTGAGCAAGGCCAGCGGCTCCGTGCGATAGCGACGAGAGGCGATCTGAGCCATAGAACTGCGAAAGCAATTGCTTGGCTCAAGGCCAACTACACCAAGCCGCTACGCATCGAGGAACTGGCCGAAGTCTCCCGAATGGGTGTTTCGACACTGCACCATCAGTTTCGGGCGCTAACCGCCATGAGCCCGCTTCAATACCAGAAGCAACTCAGGCTGCAGGCAGCCCGGCAACGGATGCTGACGGAAGGAATCGATGCGACCAGGGCCGCATACGACGTCGGCTATGAGAGTGTAAGCCAGTTCAGCCGCGAATACAGCCGCTTCTTCGGCCAGCCTCCCATGCGCGATATCAAGGCGCTGCGAGACAGCAGCCTTGCGGCGACCACCGCCGCCTAGATGCGCGGTGCGCTCAGCCTTGCTTGTGGTCGGATCGGCAACCCGGAAGCAACCCACATGAGCGTGTAGTCGCCATGTCGTACTTCTGCCGCTCAAGGTCCAGAGACGGCCTTCGAGGAAGTCAGCGCCGGATCAGTACGGCTAAGTCGGCAGGGCGTCGCCCAACTTCCGAGTGCTCCGTCACTCTTTGCTTATGCGCGCGAGACTCCTTTTAGCGGCGCGGTGTAGAATGAAAACATACTGGGTTCCAAGATGGCGATTCCGAGTGGACAGTCCCCTGCACTATGCGTCCCGGCATACAAGTACCAACTTAAAGGGAGGGGCACATGAAGCGCCTGTCAATTGCAGTAGCTCTAGTTCTCGCCGGCGTTATCGCCTTTGGCGTGGCGGTCCGCGCGCAACAGGCCGGCGGCGGCAAAGCGGATCCGGTGAAGGTGGATCCGAAACATTACAAAGTGGAATTCGAAAACGAGAGGGTGCGCGTCCTGCGTATCTCTTATGGACCTGGAGAGAAGTCGGTGATGCACTACCATCCCGACTCGGTGGCGGCCTTCCTCACGGACGGAATGTCGCGTATGACCACCCCCGACGGGAAATCAGAGGATATGACGATTAAGGCAGGAACAACCAGATGGACGGCCGCCGGGAGCCACCTTCCGCAGAACACGGGCAACAAGCCGTTCGAGTTGATTCTGGTGGAGATCGAGAAGTAAGCCACTCACCGCGCCAAGCACCGAAGACGGAGGTGGAAGCAGCGAGCAAGCCGACAGATCACGACGTAGCCAAGACAGAGGCTGAGTGGCTCCAGATCCCTCACACGCGATGGCGCCCCTTGCGGCCGAGTCTGCGGACAGCACGCGCCATCGCATCGCCGCCCGGCGATGACGAGAATCACGGCTGGCGTGAAGGCCTGCCGCTGGTTCTCCCTGCCAGGATTGGTCCGGCGACCGGCCTTCACCCTCCTGGTACATTCAATGGCGAAGCGAAAAAAGAATACTGCCTTCTGTGGATTAGCGGCTACCCCTATGCGGATTGGCCGGTATAAAAGGACTTCCGGCCCGCGTCAGCGGGTTCAGTTCCACGAGAAGGGCGTTACGCGTCAACTCGACCGGTTACCAGCGTTGCTGGTCTGGCCCTCAGTCGCCCTTTTCGTATTCCAGAGTGCGCGCCAATGCGGCTTCAGGTAGGAGTACTTCCTTATAGCCCAATTCTGTTCGGATGCGGGTCGTGTCGTAAGCGATGTGGCGGGCGAAATCATGAGGCACCCGATCCGTCTCACCTAGCTCAGATGCTGGGACCTCGAGAATGTGGCCCCGCCAACCGGTAATCGCGACCGACTCAGCCTATCAGTGGTCCCTTACGAATCGCTGCCGTGGCCTACTTGGCGTATTTCTTGGCAGCCTTGCCAATCGATGGCTCGGCCTTGGCAAGGTCTTGCGGGTTCATGATCGGCCGCAGCGAGACTTGTGCGTTGAAAGCGAGAAACCAAGGCTCAGCGACCGCTGGAATCTGCGATGTGTCCTTCATGTCGAAAACGATCGAGCCCGATCGTTGGCCGCTGTCGTCCGCGAAGAAATAGGCCGCTTCCGGTTTGAGATCGGCCAGGATTCCCTCGATCGTAGACCCCAGGGTCCCATCCTTGGCGGCGGCATTTCCGGTCTCCACGGGAATCGATACTCTCAGCAACATACGCATATGGTCTTCCTCCTTGGGGAAAAACGCCCAGTGATCGTACCCGACTGATGTGTGGAAGAGCCTTCCGGGACATAACGGCGCATCCGGAAGCTGAAACTGTCGCCCCCTTGAGGCGTCACTTTCCATGCACCTTGGCCAAGCTGCTTGCGGCCTCGGCATCCTCAATGACAGGCGTTATCTGCAATTCCAGAAGATCGCCCCACACTGCTTCAAGCTCCGCCACCCCCGCCGTATCTCCTTCAACGACGTGCCATCCGGACGAGGACCCCGGAGCGTGCCAGCGTCCGATGGTCTTCACCCCCGTGGGGTTTGGCGCGCCAGTGTTCAGAAATCTTTCGACCGCGGCTTTGTAGCAACCGGGCGGAATCTTCCAAGCAACCATGAACTTCATCCTGTTCTCCTTCCCGTGATCGTGCTGGTGCCAGCCCCAGCCCTGAAGATCATGGGCTACATTAGTCTGGCCCAACTATTGATGGATGTTCGATTCTGCCTCAGAATTCGAGAGAATGCCGCGGTTGATGAACAGACTTCAAACCGAAATGCGGATTGCGGCTGCGTTACGGCGTATCCTCCCCTGCTTTTGAAACTCTGGGTTTGGGACCGAGTCGGGCGCCCGGACAAGTAGGTGGTTTCGAAGGTTCACCCGTGGCCCTGTCAGACGTCACTTGCTTTTCAATCCGTCGCGCCAGGCGATTACTTCGAGTTCACCCCGGACTGCGTCCTCAACGGCGACTACAGGGTGCACTTGGAACACAAACGAAGGAAGCATCGAGCAAAACTTGTGAATCGTCAACGGATCGTCGCATTCCATCAACATATGCCCACCCCACTCGCCCACACGGATTACGAAAAACTCGATCTTAAAATTGCCTGGCGCCTTCCACTGACCAAACACCTCGAGGATTCGCTTCTGCGCGTTCTCATACTCCATAGGCGAACCTTGTGGGCGTTCGAACCAGCTGATCATGTACTTCATCTTTTCTCCTTGATTGGCTCCTGATAGTGTGATGCCGCTTGAAGTCCCTTGGATGCTTGAATTTGCGAGGCGACGCGGCTTACGCGAGTTCGCTTGGCCCTACGTATTCATGCCCGACAACCCCGGAGATGTCGACGGTGCTGGCATGCTTGATTTGTTGGGAAGGAATGCCAGATTCAATAGAGCTTAGCCGATGAAGAAGTGGATTGGGACTGGATGATGGGCGACTCGGAAAGTATGCTGTCAACCATCGTGCAGCAATCCGCGCCAACAGGGATCTGGAGTCCTGCTTCGGGATACGTTCGGGTGCGAGGGCAGTCCAGAGGCGTCTGCGGTTGGTCAATGAAGAACGTCAGCTCCTGATAACGCCCGTAGTCTTCCCCAATCCGGCCCTTCCACCCGCTGCTGCCAAGCGCACCCCGGTCGGCGTCGGCACTCCAGTAGCAACCCACATGAGCGAGGAGTCGCCTATGCTGAGACTGGGCCCCAAACGGCGTTCGAGGAAGTCGGCCGGATTAGGAACTGAGAAGTCGGCATCGCGTCGCCAATCTCCGGATAGGACGTCAACCCGATACCATCGCGAGGGGTTGCTCCGCGTTCCGCTCGGCACCAACTTCTTAAGCCATCAGGCGATCATCCGTCGAGGCGTGCGTTCCGTCTACCGGCTGAGGTCCGAACAGAGGATCTGATCACGCGGCCAGCTCAGGAACGACTTGCGCCCGCTCGCCCCACGGCACCGGACGTATCTGATAATTCCGAAACGCATCGATCACGCTGCCCGAGACCGGCTGCTCCGTGTCGTTCAGCATGGCGTAAGCCTTCGACTCAGGCGGCCGTGTCTGGCGCGTGTCCGTCCAAGCATTAATGAATGTCAGGGCAGTTTCGCGAGTCGGCCGGTTGATCGCCTGCACGATGCGTTCCGGCTCCTTGCGGGATTTCGGAATCACGAAGTTGAACAGGTGGTCGAAGCCACTGATGCCGGTGAACTTCACCCTCGGCGTATACCGGATGTCATTGGCGTCGAGCCATGCAACCACGTCTTCAAAGAACAGGCTCTCCACAATCGGCTTCGCGAGGTAGAAAAGATCATTCACGGCAAGCACGGCCTGAATGAGACTGTGCTTTCTCAGTGGAAAGGTCTCGGCGGTCGCGTGAACCTCAAGGGCATCATTCTGGAGCCTCACGCCAAAGCCGTTCAGCGTCATCTTAAGGAGGTCCTGCCGCTTCCCCGGGCGGAGACTGCACCCGGAGGCCTCAAGGTCATGAATGGTGTAACTGTCGTCGGTGAGAATGTAGCCGCCACTTTCAGCTCGGACGTAAATCTGCAGGGCGTCATTGTGTCGATCGAGGTAAGGCGTGGTGATCTCAACCCATTCCCCGTTCACTTGGCGGAGCGTAGTCTTGTCCCGGAGCCACGCGTGGTAGTCGTGTAGGAGCCTCTCGATCTCGGTAACGCTCATGAGAACAACCCCTTCTGCATCCTGGCTGGTCCGGTGATGTTGCAGTGTTGCACAAAAGCTCCGCAAGTGACAAACAGGTCCAGCGTACTGGGGTATCGGTCACCCCCGCCCTCCAAGAATCTCTCCTTCCCAATCAACCACTTGCCCGAATCGCCCGGTTGGAACCCGCTCCTCCCGTGGTATGGATAGGTCGAGGAGTGTCCCTATGCCCGTGTTCTCTCTGTGCTCTCAGCGTCTCAGCGGTGAACCCCAGAATCACCGGCTGCCCAAAAACCTCAAACTGCAAAACGAACCTAGTCCCATTTTCGGACAGTCCGCCGTGCGGCGGACGCCCTCCTCCAACTCGGCCCGCGCGCACCCGCGGTATACCAAACGAACCTAGCAACCTATTGAAAACAAAGGACCGCACATTTGAGCGGTATCAATTCTCGGACGAACCGCCCTTGGGTTCGCTCCGTACTTTTTGATTTTTCTTCGCCCCCGGCAACGTTCGGGTTTGCCCCCGCCCCGCGCCGCAAGGGACAATAAAGGATTGGCCTCGGCCCACCGACTCTCACTATGCTCGACCGCATCAGCGTTCATGGGGCGCGCGTTCATAACCTCAAGAACATCAGCGTCGAAATCCCGCGCAATACCTTCACCGTCGTCACCGGTCTGAGCGGCTCCGGCAAGTCCTCCCTCGCCTTCGACACCATCTACGCCGAAGGCCAGCGCCGCTACGTCGAAACCCTCTCCCCCTACGCCCGCCAGTTCCTCGACCAACTCGAGCGCCCCGACGTCGATTCCATCGACGGCCTCTCCCCCGCCATCTCCATCGAGCAGAAAACCACCAACCGCAGCCCCCGCTCCACCGTCGGCACCATCACCGAAATCTACGATTACGTGCGCCTGCTCTACTCCTCCATCGGCATCCCGCACTGCCCCACCTGCGGCCACGAGATCGCCTGCCAGTCCTCCGAAAAAATCCTCCAACAGGTCAAGGCCCTGCGCTCCGACGAACGCGTCATGATCCTGGCGCCCATCGTGCGCGGCCGCAAGGGCGAGTACCGCAAGGACCTCGAGAAGCTCGCGCGCCAGGGTTTCCTGCGAGCCCGCGTCGATGGCACGCTGCGCTCCCTCGAAGAGCCCATCACGTTGGACAAGCGCCGCAACCACACCATCGAGGTCGTGGTCGACCGCCTGCTCGTCAAGCCCGGCATCGACAAGCGCCTCGAAGCTTCCATCGAAACCGCCACCAAGCTCGCCAATGGATTGGTGCTGGTGGCCGTGGTCAATGGCGAGGAGCGGCTCTATTCGCGGAAACTGGCCTGCCCCGATTGCGGCACCAGCGTGCCCCAACTGGAACCCCGCTCGTTCACCTTCAACAGCCCGTACGGCGCCTGCGAAGCCTGCGCGGGCCTGGGGCGCAAGTGGTCGTTCGATCCCGCCAAAATCATCGCCGACGATTCCAAGCCGTTGCTCGACGGAGCCCTCGCGCTCACCCTCGCCCCCTACATCTCCCACCAGGTGAGCCACGCCGCGCAGGCCGCCAAGATCGGTCTCTCGAAGCCCTTCGAGGAGCTTCCCAAGAAGAGCCAGTCGCTCCTGCTCTACGGCAACGGCGCCTTCCGCGGAATGCTGGGACTGCTGCAGGAGACCTTCGACGACGCCTCTCCGGTCTACCGCGACTGGCTGCTCGAATACATGTCCCCCGCCATCTGCGCGGCCTGCGCGGGCAAGCGCCTGCGTCCCGCCAGCCTCGCCGTACAAGTGCAGGGCCTCTCCATCGGCGATTTCACCGCCATGACCGTGGCCCAGGCCCTTCCGGCGGCGCGCGCCTGGCAGTTCAGCGAGCGCGAGGAGCAGATCGCCGGCCGCATCGCCGGCGAAATCCGCAACCGCCTCGAGTTTCTCAGCGCCGTCGGTCTCGATTACCTGAGCCTGGATCGCTCCGCGGACACGCTCTCGGGCGGCGAGTCGCAGCGCATCCGCCTGGCCACCCAGATCGGCTCCAAGCTGCGCGGCGTGCTGTATGTGCTCGATGAGCCCTCCATCGGTTTGCATCCGCGCGACAACGGCCGCCTGCTCGACACGCTCGCCCGGCTGCGCGACATGGGCAATACGGTGCTGGTGGTCGAGCACGACGCGGAAACCATCCAGCGCGCCGACTACGTGGTCGATCTCGGACCCGGCGCGGGCCGGCTCGGGGGCTTCCTGGTGGCCTGCGGTACGCCCGCCGACATCGCCGCGAATCCCGAATCCCTGACCGGCCGCTACCTCTCCGGAGCGCTGCGCATCGAAGGACCCGCCACCCGCCGCCGCGGCAACGCGAAGAAACTGGTGCTGCACGGCGCGCGCGAGCACAACCTCAAGAACATCGACGTCGAGTTTCCGCTCGGCCTGTTCATCGTGGTGACGGGCGTTTCCGGCAGCGGCAAGTCGACCCTGTTGAACGACATCGTCTACCGGGCGCTGGCGCATGAAATCTACGGTTCGCGCGAGGAGCCCGGCGCGCACGAGAGCCTCGCCGGCTTGCAGCATATCGACAAGGTCATCCGCATCGACCAGTCGCCCATCGGCCGCACGCCGCGCTCGAACCCCGCCACCTACACCGGCCTCTTCACGCCCATCCGCGATCTGTACGCCATGCTGCCGGAATCCCGGGAGCGCGGCTACAAGCCCGGCCGCTTCAGTTTCAACGTCAAGGGCGGGCGCTGCGAGGGCTGCCAGGGCGACGGCCTCAAGCGCATCGAGATGAATTTCCTGCCCGACGTTTACGTCACCTGCGACGTCTGCCACGGCCGGCGCTACAACCATGAGACGTTGCAGGTAAAATACAAGGGCTGCTCGATCGCCGATCTGCTCGAGACCACGGTGGACGATGCGTTGGGGGTGCTCGAGAACATTCCGCAAGTGCAGGTCAAGCTCCAGACGCTGCGCGACGTCGGTCTGGGGTATGTGCATCTCGGGCAGTCGGCCACCACGCTCTCGGGCGGGGAGGCGCAGCGCATCAAGCTGGCCAAGGAGTTGAGCAAGCGCCAGACCGGACGAACGTTTTATGTTCTCGATGAGCCCACCACCGGCCTGCATTTCGACGATGTCAGGAAGCTGCTCGACGTGCTCCAGCGATTGGTGGACCTGGGCAATACGGTGGTGGTGATCGAACACAATCTCGACGTGATCAAGACCGCCGACTGGATCATCGATCTGGGGCCGGAGGGCGGGGAAGACGGAGGCCGCGTGGTAGTAGCCGGCACCCCCGAACAAGTAATGCGCACCCCCAAAAGCTACACCGCCCAGGCGCCTGCTAGCTGCCTTTGTAGCGCACGCGCCTACGCGTGCCGCGTCGAGACTCATCTCGACGCCAAACGAAACGGACGGAGCCAGTGACCAAATACAAACAACACCCCATGGACTTCAAAGCCCTGAAGACCATCCCCATAGCCGAGCGAGGCGGCAAAATCAACGTCGATGCCTTCGCCACCCCCTACGCCAAAGGAGCCGGCGTTAGTGGCCTCATAGATTCCCTGCCACGCATCCTGGCCGGCAACGCCCTGCGCGATCTGGTGGACGCCATCGCCAGCGCGCGGGCGGCCGCCAAGCCCGTGATCTGGGGCCTGGGCGGGCACGTCATCAAGTGCGGCCTGGCGCCGGTCCTGATCGACCTGATGCAAAGGGGCTACGCCACGGCCTTCGCCATGAACGGCTCGGCGGCCATCCACGATTTCGAAATCGCCATCGCGGGCCAGACCAGCGAGGACGTCGAGGCGGTCCTGCCCGACGGGCGCTTCGGAGCCGCCGAGGAAACCGGCCGGGAGCTGAACCAGGCGATCGCCGAGGGCGCGGCCGCCGCCATCGGCATCGGCGAGGCGGTCGGCCGCCGCCTGAACGAAATCGCCGATCCGCGCTACGCTTCGAGCAGTCTGCTGCTGGCTGCCTGGCGGCATTCCACGCCGGTGACCGTGCACGTCGCCGTGGGCACGGACACCCCCCACGCGCACCCGCAGGCCGATGGAGCGGCCATCGGGCAGGCCACCCACCACGACTTCCGCTTGTTCTGTTCGCTGGTCGCCGAGTTGGATCAAGGCGGTGTGTATGTCAACCTCGGCTCGGCGGTCGTGCTGCCGGAGGTGTTTCTGAAAGCCGTTTCCGTGGTGCGCAATCTGGGGCACCCGCTCAAGGAGTTCACCACCGCCAACCTCGATTTCCTGCAGCATTACCGGCCGCGCGTGAACGTCGTCGAACGGCCCCACGCCGGCGCCGGGGGCCGCGGCATCGCCATCACCGGGCATCACGAGCTGATGCTTCCGCTCTTGGCGGCGGCCCTCATCGAGCGTGAAGCATGAGCGACCCCGAAGCCGCCTTCCCGAGCCCGCCCGTTCAAGAAGCCGAGCCCCCGCCCAAGACTCCGTTCTGGGGCTACGTGGACCTGTTTGCATTCCTGGCCGCCGCGTTTCCGTCTCTGCTGTTGGCCGCCCTGATCGCGCGGGGCCTGTTTTCCGCGTTCGCTGTACCCGTTCGAGGGAAAGCGCCCGAGCTGATCGCCGCTCAATTCCTGGCCTACCTCTTTTGGTTTGCCTGTCTCTACCTCCTGCTCCGGCTGCGCTACGACCAACCGTTTTGGGAGTCCCTCGGTTGGGTGCGGGCGGGCGAGGACGTCTGGAAGCGGGTCGGGTTTGGCGTGGCGTTGGCGCTGGCGGTCGGCTTCCTGGGGGCGCTGCTGAGAACGCCGGATCTCGACATGCCCATGAAGCACCTGCTCAGCGATCGAACGGCCGTGCTCATGGTGGGGCTGGCGGCGATCACCGCGGGGCCGGTTTGCGAGGAGGTCGCCTTTCGCGGCTTCCTGATGCCGTTGCTCATGCGCTCGCTCGGCCCGGCCGCCGCAATCGTCCTGAGCGCCCTGCCGTTTGCGCTGCTCCACGGGCCGCAGTATGCGTGGTCCTGGAGACATGTGGCCCTCATCACGCTGGCCGGCTCGGCTTTCGGCTACACCCGCTGGCGAACCGGCTCGACGGCCGCCGCGGCCCTTGTGCATGCCGCCTACAACGCCACGTTCTTTGCGGCGTACGTTTTTATTGGAAAGGACCTCCCCGCCAAATGGTAGAGACAATCGTCTGGACAGACGCGGGTGTCGTCATGATCGATCAGACGCGCCTCCCCCGGGAAGAGGTGTACGTCACCTGCCGCGACTATCGCGAAGTCGCCGAGGCCATCCGCTCGATGGTGATTCGCGGCGCGCCCGCCATCGGCGTCGCCGCGGCCATGGGCGTGGCGCTGGGCGTCCTCCGTGGGGATGCCGAATTCGAAACGATCTGCGATACGCTGGCCGCCACGCGCCCCACCGCCGTGAATCTGTTCTGGGCCATCGACCGTATGCGGCGGCTCTTCGAGAGCCTGCGCGGCAAGCCGGTTGAGGAGATCCGCGCTCGCCTGATTGAGGAGGCCCAGCGCATACGGCTCGAAGACATCGCCATCAATCAGGCCATCGGCCGCCACGGCGCGGATCTGGTGCCGGAAGGCAAGACCGTGCTGACGCACTGCAACGCCGGCGCTCTGGCCACGGCGGGGTACGGGACCGCGCTGGGCGTCATCCGCGCCGCGGTCGCCGCCGGAAAGAACATCGACGTGTTCGCCGATGAGACCCGCCCGTTCCTGCAAGGCGCGCGCCTCACCGCCTGGGAGTTGATGCACGACGGCATCCCCACCACCATCATCACGGACAACATGGCGGGGCACTTCCTGAAGTCGGGCCGGATCGGCTGCGTGATTGTCGGCGCCGACCGCATCGCCGCCAATGGCGACGTGGCGAACAAGATCGGCACCTATTCGGTGGCGGTGCTGGCTCGGGAAAACGGCGTTCCGTTCTACGTCGCCGCGCCCATCTCGACCTTGGACCTGAGCCTGCCCTCCGGCGAACAGATCCCCATCGAGCAGCGCTCGCCGCTCGAAGTGACCCACGTTTTCGGCGTGCCCGTGGCCCCCGAAGGAGCCGCCGTCGAGAACCCCGCCTTCGACGTCACCCCCCACCGCTACGTCACCGCCATCATCACCGAGCGCGGCGTGGCCCGCGCCCCCTACACCGAATCGCTGGCAGCTCGCCTGAGGCGAGGGTTCAGAGCCGCGCGCGTAAGCAAGCGGTCTCGGAGGTCTGAAATGACACGCCGTCAATGGCTGGGGGCCGCGGGCGCCGCGGCCGCTCTTCCCGCGGAGGGCGCCACGGGTGCGGCTCTCGAAATGAGCGTCGTGCGCCTGAAATTGAAGCACACCTGGACGACGGTCATGTCGTCGAGCGATTATCGGGACAACCTCCACCTGCGCTACACCCGCGACGGCCTCACCGGGCTCGGCGAGGGCGCCCCGATCGTGCGCTACAAGGAGGACGCCGCCTCGGCCCGGCGCGCCGTGGAGTCACTGCGTACCTTTCTGATCTCCGCCGATCCCTGGCAATTCTCCAAGCTCATGGCGGAGGTCTTCCGGAGGCTCGATGGAGAGTACGCCGCCAAGGCCGCCATCGACATCGCCCTCATGGACTGGGTGACCCGCAAGCTCGGCGTGCCGCTCTACCGCTACCTGGGCCTCGACCCTCGCGACACTCCGCTGACCACCTTCTCCATCGGCATCGACACGCCCGAGATCACGCGCCAGAAAGTTCTCGAGGCCGAGCCGTTTCCCATCCTCAAGATCAAGGTGGGGCTCTCGACCGATGAAGAGACCATCGCGGCCGTGCGCAGCGTGACGAAGAAGCCGCTGCGGGTGGACGCCAACGAGGGCTGGAAGGACAAAGAAGAGGCCGTCCGCAAGATCAACTGGCTCGAATCGCAGGGCGTGGAGTTCGTCGAGCAGCCCATGCCCGCGCCCATGCTCGAAGAGACGCGCTGGGTCCGCGGCAAAGTTCACATTCCCATCCTCGCGGACGAGGCCTGCGCGCATCCGGCGGACATCCCCAAGCTGGCCGATGCCTACGACGGCATCAACGTCAAGCTCATGAAATGCGGCGGCATTCAGGAAGCCCTGCGCATGATCCAGATGGCGAAATCCCTCGGGATGAAGACCATGCTCGGGTGCATGATCGAGAGCTCGATCGGCGTCACCGCCGCCGCCCACTTGTCGCCGCTCGTGGACTACGCCGACCTGGACGGCAACCTGCTCATCGCCAACGACCCCTACCGTGGCGTGACCGTCGAGAAGGGCAAACTGGTGCTCCCGAACCGCCCCGGCCTGGGCCTCCGGCCAGCCGGTGCTTAGGGTCGCCTTACCGCCCGAGTGCTCGCTTGATGTCCGGCCAAAACTCCGCGAATACGCACCAGCCGGCGTCCGCCGCCAGTGTTATGCTCCCCCGCAACAGCGCATGCCCTGGACCGGCGCGCGAGGGCGGCTGCCAGGCGTCCGCCAGGAAGGCTGCCCCGTAGGCGGAGCCGATTCGCCAAACTGCAACCGTGCTGCGGCCGCGGTCCGTACGCCCGCGAAATACCGAAAGCAGCGCGTGCCGGGTGCGAGCGGCGGCAGCCGTCTGGTCGGACCTGAAGTATCGGGGATCCTGCTTGAGCGAAGCGTCCAGCGCGAACGCGAAGAGGTTCCGCACCGCGCCGTAGCCCATCACGGCGCCATAACGTTTTCCGAAGGCCCGGCCGCCTTGCCCCCATTCCTCTGGGATGTCCATGCCTTGCAGGACGCCCGCCTGCGCTCCCGACACGAGCAATGGAAACGGTCCAACTACGCGGGCCGCATGGACCTTGAGCTTTTGGCTCACGCTGAGCGCGACGACCGGGGCGCCTGGGTCGACCGCCATCTGCGCATCCGCAACGGCGCCGCAGGCGAGCAGTCCGGCAAGTACGGCCACCCGCCTGGGTCCAGCAGTCCGCAGTGGATCTTTCACGGGCGCCTAATCCGACCGCGGGATGGCGTAGAGGTCCGGAAACCAGAAATACCGGGCTTTCTCGCAGGTTGCGTGCAGCGCGGCCGACGAACTCGATACATCGCACGCGCTGTCGAGGTTGTTCGCCAAGGCGTGCAGGCGGTCAATGATGCCGGCGGGCAATTCGAATTCGGTCCGGAAAGCGGGGTCGATGTTCGCGAGCACCGCAACCGCCAACTGGAGTCGCGCGAAGAAGTCCCCCGCGCCCCCGCCATCGAAGCCGCCCTTGACCAGGCTGAGGGCCGCAATGACATCGGCGTACTTCTCCGGGATGGGCAGGCCGGAGCCCGGTGTTGGCGCCCCCACCGAAAGGAAGACGCCGTGTGTCGCCATGTGAGCGATGATGAAGGCCAAGCCGGCGTCGGATGCGCCCATCAACTCGACCAGCGCTGTCGAAACGTGGATGCTGTTTTCGGACTGCCTGTAGTAGGCCGTGATCGACGAACCGGTGTCCACAACCAGCCCCATGGACCGGATGAGGTTCGCAGTCGTGGCCGGGTCCTTCCCTCCGAGGTACAGTCCCAGTTCGGACTGCAAGGCCGCGCCAGCCTGCCGGATCTTGATACCCGATGTCGTAAGGGCGGCGGTCCGGAGGGCCTGGAAACTGCATCTCTCCTTGCGGCAGCGGCGTGAGCAAGCCGTCGCGGAAGTTCAGAGTCCAGGCGGCGAAGGGAACCGGCGCATCGGCGGGGCCGGTGATGGTCACGCTGCCTTCGAACGGCCTCGGAAACCCCGCCAACGAGAAGAGATTGAATACCCTATGGTTCCTGGCCGGCAGGTCGATGATATCCCAGGGACCGGCCGGGACTGTCCCGCTTGTGGATCGAATGGCGACCCGCAGACTGATTGTTCGGTCCGTGGTATTAGCCAGAGCCACGCCCAGGTTGTCATTGGCATAGCTCGTGTAGAAGTACGTGGGCCCGGTTCCCGGCGCGGACACGTCCCAGAAGGGAGTCCCGTTGCGCGAAGCCTGAAAAAGAATCGTCCCCGTGACGGGAGCACTGGACGTCGCGAACCCCCAACCGGAATTCGTCGAGGAGGATGTCCCGGCGCTGGTGAGGGTGCGGCTTCCTCCCGCGGCGACGGTCAGGTCGATCTGCGAGAGGAGGCCTCCGCCAAAGTCGAGCAGCAGCGGGTTCCCACTGTCGCCGTAGAAGTTGATTCGGACGTTGGCGGCATTCGTCGTGTTCGGATTCGTGAAGACGAGGGTGACCTTCCACCTTTGGTCGACTGGTCCGCCATCCACCAGATGCGGGAATACGAGCGCGGTGGATGCCGTCGCCGGGTACGAGTATTGGCCGCATGCAGGCAGGGCGGCCAGAACAATAAGCAAGAGGATGATCGGGCGCATAGGGCTCCAGTGTGTTTCCAGGTTGTGTGCCCACCCAAGGGGCTTCTCTGAACAACATAATACACGAACTGCCCCGCCCTCACTGAAGCGAGATGCGCTTCAGTTGGCCGCAGGCGGCGAAGATGTCGCGGCCGCGGGGCTTGCGCAGGAAGCAGGGCAGGGACTTGCGCAGGATCGTCTGAAACGACGCGACGCGTTCCGGCTCCGGCGTCTCGTACGCAATCCCCGGGCCGGGGTTCAGCGCGATCAGGTTCACCTTGCAGTTGAGGTGCGCGAGCAGCCGGACCACGCGGCGCGCGTCGGCATCGCTGTCGTTGACCCCTTTGAGCAGGACGTACTCGAAGGTGAGCCGCTCCCACGGGCGGAGCGGATAGGCGCGGCAGGCCTTGATCAGATCGGCGAGAGGATACTTGCGGGTAATCGGCATCAACTCGCAGCGCTGCTCCTCGGTAGACGCATTGAGCGAAATGGCCAGTTTCGGCCGCGCTACCTCACGTCCCAGTTCCTCCATCTTGGGGATGATCCCGGAGGTGGAGAGCGTGATGCGCCGGGGGGACAACGCCATGCCGGCGGGGTCCAACAACAGGCGGGTCGCCTTCAGGACGTTTGCCAGGTTCAAGAGGGGCTCGCCCATTCCCATCATTACGATGTTGATGCGGCGGTCGGCCTGGACCAGGCCGTTGTCCTTCGCCACAAAGAGCACTTGCCCGACGATCTCGCCGGCGGTCAGGTTGCGCTCCAGACCCATCAGCGCCGTCATGCAGAACTTGCAGTCGACGGGACAGCCGACCTGGGTGGAGATGCAGATGGTGTCGCGGGCCTCCTCGGGCATGAGAACGGCTTCGATGGTGCGTCCGTCGGACAGGCGCAGGAGGTACCGGCGGGTTCCGTCGATCGACTCGAAGCGGCGATCGAGTTGCGGCAGGCCCACGGTGCAGCGTTCCGCGAGCTCCCGCCGCAGGGCAGCCGGCATGGTTGAGACGTCCTTAAGTTCTTGAATCCATTGGCGATAGATGGCATCGTACAGTTGCTTGGCGCGAAAGGCGGGCTGATCCGCTCCCAGTACTTCTCGAATCTCCCCAAGTTCCAGCCCTAGAAGGACTTGCGCCATATCCGTGAGTCTAGCACCGGGCGTTGGTGGTGGCGGGTCATCCGCGCGCGGTGCGACAATAGAACTAACGGGCACCCCCCATCCAATATGACAGACGCAGTGCCTTTAATCCGCGATATCGAGGTGTCGTCCCTCGGCAACGGTATCCGTTTGATCACCGAGACGATGCCCCACGTCCGCTCGGTGGCCGTGGGCGTATGGATGGGAACGGGGTCACGGCAGGAGGTTAGCGAGGAGAACGGCATCTCGCACTTCATCGAGCACATGGTATTCAAGGGCACGACATCGCGCTCGGCTGAGGACATCGCGCGTTCGGTCGACTCCATCGGCGGCCACCTCGACGCCTTCACTGCCAAGGAGATGGTCAGCTTCAACGCCAAGGTGCTGGACGAACATTTGCCGCGGGTGCTGGACATCCTTTCGGACCTGGTGCTGCACCCGCTGTTTGACGAGGCGGACATCGAGAAGGAAAAGGGCGTGGTGCTGGAAGAGCTCAAGATGGAGGCCGACAGCCCGGAGTACCTGGTCCACGAGGTCTTTTCCGGCAGTTTCTGGAAGGACCATCCGCTCGGCAAGCCCATTCTTGGAACGCGGGAGACCGTCAAGCGGTTCTCGAAGGAGAAGATCGAGGGCTACTTCCGGAAGTTCTACGTGCCCTCGAACATCACCATCACCGCCGCGGGCAATTTGCAGCATGCACAACTGCTGCAACTTGTCGGGGAGCGCTTCGAGGGATTGCCCCCCAACGGCAGCGTCCCTGCCAGTTCGGTCCCTTCCACACACGCCCGTCTGAGTCTGCGGCACAAGAAATCGCTGGAGCAGGTGCACCTTTCCCTGGGAGTCCCGGGTTACCCGCTGCCCCACGAGAAGCGTTACGCCTACGCTGTGCTGAACACCGTGCTCGGAGGCGGCATGAGCAGCCGGCTGTTCCAGAACATCCGTGAGAAGCGCGGCCTGGCATACGCCGTGTTCTCCGAGATCACGGCATACCGCGACACGGGTTGCCTCTCGGTCTACGCCGGGACATCCAGCGAATCCACACGCGAGGTGATCCGGCTCATTCTCGAGGAATTCAGCCGGCTCAAGCAGGAGCCGGTTCCGGAGGAGGAACTGCGCCGGGTCAAGGACAATCTGAAGGGGTCGCTGCTGTTGGGGCTGGAGTCCACGCCGAGCCGCATGGCGAACCTGGCCCGCCAGTTTCTCTACTTTGGCCGCTTCTTCACGATGGACGAATTGGGCGCCCACATCGAGCAGGTCACCGCGGACGAAGTCCAGCGGACGGCCCAGGACTTCTTCGACCGCCGGCACGTCGCGCTGGCCGTCCTCGGCAACCTCGAGGGCGTACAGGTCTCCCGCGAAGACCTGGTCTGCTGACGCTGGCCTCCTTCAAGGTAAACTGTTAAGAACCCATTCATGAGAAAGATCACGCTGGCGCTGTGTGGTTGGCTGGCTTTGGTGGCACTCGCCATGGCGGCCGACTTTGCCGCGCTGAAGCCGCAGGGCTACATCAGCGACTACGCCGGCGTGGTCGACCCCGCCGCCAAGGCCGCATTGGAGCAGTACTGCGCCCTGGTGGAAGCCAAGACCGGCGCGCAGATCGCGGTGCTGACGGTACCGTCGCTCGAGGGAGAGCCGGTCGAGGATGTCGCCAACTCTGTCTTTCGCAAGTGGGGTGTAGGTCAGAAGACCACCAACGAAGGCGTGCTCCTGCTTCTGGCGACGCAGGACCGGCGCATGCGGCTGGAGGTTGGATACGGGCTGGAGCCGATACTCCCCGACGGGTTTGCAGGCAGTGTGCTGCGCGCGATGAGCCCCTTCCTCCGGGAGTCGCGTTACGGAGAAGCCGTGACCGAGGCAGTGCAGACTATCGGCACGCGTGTCGCGCAAGCCAAGAACGTAACGCTCGACGGCTCCTTGCCCAGAGCCGCGCGCCCGTCCTCGCGATCTACTCCGTTCCCGCTGATCGTTTTCGGCGTGATGATGTTGCTGTGGGTGATCGGGGCGATGCGAGGCGGGCGTGGGGGCCGCTCCGGGGGGTCCGGAACCGGGTTGCTCACCGGAATGCTCCTCGGCAACCTGCTCGGGCGGTCCTCGGGCTTTGGGGGCGGGGGTGGAGGGTTCGGGGGGTTCGACTCCGGCGGCGGTTTCGGCGGCTTCGGGGGAGGAGATTCGGGCGGTGGCGGTGCTTCGGGCAGTTGGTAATCTGGTATTTACATGGAACGCTTGTTGACTCAATTAGTGGACCGGCTGCAGAAGGCATACCAAGACCGGCTGGTTTCGGTGGTGCTGTATGGCTCCGCGGCGGTGGGCGACCATCACGGCCGTTTTTCGGATATCAACATCCTCTGCGTGCTCACCCAAGTGACTCCCCGCGAGCTGGCCGATTCGCCGGCGATCTTCCATTGGTGGCGGGAGAAGGGGAACCCCTCACCACTGCTGCTGAGCTCGGAAGAGGTTCGGAATTCCACGGATTCCTTCCCGATCGAGTTCTACGACATCCGCGAGCGGCACCGGGTGCTCTATGGCGAGGACGTGGTGGCGGGCATGGAAGTGGACCAGCGCCACTACCGGGTCCAGATCGAGCACGATTTACGGGCGAAGGTTCTCCGGCTGCGCCAGAAGGCCGCCGGCGTGCTTGACCAGAACGACCTTCTGGTGCAGCTTCTGGCGGACTCTGTTTCCACCTTTTGTGTGTTGTTTCGGCACGCGCTGCTTCTGCATGGAGCGGATGCCAGCTCCGAGAAGCGGGCGATCGTCGAGCAGGCTGTCGAGAAGTTTGGGATCGAACCTTCGCCGTTTCGCACACTGCTCGATCTGCGCGAGAAGAAGATCAAGGCCCGTGACGTGAAGCCCGGCCCTTTGCTGGGGAGTTATCTGAAGGAGATTCAGGTTGTCGTCGACGCTGTCGACCGGTTGGAGAAATGAGGCGGATATGAAGATTGCCCTGATTGTACTTGGCGTTTTGGTTGTGGTGGGACTCATCGCGGGTGTTCAGATGAAGGGCACCTACAACGAACTCTACACGCAGAAGGAAGACGTTGCCGCGAAATGGTCGCAGGTGGACATCGCCCTGCAACGGCGCTTGGACCTGATCCCGAACCTGGTCGAGGCCGTCAAAGGGTTCGCCAAGCAGGAGAAGGAGATCATGGAGGCGGTTGCCAACGCCCGCGCCGGTCTCTTGAACGCCCGCACGCCGCAAGAGAAGATCGACGGCAACGAACAGCTGGGCTCGGCTCTTGGGCGGCTGCTGATGGTGGTGGAGAACTACCCCAACCTCAAGTCCAACGAGAACTTCATGCGGCTTCAGGACGAGCTGGCTGGAACCGAAAATCGCATCGCGGTGGAGCGCCGCAAGTACAACGAGAGCGTCCAACAGTTCAACACGAACCTGGGGTTGTTTCCGAACAACATCGTCGGCTCGATCTTCGGATTCCAGCGCAACGACGCCTATTTCAAGACCGACGCCGCGGCGAGGACCGCGCCCAAGGTGGCGTTTTAGCAATCTGACGCAGCCGAAAGCGCCTGCGCCAGTGTGCTCTGCATGGGCAGAATCTTATTGGATGATAGGCGCCAATCGGAGCCGGCGACGGCAACCGAAGCGCAACGCAAGGCGTAGCCGCGAGGCGAAGCGGAAGGAAGCGCGTAGCAAACTTCCGCGACCGCTCTCTATTTCAAGCTGCGCAGGACCTTTTCCCGCAGCCCTGCCGGGTCGAAGCCGGCGTGCTGATAGATCTCGTTGGGCCGTCCGGATCTGGAGAACTTGTCCATCCCGATGGCGCGCGACGTGTAATCGGCGGGCAGCAGGAATGGGTACATGAACCCGGGCCACCCGTTGTGGAGCGTCACGACGTATTGCCGTTCTTCGTCCGACAGAATCTCGTTGGCCTGCTTCGGGTCGCTCGCCCGCAACTCTTCGTATAGCTGCGGCGAAGTGACGGCCACGATCTTGACGTCGGCGGTCTCCTCGATGTCGGGAAGAACCTTCAGCAGATTCGCCATGACCTGTCCGCCGCAGACCGCCAGCACGAGCTTGCGTTTCCCGTTGCCACGGTACTGCCGGAAGACGTAGGCGCCCTTGATCGCTTCTATCGCCGGTGGAATGCCGTTGCCCCGCTGGAGCACCGGCGTGGGCGGCCGCGCCACGGAGAACGCCACTGGCTCCCCCTTCTGTGCCGCATGGAAAAGCATCTCGACGGCCTCGTTGGCGTCCATCGGCTTGTAAACCTTGATGCCGGGATACGCCGTGAAGAGGGACATCCAGAAGAGCCCGTGGTGCGTCGGACCGTCCTCGCCGGTCTCCGGCCCGTCGTGCGCCGCCAGCATGATGAAGAAGGCCTTGGCCAGCGGATTGACGTCGTTGTTGATGAGCGTCATGCGGACCGAGTTGGCCATCATGGGAGTGAACACGCCGTAGGTGGCAAACGCGCTCATCGGGCGGAAGCCGCCGGGCAGCGTATCCTGCGCCAGGGCCGTCGACATCATCGCCATGTTCTGTTCGGCGATCCCGAACCGCAGCCCGCGCCCCAGCTTGTTGTCCTTGCCGAGAACTCCGTAGACCTTCTCCGCCTTCCCGGTGAGGATGGACTTCATCAGGTCGCCGGACCCGATGTAGAAGAACGCCGTGTTTTTCATGGCCCATTCGAACCATGCTTCGCTGGCCTTTCGGGTGGGGACCGCCGTGCCTTCCTGGAATAGGAGTTCCGGCGGCAGAGTGGCTGGCCGTTCGAAAGCTCTGTAGTCGGCCATGGGCCGGCCCGGCAGGGCGATCTCCATGCGCCGCTTCAGCTCCGGCTCCGGTGCGATTCGCGCGGCGGCGGCTTGCAGCCTTTCCACCAGGTAGTCGTTCTCCGGCGTGTCGAGGGCCGACAACCACCACGCGGATGTCGGCCGCCACGTCTCCCTCCTTGCCGGGGATGTCGAAACCGAGCTTCTTCATGGCTTCGACGTACTCCGGGTGGGGCAGCGGCGTGCCGTGAGAATCCGAGGTGCCCTCCAGTTTGCCGTAGTGCTTTCCTTTGAGGGCATGGCAAATGATCACCGTGGGTTCCTGCGCTCCGAAACCCTGATCCACCAGCCGGTACGCGTAGGCGAGTTCCAGGATGTTGTGCCCGTCGACCTCGATGATGTTCCAGCCCGGTGCGAACCAGTGGTTGAGGTAGGGCGACGGCATGGCGTCGAAGATTGGACCGTCGATGCCCTGCTGATTGTAGTCCAGCGTGACGACGAGGTTCTGGATGCCGAGAGTGGAAGCGACATTGCGCGTTTCGTATGTCATCCCCTCTTCGGTCTCGGCGTCGCCGGCGATCACGAAGGCGCGCGTGGCCAGTCCGCAGGAACGATGCAGAACCGCGAAACCCAGCCCCGCGGAGATTCCGTGCCCGGAAGAACCCGTGGACGTGTCGGCCAACGCGTAGTGCGATTCGACGTGCCCGCTGGGGCCGTCGAACGTGCGGAAAGCCGCGAGTTCTTCGGGATAGACCGTTGCGCCCTTGCGCCTCCGTCGGGAGCGTGACCCCCTTCTTCCGCAACGCTTCGTACACCAATGCAACGACCGCGTGAGCCAGCGGTGAGCAGTGACCCGCGCTCCAGACCACGCGGTCTCTCCCGGGATGCTTCGGAACAAGTGCGTCAAAGCCCAGGACGCCGCTCGCCAGAAGCGTGATCAGCATCTCCGTCTTGGATGAGGAGCCGCCGGGGTGGCCGGACTTGGCGCCGTCGACGGCGGCAAAAAACAGGCCGCGGACAATCCGGCAGAGCTCCGCGATCTTCTTCTCATCGATTTCCGGCAACGCCGGCAGAGCCGCTCCCTTGAGGTTGAGGTAGGCGCCCCCCTCGGGCCGGTACTGAAATCGTTCCGGCTCGCTGGCGGCGAGTGCCTCTAGTCCATCCTTCTCCAACACGTTGTACTTCGTGATTACAGAACTCATAGGTATATATCCGGGTTTCCGATCTGAATTAGGCGGTCTCTGAGCAGTATACACGACTCTCGTTTTGTCCGCAAGTGATTGATGGTAATGGCGTTGCATAGCTGCCGGCCGTGCCACCGGTGCATGCCCGGCGAACGGCAGGAGAGGCTGCGGGAAAGGTGCCCCAGGGGCGGGAGCCGGCGCCCGGGCCTCCGACCACGTCGGGCAAAGTGGGCCGCAACGAAACCCCGATCGGGCAGCACCGGCCGGGAGCGCGAGAAGTGCGGCGCGGGCACGCAGAACCGTCGTCCTCTCCGGTTATCGCGCCGAGGAGATCAAGGCTCTTGCTTCTCCTTGGCCTAGCTTGCTATAGCATGACCAACATCCGGCTGATATCGGCCCGCAAATCGACGCAGGCTGAGAGCCGGCAATATCAAGAGGGCAAATGAGCAATCAACCGATCGAAGACAACGACATGCCGGTCGAGATCGACTACAGCCAAGGGGTTCGCGACCTTCACCACGTGCCTCTCGGCGCTAGGGTGCTTATGCCGGCATCCATCGAGAAGAGCGTGTGGGCGTACTTTTCCGGCAAGGCCGAGGAGCGGGGCATCCGACTTTCGGAACTCTTGACCGAAGTGCTGAAGCGCGACATCGAGATCAATGAAGCACTGAAGTAGGACCTGTTGGGGAATGCCGAAGACCCCATCCAACGGGGCGGGTCCCACCTCGCCGTGCTTCAGGCGGTCGGCGATTGCCCCAGCGACTGCGCGGGCGAAGCAAACCGTTAAGAGTCCGCTTTTCGTCTTGCGCTTTCGGGACGAGTCGTTCGAGAATATCAGGTGTACGAGACCGGAATCCCTGAAATGGGGTCCACGGCGGCAAGCGCAACAGGAGCACATCGGAAATGCAGACAGTCACGAGAAGGCGGTTTCTGGAAGGAAGCGCAACGGGCATCGCCGCCACCGGCTGGGGCGTGTCCACCATTTGTGCGCAGGATTGGGCGCGTCAGGCGGTGGACAAGTCGCCGCGGCGGCGTGAGTGGGTAACGGTGAAGCACGATGCCAGGAGCGTCGAATCGTTTGTAGCCTACCCGCAGTCGCAGGCCAAGGCGCCTGCGATGGTTGTCATCCACGAGATTTTCGGAATGACCGACTGGGTGGAGAGCGTCGCCGACGAGTTTGCCGAGGCGGGCTATTTGGCAATCGCTCCCGACCTGCTGTCGGGTATGGCTCCCAACGGCGGACGCACCAAGGATCTGCCGGCCAACGGCGTGGGCCAGGTCATCGGCAAGTTGCCGCCCGACCAGATCACCGCGGATCTGAACGCGGTGGCCGACTATTGCAGGAAGCTTCCCAACTGCAACGGGAAAGTCTGCGTGGTGGGCTTCTCTTGGGGCGGCGGACAATCGTTCCGCTTCGCGACGAACCGCAGAGATCTGTCGGCGGCGTGCGTGTTCTATGGCAACGGTCCGGCGGCGGAGGCCATTCCCAACATCCAGGCTCCGGTCTACGGTTTCTACGCGGGCAACGATGCGCGCATCAACGCCACCGTTCCGGCGACGCAGGAACAGATGAAGGCGGCGGGCAAGTCCTTCGAGGCGGTAACTTACGAAGGTTCAGCCCACGGGTTCATGCGGGCCGGAGCGCAGCCGGATGCGACCGACGCCAATAAGAAGGCGCGCGCCGAGGCATGGGTCAAGCTGAAGGCGCTCAGAGACAAGCTCAAGTAAGCCGGTAGCCCGTCAGGCCGGCTGGGAGACCCTCGGGATCCGCGCAGGCGTGGGGTTGAATTGCAGCCACTTCGCCGCGCCGGATACGTCAACGAGATTCCTAGCCCGCATCCACGGGAGACCGTTGGGTGTACAATCAAGTGCGGCCACGAGGCCAAGAGTGAGCCCAGTACGCTGTCCTGACGTACGAGGGGCTCGGTGGGAGCTTGTCGATGAAAATCATACAAATTGCGGTAATCGTTCTCCTGATGGTCTCGGCCCTGACAGCGGCCAAGACGCTGGATATGTACGTCGTCGATGTCGAAGGCGGGAAGGCGCTTCTGCTGGTTTCGCCCTCCGGACAGAGTATGCTTCTCGACGCCGGCAACCCGGGCAGCAACGGCCGCGATGCCAACCGCATCGTGGAAGCCTGCAAGGCCGCCGGCGTTAAGGCGATCGACTATATGGTCGTAACGCACTACGACAGCGACCACGTGGCCAACGTTCCCACGCTCATGGGGCTCATCTCCGCCGTGACGTTCGTGGACCACGGCGAGAACGCTCAACAGAACGCGGTTAAGACCTATGCCGCGTACATGGAGTTGGTGGCCAAAGCCAAGCACCTCGTCGTGAAGCCGGGCGACAAGATCCCCATCAAGGGTTTCGAAGCGGTTGTGATCACGTCGGCCGGGCAGGCGATTGCGAAGCCGCTGAAGGGCGCGGGCCAACCGAACGCCGCTTGCGCTACGACTCCCCGTAAGACCTGGGCGCCGGATGCGCGCGGAAACGTAGATAACCACGACACCAACGAGAATGGCATGTCGATCGGGCTGCTGGTCACGTATGGAAAGTTCCGCATGGTCGATACGGCCGATCTCACCTGGAATAAGGAAATCGATCTGATGTGCCCCGTCAATCGCGTCGGCACGGTGGACCTGTACATGATCAGCAACCACGGCAACAACAACGCCAACTCCCCGGCCATGGTCCACGCGCTCCGCCCGAGGGTGGCCATCTTGGACAATTCAGCGCGGAAGTTTTACGTGGTCGACACGTTCAACACTGTCAAGTCGTCGCCCGGGCTCGAGGATTACTGGCAACTGCACTACTACACCGCTGGCACGGAAAAGACCAATACTGGACCGGACTTCATAGCCAACACGCAGGACAGCCCAGACGGCAAGTGGATCAAAATCTCCGCCCAGCAAAACGGCACGTTCACCATCACCAACACGCGCAACAACTTCACAAAGACCTACAAGCCGCGGAAGTAGCGATATGTAGTTCCTGTAGCGGCAGGCTGAAGCCTGCACTCCATGCGAAGATATCCGTCACCCAGCACGGCAGGCTCAAATAGTGGATCACGGGCGGCGGTACAATAGCCGCCATGGTGGAAGACAAGGCCCGTGCGCCGGTCCGCGTGTTGATTGTCGACGATGAAGAGAATCAGCGCCTGGGGCTGGCCAGCATGGTTTCCGGGTGGGGTTACCAGGCCCAAACCGCCTCGGATGGAGTGGACGCTCTCGAGAAGCTCGCCAGCTTTCCCGCCGAGGTGATGGTCACGGACCTGATGATGCCCCGGATGGACGGCGCGGAACTGCTGCGCAGGTTGAACGCCCAGGGGGCCGCGCCAACCACAATCGTGGTCACGGCGTTCGGCAGCCTGGAGACCGCCATCTCCACGATTCACGAACTGGGCGCCTTCTGGTTCATGGAGAAGCCCATCCAGCCGCGGGCGCTGCGCACGCTTCTCGAACGCGCCGCGCACCAGAGCCGGCTGGCCGAAGAGACCGAGAGGTTGCAGCGGCAGTTGAGCTACCAGGGCACCCTGGGCGAACTCACGGGACGCTCCGCGGCCATGCAGGAGGTCTTCTCGCTGATCCGGCAGGTAGCTCCCAGCAAAGCCGCCGTGCTGATCACGGGTGAGAGCGGCACGGGCAAGGAACTGGTCGCGCGGACCCTCCACAGGCTGAGCCCGCGCGCGGACGGCCCGTTCGTGGCGGTGAACTGCGCGGCAGTGCCCGAAACCCTCATGGAGAGCGAGTTGTTCGGCCACGAGAAGGGCGCCTTTACGGGGGCGGTGGAGCGCCGTGCGGGCTGCTTCGAATTGGCGCATGGAGGCACGCTGCTCCTGGACGAAATCGGCGACATGCCGCTCGCGACGCAGGCCAAGCTGCTGCGTGTTCTGGAGGATTCGCACGTACGGCGGCTCGCCGGCAAATCGGAAATCGACGTGGATGTGAGAGTGGTCGCGTCCACCAACAAGCGGCTGGAAGAAGCGCTCCGCAAAGGCCAGGTGCGCGAGGACCTGTATTACCGGCTCAACGTATTCCGTGTTCACATGCCGCCTCTGCGCGAACGCAAGGAGGACATCCCGGCCCTGTGCGAGGACTTGGTGCGCAACCTGAACGTCAAGCACGGATGCCGCGCCACCGACGTGGACCCGGCGCTCCTCGAGTCCTTCCAGGCCTACGGTTGGCCGGGGAATGTACGCGAGCTGCGTAACGTGCTGGAACGCGGCGTGATCATCGCCGGTGAGGGGACCATCCGGGCGTCGCACGTGCCGTACCAGGTTGGCGCGCCGGGGCCCGCCGCCGGCGTGCCGGCGGGCGACGAGCCGAACGTCGTCAAGGTGCTTGTGGGCGCTACGGTGGACGAAGCCGAGAAGCTCCTGATCCTGCGCACGCTGGAACACACCAGGAACAATAAGACGCGCGCGGCGGAAATACTCGGCATCAGCCTGAAGACGCTTCACAATAAACTGAAGGAGTACGGTTCGGCGGAGGCCGAGGCGTAACGCGCGCCGAGAGTCAATCCGGCACTATGTCGCTTAAGACACGCCTTCGCATCTCGATCGTGGTGCTGGTGCTGGCGGTGGGGGCCGCTTTCTCGGCGCTCAGTCTTCACAGCATCGCAGACGTAACATTCGCGGATCAGCTCGATCGCGCCACCTTCATCACGCAGCAGGTGCAGAGCACGCTCCTGCAGCGTCTCGGGGAGCAAATGGCTGCCTACCCTCCGACCGGATCGCTCGAGGAAACCAAGGCGGTATGGACAGCTATCGTGACCCAAGACGAGGATCTGGCCGTCAACCTGCGGAACACACTTGCCAGTTCCCGGCCTGAACTCGAGATCCAGATTGTGGGAGAGAGCGGCGTGGTGCTTTCCTCCTCCGACCCGTTCAGCGTGGGGAAAGTGGCCGAACCGCTGCCCAAGTTTGGAAACTGGCAGTCCCAGTCGCATTGGAAGCAGTTGATCGGGGCGTGGCGGGACCGGTCCAACTACGAGGTGGCCAGCGGGCTTGGCGTGTCGGAGCAGACCGCTCCCGTTTTCAGGGTGAGGGTCATTGTCTCCGCGCTGCTGTTGCGCAACAAGCTGCAGCCGCAACTCGAGCAACTGGGGACCGCCTTCCTGGTTTCCTTTGTGGCAGCGCTGGCGCTGGCGGTGCTGGGATCGAACATCGCGTTTCGTCCCCTGGCGCGCGTGAGCGCGGCCGTCGATCGCATCGCGCACGGGGAACCGCTCGGGCAACCGCCGGACAGGAAAGGTGGTTCGAATGAAGTGGCGGCGATCGAGTCCAAACTCCAGGTGCTAGGCCAGCAATTCCTCGGGGCCCGCGCCGACGCCGTCGATCTGAGAAGCAACATCGAGCAACTCCTGGAACGCATGGAAGAGGCCGTCCTCCTGTTCGACCGGAACGACCGCTTGATCATGACGGGCAAGGCGGCGGAGAACATCTTCGGGCGGGGCCGCTGGGAACTGCTCGGCCGGACCATCGAGGACTTGTTTCCGCCTGCGACGCCCGCGGGCGCGATGGTGAGAACGGCCATCGAGTTCCGGAAGTCCCTCCAGCATTCCCCGATCACCATCGAACGGGACGGACAGGCGCCCGCGCGGCTTTTGATGGACGTGGAGCTGCTCGAGGCGTTTCCAACCCGCGACCGCATAGGAACCCAGATCACCTTACGCGACGCCGAGACGCGGCGCGAGATCGGGACGCAGCTCGATCTCTCCGCCAAGCTGACTGCCCTCAGCCGGCTGACCGGAGGTGTGGCGCATGAGATCAAGAACCCGCTCAATTCCATCGCGCTGCACCTGGAAGTGCTGCGGGCGCGAATCGAGAACCGCGACGCGGCGGCGGAGAGCGAGATCGACGTGATTTCCACTGAGATTACCCGGCTGGATCGGGTGGTCAAGACTTTCCTGGATTTCAACCGGCCGCTGGACCTGAGTCTCAGCGAGGTGGAGGCGGGACAAATGGTGGAAGAAATCGCCGCGCTAATGGAACCCGAAGCTCGCAAGCGTGGGATCGAAATGACAGTGGACACCGGCCCCGCCAGATTGATTTTACGTGCGGACCGCGACCTGCTAAAGCAGGCCGTGCTAAACGTGGTGATGAACGGGATCGACGCCATGGGCAACGGCGGGCGGCTGCGCATTGAGGCGAAGCGGGTCGGAGCCGATTGCGTGATCGAGGTCGCCGACCAGGGCGGCGGCATCCCGCCGGAGTTACGCGATAAGATCTTCGGTCTGTACTTCACGACCAAGGAAAAGGGCTCGGGGATCGGCTTGGCTATGGCATTCCGTGCCGTGCAGTTGCACAATGGTAGTATCGACTTCGCGAGTGAGGAGGGGAAGGGGACAAGCTTTTGGTTGAGGTTTCCACTACTTGAGAGCGACGGCAAAGAGAGATAGGCGGGCGCGAAGATGAAGGCCGGACTGCGGCTCATGCTGGTGGTTGTGCTACTGACGCCGGGGCTGGTGTCCTGCCGGTTGTTCCGGAAGCCGCCGCGGCCAATTCCGCCGCCGTTCAAGCCGCCCGTGCAGACGGTTTCCACCCAGGCGCAGAAGCCCGCTGAGCCGCCGGCGCCGGCGCCGGCGCCTGAGGTTCCGCCGTCCGAGGAAGCCGAACCTATGGTGATGATCCCTGAGACCTCACAGGGCCGCCTGCCGCCCCCACCCAAGCCGCGGATTCCGGTGAGTCAGCCGGTGCAGCAGCCCGCGGCTCAGCCTGCTCCTGCGCCGCCAGAGACCGCGCCGGCGCCCCAACTCCGGCCGATCTTGACGCCGTCCCAGACGCAGGAACTGGAGCGCACTATCCCCGAGCGCCTCTCCCGCGCTCAGGGGATCCTGAAATCCATCGAGGGCAGACGGCGCTCGAGATCACAGTTCGCGGCGGCAAGGCAGATCCAGACCTTTATCGACCAGGCGGAGGAGGCCAGGAAGACGGACCTTTTGAGAGCCAACAACCTCGCCGAGCGGGCCGAGGTACTGGCGGAGGATCTGGCGCGGCAAATGCGCTAGAGGCATGCGGGCGCCCAGCCCATGCTGCCGCACCACCTCTACCGGTCGTGGCGGCGTTAGCCGCAAGTGCACGATCGAACTCGAAGCGGACTGCGTGGTCGACCCCGGCCCGCCCCAGCGGCAAACCCGTTGAACCCGGCAACCGGCAGAGTGCGGGCCCTGGACCCCGTCGAGGCGCGATGGATACCGAAATCCCCGGATCGCTTCGAAGCAGCATCCGTCTCCAGCCACGGCTTCCGTGCTACCTTGGTGTCTTCGTGCATTATAGAAGCGCAATCTCTACAAGGATCATCACCCATGACTCGAGTACTCTGCGGCCTGCTATTGGCCGCCGCCATCTTCGCTCAGACACCCATATCCGTCCCCCAGGCTGATGCGGCCTTGGCCAAAGGACGAAAGACCGGATTGTATGCTTTGTTGACTACGTCGATGGGCCCCATCACCATCCAGCTCTTCGAGAAGGACTCCCCGTTGACGGTCGCCAACTTCGTCGCCTTGGCAATGGGCACAAAACAATGGAGAGACCCCGCCACAAAAGCGGTCAAGCAGACGCCGCTCTATAACGGGACCATCTTCCACCGAGTGATCCCTCAGTTCATGATTCAGGGCGGAGACCCATCGGGCACGGGTGGGGGATCCATTGGGTTCGTTGTCCCCGACGAGTGGACACGCTCGGGCCTCACGTTCAATATCCCGGGGCGCGTGGCCATGGCCAACGCAGGCCCCAACACGTCCGACTGCCAGTTCTTCATCACTACGGACCCAACTTCGAGTCTGGACGACAAACACACCATCTTCGGACAGGTGGTGGACGGCATGAAAGTCGTCCAGAAGATCGCGACCGTCCCGCGTGACAAAGACGACAGGCCGAAGACTCCGGTGGTAATCCAGACCGTTCAGGTCTTCCGCGTCGGCCCCGAACCGCAAGTCAAGGGCAAAAAGTAGAGGCTAGGATTCCCCGGGACCCTGTGGCGTCCGCGGAGCCTGCAGCGAACCGCCCCGCAGCAACTGCTCCGCGCGATACCAGTGTTCCTGCGAGTTGCCGGTGGGACGCCCAGCCTCTTCCCACAGGCGGTAGGCGAGCGCCTGCACCTGGTCCACGCGGTCTCTCGCTGCTGGTGTTTGCCTCGCGGTCAGCCAACCGCTCACAGTCTGAAAGTCCACGGCAGCTTCGGATTCACCCGCCGCCCGGAGAGAGATCAGAAACCGTGCCAGCCGTTCGCGGCACTGGCGATAGTTGTCCATGGCCGCCTCGGCGCTTGCGTCCATTCGGCCTTGTCCCTCGATCGACTCCAGTCGCGACTCCTCCGCGCGCAACCTGGCAAATGCGGCGTTGTACTCGGCCCTGAGCCGCTCGTATTCTTCCGCCCGTTCCCGGTGGTCCATATCTATATAAGACGTCTAAACCATCGAAAAGGTTCTGGCCGGAGTTGTACCACGCTGAAACCGCGTGCTTTTTAGGTGTGTAACCTTTCGCCGCAGTGACCGCCGCGATTGCCACACCCCTGTGGGTCAGGCCTTCAGCCGGCCCAAGATCTATAGGTAGCCTACCGGGGGCACTTGTGCGGTTCACCGGCTGGCCCAGCCCCGTCGCACACTCCCATGGAGGCACAACGACGATGCTCTACCTCGATTCGACGTTCTTAACCAGTGTTGGACCGTTGAGGGCAATTCGGCCCTGATAAACACGACGACCATTCAAGTCCACGAGGAGGATGTAGTCGCCGTTGCGGAGCCCTCGCAGTGAATACTCGCCCTTAGGCCCTGTCCGAGTGACGGTGACCTTAGCCGGGCCCCGCTCACCGATCAAGTTCGCGGTGACCACAGCAGCCGCAAGCGGTGCGCCGCGGACCGTCACCCGGCCTGAGAGGTCGGCGGCGGCAGCCAGCACGGCGGACAACAGCAGCCCGCTAATGAATGCCCAACTTCTTGAGGTCCGCATCACTTACCTCCTTTTTCTGAGCGACATCCGGTGCTGTGGAACTCCCGGTTTGAAGATCCAACACAGGAAGAGCAATCTTCTGGGGGGCAGAACCGGCGGCTGCCGCATTGACGAAAAAGGGTTGTTGGTTAACGATGGTGTTGCGGTCGATGTAGAAGACCGAATAGGATACCCTCTTGCCGACCAGAGGAACTTCCCACACGATGTCGCCCCGATAACTTTGGTCGTAGTCGGGTTTTGCGACGAGCAGCAGCCGGAGGTCCCTAAATCCGGCGATCCTGCCCGTGAGGATGGCAGTGTTCGGCTGCCGAACCGCATCAGCCTCAATTAGCGGGAATCGCCATTAGGAGTGTCATGGCCCGATTCAGTATACTCCCGGTCGCCATCCTCTCATCCCGCGAGCTGCATCTTTCTCTCGGAACCCGTCTTCGGCTCCACCAAGCGCCACTTTCTCCCTGGTCCCGCTCGCCCGCTTCCTACCTCTCCCTGTCCCTCAATCACTTCGCAAAACCTGCACGCCTCGGCTTGACGGCCAAGTCCCAGCACCGTGCGCATTCAATCTACACCCTGGGCCTGGGAGGCTCCCATGGCCTAGAGTCTAGTAGAGCCCGGCGCCTGATACCGATGGGCGGATGCCAACAGTTCCGCGAACAGGTCGACGTATTCCTCCTCTGCCATCGCGAGCCGTTTCAGCGTTGATCGGACTAAGCCGCTCAAGGGCGCGGCGCACCTCGTTCGAAACCCGCCGACCGCGCTCGCGAGCGGTTCCCGGCCGATGACTCCTACTGACCACAAGCGTGGGAAACCGTAGATGAAGGGCACGATGCAACCGTCTGTCTCGATCACGAGCGATGGAACCATATCGGCGAATGGGGCGGTTCGGAGTTCGGCCTCGTCCTCGGCCAGCATCGGCCAGCAACTTCGTTCGACCAAGGCCCGTTGAATCACGTCCAGTGTGACCACCGGCCCGCCCGCTCCACGAAACTCAACCAGCAACGCCAGAAGCCACGCAGCCGTCTTGAACTCGAGGCTATCCGGGATTGCATCCGAGAGATGCTCGCTGGCAGCGCCGAAGTTACATAAAGGATGAACATGGATCGCAGCAGCCCCTACCTCATCGGCAAACTCATAGAGCCAGCGGAGACGATCGGCATTATGTCGAGTCAAGGTGAAGGCAAGAGCGAAAGGAACCGCCTCGTCCCGGAGCGCCGAAAGCCCGGCACGCATGGAGCGGAACGCGGTCTTCGACCCCCGCATCAGCGCATGATCGTCTGGGGGCCCATCCACGCTCACGGCAATCAGACCCGCACGCGCGCGAAAGCGCGCGGCGAGACTTCGGTTGAGCAGGGTGCCGTTGGTGGAGACGGAAGTGGAGAATCCCGTATCTCTGGCGAAATCGAGAAAACGCTCGAGGTCCTTCCACAGGAGCGGTTCTCCCCCGGAAACACCCACGTAGTTGTAGCCGAGGTCCCGTGCCTCGGCAAGAAAGCGCACCAAACTCTTGTATGGGAGATCTCCCTTTCGATCCGGGCCGCTCTCCGAGTAGCAGTGGATGCACCGCAGATTACAGCGCTGCGTCGGCTGGATCTGAATGAGACGCGTACTGCCGGGTGTGAGGAGGAAGGGCGACGCGAGGTCGTACCCAACATCCGGCGACCGGTTAGCCTCACCCATCCTGCGCCCAAACGAAAAAACAGCTCCCTATTGGAATCTCATTTTCCGCGAGACGTTGATTATTACCCCATCCGGTACGGGAATGCCGTTGATCAAAACCTCGAAGTTGATGCGGCTCGCTACTAAAGAGTCCAATAGCGCGGCAAACTCGTTCCTCTTGGGAGGCCACTTGACATGGATACGGCCCGTGCCGCACCAGTCTCCATCGGGGTCCACGCTGGTGAGAGACCCGCCCGCCGCTTCAGCTTGAACCCCAATCTTCGTCATGTCGGCAACGCTGATCCTTGCGCCGAGTTTGACGATTTCACCGATCACCTTCGCCGAACCTCTTTCATCGGGCATGACTTGTATCTCCTCCACAGGTTCTCTTGGAACCGTTGGCTTTGTTGGATCAATTCGGGTTAGCGCCAGGCTTGCTCAAATCCGAAGCAAACGTGGCGGATATCTTTAGTCTTGGGTGATACGCCCAGAAAACTCCTGACAGTATTATCCGCTCGGTTATACGAAATTGCAACCAGAATCTTTGCCTTGCGGCCGGCATCAGCGTACCCCAATGGGTGTGTCTTATAGCCGCTGTGGCTCATCTTTTGCTCCTGAATGCCTGCCCTGCCCGAGAGGGCGGTCCTGCTCCTTCCGAGGATCTCGTGGCCAGCAATTAAGGCCCTCTCTCCTGATTCCACCGACGCCTTTCCGCTCCGTACCTCCTCAAGGAGGGAATGGACGGGGGTCTAAGAAACCGTTTTGAATTAGGCACTTCCGGGTATATGCGTACCCGAGGGAGCCAGAGTCGGGGTCGGTCGGGATGGGACATGCGAGAGAAACGGCTCCAATTGTGGCGGTTGGGTGTACACTCGAAGGCAGCGCGCATGCCAAATCGGAGATTCCGGTATATAAGGGCCTGCGTCGCGGTCCCGACGGGAGGTTTCCATGCCCGGTCCTTCCCAGAAACCTGGAAGCCAGAACGACGGAGAGGAACACTCGCACGCTCCCCTCTTTTCCTTTTTCTATAGAGTCTTCGATCGGATTCTCAGCGATCGCTACACGAGGAGGTACAGGTTCGGCTCGACCGGCGACCACAAGGCCGGCTTGGCGACGACGACCTGCTGCTCCACCGCGCGGCGTCGCGATGCGGGAACGGCCGCCGCGAGCGACCGCGCCGTGGCGAGCGCTTTCCCATTGCCATCCACGACGGTGGACACGACCTGGCGCGGCCTGGCGGTGGCGGTGTCGTTGTCGATTTCCGTCGTGATCAGAATGGTTGCCCCGGCGGGCCCCACCTGCGAGCGCACGAACGTACCCCAGTGCGCGACGTGCACCGGGTTGGTCCTGGTCAGCCAGACGTGCCGGTAGATCGCCTCGCACACCGGGGGGAAACTTCCCGGCTTTGCAAAGGTCTGCGCGGCCCGCGCCACCCTGCCCCACTTCCGGTGTTATGTTGAAGATAGATCCCGGCTCACTATGCTCAAGACCAAGGTTCCGACTGGGGAAGACCTGAACCCGCAGGAAACCGCCGAGTGGCTCCAGGCGCTCGATGAGGTCGTCGAGGAGGCCGGCCACGACCGCGCCCACTATCTCCTCGATCGCCTTCTCGAACGCGCCCGCCGCTCCGGCGTGGTCTTTGCGCACAGCCTCAACACCCCCTACATCAACACCATCGCCCCCGAGGAGGAACTGCCGTTTCCCGGCGACCGCGAGCTAGAGCGCAGGATCAAGAGCTTCATCCGTTGGAACGCCATGGCCATGGTCGTCCACGCCAATAAGTTCGATCCCGGCATCGGCGGCCATATCTCCACCTACGCGTCGCTCGCCACCCTCGTCGAGGTCGGCTTCAACCACTTCTTCCACGCCGCCTACGGCGATCAACCCGGCGACCTCGTCTACTTCCAGGGCCACGCCTCACCCGGCATTTACGCACGTGCCTTTCTCGAAGGCCGCCTCACCGAACGCCACTTGGAGAACTTCCGCCACGAACTGCGCGATCACCCCGGCCTCTCGTCCTACCCGCACCCCTGGTTGATGCCGGGCTTCTGGCAATTCCCAACCGTCTCCATGGGGCTGGGCCCCATCAACGCCATCTACCAGGCGCGCTTCATGCGCTATCTAGAAAACCGCGGTCTCATCCCGCGGACCCCGCGCAAGGTCTGGGCGTTCCTCGGCGACGGCGAAACCGACGAGCCCGAATCGCTCGGCGCCATCACGCTCCCCCCGCGCGAGAAGCTCGACAACCTCATCTTCGTCGTCAACTGCAACTTGCAGCGGCTCGACGGCCCCGTCCGCGGCAACGGCAAGATTATCCAGGAACTCGAATCGGCCTTCCGCGGCGCCGGCTGGAACGTCATCAAGGTGGTTTGGGGCGGACTTTGGGACGACCTGCTGGCGCGCGATACTTCCGGCCTGCTGGTCAAGCGCATGGGCGAATGCGTCGACGGCGACTATCAGAACTTCGCCGTGCGCGGCGGCGCCTACGTGCGTAAGGTGTTTTTCGCCAAGTACCCTGAGTTACTGGATCTTGTCTCGGATCTTACGGACGATCAGCTCGCCAAACTGCCGCGCGGCGGTCATGACCCCGTAAAAGTCTACAACGCCTTCGAGCGCGCCACCAGCCACACCGGAACGCCCACCGTGATCCTCGCCAAGACCGTCAAGGGCTACGGCATGGGCGAGGCCGGCGAAGGCCGCAACATCACCCACCAGCAGAAGAAGCTCAACGAACGGGAGCTCGAGGAATTCCGCCGGCGCTTCAGCATCCCCATCCCCGACGAAACCGTCCACGCCGCGTCGTTCTACCGCCCGCCCGAGGACAGCCCGGAAATCCGCTACCTGCGCGAGCGGCGCGAGGAGCTCGGCGGCTACCTGCCCGCGCGCGACGCCCAGCCCATCGTGGTCACCGCCCCGCCGGTCGAGTTCTTCACCGAAGCGCTCGCCGGCTCCGAGGGCCGGGAAGTCTCCACCACCATGGCCTTCGTCCGGGTTCTCACTCTGCTGCTCAAGCACCCGGAACTGGGCCGCTACATCGTCCCCATCATTCCCGACGAGGCGCGCACCTTCGGCATGGATTCCCTGTTCCGCCAGTTCGGCATCTACGCCAGCAAGGGACAACTCTACGATCCGGTCGACAAGGAGATGTTCCTCTACTACAAGGAAGCCAAGGACGGTCAGATCCTCGAAGAGGGCATCACCGAGGCTGGCTCCATGGCCTCTTTCACCGCCGCCGGCACCGCCTATGCCAACTACGGCGTGCCGATGATTCCGTTCTTCGTTTACTACTCCATGTTCGGCTTCCAGCGCGTCGGCGATCTGATCTGGGCTTTCGGCGACTCGCGCGGGAAGGGCTTCATGGTGGGCGGCACCGCCGGGCGCACCACGCTGGCCGGCGAGGGCTTGCAGCACCAGGACGGGCACAGCCACGTGCTGTTCAGCGTGGTTCCCACCTGTGCAAGCTACGATCCGGCTTTCGCCTACGAGATCGCCGTCATCGTGCAGGACGGCATCCGCCGCATGTATCAGGAGCAGGAAGACCTGCTTCTACTACCTGACCGTCGGCAACGAGAACTACGCGCAGCCGCCCATGCCGGAAGGGTGCCGCGAAGGCATCCTGAAAGGCATCTACCGGTTCAAGCCGGCCGCTGGCGGCAGCGCCGTCGTGCAGCTCTTCGGAAGCGGTTCGATTCTGAACGAGGCCCTGCGCGCGCAGACGATCCTCGCCGAGCGGTTCCAGGTTCAGGCGGATGTCTGGAGCGTCACCAGCTACAATGAACTCCGGCGCGACGCGCTTGAGGTCGAGCGCTGGAACCGGCTGCATCCGGCGCAGCCGCCCCGGAGCCCTTACGTCGTGCAGGCCCTCGATGGCGCGGCCGGCCCCATCGTCGCCGCCACCGACTATATGAAGATCGTCGCCGATCAGATCGCGCCCTGGCTCGCCGGCAGGCTGACGGCCCTCGGCGCCGACGGCTTCGGCCGCAGCGACAACCGCCAGAATCTGCGGCGGCACTTTGAAGTGAACGCGGAATCTATCGCCGCCTCGGCCCTCGCCGGTTTGGCCCGGGCCGGGCAGTTCGACGCTGCCTTGGCGCAGCAAGCCCTGGCGAAGTTGGGCATCAATTCGGATGCGCGAGACCCTTCTCGCGCCTGACAGGAGTCAAATGGCATCTGAACTTTCGGCGGATCAAGTCATCCCCTTCCGCTGGCCTGCAGGCTGGACGGACCCAAAGCTCGTCTCTCTCCTGGAAGGCGGGCCCGTCAACTGTGTCCTCTTCGACGGCGCTCCCGCACAGCCGCTCGCCGAAGCGGTCCGCAAGGCCGGTCTCATCGTGCGGGAGTGGAGCACGCTCGCCGCGGCGCCCCTCGGCGAAACCAAGTGGAACTCCAGCGCCCCCATCCTGGCGATCACGGATGTCACCTGGCCGCGCATCAAACCCCAGGCTCGGGGGGGCGGCGCCCAGGCTGTCTCTGGTCCCACCGGCGTTCCCTGGATCGATTCCACGTCTTGGGTCGCCCGGCTGGCGATTTCCCGCGCCCCCGGAAAGCAGATCTGGCTCGGCTTCACCCCGCCGCAGGACGCGCCCCCCAGCGAGGCGGCCTATCAGGTCGCCATCGCGGATTGCGCTGCTACCACCGCTCGCTGGATGATCTCGCTCCATCCGGCGCTCGATGCCGGTCTGGCCGCGGGCAGTGCGGACGCTCTGAAGACCTGGCGCGGCATGTTGGATACCCTGTCCTTTTTCGAGAAGCGCCGTGCTTGGCGTTCCTACAGGCACGATGGCCCCCTCGGAATTGTCTCGACCTTCGCCGGGACCAACGAGTTCCTCAGCACAGAAGTGCTGAACCTCGCCGCGCGCCGGAATCTGCTGTATCGCGTGATCGATCACTCGGCGATTGCCGGCGCGGATCTGACCGGGCTGCGCGCGGTCTTGTGGCTGGATCCTGAGAGGCCGTCTCCAACCCTCGTCGACAAGCTCGCCACCTTCGCCAAAGCCGGCGGCCTTCTCATCGCGCAGCGCAAGGCCGCCCTGGACTTCAAGGCGGGGAACGTCCTGGATTGTCCAGTGACGGGCTACGAGTTGCGCGCCTTTGGAAAGGGGACCCTGGCTGCACCCTTGCGCGATTGGGACGACCCCTACTGGGTTGCCCTCGACGTTCATAACCTCGTGAGTCGCCGCCATGATCCAATCCGGATGTTCAACGCGTCTTCCCTCTGGGTTCACAATTCGGTTGCGCCGCGCGGGCAAGGCAGCCTGGTTCAGTTGGTCAACTTCACCGGCCGGCCTGGCGGATCGGTCAGCCTAAGGATTCAGAAGCCCCATCGCTCGGTTGCCATCTACACGCTCGAATCGGGCGGGCCGCAGGCGTTGAAGCCGGTGCAGGTCGAGAAGACCATGGAGTATTATCTGCCGGCCTTTTCCGTATACGCCGCTCTGGAGGTGACATCATGACTCGAGAAGCAATCACCCGTCGAAGCCTGCTTGCGAACACCGGCTTGGCTGTGGCCGGCGCGGGGCTTTTGTCCCGGCCCGCCTGGTCCGCTGAAGCTCCCGCCGCGCCCGTGGCCCTGGCGCGCTGCGACGCCTACGGCTCGGAAGTCCTCCCGACTCTCAAGAAGATGTTCGACCAGATCGGGGGCTTGGGCCGCCTGGTCAAGGGCAAGACCGTAGCTATCAAGCTGAACCTCACCGGCAATCCCGATGCCCGTCTGGGTTATCTTCCGATCGCCCAGACCACCTGGACGCACCCCGTCGTCATCGGCGCCGCCGTGAGCCTGCTCAATCAGGCCGGCGCAGCCCGCATCCGGCTGCTCGAGAGTCCCTGGAAATCGGCCGAGCCGCTCGAGGAGTACATGATCTCCGCCGGATGGGAGCCGCGGGATTTCGCGAGCGCGGCCAGGGTCTTGGAGTTTGAGAACACTAACTTCCTCGGCCGTGGGAAGGAGTATGTCCGGTTCCCCGTCCCCAAGGGCGGCCACCTGTTCCCGGCCTTCGACCTCAATCACTCCTACCGGGACCTCGACGTCTTCGTGTCGATCGGCAAGCTCAAGGAGCATCGCACCGCCGGCGTCACCATGTCCATGAAGAACTGCTTCGGCATGACTCCCTGCACCATTTACGGAGACGGTGCGGGAGTGAACGAGCCCGGCCTGGTCCCGCAGGGCGGCCGCAATCCGATCCATGTTGGCTCTCGCCAGCCGTCCAAGACTTCCCTCCCGGAGAAGGACCCGCAGAGCCCGCGCCAGGGGGGCTACCGCGTGCCGCGTTGCGTGGCCGACCTGGTCGCCGCCCGCCCGATTCATTTGGCGATCATCGACGGCATTGAATCCATGACCCGCGGCGAAACCGCGCAGGCCGCCAACCGCCATGTTCAGCCCCGCGTGCTCATCGCCGGGTTGAATCCCGTTTGCGTCGACGCCGTGGGCATGTCCATCATGGGCTTCGATCCCATGGCTGACCGGGGGACCGCTCCTTTCGAAACCGCCGACAGCACGCTGCGCCTGGCCGAGGAGCTGGGGGTGGGCACGCGGGATCTCAAGAAGTTTGAGGTGATCGGCGCAAAGATCGCCGACCTGGTGCTCGATTATCGGAAGGCAACCCAAGCGCCACAGTCTGCTAAAGGCTAGCGCCGCAATTTGCGGCGGGTTGGAGGCGGCCTATTCTTGGGCCGGTATCTGCTGGTCGTTCTCCCGCCAGGCGCTGATTTTCAGCCGGCGGCATACCCAGCACAGGTCCTCGTCGGATTTAGGGGCGGTCGGGGATCCGCAGACCACGCACTTCACGGGTCGCGCAAGCCGGTCGGTCTGGGTGGCCAGCCGGGCAGCGCGTTCCAGGATTTCCTTCGGAACGATAATCTCCTGGTTGGGAACGGGCTTCCTTCGCATGCGTGTCTCTATCTGTACTATAGACCAACTGAGCCCCTCCCGTGCAAATCGCCCGTCAAGCGGCGTTGCTATAAACCACGGGGCGGCCCGCATCAAGCGAGGACGAGCAGCGCGGGCACTTCTGGCCCGCTCTCACGTATAGCTTCCGCCCGCTGGGCACCACGTCCGCTTCCACCGTGTGCGTGCAAATGAGGCAGTGTACTGGCCCCCTCAAGATTTTGTTGGTGATGTTTTCCAATTTCATGTTCAGCCTCCTCTGGATCCCAGCTTTCAGTGAATAGGACGCATATGGCGCCCTGAAAGATTTCACAAAAATGAGGGCCGGCCCTGCTACCCTGTACTTTTATGCCCATGAAGACTGCATTTTTGTTTCCAGGACAAGGTTCCCAATTCGTCGGCATGGGCAAGAGCCTGGTCGAAGCCTTCCCGGCCGCCCGGCGCGTTTTCGCGGAAGCCGATGAGGCCCTGGGGTTTTCTCTTTCGAAACTCTGCTTTGAGGGGCCGGAGGAAGACCTAAAGCTGACCCAGAACACCCAGCCGGCGCTGCTGACCGTTTCGACGGCGGCCTGGTCCGTCCTTAGGGAAAAAGGCCTGGCGCCGGAATTTTTTGCAGGTCACAGCCTTGGGGAGTACTCCGCGCTGGTGGCAGCCGGGAGCCTGCGCTTAGCCGACGCGCTCCGGCTGGTGCGCAACCGCGGCCGTTACATGCAGGAAGCCGTGCCGGTAGGGGTGGGGGCCATGGCGGCCCTGCTCAAGCTGCCCGAGGGGAAGCTCGACGAGGTGCTGGCCCAGGCGGCGCAGGGCGAAGTGGTGACCGCGGCGAACCTCAACTCGCCCGATCAGTTGGTGATCGCCGGGCATGCCGGGGCGGTGGGCCGGGCGATCGAACTGGCCAAGGCGGCCGGGGCCAAACGCGGGATTTTGCTGCCCGTCAGTGCCCCGTTCCACTGTCCTCTGATGAAGCCGGCCCAGGAACGGCTGCGGGTCAATCTCGACGCCACCCCCTTCGAGGACCTGCGCTACCCGCTCATCAACAACTGGCAGGCGCGGGAGATCCGGACCGGGGCGGAGGCCCGCCAGGGGCTCTACGAGCAGGTGCCCAACCCCGTGCGTTGGCTGGACACCATCCGGTACCTGCTCGCGCAGGCTGTCGAGCGTTTCATCGAAGTGGGCGCGGGCGGCGTGCTCACGGGCCTGCTGCGCAACATCGAGCCGTCCGCCAAGGGCCTGAAGTTCGGTGAGGCCGCGGACCTGGACGCCCTCCAAATCCCCGTCACTCGATCCGATCTTACCTAGCGGTCTTCATTTTCTTGGGAGAGGGTACCGGCAATACAGGGATCCCGAAACGGCCGCCCAATTCGCCGAGCCGTTCCAGATCGATCTGGCCCAGGATGCTCACGATGGTCAACTCCTTGGGCTCGTACGCGAGGACGGCGATGCCCGCGGTTTGGCCGCCCTCGGTCTTCACATAGATTTCCACGCCCTCGCGATCGGAGTTCTCCTGCACGCCCATCATTTTGGACCAACCGGGCGCCTTCAGTTGGTTGCGAACCGGCAGCAAGTCCGCTTGGGAGTAGAGCCCCTCCTTGTCGAACTCGAAGGTCCTTACGTAGACGCCCTTGAGCTTCGAAATAAGCTCCTTGGCCGAGGCTTCATCCCCCTTGTTGGCGGAAAGGAATTTGCCGGCCAGTTGCAGCATGCTGGCGTCGAGGGAGACGTCCACGGATCCTTTGGCCTTCGCGGCGAGGTTGTCCAAGTTGATATTGAGCTGCGCCCGCGAAGGAAGGGCAGCGGACAGGACTGCAAAAAGCGCGATCAAGAGAGTGCGTTTCATTGGTTCTCCCAAACTCCGCCGGAGCCGATCTCCAGCGTCTTCTTCTGGACGTAATTGAGTTTCGAGCCGGCGATTTCGAGCGCCAGCATGACCTGCTGTTTCGCCAACTCCCCCTGCCTTTGGCGTTGGTACTGCACACCGGAGGTGACCAGCAGCATGGCCGCCACTACCCCGGCCGTTACCCAAGCCTGCCGCGGCCAGGGGGTCAGCCAAGCCAGCCAGTCTCGCCGGGAGGGTTGGCGTCTGGCTGCCGGCGAGTGGGCGCGGGCCAGCACGCGTTCCGCGAAGCCCTCCGGCGGCTCCCGGCGCTTCAGTGCCGACTTGAGTTCGTCATCGAAGTTCATTTGCTTGTCCCTCCCCCGGCCCGTGCCATCTTCTGCCGCAGGATTCCGAGCGACCGCCGCAGGTGGCTCCGGACCGTTCCGAGCGGCATGTCGAGCGTCTCGGCGATTTCCACCGGGTCCAAGTCCTCCTGGTAGCGGAGGATGACCACCATTCTGTGTTTCTCCGGCAGGCTGGCGACCAGGCGGCCGAGCAGAGCCCCCAGAAGGGGGTCCCCCGGCGCTGGCGGCGAGGCCGGTTCCCGAACGTCGTCCAGCCCCAACTGGGGCCGTAGTTTGCGGCGGCGCGACTGGTCGATACAGCGGTTGGCGGTGACCGTGCGCAGCCAGTTGCGGACGTGCGACGGGGATTCGAACGTATCGAACCGCTTGTGCAACTCCAGGAAGACGTCCTGGGCCAGCTCTTCCGCCAGCGAGTAGTCGCGCAAACTGTTGTAAGCAATACTGAAAACCATGGACTGGTTCTCCCGGATCCGATCGGCAAACGTGCCCCGTCCGGTTGGTACGGGTTCGGCGGCCATCGTCGCCACTGCTTGGTTCAGCATCAACGTCCTTCACTTAAGAATACGCACCGCGCCGGGGTGTGCGATGCAGTTTTTTGCGGGAGGACTATTCCGGGATGATCCGGATGACGGTGACTTCCTTGTCAATCTGGCGGCCAAGTAGGTAACCGGCCAGCAGGCCGAACGGAAAGCCGCCGACCGCCAGTATCCCGGCCACAACCTTGTCACGGCCCTTGTGGGATGAGGTCTCATCCATGCCGATGGCGACCGCCCCAATCAAACCTCCCAACAGGCCGGCCGCCCCTCCTACAAACTTGCCGGCGCGACGGCCGTTCCCGACGAATTCCGTGATGCGATTTCGGTGATTTCCAAGCGGCGCAGGCGTGGATTGGAGCCGCCGGTGAGCGAGAGGGAATCGGTGTCGAAAGCCCGCACGGTTCCCTTGTGGGTTGTGCCAGCAGTTGTCGACACGGAGACCCGTTGGGCGCGGATCAGGTTGTCCAAATCGGCCCAGCGCATGCGAACGGATTTGGTTTGGCCGGCCAAAGCCAGAGGCTCCGGCACGACGAGCAACGCAACCAGCAGCAGGCTGAGGCACCGCATGCCTCTATTGTGGACGAAGCGGGTTGCTTTCTGGCGCCGGGGCTTATAGTCCGCTGTTGCAGCCCCTGGCTTTCCCGATACAATGAGCGAGAGGTGATCGGACGAATGCGAAGAAGAAGTTTCCTTTCCCTGGTGGCGTGCGCGGCGGTGCCGGGCGCTCTGGTTTATTCACAGAGAGTCCCCAAGCGCGAGCCGGATGTCTGGTGGGAGCCCTCCGCGGACGAAATTGTTACCGCCATGCTGAAAATGGCGAAGGTCAAGAAGGGCGACGTCGTCTACGACCTGGGCTGCGGCGACGGCCGGATCGTCATCCAGGCCGCCAAGCAGTTCGGTGTGCGAGGGGTGGGGATCGATATCGACCCGAAGCGAATCGACGAATCGAACGCCAACGCCCAAAAGGCTGGCGTCACCAACCTGGTGAAGTTCATCGAAGCCGATCTCTTCGAGTCCGACATCCACGAAGCTACCGTGGTCATGCTCTTCCTGTGGCCCTCGGTCAATCTGAAGTTGCGCCCCAAGCTGCTGAAAGAGCTAAAGCCTGGCACCCGGGTGGTCTCCCACAGCCACGACATGGGGGAGTGGGCGCCCGACGCCAAGCAGGAAGTAAACGGCGCGCGCCTCTACCTGTGGACGATTCCGGCCAAGCCGCCAACTTTTAGCTGATTAGAATCAGTAGTTTGCAAAAATGCCGCAGTTACCTCTGCATCTTGGTGCGACACCTCTGTATCTATATTGCAGGGGGGCTACATGTTGGCAACAACCTCACAACCAGCGGGTTTTCTGGGGACGCTGGGGACGAATGGAAGGACTTCCGCACTTCCGGGCAGGCTGACGCGGAAGGAGTCTCAGTTGCTGGCGCTATTGCAGCAGAATCCTGGGCGCTGTCTCGCACGCGGGTACCTTCTGGAGACGATTTGGGGCTATCGAGACGGCACGAAAACCAGGACTCTGGATGTGCATGTTCAGAGGCTGCGCAGGAAGCTGGGGCCCGATCACGCCTGGCACATTTTGACCGTTCTGCGAGCCGGCTACGCGTGGCAGGAAATAGAGGCCGCCACCGTCCGCCAGGAAATCCACTAGGCGGCTAGCAGCAGCGGGGGCGGGTGTACTTGGAGCGCAAGCGCTCTTCCGAGAAGCGGCGCCACTCCTCGGGAGAAGACTGCGCGCGATGCAGGGCGAGGTGCCGCTGGTAGGCGGTCTCGTCGGAAAGTTCGCGCAGCAGGCCCCAGACAAGTTGTGCGAGCGACCGCAGTATCGTCATATCTCATCCGCCTCCAGCCGGGACTGAACGAAGGGAGACTCCGTGACAAACGCCTTTCGGGTTCCCCGAAGGATGCCCGCCCAGATCCTGGCGGAGTCCACCAGGATGGCAGCCACCAAGACCATGAAGATTCCGCACACCACGGCATCCAATTGATTGTTGAAGATGAGAGTCTTGGTTTGGGAGATCTCCGCGGCGCTGAGTTGCCCGCCCGCCAAGGCTGCTTTCAGTTGTCCTGCCTGCGCCAGGAAACCGAGTCGCGGGAGCGGTGAGAAGATCTTTTGCCAGCCGCCGGTGAACGTCACCACTACCAGCCAGGCCAGCGGAACGCAGGTGATCCACATGTAGCGGGCTCGATGCATCTTGACGAGAATCGTGGTGGCCACCGAGAGGGCCACGGCGGCGAGCAACTGATTGGCGATGCCGAACAGGGGCCACAAGGTGTTAATGCCGCCGAGCGGGTCGCGGACGCCCTGGATCAGGAAGTAGCCCCAGGCGAGCACGATCATGGCGCTGGTAGCCAGGACGCCCGGCATCCAACTCACCCGGCCGAGGGGTTTCCACACGTGCCCCAATACGTCCTGGAGCATGAAGCGGCCCACGCGCGTGCCGGCGTCGATGATAGTAAGGATGAAGAGCGCCTCGAACATGATGGCGAAGTGGTACCAGAATCCGAGGATGGCTCTGCCGCCAGGCCCGCGGGCGAAGATCTCCGCCATGCCGAGAGCCAGCGAAGGCGCACCGCCAGTCCGGTGGAACAGGGTCTGCTCGCCGACATCGCGCGCCAGCGATTGCATGTGAGCGGTCGTAACCGGGAATCCCCAGGCGGTGATGGTGGCCACGGCGGCCTCGGGCGTGCCCCCCACAATGCCCGCCGGAGAGTTCACGGCGAAGTAGACCCCAGGCTGGAGGACGCAGGCGGCGATCATGGCCATGATGGCGACGAAGCCCTCCAGGAGCATGGAACCGTAGCCCACCGGCCAGGCATGCCACTCCTTGGCGATCATCTTCGGCGTGGTGCCGGAAGAGATCAAGGCGTGGAATCCCGAGATCGCGCCGCAGGCGATGGTGATGAAGCAGAAGGGGAAGATCTTGCCGGCGAAGATGGGACCGTTGCCGTCGACAAAGCGCGTAAACGCGGGAAGCGACAATTGGGGCCGCACCAGCAGGATGCCGGCGGCCAGCAGCAGCACCACGCCGAGCTTGACGAAAGTGCTGAGGTAGTCGCGCGGCGCCAGCAGCAGCCAGACCGGAAGCGCGCTGGCCAGGAATCCGTAGATGATGATGGCCACCGCCAGTGTCATCCCGCTCAGTGTGAACCAGGGCGCCAATTGCGGCGAGAGGGACACCCATTGACCGGCGAAGATCCCGGCCACGACCAGCGCAAAGCCGATCAGAGAGGTCTCGAGTACTTTGCCAGGCCGCCAGTAACGCAGGTAGAGGCCCATGAAGACGGCGATCGGCATCGTGGCGGCGATCGTGAATGTGCCCCAGGGGCTCCCCGTGAGCGCATTCACGACAACCAACGCGACTACGGCCAGCAGGATGATCATGATCAGCAGGACCGTGACGAGGGCGATGATGCCGCCCAGTTTGCCGATTTCCTCGCGAGCCATTTGGCCGAGGCTCTTCCCGTCACGGCGCATCGAACAGAACAAGATGGTGAAATCCTGGACCGCGCCTCCCAGGACCGCCCCCAGAATGATCCAGAGGGTGCCCGGCAGGTAGCCGAACTGCGCCGCCAGGGTGGGGCCAACTAGAGGACCCGGTCCGGCGATGGCCGCGAAGTGATGGCCGAAGAGAATCCACTTGTGGGTTGGTTCAAAGTCGTGCCCGTTGCGGAGCCGCTCGGCGGGTGTGGCGCGCTCGTTGTCGAGCAGCATGACCTTGGTGGCGATGAACTTCCCATAAAAGCGATAGCCGACGAGAAAAGTGCAGGTGGCGGCGAGGACTAGCCAGACGCTGTTGATGGGCTCGTCCCGGCTCGCTGCAATGGCGGCCAGGAAGAACGCCGCGGCAACCGAGACCCCCGCCCAGGCGATGCGGCCGAGCATTTTCTTCATTCAAAGGATTGTATCGAATAGAACAGGTATGATGAGCAGGATGCCGGCTCCCAGCCAATCCGACAACCCGACTCCCCCCACGACTGGTTCGGACATCCAGTTCGAGCGCGCGGAGTTGCTCACGACCGATGCCTCTCCGAGAATCTGCGCAGGCTGCCACGCGGTGATCCATGCCACTTACTACACCTCGGGCGGCAGGCTGATCTGTACCAATTGCGCCGATCGGATTCGCGCAACGAAGCCGCCGGAGCCGGGGACGATGGGCCTCCTGCGGGCGGCCTTGTATGGCGCCGGCGCGGCACTCCTCGGAACCATCGTGTATTTCGCCGTTCTGGCGCTCTCGGGTTACGAGATAGGCCTGATCGCAGTGGGGGTTGGCTGGCTGGTGGGAAAAGCGGTTCGCAAGGGCGGCAATGGTTGCGGCGGATGGAAGCTGCAAGCGCTGGCGGTTGGGCTGACGTACTGTTCGATTGTGGGGAGCTACGTTCCGCTTGCGATAAGGACCCTCGTCGCCGGGCAGGGTCAATCGGTCGCCGCCGCCGCGGACGGGTTGGGGATACTGTTGTTATTCGGCTATTCGCTGGCAGCACCTTTCCTGGCGGGCTTTCGAAATATCCTAGGACTTTTCATTATTGGTTTGGGGCTGTACGAGGCGTGGAGACTCAACCGCCGTCCGCAACTGGTGCTGAGCGGACCCCATACCCTGAAGGCAGCCGGGTAAGCCGTGAGCGGTCCGACCACCGGCGCACAGTCTGCTCCCTCGGTCTGTGAGGAGTGCTATGCGCCCTTGCCTGCCGGGGCGCTGAGCTGTCCCTTCTGCCACCGTCTCGTTCACGCGGCGGCCTTGGGCCAACTGGCCGAAGAAGCGAGACAAGCGCCCGATCCGCGGACCGCCCTGGCAAAATGGCGCGCGGCGCTGGTGCTGTTGCCGCCCGATACGCGCCAATACCTGTCCATCCAAGAGAAAGTTGCGGCTCTAAGTTCGCTTGCCCCGGAAGCGGTTGCCGTCCGGCCTTCGAAACCAAAGAATCTGGCGTGGGCCAAGCGGCTCGGCCCGCTAGCTGTCGTGGGCATGTTGCTGAGCAAAGGCAAACTGCTCTTGCTGGGGTTGACGAAGATCGGCACCCTCGGTTCGATGGTGATTTCCTTTGGCGCCTACGCCCTTGCGTATGGCTGGCAGTTCGCTCTGGGGCTGGTGCTCTCGATCTACGTTCACGAGATGGGACACGTCTATGCACTGACCCGCTGTGGCATCAAGGCATCCGCTCCGATGTTCATCCCCATGCTGGGCGCGTTCGTTCGCATGAAGCAGGCTCCCGTGAACGCCGTTCAAAACGCCCGCATCGGGCTGGCCGGCCCGCTCTGGGGGCTGGCGGGGACCTTCTTTACCTGGGTCCTGTACTGGGTGACCGGCGTTCCGGTTCTGGCCGCCGTGGCGCACGTTGCGGCCTGGATCAATCTATTCAACCTCATCCCGGTCTGGCAGTTGGACGGGGCGCGCGGTTTTTCGGCACTGAACCGCTGGCAACGCTGGGTGGCAGCGCTCGCGATTGCCGCAGCCTGGGCTGCCACGCGCGAGACGTTTCTGGTTTTCCTACTAGCCGCGGCCGTTTTCCAGGCGACCAGGAGGGACGCGCCCGCGGAAGGCAACCAGAGAGTGCTGCTGGCCTACTGCGGGCTGGTGGTCGCCTTCGCACTGGCTCTGCTGATGCCCCAGCCGCTTAAGACCGGACTGTGATTCGGCAGGCTGCCCCATCTCCGAAACGCGCAGCAGGTTGCCGCGCCGCGCGCTTCAGCAAGCGGTTTTCTGACTTTTTCAGCAGCCTGCTAGACTCGTCAGAGGAGACTCGGGGACATGAAAGTCCGCAAAGCAGTCATCACCGCGGCCGGGCCCAAGCAGCGCACGCTGCCGTTACAGATGGTGGTCGACCGCGACGGGGTCGAGAAATCCGTGCTGGCCATTCTGGTGGAAGAGGTGGTCAAAGCCGGGGTCGAAGAAATCTGCGTGGTGGTGTGGCCCGGCGATGAGGCCGCCTACGCGGATGTCGCCGGGGATCACGGCGGCAGGATCGTATTTGTGCGGCAGCCGGCGCCTCTCGGCTATGCGCATGCCGTCTACTGCGCGAAGGATTTCATCGAGCGGGAACCATTCCTGCAACTCGTCTGCGACCACCTCTACGTGGGCCGCGGCGAGCACACCTGCGCCCAGGAGCTTGGTCGAGGTGGCCCAGGCGGAGTCGTGTTCCGTCTCGGCCGTCAAGGCAACCCGCGAGAACCTGCTGCCGAGCTTCGGGACGGTGGGCGGCCCGTTGATCCACGGGCGCTCCGATCTCTACCGCATTGAAACCGTCATCGAGAAGCCGACGCCCACGGAGGCCGAACAGAAGTTGATCGTCCCCGGCCTGCGATCGGGACACTATCTGTGCTTCTTTGGGATGCACGTGTTCACGCCGGCGCTGATGGGCCTGTTGGAAGCGCGCTTGAGCGCCGGCGGCGGAGAGCCGTGCAGCCTCTCGGCGGTTCTCGCCGAGTTGGCCGGCGCGGAGAAGTACCTTGCGCTGCGGCACTCCGGCAGCCGGTTCGATCTGGGCGCCCGGTACGGTTTGTGGACAGCCCAACTGGCCCTGGCGCTGAGCGGGCGCAACCGCGACGAAGTCCTCTCCCAACTGGTAACCGTGCTGGCGGACTCGGGAGCGGAAGCTCCCTCCAGGTAGCGGGCGGCCCCGATGAGCGAACTCACCTCGATCATCTTGGCGACGGACGAGCACTCCCGCAATCGATCGCTCGACGCCTTCTGCCTGGGTGCCACGCCGGCCGAGCTGCTAGCCGAATGCGAAGCTTTGGACCGGCTCCGGCACGCCAGCGACAACCTCTACCAGCGCGTGCGAGCGCTCTTCTTCCTCTATGCGATTCACCGCTTCCACCTGCCTTCCAAGCCGGGTGTGAAGCCCAGCGGACTCATCCCGTTCCATGGGTACGAAAGCTTGCTGAACCGCCGTTTCGAGGAGGCCATCCGGATCTTCCAGGAGGCCCAGGCGGCGGACGGCCCGAACGAAGCCATCTCCAGCGCGCTGGCGGAGGCCTTCCGCAGCCTCGGATTTCAGACTCTGGCGGACCAGGTGCGGCGGAGCGTCCGCGCCGTGCGGGGAAACCAGTGGATGTTCCGCACCGGCCACCCGGCCGATTACCCTCTGCACGTCCGGCCGGAGCTGCTCAACCGTTCCGGTGCGGGCCCGCTATATCCCGTGCTCAGGGAATCGACCCCGGTGCGCATGGACCTGACCCACAGCGGCTGGAGCGATATCTTCTTCCTCGGCATGGATTTCCCCGAGGGCGCGCGCGTGCTCAACATCTCGATCGACCTGGCGGTGCGCGGCGCGGAGGGCGCCGGCGATCCGCGGCCGCCGGTGGAGGCCTACTTCCGGGTCATCGACGAGCCGGTTCTGCGCCTGGTTAGCGTGGACCTGCAGGCGTCGGCGGAAATCGACACGCTGGCCGAGGTGTTCGATTTTGCCAGAGACTATCTCGGGCTTCTCAAGGCCGCCGTGATTGCCTCCGGCATCGTGCCGCCGGGCATGGAGGGCGCCCACGAGCCGCTCGCCGATCTGCTGGCGTCCCTCACCGGCAGGCCCGGTCAGGGCATCGAGATCGTCAGCCGCGTCAACGACATTCCGAAGGGTTCGCGTCTGGCCGTCTCTACCAGCCTGCTGGCGTGCCTGATCGCCGTGCTGATGCGCGCGACCAATCAAACCCGCACGCTCACCGGCCAGTTGGCGGAAGAGGACCGGAGGCTGATTGCCGCGCGGGCCATTCTGGGCGAGTGGCTGGGCGGCTCCGGAGGCGGCTGGCAGGACTCCGGCGGCGTGTGGCCCGGCCTGAAGCTGATCCAGGGCGTCGTCGCCGGGGAGAACGATCCGGAGTATGGCGTGAGCCGCGGATGTCTGCTTCCGCGCCACACCATCTTCTCCGCCGGAGAAGTGTCCATGGAGACGCGCCGCAAGCTTCAGGAGAGCCTGGTGCTGGTGCACGGCGGGATGGCGCAGGACGTAGGGCCCATTCTCGAGATGGTGACCGAGAAGTACCTCCTGCGGTCGGAAGCCGAGTGGGAAGGGCGCCAGCAGGCCATCGGCATCCTCGACGAGGTGGTGGCTCATCTGAAGGCGGGCGACATCGCCGCGATCGGCGCCGCTACCGAGAAAAATTTCCGTGGACCGATCCAGACCATCATTCCCTGGGCAGGCAACTACTATACCGATGCGGTAATCGCGCGCGTGCGGGCCGAAATGGGGCGCGATTTCTGGGGATTCTGGATGCTGGGCGGCATGTCGGGAGGCGGTATGGGCTTCCTCTTCGACCCGCGGGTGAAGAGCGCGGCGCAAGCGCGCCTGGCGGCGATCCTGAGCGAGACGAAACGACGCATCGAAGGCGCCGTGCCGTTCGCCATGGAGCCCGTGGTCTACAACTTCGCCATCAACGAGCGGGGAACCCACGCGGACCTTCTCGCCGGAGACGCGGCGCTGTTGCCCGCGGGCTATTACGCCCTGACGGTGCCGTCGCTGCTGCGGAAGGAGATTCGCCTGCTCCCGGCATCGCGCCGCGCCGAGCTGGACCGCTTTGGGGCAGCTTGCCAGACGAGCCCGGAGCTGTCCGGCATGGTGCAGACGCTGTTCGAACGCATGTTGCCGCGCGCCGCGCAGGACGAGCGCACACAGGCGCAGAGCCTCGAAGCGCTGCTCGACCGGCTGGGGTTCGACCGCATCCAGCACGAGCAGGTCCGCGCGGACTTGCGCAGTGGCCGCATCGGGCTTGGCGCAAAACCGTCTTCCGGTGAGCAGCACCATCGAGGACGTACGCGCGGGCGATGTGACGGACGCCGCGGAGGGACTTCCCGAGAGCCTTCGCCGCAAGGGGATGCAGGCGCTCTCGGCGGGCTCGGTGGCGGTGGTCACGCTTGCGGGCGGGATCGGGAGCCGCTGGACGAAGGGCGCGGGCGTGGTGAAGGCGCTGAATCCTTTCTGCCGCCTCGGCGGACGGCATCGCAGCTTCGTGGAAGTCCACCTCGCTAAGAGCCGGCGCACCGCGCGCCTGTGCGGGGTGGAGATCCCGCATGTGATCACCACCAGCTACCTCACTCACGAGGCCGTGGAGAAGTACCTGGTCGAGGAAAAGAACTACGGCTACACCGGTCCGTTGACGCTTTCGCCGGGCCGCGCCGTGGGTTTGCGCATGATCCCCATGGCTCGCGACCTGCGCTTCGCCTGGGAGGAGATGCCGCAGCAGATGCTCGACGAGCAGCGCCAGAAGGTGCGCGACAGCCTGCGCGGCGCGCTCATCCATTGGGCCGAACAGGCGGGGGAGGGCAGCGACTACACCGACAACCTCCCGATGCAGTGTCTGCACCCCGTCGGCCATTGGTACGAGGTTCCAAACCTGTTGCGCAACGGGGTGCTGCGGGATCTTCTGACGGCGCGGCCGCAGTTACGGTATCTGATGGCCCACAACATCGACACGATGGGCGCGGACGTGGATCCTGCGCTGTTAGGACTGCATATCGAGCAGGGGGCGGCGCTCACTACGGAGGTGGTGGCGCGCCTGGTGGAGGATCGCGGCGGCGGCCTGGCCCGCGTGGACGGGCACGTGCGGCTGGTGGAAGGGCTGGCCCTTCCCAGCGAGGAGACTGAGTTCCGCCTGTCCTATTACAACTCGGCCACAACCTGGATCGACATCGACAAACTGCTCGATGTCTTTCGCCTGAGCCGCCCGGATCTCGAAGACAGCGAGAAAGTGGCGGCCTCTATCCGCGCGGTGGCCGCGCGTATTCCGACCTACATCACGCTCAAAGACGTGAAGAAACGCTGGGGCAAGGGGCAGGAGGACATCTTCCCGGTGGCGCAGTTCGAGAAGCTGTGGGGCGACATGACCGCGCTCCCGGATCTGGATTGCCGGTTCGTGGTCGTGCCTCGCTTGCGCGGCCAGCAATTGAAAGACGTGGCGCAACTGGACGGCTGGCTGCGAGACGGGTCGGCGGCCCACGTCGAATCGCTCTGCGAGTGGTAACAACCGGTTGCTAGTAGGGTAAGCCGGGCTGGGTGCGCGGCCCGTAGATGGGCGCCGGCTTGCCCGCTTCGAGAGCGCCCAGGTCGGGGGTTTTGCCGGTGAAATCGTCGTTCACGTTTGGAATGCGGACGCCCGCGTCCACGGCCTTGCTTCCGGGTTTGAGCTGGAAGTTGAGATCCTTGCCAAAGTATGGCTCCCGCCGTTTGTTGGGGTCCGGCGGTTGCAGGTTTTCGAAGATGTCGTAGTCCACTTCGATGCCGTGCGTCTCCTGTCCGGTCGAAGCTGCCAATTCCTGGATGGTCTTGAAGTTCTGCGTGACCGAGCCGGTGCGAGCCTCGTAGTTTCTGCAGGAGGCCCTTCTCCGGGAAGATCCAGGTGTAGGGGTCGCCGCCGTTGCGGTTCGGCCGGAAGCCGTCGTAGTCGTACGTCGAGTACGCGGTCGCGCTGGGGAAGACCATCGTTGCTCCCCGGCCCGACTCGGTCCCCATGATCAAGTTGTTGCGGAAGTGGGCGTTCGAGAATGTCTCCCGATTGCGGCTCTCGGAAATGACCGTGTTGTGGTAGACGTACAGACCGGCCGGCTTGGCCATGAACTTGAAGGCGACGCCGTTGGGGATCTGATAGAGGACGTTGCGGATGTAGTAGGCAGGGCCGCCGAAGACCGGCTGCGCGCTCAGTCCGGTCTGCCCGGCGTTCACCCCGCGGTTGCGCATGACACGGATGTTGTGCACCCCGCCGTCGGCCTCGATGAAGTCATCCACCATCAGGTGAATGTCGTTGTTGTAGATATCGATGGCGACCGCCTTCAGGTCCTCGTCCTCTTCGGGAGTTCCGTAGGTGGAGACGCTGACGGCGTCGTGAAAAAAGGCGATCGAGTTGTAGCAGATCACGTGGCCCTGGCCGTAGACCTGCACGGCATAGTAACTGTTCACCTGGCTGGCGCCGTAAATGCCGGGGCTGGCCCAGCCGTTGATGCGATAGTGGTTGTCGCGGCCGATCATCACGTTGTCGGCGATGTAGAAGTCCTTGGAGCCGGCGTACTGGCAGTTGACGGCGATGCCGACATTCTCGATGCGGGAGTTTCGAACCGTGAGCCCTTTGGCCCCCATGACGTCGCTTGGTTCCCGCGTCGAACGCGATGTCCGTGTTGCGAATGGTGAGTCCGTCGAAGATGTTGTACTCGCTGCCCATGACGTCGAACAGCCGGTAAGCGCCGTCCCCGTCAAAGATCGCCTCTCCGTCGCCGGCCGACTTGATGACGATGGGCTTCTCCGGCGTTCCCTTCAGGGTCAAAATGTAAGTGCCGTGAAACGTGAGGCCCTGGGGATCGACGTAGTTCAGACGATCCCCCTTGTAGAGACCGGCGTGGACCAGAATCACGTCTCCCGGCTGTGCCGGCTTTTCCCAAACGACATTCCAGTCGCCGGTACCGCCGGAGCCGTAGTAGGCTGCCATCAGCCCTGTAAATGCCGGCTCCTCTTTCGTGCCTCTCCAGGTCGGCGGGTAGACGTGCAGGACGCGTCCTCCCACGGCCGCCTTCGGTTCTCCGCGCGTGCGCACCTTGGCGGTCTGCACAGCCTGCCCGGTGACGCCGTCGGGATCGGCCATTGTCAGGCGGGCTTCGTACTGTGTGTCGGGCTCGAGGTCGAGGATGCTTCCGGCGAACTCGTCCGGCACGGTGTAGGAGAGCTGCTCCGCGGCCCGGCCGGTCTTCTCGCCGCCCATCCGCAGGAGTGGCATACCTTCCCTCCAGGCGGTCTCTCCAGCCTTTCGGTAGCTGAGCTGCACGGTGGCATTCCGGTTGTCGTCGCCGGCGATCTGCCAGGAGAATCCGAGGCAGATGAGGGTAGGCCGTTCGACGATGAACCGCCCGGCCTGCACCGTGTTGGCGGCTTTCGCGCGCGGAGGCGCAACCAGCAACCAGCAGGCGAGGGCGAGTCCTGAGAGAAATACGGTTCGAGACATGCAGACATCATACACTGCGTTGCTCGAAATGAACTGCCAACCCGGCTTCGGCCTGGCTTCGGCTATCCCTTGAGGAAGTTCACCAGCTCGCGGTTCACTTCGTCCGCATGGGTCCAGGTGATGCAGTGCGGCCCATCCTTCACCACCGATAAGCGGGCCCCCTTGATGAGCTTGGCGGTCCGGAGTCCCGTGGCACTGATGGGTAGAATTCGGTCCGCATCCCCCTGAATCACCAACGTAGGCACGTCGACATGGGGAAGGTCCTTGCGGAAGTCCTCATACCATGTGGACACGCAAGCGAGACTGGCCGCAGCAGAGGCGCCGGCTGCGACATTCCAGCTAGACTGAACGGTCTGTTCGCTGACACGCTTCCCCAGCAGGAGATCCGTGTTGTAGAAATTCTTGAAAAACTCGGCGAAGAACGCGTAACGATCTGCGGCGACGGCCTTCTTAATCCCCTCGAACACACTGCCGTCCACACCCTCCGGGTTGTCCGGCGTCTTCAGCAGGAACGGCGGGACCGACGAGATGAATACCGCCTTGCTCACTCCCTTCGATCCATATTTCCCCAGGTAGCGCGCCACTTCGCCGCCTCCCATGGAGAAACCGGCCAGCGCGAAATCGCGTAGTTCGAGCTGCGTCAAAAGTGCGTGCAGGTCCGCGGCGAAGGTGTCGTAGTTGTACCCGGTGGTTGGCTGGCTGGACTTGCCGAATCCTCTGCGATCATAAGTGATGACCCGGTGACCCGCGGCCAGAAGCACCGCGATCTGCTTCTCCCAGGACGCACCGTTCAGCGGATATCCGTGGATAAGGACAACCGGCTTACCCGAGCCGTGGTCCTCATAGTAGAGATCAATGTTGCCGGAGTTTTCCTTCCCGACAGTAGCGTATGGCATTGGGATTCTCCTTTGGGCGTTTGTGTCCGTCGACGTAGGAGCACGCCAAGGGCCTTCGAAAAGCAAACACGCCAAGAACAGCCCCTGCTCGTTCCGCGGGAGGTGCCCACGTGATCAGGTTTGGTGCATGACTTGCTCCTAACCGTAAGAGGTGTATGAGAATCCTGGGCGATTTGCGGGTGCTCCTGCTAGGCTTGGCCTTCACGACTGCCCTTCTCGGCCAGGTAGATGCGCGCGAGATCATCCGTCGCGCCGTTGCCGCCGACGAGCACAACTGGAGGATGGCCCAGAACTATGCGTTCCTGCAACGGGTGGAACATCGGCGTCTGGACGCTCAAGGAATGGTGAAGGTAACTGAGGTTCAGACCTACGACGTTACATTGCAGGACGGCACACCCTACCGGGAACTAGTCCAGAAAGACGACCGCCCGTTGCCCCCCGCCGAGGAGAAGAGGGAGCGGGCGAGCCTCGCCAAGAGCATCGCCGGGCGACGGCAAGAGAGCGAAGGGGAGCGAGCCAAGCGCCGCTCCGCATACGAGCGTCCCCCGGATTGGCGGCGTGACGCCTGGCACGAGTTGCCCGAAGGATTCGAGTTCCGGCTGGTCGGAGAAGGGACGCAGGATGGCCACAGCGTGTTCATCATCGACGCAACCCCGCGGCAGGGGTACCAGCCCAAGTCCCGCACCGCCAAGTTGTTTCCCTCTCTCAAATGCAGATTCTGGGTGGACCAGCAGGAGCACCAGATCGTGAAAGTGGAAGTGGAAGTCGTCGACACCATTTGGGTGGGGTTGTTCCTGGTCCGGGTCGCAACGGGATCGCGCGTGACCCTGGAGTTGACGCGCGTCAGCGATGGAGTGTGGATGCCCGATCTCCTGCAAGTATTCGCTTCGGCCCGGTTGGGACTGTTGAAGGCCTTGCACATCGATGAGCAAATCCACTACACCCGGTATAGCAGCGTTCCAGCGGTTGCCCGGAAGATCTACCCGGCGGACGGCCCAGACGCTCGCAGCGCCAGGCTGAATCGATTCGCGAAGGCGTCCTCCCCATGAGCGCGGCGTCGCTATCAAGCCGTAGAATCTGCATGCTCCAAGTAGATCCTGCACTTCTGAGGGCAACTTCCGCACCAGCCCCCGGAGGCCCGGCCTTTGTCTGCCCCAGCGCGACAGACGGCGCTACGCGTGCACCAGCAAGGGTATGCACGAATCGCAACAGATAGCCGCTGAGCACCGAGACCTGGCTGCTCACGCCCATCGGAGCGGCGCCGAGCACCACGGAAAAGAAGATCACATGACCGGGCATGAAAGCTCCCGACAAGCCCTGGAGCACTCCAATACGGCTTACCTCCACTCACAAGAGGAGCATGAGAAAACCAGGAAAGAGCATGCCGCCAACGGAGTCGCTCACGAAGCCAAAGAGCAGGAAATCGCCGCACTCGCTTATGAGCTTTGGCAAGGCAGGAGTTGCCCAGAAGGATCACCGCAGGAAGATTGGTTTCGCGCCGCACAACAACTGCGATCCCGCGATTGAACCCCCAGACACACGGATTGAACCGGTTCATGGTACCGGCGTGCTGTAGAATCAGGGGGCATGGGTCGGGGATCTAAGAGCCAGAAATCTCCAGGCGCCAAGGTTGTCCGGCGCGCGTTTGTCCTACAGGGCCGCTTCCGCAGGTTCTTTTCCAATCTTGGCCCCGGATTGATTACCGGCGCCGCGGATGACGACCCATCCGGCATTTCTACCTATTCGGTCACCGGCGCCGCATTCGGCTACACGCCTTTGTGGACCGCTCTTTTCTCTTTCCCCTTGATGGCGGCCGTACAAATCATGTGTGCCCGCCTGGGCATGGTCACCGGACTCGGGCTGGCAAGCGCGATCCGGCTGCATTATCCACGGTGGATCCTGTGGGGCGCCTGCGCGCTGCTCGTCATCGCCAATATCGTCAACATTGCCGCGGATCTCGGCGGCATGGCTGACGTCACGGAGCTTCTGACGGGTGTCAATTCGCTGTATTGGACTCCCGCGTACGCGATCCTCCTTGTGTGCGCTGCTGTTCTGGGCGAGTTATCGCATCATCGCCCGGATTTTCAAGTGGCTCACGCTCGCCTTGTTCGCCTACATCGCCGCCGCATTTCTGGCACATCCGGACTGGCCCGCTGTCCTGCGGGCGACCCTGATTCCACGAGTGGAGTGGTCCAGCGCGTACTGGGCGACGCTGGTCGGCATCCTGGGCACTACCATCTCGCCGTACCTCTTCTTCTGGCAGGCCGCGCAGGAAGTAGAGGAGGAGATCGCCAAGGGCCGGTCGACCGTCAAAGAGCGCGAGGGCGCGTCCAAGAAAGAAATCACGCGCTCTCGGAACGACGTCCTCACGGGCATGTTCTTCTCGAACCTGGTGATGTACTTCATCATTCTGACGTCAGCCGCCACGCTGCACGCGCACGGCAAGACGTCGATCTCCACCGCGCGCGATGCCGCCGAGGCGCTGCGTCCTTTGGCCGGCGATGGCGCCTACTGGCTCTTCAGCCTGGGTTTGATCGGCGCCGGCATGCTCGGAGTCCCGGTATTGGCCGGATCTTGCGCTTACGCCATCGCGGAAGCGGCCGACTGGGTTGGCTCGCTGGAGGTACACCCTCCCCTCGCTCACGGCTTCTATGCTGTCGTCGCCGTTGCGATGGCGCTCGGCCTCGGCTTGGATTACGCAGGGCTGGACGCCGTGAAGATGCTCTTCTGGGCAGCGGTGCTCAACGGCGCGCTGGCGCCGCCGCTACTCATCCTTGTGGTGCTGCTCACCAGCAGGGCCGACGTCATGGGCGAGCACCGTAACGGAACTCTGCTTCGCTCGCTGGGGTGGATGTGCGCTGTTGTCATGCTGATTGCGACTGTCGTTATGCTCGTGACAGCATTGCTGTAAGACCGCATGGTAGGCTGTCGTTGTAATGTCCGACACTGGATTTGATCTCTTTGCCGCGGCCCGTCAGGAGATGATCGACGAGGGCTTCGATCCCGATTTCCCCCCGGGGGCCGACGAGCAAATCGCGACGCTGAAGGCCCGGGCGGCGCCTGCCGCGGATGGTGATGTGCGCGATCTGCGCGCACTGTTGTGGTCCTCCATCGATAACGACACTTCTCGCGATTTGGACCAGATCGAAGCCGCCGAGCGCGTCAACGGTGGAATCCGCGTCCTGATCGCGATTGCGGATGTCGATTGCGACGTCGCCATCGGTTCTCCCATCGATCGGCACGCGGCGGCACAAACCACATCCGTCTACACCGGCATACGAACCTTCTCTATGCTGCCGGAGCAACTGTCGACGGATCTGACTTCGTTGAACGAAGCCGCCGACAGGCTGGCGGTGGTGGTGGACATGCTCGTCGCCGGCGACGGCTCGATTTCATCCACCGGCATTTATCGCGCCTTGGTGCGCAACCAGGCGCAGTTGACGTACAACGGAGTCGGACCGTGGCTCGAGGGGACCTCCGGCGCGCCGCCTAAGGTCGGTGCTTCCGCCGCTTTGGGGGCGCAGTTAAAACTACAGGACGAGGCGGCACAGATCCTCCACGAGGAGCGGCATCGATTGGGCGCGTTGAACTTCGACCGCGTCGAGGCGGAGGCGGTCATTTCCGACGGCCACGTGCAGGGAATCAATACCCGCAAGAAGAATCGAGCGACCGAGCTGATTGAGAATTTCATGATCGCCGCCAATGGCGGGATGGAGCGCACGCTCATGAACGCTGGCGTGCCTTCGATCCGGCGCGTTGTGAGGACTCCCGAGCGCTGGCCGCGCATCGTAGAGCTCGCGGCGCGCTATGGCGAGACGCTGCCGGCAGAAGCCGATTCGCGAGCTCTCAATGCATTCCTTCAGAAGAGAAAAGCTGCCGACGAAGTGCATTACACGGACCTCTCGCTGGCTGTGATCAAGCTGATGGGGCCGGGCGAGTACGTCTTCGCGCGGCCGGGCGACTCGGATCAGGGGCACTTCGCGCTGGCGGCCCATGACTACACTCATTCGACCGCGCCCAACCGGCGCTTTGCCGATACCGTAACGCAGCGGCTCATCAAGTCGGTTCTGGCCAAGCGGCCATCGCCTTACTCGGACGAGCAACTGGAGTCGATAGCGCGGAACTGCACCATTAAAGAGGATGCGGCGCGCAAGGTGGAACGGGTGATGAATAAGCGCATCGCGGCTGTGGCGCTCCAGCATCGGATCGGCGATATGTTTGCCGCCGTGGTGACGGGCGTCACGCCGAAAGGCGTTTTCGTGCGCGTGCTAGACCCGCCCGCGGAGGGGCTTCTCATTCGAGGCCAGCAGGGTGTCGACGTGGGCGATCAACTGCGGGTGAAACTGGTGAGCACGGACCCGCGTCGCGGCTATATCGATTTTGCCCGATAGATCCCGAGAGCCCGCGCGCCGATCCAAGGTGGGAACCGTGTGAGTTGTGTGGCGCGCCACATCATGTGCGTTAATTGCGCGAGCACGGTTCTGTGCGGGGGGCGGTCGGTAATGACCGTCCCTACCGCGACCGCGGAGCGCTAGCCGCGGCCGCCCGCGGCCCGCACCTCGGACAGTTTGGGCTGCATTACGGCCACCAGTTCTTCGACGGCCCCGGCGCTCTTCTGCAGTGCGGCCTTTTCCTCGGCCGTGAGCTGGATCTCGAAAACCTGTTCGATCCCCTGCGCGCCGAGTTTGACCGGCACACCCACGAAGAGGTCCCGGACGCCGTATTGGCCATCGAGCAGCGCGGAGCAGGGAAGCACCCGCTTCTTGTCCTTCAGGATGGCTTCCACCATCTGGACAGCGCCCGCCGAAGGCGCATAGTAGGCGCTTCCGGTCTTGAGGTACTTGACGATTTCGGCGCCACCGTCGCGGGTCCGTTTGACCAGTCGCGCAATGGTCTCGGCATCCAGGAGGTCGGTCAAGGGGATGCCGGCGACGCTGGTGTAACGGACCAGAGGCACCATGGTGTCGCCGTGCCCGCCGAGCACAAAGGCAACCACGTCTTCCACCGATACCTTGAGCTCCTCGGCGATGAACGTGCGGAATCTGGCCGTATCCAGCACGCCCGCCATGCCCATCACCCTGTGCCGGGGGAAGCCGCTCACCTCGTAGGCTACGTGGCACATCGCATCGAGCGGGTTGGTCACCATGATCAAAATGGCATTGGGCGAGTACTTCACCGCCTGCTCCACCGTCGCCCGCACTACTTCGTAATTTGCCCAGAGCAGATCGTCGCGGCTCATCCCGGGCTTGCGGGGGAAACCCGCCGTGAACACGACGATATCGGAGTTGGCAGTGGCCTCGTAGCCGTTGCCTCCCGTCACCGAGACGTCTACGCCCACCACCGGGCACGCCTGCAAAATATCCAGGGCCTTGCCGGTGGGCACGCCCTCGATCAAATCCACCACCACCACGTCGGCCAGTTCGCGCTCGGCAATGCGCACCGCGCAACTGGCTCCTACGTTTCCACCGCCGACAACTGTTACCTTTCGCCTCATCTAACCCTCTCCGTTCTTGTATCGTCAGGCGGCCGCCGCGGCGCCCATGTTCTCCACAATAGCGGCAGCGAATTCACTGGTCTTCAGTTTGACCGCACCTGCCATGAGCCGGTGCAAATCGTAGGTGACACGCTTTTGCCGGATGGTCTCCGTGATGCCCCTCTCGATGAGAGCGGAGACTTCTTTCCAGCCCATAAACTCGAACATCATGGAGCCGGACAGGATCAGGCTGGAGGGGTTGATCACATCCTGATCGGCGTACTTCGGCGCGGTGCCGTGGGTCGCCTCGAAAACGGCGTACTCGTCGCCGATGTTGGCGCCCGGCGCCATCCCCAGTCCGCCCACCTGCGCCGCGCAGGCGTCGGAAAGATAGTCCCCGTTCAGGTTGGGCGTGGCGAGCACATCGTACTCGTCGGGCCGCAGGAGCACCTGTTGGAATATCGAATCCGCGATGCGGTCCTTGACCAACATGCGTCCGGCGGGCGCGCCCGCGGCGTCCGCTTCCGCCACGCAGGTTTCACCGAATTCCTCTTTGAGCAGTTCGTAACCCCAATCGCGGAAGGCGCCTTCGGTGAACTTCATGATGTTGCCCTTGTGGACCAGGGTCACGTTCCGCCGGCCGTTCTCCAGGGCGTAGCGGATTGCGCGGCGGATGAGCCGCTTGGAGCCCGTAACGCTCATCGGTTTGATGCCAATGCCGGAGTCGAGACGGATCTTCGTCCCCATCTCACCGTTCAGAAAGTCGATGACTTTCTTGGCCTCCGGTGTACCCTCCTGCCACTCGATCCCCGCGTACACGTCTTCGGTGTTCTCGCGGAAGATCACGACGTTGAGCCGCTCCGGGTGCTTCACGGGAGACGGTACGCCCTCATAGTAGCGAACCGGGCGCATGCACACGTACAGGGTGAGCAACTGCCTCAGGGCCACGTTCAGACTGCGAATGCCGCCCCCGACCGGAGTCGTGAGCGGACCCTTGATAGCGATGTGGAACTGGCGAATCGCGGCCAGGGTGTCCGTCGGCAGCCAATTGCCAGTTTGGTTGAAAGCCTTCTCGCCTGCCAAAACTTCGTACCAGGCCACCCGCCGGCTACCGCCGTAGGCCCGCGCAATCGCGGCGTCGAAGACCGTCCGGGCCGCGCGCCAGATGTCCCGTCCGGTACCGTCTCCCTCGATGAAAGGGATGATGGGATTGGCCGGGATGACGAATTTTCCAGCAAGAACGCTGATGGGTTTTCCATCAGTGGGAACAGCAATGCCGTTGTACTTTTCCATGTGTTGTGTAGGAATCCAGTTCTTCCGAATTTGGACTCAATATACCAGTTCACATGGATGCAGGCAACAGCGGTGTCCGCGTCGACAGTCTTGTCGGTGCCCGAATCAGGCAACCCACTTCGACCTGCATCGACGAGGGCGTCGATGCGGCACGCGTGGGCGCGTACGCTACAACCGAGCGCCAGCGGACTCTTCAAGCCCGGCGGGAGGAGCGTGCGCTGACCGCCCGCACGGTTTCTGTCGCCACGCCGCTGGCAGCGGCCAGGGGAAGCGCGACGGAGACCCCGGTCATTTGCGCCATGGTCTCGAAACCCATCCCCTCGGCCTCCCTGCAGAAGGTCACCCCGCCCGGATCGGAGCCGAAGTCCATCCGCACCAGGTCGCCGGTGTGAATCTGATCGGTAGCGATCAGGTTCGAGAGCGGCTGCACTACCAGGCGATCGATGGCACGCCGGAGATGCCGGGCGCCGTACTTGAGGTCCGTACCTTCCGACAGGAGGTGCTCTTTGGCCGGTTCGGAGGCGCGGAAGACGAAGTAGTTGGGGCCAACCGAGTCGAAGATCCTCTGTTGCAGCAGGTGCAGTTCGATATCCAGAATCTGCCGCAGTTCGGTCTGTCCGAGAGGCCGGAAAACCACCGTCTTATCCAGCCGGTTCATGAACTCCGGAGTGAACCGCCTGCGGGCGGCTTCCACTCCGGCGCGGGCGATCTTGTCCGACAAGCCGTCGCTGGTGATGCCGGCGTCCAGATCCCGGCTTAATTCGCCAGCCGCGAATCCCAAATTGGGTTTCAAAATGGAACTCATCTGGCTGGCGCCGAGGTTGCTGGTGAGGAACACCATGGTCTTCGAGAAATCGACCCGGCGGTTGTCACCCAAGGTCAAGGTGCCCTTGTCCAGAATCCCAAGTAGCAGATTCCATAGAGCGTCGCTGGCCTTTTCGATCTCGTCAAACAAGACGAAGCTCAGCTTCACCTTGTCGGTGTGGTACTGGTTCAGCACTTCCTGGCTCAACAGCGGATGGGTCTCCCGGTGCCCCAGGTAGCCGGGAGGGGAACCGATCAACTTGGCAATTTCATGACTGTGCTGAAATTCGGCGCAGTCTATTTTTACCACCGAGCGGGCGCTCCCCACGAGGCTCTCCGCGGCGGCCTCCACGATGCGCGTCTTCCCGGAACCGGTGGGACCCAGGAATAGAAAACTCCCCACCGGGCGATCCAGGCTATTCATTCCAGCCAGATAGGTCTGATAAACATTGACGATCTGGCGAATTGCCTCGTCCTGACCGATGATGAGTTTGTGCAGGCTCGTGTCGAGCGACTGGGCCTCTCGGCCTGATCTCGTCGCATCCAACTGAACGTTGAGTCGTACCATTGAGACCACCTCCAGCCCAACCGGAGTCGGGTCACTACAACCCAGTGCAATTACCGTGCCACCTGTTGCTACCTATTTTGATGTGGGACCCAACACTTCGGATTCGGAGCCGCGGCCAAACTCCCCCGGGCCCGCCGCCTTTGCCTCCCTGCGCTTAGTTCTCCTATACTTGAAAGGAAGCCCCCTTTCCACTGGAGACGTCCTTTAGCCATGATTGAAATGAGCACCGTCTGGATGCGCGTGGCGGTGGTCCTCTATTCCCTCGGCCTATTGCACGCAATTCTTCACGGTCCTCCGGCATCGCTTGCAGTTGTTCCGTGTTGCGCTTGGAACATTCTCGGTAGGGGTCGTGCTACATGCGGTCGCCCTCGTGGAGGAGACCGTGCGGATGCGGAGCCTCCCGCTGCACAACTTCTTCGAATCCGCGTCTTTGTGCTCCTTTCTGATCGCTGTGCTGTTCCTTTCCGTCTACTGGCGTTACCGCATCGAGAGCCTCAGCGTTCTGCTCTTCCCGCTGGTGTTTCTGATGGCGCTTCTGGGCACCCTGGGGGCTCCGGTGGGCGCCTGGAGCAGCCCGGCGCTGCGCGATGCGTGGCTGCTGGTGCACGTGGCGCTGGTGCTTCTCGGTTACGCCGCCCTGCTGGTGATGGCGGCGGCTTCGGTTCTGTATCTGGTTCACGAGCAGCGGCTGAAGACCAAACGCCCCAGCGCATTCTTCGACCGGCTTCCGCCTCTGGGCACGTTGGACGAGTTGATCTCCTGGGCCATGGCGATCGCCTTCGTGCTGATTACGCTGGCGGTCATCGTAGGCAGCACTTGGGGGTTCGTCGAATTTGGGACTCGCTGGATCCGCGAACCCAAGATCGCAATCTCGCTGGTGACCTGGGGCTTCTACCTGGCTATGGTGTGGTTGCGCAGCGTCGCGGGATGGCGCGGCCGGAGAGCCGCTATGGTGGCGGTCGCGGTGGTCGGCTGTTCGGCCCTGACCTGGGCCGCGCACGTCGGACTCCGGAGCCTGTTCATCCGATGAAATTCTCCATCATAGGCTTGAATCACAGGACCGCCCCAGTGGAGGTTCGTGAGCAACTGGCCTTCGACGACCGTTCGCTCGAGGAGGCCCTCCGCGGCCTGAAGCTGCAGAACGGTTTCTCCGAGGCATTCATTCTGTCCACCTGCAACCGCGTCGAGGTGGCCGTCACTACGGACGAGCAGGCCGATTCGGAGGCGAGCTTGGTCGATTTCCTGTGCCGGTCCCGGCACGTGGATCCGCACTCGATCGAACCGCATCTGTATCGCCATGAGGACCGGGCGGCCATTCGCCACATCTTCCGGGTGGCGGCCAGCCTCGATTCCATGGTGGTGGGCGAGCCCCAGATCCTGGGCCAGATGAAGACCGCCTTCGCCCTGGCCAAGGCGCACGGCGCCGCCGGCGGCTTCCTCGACAGCGTCCTTACCCGCGCCTTCAGCGTCGCCAAGCGGGTCCGCTCGGAGACCGAGATCGGCCGCAGCGCGGTTTCGGTCAGTTTCGTGGCCGTCGAGCTGGCCCGGGAGATCTTCGGTTCGCTGGCCGGCAAGAAGGTGCTCATCGTAGGGGCGGGGAAGATGTCCGAACTGGCGGCCCGCCACCTGCACCGCTCCGGCGCCGACCAGATCTTCGTTACAAACCGCACGCACGACCGGGCCGTGGAGATGGCGGTTCTTTTCAAAGGGTCGGTGGTGGAATACGACCAGTTTCTGGCCCGTCTCCCGGAAATCGACATCCTGATCGCCTCGAGCGGCGCGCCCCATTACATCCTTCACAAGGAGCACGTCCGGCACGCGCTCGAAGTCCGGCGCAACCGGCCGATGTTCCTCATCGACATCGCCGTCCCCCGCAATATCGACCCGGCCGTCAATACCGTCGATAACGCTTTTCTGTACGACATTGACGATCTTCAGAAGGTCGCCGACTCCAACCGCCAGGGGCGGCTCAAACACGCCGAACAAGCCGAGCAGATCATCGACGAGGAAGTCGAGCGCATGGTCCTGCGCCTCAAGGCGCGCGAAGTGGCGCCCTCGATCGTGCGACTGCAAGGTCAATTGGAGCAGGTGCGCGCGGGAGAAATGGATCGGATGCGCGCGCGGCTCGGTCCGCTGACACCCGAACAGGAAGACGCGGTCGAGGCCCTAACCCGGGGAATCATTGCCAAGATCGCGCACGCACCCATCGCCGAGCTCCGCAAGCAGGCTGCCGAGCCGAACGGAATGCCGGCCATCGAATTGATTCGCCGTATTTTTCGACTGGATGAATGATGCTGACCATCGGAAGCCGAGGCTCTCAACTGGCCCTCTGGCAGGCGCGCTGGATCAAGTCCTGCCTGGAGGAAATGGGACAAGCCTGTCACATCGAGATCATCAAGACCACCGGGGATAAGATCACCGATGTGCCACTTGCCAAGATCGGTTCCAAGGGTTTGTTTACAAAGGAGATCGAAGAAGCGCTCCTGAGGGGCGATGTGGACCTGGCGGTGCACAGCATGAAGGACCTGCCGACGGAGTTGCCCGAGGGTCTTACCGTCGCCGCTGTGCCGCTGCGAGAGGACCCGCGCGATGCCCTGGCGGGTAAGGCGCTGGGGGATCTCGCCGCGGGTAACAAAGTAGGGACCAGTTCGCTGCGGCGCGCCGCTCAGTTGCTGGCGCTGCGGCCCGACCTGCGGGTGGAGTCGCTGCGAGGGAACCTGGATACGCGCCTGCGGAAGCTGGCCGAAGGCCGCTACGATGCGATTATGCTGGCCGCGGCCGGCCTCAAGCGCATGGGCTGGGAGGAGCGCATCGCGGAAATCCTTTCCGTCGATTCCATGTGCCCCGCCGTGGGCCAGGGGGCTCTCGCCATCGAAACCCGCTCCGACGGGGGCGACGCCGAGCGCATCTGCCGCCAACTGGATCACTCCGGAAACCCGCCTGGCCGTGCTCGCCGAGCGTGCCTTGTTGGCCGCCCTCGGGGGCGGCTGTCAAGTCCCGATTGGCGCCTACGGGCGCATCGAAGACGGCAATCTGCTGCTGATGGCGGTGGTCTGCAGCCCGGACGGGAAGCGCCTCATCCGGCGTAACGCCTCGGGCGCGCTGGCCGATGCCGAATCGTTGGGACAACGCCTGGGACAGGAGTTGCTCGACGCGGGCGCGGACGAAATCCTGGAGTCTGTCTATGGCGGAGCCTGAGCTGCCTCTGGCCGGCGCGCGCGTGGTCGTCACACGGCCGCGGGAGCAGGCCGCCGACCTGATCCTGCAACTGGAGTCCCTGGGCGCCGAGGTCATCGAATTCCCCACCATCGAAATCCGGCCCTCCGAAGACTACCGCCCGCTCGATGCCGCCCTCGCCTTGCTGGCCTCCTACGATTGGATCATCTTCACCAGCGCCAACGGCGTACGCTTCTTCATGGAACGCGCCGATAGTTGCAGGGCCGATCTCAGATCCTACAGAGGGCGCGTGTGCGCCATCGGTCCCGCTACGCGGAAGGCGATCGAGAGGCTCGGCCGGGCCGTGGATCTGATGCCGGAGGAATACGTGGCCGAGAGTCTGGTGGAAGCCTTCGCCGGCTACGAACTGGAGGGCAAACGGATCTTGCTGCCGCGGGCGGCGGTAGCCCGGGATCTGGTTCCCGCCGAGCTGGCCAGGCGCGGCGCGCGCGTCGATGTCGTCGAAGTCTACCGCACAGTGGTTCCCAGGGACTTGTCCGCGCGGACCCGCGAGGTGTTTTTCAGAGGGCGTCCCCCGGATTGGATCACGTTCACCAGTTCGTCGACCGTGACGAACTTCGTGCAGGCGGCCGGCGGCGCGGCGCTCGACGGGGTTCGCCTCGCGTCGATCGGCCCGGTGACCTCGGCCACCGCCCGCCGCCACGGCCTCACGGTGACGGTGGAGGCCACGCCCTACACGACCGACGGCCTGGTGACGGCGCTGGTCGAGGCGCAGGGGCGGTAGTAGGCGTACTTCGATATGCGAACCACGCTGGAACTCGACGACGATCTCCTCCAAGTTGCCCGGCAACTCGCCGCCCAGCGCGGCACGACCATGGGGCAGGTCATTTCGGAACTGGTGCGCAAGGCGCTGGCGCCCATGGCCGCGCCCAGAGTGCGCACCGGAGTCCCGCTTTTCGCACCCAGAGCCCGAGGGAAGCAGCCCCGTCTGGCGCTGGTTCCTGAACCACGTGCTTCCAAGTTGGCGGGGCTCAAGAAGAGGGCTGGGTTCGTGGGAGATCCCGACGATATCATTGGCATGCACTGGCCCGGCTAGAATGCTCTCCCAGCACTACCCGCGCACGGTGTGGTAGCGGCTAAACAGGCTGACGCCCCAGCTTCACGAGCTCCGCCCGCAACCGCGCGTGCTTCTGCGTCAGCCGCACGTACATCGACTCGTCGGGACCCATCTTCGCCCGAATGATTTCGACCAGCGCGGCTTTGTCCGCCTGCGGCCAGCTTTCGAGGTCCGGGATCAGGGCGAAGGCCATCGCCAGATTCACGAACTCACCGTGCGGCCCCGCTTTGATCCCCAGGGCCTGCGACACCCAAGCAACCGCATCCTCCTCCCCGAGTCGCTGCGCCGCCAGCCCGATGTTGCGCACAACAAAGCGATCCCAATCCCCCTGCGGCGCTCCGTCCATCTCGAAGATCAGCGGCCCCACGGCCAGCCGCCGCAGAGTTGCCGCGGGCGTCCGGTAACCCGACTTCTTCAACATGTCTGCACTCCTCCGGCGCGAGCAGCCGTACCACCTCCGGCAGCACTGGCCGGAAACCCAGCTTGCGATAGAACCAGAACGCGCCGGACTCGATGGCCTCCTCGTTGTCCAAGCCGATCTGGTAAGGATCGATCGAGAAGCAGGTAGTCCCGAGCACCTGGTGGAACAGGCGCAGCACCCGGGCGAAGATCCAGGCCGTCTCTCCTTCGCGGAAGGTGTAGTACAGGTTGAAACCGACTTCCATGCGGTCGCACAGCGACAGCGTCTCGAAGTACCCGATGGGGACGCCGTTCTTCAGCATCATCGCCGCATGATACGCGCGCAGCGGCAGCCGCTCGCCGGCCGGCACGCCGCACAGGAACACCTCGACACCCCGGCCCGCCTGGGCCCTCAACACCGTGCGGGGATCCCCGAACGTGAATCCGTGCAACTCCCTCTGGCGCGCCGCCGAAGCCGCCAGGGCCATGTTCAGAAAGGCCTGCCCGGCTTCTTCGCTCAGGCGCTCGCAGGCGAGCGGCTCCGCGGCAAGCTCGTGATCGAGCGAAACCTCCGTGCGCCGGTTCAACGGACCGTCATGGTAGAACGGCTTGCTGAAGGGACCGCGCATGGTGGTCCGTGACGCGCCCGTTCGTCCTAACTCCCAGCGCACCGGCAGCTCCAGCGAGGCGTACAGATCGGCCTTGTCCTTGGGCGCCAGCGGCAACTGCTCCAGCCGCGCCAGCAGACAAGCCGAGCGCGTTTTCGAGCCCGCCGGCCGCCGCGCGCAGCCATTCCACGTAGGGCACGTGCGCCTCGACCATGGTGTCTTCTTCGACGAGTGGGAACAGCCGGCGCCACGCGCCCGCCACGCGATCGGTCAATTCGTAACGGTCCCAGTCGATCGCGAGCCGGCCGGGCTCCAGTCCGGTCAGCCGCCGCACGACCTCGTAGCTGAAGACGGCGGAGAAGGCCGTCCCGGCGACGCCCGAGACTTCCGGCTCCTCGAAGGCGTCAGGATCCATCCCGGCTGCCCGCCCATGGAACGAAGCCAGCAACTTCTCCGCCTCCCGCAGCAAGGCCGGGCCTTGCGGATAGGCCCGGCAGTACAGCAGGGCCTCGTGAAAGCGGATCAGCGATCCGGCGTCCCGAAAGCGGCGCCGCCCGAGCACGGCCAGGGTGCCGGAGAGACGCTTCGCGCTCCCAGGCTCAAAACTGCGTTTCTGTCGATCCAATTCGTCCAACAGCCGGTTAAGCGAGTCAGTTTGTGGCATGACCGTCAATTCCGAGGTGCGGCGAACTCCGCGAGTAGCTGGTTGAACCGCTCGGCCTCATCGACGAACAGCGCATGGCCGGCGTTCTCGAACATCTCGATGCGGGCCGCGGGCATCTGCTCCCGCAGCATCTCGACCTGCGATTTCATGGCGGGCGAGGCCACGTAGAGTAACGGTTTGTCGATCTTGGCCAGCGCGGGTCGCAAGTCCTTCCCGATGACGTACGCGTTGAGTAACAGCAGGACCGCGCTGTTGGTGGGAACCCGCAGCGCCGCCGCCGTGATTTTCTTCAGATACGCGTCGCTCTGCGGCGTCTTGTACATGTCGCGGACGAACTGGGTGGTCGACTCGGTCCGCTTCGTCTGAACCTCCTCCATCCAGGACCTGTACGTGGCGACGGTCGCCAGAGAGATTTCCCGGCCCACCACTCCATCCACCAGCACGATTCCCCGCAGCCCCGCCGTCCCAAACTGGTCCACGTAGGCCATCGCCTCGGTGGCCCCCAGGGACCATCCCACCAGTACGGCCGGCGCCAGCTTCAACTTGTCGATAACTTCGCGAATGTCCTGCGCCCTGCGGTTTGGGTAAAGGCCATCGGCCGTGCGGCCGGACTTGCCCTGCGCGCGCGGGTCGATGGCCACCACGCGGAAGCTCTTCGAGAGCGCCCTGATCTGCGGTTCCCAAATCTCGGCCGGCATCGCCCAGCCCGGTTGGAACACAATGGACGGCCCGCTTCCCGCCGTGAGATAGTGCAGCCGGACCCCGTCGCTGGTTCGGATGTAGCCCTCCTTCCAGGGGGCCGCGATCAACGGAGCAGCCAGAAGCGCAAGAAGAACAACCGCCACTCTGAGCACGCTGGCATTCTAACACTGACCGCGGGCCGCCTTCGCGGGTATACTATAGACACCGTTCCCTTGTGCCAATGGGAGGTGAAGGGGCGCACATGAACCTGCTACTGAAACGGATCTCGGTCGACCAAAACGTCTGCTTCGGCAAGCCCTGCATTCGTGGTACGAGGTTGTGGGTCTCGCTGCTGCTGGACTTCTTGGCCTCCGGCATGGGAATGGAGGAGTTGCTCCAGGAGTACCCCCAACTCGAGCGCGAAGATATCCTGGCAGCAATCGCTTATGGCGCTGAAATGAGCCGTGAGCGATACGTGGATCTCCCTGGCCCCACCGCGGCATGAGGTTCAAGCTCGATGAGAACTTCGGCAACCGCACGGTCGGCCTTTTCAGGCTGCGCGGGCACGATGTCGTGACAGTCCGCGAACAGGAATTGGCGGGGTGTTCTGACGAGAGGCTTTTCGATGTTTGTGCCCGAGAGAACCGCTGTCTGGTGACGCTGGACCTCGATTTCGCGGATGTCGTCCGTTTTCCTCCCGCTCACTCTTCGGGCATCGCAGTGATTCGCCTTCCGAGAAACCCCAGTTTGGATCTGTTGGGACGGCTTGTGTCGAAGATGCTGGGCGCTTTGGAGGCGGAACCCATCCTCGGGAGGTTGTGGGTAGTCGAAGTCACCCGGATCCGCATTCACTCCGATACGAGTGAAGGCGCCTGACGAGACGCAGCTTTCCCCTCGCGCGCAGGACCGGACTTGCCTGCTGCTACTACCCCGCCGCGCCTTGCTCCCGATCGAGTCTGGCCTTAGCCCTCAGTGCGGCCTCTCGCCGCGCCGCCAGGAACGGTTCGAAGCGCTTCCGCAGAGCGGCCACGAGTTCGGGGCCCGCCGCCTCCGGGGAGCCTGCGTGGAACGGGGGAGCGGGATCGTATTCCATCTGAAGCTGAATCCGTTTGGCCTCCGGATCGCCGCGCAGCAGGGCGGCCAGCGTTAGGGCGAAATCGATGCCAGCGGTCACGCCGCCGCCGGTAACCCGATTGCGGTCCACCACCACGCGCTCCGCTGCGGGGATCGCGCCCAGCAGTTCCAGTAGGTCGCGCGACATCCAGTGACAGGTGGCTCTGTAGCCCTTCAGCAGCCCCGCGGCGGCCAGTACGAGCGATCCCGTGCAGGCCGAGGTGATGTAGCCCGCCGTGGCGCCCTGATGCGCCAGGAAATCGAGCAACGCGGCATCCTCCATCTGCGCCGCCACTCCGGCGCCGCCTGGAACGAAGAGCACATCGAGCGCCGGGCACTCGGCCATGGTCATGGTCGGCAGGAGCGAAAGGCCGCCGTCGCTCTTAACTGGCTCCAGGGTCTTCGACAGAAGATGAACGCGCACGTTGGACATCCGCGAAAACACCTCGAAGGGTCCGGTCAAGTCCAGTTGGGTCAGAAACGGGTACAGCAACATGCCAATCTGCAACGGCGAATCGGAGGGGAAAGGAGGAGTCATGGCGGTAGGTCGAACATTCTATCACCTGCGCCGCGCCTCGCACTTACGCCTGAAAAGCACCCGCTGCGGATAAGGCCGCCGGACTGCCGGTCACAATTCCGCTCCTCATTATTTTCCGTGGTTTTTCAGGCGGATACGGACAATCATGGCCACCCACGCGGGGGGCTGCCGCCTGGCTACCTCTACTATCAAGACGGGGAGCCATCCGCATGGCGTTGAATCCGAAACTGACCGATCTTGCGGCGACCACGGAAGCCAACGCCGTCGCCGCTCTTCTGAACAACGGATGGCTGCGTCTCTACAGCGGCTCGCAGCCATCTACCGCCGACGAGGCGGTCTCCAGCCAGGTGGTATTGGCGGAATTGCGCTTCGGCAACCCGGCGTTCGGATCGGCCTCCGACGGAGTGGCCGCGGCGAACGCCATCGCCGGGGATGCTTCCGCAAACGCGACGGGCACGGCCACCTGGTTCCGCTGCTTTAAGTCGGACGGCGCCACGCCGGTCTTTGACGGCTCGGTGGGCACGTCGAATTCAAACGTGGTGTTGAATAGTGCCGAAATCTCCGCGGGCGCTCAGGTGGACGTGACCAGCTTCACCTTCACGGCGCAGAAAGGTTGAACCCGTGGCACTCTATGAATCGGCCGTCGTGGGCGGGCCCCAATGACAGACTTCTTCACCGGTACCGGAGAGACCGCACTACCGGTGTCGCACCTGATCGGGATGGGTCGCGTCCCCAGCGTCGAGAAGATCCGCAAGCTGCAACCCAACCGCACGATTCAACTGCGCGGGTTCGACGACCTGGGCGCTTCGGCGGCGCTGCATTCCGCGACGGAGGACTCCTTTAAGGTCAGCGGGATCTTTCGCGATCCCGCCGACTTCGCCGTCCTCATCCTCTACGATGCCGACAACTTCTACGAACACCCGCGCCTAAAGTACCTTCCGAACTTCGATTTCTCCGGCCTGACGCTCACCTTCGACGTCCGCTACAGCGGGCTGATGCCGCTCGATTCTCCGAAATACCCGACCATCGACTGGCCGTATCTCGACGTCATCCGACCGGACGGAACCACCGCCAAGATTCACCTCTTCTCGCAGGCCGAGCAGACCGGCGGCACCTATGCCTGCGCCGAAGCCAGCTTCGTCATCGAAGACAACTCGCTCCAGCCCTACGACCGCCTCACACTCTGGTACCAGAACTTCGCCTTCGACTACATCGTTCCGAACCAGCCCGAGGCGCTGCCCACGGCCGCCGATGTCGCCTCGGCGCTCGCGGCTCAAATCAACGGCGTGGATTGGGAGGCCCTCGGGGTGCAGCTCCCGCTGCAAGCGGAGACGGCCGGCGCCACGCTTCGCATCCTCGCCGCGCGGCCCGGTGCGGACGGCAACATGATCCGCATGTACGCAGTCGCAAAGAACGACCGCCTGCGGACCACCGATCCCGTGGCCGTCTTCCAGGGCGGCAGTTCCGACGCCACCTGGCGCGTCACGCTCGACTTCAGCTCGCTCGGCATCCCGCAGATCCGCCAGATGTGGCTCACCTTCGCCCCCGCCTTGGCCGACGCCGCCGCCATGCCGGACACCGAGTGGGAAGCCGACTTCACCAATTGGAGTCTCGGCGGCCCGGAGGCGTCTCGCACACTCTTGATCGCCGGCCCCGAAAGCGTGCGCGTCGAGGCCAACGACTCCTGGTGTACCTACCAGGGCGACTGGGCCGAGGAATCGGGTTTCTACTCGGGAGGATTCGCGCGACGTACTTCGACATTTTTCGACACTTTGACCGTCTTTTATTCGTGTCCGTCGGCGCACGACCTCTACATCGGCACGTCGTTGTACTCCGATCGTGGAGTGGCCGGTGTGAGCCTCGATGCGGATGCGGAGACCGAACTCGACTGCCACCTCGACGCCGAGCCGGCCGTGGTTACCCGCAGGAAGGTGCGGCCGGCGGTTCCCGCCGGAGAGCACACCGTCACCATACGGCTCTTGAGAGGAGGTCCCTTCTACTTCGACTTCCTCGAGGCCGCGGTTCCTACGGATATTCCGGATCCCCTGCCGGCGATTGCGAACGTCTCGCCGGCCTTGGACTACAGCACGGACCACACCTACAAACTGCCGCCCACGCGCATCCTCTGGATGTTCGACCAGCTCGGCTATGCCGGTCCCATGAACGAGTACATCGGCGTGTTCTGGTGGAACCAGCGCAAACGCGTGGACGCTGTAGTCCCGTCGGTCTCGGTCACGTCTCGAAGGTCAGTTCCTGCCCGGGGACCAGGTCTTCGTGAACATCGGAGGCCAGACTTGCGGCAAGACCATCTTTCCAAATGAAGAGCGCCGCCCTCATCGCCCGCCACTTCGCCTACTTCATCAACGAGACCTACGTCGGCGTCTGGGCCGCGGCGGTGGACAACGTACTGACCATCACCGCCCGATCCCCGCGCCCCGCCTATTCCTACACGTTTCAGGCCTGGAAGGAGAGCGGCGGCGGATCCACTGGCACCGTCGACTGGACCGGAAGCCTTGAAAACGGCGACGCCGGGCGTTGGGTGGTGGACCCTTCTCAGACGCCGGCACTGAACCGGGGCGCGCGCGATTGGCACCGGGACTTCTTCGACCAGTGTTGCTTGCGGGGCAGGGAAGTCACCGTGGCCGCGTCCATGGAACTGGTCAATCCACCCGCGGATTTCGGCGCACGTTTCGCCGATGGCGAGTCTGGTCGAGACATCGGTGGGCTTCGGCAATTTGATTTCGACGCACTGCGCGTTTTCGAGCCCCATGCTCGAGTTCCAGAAGGGGCTCTACAAGGACTTGGCCGGCCTCATGCGAGACGCGGGCCTGGTGCCGAGTCTACAGTTCGGCGAGTTTTGCTGGTGGTACTTCACGAATCTACGCCAGGACAACCCCGGCGGAGGGATGGGCTACTACGATGACGAGACGAAGGCCGCTGCCCTGGCGGCCCTCGGGCGTCCCCTGCACGTGTTCACTTCCCCCGAGGACGACCCGCAAGCGAATGGTGGTGCAGACGCCACATTTCTGAGGAACCGACTTCGGGATCACGTCGCCGCACTGGCGGCGCACATCCGCGACGCTCATCCGGCCGCGAAGTTGGAGGTGCTGTTCCCGTTCGACACAAACCACCCCACACCCGCCGGCGTGCATCTGATCGGCGGGCGCCTAAACCGCTTCGTGAACCTTCCCGCCGAGTGGGAAGCCAAGGCTACCAGCGGCCTCGATCGCCTGAAGATCGAAGCCTTGGATTTCGGAGCGTGGTCGCGCGATCTCGAGTTGTCCCGCGCCGCGGTGCTCTTCGGGATCGAGCCTGGACTGGCCCAAGGACTCCCTGCGCCACCTGCTGCCGGTTTTCCAGCCCGGTTACGCCTGGCGCAAGGAATGCCAGACGGCGCTAGGCGAGGGAGTGCCGTCAGTCACCCTGTGGGCTTTCGACCACATTTGTCTCTTCGGGATCGACCCCGACCCCGCGCCTGGCCGCGCCTCCTCCAAGCGGTTCTAACCCGCTACGGTTGCCCTTTGGACACGTCCACCGGCGTTGGAGCCAGACCTGCCGCTTCGTCGTTCTCCAGCTCCTCTTGCCAGAATCCGACACCAGGAACCTGCACCTCTTTCACGGTTACTTCCCGGGTGTTGGGTTGCTTCAGCAGACCCAACGGGCCGACTGCCCAGAGGGTGTCGCCCGCAGGCTGGATGCGGCTCACGAAAATGCTGTCCTCGACCGGAATATCGCGCCAGGTTTCGCCACCGTCTTCGCTCACCAGAAGATCGCTATCGGCGGCAATCCAGCCTCGGCCTTGGCGGTCGAAGCTCACCGATGTCAGCCAGTTGGTGACCGGACTCTTCAGGGCCTTCCACGTCAGGCCGCCATCCCGGGTTCGCAGGATACGCCCCTGGAAGCCAACAATCCAGCCGTTGTCCTTGTCGCGGAAATACACCGAGCTGAGGGTCCAGAAGTCCTCGGGTAGATCGACCAGCTTCCAGTTCTGGCCGCCGTCGGTCGTGCGGACCAGCGTCCCGACCCAACCCACTGCCCATCCATGCTCCGCGTCGGCAAAGTAGATGCTATCCAGAGGTTGCGTGGTGCCCGATTTCTGTTTGACCCAAGTCTTCCCGCCGTCCTCGGAGTGCAGGATGACTCCGTCGTAGCCGGCGATCCATCCCTTGTCTCCAACGAACTGCATCGAGACCAGCTTCCGATCCGTCGACGACTCCAGCTTCCGCCAGTTGGCGCCGCCGTCTTCGGTTGCCATCAGAATTCCGTCGTCACCGGCCACGAAGCCCTTGCGGTCCGTGGGGAAGTAGACCGTCCGGAAACCGAGGCCCGCGGGCAGCGGTTTGGTTTGCCAGTTCACTCCTTGGTCCGTGCTGAGGAACAGACTGCCTTCCTGGCACAGCAGCCAAAGCCCATGCTCCGATGCAGCCGAGCCATTGACCCAACAGGAACTGCTCAAATCCGCCGCAGCCGCCGAAACCACTCCCAGAACTACAGATCAGGATTACGCCCAGTATCCTGTGCATTACGCGCCTCCCAGTGTAGTGCGCTGTCGTACTACCTAGAAATGACGCTGCAGATTCAGCATAGGTTTCAGGGGCAGCCGGTTCCCTCTCCCGCTGGCGCGGTCCTGAAGTTAGGGCCGGCCTCTGGAGGTGTTCCCGCCCGATAGAGGCGCGTTCCTTGCCTCGGCGCTTTCCTCTGGAGCTGGCCAGTACCCGATGCCGGGAACCAACACGCTTTTCAGCATCGCTTCCAGGGGGTTGGGTTGCTCCACCAGACCCAGCCGGCCGACTGCCCAGAGTGTGTCGCCCGCCGGTTGAATGCGGCTCACGAAGATCCTTTCATCAACCGGAATGTCGCGCCAGGTTTCGCCGCCGTCATCGCTCACCAGCAGATCGCTATCGGCTGCAATCCAGCCTCGACCTTGGCGGTCAAATCGTACCGAGGTGAGCCAGCTTGTGACCGGGCTCTCCTGGGCTTTCCACGTCAAGCCGCCATCTTGGGTTCGCAGGATGCTCCCCTGGAAGCCGACGGCCCAGCCGTTGTCCTTGTCGCGGAAGTAGATGGAGCTGAGCGTCCAGGAGGCATCCGGCACGTCAACCGGCTTCCAGTTCTTGCCGCCATCCGAGGTGCTCACCATAGTCCCCACCCAACCCACGGCCCATCCATGTTCCGCGTCGGCGAAGTAGATACTCTCCAGGGGCTGCGTGGTTTTCGAATTCTGGCTGATCCAGGTCTTTCCGCCGTCTCCGGAGTGCAGGATGACTCCGTCGTAGCCGGCAATCCAACCCTTGTCTCCGACGAAGTGGATCGAGAGCAGATTCTTGTCCGTCGACGACTCCACCTTCCGCCAACTGGATGCGCCGTTCTCGGTTTCCATCAGAATTCCGCGGTCCCCGGCCAGGAAGCCTTTGCGGTCGTTGAGGAATTCGACCGTCCGGAAACGGATGCCGGAGGGCAGCGGTTTGGTTTGCCAGTTCACTCCCCGGTCCGTGCTGACAAACAGACTGTCTTCCTGACAAAGCAGCCAGAGCGCCCGCTCCGACGCAGACGAGCCGTTGATCCAACACGAGTCTTTCCATCCCGCCGCAGCCGCCGAAACCACTCCCATAACTGCGAGCAGACATACAACCACTATCCTATGCATCACACTACAACTGATGCCCCGGATTCAGATTAAGATTCAGAGTGGGATGCGGGTAGGACATCGGTTTCGCCTGTCCTACGCGGCCCCGAAGACTGCAAACCGTGCGCGGCTGAATCAATGCCCTGCCGGAGGCGCTCTAGGGGGCCGTGGGCACGAGCCGGAGGGGACCCAGCAGACCGGAGGGCAGCGGCTGGAGGTTCTTCACGTCTTGCGGTTCAAATCGCGTGCCGTAGCGCAGATTCAGCAGACGGTAGTCGGGGAGCGACCGGCCCGCCAGGTGATTGATGGCCAGATTGCCGGCCGCTACTTCGATCCTGTTCGCGCCGGTCTTCAGGAATCCGGTCACCTCGACCGCGAAGGGTGGGCACCAGACCGCGCCGGCGCGCTTGCCGTTGACATAGAGCACGGCGGCGTCGCGGACCGGCGCATCGAGCAGTGCCTGGGGCCGGGCCGGCGAGCCCGCCGGAGGCAGCGGCCGGGCTTCCCCGAAATCCAACCACAGGCGCAGACCGGGCCGCAGCAGGGCGGCGGGGACGTTGATCTCCTTCTCGTAGCGGGCCACGCCGGAGAAGTACCGCGTGTCCTCGTCTTCCGTCCAGGAGCGCAACGCGGGCATCTCGACGCGCTTTCCGCCCTCGCCGAAAGTCACCCGCCAGGCGCCGCCGATGTCGAGTGCGGCGGGAAGCGAATCTCCAGTGGAAGCCACCGGCGCGCCGGCCAGCTTACGCTTCGTGAAAACCAGGAATCGAGATCCGTACGCCGGAAACGCAGCGGCAACCACGGTCACTCCGGGCTGCCGGTCCACGATTTCGGCGGCGCTCACGAGACCCGTCAGCGGATCCCACCACTCGGCCTCCATCCCTTCCACGCGGATGGCGGCTCTCCCGCGCACGGGGAGATTGCCGGTGTTCGCCAGGAAGTAGATCTCCACGCCGGGCGCCGTGCGATGCACGAACCCCACCTCGGGTGAGGCGGGCGCCAGCGAAACGGAGGGCCGTAGACGGGAACCCAGCGCAGCGCCAAGAGCGTTCTCGGCAGTGACCAGGCGGCCCGGAGCGCCCGGCGCCTCGAACAGACGCCGCACCAGCTCGCGGGCCTCTGCGCGCTCTGCTTCCGTGGTTTGCAGGCCCGGCACCAGCGCCGGCAGACGGCGCGTCGCGAGCAGAATCCCACCCTGGCGGGCGAACTGCTCGAGCGTCCGCAGCGTGCGCAGCGGCATTCGCTCAATGCCGGGAAGCACCACGGCGCGGTAGCGGGCGGATCCGAATACGAGCTCGGCGCCTTCGACGCGCCCGGACTGCGACAGGAGGCTGTCGTCGAGGAAATCGAAGTTATAACCGCTCTCCAGTAACTGGGGAATCAGCTGCGCGCCCAACAGGCGCCCGATGTTCCCGCTCAGCTCGGTGCGGTCGCTCTGAAACTGAGCATAGGCGTCGCTGGTGGGAAGGTAGAGCGCAACGTCGTTCGACGGAGTGCCTTGGCGAAGCAAGTAGCTGGCTCTTTGCAGATAGCGGGAGACATCGGGCATCACGATCCACCACGGGTTCTTGTCGTTGAGCACGGCGGCCGCGTAGAATCGCCATCCGGGATAGTCGACGCCCTCGGCGGTGTAGGGCCATCCGTGCCCGATCAACTGGTTGATCCCCTGGAGGAAGTGCCGGTCCGCCTCCACCTTGATGTCCAGGGGCGTGGCGCGGAAGGACGGAGAATGCAGCCAGGTCCACGTCTCCGACGATGTTACCGGCCGGCCGAGCAGATGCGACGCCGACGAGGCCCAGCGCGAGGTGCTGAATCCCTTCCACTGCGCGCCCTCTCCTTCGGGCAGATCGGCGAAGGCGTAGCTGGCGAGCGCCGCCGGCGGCGTCCCGTATCCCTGAATGCGGAACCGCGTGCTGTGCTTAGCCGCCCATTCCCGCATGGGCCTGGCAAACCCCTCTTCGTAAAGCTCGGTTAGCGTGCGGCCCCAATCGTAGCGGATGTCCGGCGTGTCCGGGCCGGCGTCGGCGACCAGCGCGGGTAAGTGCGGGATGAGATCGTAGCCGCGCCGCTTTTGGAACTCGGCGGGCAAGCTGGGGGTCCAATCCGATTGGTACACTTCCAGGCTGTCGGAGAAGACCGCGTAGGGAGGTTGCGTATCGAAGGCCTGCAGCAGCCGGTCTCCTACGCTCCTCTGGTAGTGTTCCACGGCGGCCCGGTCATAGTGGTTGAGTACGAAGCCCTCGGCTCCCACCGCCGGCCGCTTCACTTGCATGCCGCTCCGGCTGGAGATGAAGAACAGGACTTCGGCGGGCAGCGCCAAATCCGCCGGCAGCCAGAGCGCGCCTTCGCGCCGGTCTTTCATTTCTCGCAGCGCCTGGGCGTCGAAAGTGGCGCCGGCGGCGGGCGCCGCGAACGCCGCCAGGAACTCCTCTCCGCTCTCGAGATCCGGAACGGGTACTCGCCTGGCCGGGCCACCCGCGCGCACCCGGACCGAGCGCAGCCTGCCAGCCGCCCGATCCACCGAGACCTGGGGCCCGCCGTAAGGCCACCCGCTCCCAACGGTGAGATCCATCCGCAGGCCCAGTTCCCGCGCCTTCCGAGACGTGAACCGAAGCGCGGCGAGGAAGTCATCCGACAAGAAGGGCAGATTCCGCAAACCGGTCGTGGCGTTGTCCAGAGTCAGCGGATAGGTGGGCTGGACCTCGAAGCCGCCGATGCCGCCTTCTTTCATGAGCCGCATCTCGCGCTCGAGTTGCGCCTCGGTGACAGCCGGTCCGAACCACCACCACCGCACCATGATGCGCGCATCGTCAGGCGGCTGTTCAAAGCCGCGCTGTAGACTCTCCACGCTCCGGCTCAGGTCGTCCGCCGGGAAGAGTAGCGCAGCCAGAAGAAAGAAAAGAACGAAAGCCCCGCGTTTGGCCACCATTGCCTCCAGCCGAAATCTGCAACCTGGGCGTCCAATGACGGATACCCATTGGCTGGCAGTATACTCCAGGGCAAGTTGCGAAGAACTGGTCGAGGCGCGGCCTGGCGACCGGGCTCAAAAAAACCTTGTCAACGGACAGCGGCCGGCCTATACTCAACGAAGGCTCGGCAAACGCGCCGGTCTGGGTTAAGGCGCGTCTTGGCAAGATTCGCTGGGGATGACTGCCAAGCGCCTGAAGGGTGTCGAGCCCTACGGGGGAGGTAGGGGATGCATCTGCGCTTCGCAGCCTGCTGGCTGGGTATTGCCGGAGTTTTGTCGGCAGCCAACCTTGAAACGCCCAGCAGCGCCGAATACTGTGGACGCTGCCACCGCGCGATCCTCGATGCGTGGAAAAGTTCGGCGCATGCCCGAGCCATGGAGAGCCCATTGTTCCAGGACGTGCTCCAAATGGCGGAGTCAGAATTCAGCGAAGGGGCAACCAGCACTTGCCTGGAGTGCCATTCCCCCGTCGCGGTACTGACGGGCGATCGGGCGCTGCGCCGGAAAGTGAGCTGGGAGGGGGTTACGTGCGACTACTGCCACTCGATTCGCGATATTTCCGTCAGCGGGACAAACCCTCGGGTCAAGGTCGAATTCTCGCTGGTCAAGAGCGGGCCGCTCAAGGATATTCAAGCCCCTGTGCATGAAGCGGTCTTCTCTCCGCTGCACACCTCTTCCATAGCCTGCGCGCCTTGCCATGAGTATCGCAACTCCCTCGGCCTGCCTGTGCTGACGACGTTTTCCGAGTGGAAGGACAGCCGCTACGCAAAGGAAGGGAAGGCTTGCCAGTCCTGCCACATGTACGAGGTCGCCGGGGATGTAGTAGACCCGAAGATCCGGAAATCGGCCCAGGCAACGGTCAACTTGCACCAGATGCCCGGGAGTCATTCCATAGCGCAGCTCAACAAGACCGTCAAACTGCGGCTCTCCAGTACTCGGGAAAATGATCGGCTCAAGGTGTCGGTGGAAGTGTCGAACGTGGCGGCCGGGCACTACGTGCCTACGGGATCCCCACTGCGACAACTGGTGTTGGAGGTCCAAGCCGACCCTTACAACGGGGCCCATTTCCGTGAGGAAAGGCGCTATCAGCGAACCGTGGCGGACCGGCAGGGGGCCGTCGTGGTCCGAGAACATGTTGCCATCCTCAACGGCGCCAAAGTTCTCTCGGACACACGGCTGGCGCCGGACGAAACCAGAACGGAGTTGTTCTCCTTTCCGGTGCCGCCGGGGGTTGCGGTGCAGTTAAAAGCAACCCTCTGGTATTACTACTCCCCGCTGGCGCAGAACGAAGCAGAAAAGCGAGTCACGTTTAATACCATCAGCCGGCTACTACGCTAGGCGCGCCGGCGTCGGCCGCGTCTTCCTTCAGATGCACCTCCTTGTCCAGCCAAGGTGGCAGGATCCGCACCAGCAAGTAGAGAAGAATGAAGGGCAAGATGAGCAGCAAGGCCGACATGAAGAAGCCTTCCAGCCCCAGCAACTCCATCTTGTACACGGTCAGGCCGCGGAGGCTCTTCGAGAACAACTGGCCTCCGATCACCACGTTCCAGCGAGTGCTGAAGATCCCCATCTGGATGAGCAAGGCGGCCGCGAAGTAGATCAAGCGGCGGAGTTCCGCGGGCATTTGCAGCAAAGCCCGGCTGCGGGTGCGGAACGCCGGACTCACCAGGCCGAGAGACAGCATCGGGAGCAAAGTCCCCAAGAGGATCTGGAGCACCACCAGGCTCAAGAACAGCCGGCTGGAAATCATCTGCGACAGGATCTTGATGGATTCTTCCGCCGTGTACAGGCGGTGAATGAAATCCAGCATCTCCAGCGAGAAATCGACAATCAGCGCGTACAGCAAAAATGACGCCAGCTTGTCGGTGCAGGCCATGTCGATTTGCTTTGCCGCGCGCCAGGCAGCTCAGCATGTACAGCACCAGGATCAACGCGATGCCCGAGACGATCGCGGAAAACAGGAAGACGACGGGGATCAGCACGCTGCTCCACCAGGGATTGGCCTTGACGGAACCGAAGATGAAACCGACGTATCCATGCAACAGAAAGGCGGAAGGAATTCCGATCAGGGTGATGAACCGGCCGGCCCGGCGATCGAAGCGCAGCGACTTCGCGGATAGATCGTTCGCGCCGAGAGTGAACACGCGGTGCAGGAAGCGGAGAAGACCTTTCTCGTCGCGGGCCCACACGATGGCGTCTTTTCGATAATCGAACCAGATTTCGAGCAACAGCACGACCGTCAGATACCAGGCGTAGACGAACCCGAACATCGCCATGGCGGAATTCACGTTGGGAGTCAGGAAGATCTCGAAGGACCGCGTGGGATGTCCCAGGTGCGCCAGCAACGGAAGAGGGGCGATGATCAGAAACGCCAGGGCGGTGAGCAGCGAGAGCCGGTAGGTCGGCTGCACTTCCCGAACGTTGAAAACCCGCTCGAGTGAGGCCAGGATGAAAGCCCCGGCCACTAGCCCCGTGATGTAGGGATAGACCACCACCAGCAGGCCCCACTGCAATTCGACTTCGTTGGGATAAATGTATCCCTTGACTTGTTGGAGGACATCCATCAACGGCTGAATCTCGGCTTGCACGGTTATCTCACCTCTCCGTCGAGATTGGCGTAGTAGACCTTGGGCTCGGTGTTCAGGTGGGGCTTGAGAACCTGAATCTCGTGCTGCCGCATGAATCGTGAAAGAGGGCTGGCGCGCTGCTTCAGGTCGCCAAAGATCCTGGCTTGCGTGGGACAGACTTCAACACAAGCGGGGACCAGTCCCTTGACCACGCGGTGGTAGCAGAACGTGCACTTTTCGGCGGTGTGGGTTACCGGGTGCAGAAATCGCGCGCCGTAGGGGCAAGCCTGGATGCAGTACCGGCAGCCGATGCAGTAGCTCTGGTCCACGAGGACAACGCCGTCCTGCGAAGTGAACGTGGCGCCCACCGGGCAGACCTGCACGCACGGCGCGCTGGCGCAGTGATTGCAGAGCTTGGGGGCGAAGAAGGTGCGCAGCACGCCGCTTTCCCGCGTTGCGGGGAAGCCGTTGATGCCACCCTCGGGACTCGTTACCACAGTCGTGCCGTCGTTCTGGATCACGTATCGCTCGATCCAAGTTCGGAAATAGAACGGTTCGCGCGGCACGTCGTTCTCTGTCTTGCAGGCTTCCGCGCAACGTCCGCAACCGATGCAACTGGCTGGGTCGACCCCCATGGCGTAGTTGTGGTCGGCGGCCTTGTAGACAGGCGCTTCGGGCGGCTTGCTCTCCGCCCCTCTAGTGTTCTCCGGCTGTCCCACTTCGAGCAGGGTGAGCGCGGCTAACGGCAGGGGCAAGCACTTTTGCAGAAAGCCACGGCGATCCAGTTCGGCCTCTGGCTTCCCGGCGGTTTCAGTACCTTGCGGGCTGAATTCAGACTCGTTCATCACAACTCCGGAGAATGAGGATAATGGCACTGCCAGCACACATAACGTTCGCCGTGCGAAGCCATGTCGACGCGCGGTATTTCCTTATCGCTCTTGGCGTCGGAAGCGTGGCACTGGCCGCAGAATGCGCGGGCCACAGGTTTCGCCGGCCGGCTGGTCAGAGGCGAGATCTTATGCTGCTGGTTGGTCTCATGGCAACGCGTACACGGCAGCGCGGCGTGATGCGACACCGCCTTGGTTCTGGCGATCTGGCCGTGGCACGCGCCGCACTCCTCCGGTGTATGGGGGGGTTCCGGAGCATGGGGATTGTGGCAGCTAATACAGGGCTTCAGCGGGTTGTGAGTCGCCGGATCGATCTGCGGAAAGCCGGTGGGGCGGGAAGGATTGTAGCCGTGGCACAAAGGGCAAGCCGCGCGCTGCCTGGGGGCGACAAGATGAACCTCCGTCGGCGCCTGGACGTGAGCCGCCGCCGCTCCATGGCACACCTCGCAAGCCACGCCGTGGTGCCGTTTGGCGTCGTGCATCTGAACGATTTCGTCGTGGCACGCGGCGCACTCCTGGTGCCCGGCGTACTTCAGTGGAAGACGGGCAATCTCACCAACTGCCGCGGCCCGATAATGCCCGAGTTGACCGAAGGTCTTCGGAACCAGGAACTGCCGAGCCAGTACGAGCCCCAGAATCAGCAGGCCAAAGACAATCGACAAACGTGTAACTTGTTGCGGCATCAGCACCCCTGTCGCCTAGGCGAAATCGGCCCTCGCGACCCACCCCCCCAAATCGGACCACACCACGCTCATGCGGGGAGCACCAGCACCCGCATGAGGAAACACACAATATCACACTTTGATGTCGATTTTGTCAACACCGGCTGTGGAGTTTTTCGAGGGCAGGACTTGGAAGCGGCCGAAAACTCTTTCCTTCACCTGGGTGGCGGGCCGTCCTACTGCCCCTTCGGCGCCTCGCGACGAAGTACAATTCCAAGGGAAGTTGAGGGATCGATGACGACGCTACGAATTTCATGGCACATCCGCGTGGCAGCCTGTGCGCTGTTGTTGTTACCGGCATCGGGCAGCGCGGAAGTCTCCCGCGTCGAGATCGTTTCGCGGGGCGCCCTGCTCGGAGGACGATCCTTCGGACCAACCGGATCGTACGAGCGGATCATCGGGCGGGTGTACTTCTCCATCGATCCGGCGAGTAAGGTCAATCGAGTGATCACCGACCTCGACAAGGCGCCAAAGAACCCCTCCGGCCGCGTGGAGATGTCCGCGGATCTCGCAATCCTCCGGCCGCGCGATGCGGCGCGAGGCAATGGCGTCGCCCTGCTCGATGTCGTGAATCGCGGGAATAAAACAATTCTCTCGAGCTTCAACAGGGCAAGCTCCGCGGGCGATTTCTCGGAGGAAGCCGAGTTCGGAGACGGGTTCCTGCTGCGGCAGGGTTACACGCTGGTGTGGGTGGGATGGGAATTCGATGTCCCGCCTGGCAGCGGCAAGATGCGCATCGAGGTCCCGGCGGCGGCCGGCATCACGGGAATCGTACGGAGCGATTTGATCCCGGACAAACCGGCACCGAGTTTCACGGTGGGCGACCTGGTTGGATATGTCCCGTCCAGCACCTCAGCCGGGGAGAACACACTGACGGTTCGCGACGGCGCCTCGGGAGTTCCGGTGACAATTCCACGAAACCTGTGGAGCCTGTCCGGCAACGTCGTGACGCTGGAAGGCGGTTTCACGCCGGGGCGCATCTACACGCTTGCGTATACCGCCCAGAACCCGCCCGTGGCCGGGCTCGGGTTCGCGGCTGTGCGGGATACGGCGGCATGGGTGAAGTACTCCAAACAATCGCCGGCCCGGGCGCGTTACGCCATCGCGTTCGGTTCTTCGCAAAGCGGCAGGTTCCTGCGCGATCTCCTTTACCTGGGTTTCAACACAGATGAGCATGGACGCCAGGTGTTCGACGGGATGATGCCCCACATCGCCGGCGCTTCCAGGCTCGAGTTGAACCGGCGCTGGGCCACGCCGGTGTCGCTGGGCATGTTCACGGCAACATCGTACCCGTTCGCGGACAGAAGCCAGCGCGATCCGGTTACCGGTGTCGCAGAGGGAGCCCTGGAGAATCCGCGCGCCCGCCAGCACCAGCCCAGGATCTTCTACACCAACACCTCGGTCGAGTATTGGGGGGGCGGACGCGTGGCGGCGCTCATTCACACCACTCCCGATGGATCCGCCGATCTTGTCCCGGCCGCCAACGTCCGCCTCTACTTTCTCGCCGGAACCCAGCATGGGCCGGCCCGTTTCCCGCCGTCCGCCTCCGACGCACAACAGATGGGCAATCCCACCGATTATTGGTGGACCATGCGAGCGCTGCTTGCAGCGATGACGCGCTGGGTGCGCGACGGAATCGAGCCGCCCCCGAGCAGGATCCCGCACTTGCAGGATGGAACCCTGGCGCCCGCCCCCGGAGTGGCCTTCCCGAACCTCGCCGGCGTCGCCTCGCCGCGCACTCTCTCCGCGGGCGTTCGCGTCGCCAATCCGCTGTTGCCGCGCGACGGCTCGCCCGGCGCGCCGCTGCCGCTGCTGGTGCCGCAAGTGGACCGGGACGGCAACGAGATCGCCGGCATACGGCTTCCCGAGATCGCCGTTCCGCTGGCGACGTACACCGGGTGGAACTTCCGGAAGCCCGAAAACGGAGCGCCGGACCAGCTAGTCCCGTTGCTTGGCTCCTACGTCTGCTTCCCTGTCGATAAGGCGGAACGCGAGCGCACACACGATCCGCGCCCGGCGGTCGAAGAACGTTACTCGTCGCGCGAGAGCTACGTCTCCCTTGTACGGGAAGCCGGCGCCACCCTGGTTAAGGACGGCTATCTGCTGTCGGAGGACCTGCCCGCGGTGGTGCGTCGAGCGGGCGAACATTGGGACCTTCTCACGGCCGGGAAAGCCCAGTAGCAAACGACCGGAGTCCCGTTTCGTCCGAATCCCGGGTCTGCTTGAATTCATGCTGGTAGCTGCTCCGCGCACATTCTCGAGCCGTCTTGGCAGGGAGGTGACGTATAATTTCGGCAGCGAGGAACGCAGCCATCAATACTGCGAATACGAATAGATTGGCTCAAGCGAAACGCAGGTTTCCAATGATGTGCCTCTTGCTGGTGATGGCGGCCGGGCGGGTCTTCGCACAGCCTACGCTGCCGAACGGTCTGCAACTGCTCCGGTTCGAGGTGCGTGCCCCCGAGCCCGCCGTGGCCGGGAGCGGCGTCAGCGTGGAGATCACGCTCAAGAACGATTCCGGCCAGCGGATGCAGTTCGACCGCAGTACCGGGATCTTCGTGGGCGCTCGCGTGAATTCCACTTCCGACGCCAATAACCGGGACTTCGGCCACGCCAACAAGGGTCTGGCGCTGGCGCCGGGCGCGCAGGTGACGCTGCGCGCATCACGCCCGCTCGACGCGGCGGGCGAGTGGCGATTCTGGCCGTCCTTCCGGCTGAACGGGCAGTGGGGTCCGTACCGCTGGATGGAAAAAACGGTGCAGGTGTATGCGACGGCCGCGGAGGCGCGCAGCCAGGGCGGGACGGGTGGATCGGGTGCGGTGGCAGGGACGCTCACGGTGGCGCAGTTGCTCGCGAATGCCGCGAAGTACGACGGCAAGCGCGTGACGGTCACCGGAGACGCGCTGATCGTGCGCAAGCAGACGGATTCGAACGGCAGCCCGTGGACGTTGCTGAGCCTGGTGGACGTCGAGAACCGCAAGCAAGTGATGAGTGTCATCGGCACGGGCGGGCACGCGCCACTGGCCAACGGCGACGTCGCACGCGCCACGGGCGTGTTTCGGGTGAAATCCACGCGCGGGCGCTACAGCTACGACAACGAATTGATCTGCACGAGCGCCGGCATCGTCAAGGACCAACGGCAGTCGTCGCAGAAGCTGGCGGACGAGAAGAGCGAGAGCCGGCCGGTGGTCGATATGCGTAACGCGATCGGGCGGCAATTCAATATGGGTTTGCTGCAAGGGAAGATCTACGCGACGGGCGCCGAGGTGCAATTTCAGTTCCCGACGCGAAAATATTCGCAGACCCCCCGGCGGATCACCATCGTGGGGACCGGCCGAGGCACGGCGGCCGTGAGGTGGAGCAGGCCGAGCGGAGAAGGCAGGTGGGCGGGGGGGATCCACAATGGCGGGCCCGGGCAGCACGTTTCTGATTCTGAGGCTGTCGGTGCGCGGGAACGCCGCCAACACGGGGATGCCGGAGAATTTCTCCCAGAGCCTCCTGTCTTATGACGCGCCACCCGCCTTTGCCGTGGTGGAACGCGGGGGACGGGCTTACTGGCCGGAGTCCGTATTGAGCAGCACCGTGACTTACTCCGACAAGGGCGCCAAGCCGCTAGGGGACATCCCCATGAACTCGCCGGGCTGGACGCGATCCGGTTTGGTCTTCAAAGTCCCGCAGACCATTCAGGAGCCCGTCCTGGTAGTGTTAACTCACCAGGGCGGCAACCGTTACGAGTACGCGGGGATACGGTTGTATTAGGAGGCACGACTATGTGGCAACTCTCAAGTGACATGTTTACGCCGGCGATTCCGGTGGCGGAGAAGATCCTGCGGCCCGTCGTGGTCTACGTCTTTCTGGTGGTCTTGCTGCGGGTCTTCGGCAAACGCGAATTGGCTCAACTGAATCCGTTCGACCTGGTGGTGCTTTTGTCGCTTTCGAACACCGTGCAGAACGCCATCATCGGAAACGACAACTCGGTGACGGGAGGACTGATTGGCGCCTTTTCGCTGCTGGCCGTCAACTACGTGGTGGTGCGGTTTCTTTTTCGTCACCGGCGGTTGGACCAAATAATGGAAGGCACGCCGACGGTTCTCATCGAGCACGGCAGGGTGCAGCGGCGGGCCTTGGCTAAGGAGTTGTTGACGGAACCGGAATTGCTTGACCGTGGCTTCACCGGCAGGGATTCTCGGGGCTGGAGGAGGTGGAGCGATGTGTGCTCGAGCCGGGCGGCTCCTTTTCCGTTAAAGGGAAGCAACCGCCACCGGAAGAACGCCGCTACGCGGAGTTGCTGGCGCGACTGGACCAGATCAGTCTCCAGGTAAAGGCGCTGGGACGAAGTTCCTCATGACGCGCCATGAAGACCGCGCGTCATTTGGCCGGGACTTGTAAGGTAGTACCTTCTCGCAACTCGTCCGTAGCGCGCCGGACCACTAGGTCCCCGGCCTGAAGACTTCCGGTTACTTCCAAGAGGTCGCCCTCACTCGACCCTTTTCTCACGTCCACCCACTCGGCGCGTCCGTTCCGGTTCCGGACAACAAAGGTGCGCTCGGTAGTCGTCACCACGCTGGTCTTGGGAACAAACAGCGCCGGCCGCGGACGCCGGACCGGCCACTTGACTGTCGGGTACATACCCGGAGCGAGCGAATCGTCTCGATTGACCACGTCGAGTTCCACGGGCATCGTGCGGGTCTTCTGATCGAGAGCGTGAGCGAGACGGGCGACACTCCCGGAGTAGGTTCTCTCCGGATATGCGGGAACCCGGAATTCCACTTTCGCCCCCAGAGCGATCCCGCCGATGTCCTCCTCCGGAACAGCGACCACCAGTCTCAGATGCGAGACCTGCTGGATCACCAGGAGCACCGCATCGCTGGCTGGACCTACCAGCGCGCCCGGATGGACCAGGCGATCCGTCACCACGCCGTCAAACGGCGCCGTGATCCGAAGGTACGCTTGCATGTCCTTATGCGCCTGCACGGCCGCTTGCGCGGCGCGGACGGCCTGCTCGCGGGAGCGAACCAGGGCTTGCGCCGCTTCGACTTGTTTTTCGACCTGAATCAGTTCGTTGCCCGCGATCGCGCCAGGCGTTTCCGCCGCCTTCTTCAGGCGCTCGTAGGTGCTCTGCGCAGCGGCGAGTTGCGCTTCCGCCTGAAGCCGGTCCGATTCGGCCGCCAGTACTTTGGATTCCGCTTCGGCAATCTGAGCGGTGATCTCAGGCGCGCTCAGTTCGACCAGAAGCTGCCCCTGCTGGACGACGCTGCCGCGGTCCACCGAGACTCGATCCACATAGCCCGGCACCCTCGCATGCAGGGAGACGCTCAGGAAGGGCTGAAACTCGCCGGGCAATTCGATCGTCTTTGAGACCGGCTTGGATACGACCGGCGCAAGGCCGCCGGTTTGCGGCCACCCGAGCGATCCGGAAGCAACCGCCAGGCACAGCAAGATGAGAGGAGTCTTAGGTCGCATCATAGTATCGGCTCGTGGGATCCATCGGATTGAGCGATGGGGAAGCAACGGAGGCCTTCCGCTGAAGGACTGCGTAGATGGATGGAAGGACCGTGAGGGTCGCGAACGTCGACATCAGCAAGCCTCCGATTACAGCGCGGCCCAGCGGCGCCGATTGCGATCCGCCCTCGCCGAATCCGATGGCCATGGGCAGCATGCCGAAGATCATCGCGGCGGCGGTCATCAGGATGGCGCGAAGGCGGCCGCCGGCCCCTTCCTCGGCGGCCTCGAGTAGCGGCCTTCCTTCGTGCCGGGCGCGCTCGGCGAAGGTGACCAGCAGAATCGAGTTTGCGACGGCAATGCCGATCGCCATGATCGCGCCCATGAACGACTGGACGTTGAGGGTCGTGCCGGTCGCCAGCAGCATGAGCAACACGCCGCAGAGTACGGCAGGCACCGTCAGAACGATGGCCAGCGCCAGCCGCATGGATTGGAAGTTCGCCGACAACAGGAGGAAGATCGCCAGCACCGCCAGCAGCAAGCCAATTCGCAGCCCGGAAATGGTCTGCTCGAGTGGCGGGATCTCCCCGCGCAATCGGACGCTGACGCCCTTGGGGGGCGCCCCCACGCCGGCCAGCGCCTGGTTCAGCTTCCTCGCCGCTTCGCCGAGAGTCAATCCATGAATGTTAGCCGTGAGGCTGACGACATGCTGACCGTTGTAGCGCTCGATCAGCCCGGGCATGGTGCCAAGCTTCAGCGCCGCCACGTCGGTTAGCCGGACATCCGAGCGCCCGCTTTGCATCACCGGGATGCTGCCGACTTCCTCGGCGCCCTGCATACGGTTCTGCGGCAGTTGCACCTGGATCTGGAAGGCGTTGCCGGAAGCCGGGTCCCGCCAGTAGTTGGGCTGCGTGAATCGCGAAGATGACGTCGCCGGCACGACGGAACGCGTGACGTCCGCCATGGTCAAGCCGAACTGCCCGGCGCGGTCCCTGTCAATGTTGATATCCATCGTCGGATAGTTCATTTCCTGGGCAAACTGGAGATCGCGCAGGAATGTCAGCTTGGCCAACTGGGCGTGGACCTTCTGCGCGTACGCGTAGTCGTCCTGCAGGCTGATCCCCTGCACGGCCACTTCGACCGGCGTCGGGGAGCCGAAGCTCATCACCTGGCTGACGATGTCGGCGGCTTCGAACGAAATCTGCGTTCCGGGAAGCTCCCGGCGCAGCCTCTCGCGCAGATGCTCCCGCAACGTTTCCCCGCTGGATGCGCCGGGCTTGAGCGCCACTTGGATGACGGCTTCCTGCGGCCCGCTGGTGAACAGGTGAATCAGATTCACGGGGTAGCTGGATGGCACGACTCCGACGAAGTCGCTGGTGATCGAGACATTGTCGGCGCCAATCTCCTCGACGAATGACGTCCAGAGCGCGAAGCACGGTGCGCTCGGTCTCCTCAATCCGCGTTCCAGCCGGAGCCCGGAGCCGGATGCGGAGCAGGGGAGCGTTCGCATCGGGGAAGATCTCCGTTCCCATGCGCGGCAGGAGAATGAAGAGCAGTCCGATGGATGCCACCAGGTAGCCGAGCACCAACGGCCAGCGAAACCGCAGCACCAGTCTCAGATACCGCCCGTAGAACGAGCGCAGGCGGCCGAAGAATCCTTCCCGCTCTTCGCCCCGATGCGCTTCTCGCATCAGCCACGTGGAGAACACCGGGACCAGACTGCTCGACAGCAGGTAGGACGCAATCATGGAAAACGCCACGGCCAGGGAAAGCGGAACGAATAGCTGCCGGCCCACGCCGATCATGAAGAACGAAGGGACAAACACGGCGAGAATGCAGAACATCGAAAGCAGGCGCGCCATGGCGGTCCGGCTGCACGCTTCGACCACGGCGCGCGCCCGGGAGACGCCGGGGAGCATCTGCGTATGGATGTTCTCGATTTCGACCGTAGCCTCGTCCACCAACACGCCCACCGCGAGGGCGAGACCTCCGAGCGTCATGATGTTGATGGTCTGACCCGTGCCCCACAGCAGGATCACGGCGCTCAGCAAGGCGAACGGAATGTTCATGACCACGATCAGCGCGCTGCGCCAGTCCCGCAGGAAGATCAGCACCATCAGCCCGGTCAAGATCGCGCCGAGCAGGCCTTCGATAACTAGGCCGCGGATCGAGTTCGTCACGTAGGGCGATTGGTCGAACTCAAGGCGCACATCGACATCGTCGGGCACCGCCTTCTTGAAATCGGGTATCGCCGCCTTCACGCTGTTGATCACCGCCAGCGTCGAGGCGTCCGCGCGTTTCGTGACCGGAATGTAGACGGTCCTTTTCCCGTTGACGTGCGCGTAGGCGGTGACGAGATCCGTGCCGTTCTCGATCGTTCCGATGTCCCGCAGGTAAACGGTGGCGCCCGAGACGGGGCGGATGGGCGTACTCAGGAGTTCGGACAGATTCCCGCCCAGCGCCGCGTTCGTTCGCGCGATGCGGTTGAGCTTCTCCGTGAAGATGTTGCCGGAAGGCATCACCAGGCTGGCCTTGCTGACAGCGGCAATCGCCTCGTCGGGAGAGATCCGATACTGCTGAAGCTTCTCCGGATCGAGCGTGATGACGATGGTCCTCTGGTTGCCACCGAAGGGCGGAGGAGCGGACACGCCGGGGAGTGTTGCGAACAGCGGACGCACACGGTTGAGCGCGAAGTCCTGCATCTCTCCTTGGGTGCGGGTCGCGCTGCTGAACACCAGTTGGCCGACGGCCACGCTGCCCGCGTCGAAACGCGTGATGAACGGAGGGACTGTCCCAGGGGGCATGAAGGCCCGGGCGCGGTTGACGTAGCCGACGGTTTCGGACATCGCCTGGCTCATGTTGGTGCCATTGTGAAAGACCAGCTTCATGAGCGCCGCGCCCTGGATGCTCTTGCTCTCGACATGGTCGAGTCCGGTGATGTAGAGGAAGTGATACTCGTAGTAGTACGTCAGGTAGCCTTCCATCTGGGCCGGATCCATGCCACCGTAGGGCTGGGCGACGTAGATTGCCGGATCGCCCACCTGCGGGAAGATGTCGACGGGCATGCGCTGCAGCGCGAGCACGGCGCAAAGGGCAACGGCGATCAGGGCCACGACGACCGTTAAGGGCCGCGTAAGAGCCGCAAGGACAAGACGCATTACTTTCCACTTTCGATGGAAGTCATCGGCTGGCCTCCACGACGAACGGCTGGATATCGCCCGCCGCCGCAGCCACGCGCAAGCAGGCCGCGCCACACACTGAGGCGGGCCAGCGCGTCATCGATCTCCGACTGCGTGAGCAGCCGCTGGGCTTCCGCCACTTCATCGATGTTGCCGAGACCCGCCTGGTAACGAGCGGTCGCTTGCCGCTCGGCGGATCGCGCGGCGGAGACTTGTACCGGCGTGTTCGCCGCAATTTTCCGGGCGCCGTCGAGGGTTGCGGCCGCCCGGTTGAAATCGGCGCGAAGGCCGACCGCAATCAGTTGCGATCGCGCGATTTGTGCCCGGATGGTGGCCGACTGGCCGGCCTCCCGCGCCTGGATCGCCGCCAGATCGAACACCGGGAAGGTCACGCTGAAGCCCAGCGCGTAGTTCTGCACGTTCGGCGCAAGGCCGTTCAGACCCCCAAGCCGTGCTCCGTTGGTCTCGGCCCCCGTCCCACGGGCATACGCCGAGGCCTGCAAATAGAAGTGGGGAAAATAGGACCGTTCGAGCGCTTTCAGTTGGGCCTGTGCCTGTTCGACGGCGGCGTTCTGTTCCATCGCAACAGGATTCGCCGCGGTATTCGGGGGCTCGACCGCCTGCTCCGGGGGCAGCTGAAGCAGTCTCGGCGCGGAAACCACGATCTGAGCGGGCTCCATTCCTACGAACTGAGACAAAGTCGCGCGTGCAACTTCGGTTGCCTGTTGGGCTTGGATGAGCTGCGTTCGAGCCGCCGCGAGCTCCGCTTCCGTTCGCGAGGCGTCCGCGCCCGGGCGCAATTGCGCGTTCACCAGAGCCTGGATCGTTCGCAGAACCACGTCTGCCCGGTCCACGCCAGCCTGAGCCGCGCGGACAGTCTCCTGAGCGGCCGCCAATGTGAGATAGGCGTCGGCGGCGGCCGCCGCGACCTCAAACTGCGTTCGCTTTAGGCTGGCTTCCGACTGAGCGCGCGCAGCGGCAGCAGCGGCCAGATTCGCCCGACGCAGACCGAAGTCGAAGGGTTCCCAGGTCACCAGTGCGCCAACGGCGCTGCCAAAGACCGAGCCGAAATTGTTAGAGCCAAGTACCGGGCCGGAGATCGAAGGAATGACGCTTTGCGGCAGCAGCAGCCCGAAGACGTTGTTTCGGGTCGCCCGATTCACCTGTGCCAACCCGTCGACCCGCGGCAGGTAGGCGGTCCGCGCGAGCTGAATCCCCGCGGCCGCCGCGCCTATCTGTTCCTGCGACACGCGAATCGAGGGATAGTTGCGTAAAGCGTTCTCGACGGCCTGCGTAAGCGTTAGCGCGGTAGGCGGAGCCAGCGGCTGGCCGAGAAGACCCGTGCTTGCCCCCACCACAATCGCGAACACCCGCGCCGCGAGACAGGCTGGCCCTGGATTCTTTCGCACGTTCGCTACTTGCCTTCCATGAGTTCTCGTAACAGTTCGAGGACTTTGCCCTTGGCCGACTGCCAGCGCCTTTCTCCCGAGAGGCGTCGCACGGTAGACCCTGCGCAGCGACTTGCCGTTTCGCCGCTCCATCGAATGCAGGAATCCCTTCTTCTCCAAGCCGTGCAGCAGCGGATACAGGCTGCCAGGGCTGATCCCATAACCATGCCGGGCCAGTTCGTCGATCATGCCGAGGCCAAAAATGGGCTCCTTGACCGCGTGGTGCAACACATGCAGCCGGATCAGCCCCGAGTACAGATCCCGGTCCACCGTCAAGTTGGTTATGTGATCTAGATTCGTTTTCGACATTCGATTACGAATACGATCAGTGTACAAAAGGATTGCCGGGGGAGTCAAGGGGGCGGTGGGGGACCGACTCACCCGGAGTGGTTGGTATACACTCTGGGATTATGGCCCAACCACTGCTGACGATATTCGCCGAGATGTATGCCAAGCCCGGCAAAGAGGAAGCCCTCCGCGAGGTGCTTCTCGGGTTGATCGGACCCACGAAGAAGGAAGCCGGTTACGTGCAGTACGACATGCATGTGGACAACGACGACCCCAGGCATATCCTGTTCTATGAGAACTGGACATCGAGAGAGCTCCTCGATAGGCACATTGCCTCGCCGCATGTTCAGGGGTTCATGGCGCGGCAGGACGAGTTGTTGACAGCGCCGGTCCGGCTGGTGTTCACCACGCGCAAGACATAGGAAAACGAGGAGACGACAATGTGTAGACTGCTCTGGCTGTTATTGTTGCTTGTCCCGGCAGCTCTGGCGGCGCCGGTACACGTATGGGAAAAGCAGGAACTGACCCTTACGTGCAGCGGGTCGTATGCGAACCCGTACACCGAGGTGGTCGTGTGGGTGGACCTTACTGGGCCCAACTTCCGGAAGAGGGTATACGGCTTCTGGGACGGTGAGCGGACGTTTCGGGTGCGCGTTCTGGCGACCGAGGCCGGAGAGTGGAGTTGGCGCAGCGGATCTACACCGGTGGATGCGGGTTTAGGCGGAAAGACCGGCTCGTTCACCGCGATGCCCTGGACGGAACAGGAAAAACAGCAGAACCCGTTGCGGCGCGGATTCCTGCGTGCCACTCCCAACCAACACGCCTTGGAGCACGCCGACGGCACGCCGTACTTCGCGATCGGCGACACCTGGTACTCGGTTGGCACGAACCGGTTTCGCTGGTACGACGACAATCAGGAACGTCCGATGGGCCCCACCGCGGGGTTCAAAGACTACGTTCGCTACCGCAAGGCACAAGGCTACAACTGGGTCAACGTGATCGCGGCGTTCCCGAACTGGATTACAGATGGAAAGCCCTGGAACGTGGTGATGAACGATCCCGAGAGGACCACGATCCGTTCGGCCTGGCTGGAGTTCGGCGCCAACAGCGCCAAGAACATGGATAACGAAGGGGGCCGGCCGTTCGTTTTTCCCGGCAAAGTGCCCGGCTACGAAGACATGTTTCCGGACGTGGATCGCATCAACCCGGCTTACTTCCGTTACGTGGACCGGAAGATCGACTACCTCAACGATCAGGGATTCGTGCCGTTCATCGAGGTATCGCGGAGGGATGCGAGTATGGTCTGGAAGAAGTATTATTCCTGGCCCGACTCCTACGCGCGGTTCATGCAGTACGTCTGGTCGCGCTATCAGGCGAACAATACGGTTCTGAGTCCCGTACACCTGGACATCATCGCCGAGTCGATCAGCCCGGAGGACTACATCGATGCGATTCGCGTGGTCTTCCGGAAGTTCGGGCCGCCGCCGTTCGGCACACTGCTGTCCACCAACGCTAACCCGTCCACCTTGGAGAATTGGGGGGAGGACTCCTTCGTCACTCTGCATCAGACCGGCAATATGCGCGAGCACGACAATTACTGGTACCTGACGGAGATCTTTAACCTGGCCAAGCCTCGGCCGGCGATGAACGGCGAGCCGTACTATTCCGGGTACGTGGATGCGCGAGGGCTGAACGGGGGCTACAAGTTCGGTGCTCCGGGGGGAACGGAGAAGGACGATCAGTTCGTGCGCTCGTCCATGTACGGGAATTTCCTGTCCGGCGGGTTCGGTGGGCACGTCTACGGGGCCGAGGGGATCTGGGGCGCGGACATCGAAGAGGCCGCCCCCATCAAGATGTGGGATGCCTTCCAGTGGCGCTCCGGAAGCCAGATGCAGTACTTGCGTCCATTCGCTATGTCGATCGGCAAGCGCTACCAGGATCTGGTTCCGATGGCCGATCTGGTCTCCCCCAACAAGACCAACGTTACGCGGGCCTATGAGGGCTGGGCTTACTGCGCGCGCACACCCGACAAAGAGGTCTACCTGGTGTACTTCGAAAAGGGCTGCCTGCGCAGCCAGATACGCGGGGCCAAACTGAACAGCACGTACCGCGCACAGTGGTTCGATCCGCGCAACGGGACATGGCAGGATGCGGGCAACGGTGGGATGGTCCAGTCCAGCAGGATTGGGATTATTGCGCTGCCGAATTTTCCGGATGACAATGATTGGGGGTTGCGCCTCACGTATGCCGGGCCGGCGATTCCCGCGGAGCGCCCGGCGGGCCGCGGCAATTAGGGGCGCGGTTGGATTGAGGGTGAAATCCATGGCAACATTTCGGCTGGCAGTCGGTGGCGATCACGCGGGATTCGCGATGAAGGGCCCGGTGATTCAATTCCTGCGCGGGCTGGGGCACACAGTAGAGGATTGCGGATCCTTCGATCCCGCTCCCGTGGATTTTCCGGACGTGAGCAAGGCCGTCTGCGACCGGGTGCGAGGCGGGCACGCGGATCGTGGCGTGCTGGTGTGCGGAAGCGGAGTCGGAGCCGTCATCGCAGCGAACAAGATCCCCGGCATCCGCGCCTCGCTCATCCATGACATCTACTGCGCGCATCAATGCGTGGAGCACGACGACGTGAACGTAGCCTGCATCGGGGCGCTGGTGATCGGGATGAAGGTCGCGGAGGATTGCCTGCGGGCGTTTTTCGATGCCACGTTCAGCACCGATCCGGACATCCGCCGGCGGGTGGCGAAACTCGATGACCTGGACCGGCTGGGCCGAACCGGGTGAGGTGAGATTATGACCCCCATTGCGAAATCAGCCAAGCTGCCCTGGGGCTTGGTCGTCATCCTCTTCATCGCCATGTGGATCAGCTTCTTCGATCGGGGCAACCTGGCCGTGGCGGCGCAAATCATCAAGCCGGAACTGGGCCTTTCGGATGTAGCCCTGGGGCTGCTTCTCTCGGCGTTCTTCTGGACCTACGCCGCGGGGCAGATCGGCGCGGGCTGGCTGGCGGATCGTTTCGAGGTTAAGTGGCTCTACACAGCGGGCTTTCTGATCTGGTCTCTGGCCACGCTATCGACGGCTATGGTCAGTACGTTCGCCGGCCTGCTGGCAATGCGTTTGCTGTTGGGCGTGGGAGAATGCGTGACGTATCCCGTCACGGGGCGAATCCTCGCCGTGATAATACCCGAGAACCGGCGAGGGCTGGCGAATTCCATCATCGATCTGGGAGCCAGGCTCGGCCCGGCGTTCGGTATTATGTTCGGTGCTCAGCTCGTTAAAGGCATGGGCTGGCGCGGCCTGTTTCTGATTACAGGCTGCGCCGGATTGATCTGGCTCATCCCCTGGCTTATCCACGCGCCCCGCATTCTCACAACCTCTTCGGGGACAAGGAACGTTGCCGGTCCGGGTTGGAAGGATCTTCTCTCGCGGCGAGATGTCTGGGGAACCTGCGGCGGCCTCTGCTTCACCAACTACGCGTGGTACTTCCTGCTCTCCTGGCTTCCCACCTACCTGTTGAGGGAAAGGCACTTCTCGCTAAATTCGCTGTCCCTCGGTGGAGCGCTGCCGTTTCTCTTGATGGCGGTAACATCGATCGGCGGAGGCGTCCTGTCGGATCGCATGATAAGCCGGGGCGCCGCGCCGGTGCGAGTGCGGAGGGGTTTCCTGGTTACCGGGTTGCTGCTCACCGCCGTGTTCCTTCCCGCCGTCCTGCTACCGCGAATCGAGTATGCACTCGCCGGCCTTTGCCTGAGTTGCCTCTCCCTCGGCATCTACGCTTCGAATCTCTTCCCGTTGACGCAAACGCTCGCCGGGCCATTGGCCACGGGCCGCTGGACAGGAATCCAGAACGCCTGCGGCAATCTGGCTGGCATCGTGAGCCCGATGTTGACAGGCTGGATTGTCCAGCGCACTGGGAGTTTCACCATCGCGTTTCTTGCCGCCGCCTTTGCGTGCGTGGTCGGGGCGGCGAGCTTCGGCTTGCTGGTGCGGGATTCGGATGCCTCACGGAGCACGGCTCCGCCGCAGTTGGGGTAGCGGACGCCCTTAGGCTCGCCTCCGGCGGAGCCACCACAGGAGCGCCGCGCCGAGTGCGACGCCGCAGACGATCAGGACCACGTAGCGCTCGTGGCTGAGGGCCTCCGACCAGTGCTCGCCTAAGAAATATCCTAGACTCATAAACGTAGAGGTCCAAAGCACCGCCCCGGTGTAGGCGAAGGCTGCGAAGACCGCGTACTCCAATTTCGAGGCCCCGGCGACATACGCGGTCAGATGCCGGATCCCGGGTACGTAGTAGCCGAAGGTGAGCGTAAGACCGCCAAAGCGCTTGAACCAGCCGTGCACGCGATCCACTTTGTCCGGAGGTACATGCACTTTTGGCCCGTACCTTTGGAGAAGGTAGTAGCCGGTGGTTCTGCCGAGCACGTAGCTGAGCGTGATCCCGCAGACGGAGCCGAGCAGGACCGCGGCCAGGGCGGGCGCGATGTTCAGCTTGCCGCGATACAGCAGGTACCCCACCAGCGTGAGCAGCGTTTCATCGGGGACGGGAAGCCCGACGATGCCGAGCACCAGGAGCGCGAAGATCCCGAAGTAGCCGTATTGGCCGATCCAGTGCTGAACGAGCTCCATAGGTTATAGTTTCGGTGACGGGTGTCGCGATCCCAAAACTAGAGTTTAGCGATTCCGCGGCCCGCCGCCGAAACTACTCAATATGGGCGCAATACGATTCGAGGTAGTGGCCGAGTGCCCGGTGACGGGGGCGCGGGCCGGGTTGCTGCATACCCCGCACGGCGCGATCGAAACCCCCGTCTTCATGCCGGTGGGGACGCAGGCCACCGTGAAGGGGCTGATGCAGCGGGATCTGGAGAGACGATCTGGGGGTACAGATCCTGCTGGCCAATACCTACCATCTCTATCTGCGGCCGGGGCACGAGGTGATCCAGCGGCTGGGCGGGCTGCACCGCTTCATGAACTGGCCGCGGGCAATCCTGACGGACTCGGGCGGGTTCCAGGTGTTCAGCCTGAAGCGGGCTGCGCAAGGTTACCGATGAGGGGGTGTTGTTCCGGTCGCATTTGAACGGCGATGCGCACATGTTCACGCCGGAGTCGGTGGTGGATGTGCAACTGGCGCTGGGCAGCGACATCATGATGACGCTCGACGAGTGCCTGGAGTATCCGGCGGCGCACGAGGCGGCGCGCAAGTCGGTGCGGCGCACGGTGCGCTGGGCGCAGGCCGCGTGGACGCATTTCAAGGAGCGGGAGCGGGAAGACGGGGGATCGTTGTTTCCAATCGTGCAAGGCTCGATGTTCCCGGACTTGAGGCGGGAGTGCACGGAGGAACTTCTGGAACTGGGGGCGGACGGGTACGCGATCGGTGGACTATCGGTGGGCGAACCGCGGGCGCTGAGCCTGGAGATGGTGGAGGCGACGGCGCCGCTATTGCCGCGCGAGAAGCCGCGCTACGTAATGGGTGTGGGGATGCCCGAGGAGCTGGCGGAGTACGTCGCGCGCGGCGTGGACATGATGGATTGCGTGATGCCGAGCCGCAACGCGCGCAACGGCTGCCTGTTTACATCGGGGGGGCGGGTGGTGATCAAACAGGCCCGCTACAGGGAGGACGCCTCCCCGGTGGACGCAAATTGCGCCTGCTACACCTGCCGAAACTACTCGCGGGCCTACCTGCGGCATCTGTTCCTGGCCGGGGAAATGCTGTTTTCCAGCCTGGCGACTTTGCACAACCTCCGGCACTACCTTGACATCATGAAGGATCTCAGGCAGTCTATAGTGTTTGGCAGTTTCCCGGATCGTCTGCGGCGGGTGCGCGCAGTTCCGGGCGGGGAGGATTAGGAAGTTGGCCCGCGGAAGCCTCCGCGGGTTTCCTGGTCGCATAGAGCGGATTCAATATCCGCCGGTTCATCAATACAAAGAGGACAGACGTGGTTCTGAGTTTGTACATCCAAGCGGCAAGTTCGCCTAACCCGATCATCGGCTTTCTGCCGATCCTGGCCATTTTCGCCATCTTCTACTTCCTGCTGTTCATGCCGATGCAGAGGCAGAAGAAGCAGCTAAAGAAGATGCTGGACAATCTGCAGGCCGGCAACGCGGTATTGACTTCCGGCGGCATCATCGGGACGATCGTGACGCTGGATGCTGATACCATTGTTCTGCGGGTCAAACCGGACAACTTGAAGATCCAGGTGGCGAGGAGCGCTGTGTCCGCCCTGATCCCCGAGAGAGAGAAGTAGGGATATGGACAGGACACTGATGTGGAGGGCCATCACGATTGCGGTGGTGGTGCTCGTGTGCGTGTACGGGATTATAGGGCTGCCGAAGTCGCGCGCGGAACTTGAGGAGAACGTTCAGAAAAATATTAAACTGGGGCTCGATTTGCGCGGCGGCAGTCACCTGATCCTCGAAGTCCAGGTGCAGGACGCGATGAAGGTGGAAGCCGATCTGGCCATGGAGCAGTTGAAGGAAGCGCTGCGCAAGGCGGGCGTCGATTACGCGTCCATGGACCGCAACGATCCCGGCGACGATCGAGGCGGCCGACAGCATCCAGGTCAACGTCCACGGCGTGCCCGACACTAAGACCGGGGACTTCCGGCGAATCGTGGCGGAAACCTGCCAGCGGTGGGTGCTGACTCCGGTCAGTTCTACCGACTACCGGATGAACATGAAGCCCTCCGAGATAGTCCTGCTGAAGAAGGATACGGTGGATCGCTCCATCCAGACCATCGAGCAGCGCATCAACGGACTGGGGCTGACCGAGCCGGTAGTCCAGGCGTACGGCGGGGCGGACGCGGGGTACAAGATTCTGGTGCAATTGCCCGGGGTGGACGATCCGGCGCGCGTGAAGGACATCATGCAGACGGCGGCCATGCTCGAGATCTCCCAAGTATTGGGGGGACCGTTTGCGAGCCGGGAGGCCGGTCTGGGCCAGAGTGGCGGAGTACTGCCTCTGAATTCCAAGCTGGTTCAGATGGCGCCGGGGCGCGGGGAGGGAGACAGTTGGTACCTTCTGAACCGCTCGCCGGTGGTGACCGGGCGGGATCTGCGCAACGCGCGCGCGGGGCGGGCGGAATTGGGCTCGTGGGAGACCGATTTCACGCTCAATCAAGATGCCGCCAAGCGCTTCGGCCGGTTCACGGAAGCCAATATCGGAAAGCCTCTGGCGATTGTATTGGACAACCGGATTCGCAGCGTGGCCAACATCCAGAACCGGATTGAGGATTCTGGCCGCATCACCAATCAGCGTAACCAGCAGGAAGCTTCGGACCTGGCGCTGGTGCTACGGGCTGGATCGCTGCCGGCGGGAATCGTCTACATCGAGGAGCGCAGCATTGGGCCTTCGCTGGGCGCGGATTCCATCCACCAGGGTATTGTGGCGGGCGTGGTTGGACTGCTGGCGGTTGTCTCGTTCATGCTGGTGTACTATAAACGGGCCGGCGTGAATGCGACGCTGGCACTGATTTTGAACGCGGTCATGCTGATGGCGGCGCTTGCGTATTTTGGAGCGGTGCTGACACTGCCCGGCATTGCGGGCGTGGTTCTGACGATCGGCATTGCGGTGGACAGCAACGTCTTGATTTTTGAGAGGATCAGGGAGGAGATACGGGCCGGAAAGGGGATACCCGCCGCCATTGACGCGGGATTCAGCAAGGCATTTTTGACCATCATCGACACGCACGTGACGACGGTGGTTTCCTGCGCGTTTTTGTTCATGTTTGGGACGGGCCCGGTTAAGGGATTCGCGGTGACGCTGGTCATCGGCCTGATCTCCAACTTATTTACGGCGGTGTTCGTGTCCCGGGCGATCTTCGACTGGGAAACGGCCAGCCAGCCTCGGATGGCGCGCCTGAGCATCTAGGCGAACTCCGAGATCGGCCGTTTTGTAGCGGATTTTTTTCGTGAACGTGGGAACATGGGCGGGAATGCCGGTGTCTAACAAATTCGAGCACTGGTCCGTTTAGCTGCATGGAACTATTTCGAGACACGAAGTTCGACTTTCTGGGCTGGAAGTGGCCGTTTATCGGCGTTTCCGTGGTGCTACTGGTGGTGGGGATAGCCAGTATGGTGATGCGGGGCGGTCCGCTGCTGGGGATCGACTTCCGAGGCGGGGCCGTGATGAATGTAAAATTCGCAGGTCCGCCGCCGGTGCAGCAGATTCGCTCGGTGCTGTCCTCCAAGATCAAAGGCGCCATCAGCGTGACGAACTTTGGTGAGTCAGGGGTCAACGAGGTTCTGATCGGAACCGAAGTCGCCGACGAGCGTGCCTTGAACGATACGCGCAAGACGATTGTCGAGACGCTCCACGCGACGTTTGCGCCGAACGTGACAAAGCTCGATTTCAATAACACCGGCCAGGCGGCCTTGGCCGAGGGGCTGCGGGACCCGCTGCAGCGGGCGGGCATAGGGATGTCGGATCAGCAACTGCAGGATCTGGCGAAGGCCATGCTGGATTTTCGGAATACGCCGCCGCGATCCGGGCTGATTCGCAGCTTTGACGAGTTGAACGGCGTCCCGGGCGTCACCCCCGCCGTGATTGCGGTCCTCAAAGCGGACCTTTCTCTGGCGCCGTTCGCCATCCGGCAGGCGCAGGTGGTCGGACCCAAGGTGGGCGCCGACCTCCGCTGGCAGGCGGTCCGAGCGACGCTTTACGCCCTGGCGGGAATGTTGGTATATATAGCATTCCGGTTCGAGTGGATTTACGGCGTGGCAGCGGTAGTGGCGGTTCTGCACGATACGCTGATCACGCTCGGGTTATTCTCGATCTTCAGCAAGGAGATCGACCTGACGGTGGTGGCGGCGCTGTTGACGCTGGTGGGCTATTCGATGAACGACACCATCGTCGTGTTCGACCGGATCCGCGAGAATTTGAAAATTTTGAAGCGAATGGATCTTACGGCGCTCATCAATCTCAGCGTCAATCAGACCCTCAGCCGGACGGTGCTGACATCCGGATTGACGTTCCTGACGGCGGTGTCCCTGTTTTTGTTCGGCGGGCCGGTGCTCAACGGCTTTGCATTCGCCTTGGTGGTGGGGATCGTGGTCGGGACGTATTCGTCGGTTTTCGTGGCCGGTCCGATTTTGGTATTCTGGCAAGATTTCGCCGAGTCGCGCGGCAAGGGTCCGCGTGCAGCGGCAGGCAAGGATATGGAAGTACGCAGTGAGCTGAGCCGAGGGGCGGAAAAGCCGAAGGCTCGGAAAGGGTAGCGAATATGTTTGAACAAACCTTTGTCGAAGGGGGCAGGACCAAGACGCCGTTCGCGGTGTTTCTGTCTATCCTTTTTCAGTGCCTCTTGGTCGGTGTTGCGATTCTCATTCCGCTGATCTACACGGAGACGTTGCCCTCGACGCAGTTGACCAGCTTCCTGACGGCGCCTCCTCCTCCTCCTCCTCCGCCTCCTCCTCCGGCCGCGGCTCCACCGAAGATCGTGAGGCAGATTCCGCGCCAGTTCGACGCGGGAAGACTGATGGCGCCCAAGTCGATCCCGAAGGAAATCGCGATGATCAAAGAAGAGGAGATGCCGCCTCCGTCGGCTGGTGGAGGCGTCGTGGGTGGTATCTCGGGCGGAATGCCTGGCGGGATGCCCGGCGGTGTCATCGGCGGCATTATTTCCAATATTCCAGTTGCCGCGCCTCCGCCTCCGCCTCCGGTCAAAGCGGCCGCGCCAGCCGCTCCGCAGCGCATCCGCGTTGGCGGCAACGTGCAGGAGGCGAGGCTGTCCAAGAAGGTCGTACCGACGTACCCGCCGTTGGCGCGCTCGGCGCGCATCTCGGGCGTGGTGCGTTTCAACGCCGTGATCGGTACCGACGGGCGCATCCAGAACCTGCAACTGGTAACTGGACACCCCCTGCTGGTTCCCTCGGCGCAAGCCGCCGTGTCGCAGTGGGTTTATCAACCGACTCTCCTCAACGGGGAGCCGGTAGAAGTCATGACTCAGATCGATGTAAACTTTACCTTGCAGTAGCAGACTACGGCAAGGGCAGGAATTAAATTCAACTCGCGGGAGAGAAGATCATGTTTTTGCAATTGCATGTATGGGCGTTGCTGCTCCTACAGGAAGCGGCCCCGGCCGTCGGATTTGACGTTATTTCGCTGTGGAATCAGATGGGAATGATGGCCAAGGCCGTGGTCGTCATCCTATTCATCATGTCGGCGTGGTCGATCGGCGTTATGATCGACCGCGTGATGGCCTACAACGGCGCGCGCAAGCAGTCACGGTTATTTGCACCGGCAGTCGCCGGCGCACTCCGTGAAGGGAAACTGGATGAGGCCATCAAGATCGCGGATCGCTACAAGAAGAGCCACCTGGCGAAGGTTGTGGTCGCGGGCTTGCAGGAGTTTCGAGCGCACCAGATGAGCTCGGAAATTTCGGGCGAGGACGTCGAAGCATCCAAGCGGGCTCTGGAGCGCGCCGCGGCCATCGTTCACGCCGAACTGAAGCGCGGCGTTTCCACGCTGGCAACCATCGGCTCGACTTCCCCGTTCGTGGGTCTGTTCGGAACGGTGGTCGGCATCATCAACGCGTTCAAGGGGATTTCGACGGAGAAGTCCACCGGGTTGGGCGCGGTGGCCGGCGGTATTTCCGAAGCGCTGGTGACCACGGCTATGGGTCTGTTCGTGGCGATCCCGGCGGTCTGGATGTTCAACTACTTCACGAACAAGATCGAATCGTTCGACGTGGAGATGGACAACTCCAGTTCGGAATTGATCGACTACTTCATTAAGCGGTCCCAGCGGGTCGGCAAGTAGCCGGAGTGGCCGGCTGAGAGAAGAATGAGACCCGGCGAGTTGAATCTGAACTTCGGGGCGGGGGGCGCAAGCCCTCCGCCGCGGAGGGACTGGCGACGCGACCCGGGCCCCGGAGGATTGACGCATGGCAAATACTAAGAGAAAGGCGATGCCGCCGGTCTCGGACATCAATGTGACGCCGATGGTCGACGTCATGCTGGTTCTGTTGATCATCTTCATGGTCATCACCCCGATGCTTTCCAAAGGCGTCAGCGTGGACATGTACAAGGCCAGCAACCCCATCGCGATGCAGCCGGCGGACAAGGATGACGCCATTCTGGTCGCCATCACGCGCGAAGGGCGGACCTACCTCGGTACCAACCCGCTGAACCCCGACGAGTTGCCGGCGAAGGTGAAGGACCTGCTCATCAACAGGATGGACCGCACGGTGTACATCAAGGCGGATTCCCGCGCCCGCTACGACAGGGTCGTGGAGGTGGTGGATAATCTGCGGGCGGCGGGCGTGGACCAGGTCGGCCTTCTGACGGAATCGGTCAAGAAGGGACTCACTGGGGCGACGTGCGGCCGGCCAGTAGACTGGCGGGCGAAGATCGCGGCCGGTGACTGAAGGTCCCGGCTGTATAGGCGAAAAGAAGGAGTATCGATATGTCAATGGCAGTGGGCGGGGGCGGCTGCTCTAAAGAACGACATCAACATGACGCCGCTGATCGATGTGCTGCTGGTGCTGCTGATCATCTTCATGGTCATCACACCGCTGACGCCGCACGGGTTGGACGCGCTGGTTCCGCAGCCGCCACCTCCGGGCAAGCAGGCTGAACAGGACGCCAACAACCGGACGGTGGTGATCGTAGTCAACGCGGACAGAAGTATGCAGATCAATAACGAGCCCACCGACATGATGAAACTCGGAGCGCGCTTGGAGGATATCTTCAAGACGCGTGCCGAGCGAGTCGTGTTTGTGAAGGGCGACCCGAATATCGACTTTGGCGTGGTCGCCCAGGCGATCGATATCGCCAAGGGCTCGGGCATCGACAAGATCGGACTGATGACGGCCAAAGTGGAGGCCGGCCAGTAGCATTGGGCCGGTCGCTTTGAACCAGTTGAAGAGTCCTATTGAGGAGCTTGTATGAATCGCAAAACTACGTCCATGCTGCTTTTGGCGGCCACGGTGCTGCTGGGTGTGGTGGGGATGGGATGTCAGAAGTTGAAGGCCCGCGACGAGTTGAACAAGGGCGTGCAGGCGTTCCGTAGCGGAGCCTATCCGGTGGCCGTGGACCACTTCAAACTATCGGTTTCGCTCGACCCCACGAATCCGACCTCCCGAGCGTACCTTGCCACGTCCTACATGATGCAGTACATCCCGGGCGCGGAGTCTGAGGAGAACCTCCGCTATGCCGAGGCGGCGCACAGCGAGTTTCTGAAGGTCCTCGAACAGGATCCGCAGAACACCAACGCCATGGCCGCCATCGCCCAGCTCTATTTTAACGAGAAGAAGTTCGACGATGCCCAGGATTGGTACAAGAAGTTGATCGCGGCCAAGCCGGACGATAAGACGGCATACTATACCATGGGTGTCATCGCCTGGACCAAGACGTTTGCGCCCAGGATGCGGGCACGCGCGGAGTTGGGCATGCGGCCCGAAGATCCGGGCCCGCTCCAGGACAAGAAAGCCCGGGAAGCGCTCAAGGCTCAGAACGGGCCGATCGTCGAAGAGGGTATGGCGGCATTGAAGAAGGCGATTGAACTCGACCCCGAGTACGAAGACGCCATGGCCTATCTGAACCTGTTGTACCGCGAGCGGGCGGACCTGGCGGACACGGCTGAGGCCTATAAGCAGGACACGACGGAGGCTGACGGTTGGGTGGAGAAGACCCTGGCGACCAAGAAGCTCAAGGCATCTCGGACGCCGGGGGCGGGCGGGCTCACAACAGGGAAGTAGCCCACTTTTCTTCTTCGTTTTTCCCGATTCCGCTATAATGTGAAGTGACGGGCGGCGCCGCAGCCGCCCGTTCTTTCTTCGATGGTACCGGACCCGAGTGTGGCTGCTCTCTCCGGCCGGGGCAAGCAGTCCTTCGCACCGGCCGTCGATCTCCTCTACCGCGATTTGGAAGCACGGGTTCGCCAGCTCAGGCCGAAGGAAGACCTGGCACCCCTTCGAGAGGGCCTACCAGTTTGCGGTCCTGCATCATGGCGAGCAGACCCGCGTTTCAGGTGAGCCCTACATCGTGCATCCCCTCGCCGTCGCCAGGATCCTCGCCGAGATGAACATGGACTTGGTCTGCCTCCAGACGGGCTTACTGCACGACGTGGTGGAGGACACCGGCGTCACCACGGAGGAAATCCGAAGGATCTTCGGCGAGCAGGTGGCGCTCTCGGTGGATGGCGTCACCAAGCTGGGCAAGCTGGATTTCTACACCGCCGAAGCCCGGCAGGCCGAGAGCTACCGCAAGATGTTCCTGGCGATGACCAACGACATCCGGGTCATCCTGGTCAAGCTGGCCGACCGGTTGCACAACATGCGGACGCTCGGCAACCTGCCGCGCGAGAAGCAGGAGCGGATTGCGCGCGAGACCCTGGAGATCTACGCCCCGATTGCGCACCGGCTGGGCATGGGGAAGATGCGCGGCGAACTGGAGGACCTCGGCTTCACGTTCCTCGAGCCGGAGGCCTCTTCGGATCTGCTGGAAGAGATCGAGTCGCGGCGGCACGAGATCGAGCGGCTTCTCGGCGAAATTCAGGGGGCGGTCGAGGAGAAGCTGAAGCAGGAGGAAATCCCGGCGCGCGTGAGCGGACGCGTGAAGCGCGTGTACTCGATCTTTCAGAAGATGAAGCGGCAAAAGGTGGGCCTGGACCAGGTCTACGACCTGCTGGCGCTCAGGATCATCACGAATTCGGTCCAGGATTGCTATGCGGCCTTGGGCGTCATCCACAACGAATGGCATCCCATCCCCGGGCGCATCAAGGACTTCATCGCCATCCCCCGGCCCAACCTGTATCAGTCCATCCACACTTCGGTCATCGGGCCCGGAGGGCACACCTTCGAGGTGCAGATCCGCACCGAGGAGATGCACCGCGTCGCGGAGGAGGGAATCGCCGCCCACTGGAAGTACAAGGAGGGACACAAGGGTCCGGATGCCGACGACCAGCGTATTGCGTGGCTGCGGCAACTGGTCGAATGGCAGCAGGAGATGCCCGATTCGGGGGAGTTCATGTCCACGCTGAAAACGGACCTGTACCCCGAGGAGGTCTGCTGCTTCACGCCTCGCGGCAAGGTGATTGTCCTGCCACGGGACGCCACACCCATCGATTTCGCCTACGCCATCCACTCCGATGTGGGCCACGCCTGCGTGGGCGCCAAGGTCGGCGGCCGCATCGTGCCGTTGCGATACACGCTGCGCAACGGGGACGTTGTGGAGATCCTCACGCAGAGCGGCCACATGCCCAGCAAAGACTGGCTGGCTCTGGTGAAGACCTCCCGCGCGCGCAACAAGATCAGGCACGTGATCAACGTTTCCGAGCGCGCCAAGGCCATCGAGATCGGGGTGAAGCTGATCGAGAAGGAGGCGCGGCGGATGGGTCTTCCCCTGAGCAAAGTGGGCAAGGGGGAATTGGAGCGCGTCGCCGGCGAGTACGGCTACAGCAAGATGGAGGACCTGCACGCCGCGCTGGGATACGGCCGGTTTTCGGCGCGTCAGGTGCTCCAGAAACTGGCGTTGCCGGGGGCTCCTCCGCCGCCGCCGGAGCCTGCCAGGCCCGCTCACCCGGCCGGGCAGAGCTCGGGCGCCGCGCGTCCAGGGGATTTGGTTCTCAAGGTCAAAGGGGTCGATGACCTGCTGGTGTACCGTGCCAAGTGCTGCAACCCGCTTCCCGGAGACGCCATCGTGGGGTACATCACGCGAGGGAAGGGCGTGGCGGTCCACTCGACCCATTGCTCGAACGTGCAGAACCTTCTGTACGAGGTAGAGCGCATGATCGATGTCGAGTGGGAGCGCAGCCAGGCGGAGTCGTTCGCGGTGAAAGTGCTGGTCCACACGGACGACCGCCCCGGGGTGCTGAACCACTTGACCGCCGTGCTGGCCGCCGAGCAGAGCAACATCAAGGATTTGGAGGCCAGCACGGATCAGGCGCGCGGAGACGGCGCCGTGATCGACATGACCGTGGAAGTGAAGGACAAGAATCAACTCGAGAGGATTGTGGCCGCCATGCGCCGCGTGTCGGGCGTGCGCGATGTCGAGCGGCTCATGTGACATGCCGATGCCCACCCCCCATCCCTCTTCCGCGGAAGCCGATCACCTTGCCATCTCCAGGTCGAAGGGAATCCGGATCGATTGGAAGGACGGCCACCACAGCGACTACGGCCTCGCCTACCTGCGCGACAAGTGCCCCTGCGCCTCCTGCACCGGCGCGCATGGAACCGAGCCCCGCGCGCCGTCGGCGCAGGCTCCGTTTCAGCTCTACAAACCTGTGTTGAAGTTGGTGGACGTGGAGCCCGTGGGGAGCTACGCTCTGCAGATCAAATGGAACGACGGGCATACCACGGGGATCTACGCCTACGACTTCCTGCGCCGCATCTGCCCCTGCGCGGAGTGCCAACCCAAGTAGGACAGGCGGTTTCGCCTGTCACTGGCCAACCTCACAGCAGCCGGAACGTGATGATGATCTGGGAGGTGACGGTGACGGGTTTGCCGTCCTTCAAGCCGGGGCGGAAACGCCACTTCAATACCGCCTCGATTGCCTTCTCATCCAGGCCCATGCCGAGCGGCCGGAAGATTCGCAGATTCTGCGGCAGTCCGCGCTCGTTCACTTCGAAGTAGATCGTTACGACGCCCTCGACCTTGGCTCTGCGCGCCTCATCGGAATAGTCGGGTTCCACCTGGTAGAGGACCACCGGTCGCGTGACGCTCCCGCCGGCCTGGTAGACGGGCGGTCCGGGGCGCTCCGTGCCGGAACTATAGCCCGGGCCCACGCCGTCGCCTACGCCGCCGCAGCAGCCGCGATTGCCAATTCCTCCGCCGGAGCCCTGCCCGCTGGACGGGGGCCCAACCGGCGCGAGCGGATCGCCATACTGCGCCATGTCGACGTTCGGGACGTTGGCGTCGAGCGGGAGTACCAGCGTCGGCTCCATGATCAGCTTCGGGTCCGGGTTGTTGACCACCGCCGCGGGCGGGGTGAACTGGCGCGAGGCAAACCTCGGCAATCGGCCCCGGCTGGCGGGCAGAGGCGAACCGTCGCCGCCGCCGCCGGGACGCGGAGCCTTCGAAACGTAAGGGGCGATGTCGGGCGCCACCAGAATCACCGCCTTCCGGAGGACCGTCCGCGCGGCGGGAGTCGTTGCCAGCGCGACTGCCAGCGCGATCGCCCCGGCGTGCAGCACGAGAGACCACAGCCCGGCACGCTTGTTGTAGCCGTAGAGCCCCCAATCGTTCTGCACCTGAACCGGCTTGGACGTCAACTGTAGCGGAGGCAACTGGGGAGGCGAGATCAGTTCCTGCAAGGAGAGGTAAAGCGAACCCAGCCACACTCCCTTGCCGGGCTCGATCAGCAGGCGGCTGAGATGGTCGTCAGGGTTTGGAACCGGAACGAAATCTTCCTTGCTCACAAGCTGTGGGATGGCCCGCGCGCAAGCTCCGTTCCAAGGAAATGGACCGTGTTCTACAGCAGGCGGAAGTTCACTTCCACCTGGGCGAGGACCGTGACGGGCTTGCCGTCCTTGTAGCCGGGGCGGAAGCGCCACTTCATTACAGCTTCAATGGCCTTCTCATCCAACCCCATGCCGAGCGCCCGGAGCACCCGGGGGCTCTGCACCCCTCCCTTTTCGTTGACTTCGATAGAGAGGATTACGGTGCCTTGGAACTTGGCTTTGCGGGCTTCCTCGGAGTACTCCGGCTCGACCTTGAAAGTGATGGTCGGAGAAGTGACGCCGTTGCCCACCCTGTACGCGCCGCCGCCAAAACCGCCGCCTTCACCAGGCCCAACGCCCGGGCCTCTCCCCGAGCCCACGCCACCGCCGGAACCGGAACCAATGCCGCCGCCGGACCCAGGCCCGTTGGAAGGGGGCCCGATTCTGGCAAGCGGATCGCCGTACTGGGACATGTTCACGTTGGGGATGCTGGCGTCGAGAGGAACGACGATGGTCGGCTCCATGATCAGCTTCGGATCCGGATTGTTCACCACGACCATGGGGGGCGTAAACTGGCGCGTCGAGAACTTGGGGAGTCTGCCTTTGCTTGCTGGAAGAGGCGAGCGATCGCCGCCCCCACCCCCGCCGCTCTGCTTGGCAACCTTCGGCACATAGGGTTCGATGTCGAGTGGCGCGATCAGCGTCACGGTGTTCTTAACGGCCTGCTGGACAGTCTTGTTCGCCGCCAGTGCAACCGCCAGGCTCACGATGCAGACGTGCACGATTACGGAAGACACCCAGGACCGCTTGTGGTAGCCGTAGAGCCCCCAGATGTCCTGGACCTTGACCGGCTTGGACGTCAGCTTGAGCGGGGGAAGCTTGGGAGGAGAGACCACGTCCTTCATGGACTGATAGAGGGTAACCCACCACCCGCCCGTGGTCGGCTCAACCAGCAGATGTTTGAGATGGTCTTCCGGAGTGAGGATCGGCACTTCGTCCCCGCCCGTGTTCGGTGCCGCTTGCGGAATACTCTCCTGGTCAGACATTGCTCCGCCTGTCCCTTTCCAGCCACCTGGGGCGGCCAAGACCTGCTGGTTTCATCCTCACAATATAAGATGATCCTCCCCGCCGTCTCGTTACAACCATCTGACGGCGGCCAGCAGCCCGCTCCTGACCAATACCCTAGCCTCACCTTAGCACATTTAGTCGGTTGCTTGCCCACGAGGACTGTGCGACTCTACGCCCCAGGCGGGCTCGCAGGCAAGGGCGCACGACACGAAAGTGAGGGATCATTAGGCGGCCTGGCGCAGTTCTGACCTGCGTTCCCAGAAATCTTGGAATCGCCCGCTGAGCATGCGGCGCACGCCGGCCGGTACTTCGGTATCCTCCACGTCCAGTTCTACGTCGGCGGGGAACTGCCCCCGATGGCAGTGCGAACACAGGTAATACGGGCGTGATATCTGCGCCCTGCCCATCACGGTGAGTACAGGCTTGGACCGCAGTTGCTGATACCGCGCGGGGTGGCCGCAAGGGCACGCCTCTCCACGGCTTCCAGATCGCGTCGGCCCCTCTGGCGGCGCTGCGCAAAGATACGGCCCAGCAGTTGGTTCACCTCGCGCGCCATCTCCGGATGGATTGCAGCAGCCGTTTCTTTTCCTGGTCGGTCCAGCCGCCGCGTTGCCGCTCTAGGGGGCGTAGCGCGCAGATTTTGTCGTTGATGCTGACCAGGTCTTCACTGAGCTTCTGGAGACGATGAAACTCGCCGACCTCCTGTTGGGCTTTGCGAAACGAGGCTGGGTTGGGAAAGCTCTCGGTCACGGTCTTGCCCGCTACTCTTCGAGGCAGGCGGAATTGCGGATCGCGGCCCGGATCGTTGGGTTTGGCGCAGTGGCAGGACGGTTTGCCGCAGCGACGAACCACGGCAGTAATCGAACCGGGCCGAAGATCTCCCAAGCGGAGGAACTCCTCCCAGGAGTTTGGATCGATCGGCCCCCAAGCAAGAGCGTCAGGCCTGGGGCTCCTTTCTGAACGTCAACATCCGCCCAGAATTATGCCGCAAAAAAAGAAAAAAAGTGCCAGATGGTACTCTCATGTCGCGCACCCGTGTCAAGACCGGCGGTTGACAGGCGGGAAACGGCTTCGGTATAGTAAGAAGGTTTGGCGAATGAGCACTTCTGCTCCTAGGCTACCCCTGCCCGTTGGGCAGGCCGTCCGGGGGCGGGCCCCGAGGTTTCGCCGGAAGTTCATCGGCGGAGCATGGGCTTGTCCGAAGCAACTACCTTCGCGATTTATAACGTACTTCGTTTTTCCTGTTTTCTAACGGTCCGGCGGACCAGACGCTTTGCACGATTCGTGACGTGAGGCGCCAGCCGTGAGGCCGCGTATTTGGGTTGACTGAAATTGTCTGAGGAACCGAGGTAGATTTGTGCCGACCTTCAATCAGCTTGTGCGCAAAGGCCGGAAGGTGCCGCGGTATAAGACCGCCAGTCCCGCCTTGCAGTCTTGCCCGCAGAAACGCGGCGTCTGTACTCGCGTATACACCACGACCCCGAAGAAGCCCAACTCGGCTCTGCGGAAGGTCGCGCGCGTCAGATTGACCAACGGGATTGAAGTGACGACGTATATTCCGGGAGTTGGCCACAACCTGCAGGAGCACTCCATCGTGCTCATCCGGGGCGGCCGCGTCAAGGACCTGCCGGGCGTCCGCTACCACGTGGTGCGCGGCACGCTGGACACCGCCGGAGTGGACGGCCGCAAGCAGGGCCGCTCGAAGTACGGCGCAAAGAGGCCCAAAGGGTAACTAGTCATGCCACGCCGAAGAAAAACAGAACCACGCAGGCTGCCGCCGGATCCCGTCTACGGCTCATCCCTGGCGGAGAAGTTCATCAACTGCATGATGTGGGACGGCCGGAAGTCGGCCGCTCAGAACGCCTTCTATTCCGCCCTGAACAAGATCCAGGAGCGGACCTCCGACGATCCTCTCAAGATCTTCAAGAAGGCCGTTGAGAACTGCAAGCCCATGCTGGAAGTAAAGACCCGGCGCGTGGGCGGCGCCAACTACCAGGTTCCCATCGAGGTCCCGCAGAACCGCCGCGTGAGCCTGGCGGTCCGCTGGCTCATCGCGTACTCCCGTTCGCGCCCCGAGAAGGGCATGCCGGACAAGCTGGCCAATGAACTGACCGACGCGGCCAACATGCGCGGCGGCGCCATTAAGAAGAAGGACGACGTCCACCGTATGGCCGAGGCCAACAAGGCCTTCGCCCACTACCGGTGGTGATTTTTTTGTAGGGGCGAGGCGTGCCTCGCTCCAGCCGTAATCGTTTATGCCACGAACTGTATCGCTCGAGAACGTCCGGAATATCGGCATCATGGCCCACATCGATGCCGGTAAGACGACTGTCACCGAGCGCATCCTTTACTACACCGGCCGGACCTACAAGATCGGCGAAGTGCACGACGGCACCGCCGTCATGGACTGGATGGAGCAGGAGCAGGAACGCGGCATCACGATCACCTCGGCGGCCACCACCTGCGAGTGGCTGGACCATCAGATCAACATCATCGACACGCCGGGCCACGTCGACTTCACGGCCGAGGTCGAGCGCAGCCTGAGAGTTCTGGACGGCGCCGTGGCGGTTTTCGACGCCGTGGCGGGAGTTCAGCCGCAGTCTGAAACGGTGTGGCGTCAAGCGGACAAGTACCGGGTTCCGAGAATCTGCTTCATCAACAAGATGGACCGGGTGGGCGCCGACTTCTTCGGGTCCGTGGACAGCATCGTCAGCCGGCTCAAGTGCAAGCCGGTCCCGGTGCAGATTCCGATTGGGAACGAGGATCAGTTCAGGGGCGTAGTCGACCTGGTCGAGATGCGGGCTCGCGTCTGGCTCGACGAGACGCTCGGCGGGAAGTTCGAGGACATCGAGATTCCCGAGGACCTGCTGGAGCAGGCGCGCCAGTATCACGAGCGCCTGGTGGAAGCGGTCTCCGAGTGCGACGAGAGCCTCTTCGAGAAGTACGTCCACGAGCACGACCTGACCCGGGACGACCTGTACCAGGGAATCCGGCGGGCGACCATCGCGCAGAAGATCTTCCCGGTGTTCTGCGGCACCGCATTCAAGAACAAGGGTGTCCAGAATCTGCTGGACGCCGTCGTCAATTTTCTCCCTTCCCCTCTGGATGTCCCTCCGGTCCAAGGCGTTTCCGTCGACGATCCGGACCAGCCTCTGGAGAGGCTGTCCTCCGACAGCGAGCCGTTCTCGGCGCTGGTGTTCAAGATCATGACCGACCCGTTCGTCGGCCAGCTGGCCTTCCTCCGGGTGTACTCGGGCACCGTGCAGAGCGGCGATACGATCTACAACGTGGCGAAGTCTCGCCGGGAGAGACTCGGCCGCCTGGTGCGGATGCACGCCAACAAGCGCGAGGAGATTGAAGGAATCAACGCCGGCGACATCGCCGCCGCCGTGGGGCTTCGCACGGTTTCGACCGGCGATACCATCTGCGACGAGAAGGCGCCCATCGTTCTGGAATCGATCGAGTTCCCGGCGCCGGTGATCGAACTGGCCATCGAACCCAAGACCAAGGCCGATCAGGAGAAGCTGGGCGCGGCCATCGGCAAGCTCATTCAGGAAGATCCCACGCTGCGGTTCTCGACCGATCACGAGACGGGGCAGACCATCCTGGCGGGGATGGGCGAACTGCATCTGGAGATCATCGTGGACCGGATGCAGCGCGAGTTCGGCGTCGGCGCCAACGTGGGCCGGCCGCAGGTGGCCTACCGGGAGACCATCCGGGGCACGGCGGAGGCCGAGGGCAGGTTCATCCGCCAGACCGGCGGGCACGGCCAGTACGGAGATGTGTACCTGCGCGTGGAGCCGCTGGCGGACGCATCGGCGATCGAGTTTGTGGACGCCATTAAGAGCGGCGCCGTCCCGCGTGAGTACATTTCCGCGGTGGAGAAGGGCGTCCGCGAGGCGCTCGAGGCCGGCGTGCTGGCCGGCTATCCGCTGGCGGGCATCCAAGTGACGCTCTTCGACGGCAGCTACCACGACGTGGATTCCTCCGAAATGGCTTTCAAGATCGCCGGCTCGATGGGCGTGCGGCAGGCAGCCCAGAAGGCCAAGCCGGTTCTGATGGAACCGGTCATGAGCGTCGAGGTGGTGGTTCCGGAAGAGTACATGGGGGACATCATCGGCGATTTGAGCTCCCGTCGCGGACGCATTGAAGGATTGGAACTGCGGGGCACCTCGCAGATCATCAAGTCGAGGGTTCCACTGGCGCAGATGTTTGGCTATGCGACGGCCATGCGCTCCCTGACACAGGGACGCGGCAGTTTCACGATGCACTTCGGGCGTTACGAGGAAGTGCCGGGCGCCATGGCCGAGGAAATCATCAGCAAGGTGCAGGGAAAGGTCATGAGGTAGGGGCGGTTTCCAGACGCGCCCCCGCGGGAACACTCTTACAGGAGAATCGAGGACAGCATGGCGAAGGAGAAATTCGACCGCAGCAAGCCGCATGTGAACATCGGGACGATCGGGCACATCGATCACGGGAAGACGACGTTGACGGCGGCGATCACCCGGGTGTTGGGGAAGAACAATCCGAAGATCAAGTTCCGGAGCTTCGATTCGATCGACAACGCGCCGGAGGAGAAGGCGCGCGGGATCACGATCGCGGTGGCGCACATCGAGTACGAGACGCCCAACCGGCACTACGCGCACGTGGACTGTCCGGGGCACGCCGACTACATCAAGAACATGATCACGGGGGCGGCGCAGATGGACGGGGCGATTCTGGTGGTGGCGGCGACGGACGGGCCGATGCCGCAGACGCGGGAGCACGTGCTGCTGGCGCGGCAGGTGGGAGTGCCGCACATCGTGGTGTGCCTGAACAAGGTGGACGCGGTGGACGATCCGGAGTTGCTGGACCTGGTGGAGTTGGAAGTACGGGAACTGCTGACGAAGTACGAATTTCCGGGCGACGACGTTGCCGGTGGTGCGGGTATCGGCGCTGGGGGCGTTGAACGGGGAAGCGCAGTGGGAGCAGGGCATCCTCGATCTGATGAAGGCGGTGGACGAATACATTCCGATGCCGCAGCGGGAAATCGACAAGCCGTTTTTGATGCCGATTGAAGACATTTTCTCGATCCAGGGCCGTGGGACGGTGGTGACGGGCCGGGTGGAGAAGGGGATCGTGAAGGTCGGCGAGGAAATGGAGATTGTGGGCTTCCGGGACACGCGGAAGACGGTGGTAACCGGCGTGGAAATGTTCAAGAAGCTCTTGGACGAAGGGCGGGCCGGGGACAACGTCGGGTTGCTGCTGCGGGGGATCGCCAAGGAGGACGTGGAGCGGGGTCAGGTGATCGCGAAGCCGGGGACGATCACGCCGCACACGAAATTCCGGGGGCAGGTGTACGTGCTGAGCAAAGATGAAGGCGGGCGGCACACGCCATTCTTCAAGGGATACCGGCCGCAGTTCTACTTCCGGACGACGGATGTGACGGGAGTGGCGGAACTGCCGGAAGGAACCGAGATGGTGATGCCGGGCGACAGCGTGGACCTGGTGGTGGAATTGATCACGCCGGTAGCCATGGACAAGGGTTTGCGGTTCGCGATTCGGGAAGGCGGCCGCACGGTGGGCGCCGGCACGGTCACGGAGATCATAAAGTAGGGGCACGCGGCGGGCGAGGTTGGCCTCGCCCCTACAGAGGGCACAATGTTGAGAGAACGCATTCGCATTCGCTTGAAGGCCTACGATCACCGGGTTCTGGACGAGTCCACGAAGGCGATCGTGAAGACGGCCGTCGATACGGGCGCGCAGATTGCGGGACCCATCCCGCTGCCGACGATCAAGAACCGTTACACGGTGTTGCGCTCGCCGCACGTCGACAAGAAGTCCCGCGAGCAGTTCGAGATTCGGACGCACAAGCGGCTGTTGGACATCCTCGAGCCGACCCAGGATACGGTGGACGCCCTCATGAAACTGGACCTGCCGGCCGGCGTGGATGTGGAGATTAAGGCATTTGGGAAGAAGTAGAGGAAAGAACTCAGAATTCAGAACACAGAATTCAGAATAGCGGAGTTCATTCTGTGTTCTAAGTTCTGAATTCTGAATTCTTAGGATTGATTATGAGCCCAGGAATACTTGGCAAGAAGATCGGGATGACGCAGATCTTTCGTGCGGACGGGCAGGTGGTTCCGGTCACCCTGTTGAAGGCGGGACCCTGCATCGTGGTGCAACGGAAGAATCCGGTCAAGGACGGCTACGACGCCGTGCAACTCGGTCTGCTCGAGTTCGTGAAGCCGCAGCGGATCATCAAGCCGCTGGCCGCTCACGTCAAGAAAGCGGGCGCTGAAGGCGTGCGGTTCCTCCGCGAGCTGCGGCTGTGGCCGGGGGACGACGACCTGAAGATGGGCGACCGGGTGCTGGTCGACCAGTTCAAGCCCTTCGACAAAGTGGACGTCATTGGCGTGAGCAAGGGACGCGGCTTCGCGGGCGTCGTGAAGCGGCACCACTTTCGAGGCGGCGACAAGAGCCATGGTTCGATGCACCACCGCGCCCCCGGCTCGATCGGGTCATCCAGCTACCCCTCGCGCGTGTTGCCGGGGTTGCGGATGGGCGGCCATATGGGAACGGATCGGGTGACGGTGCGAAACCTGGAAGTGGTCGAGGTGGACGTCGAGGAAAACGTGATCGTCGTGAAGGGCGCGGTGCCGGGGCCGAACGGCGGCTACGTCGTCGTGCGGCGCGCGAAGAGGTGAATGCGATGCCCAACGTGGACATAGTCGATTTGAACAACCAGAAGGTCGGCGAGATCGAGCTCTCCGATAGCGTGTTCGCGGCGCCCGTCAAGGAGGCGCTGCTCTACGAAGCGGTGCGGCACCACCTGGCGGGTACGCGCCGGGGAACGGTTAAGACCAAAGTCCGTTCGGAAGTATCCGGCTCGGGCAAGAAACTGTGGCGTCAGAAGGGCACCGGGCGGGCCCGCGTGGGCTCCATCCGCTCTCCGCTGTGGCGGCACGGGGGGACCATTCACGGTCCGCTCCCCCGCGACTACAGCTACAAGCTGCCGAAGAAGATGATTTTGGGCGCGTTGCGCTCCGCCCTGACGGCCAAGCTGCGGGACGGCCAGTTGAAGGTGGTCCAGGCTTTCACTTTCGCGGACCACAAGACCAAGGCGGTTCGGGACGCGCTGACCCGGCTCGAGGTTAAGAGGACGGTCCTGTTGGTGGACAACGGCGAGGAGCGCAACCTGTCGCTGGGCTGCCGGAACCTGCCGGGGGTCACGTTGGTTCTGAGCCGCGAAGTCAGCGTCTACGATCTTCTGGGCCATGAGCGCGTGCTGATTTCCGAAGACGCCGCGCGGAAACTTTCGGAGGCGTTGTCGCAATGAATACCTACGAAATCATCCGGCGCCCCCTCACGACGGAGAAGGGGGTCACGAAGAAGGAAAGCGAGCGTACGCTGCTCTTCGAAGTGCATTCGGACGCCAACAAGATCCAGATCCGGGCCGCCGTGGAGAAGCTGTTCAAGGTCAAGGTGGAAGACGTGAGAACCGCGAACATGGTCGGCAAACTCCGCCGGCGGGGACGCTTCCACGGGTACCGGTCGGACTGGAAGAAGGCCTACGTGAAACTGAAGGCCGGCCAAAAGGTGCCGGAATTCGCGGAGATTTAAGATGCCGATTAAGAGCTATCGCCCCACGACTCCGACCCGCCGCTTCCAGACGGTGGTCTCCCGGAAGGAGATCACCAAGCAGACGCCCGAGAAGTCTCTGACCGCGGGGAAGAAGCGAACCGGCGGGCGCAGCAGTGTGGGCCGGATTTCATCCCGCTTCCGTGGAGGCGGGCACAAGAAGTCGTACCGCAACATCGATTTCAAGCGCGACAAGACCGGCATTCCGGCCAAGGTTGCTTCGGTCGAATACGATCCGAACCGGTCGGCCCGCATCGCGCTGCTGCATTACTCGGACGGGGAAAAACGCTATATCCTTTGTCCGCTCGGCCTGGATGTCGGACGCAAGGTGGTTTCGGGCCCCGAGGCGGACATTCTGGTGGGCAATGCGCTGCCGCTCAAGAATATTCCGGCCGGCACGGTGATCCATAGCATCGAACTGCAGCCGGGCAAGGGAGCGCAGATGGCCCGGGCGGCCGGAACGCAGGCGCAGTTGGTTTCCAAGGAAGGCGACCTGGCGCTGGTGAAGTTGCCCTCGGGCGAGGTGCGCAAGGTGCGGGTCGAGTGCATGGCCACCATCGGCCAGGTCGGCAACACCGATCACGGGAACGTATCGCTCGGCAAGGCGGGCCGCAAGCGCTGGATGGGGAAGCGCCCGCACAACCGCGGCGTCACCATGAACCCCGTGGATCATCCGCACGGCGGCGGCGAAGGCCGGACTTCGGGCGGGCGTCACCCGGTGACTCCTTGGGGTCAGCCCACGCGCGGGTTTAAGACGCGCAACAACAAGCGGACCGACCGGTGGATCGTGACGCGCAAGGCGAAAAAGAGATAGGAACGTGGAACGCAGGCGGGCATTTCCGCAATCCACAATCGAGGAATTATGGGCCGTTCTCTGAAAAAGGGACCGTTCAGCGACGACCACCTGCTGAAGAAGGTGGGCGCGCTGAACACGAAGAATGAGAAGAAGGTGATCCGGACCTGGTCGAGGCGATCGACCATCATTCCGGATTTCATCGGCCACACTATTGCCGTGCACAACGGGAGGAAGTTCATCCCCGTATACATCACGGAGAACATGGTGGGTCACAAGTTGGGCGAGTTTTCGCCCACGCGGACTTTTAGAGGGCACGCGGCCAGGGCTGCGACCGAGAAGGCGGCCAAGCCGGCGTAGGAGCCTTGTGGGAGCGGGATCGTAGCTGGCGGAACGTGGGCCGGATAAGCCGGGCTCCACAATGCACAACCCACGACGCAAAGAGGTTTTATGGAAGCGAGAGCGGAAGCAAGATACATTCGGGTTTCGCCGCAGAAAGCGCGCCTTGTGGTGGATCTGATCCGGGGTCGGAATGCGGGACAAGCGCTGACGATTCTGCAGACCACCAACAAGCGGATTGCGCTCAGCGTCGAGAAGGTGCTGCGTTCGGCGATCGCCAACGCGCAGAACCGGTCCACCGATGTGGACGTCGACAAGCTGGTGGTGAGCGAAGCTTATGTGAACGAGGGGCCCCGATCCAGACGCGTCCGCCCGGCGCCCATGGGCAGGGCTTACCGTTACCAGAGGCGCGTGTCGCATATTGCCGTAACGGTGGCGGAGATTTGATGGGCGGGGACTTCTGACAATGGGACAGAAAGTACATCCATACGGTTTTCGGCTGGGATACACCAAGACCTGGCGTTCGCGCTGGTTCGCCAAACAGGACTACGCGAGGCTGCTGCACGAAGACCTCGCGCTGAAGGAAGCGCTGCGCGACCGTCTCAAGTCGGCCGGCGTGAGCTCCATCGAAGTGGACCGGCCGGGCAACAAGCTGCGGGTGACGATTCGGACTTCGCGGCCGGGCATCATTATCGGCCGCAAGGGCGCCGAAATCGAGAAGCTCAAGCAGGAGCTGGCCGCAAAAACGAAGCGCGACGTCTTCATCGACATCCAGGAAGTCCACAAGCCGGAGCTCGACGCGCAGTTGGTATCCGAGTCCATCGCTCTCCAGCTCGAGAAGCGCATTGCCTTCCGGCGCGTGATGCGCAAGGCCGTCGATTCGGCGCTGCGCTTTGGGTGCAAGGGAATCAAGGTGCGGGTTTCGGGCCGCTTGAACGGCGCCGAAATCGCCCGCAGCGAATGGTATCTTCAGGGGCAATTGCCCTTGCACACGCTGCGCGCGGACATCGACTACGGCTTCAGCGAAGCCCACACCACCTACGGCATCATCGGGGTGAAGACCTGGGTATACAAAGGGGAGATCCTCGACACCCAGTTGCGGCCGTCGCTGTTCGGCGAGCCGGAGCCCCGCCGCATGCCGCCGCGCGACCGCGACCGGCGCGACCGCGAGCGGCGCATGCCGCCCTCGGGAGGGCCTTTCGGCCCCGCCACGCAGGCGCCGCCCGCGGAGATGTCTCAACCCGCGCGCACCTCGGGTCCCATTATTCCGCCGCTGGCGCCTCCGCAACTGGCATGGAAGCAGGAATTGAAGGAGGAGCCGCCGGCCGTCGCGACGCCAGCCGCCGAGCCGCCGGCCGTCGAGCCGCCGGAGGCCGCCCCGACCGCGGACGTACCGGCCGCAGAGCCGGAAAGCGCCCCCAAACCAACGGAAGAGGTATAGCGCCATGTTGATGCCGAAGAAGGTCAAGTACAGAAAACAGCAACGCGGACGAATGACGGGCAAGGCGTGGCGCGGTTCGGATCTGGCGTTTGGCGATTACGGGCTGAAAGCCTTGCGTTGCGGCTGGATCACGGACCGGCAGATCGAAGCCGCGCGTGTCGCCATGACCCGCTTCATCAAGCGCGGGGGCAAGGTTTGGATCCGCCTTTTTCCGGACAAGCCGATCACGAAGAAGCCCGCCGAGACCCGCATGGGAAAAGGTAAGGGCGCACCCGAGCAGTGGGTGGCGGTGATCCGGCCCGGAAAGATCCTGTTCGAGATGGAAGGCGTCACGAAGGACATCGCCGAACAGGCCATGGCGTTGGCTGCGCACAAGCTCCCCCTGCCCTGCAAGCTGGTCACGCGTATGGGAGCCGAGTAAGAGGAACACTCATGAAAGCGGACAAAGTCAGGGATCTCGATAACGCCGAGCTCGAAAAGCAGCTCACGGACATCAGCGAACAGATCTACCGTCTCCGCCTGCAGATCCTGATGGGCCAGGGCGAAGGCGTGAAGAAGTACAGGGTGTTGCGCAAGGACAGGGCCCGCGTAATGACCATCTTGCACGAGCGGACGCTGGCCGCCGCGGCGGGAAGGGGCTGACACGAAGATGAGCGACGAACAGGCGAACACTCGAAAAAATGAGAAGGTCGGCGAGGTGGTCTCCACCAAGATGGCCAAGACCATTGCGGTGCAAGTCACGCGCAAGGTGCCCCATCCGCTCTACAAGCGGGTGGTGACGCGCCGGAAGAAGTTTTACGCCCACGACGAAGAGGGGACTGCCCGGCTTGGCGACACCGTCCGGATCGTCGAATCGCGGCCTCTCAGCAAGTTGAAGAGGTGGCGGCTTACGGAAGTCATGCGCCGCGCCGCCCAGGTTTCCGCCTTGCCGGAGAGCTTCGACTCGCCGGTGGAAAAGGGCAAGGGCTAGGGCAACAGGAGAACGCCATGATCGGAATGCGAACGATTTTGCAGGTCGCCGATAACAGCGGCGCGCGGAGACTGGCCTGCATCCTTCCGCGCGGGGGCGACCTCGGCCTGCGCGCCGGCCTGGGGGACGTGGTCACCGCCAGTGTCAAGGAAGCGGCGCCGGATTCCGCCATCAAAAAAGGAAGCGTGGTGCGCTGCGTGATCGTCCGCATGCGCAAGGAGACACGACGGAAGGACGGCACCTACATCCGCTTCGACTCGAACGCGGCGGTGCTCATCAACGAGGTTGGCGAACCGGTGGGGACCCGCGTGTTCGGTCCGGTCGCCCGGGAACTTCGCGATAAACGCTATATGAAAATCGTTTCGCTCGCGCCGGAGGTGCTCTGATGGCCAAGGGTATGACCGAGAACCAGAAAGCCGGACTTCCTAAGCGGATTCTGATCCGGAAGAACGACATGGTCAAGGTGATCTCCGGGCGCGACAAGGGGAAGACGGGACGCGTGTTGAACGTGAACCGCGACGCGGGTAAGCTGCTGGTCGAGCACGTCATGATGATCAAGCGCCACACGCGGCCCAATCCCGCCAAGCAGATCAAGGGCGGCATCGCCGAGCGCGAGTCTCAGATCGCCGTCTCGAGCGTCATGATCGTCTGCTCCGCCTGCGGTCCGGTGCGCATCGGCCACAAGGTGGAGACCTCCGGAGGCAAGGCCCACCGGACGCGAATCTGCCGCAAGTGCGGGGCGCCTTTGGATAAGAAGTAAGGAAGGATTATGGCTGCCAGGCTGAAGGAACACTATCAGAAGACCGTGATACCGGCGCTCGTCAAAGAGTTCGGCTACCCGAACGCGATGGCGGTGCCGAAGTTGGAGAAGATTTCCCTCAACATCGGCCTCGGCGAGGCGACCCAGAACGCGAAACTGCTCGACGGCGCCGTCAACGAACTGGCGCAGATCGCCGGTCAGAAGCCGGTCATCACCAAGGCGCGCAAGTCGATCGCCCAGTTCAAACTGCGCGAGGGCAATTCCATCGGCTGCGCGGTGACTCTGCGCGGAGACCGCATGTACGAGTTTCTCGACCGGCTGGTGAATGTCACCCTGGCGCGCTTGCGCGACTTCCGGGGCGTCTCCTCGAAGTCGTTCGACGGCCGGGGCAACTACACGCTCGGTCTCAAGGATCAGCTTATTTTTCCGGAGATCGATTACAACAAGGTCGAGAAGACCAAAGGCATGAATGTCTGTATCACGACCACGGCCAAGTCCGACGCCGAAGGGCTTGCGCTGCTCAAACATCTGGGTATGCCGTTCCGGCAATGAGGGACCGAAAGGGATAAGGACGCATGGCCACAACCGCCAAGATTGCCAAGGACCGGAAATTGCTGAAGGCCAAGAAGGCCGGCAAGATCAAGCTGCGCTGCCGGCACAGGAACCGCTGCCACCGCTGCGGGCGGCCGCGGGGATACTTGCGCAAGTTTGGTCTTTGCCGGATTTGTTTTCGCCAACTGGCCCTCGCCGGGGAGATCCCCGGCGTGATCAAGGCGAGCTGGTAGCAGGAAGGGAGATGCGAGGATGACATCGGATCCGATTGCCGACATGCTGACGCGAATCCGGAACGCCCTGGGAGCGCGCCACGCCAAAGTGGACGTGCCCGCCAGCAAGCTGAAAGCGGACATTGCGCGCATCCTCAAAGAGGAAGGCTACATCGTCAACTTCAAGTTGGCCGAAGAGGGCGCCGCGCGGACGATCAAGATCTACCTGAAGTACGCGCCCGACAGCAGCCCCGTGATCTCCAGCATCAAGCGAGTGTCACGGCCGGGCTGCCGCGTTTACGTCGGGCGCAAGGAGATCCCCCGCGTCCTGGGCGGCCTGGGTATCAACATTCTGACTACGCCCCGCGGCGTGATGACCGGCCGCAAGGCGCACACCGAAGGCCTCGGCGGCGAGGTTCTCTGTCAGGTGTGGTGAGGACTTAAGCCATGTCTCGAATTGGTAACAAGCCGGTACCTTTGCCCAAGGGGGTAAAGGTGCAGATCGGCGAACAACTGCTTGTGGAAGGACCTAAGGGGAAGCTGTCGGTCCCGCTGCCCGGCGGCATTGAGGCGCGCCAGGAGGACTCGACGCTGGTCTTCGCCCGCAGCCAGGAGCGCTTCGCCGCCCTGCACGGACTGACTCGCGCCCTGGCGGCCAACGCCGTGCAGGGGGTCTCGACGGGTTTCACCCGGGATCTCGACATCGTCGGCATCGGCTACCGCGCCGACATCAAGGGCCGCGTGGTCACCTTCTCGCTGGGCTACTCTCATACGATCGAGGTGCTGCTGCCCGAGGGCGTCGACGTGAAGATCGACAAGCAGACGCACCTCGTCGTCAGCGGCGCCGACCGCCAGCGGGTCGGTCAGGTGGCCGCCAACATGCGCGCGCTGCGCCCGCCGGAGCCTTATAAGAACAAGGGCGTGCGCTACACCGGCGAAGCGTTGCGGAAAAAGGTCGGTAAGACCGGTGCGGGGGCCAAATGATTCGTAAGATCGCCAAGAACAAGGTGCGCGTCCGGGTTCACCGGCGCATCCGGCTCAAAGTGGCCGGCACGGCCGAACGGCCCAGAGTTTGTGTATTTCGCAGCTTGAAACATATTTACGCGCAGGTGATCGACGACGTCCACGGCCAGACGCTGGTGGCGGCCTCCTCCGACGGCGAGGGCTCCGGCCTCAAGACCGGCGGCAATGTTGCGGCCGCCAAAGCCGTGGGACGGCTCATCGCCGAGCGCGCCAAGGCCAAAGGCATCCAGAAAGTAGTTTTCGACCGCGGCGGCTATCTCTACCACGGGCGCGTGAAGGCGCTCGCCGAGGCCGCGCGGGAAGCGGGATTGGAGTTCTAGGCGAAATGGCAGCTATACTTGCAGCGAAACGCTTGAATCCGCTGAGCTTGAATCTGAAGGAGCAGGTCGTCGCGATCAACCGCGTGACCAAGGTCGTCAAGGGCGGCAAGAATTTGAGCTTCTCGGCCCTGATCGTCATCGGCGACCCAGAGGCCAAAGTGGTTGGCTTCGGCATGGGCAAAGCCCGCGAAGTCCCGGCTGCCATTAAAAAAGGCATCGAGGCCGCCAAACGGAACCTGCGCAAGGTCAACGTACTGGCCACCACCATCCATCATCCGGTGCTGGGCCGGTTCGGCAGCGGACTGGTGATGCTCAAGCCGGCGCGGGAAGGCACGGGCGTCATCGCCGGTGGCCCGGTGCGCGCCGTCATTCAGGCGGCCGGGATCCCCAACGTGCTGACCAAGTCCATCGGTTCGCACAACCCGCACAATGTGGTCCGGGCGACCATCAACGCTCTCGAACAACTCCGCGACAAGCAGGCCGTGGCCGACCTGCGCGGCTTGCCGCTGGAGAAGATGTAGGGGCATGCCGGCGGCGTGCCCATGACGGATTGAGATAGCTATGGCGGAGAACAAGATCAGAATCAAGCTGGTGCGCAGTCCGATCGGCACACCGGAGAAACACAAGAAGATCGTTCGAGCGCTGGGGCTTCGCAAGCTGAACCAGATCGCCGAGCGGCCGGACTCGCCGGCCTTCCGCGGCATGGTCGCGAAGATCCCCCATCTGCTCTCGTTGGTCGATTGAGGAAGCGACTTCTATGAACCTGAGCGATTTAAGACCTCCCGTCGGGCAGAAGCATGCCAAGCGGCGCGTCGGCCGCGGCATGGGCTCCGGGCGCGGCAAGACCTCCGGCCGCGGGCACAAGGGCCAGCACTCGGTCAGCGGCTCCGGCCTCTTGCGCGGTTTTGAGGGCGGCCAGATGCCGCTCCACCGCCGCCTGCCCAAGCGCGGCTTCACGAATATTTTCCGCACCGAGTACGCCATCGTCAACGTGGGCCGTCTGGAAAGCCTGGAGGGAGACGTTTTCGATGCCGCGCGCCTGATGGAACTGGGCGTGGTGAGGAAACTCCGCGACGGACTGAAGATCCTCGGCTCGGGCGAGTTGACGCGCAAGATCACGGTCACGGCGCACGTGTTCTCGGCCTCCGCCCTCGAGAAGATCCAGGCGGCCGGCGGGAAGGCGGAAGTGATTGGGTCGACCGGCGAGTAGCCGGCAGGCGAGCGAACCATGAACAAGTTCTTCGAATCCTTCGCCAACATCTTCCGGGTTCCGGACCTGCGCAAGCGCGTCCTGTTCACCCTGGCCTTGCTGGCGGTCTATCGCATCGGCGGCCACATCTCCACACCCGGGGTCGACACTCAGAAGTTCGAAGAATTCGTTACGCAGAATTCGAGCTCGGCCCTCGGCTTCATCGATCTCTTTTCGGGCGGCATGTTCCGGCGGTTCACCATCTTCGCCCTGGGCATCATGCCCTACATCACGGCCTCCATCATCTTGCAGTTGCTGACGGTGGTAGTGCCTACCCTCGAAAAATTGCAGAAAGAAGGGGAACTCGGCCGCCGGAAGATCACCCAGTGGACGCGTTACCTCACCGTGGGCCTGGCGCTGTTCCAGTCCTTCACCATTGCCCAAGGCCTGATGGGCGCCGAGGGCGGCTTCGTGCTGAATCCGGGCTGGGGCTTCATCGTCATGACCATGCTGACGCTGACGACCGGCACCGCTTTCATCATGTGGCTCGGTGAGCAGATCAGCGACCGGGGCATCGGAAACGGGATGTCGCTGATCATCTTCGCCGGAATCGTAGTCGGCTTGCCCAGCGCGGCCGAGAGCTTCTACACGAAGATGTTCGTTACCCGCGAATGGAACGCGCTGCACGCCCTTCTGATCTTGGCCTTCATGGTCGTGGTGGTGGCGTTCATCGTGCTCGTGGAGCGGGGCGAACGGCGCATTCCGGTGCAATACGCCAAGCGCGTGGTGGGCCGGCGGATGATGGGCGGCCAGGCCACCCACCTGCCGCTCAAAGTGAACGCCGGCGGCGTCATCCCGCCCATCTTCGCCTCTTCGATTCTGTCGTTTCCGCAGATGCTGCTTTTCTTTCCCTTCGTCAAGAACAGCCCCTGGCTGAGCGGAATGATCAACGCGCTGCAGCCCAGGGAGCCGCTGTACGCGGTGCTGTTTGTGTTCGGAATCATCTTTTTCTGCTTCTTTTACGTGTCGATCATCTTCAATCCCAATGAAGCCGCCGACAACATGCGCAAGTATGGCGGCTTTGTGCCGGGCATTCGGCCAGGCAAGAATACGGCCGACTACATGAACAAGATCCTCACCCGGATTACCGTGGTGGGCGGGCTGTATCTTTCCGTGCTCTGCCTGATCCCGCAGATCATGTTGCAGGGAATCGCGTTGCAGCACCTGCCTCTGATTGGAAACTGGATCGACAACTACTTCCCCCGCTGGCTGCTGGACGGCCTGGGGGTGACGTTCTACTTTGGCGGTACGTCCCTGCTGATCGTGGTGGGCGTCGCCATGGATACGGCGAATCAAATTGAGGCGCAGTTGATCATGCGCCACTATGAGGGTTTTACGCCGCGCTCCGGCCGAATCCGCGGCCGGAGAAGCGTATTTTAGGAGTGCGGGCCGGGCGATAGCTGTGTTGCGGATGAAAGTCGTTTATAATGAAGCTATTGCCCGCCTCCAAGATGCATGATTGTCCGGAAGAGACCCGAAGACTTGCAGAAGATGCGCCGCAGTGGTCTGCTGGTTTGGAAGGTGCTCTCCGAGCTTGAGGCGATGGTTCAGGAAGGCATCAGAACGCTCGATCTGGAGCAGGCCGCGGAGAAGATGATTCGCGATGCGGGGGCTCGTCCGGCGTTCAAAGGTTACTACGTTCCGGCCGTGGGCGCCACGTACCCTTTCGTGCTCTGCACGTCGGTAAACGAGGAAGTGGTGCACGGAATGCCTTCGGCGAAGCGGGCGTTGAAGAAGGGCGACATCGTCTCGATCGATACGGGGGCCTCGCTCGACGGCTATTTTGGAGACGCCGCTATTACGGTCGCGGTGGGAGAAGTGGACGAAGAGACCCGGCGGTTGATGCAGGCCACGCGGGAATCGCTGGATTTGGCGATCGGCCAGATGCGTCCGGGCAACCGGCTTTCCGACGTTTCCGGCGCAGTTGAGAAGCATGTGGTTTCGAGTGGTTTTTCCGTGGTCCGGGAATATGTCGGCCACGGCATCGGTACGCGGCTGCACGAGGACCCGCAGGTTCCGAATTACGTGGACCGCCGGAACGGGGACCCGCTGCTGAAGGAAGGCATGGTATTGGCCATCGAGCCGATGGTCAACGCGGGCCGCCCCGAAACGCGCGTACTGGCCGACGGCTGGACGGCGGTCACCCGGGACGGCTCGAATTCGGCGCACTTCGAGCATTGCGTGGCCGTGACGGCGGACGGCGCTTGGGTGCTGACGAAGCCGTGAAGGAATCGGTGGGTGGCGGGCAGGAACGCGAGCAAGTGGCCGCGACGGTGGTGGAGTTGCTGCCGAGCGCGGCGTTTCGGGTCGAGTTGGACAGCCGTGCGCGGCTAGTGGCGCACGCGGCGGCGGGAAGCGGGACGAACTTCGTTCGCCTCCGGCCGCGAGACAGAGTTCTGGTGGAGCTATCGCCGCACGACAGCACGCGCGCGAGAATCGTAAAGCTCCTCGGGAGAGGGTGACAGCAGTATGAAAGTGCGGGCATCGGTAAAGAAGATCTGCGACAAATGCAAGATCGTTCACCGCGAAGGGGTGGTTCGGATCATCTGCTCCAACCCCAAGCATAAGCAACGTCAGGGATAGCAGGAGGGTTTGTATGGCGCGCATCGCAGGTGTCGATCTCCCCGTTAAAAAGCGGGCCGCGATCGGTCTGACCTATATTTACGGAATCGGACGTACCCGGGCCAGCTCCATTCTTCACCGGGCCGGCGTCGACCCCGACAAGAAAGTCGCCGACCTCGCCGAGGATGAGGTGAGCCGCATCCGTCAGATCATCGAAGAGGAAGGCGCGGTCGAGGGCGACCTGCGCAAGGAGGTCTCGATGAACCTGAAGCGGCTCATCGAGATGGGTTCCTACCGGGGGCTGCGGCACCGCCGCGGGCTGCCGGTTCGCGGGCAGCGCTCGCATACCAACGCCCGCACCCGCAAGGGTCCGCGCCGCGGCACCGTCGCCAACAAGAAGAAGTCGGCGACCAAGACGTAGCAGGAAGCGGATGATCTCGAGCAAATAACAAAATGGCCAAGGCACCAGCAAAGACAGGTAAGAAGAAGACCTTCAAGAAGAAGGAAAAGAAGGTTGTGCCCGTGGGTGTGGTGTACATCCAGGCGACCTTCAACAACACGATCGTGAGCATCGCGGACCTCACCGGCAATGTGGTGAGCTGGTCGAGCGCCGGCTCGCTCGGATTCCGCGGGTCCCGCAAGGGCACCCCCTTTGCCGCACAGCAGGCCTCGCTCACCGCGGCGAATCGGGTTCGTGAATTCAATATGCGAACGGTGGAAGTGCGCATCAGCGGCCCCGGCGCCGGCCGCGAGTCGGCCATCCGGGCCCTGGCGACCGCGGGCCTGGATGTGAAGGCCATCAAGGATGTCACCCCGGTGCCCCATAACGGATGCCGGGCGCCGAAGAAGCGGCGCGTGTAAGGGGCCGCTTCGAGTCAGTTAAGCAGGACGAACGCCTCGCTGAGGGGCCGTAAACTGCACCTGAGGGCAGGTTAGGAGGAAGACTTGGCACGATACGTTGGACCCGTTTGCCGGCAATGCCGGCGCGAGGGCATGAAGCTGTTCCTGAAGGGCGAGCGCTGCCATACCGACAAGTGCGGCGTCGAGAAGCGCAATGTGCCGCCCGGACAGCACGGCAAGGATCGCCGGCCCAAGATCGTCGGCTTCGGCTTGCAGTTGCGGGAGAAACAGAAGGTGCGCCGGGTTTACGGCGTGCTCGAGAAGCAGTTCCGCAATGCCTTCGAAAAAGCCAGCAAGTCCAAGGGCATCACCGGCGAAGAGTTGCTCGGCATGATGGAGCGCCGCCTGGACAACGTCGTATGCCGCATGGGTTTCGGCACCAGCCGCCCCCAGGCCCGGCAGTTGGTCCGTCACGGGCATATTCAGGTCAACGGAAGAAAGGTCAACATCCCGTCCTTTCTGGTCAAGCCCAACGACATCATCGAGGTGCGGGAAAAGAGCCGGAAGAACCCGACCATCCTGGCCGCGCGGGACGCCACCGCTCATGCGCCCTCGCCCAATTGGCTGGATGTCGACCGGGAGAGCCTGCGGGCGCGCGTGACGGGCATGCCCAAGCGCTCGGATCTGGTCCAGATTCAGTTGAACGAGCAGTTGGTCGTGGAGTTGTACTCGAAGTAAGAGGCCGCCACGCCCGTTGGCGTGGGGAACGAAGGGGAGGCTCGGGGAAACCCCCGACTGAGGAACTTATTCCATGTTTAAAGGTTTTCAGAAGCCCAAGCGACTGGTAGCCAATACGGAGACCTTAACGGACCGTTACGGCATGTTCACGGCGCAGCCCTTTGAGAGGGGCTTCGGCACCACCATCGGCAACAGCCTGCGCCGCATTCTCCTGAGTTCGATCGAAGGCGCGGCCATCACCGGGGTGCGCATCGATGGCGTGGCTCATGAATTCAGCCCCATACCCGGGGTGGTCGAGGACGCAACCGACATCATCCTCAACCTCAAGCAGATCCCCTTCAAGATGACCTCGGAGGGCGTCAAGACCGTTCGCCTGGTGGTCGACCAGGCGGGCGATGCGCTGAGCGGGCAGATCGAGGCCGATAACGAAGTCGAGGTCCTCGACCGCGATGTCCACGTCGCCACGATCAATGAGCGCGGAAAGCTCAACATCGAGATGCGGCTGAAGAAGGGGCGCGGCTACGTGGCCGCCGACCGGAACTTCGACGAGGACCTGCCGCTCGGCTATATCCCCATCGATTCCGTGCATTCCCCGGTGCGCAAGGTCAACTTCAGCGTCGAGGCCGCCCGCCTGGGCCAGATGACCGATTTCGACAAGCTGACTCTCGAGGTGTGGACCAACGGGGCCGTCTCGCCGCAGGATGCGGTGGGGCAGGCCGCTAAGCTGCTCAAGGACCACATGGTCATCTTCATCAACTTTGAAGAGGCCATCGAGCCTGCCGAAGCCGGTTTGGAGGGGGTCGGTCCTCAGCTCAGCGAGGTGCTCAATCGAAGCGTGGAGGAGTTGGAGCTTAGCGTCCGCTCCTACAACTGCCTCAAGAACGCCAATATTCAGACCATTGGCGACCTGGTGCAGAAGACCGAGGCCGAGATGCTTCGCACGAAGAACTTCGGGCGGAAGTCCCTCAATGAGATTAAGGAATTGCTGGGCGGGCTGGGCCTCAGTTTCGGGATGCGGTTTGACTCTCAGGGCCGGCTGGTTTCGGCCTCCGGAGTCCTCGCCAACCCGTTGAAGCCGATCGAGGTTGAACTCGATCCGGAACCGAGCGAGTCCGAAGCGGAAAACGCCGAAGAGTAACGACAGGGGCCGGATGCTTCCGGTCCGGCAAGGATACGAGCATGAGACACAAGGTAGCTGGTTTCAAACTGAAGAGAGACCCCTCGGCAAGGAGGGCCTTGCTGCGCGGCCTGGTAACCAGCGTCATCGAGCAGGAGCGGGTCATCACCACGGTGCCCAAAGCCAAGGCCGTTAAGCCGCTGGTGGACAAGATGATCACGCTCGCCAAGCGCGACACCCTGCACGCCCGGCGTCAGGCGGCGGCTTTCCTCATGACCCCGGCCTCCGTGCAGAAGCTCTTCGAGAAGCTGGGTACGCGCTTCGGCCAGCGCGCCGGAGGCTATACCCGCATCATCCGTCTGGGCTTTCGCAAGGGCGACGGCGCCGAGCAAGCCATGCTCGAACTGGTCGGCTCCCAGCTCGTCAAACGCGCTGCGGATCGAGCCAAGCGCCGCGAGGAGCGTATGAAGGCGATCAAGGAAGGCCGTCACGACGAAGAAGAGGCGCCGCCTCCCTCGGCCTGACACACATGAAACAAGTACGCCGGCGCGCTCGGCGCGCCGGCGTTGGTATTTCTTGGCAGTGTCGCGGACAGACCATGCGGCGCCGCGACCACCCCAGGCCGATCAGCGCCGATCCCGACAGAATGTAGCCGCCCGGCGCGGGAACCTCCTGCACCTTCAGAACTGGACTTGACCGCCAGCGGGATGTCTCCATCAGCCGCGCAAAGGCCCCTGTCTGCGAGAAGGCCGCCTGCGTCGAACCGGCAAAGTCCTGCTTAGACTTGAAAATCAATAGCTTGCGTGTCGTTCACGATAAAATCGCACAATGTTTTCGAAGATCACTTGACAACATTAAACTCATATTTTATTATTGTATTGAAGTACGATACAAGGAGGAAAAACCACCATGGCATTGACCAAATACGATCCCTTCCACGATCTGGGAGATCTCCCGTCCGGTTTCAGGGCTTTTCAGGACACCGTCAACCGGTTGCTCAGCGAGCCCCCTTCCGGGCGGCCCTGGAGCCCGGCCGTGGACATCCTGGAGACCGACAACGAGCTGATGATCAAGGCCGACCTGCCACAGGTCGACATGAAGGACATTCAGGTCGAAATCGAGAACGGCACCCTCACCCTCAAGGGTGAGCGCAAGTTCGACAACGAGGAGAAGGCGCAAGGCTACCACCGCATCGAGCGGAGCTTCGGCGCCTTCGCCCGCTACTTCAGCTTGCCCGAGACCGTCGACCCCGAGAAGGTCAAGGCAGAGTACAAGAACGGCGTGCTCACGGTCTCCCTCGCCAAGAAGGAGCTCGCCAAGCCGCGCTCCATCAAGGTTGAGGTTCACTGACCGCGCGGCAGTCGCTGCAGGGACCGGGTTTGCCCGGTCCCAGGCGGTCCCTATGCAACAATAGGAATGCGATGAACGGCATCAAGACAGTAGTGCTGCTGGGGGCGTTGAGCGCCCTCTTGTTGATTGGCGGCGAGGCCATTTATGGCCGCCAAGGGCTATACATGGGCCTGGGGATCGCCTTTCTGATGAACTTCGTCGGGTACTTCTTCTCCGACAAGATCGCCCTCCGCATGTACTCCGCCAAGCCGGTCACCGAGACTGAACAAAGCGCCGTCTACCGGCGCGTAGGGCCGCTGGTGCGGAACCTCACCATGCAACAGGGGCTCCCCATGCCCCGCCTGTGGCTGATTACGGAAGCTTCCCCCAACGCTTTCGCTACCGGCCGCGACCCGGCGCACGCTTCGGTGGCCGTCACTTCCGGCTTGCTCGAATTGCTGGACGACCGCGAGCTGGAAGGCGTGCTGGCGCACGAACTCGGCCACGTCGCCAACCGCGACATCCTGATCGCTTCGGTGGCCGCCACCATCGCCGCCGCCATCACCATGCTGGCGCGCATGGCCTTCTTCTTCGGCGGCCGCGGCGACGACGAGGACAATCGCGGGGGCGCCCTCGGGATGCTCTTCATGCTGATTCTTGCGCCCATCGCTGCGATGCTCATCCAGATGGCGATTTCGCGCACCCGCGAGTACTCGGCCGACGCCGCGGCGGCGCGGGTCACCGGCAGCCCCTACGGTTTGGTGAACGCTCTCCAGAAACTGGAGCTCTACTCCAAGCGCATTCCCATGGACGCCTCCCCGGCCACCGCCCACATGTTCATCATCAAGCCCTTCAGCGGGCAGAGCATGATGCGGCTGTTCTCGACACACCCATCCACCGAGCAGAGGATCGCCCGGCTCCAACAAACGGCGTGACAGACGCCCCTATCGTCAAGGTCAACCAAAAGGCTGCGGCCCGAGTGGCCAGCGGGCATCCCTGGATTTTCTCGAGCGACGTCGTAGACCGCGGCGGGGCCACCCCCGGCAGCAGCGTCACAGTGATCGACTCGCGGGGCCGTCCTCTGGGGACCGCGGACTACAGTTCCTCGTCGCAGATTTCGCTGCGGCTATTGAGCCGCCGCGTCGAGCCGATCGATCGATCCTGGCTGACGCGCATGATCGAAGCCGCGCTCGATCTGCGCCGCCGCCTGGTTGCGGACACCGACGCCTGCCGCCTGGTCTACGGGGAAAGCGACGGCCTGCCGGGCCTGGTGGTCGACCGCTACGCCGGCTGCCTGGTGCTCCAGGCGCTCGATCAGGCCATGGACCGGCGGACTCCCGCGATTGTCGAGTGTCTGCAGGCGCTGCTCTCGCCCGCCGCCATCGTGGCGCGCAACGATGTGCCCGTACGTTCCAAGGAGAACCTGGCGCTCGAAACCAAGGTGCTCGCCGGCGAGTTGCCGGACCCGCTCCAGGTCCGCATCAACGGTCTGGTGTTCCACGCGGATCTGCTGCACGGGCAGAAGACCGCTATCTATCTCGACCAAAGGGAGAACTACCGCGCCGCCGCCCGCTACGCCCGCGGCCACGCGCTGGACTGCTTCACCTCCACGGGCGGCTTCGCCCTCCACCTGGCGCCGCGCGTGGAATCGGTTGAAGCCGTGGACAGCTCCGCGGCGGCCCTGATGCTGGCCGAGCGAAATCGCGCCGCCAATAGTCTCTCCAGTATCCATTTTCGCGAAGCGGATGTTTTTGAGCTCCTGGCCGGATACGCCGCCGCGGGCCGAAAGTTCTCGACCATCGTGCTGGACCCTCCGGCATTCGCCAAGTCGCGCGGCGCGCTCGAGGGCGCCGTACGTGGCTACAAAGAGATCAATTTACGCGCACTGAAACTGCTCGAACCCGGCGGCGTGCTGGTCACCTGCTCCTGTTCACACCACCTCAGCGAGGGGATGTTTCTCGAGCTGCTGGCCGAGGCTTCGCTCGATGCCGTCCGTCCCCTGCGCATCCTGGAACGCCGCACCCAGGCGCAAGACCACCCGATTCTCCTCACCGTCCCCGAAACGCACTATTTGAAGTGCCTCATCCTGGAAGCCACCTGAACTCCCTACCACTCCAGCCGGGCCGCCAATTGAAACTGCCGGGACGCCGTCGACGTATGGTTGATAGCGCCGGATGACGGCAGCCCCAGAATGCGATTCGGCAGCGCGAAATTGGCCCGGTTCAGCAGGTTGAACGCTTCCACCCTCGCCCGCAGGCGCAACCGTCCGCCGAGCGCGAAACTCCGGTCCAGCGCGCCATCCACCGTCGCGAGCCCCGGCCCGCGGACGATATTGAATCCCGAGTTGCCGTATTGATAGAGTGGCGGAGTCTCGAAGGCATGCTGCGGGTCCGCGCGGTTCAGACTCGTGTTGAACCAATGCAGGTAAGAGCGCTGGTCCGGCGCCAAAGACCCATCTCCCGCGCGGTCCGGAAGCTGGAACCCGCCGTTGTTCAGCCCATTGATGGCAAGCTCCGGCGTGAAGGGGAAACCGGTCTGCAGCGTAACCACGCTCGAGGCGCGCCAGTTAGACAGGGCCGCTCGCAAGAGTCGCGAGCCGGTGTATCCCAAGGGCACATCGTAGAACGCCGTCAGCACAAATCTCTGTAAGACGTCGTAGGGGGATGGCGAGCGCGTGCTGCGCGGGTCGTAGATGAATTGGGGACCCGGCGGACGGCTCTGCTGGCCGCTGGCGGGCGCGGTTGCGTCATCGATGGACTTCGCCAGCCGGTAAATGGCGAGCAGCCGCAGGCCGGAGCTCACCTGGCCCGACAGCTTGAGCTGTCCGCCGTAGTACGTCGATCCACCGCCGTAGCCCACGTACTCGACTCGGGAAACATACGGCTCGTACGGGTACCGGCGCCACTGGTAGGGGGAGGGCGCCGGGTACGGCTGATTGACGTTGGCGCCGGCGTACAGGTGCATCCCCATCGAGCCCATCCCGCCAAGCTCCAGCGCCAGGCCGGGCCGCAACTGCTGCTGCACATACAAACCCCACTGATCCGAATACGGCGTGTAGGGGGCGGGTTCGATGGCATAGATCGCGCCGCGGACGCGATTCAGGCTCGCCGTATCCGTAAGAGCCGTACGCTCGGGCGCGGGCACACCATCGGCCAGCTTCAGGCCGAGTTGCAGTGAGCCGCCGAAGATGTCCTGCCGCGCCGCGTACGGCGGATTCCGCGCCAGACTGCCCTCCGAGATATAGGCCCCGGTGTCGTAGGTCTGGCTGAAGCCTCCTCTCAGCACCGTCTTGCCGTTTCCGAACAAATCCACTGCGAAGCCGATCCGCGGCGCGACCGCATACTTCTTGTAGCCTGGCCCGCCGTACTGATTCACTCCTCCCCCCCCCGCGAATTGATCGAGCGCCGGCGTCACACGACTGTAGTTGAAATTCACCATCCGGTTTTCCGCCTCCGTTACCGGCGGATACAGGGAGTAGCGAAGCCCGGCTTGGATGGTCAGCCTCCGCCCCACCCGGATTTCGTCCTGCGCGAATCCCGCCCACTCCCACCCGCGCAGCCGGAAGGGTTCGAATTGCACATCCCGCCGGAACTCGGAGGGAACGCCGCTCACAAGCGACGCAATTGCATCGCCCGTGCCGTCCACTCCCGGCTGGCTGGTGTAGTCCGGGGTGAAGAGGAAAGTCCCCCGTGAGGTCCATTCCGAGGCCGTGCCATCGACGTGCCTGCGAATCGCCTGTACTCCGAATCTCCAGTTATGACGCCCGCGCGTCCAATGGATCGTGTCCTCAACCTGGTAGGTCTCCGTTGCGATTCCGAGCGGCACCGGGCCGGCCGCCCCCAACAGTGCGTACCCCGTGGGGCGGACCACCGGCACACCGTCTTTGCCCAGGCCGGAAATGCCAAGCATAGCGGAAGCATCCAAGCCCGCGTCGAGAGCGTGTGCATCGAGTCTCATCCGTACGGCGCCAGCGCGAAGTTCATTGACGAGCGTGGGACTCGGTACGAATGTGTACGAAATAACGCCGGCCCATGCGGTCTGGCTGGTGTGTGCGGCGTTGGCGTGTTGGACGGGGTCGCTTCCGGCGTACGATCCGCCCGGCGCAGGCAGAGCGCCCGGCGATTCCGCGCCCAACCGTTGGTAGTTGAGATTGGCCGTCACCCGGTTTCTCGACGACAGGGACTTGCCGTAGTTGACGTCGAGGCGCTCACTCGAGCGCATCAGGTCGGGCGTGAAGCGGTAGTTGTTGAATGCTCCCGGCAGAATCGGATCGGGATAGAGCGCTAACAGATTGCGAGCTTGCGTGGAGATCCGCGCGAGGGGCACCTGGTTGCCGGCGAAGGGCAGGCGTTCAAATACCACGGGCCGCACCTCGGCGATGGTGAGCGGATCGTAGATCGGGACGCTGCCGAAATCGCCCGCTTTCTGGGCCGCTGACGGCACCGTGGAAACCACCGTGAGGCCGCGGCGTTCTCTGGCGAGTTCGAGATTGGTGAAGAAATGCTCGCCGTCCCTGCGGACCGGCCCTCCGACGTTCCCCCCGAACTGGCTTTGCGCAAGGCCCGGCTTGTGCGCCCCGTCGAAGAAGTTCCGGGCATTCAGCGCGGCAGTCTGCTGATAATCGAAGACGGTGCCGTGAAAGCGGCCTGTGCCGGCCCGGGACTGAACGTCGACGACGGCTCCGGCTGCGTGTCCCAACGCTGTGGGTACGTACACGGACAGCACGCGGACTTCTTCGATCGCTTCCACAGATGGGTCGAAGACCGCCTCGCGGAGCCAGATCTCGTTGTTGTCCATCCCATTGAGTCGGAAGTTGTTGCTCTGCCCTCGCTGGCCCAGGCTGTTGAGACTCGAATTCCGTCCCGGCGAATACGGTCCGAATCCTTCGACCTCGCCGCCTTCCTGCCCCCGCGTCGCCTCGGAAGCGTTGCGAATCAGGTCGAGGTAGTTGCGCCCGTTGAGCGGCACGTCGCGCAATTCCCCGGCCTCGCGGATCAACCGTATGGCAATGGCAGCCGAGCCGTCGGCGCCATGCACGGTAGGGCATAGCAGCGACAAAGCCGCTAGGCACAACCACACTCTTGTAGCGCACGCGCCTACGCGTGCCGCGTCAAGACTCATCTCGACGCTGAAGCCTGCGCTACGTTGGGGTTCAGAACTGATACTCAATGTTAACCCGCGCATAGCGCGGCGGCTGGATTGCTACCGGCAGCCGCTGGTTGAACAGCGGCCCGCTGATGTCGCTCTCCTGAATCTTGTTGCCGGAGTTGAGCATGTTCAGGAAATCCAGGGCCACTCGGAGGCTCCCGCCGGGCACGCGCACCGTGCGGCCTATCCGCAGATTCCAGTTCAGCACGTACTCGGCGCGGTTCCCGCCCTCGGGACTTCCTCGGACCGTGGCCGCCACCAGAAACGGGCCTTGCGGCAGCCCGGTGACCAGCAGCCTCCTGCCGAAAGGCAGCCCATCCATGTAGGTGGCCGTATTCACCAGTTCGAATCCTCCCGTCCGTTTGGGGAGCGTCGCGACAAGCTCCGCCTTTGCCACGTATGCCCTGTCGAAGTAGGTCCGGCCCGCGGCGTGGATGGCGGTGTTCGGATCTTGAAACAGCGCCCCGACCACGCCAGCATCGTTCTCGATGGCCGAATTGCCGGGGTTGGTCGGGCCGTACGACTTCACCGCCATGAAGGAAACCCGCGGATAGAGGAATCGCCACGCGCCCTCAACCTCCGCAACCAGCCCTTCATACATCATCCGCAGCCCGGCTGGATTCGTCAGCAGAAAGGAATCGTGGCCAAGCGTCGCGGGGTCTTGCGCGTAGACCGTCAGCTTCTGGTCGTCGAAGGTGCTCGGAATGGAATCGGGCCCGGGATCGAGAACCTCCACGGGCGAGAACGCCGCCGCAGGGACGCCCACGTTCACCGCCGCCAGACGGTCCTTCTCGTCGCGGCGAAACAGCCGCAGTGACGACGTGATACCCAAAGGCAGCTTCGCCTCGGCCGCCAGGTTGAACTCATCGGCGTACGGGCGCCGCAGTCGGGAATCGATCGTGGAAACGATCCCCCCGAACCTCCCAACCAACGCGCCGTACACACCCGGCCGCCAGAGTCCGTCCGCGCTCCGGTCGTCCCATTGATACTGCAATCCACCGAGGCTCATGGGGTTTCCGAAGTCCAGGTAGCGTCCCGCCAGCGGCGCATACGTGCGCGCGTAACTCGCGCGCAGAGTCAGCCGCGAGAGCGGCGTGAGCGCGAGTCCACCTCGCCCTGACAGGCTGTTCCACGCGATTCCATCTCCGCGCGGGCTGGACCCGCGCGCGAAATCCCCCGCCACGCCGGCATCCGCCGTCAGCCACGGAGTGATCCCGATGGTGTCCTGAACGTACGCGGCCGCGCTCTGGATGCGCGCGCGACTCTCAGGCCCTCCGGCGAAGACTACCATGAACGCCGGCGCGCCCTTTGCCGTAATCAGATTCACGCCGGCCGGAGCGCTCCAGCGGTTGCGCACCCCCGCCAGTTCCCAGCTTCCGCCCATCGAAACGCGATGCCGCCGGCCGGCGAGCGTCCATTCGCCCGGCTCGAAGACCGTCTGCAAGCCGTGTCGCGTGCGCGTCGCCCGGTTCGCGAGCGGTGGCGCATCGCCCACGACGCCGGCTTCGAGATCGATGCGGCTCTGCGTAGTCGCGGGACCGGTTGCCGCAGTGTCGAGATGCGCCTCCGAGTAGGCGTACCGCACCACGAGCGACCCGCGCGCAACCGCTTGCCGCGTCCAGCCGGCCTGCAACGAATCGAAGGCGTCGGCCTCCTTCAATCCCGCGAAGCCGGCGGGGTTGTTGTTGAAGGATGGGCTCGCCCGGCGTCCGGCCAGCGCTTCGATGCCTGCCGGCGTGCCCCAATCGGAAAGCCGCAGGCGCGACCCGCTCCATTGCGCGTCCGCCTGGTCACGGCTGCTCAAGTGAACCCGGCCTCGCGCAACGCCGAAGAGCATCCGGCTCCCCAGGTCCTCGCCGGTTCTTGCCTGTGGGACGGTTTGCTTCCCCCATTGTCCGGCGAGAGAGACGACCAGATCGGCGCGCCTGCCCAGTGGTCCGCCCGTCTCCAGGCTGTCGCGCGTCAGCCAGCGGAAATGCTCGGATTGCTGAAGGATGCCGCGTGCGGCCGCCGCCGGCAGATTCCCGGAGGCGAGCGACGAACCCGTGCCACCGCTCGCGATCCGTGTGTGCCACGCCGGGCCGGGCGCACGCTTGGACACGGCGATCTCAGTCCCGTAAGCTCCCGGCAATGACTGCAAGCCGTCACGCACAACGGCTTCGCTCACGCTCTCCGAATTGGGGAACAAGGCGATGCGGCCCGGCTGGTACGCATCGGTCACGTTGGCGCCTTGCAGCGTGTACCGCACGCGGTCCACGAGAAAGCGCGCTCGGAAATCAGAGGCAGGCGAACAGTCCGAGAGACCGGAGAAATCCAACGGATTCGCGACCGTCGCGGGCTCCTGGCCGGTGGTCCACTGGCCCCAGCACAGCGCCGCGCTCGCCAAGAGAAGCGCGAATTCCCTCACCGCAGTACCGCGTAGCGGCTGATCGTGTAACCCAGCGCGGCGCCCGCAAACACCTCGGACGGGAAGTGCGAGGACAATGTGACCCTGGAGAATCCCACCACGCCAGCCAGTCCGTAGGCCACGTAAGGCAGCCAGCGGCGGTGCTGCGGATAACGGCGCGAGATGACGGTGGCCACCGAGAACGCCGCAATCGTATGCCCGGAAGGGAAGCTGCCGCGGCCGCGCAGCCAGTTGTTGCCCTTGCTCTGGAACCACGTGTCGCCGATAGTCCCCGCCGGCCGGGACGTCGCGCGGGCGCAGCCTGCTGGTGGCGCCCTTCATGACCAAGGTCAGAATCGCCGTATCGGCGGCGGCCACCCCGGCCAGCAGCGCCGTCTTCTGTTGGTACGAATCCTTGCGGATCAGGCCCGCGGCATAGAGAGACACCGGGACGATCACCGTGCCCCAATTAGTCGCCCTCCCGCTGAAAACGTGGTTGAAATCCCGATACGTGCCGGTTCGCCGGAAATAGGGCATTTCGTGTGGATCGGCAGCGATCATGCCAACCGTAACCCCCGCGATGCCCAGAACCGGCGCCCAGTGCTTCCCGCGTGCCGCGTGCAGGGGAAAAGTCCAGATGCGCTTCTGGTCGCTCGCCACCGCGGGAATCACCTTCTTCCAATCGATCGCGCGCCCGTCGGTGGGTCCCGGCGTCGTCTGCGCCACGAGCCCGGACGCAAGCACCGAGAGTGCCAGCACCAGCCTAGCCCGTGTTACAGCCGGAAATTTCATCCCTTGTCGCCCTCTTCGACCAGAGTACACCCATGCACGTGGGGCAGGCTGGCAGCCTGCGGCGGATTGGTAACCCGCCTGACGTTATCATGCGGTCGCTAGCGCCGCCCCGATGCCATGGTATCCTCGGCATTATAGGGGAGGGGATTCACATGGAAAGAAAGAAAGCGTCCGATTTCCCACAGGAGTTACTGAACCTATTTGACCGTTATGTCCACGGCGACATCGGGCGCCGTGACTTCTTAGATGGCGCGAAGAAGTTCGCGGTTGGCGGTTTGACGGCCACCGCAATTTGGGAGAGTCTCCGCCCGAACTACGCTTGGGCGCAGCAAGTCCCCAAGGACGATAGCCGGATCAAGACCGAGTACGCCGTGGTACCTTCGCCGCAGGGCAATGGGACGATCCGTGGGTACCTGGTTCGTCCCGCCAACGCCAGTGGAAAGCTGCCCGGCGTGCTGGTCGTCCACGAGAACCGGGGTTTGAACCCTTACATCGAGGACGTGGCGCGGCGTCTAGGCACCGAGAACTTCGTGGCGTTCGCGCCGGATGGACTGACAAGTGTTGGCGGCTATCCTGGTGACGATGAGAAGGGTGGACAGCTCTTTCAGAAGGTGGACCGGCCGAAGATGACCGAGGACCTGCTGGCGGCGGCCCTCTGGCTGAAAGCGCGTGCCGACTGCACCGGTAAGATCGGCGTGGTCGGTTTCTGCTTTGGTGGCGCCATTGCCAACACGCTGGCGGTGCGCATGGGCGCGGACCTTGCCGCGGCGGTCCCTTTTTACGGCGGACAGCCCCCAGCCGCGGATGCGGCCAAGATCAAAGCGCCTCTCCTGCTTCACTACGCGTCTCTCGACACGCGTCTCACGGCGGGTTGGCCCGCATACGAGGAAGCCCTGAAAGCCAACCACGTGACCTACACGGGGTACGTCTACGAGGGTGCGAATCATGGTTTCCACAACGACACGACGCCCCGTTATGACGAAGCCGCCGCCAAGCTCGCCTGGAAGCGCACTCTCGATTTCTTCAACAAATACCTGAGGGGATGATCTACGCCCCAATGGTCCTGCGGTTGACGCCTACAGTTTCGACAGCGCCTTCTGCATCAGCGCCTCGGCGATGGTCTTCTGCTTCGCTTCGGGAGCACCGGGAATGAGCAGGGTGATGATGATGTAGTTCGGCCCTTTGAACGCGTTGAGCTGGGTCATCCCGTACCCCGGACTCGCGAAGAAGGCACGGTCGCCGATCCCCTTCGCTTCCGTCGCCGGGATATTCCGCTTCTTCAATTCCGCGATAATCCTGTCGGGGGTCTCGCCCGGCCTTTGCGGCTGGGCTGAAAAGTCAAGCGCGCCGAAGTCGCCGACCTTGAAGTCGCAAACCGCTGGATTGGTCTTGTTCGGCGTCGGTCCGGCGACATTTTGCCCAACCACCAGTTGGACGTCGGCCTTGCTCACGAGAGTGCAGGGATCGAGTGCCTGTGCCCCAGCGGCGAAAAGGAATAAGACCACCACTGCAAGAGCGAGTTTGTGTAGTGTCATGTCTCCTGTGTCTCCATGTGTCGCAGGCGCTTCCGCCTGCGCGCCGCTACCCGTCGGTCTTTGCCGCACTGCCGGTTGACGTGCCGGGGCTGCTGCGGAACGGCCGCGCGGAGCCCGACGCAGTGTGAATGTCGCCACGGCTGCTGTCGGGGCGGCTGGCCTCCCTGGCGGCTTTGATCTGTTCCGGCGTCCTGACGTCAGGCTCCGACAGTTTGACCCTGCTTTTTGCGCGGGCAACCTCGCGCTTGTGGCGCTTGGCGAGTCGCTTGTCCATACTTTACACTACACCTGAGCGCTGCCTTGCAGGTAGCGGCTGGGCCAAGTTGATTCCGACCAGGCAGTCCGATATAGTCTAGGGTGGGCCACACTGCTAGACCGTTCGTTCGCTTTTTCGTCCTTCGCTCCCTGACGGGCGGGCCCAAGTCGCAGGGAGCCCCATGTACTACATATCAGGAGGCTTTTTGTAATGATTTCGAACTCTACTGAGTTGCGAGCGCCGCGCCAATTCGCCGCTCGAGCGCTGCGCGCGATTCTGGTCCTTCTAACGATCGCGACCTTGACAGTGCCCCTGTTCGCCCAAGCGGAACACCGCGGCGGCGGCGAGGCAAACCTGGTTCTTCCCGATCTGAACTCGGCGACCTTCCTCGGCGGCATCGGCGGAGGCGATCTGCTGATGGCCGGCCTGGTCGTCAGCGCCCTCGGGCTCGTGTTCGGCTTGGTGATCTTCATGCGCCTGAAGAACATGCCCGTGCATGCGTCCATGCTGGAGGTCTCCGAGCTGATCTATGAAACCTGCAAGACCTACCTCCTGACGCAGGGCAAGTTCCTGCTGCTGCTGGAGTGCTTCATCGGCGTCATCATCATTTTCTACTACGGAGTTCTGCAAGGCTTCGATGCATTCCGGGTAGTCATCATCGTGCTGTTCAGCCTGGTCGGCATAACCGGCAGTTTCCTGGTGGCGGCATTCGGCATGCGGGTCAATACCTTCGCCAACTCGCGCACGGCCTTCGCCAGCCTGACCGGCAAGCCATACCCCTGCTACGACATTCCGTTGCAGGCCGGCATGAGCATCGGGATGCTGTTGATCTCGGTCGAGTTGCTCATCATGCTCTTCATCCTGCTCTTCGTGCCCGGCAACCTGGCCGGCCCGTGCTTCATCGGCTTCGCCATCGGCGAGTCCCTGGGTGCGGCCGCGCTGCGCGTGGCGGGCGGAATCTTCACCAAGATCGCCGACATCGGATCGGATCTGATGAAGATCGTGTTCAAGATCAAGGAAGACGACGCGCGCAACCCGGGCGTGATTGCGGACTGCACGGGCGACAACGCGGGCGATTCGGTGGGGCCCTCCGCCGACGGTTTCGAGACCTACGGCGTCACCGGCGTCGCTTTGATCACCTTCATCCTGCTGGCGGTCACGACTCCGATCGTTCAAGTGCAGTTGCTGGTCTGGATCTTCTCGATGCGCGTCATGATGGTCATCGCCTCCGCCGTCGGCTACTTCGTCAACGGCTTCATCGCCAAGGCCCGCTTCGGCAACGCCGACAAGATGAACTTCGAGACGCCGCTGACCACGCTGGTGTGGCTGACCTCGCTGCTTTCGATCGGCCTGACCTACGTGCTGAGCGCGCTGATGATCCCGGATCTCGGCGGCGACACAACCCTGTGGTGGAAGCTCTCCACGGTGATCAGTTGCGGCACGCTGGCCGGGGCATTGATTCCCGAGTTCGTGAAGATCTTCACCTCCACCAACTCACGGCACGTCCGTGAGATCGTCACCAGTTCCCGCGAGGGTGGCGCGTCGCTGAATATTTTGTCGGGCCTGGTGGCCGGAAACTTCAGCGCCTACTGGCTCGGTTTCGCCGTCCTGCTCCTGATGAGCGTGGCCTACGTCGTGAGCGGGTATGGCTTGGCCGCTCTGATGGTGGCGCCGGCGGTGTTCGCCTTCGGCCTGGTGGCGTTCGGCTTCCTGGGCATGGGGCCGGTGACGATCGCCGTGGATAGCTACGGCCCGGTCACCGATAACGCGCAATCGATTTACGAACTCTCCATGATCGAGGAGATTCCGAACATCAAGGCAGACATCCAGAAGAACTTCGGCTTCACGCCGCAATTCGACCGTGCCAAGGACAACCTCGAAGAGAACGACGGGGCGGGCAACACCTTTAAGGCGACCTCGAAGCCTGTGCTGATCGGCACCGCCGTGGTGGGCGCGACCACCATGATCTTCGCCACCATCGTCATGCTGACCGAGGGCCTGACAACCAACATCGAGAAGCTCTCGCTGCTGCACCCGCCGTTTCTGCTCGGTCTGATCACGGGAGGCGCGGTCATCTACTGGTTCACCGGCGCCAGCATCCAGGCGGTCTCCACCGGCGCCTACCGCGCGGTCGAGTTCATCAAGCGCACCATCAAGCTGGACACCACGGCCAAGGCATCCGTGTCCGATTCCAAGAAGGTGGTCGCCATCTGCACTCAGTACGCGCAGAAGGGCATGCTGAATATCTTCCTGGTGGTGTTCTTCTCGGCGCTGGGCTTCGCCTTCGTCGAACCGTTCTACTTCATCGGCTACCTGATTTCGATCGCTCTGTTCGGTCTGTATCAGGCCTTCTTCATGGCCAACGCCGGCGGCGCTTGGGACAACGCGAAGAAGGTGGTCGAGACCGAGTTGCGCGCCAAAGGCACCGAGCTTCACGCGGCATGCGTGATCGGCGACACCGTGGGCGACCCCTTCAAGGACACCAGTTCGGTCGCTCTCAACCCCATCATCAAGTTCACCACGTTGTTTGGGTTGCTGGCGGTGGAATTGGCGGTGTCCGTGACCAGAACACAGGGGCAGGTCTTCAGCCATGTGCTGGCCGCGATCTTCCTGGCAATTTCGATGGTGTTCGTCTACCGCAGCTTCTACGGTATGCGGATCGAAGTCGAGAAGTAGCTTCAACGCGAGAGGCTGCGGCGCCGCTTCGACAGCGCCCCAGCCTCTCGCGGTTCCCACCATTACCGCCGCCAGCGCAATGCTGCCCAACGCGCACGGCAGCGGCCCCTGGGTCATGCCCACGATGTCCGCCAGGCTCTTTCCCATCCAGAAAGGTCCAAAGATCACCAACAGGTGCGCCACATACACGAAGAGAGACTCGCGGCTGACGTCCAAGAGCAGGCTCTTCCGCGGCGCGCGGTAGAGGCCGTAGATCCAGCAGGCCGCGAGCACCAGCAGAACCATCCCCAGACGTAACAGAAAGGTCCGCGGATCGGCCTGCCAGGCCGCCGTCGCGCCCTCGGGGAGGAAGCGCAGCGGCGGGAGGAGACGGCCGAGCACCACCATCCCCGCGCCTGCCGCCGCCAGTCCCGCCATGCACTGCTTCTCCTTGCCCTTGCCGCGGGCCGCCAGAAATCCAGAGGCGCAAATCGCCCCCGCCAGCATGAAGCCGCTCCAAGGGAAAAGCGGGAACAGCGACTGCGTCTTATCGTTCAAGTACGCTGCCACGGGCACCGGCAAGGCCGTCCGGAAGTCCAGGCTCCAGACCAGCGGAGCCAGCCCGGTGAGCGCCAGCGTGCAGGCCGTCCAAACCGCCATCCGCCAGCCGGCGTTGCGGATCGCCATCCGGCTCACCGATAGGAAGAGCCAGGTGAAGGCGATGCAGTGCAGGATGTCCACGGTGTGGAACCGCGACAGGTGCATGGCGTAGCCGATCAACCAGACCATGCCGATGCGCGCCACTTGTTTCCGGAACGGCTTGTTCGCCAGCAGAAGCACGAAGCCCGACACGAACAGGAACGAAGGCGCCACCAGCCCGTTGAGGAAGTTCAGATTGCGAAACCACTGCGAGTCGCGAAACTGCGCCGCCAGAAACGCGTTAAAGACGTGCGTCTCGATCATGACCAGCAGCGCCCAAGCGCGCAGCCAGTCGGCGAACAGCAAGCGGCTCGGGGACTCCTGCATGCGGTTCTGCCAGCATACCGCGCCTCGAGGCCGTCGCGCGGACTCGGAATACCTGCCGCATGGGTCCGGGGGACATATCGGTGGCTGGTGGGCGGCGAACTCCGGTGCGAGTCTGCTATCCCGTCGACACTACCGGCCGTTCAGCAACAAATCTGAGGCGATGGCAGTCAACCGAAAAAACCCGGCGGCGGTCGCTCTCGGGAAACGAAGCGGGCCCGCTCACATGAAGAAGATGACGCCGGAGCGGAGGTCGGAAGTGGCAAGGACCCCGGCGCGGGCTTTTTCCGGCTCTCCGCCAGCCCGTTAGGGAAGTTCAAATTGCGCGACCACTGCGACTCGCAGGCTGTGCCGCCAGTCGGCGAACAGCCGACGGCCAGAGGAATTCTCCATGCGGTCCGGCCACCATCCCGCGGCTCAGGGCGAGCCGGTAGTAGAATCGAGGAGAAGCCCTCGGGCGCGTAGCTCAGGTGGATAGAGCACCTGCCTTCTAAGCAGGTGGTCGCTGGTTCGAGTCCAGCCGCGCCTACCACATCACGCCAGTTAAGTAGCGAAGCGCGGCCTGCCGAGCCAGGCCCCTCTCTTCGGGACCTGAGCCGCCGGCGGCTTCCTTAGTCGCGGTTCACTGTCAAGAGGTCCGCGCGCAATTGGCGTTCACCGACCGGATGTTCTTGCCCCGTGGGATGAGTTGGCCCGGAAGGTCCCTCTGGCGGAGGCTGAACTTCTGCCCGGAAGAGCTACTGCTGTCCCCATAGCGCTTCGAGGAGCTTGGAATACTCTCCGGATGCGTACAACTCGAAGGGGAAGTCGTTGGCGCGGATTCTGGCGAAGTGCGCGGTCTCGAGCGTGCAGGCGAACAAAGCGTCGGCGTAGCGGTGGTGGGAGCGGACGAAGCTGTCGGGCAGCAGTTCGCGGCTCGGAAGATTGGCGAACACGGCGTGCAGCCCCAGGGCGCGGCGGAAGATCCCCCGGTAGTCCGACACGCCCCATTGCCGGAGCTTCTCCTGCACAGGCCCGGGGGCGGAGCCGACCAGCAACTGGGAGAAGCTCTCCTGCTGGATGCCGGTCTCGCGCAGTTCCGGATCGCGGACGACCACCTCCATGCACTGCTCCAGCCAGCGCTTGAGGTCCTTGCCCACGTAGAAGAGCATGCGGATCTCGCAGTAGCGTCCGTCCAGGAGCCTCAGGTTGAGCTCTTGGCCGCTCAGTTCGCTGCCTGGCAGCAGTCCCTGCAAGATCAGGCTGGCGCGGGCGCTCATGGTCAACCGGTCGGGCGCGTGGGCGTCCGAGAAGGGGTGCAGGATGAGTGGGGGCAGTTGTCGCGGGCTGGTAGGCACGAAGACGCACTGCTCCACATCCATGTCTTTCTCATCGGCGCAATGGTGCGCGGCATCTAGCAAGATTTAGCGACGCTAACTGGGCTTCCGCTGGAACGCCGGCCGCTCGGGCGATTCGAGCAAACTCTCCATCACCCGGCCCACGAGGCGCAGCAGCCTGGCGGCTTGCGGAGCGTCCACGCGGTCCCAGGTGTCGCTGGGAGTGTGATAGTCGGGGTGCAAACCGGAGAAGAAGAACAGGAAGGGGATTCCCTCCGGCGTGAAGGCATAGTGATCGCTCGAGCCATAACCACCGGTATCAGTGTCCTCGAGGTCGAACTTCGCTTCCTCGCTCTGGTTCAGACACTCCACCAGCGCCTTGAAGTTCGCACTGGTGCCAACCCCTCCGACGAAGACCCGGTTGTTGCGCACCCTGCCGATCATGTCCAGGTTGATCATGGCGATGGCCTTGGAGAGTGGGATCTCAGGCGCCTCGACATAATGATTCGAACCAAGCAGCCCGAACTCCTCACCCCCGAAGGCCATGAACAGGATCCCGCGCCGGTGACCGGGGTGCTTCGAGAACCAGCGGGCCAGTTCCAACACGCCGGATGTCCCCGAGGCATTGTCGTCGGCGCCCGGGTGAATCGTGCCTCGTTTCGCCGGTTCCATCGAATACTGCTCGCCGAGCCCCACGTGATCGTAGTGCGCGCCGAGGATGATGTACTCGTCGCTCGATCCAGCCAGATAGGCGAGGACGTTGTCCACCGGCCGGGTATCCCGGCGGAGGTCCACCGACAGGTCGAGCGTGAGCGAGGCCGGAAGCGCGAAGGAGTGACCGCGGAGATCGCCGTCGATGGCTTGAATCTCTCCCTCGATCGAGCGGCCCGCGAGCGCCAGCCAGCGATCCGCCACCTCGGCCTTCAACTCGACGAACGGAATCCCCGCGCTGTCGGGTCCCCGTGCCGGCCCGAGCTTGTCGAGCTGATCGACGTTGCCCCGGTGGGTGGGGGCGTCGGCGGCCAGAATCAGCGCGCTGGCGCCGTGACGCTTTGCGTTGACGGCTTTGCTTTCGATCTGAGCATGGTTCGTATAGACCTTGCCGCCGAACACGCTGTTGTTCTCGTACTCCTGCGGCTCGTGCCGAAGGACCAGCACGATTTTGCCCTTGACGTCGATGCCGGCGTAGTCGTCGTAACCGTACTCGCGGGCGGTGATGCCGTAGCCCGCGAACACCACCTGCCCGGAGGCCGCGCCGTTCGAGGACATGCTCGACGGGCTGAAATCCCGCCCCATCTCGAGGTTCGTGCGGGCCGCGCCGCTGGCATAGGCCAAGCGGTTCGACTTTCCGGCGCGGGCATTCGTGGTTACCCGGAAGCGTTGAAAATAGCTGCCGTCGCCAGCCGGTCGCAGTCCCATGGCGCGAAACTGATCCGCGATGTAGCGCGCGGCCCGATCGAGTCCCGGCGTGCCGTCGAGCCGTCCTTTCAGCTTCTCCGAAGCCAGGTATTTGACGTCGTCGAGGTACAGCTTCGGATCGATCTCGACCGCGGCCGCCAGCCGCAGCAGCATGGCGGCCGCAGCCAGCAGGAGGACGGGTCTGTGCTTCCTCACGCCACACCCGTCACTTCTTGCCAGTCGGCAGAAGGGGAGTCACCTCGCAGCAGGGTTTGTCGCCGGCGTTCTTAGCCGTCTTTTGGTAAGCAATTTCATTGTCGATGAGGGACTTCAATTGGGGCCAGGCCAGGTTCGAGGAAATGCGCCTGCCGTTGATGAACAGCGTGGGCGTGGAATCCACCTGCAAACCCTGGGCCTCCTTGATCGACCTGTCCACTTCGGCCTCGGTGGCTCGGGTGTCCAGGCAGCGCTTGAGCTGCAAGCCGTCGACTTCCTTGCCTTGGGAAAATTCCATGACCTTGCCGTTCAAGTTCTCGGGCGTGATCTGGGGCTGTTGCTCGAACACCCAGTCGTGATACTGCCAGTAGACCGATGGACTCTGTTGGAAGACGCAGCGCCCCGCAATGGCCGCCGCCTTGGCCCAGTTATGCATCTGCACCAGCGGGTAGTCCTTCAGGTACAGGCGGACCTCTTTGGGGTAGGCGGCGATCAGGTTGGTGCGCAGGGTCTTGGCCTCTTCGCGGCAGTACGGGCACTGGTAATCGGTGAAGAGCACGATCATTACAGGCGCCCCCGGGGTGCCGAGGCTGGGCAGCGAATCCGTGGTCAGCTTGGCGATTTCAAACCGGAAGGGATTCTGCTTCAGGTCGTAGACCGTACCCAGAATGAACCTCTGCCCATCGGGCGTCATCAGCAGCTTCTGCTGGGCGCTCTGGCCCTGCAAAGAGGCCGTCACAGATGACCTCGCGTAGACCGGGGATTTCGGAAGGCTTCGGATCGCCGACCTCGATTTTCGCCGCTGCGGGCCATTCCGCGAACAGGTGGCGGATGTACACCTCGATGGCCGCCTTGTCGATGGCGGGAGAGGCCTGTTTGACGGGGGCGCTCTTCTTCGGGGTCTGGCCGTACGCGGGCAGGCTGGCCAGCGCGAGCGCGACGAAAACGGGTCCGGCAAGTTCTATGGTTCAAGGGATGCATGTTCGAATATTCCTGGGCTTTGGATCGGAGACTCGTGCTATCTCAATAATACCGATTCCGTAAGTTGCTCGCCCAGGTGCACGTGCAGCTTCTTGCTCTGGGGGTGAACCCACAGACCCTCGCCGTTCGCCGGCACGGGAATCTGCGCCGGCTCCGTCCACTTCCACGAAATCGCGGGGTCTCCACGCCCTCGATGAGCTTCCCGATGTGCAGGTGCGGCTGGCACTGGGTGCGGACATCGTCGCCGTTATACGCCAGCGCCCAATTCTCGCCCCAAAGCTCTTTGGCCTTCTGAATGGCGTCGGTCCACAGCGCGAGCCGCGCCTGCGGGCTCATCTCGGAGAGCGAGTTCTCGCCTTTGCGGACGACGGACGGCATCGCCAGCCAGCGGTTGGGTTTGCGCGGGTTGATGTCTTTCACGAAGAGAACCGGCTTGCCGGAAGGCTGGGCCAGCGCCTCACGCGACAGGCTGCATTCGCGGGGCTCCATCGACTTCGCGTCGGCCGGGTCGCAACCGCAGCCCGGCATGTCCGCCAGAGCCAGCGGCGCCGCCAGGAGCAGCAGAACGATCCCCGGAGTCCTCATGGCCGCCATTATACTTGATGAGTGTCTGTTGCTATGTGGAAGCGTCTGGCTGCGGTCCTTGCGCTGGGCCTCCTCTTCTTTTACGGGCTGACGCGCACGGGTTTGATCGGGCCCGATGAGCCTCGCTACGCTTCCATCGGCCGCGAGATGGCGCGCTCCGGCGACTGGGTGACGCCTCGCTTGTGGGGCGAACCGTGGTTCGAGAAGCCGCCCCTGTTGTACTGGATGACCGCCGCCGGGAATCTCGCCGGGCTGGGGCCGGACCTGGCAGGGCGGTTGCCGGTCGCGCTCCTGAGTGTGGCTTTTCTGATCCTCTACTACTGGTGTCTGAAGGCCGAGTTTGGCGGGCGGGCCGCCTTGTTCGCCACCATGGTGCTGGCCACCTCCGCCGCTTGGGTGGCATTCAGCCGCGTGGGGGTGACGGACCTCCCCATGGCCGCCCTGTTCTCGGCCGCCATGCTGTTGGGGCTCCGCTGGGTCTCGACGGGCGAGCGCTGGCTGATCGCGGTGGCGGCATTCCTCCTGGCGCTGGCAGTGCTGGCCAAGGGATTGGTTCCGCTGGTGCTTTCTCTGCCGCTTTTCTGGGCGGGCCGCAGGCGGCTCAAGGATTGGCGGCTTCTGTTCCCGCTCGCCGTGTTTTTTATAACCGCCACGCCCTGGTACATCCTCTGCTATCTCCGCAACGGGCCGGTCTTTCTGAACGAGTTCTTCTGGAAGCACCACTTCGACCGCTTCTCGAGCGGCGTCGGCCTCCACGAGGAGCCGTTCTGGTTCTACCTGCCGGTGCTCGTCGCCGGTTTGTTCCCGTGGAGCCCGACGATGTTCACCCTGATCCGCAGAGGGCTCTACCGCGACGCTGGACGCCGTTTCCTTCTGCTGTGGCTGGGGTTCGGTTTCGTTTTCTTTTCGGCGTCGTCTGGCAAGCTCCCCGGGTATCTGCTGCCCCTCTATCCGGCGCTCGCGGCGCTGGTGGGACTGGCTCTCGATCAAATGAAGAATGCGCGCTGGGTGCTGGCGGCCAGCGGGCTCGCGTTGACGGCGATTCCGATTATCGGATCCATTCTGCCTGCCGCACTCGCGAATCTCCCATCGCCCGCCGTGCTTGCGGGCTGGGACCTGCGCTTCGCGATCGGTTGCGCCGTGCTGGGAGCTTGTGTGTGGTGGCTGGAGAAAAGCGGCCGGCGCGGCGCGGCCATGGCGGTCCTCTCCGCCGCTTCTGTCTGTGGTGTGTTCTACCTTTCCATCACGGCGGTTCCCGACGTGGACCGCCAGGCCTCCGCGCGTCCACTCTGGCGGGAAGTCGCTGCGGATACCAGCAGCGTCTGCGTGGACAACATCCATCGTAATTGGAGGTACGGCCTGAACTACTACTCAGTCACACCTCTACCCGAGTGCGGAACTTCCCGCTGGCCCTTGCGGATCGAGCAAACGCCCGGTTCTCCTCCGGTGGTGAAGCGGATTCCCTAACGGCCGCAGGCTGAAGTCTGCGCTACTTGGTCTTGCTGTCCGCCAGCAGTTTGTCCAGCTTGGCGGAAAGGGCCTTGGTGTCCTTGCTCTCCTTGACCTGCTTCAGCGCGTCTTTGGCCTCGCCTGCGAAGAATTCCACCCGTTGGGGAAGGTCCAGCTTCTTTCTGCCGAAAAGCTGGGCGAGGTCATACAGGTTATTGGCCATGGCGAGGAGGAACACTTCACGCGGCACCTGCGCGCGGCCGGCCTGGAAGGCCGCCTGGGCTTTGGCAGCGTCGTTGGCGGCACCGACGGCGGCGCACGCCGCCAGGGCGATCGATTTATCGAGCGCCTTCCGCTCGAAGGTCGCCTGGATTTGCTCGTCGGGGAGGTTCCCGGCAAGGATCTTCTTCAGCTCCTGAGGATCGGTCATGTCCGCGCTGGGATAGCCGAACTCCAGAACGATGTTCGCGTCCTGGCTACCTGCTTCGAACTTCGGGAAGGTCTCGCCGAAATCCAGCGCCCGTGTCTCGGCCAGCTTCAAGTAATTCGACGAAACCTTTCGCAGCGGCATGGGCTTGAAGCTGTTGGCCTTGGCGCCGTTCTCGTAGGTTGTCGCCAGATCGATATAGCCTTTGGCCAAACCCGCGGCGAGCACCAGGCGCATGGCCTGTGCGGGCTTGGTGAACTCGCTATCGCTCTGGACGACTTGGCGGAGGTGGTCGGCGGTCTTCATGTAGTCCTTGTTGGCGAACGTCTCCTTGGCCGCCTGCCAATAGAAGGCCGGTGTTCCAGGTTGCGGACCGCGGGGTGCACTGGAGCAGGCGGTCAGACCGAAGAAGGCGATCGGCAGGGGGACGGCAAGCAAGACGCGAGTTTTCAGACCGGGCATGATTATTCTCCTCAGCATGCTGTATCACAACGCCGTCCCCGATGCAAGGTGGTTCCGCTAGAATGGTGGGTAAGTAGAGGGCCTGGGAATCATGCATCGAAGAACTGTCCCCGTGCTGTTGTGGCTTGCCCTCCTGGCAGTCGCCGTTGCATTGACCGCATCGCTGTTCGCGCCGATCCCATCGGGGCTGGCCGCCGACGCCAAGCTACTCGAAGGGAAGGACGCGTTCACCGATTACCGGCAGGAACGGCCCGGTGTGATGCGCAAGATTACGGTCGCCGACCTGCCGGCGCCGTACGAGACGAAGTCGGCGGTCAATGGCCCGCGCCTGGTTCCGAGGCCAGCCAATGCGCAGCTTGAGACGCTTCCTGGGTTCAAGGTGGCGCTCTACGCCGAAGGGCTGATCAATCCCCGGCTGATTCGGACCGCGCCGAACGGCGATCTCTTCGTCGCGGAGAGCGCCGCTGGGCGTGTCAGCGTGTACCGCGGCCTCGGCCCAGACGGCAAGGCGCAGAAGGTCGAGGTCTTTGCCGGCAGCTTGACGCTGCCCTTCGGCATTGCGTTCTACCCGCCGGGACCGGAACCCAAGTATGTATACATCGCGAACACCGACTCCGTAGTCCGGTTCCCATACGTGAACGGCGACCTGCAGGCTCGCGGGGGACGGGAAGTGATTGTCGCCAGCGTGCCCTCCGGGCGGAGGGCATTGGACGCGTGACGTAGCTTTCTCGCGCGATGGACGCACCATGTTCGTGTCGGTCGGATCCGGCTCAAACGTGAATGACACGGACGGCAATCCCGCTGAGAATCATCGTGCGAATATCCTGGCGTTCAACCCGGACGGGAGCGCGGGTGCGCGTCTACGCTTACGGCATCCGCAACGCGGTGGGGATCGCGGTTTCGCCACAGACCGGCCAGCTTTGGACCTCCGTGAACGAGCGCGACGGCCTTGGCGACAACCTGGTGCCGGACTACATCACGCATGTGCAGGAGGGAGGTTTCTACGGCTGGCCCTGGTATCTACATGGGAGGCCGCCAGGACCCGCGCCACCAGGGGAAGCACCCCGAACTGAAGGACAAGGTCCTTACTCCCGATGTGATCTTGCAACCTCACCTGGCGTCCTTGGAGATGACTTTCTATGATGGCCGGATGTTCCCCGCACAGTACCAGGGTGACGTGTTCGCGGCGGAGCACGGCTCTTGGAACAGGTCGGTACGGGTCGGCTACAAGATCATCCACGTTCCCTTGAAAGATGGGCGCGCGACGGGCGAGTACGAGGACTTTCTGACGGGTTTTGTGACTTCCGGCGGCGACGTATGGGGACGGCCAGTGGGCGTGGCGGTCGCCAAAGACGGCGCCCTGATGCTGAGCGACGACGGGTCCAATTCTCTTTGGCGGGTGAGTTACCAGGGTAAGTAAGCTTGCGTTCCGGGTTCAGTGGGTCATCGCGTAGAGGATGTAGTTGATACCCAGCCGGTACGCCTGTATGGTGAAGTCCGCCGGATAGGCGGGGAGGTCGGCCCACTCCCAGGCATCGCCGTAGTCCTGGTTGTGGCAGATCGCCACCATGACGCGGTCCCGGTCGTCGTAGATCGCGCGCCACTTGGGTTCGACGCCATCCTTTTCATAAGTGCGTCCGGAGCGGAGGTACTGGACGCCCGGTACTTGCACGCGTTCGTCCAGATCGAAAACGGTATGGAAGATGGGGTCCTTGCTGTCGATGTCTACGACGGGCCGGTCCGGAAAGATCCGGCTCATGCTGGCCATGAAGACTTCCCATTCCACCGTGCCGTGAAAGTCATCCACCATGAGGAATCCGCCGCGCAACAGGTACTCCCTGATCCGCTTGCACTGGGCGTCCGTGAGGTCCCAGTGTCCGACTTCGACCGCGTAGACCCAGGGCCAGTTGAAGATCTCGTCGGTGTCGAGATCGATGACGCGTTCCGCCGAGCAGGCGTCGATGCGGCTCAGGCGGCGCACACCCTCGACGAACTGGCGGTCGGCTTTGGGGTAGTCGGTGCCCCAGCTCGCATACCGGCCGCCACGCCGGCCCATGCCGACTGACGGGTAGCGCAGGCGCGCAAAGGCCCACTCGGTCTTGTTATTGGCGCCTGGCGGAACGGCGGCCGGGTCGTCCTCTTCGTAGGGGTAGGCTCGGAAACCAACCTGGAAAGCGTGCAGCGCTCCCCACAGGCAGAAGATCAGAAACACCGCTCCCAGCAAGGCACGAAGGCGCATCCCAGTACTCCTTCAGATGACTTCAGAATATCACGCGAGGGGGGGCGGATTGCGGGCAGCCTGCTCTGGTCCGGCGCACCGATGTATACTCTCAGAAGCCGCGGCACCCATGATTGTCGCCGGGGATTGTGGCCTGGATGCAAAGACCAAACGCACTGCTTACCCGGCCATCGTGATCCTGCTCGCCTGCGGGTGTCTCCTCCTCGCTGCGCGGCACATGTCGCACTCGGTGTGGTTTGACGAGTCGCAGACCGACCTCATCGCCCACCAGGACACGCCGGAGCAAACTGCTCAAGGGAGCGGCTTCGCGGGGCTGACCATGCCTCCGCGTCCGCCGCCAGCGGCGCCCTGCCCGCGCCCGAACTGATGAGGTCCATCCTGCCGTCACGGTTGACGTCCATTACGACTTCGCCGCCGTCGCCGGTGATCGCTCCTAAAGTCCCGGCTCCATCGCGGTAATCTGTATGCTTGACCCAGTTGGGCAAGAAGATTGGCTCGGCGGCGTATTCTGATTGCATGAGCAAGCGGCTTCCATTTTGGTGCGCGCTCATTGCGAGGTGACATCTCATGATTGCAAGCGAATTGAAAACCCTGCGTTTCTTTGTCGATGGCCAGGCGCTGGTGTCGGCATCCGGCAAGTGCGCCGACATTTTTGACCCTAGCACGGGGCAGGTGATCGCGCGGACGCCGCTGTGCACGCGGGAGGAGGTCAACCGCGCGATTCAATCGGCGCAAGACGCGTATCCCGCGTGGGCCGACTACGCCCGCGATAAAGCGGGTCCAGGTCCTGTACAAGTTCAGGGATCTCATCGACCAGAATCTCGACGAGCTCACGCGGTTGTTGTGTCAGGAGAACGGCAAGGTATGGGACGAGGCGAAGGGGGACGTGCTCAAGGCGAAAGAAGCGGTGGAACTGGCCTGCGGCGCGCCGTCGCTGATGATGGGCGAGTCGGCGATGGACGCGACCTCCGGCTACGACACGGTCCTGTATCGCGAGCCTTTGGGCGTGTTTGCCGGAATCGCGCCCTTCAACTTCCCGGCCATGATCCCCATGGGATGGATGATGCCGCTGTGCATCGCGACCGGCAACACATTCGTGCTGAAGGCAGCCACGATGACCCCGATGACGTCCATGCGGATGCTGGAGTTGTTATACGATGCCGGCCTGCCGCCGGGTGTGGTGAACCTGGTCACGTGCAACCGCCACGAAGCCGATTTGATTTTGCAGCATCCGGATGTCAAGGGGATCGTGTTTGTGGGCTCCACTTCGGTCGGGCTGCACGTTTACCAGACGGCGGCGGCACACGGCAAGCGGGTACAGGCGCTCTGCGAGGCCAAGAACCACGCGCTAGTGCTGGAGGATGCGCCGCTCGAGCGCACCGCGCGGGGGATCATCAATGCGGCCTTCGGCTGCGCGGGCGAACGGTGCATGGCACTGCCGGCCATCGCCGTCCAGGAGAGTATCGCGGACGATCTAGTGAAGCTGCTGGTCCAGTTCGCCAAGGAACGGACGATCGGGCCCGCCTACGAGAAGACATCCGAGCTGGGGCCGATGGCTTCGGAGGGCCAGCGGAAATGGGTGATCGACTGGATCGAGAAGGGCTTGGCGGAGGGGGCGAAACTGGTCCTGGATGGCCGCGGCCTGGTCGTCAAGGGCTACGAGGAAGGCTTCTATCTGGGACACACGATCTTCGATCACGTCCAGCCGGGCATGTCCATCGGAGACGAGGAGATCTTTGGACCGGTGCTGTGCGTGAAGAGGGTAAAGGATTTCGAGGAAGGCCTGACGTTGATGAACGCCAACCCCTTCGCCAATGGCTCGGTGATTTTCACGCAGAGTGGCTACTACAGCCGGGAATTCGCGAAGCGAACCCACGGCGGGATGGTCGGCATCAACGTGGGGATCCCTGTGTCGGTAGGCATGTTCCCGTTTGCCGGGCACAAACGGTCGTTTTTCGGCGACCTGCACGCGCTCGGCAAGGATGGGATACGATTCTTTACGGAGTCCAAGTGCGTCACAACGACCTGGTTCAGCGAGGAAGAGAAGAAGAAGCAGAAGGTCGATACCTGGGACGGCGTGCTCGGCCGGTAGTGTCCAATTGCACTGGCGCCGACAAGAGATGAATTCAATGAAGAACCTAGCCCTCGGTTGTATTCTTCGACCATAAGAAAGGAAGACTCATGAAGGCCCCTTTGTATTTCTTGACCGCGTTCTTAGGAGTCGTACTTGCTGTGCATCTGGCGATGAACGGCAAAGTGGGAAGTGCAATCGCCAACCCCCGCGTCGGAAACGCCGTATTCTGGTGCATCGGGGCTCTCACCGCCGTCGTTATCGGCCTGACGGGTTGGCAGCAGGGCGCCCTCAGCCCCATCAAGCAGGTGCATCCCCTGCTTCTGACGGCGGGCGTACTGGGCGCCTGCCTGGTGTTTGCCATTGCGTGGCTGATTCCCCAGATTGGGGCCGGACCTCTCATGATTACGCTGCTGGCCGGCCAGGTCCTTGGTGGACTGCTTGTGTCTCACTTCGGCTGGCTGGGCTCGCCCGTGGACCCCATCAGCCCGATGAAGCTCCTGGGAGTCGGCGTGATGGTGGGGGGCGTTGTCCTGGCGACTTTCAGCAAGTAGGAACTGCTGAGGCCGCTTCCACGAACAGTTCATCCGCCGGGTGCCCGCGATGTAGAATTGACGTGACAGCTTGGAGGCGCGGAGGACGGCCATGACTATCTCCAGACGAAAGGCAATCGGACTTCTGGCAGCGGGCGTGCCCGCCGGAAGGCTCGCGCAGGCGTTGGCTCAGATGGAGGGGATCACCTTCGAGAAAGGGCCCTTCCAGCCGACGCGCGAGTCGCTGAAGGATTGGCAGGTCCCGGACTGGTATAAGGACGCCAAGTTCGGCATTTGGTCGCATTGGGGTCCGCAATCGGCCACCGACTACGGCGATTGGTACGCCCGCAACATGTACATGCAGGGCAGCCATCAATACGAAATCCACGTAAAGAAGTACGGCCACCCCTCTAAATTCGGCTTCAAGGACGTCATCCCCACCTGGAAGGGCGAGAAGTTCGATCCGGACCATCTCATGGAGATGTACAAGAAAGCCGGCGCCAAGTACTTCGTTAGCATGGGCGTGCACCACGACAACTTCGACCTGTGGAACTCGAAGCACCAGCCACGCTGGAACGCGGTGGCGACAGGACCGAAGAAAGACATCGTGGGGCTGTGGCGCAAAGCTGCCCTCAAGCAGGGGCTGAAGTTCGGTGTCAGCGAGCACCTTTCAAACAGCTACAACTGGTTTGCCGTGTCTCACGAAAGCGACAAGACCGGCCCATTCGCCGGCGTTCCCTATGACGGAGCCGATCCCAAATTCGCCGACCTGTATCACGACCGCACCAATGCACCTCCCGGATCGACTTCCGCGATGGGGCGCGTGGCGCCGGACTCCTGGAAGCGCCAGTGGCTGCTGCGCATCAAGGACCTGTTGGACAGCTACCAGCCGGACTTGCTGTACACCGACGGCGGTATCCCCTTCGAAGAATACGGTCTCAACCTGCTGGCGCACTACTACAACAGCGACGCGAGGCGGCACGGCGGCAAAGTGCAAGCGGTCTTCACCAGCAAGGACCGCAAGGAGTGTCTAGAGGGCGTCTGCGTGATGGACATCGAGCGCGGCGTGGCCGCATCACTGCTGAACAACTACTGGCAGACCGACACCTGCATCGGCAACTGGCACTACAACGTCGAGACCAAGTACAAGACGCCGAAAATCGTCCTCGATATGCTGGTGGACATCGTGGCGCGCAATGGAAACCTCCTGTTGAACTTCCCTCTGCCGGGCAGCGGGGCGCTCGACCCGGAGGAACTCAAGATCCTCGATGAGATTACCCGGTGGATGGCCGTCAACAGCGAGGGAATCTACGCCACCCGGCCGTGGAAGATCTTCGGCGACGGTCCCGTGGCAAAGACCCCTCCCGGCCGCGGCATGAATGAGAATTCGCGCAAGGACATGACGCCGGAAGATGTGCGCTTCACCTCCAAGGGCAAGCTCCTGTACGCCTTCATCATGGGAGTGCCCGACAAGGAGGCCGTGGTACCTTCTCTGGCCACGAGCGGCCCCGGCAGCCCGCCCAAGATCCTCAACGTCGAACTGCTGGGCTTCAAGGGCAAGCTTCCGTGGACCCAGGATGCATCCGCGCTGAAGGTGCAATTGCCCGTGCAGAAGCCCTGCAATCACGCACTCACCTTGAAGATCACCAGCGCGTAGCGCGACCTGGCGTGTAGAGCAGACAACCGGCCCTGGTAGTTCACTTCTCCGCTTCACGGACGGGCTTCAGGTCGATGTACGTCGGTTGATCGGGATCGCCGGGGATGAGCTTGCCGTCCACGACGGACAACTCGACAACGTTGATGGCGGTGGAGCGGCCCCGCAGCGGACTCGGGGCGGCGCTGGATGCTCCCGCCGGCTGCCGGCCGCCAAAATAGAACCACCACGCGCGGTCGCCGCTGACCACCGCATCGCCGTGCGAGCCGAGCAGGGTCTGGTCCTGCGGTTTCCAGCTCAGACAGTCGTCCGAACTCCACACCCGCATCCCGGTGGCCCAGGTATCGGCGATGAGCCAGTACTTCCCCTTCCAGTGAATGACCTTCGGCCCTTCGCCATTGCGATCGGTGACGGCGTTGCCCTTGGCCTCCCATTTATAGAGGTCCGGACTGTCGGCATAGGAAAGCGCCATGGGCTTGCGCTCGTCCTTGTACCACATGCGCCAGCCGCCATTGGGGAGTTGGATCACCCCGGCGTCGATCACCCGATCGGACTTCAGGTCAATCGGACCCACCGTGTCCCACTTCACGCCGTCTTTGCTGGTGAGGTGGACGATCTCGCGCGCGTGGTTCCAATCGGGGAAGATGCCAGGCACGAAGCTGAGGTACATGTGGTAGATGCCGTTGTTCCAGATGACCTCGGGCGCCCAATACGTGTAATCGTTGGGGTGGGCGTCCTTGCCGTAGCGGATGTCCGCGACGCCGCGGTAGGTCCAGGTCGCGCCACCGTCCGCCGACTCAGCGATGCCGATGTTCGATCCGTGGATCCAGGTCACGCCGGGCGCGTCCGCGGCCGTGGCGCGGCGGGCGGTGTAGTACATGAACCACTTACTTCTGTTCCGCGTTGTAGCAAACCACCGGATCGGTGGGCGCGTCGAACGGAGGATCGCGATAGAGAGGCCGGGGCGCCTGCTTGCCGGCGGGCGCGGGCTTCGGCGCCGGAGTCTGTCCCGAAATGACTGTCGCGCACGCCCAACAGAGCGTCGCTGCCAGGACTGCGGAGCGGGAGATTCTCGTCTTCATTTGCGAAACGGCTGATCCGCCGAGCGGGGCCTTACCTTGTCGTCGATCGTCCCGGGCTTCCAGCGGCGGGCGATCTCCACGTCCTCCACGGCCTTGGCCGCGAGCGCCGGTATATCCACGAAGCCCACGCGGTTGTAAAGGTGAGGCTGTGTATACTGAGCGGTATACGCGCGCGAGTACGACCGCCAGTGCTCGACCGCCGCCTCCAGATGGCGCACCGCCTCCTGCTTGCCGGCTTCGTCCGAAGTGCGGTCGTAGAGAGCCAGCGTCGCTGCGCCCCGGATCTTCGCCGCGTAGTAGCGGGCGAGATGCGACATCGCCTCGATATCTCCCAGGGTGAGCCTGAGTTCCTTATCCGGCCCGCTCGCGCGTAGCGATGGCAAGGCCGCCAGCGCCAGGCCGGCACGCTCCTCCAACCGATCTGCGATCTCGAGAGGCGTGATGCCGCCCGGCGTTTCCCCGGCCAGTTTCGCGCGCCGCCAGTCTAGAATGCGGAGCACGCCGCTGCCCGGCATCGTATCCCCCTCGATGAAATGTCGGACGGTATAGTAGCCGCGATAGCGCGGGTGGCTCAGGCAGGCTTCGGGGAACCAGCGAAGATCGATATCGCCCCAGAAGAAGCGGGTGATCAGCGGAAACACCTGCGACGCGTCCGCCCAGGCGCGAGACAGTTTCGCGCTGTCTGCCTGGGGGAATCGCGTGGCCAGCGTCCTGAGAAACAGCGAGTCGGGCAGATCGGGCTCGTAGCTGAGCCTGCCCCAAAGCTGGAACGAATACCACTGTTTGGAAATCACCGACTGCCGCGGGGTGTCCGGTTCGGTGGAAAGAAACTCGCGCCCCCAGGTATAGCCATCGGGGCCCATGTAGAAGCCGGCGATCTTGTCCGCGCCCGGGATATTCCGGATATACTCGCGGGCGTAGGCGGGGTCGCCCCAGCGGAAGCTGTAGACGTCGTCATTGCGCACGGTGAGCCAGGTCTTCTTGCCGGCCGGGAGATTCGGCAGCAGCTCCTGAATGAACGGCGGATTGGGGATCGAGTACATGTGCGCGATGGAGTACTTGAAGCTGAGGTCGAACGGCCCCGGATAGTCGCGAAACGCGTTGAGGATTTCCGTCTGGCCGCTCTGATGATAGCGGTGGATCAAACGGAATTCGCGCCCGGGCTGCATGCGCAGGGCATCCCGAATGCCTTCGCCGTAGGTCCTCCAGAGCCAACTCTCCTTGGAGAATTCCCCCGGGAGGTCGCGCATGTGCTCCCCGGCCGTGATGCCGATGCCGGCGAGCAACGGATAGGTGAGGACCATCTCGCGGACGCTGGCGCGGAAGTAGTCGATGGTCTTCACGTTCGTCTGCTCGGGCGTGATGCCGTACTTCCCCTCGGCGCCGAAGGTGAAAATATTCCAGGTGAACACGTACACGCGGATGCCCCGGTCCGCGGCATACTGCATGACGTCGCGCCAGAACCGGATCTTGTCCTCGATGCTCATCGTGCGAACGGTTACGAGGTTGGCGAGCGTCTCGGGGCGCACCATGTCATCTCCGCCGTGCGAATAGGTTTCGTCGAGGCGGATCGTGGTGCGCTTGACGTCGGCCAGCGCCACCTCGGGATACTCGGGTACTTTCACCAACGAGGGGAACGGATGTAGGCTCCAAAGCGAGAGCACATTGTAACGGTCGCGAGCCATCTCGTCGAGGAACTCGCGCCAGAAGTCGAACGACCACATCTCGGGGATGTTGGCCTGCGCCGCGTCGGAGTTGTCCGAGTAGCTGGGCGTGCGGGCGTCGAGCGGGGCGTTGAACTTGATGCCGCGCTGCTCGATGTGGGGCGAATGATCGGAGTCCCGGAGACCGGCCAGCATCCCCAACCGCAGGGCTTCGGCGATGTCGAGACCGCCGTACATGGCGCCGGCGGCGTCGGCGGCGAGGACCGCGATGGTGTCACGCCCGCCCCGCGTCAGCCTGCGAATGCCATAGGCTTGCTGCCCGGTCGAGCGTAGGGGCGCCACCCCGAGCTGTTGTGCCAGGCTCGCGGATTGCGCGGCGCCCGAGGCGAGTACGATGCAGGGGGAGCAGGGCGCGGAGGAATGCTGCCCCAAGGGAAAGTTGGGAACGGCCTGCGCGGCGCTTCGCGCGATCTCCGATGCGGAAAAAGCAAGCTGCGGGATGCTGGAATCGTAGAACAGCGCCGGCCGCGGCGGCAAATCGGCCCCCACGGCAGCGCTACAGCCCAACAGCGTTAGGATCGCAAATGTTCGTGTAGACATTCCATGGCCTCACATCAGGACACAGTCGGCACTGCCGGACCTGGCCGGGTCTGGAGGCTGAGCGTGGCGGGCTTGAGCCCCGTGGCGCTGGCCGTGAGGCTGATTGCGCCGGCGCTCCGCGAGGTGCGTACCACCACCAGCGCCTTCCCGTTGAAGAGCTTGCGCTGATTGCCCTGGTACATCTCGTCGCTGGTCATGTCCGCGTTGCCAACCGCCATGATCACGCCCGGACCGCTGATCTTGAACGCCACCTGGTGGCCCGCGTGGGGATGCGGCTGCCCGTTCTTGTCCACGACCTCGACCGTGACATAGGACAAGTCCTGACCATCGGCGCGGAGCGTGGTCCGGTCGGCACTCAGCCGGACTTGGGCCGCTTCGCCAACGGTCCTGAGGATCGTTTCCGCAACCGCCTTGCCGCCCTGAACTCCGACAGCCTTGAGAACACCCGGCGCGTAGGGAACCTTGAAACTTGCTTTGAACTGCTCGGCGCGCGTCGTGGGTCGCTCCTCGATCAGCTTGTCGTCCAGGAAGAGGCGCACCGCGTCGTACCGGGAGTAGATCTCCACTTCGAGCGGCTTGCCCTCCCAACCTGGCCACGTCCAACTGGGATAAACGGGCCACATCCCCCATCGGGTGACACTGAGTTGCTTGCCTTCGGGCACGGGCAACCGCACGCCGAGGTAGAGTTTCTCGCCCCGGTCCCATACGATGTTCCGGTAATGCGAACTGGCCTTCCGGAATCCGCAAATGTCGAGGTCGCCGCAATCGGAGCCGTGCCAGGGATAGCTGGGATCGCTTCCCATACCGGGGATTCGGGTGGTGTCCCCCACGTCGCGCATGTCCCAACGCCCGATGCCCGATTCGCCGAGATAGTCGATCGCCGTCCAGACGAAGTCGCCAACGATGTAGGGAGTGTCCACTACCATTTGCCAGTAATCGAAGGCCTGGTTCAGAAAAGACTCGGTACACGCGATGATCCGCGAGGGCACGCGCTTGTGATCCTCAACGTGGCTGTTCAGGTTGTAGTTGTAGCCGCCAATGTCCAGCGCGGCGAAGAATCCGTCCGTGCCGGTCCATGGATTGACGCTGTTCAGTGCGGAAGTGACGGGGCGGGTGAGGTCGAGACTACGAACGTAGTCCGCCAGCAGTTTCGCCTCTTCGGCGCCTCTCGGGTTGCCCCGCTCGGGAATCTCATTGCCGATGCTCCAAATCACCACGGAGGGATGATTACGGTCGCGCAGCACCATGGCGGCGGTATCGCGCTGCCACCATTCCTTGAAGGAGACGCCATAGTCGCGGGGATTCTTCCCCTTCTCCCAGCAGTCGAACGTCTCATCCATGACCAGCATCCCCAGCCGGTCGCAGGCGTCCAGGAAACCGGGAGATGGCGGGTTGTGCGAGGTGCGGATGGCATTGAAGCCGGCGGCTTTCAGGAGTTGCACTCGCCGCTCCTCGGCGCGATCAAAGGCGGCAGCGCCGAGCGGGCCGTTATCGTGGTGGGCGCAGCCGCCGGCCATTTCCACCATCCTGCCGTTCAGCAGAAAGCCCTTTTCGACGGACCACTCAATCGAGCGGATGCCGAAGGGCGTGGTCACCTCATCGATCGACTGCTGGCCAACCATCACCCGGGTGACGGCTTTGTAAAGGCTCGGCGTCTCCAGCGACCAGACCGACGGCTTGGCGACGGCGATTTCCTGAGCCGCCTCAATGCTGTCCCCAGGGGCGAGCGTGGTCATGGCGTCCGCCTGGCCCGCCGATGCTCCGGACGGGCCGTACAGAATTGTGCGCACGGTTACCTTCGAGGGGGCGCTCGATTCGTTTGTCAGTCGGGTCTTGATTGCAACCTTGGCCTGAACCGCGCTCACCTCGGGGGTCGTGATATACACACCCCATTGCGCTACGTGCACCGGTTCCGTGACTGAGAGCCACACGTGGCGGTAAATCCCCGATCCGGCGTACCAGCGCGTGTTCTTGTGCTGGGACTGGTCCACACGCACCGCCAGCACGTTGGGGCCGCCGAAGTTGATGTGCGGTGTTAAGTCATGCATGAACGTGGTGTAGCCGTAGGGGTGCAGGCCCAGGTTGTGGCCGTTGATATACACCGTCGCGTTCATGTAGACGCCCTCGAACTCGACGCTCACCCGCTTGCCCTTCCAGGCCGCCGGCGCGGTGAACGTCCTGCGGTACCAGCCGATACCCGCGGGGAAGTAGCCACCACTGCCGCCCATGGGGGCCTTGGGATCGACCTTGCCTTCGATGCTCCAATCGTGCGGCAGGTCCACGGTGCGCCACGCGCCCACGTTGAACGAAGGAGATTCGGCCCCCGCCGGATCTGCGACGATGAACTTCCACTGGTTGTCAAACAGCAGCTTCTGGCGGGCCGGCGGCGCCGAATCAGCCGCCTCAGCCGAATGAAGGCAGCCGGCAGCAGCCGGAAGCATTGCGCAAAACGTTCTTCGATCCATAGCCAGATAGTCTCCAATGAAAAATTGTTCCGATCTCTAGTGTGCCATGATCTTGTCGTTCCGGATTAGCCATTCTACCGACTGGCGGACGGCTTGCAGGGAGGTGTACCTGGGTTCGTAGCCGAGCAGTCTCCTGGCCTTCGCGATGCTGCAATGCGACGAGTGCGTGATGTGCCGCCAGCTTTGTGAGGCCTCCTGCTCGGAGACGGTGGTACACCATTCGTCCCACGGCAGCAAGCGGAGGCGAGCCTCCTTTCCGAACCAGGAAGCCGCGGCCTCGGCGTAGCCACGCTGGGTCAAGGCGGCGTCAGAGACGATGTGGAAGCACTGCCCGGCGGCGTTATCCCAATTCTCCAGAGCGCGCAGGAACCCCTGGGCGACATCGTCTGCGTGCACGTGGTGAAACGTCGCGAGTCCGAGGTGCGGCAGCGCCAGTTCCTCACCACGCGCCAGCCGCTCGAAGACCCAGGGGCTGAAGTGGCCCTGCGGGTTCAGCGGCGGCCACCCTTCCCCGACAATGTGGCCGGGGTGGATCACTGCGGCGGGGAAGCGATTCCCCCGCGCCTCCTCCAGCAGGTAGGCTTCGATGGCGGCCTTGCGAACCCCGTATTCCTCAAGAGGCTTGCGGGGCTGATCCTCCGTGGTTGGAACGGTGATGTTAAACCCGTGCACCCAGATCGTGCCGCAATGCAGAAACCGCCCGACGAGCCCGCGCAATCCATTCACCAACTGGCGGGCGCTTTCGAGCGTGTAGCAGGTAATGTCGATGACGGCTTCGGGCTCGAGTTCCGCGATCCGGCGGCCGAAGTTTCCGGCGGCTTCTTCCGCGCCGCGGTCGATGCAGGCGTGCTCCACCTGTTCCCAGGCCGGATGCGGAGTGTAGGGTTCCCTCTGTCTCCGGCTGACGCACACCACCGCGTGCCCGGCCTCGACCAGACGGGGGACCAGATACGTCCCAATATGGCCGGTACCGCCGATGACAACGACTCGCATCAGTCGGCTGGGCCGGCTTTGCCCAAGCCGGCTTTCTCGGCGGCGAGCTGAGCCAGGGCCGCCCAGTCCATGTCGCCCTTGCCGTTGGCGATGGCGGTCAGAAGGTGGTCCCGCAACAGGCTGGCGAGCGGCAGTGGGACCGACACTTCCTCGGCAGCCTCGAGCACCAAGCGCGCATCCTTCAGGCCGAGACGCAGCCGGAAGCCGGCGGGCTCATATTTCTCGTCGGCGATCAAGCCTCCGTAATTGGCGTAGAGCGGCGAGTTGAACAGCGCCCCGTTCACGACTTCCAGGAAATCGCGCGGCTCCACGCCCCACTTGCGTTGGAGCGCGAAGGCTTCGCCCAAGGCCTCGATGGTCGAGGCGATGAGCATGTTCCCGGTGACTTTGACCACATTGGCCAGCCAGGGGTCGGCGCCCACAACGGATACTGCCCGGCCCATCGCGTCCATCAGAGGACGGCAGGCTTCGATGGATGGCGCGGCGCCGGCCGCTACCACCCAGAGCCGGGCGGCCACGGCTGCATCGGGGCGGCCAAAAACCGGCCCGGCGACGTAGCCTTGCCCGGCGGCCGCGTGCGCCTCCGCCAGTTGCCGGGAGCAGGCCACGCCGATGGTGCTCATCCCCAGGTGAATGGCGCCCGGCGGCATCGCTTCAAGGACGCTGTGGTCGAAGACGACGCTCCGGACCGCCTGATCGTCGGAGAGCATGGTGACGACCACCTCGGCATCGCGCGCGGCTTCCGCTGGGGAAGATACGATGGCGGCGCCGTCGCCGGCGAGTAGCTCAGCCCGCCCCGGCGTGCGATTGTGGACGTTCAAAGAGTGCCCGGCGCGGAGCAGGTTCCGCGCCATCGGCAAGCCCATGTTGCCTATCCCGATGAATCCGACTTTCATGTGTTTGGGTTCCCCCGTCGCCAACTAGGGCTCACACCCAAACGGGCTTGCGAGTCGCAATCGACCGCAGGGCGCATTCAAAGTCAGCCCACAGAGGATCACTTTACCAGATTCATTGTTGACTATCCTGTCACGACCGCGCGCGGCGGCCGCCGCCTGCCGCGGAGCGGGCCAAAAGGCAGGACATGCGGTTTCTCCTCTCTCCCGTGGTGCTGGATTCCTCCCCAGGTTCGTGTGGAATCCCGGAACAAGTGGGCCTTCCCGCTCGTCCCTATGTAAGATGGGAGTAGCATGAGCGCAGGTGTGTCTTTCGGGGAGTCGATTTCCGTGGCGGTCGCTTCCCTGCGATCCAGCAAGTTGCGGAGCTTCCTGACCCTGCTGGGCATTATCCTGGCCACGTCCACCCTGATCGCGGTGATGTCGGTGATTCGCGGGATGGATCTTTACATCGCCAACGCGGTCTCTAGCATGGGCGCGAACGGATTTCGAATTGTCCGCCTCGCCATCATCGGCGAGGTCGACCCCAAGAAGTACTTGGAACTGCAGCGCAGAAACCCGGAAATGAAGGTCGAAGAGTACGCCTTCCTGAAAGCGAATACAACCCTGCTCCGGGAAGTCGGCATGGAGATGACCCGGAGCGCTTCACTTCGCTTTGGCACCGAGTCCATCGACGGGGTGAGCCTGCGAGGCGTCACGCCCAACATGGCGGTGATCAATAACATCGAAGCTGCAGCAGGCCGCTTTATCACCGACTCGGAGAACTCGCGCCGGGTGGAGGTCGTATTCATTGGTAGCGACATCCGCGAGCGCTTCTTCGAGGGGATGGACCCGATCGGAAAGACCCTGCAGGTCAACCGACGGCCGTTCACGGTGATCGGCGTATCGAAGAAGCAAGGGTCCATTTTCGGCCAAAGCCAAGACAATTTCGTGATTGTCCCGGTCGGAACTCTTTTCAAGATGTACGGAGCGCGACGGGGCATCGGCTTCTACGGCCTGGCTCTGGACCGCGAGCATTTCATACAGGCCCAGGATGAAGTCCGCATGTTGCTGCGTGCCTTCCGCGGGCTGGGGCCAAAGGATGACGACAACTTCTCGATTTTCAGTTCGGACTCCATCATCAGTTTGTGGAATCAATTGACCAGCGTCATCGCCGCCACGGCCGTGACCATCGTTTCCGTCTTCATGATTGTAGGCGGCGTCGTCATCATGAACATCATGCTGGCCGTGGTCACCGAGCGGACGCACGAGATCGGCATACGAAAAGCGGTGGGAGCGCGGCATGGCGACATTCTGAACCAGTTTCTGGTGGAGTCTGCGCTGCTGGCGGCGACCGGCGGCCTGATGGGGGTGCTGTTGGCCTGGGTGGTTGCCGTGATTGTGCGCAATTACACGCCCGTGCCCATGGCGCTGCCCTACTCGGCCGTGGCCGTGGGCGTGGGCCTCTCGACCGCGGTGGGGCTCTTCTTTGGGATCTATCCCGCCAGGCGCGCGGCCCGGCTGGATCCTATCGAGGCTCTGAGGGCCGAGAAATGACCGGGTCCGAAGTGTATTCCGCGGTGCGGATGGCGCTGGCCACCATTCGGGAACACAAGATGCGCAGCCTGCTCACCGTGCTGGGCGTCATCATCGGCACCGGAACGGTGATCGCGGTCGGTTCCATCATCACCGGCGTGGATGGGGCTGTGGTCAACGTCATGCGCAGCATGGGACCGGAGACGGGGTTCGTCTACAAGTTCAACATCGGGTTCCGGTCGGGGAGAATCGGCCGTGAAGAACTTGCCCGCAAACCGCTCGAATGGGACGACGCGATCGCCATCCGGGATCGCTGCCCGTCGATCGCGGCCGTGTCCCCGTACCTGTTCCCTCCCACCTTCCTCCGCGGCGGGCGGGACAGTGTTCGATACAAGGGGAACGACGTCTACAATCTCGATTTTGCGGGCACCGATGAATCCTACATGGCCGGCGACAACCAGAAGATGAAGCTGGGCCGATTCTTCACCGATGGTGAGAGCCAGCACCGCCAACCCGTGGTGATCATCGGGGAGGATCTGCAGAAAGCGCTGTTCGCGAGCGAGGACCCCCTCAACAAGTTGATCTCTGTTGACGGTCACCAGTTCGAAGTTCTGGGAGTTCTGGCGCGGCCGAGTGCGTCCTTTCCCGGCCAGGAGGACCGCCGCGTCCTGCTCCCGTACTTCACCATGCGCAAGATGTTCCCCACGGCCAGGGAGAACATGATCGTCTTCGTGGCCAAGCAGGGCAAGCTGGCCGTGGCCATCGACGAAGTCGCCGTGGTGCTGCGCCAGCAGCGCAGGGTCGCGCTCAACAAGCCGGACAACTTCTGGATCTCCACAGGCCAGCAGATGGTCGACCAGTTCCGTGACATTACCTCGATGGTGGCGCTGGTCCTGGTGGTTCTCAGTTCGATCGGTCTATTGGTCGGCGGAATCGGCGTCATGAACATCATGCTGGTTTCCGTGACGGAACGGACGCGCGAAATCGGCATCCGAAAGGCCGTGGGGGCGAAGCGGAGCGATATCATCGCGCAGTTCCTGACCGAGGCGGTGGTGCTCACGGTATTGGGCGGCCTGCTGGGGATGGTGTTCGGCTGGCTGATATCGCTGCTGTCGAGGGTGTTCTTCCCGTCCTTGCCCACGGCTGTCCCCTTATGGACCGTCGTTATGGGCCTCGGCGTCTCCGTGGGAGTGGGCCTTTTCTTTGGCGTTTGGCCGGCCACTAAGGCGGCCAGACTGGACCCCGTCGAAGCGCTAAGGTATGAGTAGGGGCTGCCCCGCGGTGTGCTCCTGAACAGGTTCCAACCCATGAAACGAGCAATTGCTGGAGTTCTTCTCTGGCTTCTGGCGCCGTGTCTGCTCGCCGCGCAGAGCCTCCAAGACTACGAAAAGAAGATCACTGAATTCACGCTTCCCAACGGGCTGCATTTCATCGTGTTCGAACGGCACGAAGCGCCAGTTGTCTCCTTTCACACCTACGTCAACGCCGCCTCCGTGGACGATCCCGGCGGCAAGACCGGTCTCGCCCACATGTTCGAGCACATGGCCTTTAAAGGTACGCCAACGATCGGCACGAAGAACTACCCGGAGGAGAAGAAGGCTCTCGACGCCATTGAGGCCGTCTACGACAAGCTCGACGCCGAGAGAAACCTCGGGGTTCGCTCCGACGTCTCGAAAATCAAGGTGCTGGAGGCGGAGCTTCAGGCCGCCATCGAAAAGGCGAACAGCTTCGTGGACTCGGAGGCCTTTACGCGGATCATCGAGGAGAGCGGCGGCGTGGGGCTCAACGCCGGTACCGGAGAGGATTCGACCAACTACTTTTACAGCCTGCCGGCCAATCGCATGGAACTGTGGTTTCTCTTGGAGTCGTCGCGTTTCCGCTTTCCGGTCTACCGCGAGTTCTATAAGGAACGCGACGTTGTGCGCGAGGAACGGCGCATGCGCATCGAGTCCAGCCCGCAGGGGAAGCTCATGGAGACTCTGCTCGCGACCGCCTTCGCCGCGCACCCGTACCGCAACCTTCCCGGCGGCTGGGGAAGCGACATCGAGAACCTCCGTGTCGGGGACGCCCAGCGGTTCTTCAAGTCCTACTACGCGCCCGTGAACATGACCATCGCTGTCGCCGGCGACGTCACCCCAGCCGACGTGAAACGCCTGGCCGCGAAGTACTTCTCACCGCTTCCCAACGTCCCGCCGCCGCCCGGTGTGATCACCGTCGAGCCGCCGCAGGAGGGCGAGAAGCGCGCCGAGGTCATGTCCCCCAGCCAGCCGTTCCTCATGATCGGCTACAAGCGGCCGGACCAGCGCGACAAGGACGACCCGGTGTTCGATGTGCTCAGTTCCATCCTGTCGAGCGGCCGCACCGGCCTGCTGTACAAGGAACTGGTCCGCGACAAGAAGATCGCACTTGGGGCGCAGGCGCAGTCTTCCTTCCCGGGCTCCAAGTACCCGAACCTGTTCCTGTTTTTCGTGGCCCCCTCGCTCGGCCGCACGGTCGAGGAAAACGAGAAAGCGTGCTACGAGATTCTGGAACGCCTGAAGACGGAGAAGGTCGACGAGGAGACTCTTGAACCGCGTGAAGACGAAGATCCGGGCGTCCGTGATCCGCGGGCTCGGCAGCAACTCGGGGATGGCGGAGCAGTTGGCCTTCTACTACGTCAACTACGGAAACTGGCGCAAGCTGTTTACGGCCATCGACGATATCGGGAAGGTGACCGCCGAGGACGTGCAGCGCGTGGCCCGCGAGTACTTCACGCCGGCCACCCGCACCGTGGTCTACACCGTAATTCCAAAGCCGCCTGCGGCGGAGGGCGGCAAATGAGACGCGCAACGAAGCTGATTCCGCTGCTGCTGGTGGCCTTGCTGGCAGGCGCCCAGGTCCGGCCGGCCGCTGCGCCGGAGCCGTCCTACAAGGACCTGAAGTATCCGCCGCTCAAGGAAGTCAAGATTCCGGAGGTTGCCCGCTACACGCTCCCGAACGGGATGAAGGTGTATCTGCTCGAGAACCACGAGTTGCCGCTGGTCAGCGGCTTCGCGCTGGTGCGCACTGGAAATCTGTTCGATCCCCCGGACAAGATCGGTTTGGCCGGGATTACCGGTACGGTGATGAGGACCGGCGGCACAGCGGCCCGAACCGGCGATCAGTTGGACAGCCTGCTCGAGAACATGGCGGCTTCCGTCGAGAGCAGCATCGGAGAGACCAGTGGCCGTGTCTCTTTCTCCGCATTGCGCGAAAACACCGGCGACGTGCTCGCGATGTTCAAGGAGGTCTTGACGCAGCCGGAGTTTCGCCAGGACAAAATCGACCTGATCAAGTCCCAAACACGCAGTTCGATCGCGCGCCGCAACGATGAGGCGGGTGAGGTGGCCGGGCGGGAATTCTCCGAAACCATCTACGGGCGGGACAATTCCGTACGGCTGGCGCCTGGAATACGAACACCTGGACCGCATTGCGCGCGAGGACTTGCAGAACTTCTACCGCCGCTACTTCTTCCCGTCCAACATCCTCCTGGCCGTATACGGAGACTTCTCGACGGCGGAAATGCGCGGCCAACTGGAGAAGCTGTTTGCGGACTGGAAGGTGGAGCAGCCCGCCGTTCCCGCGTTCCCGCCCGTGCGCGAGAAGCCCGCGCCCGGCGTTTATCTGGCCACGATGTCCGATGTCACGCAGACGTTCTTCCAGTTGGGCCATCTCGGCGGCACCTTGCGCGACAAGGACTATCCGGCCCTCGAAGTCATGGCGGACATTCTGGGCGGCAGTTTCCGCAGCCGCCTGGTGAAGCGGGTGAGGACACAACTCGGCTATGCCTACGATGTTTCGGCCGCCTGGGCCGCGAATTACGGGCATCCGGGGGTGTTCGTGGTGTCCGGCAGTACGAAGTCCGCAACCACCACCGAAGCGCTCGAAGTGATCCGCGAGGAAATCCAGAAAATGCGGACCGCGGAAGTCACGGCCGATGAACTCCAGGTGGCCAAGGACACCGTGCTCAACAGTTTCGTCTTCAACTTCGACAGCCCCGGCAAGACTCTGAGCCGCATGGTGAACTATGACTACTTCGGTTACCCGGCCGATTTCATCTTTCAGTACCAGAAGGCGGTAGCGGCCGTCACCCAGGCGGACATCCTGCGGGTCGCGAAACAGTACATCCACCCTGAGAACTTCACCATCGTTGCGGCCGGCAAGCCCCAGGACTTCGGCCGTCCGTTGAGTGCGCTGGGGTTGGAAGTGAAGCCCATCGATTTGACCATTCCCGCGAGGAAGACGCCATGACCAGATTGCTTTTGCTGTTGCTGTGCGGAATCTCGGCCTGGGCCCAGACCAGCGCCGTACGGGGCAAGCAGGTCATCGACGAGGCGCTGGCGGCGCTCGGCGGAGAACGCTTCCTCAGTATGCAGAACCGGGTCGAAACGGGCCGTGTCTATTCGTTCTTCCACGAGGAACTCTCCGGTCTGGCGGTGGCCACCATTTACACCAAGTACGTGCCGGTGGCCGATACTTCTTCCACGGCCGCGCTCGCGATTCGCGAGCGGCAATCGTTCGTGCGGAACAAAAAGGAAGAGAGCGCGGTGCTGTTTACGGATTCCGCAGGGTACCAGATTACCTTCCGGGGCGCCCGCCCGCTCGCCGCCGACTCGCTCGAACGCTACCGGATCATGATGCTCACGAACATCTTCTACATCCTGCGAGTCCGTCTGCGCGAGCCGGGCATGGTGTTCGAATCCAAGGGGCAGGAGGTCTGGTCCAACCAGCCCGTCAACGTCGTGGACATCACGGATGCGGAGAACCGTGTGGTCACGGTGTATTTCAATCAGTCCACGAAGTTACCCGTCCATCAGGTGTTCTATCGCCGCGATCCGAAGACCAGGCTGAGGATCGAGGAAGTCGCGGACTACGGCAAGTATCGTGAAGCGGGGCAGGGCGTCTGGTGGCCCCTGACCACGCAGCGTATGCGGGACGGCCAGAAGATCTACGAGGGTTATGCCGACTCGGTCAGCATCAACCAGACCATGAGCGACAGCCTGTTCGTCCTTCCGACCGACATCAAAATGCAAAAAGGGCTGTAGGACCGGCGCGCGCGGCGCCGATCCGAGCCGCGACCGTGAGGGAGCGGTCAGTTACTCGATCGTCGCCTTCTTGATGTAGTCCAGGCGCGCGAAATAGCGGTCCAGATACTCGTTACCCTCCCTACGGATGCGCTCCTGCTCCGGTCCCACCCCGCTCGGAGGCCCGTCGCCGTAAGCCTTGTAGAGTTGATCGACGATGTCCATGCCGGAGATCACTTTTCCAAACGGCGCGAAGCCTTGCTTGTCGAGCGCAGAAGTTGTCCTGCAGGTTGATGAAGACCTGAGACGTGCGCGTGGCGGGCCCGGCCTTGGCATACGCTGATGGTGCCTCGGGCGTTGTTCTGCGTAACCGGGTCGTCGGGAATGGACATCTGGCTCCACTGGCGGTCGATGGCGGGGACCCCCTTCAAGCCGAACTGCACGATATAGCGCGGCACCACGCGGAAGAAACGCGCACCGTCGTAGAACTTCGTCTGGACGAGTTCATGAAAGCGGTCCGCGCCGCGCGGCGCCCAGGCCCGCGTCACTTCGATCACGAAATCACCCTTGGTCGTTTCGAAGTGGACGCGATAGACCTCCGGCACAGGGGTGGGCGCCTTGGATGCTTCCTTCGGTTGATCGCGCCCGCATGCCAGACAGCATGAGTGCGAACAACGCGGCTAGGATTTGCAGCTTCATTCTGGGATTCTGACCTCCCGCGGGGTGCGGAGTCAAGTCTCTTCGGTCACACACGCTTGACCGTGTTGCCGTACGTATGGAGCAGGGCTTCTGCGCTCGAGGCGCCCAGCAGCCCTGACAAGGGCTCAGCGTTCCACGATCAGGAGGTCGATGTCCACGGTGGTGCCGGTTGAAGCTGGGTTCTTCTCCGGCAGCACTTCCACGCGCAGGAGATGTGGACCGGGGCCGCGGGCCTCGAAGGTCTGCCGCTGTTGCCATGCCGTCACAGGCGTGTAAAGGTCCAGCACCGCCGTTTCCGCTCCATCCAGGAGCACGCGCGCCTTGCCGCGGTTGAACGCCCGCGTGAAGACCCAGCTAACGCCTGTCCCCTCAAAACGAAACTCGAACGCCCGGCCGGGACGGTCCGTGTAGCTCAGAGTGCCTTGCGCCGCTTCGCGAAAGCCGTCGTCGAGGTACCAGTCGCCGGCGTACTCAATCAGGGGGCTTCGATCGTCGTGGAGGCCCGGTTGGGCCACAGCCGTGGATCGTTTCTCAAAGAGGGCCGGCCCGCAGTCATCTCGCAGCCTGACTAACGCCAGCCCCGATACCTGCTGCTCCGTTTGGCCGCACGCGGCGACGAGGGTCCGCACCGTCGAGTGATGGATCGCGAGACGATCTCCCGCGACGCCGGCCACCAGGTAGCGAATCCCCAGCCGGTTAAACTCACCCAGCAGTTCTCCAGTGGACCGCGCGCGCGACAGCATTTGCTCGAAATCGGGCGTGTGCCAGGTGTCCGTGTAGGCGCGTCCGACGAGACCCGCCGTCGCGTTCATGTTCATGAAGGCGGCCGCCTGGCCCGGCGCAGTCTGATTCAAGTATTGGATCAGCACTCGCTGGGGTGCGGCCGACGACAGGAAACGTTCACGGGCGGTTCGGTCGAAGACCAGGTTCAGCGCGAATTCCGCGTTGTACCCACTCGCGGCTCCGAGCATCCAGGTGTTGCCCAGCACGCACAGCATGGCGGCGCCCGCCACAGCGCGGCCCAGCCAGGGGCTGTAGCGGCGCCCTTCGGCGAGCAGCCAGGCCGCGAGCAGCGCAACCAGTACGTAGACCGGGTACACATAGCGCAGGTACGACTGCGCGGCGAACACGCATCAGCAGGATGAGCGGGGCGGCTACGGCCGCCACCGTGATCCAGTAGGGAAGCCGGCGGCGCAATGCCAGCAGAGCCACGGGCCACAAGACAAACAGATGGAATCCCGAAGCACCGTCCAGACCGTCCACAAAGTGGTGCGAATGGAAGGTGATCTGATAGAGGAGGTCGGGCCGCAGGTACGCCGGGAAGCGCATGTCGCGAAGCGGCTGCGAGCTATCGAACAGAGGCGAGCAGAAGACGTTGTTGAGATACGGGAACACCGGACTGCCGGTGCGCGCCACGGCCTGCAAGTAAGGCGGCGCGGCGAACAGGACGAACACCGCCGCGCCAGCCAGTAGACCACCTGGCCTCTTTTTGCCGGCGAGTGCCAGGAACATGCCAACCGCCAGCGCCGGCACGCATGCGAGCGCTCCGAACTTTCCGGCCACGGCGGAGCCCGCCAGAGCGGCTGCCACCCACGACCAGCGCCGTTCTTGCGTCTCGCTCCAGCGCTCGACGGCCGCCACGGCTGCCATCAGAAACAGCGTCCAGGCGTTCTCCACGAACATCGAACCGGTTACCATATATGCCAGCGGCGTGGATAGGAATAGCGCCGCCGCGAGAAGCGCTCCCGCGCTTTCCAGCCAGCGTCTCGCGAGCGAGTACACGAAACCCGCCAGCAGCAGAAGAAACGCGAAATTGATCAGGCGCGCGGCCGCCTCACCGCCGGCAAGGTAGGCGGAGGCGTAGAGCCAGTCGCCGGCCATCGGCATCACCGCCCAGACGGCTCGCGACACGTCGAAGTGAAAGCTGCCGTGGGCGGCCATCCAGGCGGCGATGTTGAGGTGCATCGCCAGGCCGTCGGCGCTGACCTCCGGCATCAGGGCCGCCTGCCAGTAGACGAAGACCAGGAAGGCGACCGGGACGGACGCCACGTAGCCGGCCAGGGAAGTGCGCCGCCAGACGGCCGTCCGCGACGAGCGCAGCGCGGCATACAGCGCGCGCGCCTCCAACGCCAGGGCCAGCCCAGGCCAGAGCAAGTGAACCCACGCCCGGTGGATGGGGAGCCAGGCCGTCGCTCCCATTCCGAAAGCCACCACCGCCAGACCCAGCGGCAGTTCTAGAAGCAGCGCGGGAACGCTTCCACCACCGGGCTGCAATTGCAGCAGGCGCAGCACACGGCGCCCCAGGCACCACACGCCTCCCAGCCAGTAGGCCGCCCCGAGAGTGGCTACAGCGCCCACCGCGGCCAGCGTATACAGGAACGCCGCGGCTCCCAATCCGAGGGCCAGCAGCAGGGATCGCGCCCTATGCAGGAGGGCGCTCAGGATGAGCGCGGTCGCCAGTGCGACGAGGAATCGGCTTCGCCCGGCGTCGCTCCAGATGGGCTGGTGCCAGAGACGCAGGGAGAAGAAGGCGACCAGTGCGGCTGCCAGCAACGCAGCCAGGGTTACGCTCAACAGCAATCCCCGCGCGCGCGACGGTTTTGTCGTGGACGCGGAGTCGTGGGCACACAACTGCTCTCGGCTTCCGGACACAGGGTCCTCGGGACTTCCCGATTATAGCGGAAGCACCCCTGATCCCGGCTTGAATCTCATCGTAGCGCAGCGTCCGGTCGCACCTTCCGGCGAGTGAAGATGAAGTCGCGAGACACCGCGAAGTTCACGAAGAACAGCGCCGTCTCGGCGAGCAGTTTGGCGGGAAGCACTGCCATGCCGGCCACGCCCCACAGCCATCGAATCAACAGATAGGATGTGGCGCCGCTCGCCGTTGCCAGCAGCACGTACCTGGGCAGCGTCTTGCGGTGGCTCTCGTCGCTCAGGAATACCGCGCGGCGCGCGGCCGAGTACTGGTAGAGCATTCCCGCCAGCCGGCCGCCGGCTTGCGACACGAGCAGGCCGGCCCCCGCGGAGAACAAGCCCAGAAACACGAGGTTGTCGAGCAGTGCGGTCAGCACGGAGACCAGCCCGAAGCGCAGCAGGACGAAGTACACTCGCAGGGAGTCGAACAGAGGGTTGAAGTGCGACGAACGGTTGCCGCCCAGGTAGATGGTCTGGATGGGGATCTGGACGAACTCGCACCCGGCGTGCTTCGCCGCGGTTAGCATGTCGAGTTCGAACTCATAGCCCGAGGCCGGGATCGCCCGCAACCTGTCGAACAGCCGGCGCGGGATGCCGCGCAGTCCGGTTTGTGTGTCTTTCAGCCACTCCCCCACCACCAATCCCACGGCCAGACGCGACAACTGATTGCCGATCCGGTTGCGCAGCGGCGTACCGCTGTCAAAGCGACGGGCGCCGAGCACCAGCGCCTGCGGGCTGGCAGCCAGTTGTTCGGCCACGCGGATGATGTCTAGCGGGGAGTGCTGCCCGTCGGCGTCGGCGGTTACCACGCCGGCACATCCCGGAATCGTGCTCTCGATGAAGCCGAGCCCGGTCTTTAGCGATGCGCCTTTGCCCAGGTTTTTCGCATGCGTCAGAACGTGCACTCGCGGCATCGCCCGCAGTAAGTCGAAGAGCGCCTCGCAACCGGCGGGACTGCCGTCGTTGACCACTATCACCGCGCGGACCGGGCGTTCCAGCAAAGCGGCCACCGTTTGCGGCAGCGATGCCTCAGGTACGTAGGCGGGAATCAGGACGCAGAGATTTTCCAGCTTGTCGGACACCAGGTCCTCGAAACTCATCCGATTATAGCGGACCGTCCGTATCCGAAATCCGGAAATGCGGCCCTTCGAGATCAGGCGTTTCCGGCCCGAGCCGCTCGGGTTGGAATGGACAAAAGATAAGGCTTCCATGCAGATGCCGGGAGGTACAATCGATGGTAGACAGAATGCCATGCGGGAGCGTCCCCGCCTACTTTTCAAGAAGGAGGAACTGCTATGCCACGCAAGCTTCTCATGATCTCGAGCCTGGTCGCCGGCCTTGGTCTGTGCGCGACGCTGTTCGCGCAAGGGTTGACAACAACGGCAACAAAGGACGATTGGGAGGAGATCAATTTCGAGTTCAACTCCGCGGTTCTGTCCGACGGCTATCCGAGTCTGCTGCGCCTCGCCGACTTGCTCAGCCAGCACGCCGACTACAAAGTAAAGGTTGAAGGAAACACGGACTTCGTTGGCTCTGACGGGTACAACGACAAGTTGGCTGTGGCTCGCGCCGAGACAGTCAAGAGCTTCCTTATCAAGTATGGCGCCAAGGACAGCCAGATCGAGGCGACGGGTCGGGGCAAACGCAATCCGAGCGTCGATGACCGGACCGTAGAAGGCCGGTTCATGAATCGGCGCGTCACTCTGACGGTCACGGACGGGCAGGGCAGAACCGTCAGCGCCGGTGGCGTCGGAGACGCAGTGAAGGCCCTCGCCGCAGCGCCCGATTGCTGCCAGGACGTTCTCAAGAAGGCTCGACAAACTTGACGAGAACACAACTGCGCTACGCGGCCTGTCTGCTCAGAACGACCAATTGAAGCAGGATGTCGCCGCCCTCAAGCAGGATTCGCCGACGCCTTGAAGACAGGGCCAGGCCGGCGTCCAGCAACAGGTGGCGCAACTGCCCAAACCTCCGGAGCGGGCGGAACTGGCTCAGATGATGGAGGCGACGGCGCAGAAAGCGTTGGAGCAAGCGCGGCCGAAGCGGTTCCAACTTCTGGACCTCAACCTCGGCCCGGACAGGACGGGCAACCTGAGCGTTTCGGGTAGGGCGCGTTTCTTTACGCCGTTTGGCGAGGGCCACGCATTGCAGGCGCAAGGCGAGTACCTGCGCTACGCGGACCGGCAGGAGGGCCAGTTCGATGTCGGCTTGCTGGACCGGCGTGGAAGTTTCCAGGCCGGCTTGTTCTCGAGCTTCAAGCGCGTGCAACTCAAGGATTACGCGGCGGGCGGGACTCTGGGGCAGGCCGCCGGCTCCCTGGACTACGTTTTCTCCCGCGGCCGCATTGGGGCGTTCGGCACGAAGTCATTTCTAGATGAGCCCGTCATCCGGCGGGTGGGGCTCGGCCGCAGTCTCTTCGAGGAGACCTACCTCAGAGTGGTCGACCAGGTCGGAGGCAGCACGCAGATTGGCCTCTACAAGAACACCTACGTTGAGGGCAACCTTGGCGTGCTGTTCCGACGGGGCGGGAGCAACCGGCCCGGCGGCACGATTCGCCTCGTTCAGCCCTTGAATTCGCACTGGGCATTCACGGTGGAAGCGGGTTTGAACGAGACCCTGATCGGGCAGAACGACAGCGGCCGCGTGGTCTTCGGCCTGCAGTTGGGAAACTGGATCCGGCCGAAGGAGTTTGCCGGGCTAAAGAGCCCGGTGCCGATGGACGTGCCGCGCATCCGCTACGAGATGCTCACGCGCACTGTGCGCATCGGCAACGAGCCGCCAGTGGCCGACGCGGGGCCCGACCGGGTCAACGTGGCCGCCGGCGTCATACAACTGGATGGCTCCGGTTCTTACGATCCGGATGGCGATGCCATCACGTATCAGTGGAATCAAATCAGTGGACCGGCGGTCTCGATTACGGGCGCAAGTACGGCCCAGCCGACCTTTACGGCCGCCGCCTCCCAGACTTACGTGTTCCGCCTTGTGGTGACCGACGACCAGGGCGCCTTCGGCCAGGCGCGCGTGACGATTGGCACCGCCGCCGCGCAGCAGTTGAAGATCATCCGCTTCACCGCCCAGCCACCTCAGATCGACTCCGGGGGAGCCACCACCCTGGTATGGGAAGTCCGCGACGCGGACGAAGTCACCATTAGCGGTATCGGCCAAGTGAATGCGAAGGCCGGAACCTCGACGGTGACGCTGAGCCAGACCACCACGTACACGCTGACGGCAAAGAACAGCGTCGAGGAAGCCAGCGAGACGATCACCGTGACCGTGAACCGTCCCCAAGTCCGAATTGTGCGCTTCCTGGCGACGCCCGCCAGCATCGCTTCGGGCGGGACCACCACGCTTTCCTGGGAGACCGAGAACGCCACGGAAGCGGCCATCGGAGGCATTGGCAGCGTGAGCATCAACGGCGCCACCACCGTGTCGCCCACCGCGACGACCACGTACACCCTGACGGCGAAGAATCAATTCGGCGAGGTCAGCACCACGGCGACCGCAACCGTAACGGTGGTGGTCGTGCCGCCGTCGAATCGCCCGCCGGTGGCCGACGCCGGACCTAACCAGACCAGCATGAGATTCCCGATGCAGTTGAATGGGTCCGCGTCCTACGACCCGGATGGCGACCCGATTACATACTCCTGGAGGGTGTCGGGCGCCAAGCCCGCGTCGATCGTCGGCGCGAACACCGCCACGCCGTCTGTCACGCCGCAGCAGGGCTACGGCGACTACATCTTTGAATTGACCGTCACCGACGATAAAGGGGCGCGCAGCACGGCCACCACGACGGTGAACTACATCGATCCGTAAGGGCGTTCGCGCAGCGCTTCCAGCAGCCTGTCAAATTCCGGATGCTATAATTCGGACTGCCAAAGGTTTGTTCGAGTTTATGGATCTGGACCAGCTCCACACTTTTCTCGAGATCGTGAGGCTGAAGAGTTTCTCCAAGGCCGCCGAGACGTGCTTCCGCACGCAGCCGGCGATCAGCGCCCAGGTGCGCCAGTTGGAGCAGGAACTGAACACGAGCCTTTTCGACCGGCTCGGCACGCGCATCGCACTTACGCCCGCCGGAAGGATTTATGCGGAGTACGCCGAGCAGATCCTCGACCTGCGGCGGCGCGCGCAGGACGCCATCAACGAACTGGAGCGCGTCCCCCGCGGCGCCCTGCTGATCGCGGCGAACGAGGCCACCTGCATGTACGTTCTGCCGCGAGTGTTCGCCGAGTTCACCGCGCGCTTCCCCAATGTGCAACTGCTTCTGGAGCGCCAGTATGGCGCCAGAGTCGTGCAGGCCGTCATGGAGAACCAGGCCGATTTCGGCTTCACTCAGTTGCCGGTCCAGGAGCGCAAGCTTCAGGTGGTCAAGATCCACTCGGACGAGATCCAGCTCATCGTTCCGCCGGGACACGCGCTTGCTCAGAAGGACGCCGTGACTTGTCAGGACCTGGTCGGACATCCACTGCTTTTGCCGAAATCCGGCAACACGCGAACCAGGCTCAACGCCTGGTACGAGTTGGTCGAGGACATCATCCACATTTCGATGGAGCTGGATTCGACCGAGCTGATCAAGCGCTTCGTCATGGCCGGGCTGGGGGTCTCTTTCGTGGCGGAGTCGAATTGCCAGGAGGAAGTGAAATCGGGGCGCCTCGTCGCGGTGCCGCTCGGCCCCGAACCGGTGGTTCGCCAGGTCGGCCTCGTCTACCGCAGGGACAAGGCACTGTCCCGCGTCGCGCTGGGCTTCATCGATGTGGTCTTGGAGCATACAGCCAAGGGAGGCTTGGCGCCCGTCGGTGGGCTTGTGACGCCGACTGCAGGCTCGTAAAGCTGCCGCGCAGGGCCCGTCCGCGCTATCCTACGAATTCAATGCGAAAGAAACTCACCGTCCTCGGCAACGCGGGCCAATTGGGCCAGGAACTCGTCTACCGAATTCACCTCTCGAGGCTACATTGTCAGCGGCCTGGACCGGGCCGAGGTGGACATCGCCGACCGGTTTCAGGTCGAGGAGTGCATCGGTGCGCTGGACCCGTCCATCGTGGTGAACGCCGCGGCCTACAACCAGGTGGATGTGGCGGAGCGAGAACCTCAGGCGGCCTTCGCCGTAAACGCCCTGGCCGTGCGTAACATCGCCATCGCCTGCCGTCAGGTCGATGCGTCCCTGGTGCACTTCTCCACCGACTATGTCTTCGATGGCACGGCCGGCCGTCCCTACACGGAGGCGGATCCGACGCGGCCCCTGGGGGCCTACGGGGTTTCCAAGCTCGCCGGCGAGATCTTTGCGTTCGCCTATCTCGAGAAGCCGCTGATCATTCGGACATCCGGGGTCTTCGGCCCAGGGGGGGTGCACACGGCGCGCGGCAACTTCGTCGAGTTGATGCTTCGGCTGGCGGCCTCGCCGCAGCCCATCCGCGTCGTCGAGGACCACATTGCCTCGCCGGCTTACGCTCCCTATCTTGCGGCCCGCACGGCGGATTTCGTCGACCGGCAACTCAGCGGGATCTACCATGCCGGCGGGGGGACGCCGATCTCCTGGTTTGACTGGGCGGGGATGATCTTTCGGGCGGCTGGAATCTCTCCCGAATTGCGTCCCACCAATGAGCGCGAGTACCGGACCGAGGCGCATCGCCCCAAGTTCTCCGCGCTGTCGAACGCCAAGATGGAGGCGGCGGGGATCGAACCGATGCCGCCTCTGGAAGAGGCTCTTCGGGACTACTTCGCGCGCCGCAAGTAGGACGGGCGGTTTATTAGCCTTCGGGCTTCGCCGAGTAGTAGCCCTTGCGCGCCTGCACCTTGAGGCCCTTCTGCTTGGTGCGCACTTCGACGCGTCGATAGGTTCCCGGAGCGGTGTTCCCGGGGGCCGCGTAGCCGATGGAGTACTGGCTGCGCATCTCGTCCTGAATCTCCTGGAAGACGCTCTCCAGGGTGGTCCTGCGGTCTACCCGGAACATGCGGCCTCCGGTTTCTTCGGACATCCTCCGCAAATCCCCGTCGCCCATCGAGAACATTACTCCCGGACCGCCGTATGCACTCGGGTCGTAGTAGAGGATGCTGTAGACGATCAGGTCCGACTTCTGCGCGGCCTCGATGGCCTCCGTCAATTTCACGCGGCTGCCCTGATCCACGCCGTCGGTAATGAGCACGATCGCTTTGCGTCCGACTTCGGAACGCAACTGCTCGGTCGCCGCCAGGTAGACTGCATCGAAAAGGATGGTGCCGTGCGGCTGGTTGATGGTTGGAACGGGACCGGGAAGGGGCCCGGTTGCGCCTGTCCGCAGCTTCAAGTTATCCAAACCTCGCCGCAGCAGAAGCACCGAGTTGGTGGAGTCCTGCAGAAGTTCGGCCTCCGAACCGAAGCTCATCAGGAACGCCATGTCCTGCTTGCGCAGCACCTTTCCGAAGAACTGATCGGCGGCGCGTTTCTCCACCTCGATGAGGTTTCTCTGGCTGCCACTGACGTCCACCAGCAGGCCGAGCGTCAGGGGCAGGTCCGTTTCACGGGAGAAGTACCGGATGTCCTGCGGCTTGCCCTCTTCGGTGACCGTGAAGTCGTCCTTGGTAAGGTTCGGCTGCAGGGCGCCCTTGCTGTCCCGAACCGAGCACAGGATGTTGACCACGTTGACGCCGACGCTGATGGTGGGAATATCCTGGGGTTGTTGCGCCAGCGCGAGCCCCAGCGCCAATCCCAGCCCCGTTACCGCGAGAGCCCATTTGAGATGCATATCTTTACAGTGACATAGTATTAGATGTCTGCCGGAGGAGAACCGTTTCCCATGCGTAAGGCTATTTTGGCGCTACAGAGCGCCGATCCGGTTCTTGGCGGCCTCATCGACGCCGTCGGAGCCTACCGGATCCGTTATCTGGAGCCCGATTTCGAGGCGTTGGTGAAGTCGATCGTCTACCAACAATTGAGCGGAAAGGCGGCCGCCACCATCTTTGGGCGGCTCCGCGAGGCCGCCGGCGACGGACGTCTCGAGCCGGGACCGGTTCTGCGCCTCACGCCCGCGCGCATGCGCTCGATTGGGCTGTCGAAGCAGAAGATCGCCTACATCCGCGACATCGCCAGCCACACGCAAGCCGGGGTGACGAACTTCGAGGCCATGCGGCGGATGAAGGACGACGAAGTCATGCAGGCATTGACCAGCCTGAAGGGAGTGGGCGCCTGGACGGCCCACATGTTCTTGATCTTCGCCCTGCGCCGCAAGGACGTGCTGCCGGTGGGCGACCTCGGCATCCGCGTGGCTGTGCAGAAGGCGTACGGCCTGGACGAGGTGCCCAAGCCCGCGGAGGTCGAAGCGTTGGGTGAGAAGTGGCGCCCCTACCGGACCGTCGCAAGCTGGTACCTCTGGCGCAGCCTGGAACCCAACGCGAACCTGTAAGGGGACAGGCTGAAGCCCGTCCTACGTCGACAGACTCCTAGTCCCCGCGCCTGCGCCGGAAGGCCACCACGGCCAGGGGCGGCAGGGTGATCGAGATGCTGTGGTCGCGTCCGTGGCAGGGGCTGGGCGAGTGACGCGACGCCCCCGTAGTTGCCCAGGTTGGCGCCGCCGAAGGCCTCCGAGTCGGTGTTCAGCACTTCCTCGTAGAAGCCTTCCGCCGGCACGCCAAACCGGTAATTCATGCGCGGCACCGGCGTGAAGTTGCAGCAGAAGAGAAGGAAGTCCTCGGGGTCTTTCGCTCGGCGCAGGAAGGCGATGATCGAACTGTCCACGTCGTGGAAGTCCACCCACTCGAATCCGGTGTGGTGAAAGTCGACCTGGTAGATCGCCGGATGCGACCTGTAGAGCGCGTTCAGCGCGCGCACCAACTCCTGCAGTTTGCGGTGGAAATCGAACTCCAATAATTCCCAGCGCACCGATCCTTCATCGTCCCATTCCTCGTACTGGCCGATGTCCACACCCATGAAGAGCAGCTTCTTGCCCGGATGCGCGTACATGTAGGCCAGGAAGGCGCGCGCGTTGGCGAAGCGCTGCCACTCGTCGCCCGGCATCTTCGACATCAACGACCGCTTGCCGTGGACCACCTCATCGTGCGAAATCGGAAGCACGAAGTTCTCGGTGAAGGCGTACAGCAAGCTGAAGGTGATGTTCTTGTGGTGGAACTTGCGATGGACGGGCTGCGTGGAAAAGTAATCCAGCATGTCGTGCATCCATCCCATGTTCCACTTCATGGTGAACCCGAGCCCGCCCAGGTACACGGGTCGCGAAACGCCCGGAAACGCCGTCGACTCTTCGGCGATCGTCACCACGCCGGGCACTTGGTGAGTAAGCTCGTTGAACTTTTGCAGGAAGTCGATGGCCTCCAGGTTCTCGTTGCCGCCGAACTGATTCGGCACCCATTCCCCCGGCTTGCGCGAGTAATCCAGGTAGAGCATGGAAGCCACCGCATCCACGCGCAGGCCGTCGATGTGGTAACGCTTGAGCCAGAACAGGGCGCTGGATATGAGGAAGCCGCGCACCTCGTTGCGGCCGTAGTTGAAGATCAGCGTGCCCCACTCCTTGTGCTCGCCCCGGCGCGGGTCGGCGTGCTCGTACAGCGCCGTCCCGTCGAAGAAGGCCAGCCCGTGGGCGTCCTTGGGAAAGTGCGCCGGCACCCAGTCGAGGATCACGCCGACGCCCGCCCGGTGGCACTGGTCGATCAGGTACATAAGATCCTGGGGCGGGCCGAAGCGGCTTGCCGGCGCGAAGTACCCGACGGTCTGGTAGCCCCACGAGCCGGAGTAAGGATGTTCCGTCAGGGGTAGAAACTCGATATGCGTATAGCCCAATCGCGTAACATAGGCCACTAACTTCGGCGCAATTTCCAGGTAGGTGAGCGTTTCTCCGCGAGGGCCCCGGAGCCAGGATTCCAGGTGGACTTCGTAGATGGAGACAGGTTCATCGAGCAGGTTGCGCTTTGCCCGGGACTCCATCCAGGCCTGGTCGCCCCACTCGTGTGCGTCCAGCCGCGCCACAATCGAGGCCGATTGCGGCGGCACTTCGCAGCGAAACGCGTGCGGATCGGCCTTCAGCTCCCGGTGGCCCTGCTGCCGCGAGCGGATGAAGTACTTGTAGTGCACGCCCTCTCCGAGGCCCGGCAGGAAGATCTCCCAAACGCCTCCCGTGCGGAGGCGCATCGGATGGCGGCGCGTGTCCCAGTCGTTGAAGTCGCCCACGACCGAGACCACCTCCGCATTCGGCGCCCAGACGGCGAATCGCACCCCCGCAACGCCTTCCATCTCCAAATGGTGCGCTCCGAACGTGTTGTAGCTCTCGTAGAGGGTCCCCTCGGAGTGCAGGTGCAGCTCGAACTCCGACAGCAGCGGCGGGAAGCGATAGGGGTCCTCGAGTTCTACCTCGGTGCCGTCGTGAAGCGTCAACTGCAACCGGTAGCCGCGGGGCTGTCCCTCGAAGGCCGCGACGAACAGGCCGTCGGGGTGCACCTTGCGCATCGGCTGGACGACGCCCTCGAGTTGCACCGCGGCCGCGGATGCCTGGGGCAGAAAGGCGCGCACCAACCAGGCGGGCGGCTTGTCCTTGGCTCGCACCACGTGCGGTCCCAGGACGCGAAAAGGGTCGCCGTGGTACCCGCCGGCGATGGCCTGGATCTCCGCGTTCGTCATCGCAGCTATTATGGCAGGGATGGACGCTTCACACCATCAGTTGCCCAAGGCCGAGCTGCACCTCCACCTGGAGGGATCGATCGAGCCGGAGACTTTGCGGGAACTGGCGCCGGATCTCACCCTGGAGGAGATCCGCGCGCACTACGAATATCCGGACTTCGCCGGCTTCCTCGACAGCTTCGAGTGGGTGACCCGCCACCTGCAAGCTCCGGAGCATTACGCCCTCATCACGCGCCGGCTGCTCGAGCGGCTGGCCGGGGAGGACGTTCGCTACGCGGAGATCATCCATTCCACGGGTGTGGTCCTCTGGCGCGAGCAGGACCCTGCCGCCGTCTATGATGCCATTCGCCGGGAGGCCGAAGGGTCCGGTGTGGAGGTTCAGTGGATCGTCGACGCCGTGCGGCAGTTTGGCATGGAACACGTAGGGCGGGTTGCTGAATTCGCCGCCTCACGCGTGAACCACGGGGTTGTCGCCTTCGGCATCGGCGGCGATGAGGCACGCGGCCCCGCGCGGCTATTCCAGGAGTCATTCCGCAACGCCCGCGCGCATGGACTTCGGCTTACGGCGCACGGAGGCGAGACCACCGGCCCCGCGTCGATCTGGGAGGCCCTAGAGATTGGCGCGGAGCGCATCGGCCACGGCATCCGCGCCATCGACGATCCGGTGCTCGTACGCCATCTGTGCGACCATGACATTCCGCTCGAGGTTTGCCTGTCGAGCAACGTAGCTACGGGCGCCGTGGCGAGCTTGCGTGAGCACCCCATCCGCCGGCTGTTCGACGCCGGCGTGCCGATCACGTTGAACACCGACGACCCCGCGATGTTCCACACGACGCTGACGGCCGAGTACGAACTCGCCGCGCGCGAGTTCGGCTTCTCCGAAGATGAACTGCGTGGCATTGCCGCGAACGCGTTCCGGTACTCCTTCCGGAAGGCCGGCGCGGAGACTACTTCGCTAGCGTGAGGCCGTTCGCCGGCTTCTTCGCGTTTGTCGCAGCCAGCAGCTTGACTCGGGCGAGGTAGATCATCGCCCGGCCTTCGTGCGAGGAGTGGTAGGCGATCCACAGAATCCCCTCGTGCGATGCCAAGCCGGGGCGCCCCGATTCGCCGCCGGAGGGCAGCCGCAGGAACTCCTTGAGCGTCCCGCGTTCCGGGTCCAGCCACCACAGCGCGATGCGTGCCTCGTTGCCGGGAATGCTCCCCGCGACGATTATGCGGCCGTCGGCGAGTTCCAGCACGTTCGGCGTGGCCACGCTGGCGTTGAGGACGCTCCAGGACCAGGCTTTGTAGGGCGCGCGGGACGTGCCGAGCTGGGCAGGAGCTCCGGCCCCGTCGCCGCGCATCAGGCACAGGGCGTTGCCGTCTCGGCCGAAGAGCAGCCCAGCCTCGGCGTCCTGCCGCGGGGGGACCAGGTTGTCCGCCTGGATCGTGAAGCGCTCCCCATCGCCGCTCGAATAGAGCCGGACCGGCCCCGGTCCAGGGCTACTGTACCCCACGCTGTAGGCCCGGTTCAGGTGCCAGGTGACGGGCCCAAGCCGCATTCCAGGGTCGCCTGCCTGCGCCGGCCCTTCCCACTCCCGGGAGTCCGGCGAGGACCACGCCAGGGTGCGGTGCGCCGGCCCCGCGGCGCCACCCGAGACGGCTTCCGCGAGCAGCAGAAGGCGGCTGTACGACGTGGTGCTAAGTTTAGGGTCGCGGAGATCGGCGCCAGGCACGCTGACTGACGCAGAGGACTGCCACACGTGGCCATCGGGAGAACTGAGCACGCGTACTGCGCCATCGGGCGACGCTGTGAGGCTCCCCTCCCGAAAAACGCAGTACCAGCGTTCGCGAAAACGCAGCAGGTCCGCCGATGCGTTGTGCGGCGCCCGGCCCCAGATCATGCGCACGTCCACGATTTCGGCTTCGGGCGGAGCCGGCGCGTTCCCGGCGGACGTGAGCGAAGCCCCCACGAGGAAGAGCACCTTGAGCGGGGGCAGCGGCATGAAGCGTCTCAACCCTGCCGATCCTGAACTGACTGGTTATCGAGCGCCTCTTGCAGCCGTTTCTCGAGTTGCTCGACGCGCCGGACGAGGTCCTCGATTGCCTGTCCCTCGGGATCGGGCAGCCGGCCGTGCTCCAGTTCATCGCCGCGAGGCGCTTCACCGCGCACCCGGACCACGCGTCCCGGAATGCCGACCACGGTGGAGTGGTCCGGAACGGGATGGACCACCACCGAGCCCGCGCCGATCTTGACGTGATCGCCAATGCGGATATTGCCCAGAACCTTGGCGCCCGTGCCCACCACCACGTGGTTGCCAAGCGTCGGGTGGCGCTTGCCCTTCTCGTTGCCGGTCCCCCCCAGCGTCACTCCCTGGTAGAGCAACACGTCGTCGCCGATCTCGGCCGTTTCACCGACCACCACGCCCATTCCGTGATCGATGAAGAACCTGCGCCCGATGCTCGCCCCAGGATGGATCTCGATCCCGGTGACCGCACGGCTGAACTGGGAAATGACACGGGCCGCGAGTGTCCAGCGCCGCCGGTAAACCCTGTGCGCCAGGCGGTGGAGCAGAATCGCGTGGAAGCCCGGGTAGCACAGGACGATTTCGATGATGCTCCGGGCGGCCGGGTCTTCCCGAAAGATGGTGTCGATCTGTTCCCTGATGGCTCCAAACATCCTGCCTCCATTATGACTCACGGACGCGCCAGCACTTCGGCGGTGCGTGATATATTGGAGGTTCCATGTCGTACGGCTACTTGGCGATTTTCATTTACCTGGTGTGCGCGATCCTGTTTCCGATTGCGCTTCTGTTGGTCAGCAAACTGATCCGCCCATCCGTTCCGACCACTACCAAGATGGACGCCTACGAGTGCGGGATCCAGGCGGCGTCCGATTCGCGTGGGCGCTACACGGTTCGCTTCTACATCATCGCGATCCTGTTCGTGATCTTCGACGTGGAGACGATCTTCCTGTACCCCTGGGCCGTGCAATACCACAAGCTGGGCTGGTTCGGGGTGTCGGAGGTGACCGTCTTCCTGCTGATTCTGATCGTCGGTTACATTTGGGCGTACAAGAAAGGCGCGCTCCAGTGGGTTTGACCGGACACTGATCGCAGCCGGATGATCACGACGCGGCTCTACCACCACGATTCGTACCTGAGAGATTTCTCCGCGCACGTCATCGGACGTTCCGAGGGCGGCCTGCGCACCTACCTGGACCGGACGGCCTTCTACCCCGCCTCCGGGGGGCAGCCCCAAGATCTGGGAGAGATCGGGGGCGCGCGTGTCCTGGAGGTCATCGACGAGGACAAGCAGATCGCGCACATCACGGCGGAGCCGGTCGCGGGGACTACCGTGGAATGCCGCGTCGACTGGGAGCGGCGTTTCGACCACATGCAGCAACACACCGGCCAGCATTTGCTCTCGGCTGTGCTGCTCGATCTGTATGGCTTCGACACGGTAGGCTTCCACTTGGGTTCGGAAAGCTCCACCATCGACGTCTCCGCCACCGGGCTGAATCCCGAACAGGTTCTTGCCGTGGAGGCGTCCGTCAACCAGCGTGTGTTCGAGAACCGGCCGGTGGCGGTCACCTTCGAAGCGGAGGCTATGGCGCAGGGCTTGCGGCGGCGGCCCACGGACAGGCATGGCGTGCTGCGCATCGTCTCGATCGAGGGTCTGGACCGCAGCCCGTGCGGCGGAACGCACGTGCGGTCGACGGCCGAGATCGGGCCGGTGGCGATCCGCAAACTCGACAAGATCCGCGGCAACGTCCGCATCGAATTCCTTTGCGGGCAACGCGCGGTGCGGCGCGCGCGGGCGGACTTCGCAGGGCTAGCCCGGATCGCGCGGGTCTATTCGGCGCCGCTCGATGAGTGCCCGGCGCTGGTGGAGGCGCAGCGGGATGCCCTGCAGGCTGCCCAGAAGGCCCACCGGCGCGTCGCAACGGAGCTGGCCCGATATCGGGGGCAGGAACTGTACGGGGCGACCGCCGCGGGCACGGACGGCGTGCGCCGTTCCCTCCGGCGTCAGGCCGCGGGAGTTCTTGACGACGAACTGCGCGCGCTAGCCCAGGGCTTCACGGCGCAATCCAAGGCCATCTTCGTGGCGGGCAGCGACAGCCCACCCGCCGCGCTGCTGGCCGTCTCGGCGGACGCGGGCGTGCATGCCGGCAACCTGCTGAAAGCGGCTGTCGCACAGTATGGCGGTCGCGGCGGAGGGAATGCGCTGCTCGCTCAGGGGAGCGTTGAATCGGTCGAACTGCTGGAGCGGCTACTCGCGGACCTGGGCGTCTGCTAGGCGGATCCAGTCTGCTCCGCGTCAGATCGACGAATAGAGCGGGGCGATCGCCAGCATAGCGATCCCCGCGGCCAGCAAGAAGAGCGTCAACCCCATCAGGGCGGTCACTTTAGCGTCCGCGCCGCGCGACTCCTTCCACGCAACCAGACCCCATATTGCGGCCAGCAGGGGCGAACTCTGCGCCAACGCGTAAGACAGGGCCGGACCCGGCATGGTCTCCTTCGGACTGCTCGATAAGACCAAAGCCGCGACTGTCCCCAGCGACCAAACCACTCCGCCCAGGACTCCGTAGAGGTGCTCCCGGATGGTGCCATGGAAGTAGGCCAGGATTTCCACCGGTCGGCCCTTCACCGGAAGGTTCATGAAGTACATGTTGTAGAGGATCGTGGAGAAAGCAATCCCCATGCAGAACATGACCCCCAAGGCATAGGGCCCGAGGCCGATGTCGGGGTCCCTGGCTATGTCGAGCAGGGGGTGGAATGACCCGAGCACGATTCCCCCTCCGGCACTCAGAAACACGCCCTTCCACGATACCGACGGCCGCAGGGTTCGATGCGTGCCCGCCTTCATCTTCTCGATCTCCCGCAGAAGAGCCAGGGAGCGATGGCCGAAGGCGCACACGAGGACCGCCACCAACACCACGGCTACTCCCGTGAAAACCAGGACTGGGTTGCCCTGCGATCCGAGCGTGTAAGCCACCAGCGTCCCTACGGCGATCGCGATTCCGAGACCGATCGGGAAGGCGATCGACATGCCCACCAGAGACATTCCGGCGATCAGCAGCAGGTTGCCGAGGTTAAAGATCATGCCCGCGCCGAACGCGTAAGCCAGGTTGTGCTTGGAGGCGCGCATGACATCGTCCATGAACGTGAAACTGTCGTAACCCAAACTGCCCGCGGTGAAGGCCAGAACCAGGGACGTCGCGGCGAGGCCGAAAGAGAAGTCGAAGTAGAACAACTCGAATCTCCATCGGCCGGCGAGCTTGAGACTGTTGGCCCACGAACCCAGGCAGAGCAGGCTGAAGACCGCCAGACACAAGGCGGCGCCGTAGGTAGTGGCTAGCGTCATTCTCTTTCCTCGGGGTCGAACCGATGAGATTACACCCCTGCGCCGGCACCGGTCAAGCACTTTCCGCCGCACCCTAGGATTTGTCTGAGGAGGTTAACTTTGGAGATGAGAGTAAAGCGTACCGTCTTCAAGCTTGTGGAAGCGACAAGTCGTTTCTATGATTGAAGGTACTGTATAGGCAGCAGGGCCGGTCTGTGGCGGCGCTCTTCGCCGTGCCTGGTTCTGTAAACGCTGGCCTCCGCGACTGCGCGCCAGACAACATCCTGTCAGCAGGGCAGGCCGCCCCGCCTGCCCTGCACCTCCATGGTGGTCCAGGCGCTTCCGCCTGGATAGCGTCGGGAGGAACCGGTGTGGCGTTGTGAAAGCGCCGATACAAGAAGAGGACGGCCAGTTGGTCCCGCGTGAGAAGGGCGCGCCGCAAGGCGGAGGCAACGACACCGCTGGACCTGGGGGCGATTTCAGGAAACACCCAGCCATCCGATCCCCGAAGTCGAGATCCAGCATCCGTATCCGGAGGTGCGCTTTGCGTTCCAACACCCCACGTAAGAATCGTGTGCTTTAGCAGCGCTTGCACGGATCTGTGCGGGGGGTGCGAGGCCACTCGTATCCCTACCGCGACCCAAGCTCCACTAACCCGGATTTCTCATCGATCTATAGCAAAAAGCCGCCATTCATGGCATAACTGAGTTTCCAGACAACAGTTAGCGCCAATGAGGAGGCGGCTTTCGCTATGACAGAGTGTACCCAATCCAGCTTCCCTTTTGCACCCCATTTTTCGCGTGAGGTGGTGGCGCGCTTCGACGGCGGGCAGATCACCAGCGATGCGGGCGCGTTGCTACTGCGCCCCGTCGAGCAGCGAACCGGGATCCTACGTCAGTTTGCGGCCTGCTTCCGCGACCACCGGAGGCCGGAGTTGGTCGAGCACACCGTGGGCGAGTTGGTCCGGCAGCGAGTTTACGGCCTCGCGCTGGGCTACGAAGATCTCAACGACCACGATCAGTTGCGGCAAGATCCGCTGCTGGCGATGTTGTCGGGCAAATCCGATGTGGAGGGAGAACACCGGCGGCGCCGGCAGGATCGGGGCAAGGCGGGGGCCGGCAAGAGCACGCTCAACCGGCTGGAGTTGACCCGGGAGGACGCCAACCAGCGGACGCGATACAAGAAGATCGTTCTGGACGAGAAGGCGGTGGATGCGCTCCTGGTGGATCTCTACATCCAGGCTCAGCCTCGCCAACCGCAACGCATCGTGTTGGACCTGGACGCCACGGATGATCCGGTGCACGGGGAGCAGGAGGGGCGCTTCTTCCACGGCTACTACGGTGGTTACTGTTATCTGCCGCTGTACATTTTCGTTGGGGAGCATCTGGTGTGCGCCAGGTTGCGGCCATCGAACATCGACGCGTCCGCCGGAGCGCTGGAAGAGATCCAGCGCATCGTGAAACAGCTTCGCCGTGTCTGGCCCGAAGTGGAGATCGTGCTGCGTGCCGACTCGGGCTTCTGCCGCGATGCGATCATGACCTGGTGCGAGCAGAACCGGGTCGGATACGTGTTCGGGCTGGCCAAGAATGAGCGGCTGCTAAGGAAGGTCCGCAAGCCGATGAAGCAGGCCCAACGGCAGTGGAAGCAGACAGCCAGGCCGGCGCGCGTGTTCACCGAGTTTCGCTATCGCACGCGGGAGACTTGGTCGCGAGCCCGTCGAGTGATCGGCAAGGCGGAGTATCTGGACAAGGGCGAGAACCCGCGCTTCGTGGTCACCTCCTGGAGTACGGAGCAGATGGAGGCGCGACCCTTATACGAGAATTTTTACTGCGCCCGCGGGGACATGGAGAACCGCATCAAGGAACAACAACTGGCGCTGTTTGCGGACCGGACCTCGACGAGTTGGATGCGTTCCAACCAGATCCGGCTGTACTGCTCCTCGATCGCCTACTGCCTGATGCAAGCGCTGCGGCGTCTGGGCCTGGCCGGTACCGAGATGGCCAAAGCGCAATGCCAGACGATCCGGTTGCGGCTGCTGAAGATCGGCGCGCAGGTGCGCCTCACGGTGCGCAAAATCTGGATCTCGCTGGCCGCCGCTCACCCCGCTGCGGAGCTGTTTGCACAGGTCTATGGCAACCTCGTGGCGACCGTTGCGCCAGGTGGTTGAGTTTCAATGCCATCGAGGAAAAGTTCGAAGTTCTACTTTCTGCGGCCCAATGGCAGGCCCAGCAAGGCGGCCCCGTGCGAATCTTGAGCGAAAAAGCCTCGCCAGCCGCACCGCGAGGCACTTGAGGGCCGCACGCGCGTCGTGCCAGCACCTGAAATCGCGTTCCCGGCACGCGCAGCTGTAGCGGAAAACGCAATTCCTGTCGAAGTAGCTTCAAACCAGCCTCAGACGCGAAAGCGATGAGAAATCCGGGCTAACCGGTCATCTTCTGGCCCATGGCGATGGCGTTGACGGTCAGAAGGAGCGTGCGCAGCTTCTCCTCCGTCGGCGCGGCCCGCCAGCTTGCGAGTGAACGAACCTGCTCTTCGTGGAGAGGGCGAAGCGCGTTCCTCCTCATCCGGATGGCCAGCGCCAGACGCGGGCGGCGTTCCTCCGGCGTGCGGCCGAACAGTTCGTCGATCGACTTCACGGCCAGCCTGTACTCGCCGAGGATCGTATCGAGCACCCGGCGTCGGAGAGCGCCGTCCATGACCAGCGAACTGTAAAGCTCCATGAACCCGGCGTCGGCCATCATGAGGCTCGCCTCGACGTTGTGAAGCAGATAGGAGAGGAACGGCCAGCTCTTCACCCCAGCCTGCAGTCTGCGCCAATCCGACGGACTATCCAGGCGCAGCCCCTCCAGCGCCGTTCCCACGCCGAACCAGCCGGGAAGGTGGAAGCGGGCCTGGCTCCAACTGAACACCCAGGGGATGGACCGCAGATCTGCCAGAGTCGGCGTTCCCGTGCGGCGAGCGGGCCGCGATCCGATGTGGCTTTGCTCGATGACGTCGATCGGCGTGGCCTGCTCGAAGAACGAAATGAAGCCCTTGCTCGCGACCAGCCGGTGGTAGGCTTGCGTGCTGCGTGCCACCACCGGCGTCCACAGCGCCTCAAGCGGGTGCGGCGCGGCCTCCGCGGCCCGGTGCACCAGCGACGTGCGGGTGACACCCGCCAGCAGCCGTTCCAGTTGATACGTAGCCGTGACGCGATTGGCGTACTTCTGCGCGATGACTTCCCCCTGTTCGGTGACTCGCAGCCGGCCCATCAGCGAGCCGGCGGGCAACGCTTCGAGAAAAACGTGTACCGGTCCCGCGCCGCGCCCGATGGTCCCGCCGCGGCCGTGGAAAAATGCGATCTGCACCCCGCATTCGCGCGCCAGTTGCGCCAGCCGCCGCTCGGCCCGGTGCAGGCTCCAATGGCTCGCCAGGATGCCGCCATCCTTGTTGGAGTCGCTGTATCCCAGCATGACCACGAGCTCGCGGGCGGGCTTGTGGTCCCTGCGCTGCAAGTGGTCGAGCGTGCGCTGCGTCATGGGGTGCAGCAGAAACTCTCTCAAGATCGACTCGCTCCGCTCCAGGTCGTTGATGGTTTCGAACAACGGGGTGACCGGGAGTTCGCAAGCCAGGCCCTCCGGCGTTTCGACCAGCAAACCGGCTTCCCGCGCCAGAATGTAGACCGCCAGAAGATCGGCCGCGCTGCGCGTCATACTGACGATGAGCGGGCCGATTCCATCGCGTCCATGCCGCACGAAGTGGTCCCGCAGCGTCTGAAAGAGGCCCACTGCACGCTGGGCCTCGCTCTCCAGAGCGGTGTGCGGTCCGGTGAAGGGCCGGGGCGTCTGAAGCTCGCGGTTCAGCAGGCCCAGCTTCTCCCTTTCGCTCCAGTTGGGATAGTCCGTTTGCAGGAGGCCGGAGGCGCGCAGCAGGCCGGCAATCGCCCGGTCGTGAAACGCGCTGTTCTGGCGGATATCCAACGTGGCCAGGTGGAAGCCGAACACGCGCACCTGCGTCCGGAGAGGCCCGACGTCCAACTCCGCCACGTGACGCGCGCCCGCCAGATGCAGCGATTTTTCGAGGATCGCCAGGTCCTCGATCAGTTCGCCCGGCAACCGGTAGGCGCCGGTTTCGGGAAGGCCGCCGCTGGCGCGTTCCAGCCGCAGCAGCATCAGGTTGATCATCTGACGCCATGGCTCGCCGGGGTTACGTTCCAGCGCAGCCTCCGACGCCGGTCCGAGCAGCGCGCCGAGATCCCGGATGCGGTCCCTGAGGCAGGCGGGTCCTCCGCCCGCGGGATCCGCCAGGCTGAGGCGCGCGCCGACTCTCTGCAGCCTCTCCGTGAGCGCCGCCATCGCGCCTTCCCGCATCAGCCGCAAGGTGAGAGAAGTGATTTCTGGAGTCACGAAGGGGTGGCCGTCCCGATCCCCTCCCACCCAGCTCCCGAACGCCAGTCGAGGCATCTGCGGCGGTTCGCTCGCGAAGGCCGCCCGCCAGGCGTACTGAAAGCGGAGATCGAGCGACTCCACGACGTCGGGAAACACCGATCGCAGATAGTACAGAGTGTTGCGTACCTCGCCCTCGACGCCGGGCCGCTCGATAAAGATCTCGCCTGTTCGCCACAGCCGTTCAAAGGCCGCCTGCAAGCGGCGCTGGAAAAGGGCCAGTTCAATCTCATTGAACGTCTGGTTGTCGCGCTTGACGAGCAGGCGGTAAATATCGCGATGATGATCCAGAACCGTTGCACGCTTGGCTTCGGTAGGGTGCGCCGTGAGCACCGGTTCCACGGAGACCCGGCTTAGGCCGTCGCGGACCTGCTCTTCGGTGAAGCCCCGCTCGCGGAGATCCCGCAGGCTTTGCTGCCACAAGCCGGGCTCGTCATCCTCGCGCGGGCCCTCCAGCCGGCGCCTGACCTGGTTTGCGGTGTTCTCTTCGACGATGTTGAGAAGCTGAAAAACGATCGACAACGCCTGGCAGTGGCGTTCCGACAACGCGCCGAGGTCGGATTGCGCGCCGTCGAAGCATCCTCTGAGGAAGACGGCCAGGTCGGCGTCCCCTTCCTCGTCGAGCATCTGGCAGAAAAGCTCCCGGACGTAGTCGAAGTCGGCCTTCCACTTGTTGAAGCCTTCCTGGAGTAACTCGGCCCGGGTCATCCCTCCAAGAATACAGTGGATTGGGCTTGCCGCTACAGCAGCCGGAAGTTCACCTCGACCTGCGCGGAGACGGGCACGGGCACTCCGTCCTTGGCGCCGGGTTTGAAGCGCCATTGACGAACGGCCTCGACGGCTTTCTCATCCAGACCGGAGCCGAGCTGGCGCACAACGGAGATGGTTCCTGGAACTCCGTCCACACCGACCACAATCCGCAGAATCACCGTGCCTTGGAACTTCATGGTTCGGGCTTCCTGGCTGTAGCCGGGTTCGACCTTGAAGGTCAGCCCGGGAGCCGTAACTCCGTTGCCGACGCGGTAGGCTCCTGAGGCATCCGGGTTGTCAGGGACCGGGGCAGTGATCTTCGCAGAGCCGAACGAGGCCTGAACTCCCGGATCCATCGCGCCCGCTTCGTCGTCTCGGCCAAGACCGCGCAGCACCCGCGCCTTACCCATCATGGCGAGCGAGGTCTCGCGGCTCGGCTGCGATTGCTGCAAATCGAGAACGCGCTGGTACAGACTCTCCGCTCGCGGCAAGTCCTTATCAACTTCAGCCTCCATCGCCAGGAAATACAGCGGCTCCGCCAGGCCAGGATAGCTGCGGCCGAACACCCTCTCGAGGCTGGAGAGTGCCTGGGAATAGTAAATGTGCGCCGGTTCCCAGCGGTCCCAGGCGCGGCACAACGCTCCGATGCGCATTAACGCCGCCGCGTATTGCGGAGAGTTGGCGCTGGTGCTCACCTTGGTCATCTCGGCAGCCTTCAGGTATAGCGACAAGGCTTGCTCGAAGTTGTAGGCTTTCGCGGCTGCGGCAGCCTGCGCTTCGATGTTGGCGAGGTCAGAGCCGGGAATCGCGGGCTGGGTCGCGGGAGCAGGAGAAGATGCCAGCGCGAACGCCGGCAAAGCAGCGCGCACGGGAGCCAATAGCGGTAGCGACGGGATCTCCGCCAGAGCGGGTTGCACCACTCCGACGGCGAGGGCGAGCGAGCCGGCCGCCACGACCGCGAGGAGCGCCCAGGCCGGGGTCAAACGGCCGCGTCGCAGACCTGGATCGAGAATCGCCCGGACGCGTTTTTCGAGATTCGAGCAGCGGGTGATCCCCAGGCTGGCGCACAACTTGGGCGCAGCCAGCGACCGGGACAATTGCACCAGCGACGTCGCATAGTCCGCCGGCCGAACGCCGAAGCCGAGCACCACGTCGTCGCTCGCCCGTTCCCTCATGCGCAGAGCCTCTCGGCGCGCCAGCCAGACCAACGGATGAAACCAGTAGAGGGCGCAGGCCGCCTGGGCTAGGAGATGCAGAGCGTAGTCCCGTCGCGCGACGTGGGCCAGTTCGTGAAGCAGCACGGCCCGCAGCCGGGCCGGGTCACCTCCCACCACGACGGCGGGCAGCAGGACCACGGGACGGAAAGCGCCCCAAGTCATCGGCGTGGTCGCGTCCTCGGTCGTGAGCAACTGGGTTTCCGTACGGAGTCCCATCTCCAGGCTGAGTTCGAATGCCAGGGCAGCGACCTCGGGTTGCGCGGGCAGTGCCCGCCGCTTCAGGCGAATCACGGCCACGGCCCCGAGGAGCGTCTGCAGCAACACCGCCAGCGCTCCCAAACACCAGATGACGAGGATGGTTGAGGACCGGTCTTGCGCTGCGGCCGGGCGAGTGCTCTGGCCGGGTGGTTGGGTACCACTGCGCCACCCCTCCCTTACGGTCGGGGCTCTGTCCGGAGCTTGCGTTGCGGCGTCTATGCGGAACAGCGCCGCGCCCTGCGCGGGAACCAGGTCCGCCCAAACCGGAATCGTCCAGCGGGGCAGGGCGCCGGAGAGGAACGGGATGGCCAGCGCGCCCGCCAATGCCGAGGTCCAAAGAAGGTGACGCACGGCGGCCGTACTGCGCCGCAGCGCCAGGCCCACCAGGCCCGCCGCCACCAGAAAAACGGTCACTCTCAGAATTGCGGGGACGAACGAATTCACGTCCGCAGCCATGGCTACTGACCTGCCTTTCGGGCTTTCTCGATCATCTGTTCGATCCGGTTCAGCTCTTCCTCCGAAAGCGTAGAGGCCGACGAATCGAGCAGCGTGACGACGGCCTTTTCCGCGGAGCCGTCAAAAAACGTCTCTATCAGATGCTTCAGCGCCGACCGGGTGGCCTTCTCGCGAGTCACCTTGGGCGTGTACACGTAGCGTGGACCATCTTCCTGGTGCCGTGCGTGCCCCTTGTCCTCCAGGATGCGCAGAGTCGTTCGGACTGCGGAATAACTGGGCGCGTCGGGCATGGCCTGCTGAATCTCAGACGCCGTGGCACGGCCGCGCCGGTACAGGATATCCATCACCTGCCGCTCGCGGCGGCTGAGGCCGGCCGGTTCAGGCTTGGGCATGGCGGCTCCGTGTATGTGGATTTTTTAGCACTGCGTAAAAATTAGCACACAAGAATGGCGCTTGTCAAGGCTTTTCTCGTAGCCGGCTTGCCGCGGGGTCTCTAAGGCCCACCTCCTGCATTTTGCGATCCGGGGCGCAAAAGATGCGCCAGGATGGCTCATTTTTAATCTGCCTTTCTTGCGACCGGTTTACCCGTGTATCATCCGATAGGTTGAAAGCGCTGGAGCGAATTCGGGGCCAGGCGCTAGAAAACGAAACTGGGAGATAAGACAATGAAGAACCTTCTGGGATGTTTATCAATGGCCGCCCTGGCCGTAGTCCTGGCCGCTCCTCTGCCGGCGCAGTCGATTGAAGTGAAGGCGAACGTGCCGTTCGACTTCATGGTTGGCGGCCGCACCTTGCCCGCAGGCTCGTATGAGTTCGGGCTGCTGAGTCAGGGCGGGGTGTTGCGGGTGATGAGCGAGTCCGGCTCAACTTCCGCTATGACGGCTTCCAGGGTGGACCACACCGGCGCCACTCAAACCGCCACCATGGTTGAGTTCCATCGCTATGGGAACGACTACTTCCTGTATAGAGTCTGGAACGGAACCACGAATACAGGCATCGAGGTTCCGGTGTCCCACACCGAGCGGGAACTTAGCTCGCGGGCATCCGTGAACCGGCCCGAGACGGTAATGGTTCTGGCCCGACGGTAGTTTCCAAGTTCCCGCTGGAACGTAACGGGGTTGTAGATTTGGCGGCCCTAGGCTTCGAGTCTAAGGCCGCTTGTTTTTTCTTGTAGACTGCAAGATATGGTGCGAATGGGGCCTGTTCTCTGGTTCCTGGTTGTCAGCTCGGCCGCATTCGGAGCGAGCCGGACGCTTCCTCTCGGCGATGCCCAGCGTGGCCGGGAGGTTTTCCATGCGCGCCAGTGCGTTCTCTGCCACAGCATCAACGGTGAGGGGGGGAACTCCGCCCCCGACCTGGGACGAAGCGTAGGGCGGGTCTTCGCCCCATACCGGCTTGCCGGGCTGCTTTGGGATCACGCCCCGTCGATGTGGGAAGCCATGCGAAAGCGAGGCTTGCCGGTCCCCGAAGTCAGCGGCCAGGACGCGGCCGACCTGTTTGCGTACTTCTATGCCGTCCAGTTTAGCGACCGGCACGGTAACGCCGGGCAGGGGCGTCGCGTGTTCCGGGCGAGACGATGCGATTCTTGTCACGGCCTGACGCAACCAGCCCGGCAGGGTATCCGGCCCGTAGCGGAGTGGCCTGCGCTTGAGGACGAGCTCGACCTGGCGAGCGCGTTGTGGAATCGCGCCCCCGAAATGCGGTCCGCGCTGGATGCCGCGAAGCTCCCTTATCCGCAGCTCTCCGCCACGGATCTGACCGACCTGGTCGCGTATCTCAAGCTTCTGCCTTCGGCAAGACACGCTCAGACTGGGTCCATGCCGCCCTCCGCCGAGATCGGCCGGAAGATTTACGCTGCAAAGGGATGCGAACAATGCCACAAAGGATCCCACTCCTTGGAGTCGCGCCCCACCCTTTACACGTTCGCCGACTTCGCGGTCAATCTGTGGGATCACTCGCTGCGCGTCGCTGGCAAGCCCGCGCCGCTGGTCGACGCCGAAATGGAACAACTGGTCAGCTACCTGGTCTCGATGCAGTTTTTCGAAGAGCGGGGAGACCTGGAACGGGGAAGGAAACTTTACGAGCGAAAGCGTTGCGGGTTGTGCCACGACGATCCGTCCTCGGGGACGCCTGCCCGTGCCGCGATGGGTGGGCGGATGACCTCGTTCGGCATCTTTGCCGCGCTGTGGAAACACGGTCCGGCGATGCTGCAAAAAATGCGCGAGCGGGATTTTAAATGGCCGCGGTTTGGGGGTTCGGAGATGGCGGACCTCAGCGCCTATCTACACGGCCTGGAGCTGAAGAAGCGGCCGGCGGCAACATCTGGACCTCCGGCACGTTTCATCCGGCCCAAGCCCTAAAGCCGAGGACTTTTTCCTCGCGGGTGCAAGAAACTTGCATCCCTCGACCTTCCGTTACATCAAAGCCAGTGAGAAGCCAAGCGAAGAGCTTCCGATCCGGGATGGAGCGGAGAGCTTGGGAGGCTGGGGTCGCAAGGGCTTCAAAGATTTGCCAGGAGGGGAAAATGAAGAGGCTAATTGGTTTTCTGTCAGTAGCAACGCTGGCCGTCGTGCTGGCCGCTCCAGTTGGGGCGCAGTCGTTTCGGGTTACTGCAACCATACCGTTCGAATTCATGGTCTCTGGACGATCCATGCCGGCGGGCGACTATGCGGTGCAACGCGCGGGTTCCGGCGTCGCAGGCGCGATTCAGATCTCCGGCGCCAATGTGAGCGTTATCGCGTTGGCGCAGAACGCCAATGTCAGCCAGAATGAGAAGACAGGACAGGCGCTCCTGATTTTCAATCGGTACGGCGATCAGTATTTCCTGTCCCGTGTTACGGATGGCTATCGTGGCACCGGTGTGCAGGTTCCCACCTCACCCGCTGAGAAGGAACTCGCGAAGATCGCCTCTGTGCTGAAATTCGAAACGGTTGCGGTTCTGGCACGGCGTTAGGTTACCGGCGGCGGGCGTAGTCGGCCGAGGCGACCCGGCACTGGGATGCCGGGCCGCTAGGCGTTTCTTGGGCACTCTCTGGCCCGGTTCGTGCGTGTGTCACCGCGGATAGGGGTGGCCACGCAGAATGGCGAATGCCCGATAGATCTGCTCAGCCAATTCCACGCGAGCCAACTCGTGCGGAAAAGTCATCGCGGACAAACTGAGCAGGAAGTCGGCGTCCCCGCGCCACTCGGAATTTCCCAGCCGGGTCGAGAAGTACTTTCCAGGCGGAGGCGTGTTTGACCCACCACTCGGAGCGCTCCGGCTTCACCTCGGTCATCTCCAGGTGTGCGTACCGGCGGATTCTCTTGACGTATTCCCCGGCCAGGGCGTTGGCGTGCGGGTCCCGGGGTTTACGCATGTAATCTTGCGACCGATTTATCTGTGCATCATCCAATTAGTTTGGAAGCGCTGGAGCGAAATCGGGGCCAGGCGCTGGAAAGTGGAACTGGGAGATAAGACAATGAAGAACGTTCTGGGATGTTTGTCAATGGCGGCCCTGGCCGTGGTCCTGGCCGCTCCAATGCCCGCGCAGTCGATTGTAGTCAAGGCGAACGTCCCGTTCGACTTCATGGTTGGCGGTCGCACCTTGCCTGCAGGCGTATACGAGTTCGGGCTGATCACTCAGGCAGGGGTGTTACGGGTGATGAGCGAATCCGGCTCGACTGCCGCTTTGACGTGGTCCTCGGCGGACCGCGACGGGGGCAGTCGCACCGGCGTGTTGGTTGAGTTTCACCGCTATGGGAACGAATACTTCCTGTACAAAGTGTGGAACGGCAGCGTGAATTACGGCCGCGAGATTCCGGCGTCCCGCATCGAGCGGGAACTCACCACGCGGGCATCCGTGAACCGGCCCGAGACGGTAATGGTTCTGGCTCGACGGTAGTTTCCAAGTTCCCGCTGGAACGTAGCTGGATTTGAGATTTGGCGGCCCTAGACTGGATGCCTAGGGCCGCCGGTCGTTTCTTGTAGACTGCAAGATATGGTGCGAATGGGGACGATCCTCTGGTTTTTGGTTCTCGGCTTAGCCGCGTACGGAGCGAGCAGGACTCTTCCTCTCGGCGACGCCCGGCGGGGCCTAGAGGTTTTCCGTGCGCGCCAGTGCGTTCTCTGCCACAGCATCAACGGTGAGGGTGGGAAAGTCGGCCCCGATCTGGGGCGAAGCGTGGGGCGAGGCTTCGCCCCCCACCGGCTTGCCGGGCTGCTTTGGGATCACGCTCCCGGCATGTGGGAAGCCATGCGAAAGCGAAGCCTGCCGGTCCCCGAAGTGAGCGACCAGGACGCGGCCGACCTGTTCGCCTATCTTTACGCCGTACAGTTTGCCGAGCGGCATGGTGACGCCGGGCAGGGGCGTCGCGTGTTCCGGGCAAGTCGGTGCGATGTTTGTCACGGCCTGACCAAACCAGGCAAACAGGGTATCCGGCCGGTCGCGGAGTGGCCGGCGCTCGAGGACGCGCTCGACCTGGCGAGCGCGTTGTGGAATCGCGCCCCCGAAATGCGGTCCGCACTGGATGCCGCGAAGGTTCCCTACCCAGAGCTCACCGCCACGGAACTGACGGACCTGATCGCGTACCTCAAGCGTTTACCTTCGGCGCAACACGCTCAGACTGGGTCCCTGCCGCCCTCTGCCGAGATTGGCCGGGGAATCTACACTTCGAAAGGATGCGAAGGCTGCCACACAGGCTCTGACTCCTTGGAATCGCGCCCCACCTTTTTCACTTTCAGCGATTTGGCGGCCGCCCTCTGGAATCACTCGTTCCGTGTGCCTGCCAAGGGGGCGCCGCTTGTCGACGTCGAGATGGAACAACTGGTCAGCTATCTGGTCTCGATGCAGTTCTTCGAAGAGCGGGGAGACCCGGCGCGGGGCAGAAAAATCTACGAGGCAAAGCGTTGCGGATTGTGCCACGACGATCCTTCCTCCGGGGCGCCGCCCCGTTCCGCAATGAGCGGAAGGATGACCTCTTTCGGCATCTTCGCTGCTCTGTGGAAACACGGTCCTGCGATGCTGCAAAAAATGCGCGACCGGAAATTCGCATGGCCCCGGTTTACGGGTTCGGAGATGGCGGACCTCAGCGCCTATTTACACGGCCTTGAGCTAAAGAAGAGGCCGGCGGTAACCTCGGGGCGTCCAAAACGATCCGCCCCGCCCAACCCTTGAGGCCGCCGGTTTCGACCCAATAGGCGCAAGAAACTAGGCGCAAGAAACCTGCATCTCTCCAACTTCGGCTGCATCTAAGGAGTTGAGACGCCAAGCACAGAGTATCCAGTCCTTGATGGATCGGAGAGCTTGAGAGGCTGGGGCGGAACAGGCTTTACAACGTTACGAGGAGGGGAAGAATGAAGAGGTTGATAGGTTTTCTGTCCGTGTCAACGCTGGCCGTCGCGCTGGCCGCTCCATTGGCGGCTCAGACGATCAGGGTAACTGCGACTGTACCGTTCGAGTTCATAGTTGCTGGACGATCCATGCCGGCGGGCGACTACACAGTTGAACGTGCGAATTCCGCCAGCATGGCTGCGATTCGTGTGTACAGCCGCAGTACGGTGGTTTTGTCGTTGGCTATCAACGCCAGCGCGAGCCCGCAGGAAAGAACGGGGCAGGCGCTCATGATCTTCCATCGGTACGGCGATCAGTATTTCCTGTCCCGTATCGTGGATGGCTCTCAGAACATCGGTGTGGAACTTCCCCCTTCACGCACCGAGAAGGAACTCTCCAAGACCGCTTCTCTGGAGAAATTTGAAACGGTTGCGATTCTGGCCCGGCGTTAGGCTACGAGGGGCGGGAATTGGCTGAGGCGGCCCGGGACTGGGATTCCGGGCCGCTTGGTTTTTTTTGGGGAGCACTTGCCGGGTTTGTGCGTCACCGCGGATAGGGGTGGCCACGCAGAATGGCAAATGCACGGTAGATCTGCTCAGCCAAAACCACGCGGGCCAACTCGTGCGGAAACGTCATCGCGGACAAACTGAGCAGGAAGTCGGCGTGCCCGCGCCACTCGGCGGGGAGACCATCGGCCCCGCCAATCACAAACACGAGATCGCGAGCCTCGAGTTCCGCCTTGGCAACCATCCCCGCGAAGTGCTTTGAATCCAAGGATTTCCCAGCCGGGTCGAGAAGTACTTTCCAGGCGGAGGCGTATTTGACCCACCACTCGGAGCGCTCCGGCTTCACCTCGGTCATCTCCAGACGTGCGTACCGGCGGATTCTCTTGACGTATTCCTCGGCCAGGGCGTTGGCGTGCGCGTCCCGGGGTTTGCCCACGTAGTAGAGGTGGAGCTTCACTCCCCCTCATTATCCGCCGTGCTACAACAGGATGGAGCATACGCAATGACACACACCGATCTCTTTTCGCTGGAGGGTAAGATCGCCGTTGTGGTTGGGGGCGGCGGGGTGTTGGCGGGGGCCATGGCCGAGGGATTGGCGGACGCCGGCGCCGGCATCGCTATCTTCGATCCCCACCAGGCGAACGGAGAGGCTCGTGCCGCTTCGATCCGTGCCAGGGGCGCGCAGGCGATCGCCATTCAGGGCGACGCCAGCCGAAAGGAGGATTTGGAGGGCGCGCTCGGCACGGTTTTGGGTTCCCTGGGGAGCGTCGACATCCTGGTCAACGCAGCCGGGATCAATTCAGGCACGCCGTTCTTCGAGATCACCGAAGCGGAGTGGCAGCGCATCCTCGACGTGAATCTGAAGAGCGTTTTCCTGGCCTGCCAGGTATTCGGCAAGCCCATGGTGGAGAGCGGGCGAGGCGGGTCCGTTATCAACATTTCCTCGGTCTCCTCCGGGCCTCCGCTTTCGAAGGTCTTCACCTACAGCGTCACAAAGGCGGGTGTGAACCAGATCACTCAGTTTCTGGCCCGCGAGTGGGCGCCGTTCCAGGTGCGCGTCAACGCCATCCGGCCCGGCTTTTTCCCCGCCGAACAGAACCGGGCTCTGCTCACCCCGGAACGTACCGCGCAGATTATGGCGCACACCCCCTGCAGGCGGTTCGGCGAAGCCGGCGAGCTGGTCGGCGCCGCGGTCTACCTGGCCTCCGAGAAGGCCGCATCCTTCGTAACCGGCTGCATCCTCTCGGTGGACGGCGGCTACTCGGCGATGACGATTTAATCTGGAACCGGACGCCGGGTCCTGCGTATATGTAAGAGTATGCGGTTCTTCGGATCAAGCTGGGAGATTGTCCAGCAGACCTTCGCCAACGTCTGGCGCCACAAGCTGCGCAGTTTCCTGACCATGTTCGGCATCGCCTGGGGCATTGCCTCCCTGGTCCTTATGAGCGCCCTGTGCGACGGTTTTCGACAGGGACAGCGCAAGAACATGGCCCAGTTGGGGGACAACATCGTCATGGTGTGGAACGGCCGCACCGAGAAGCAGGCGGGCGGTCAGAGGGCTGGCCGGCAGATGCACTGGGAAGCCGCGGACATCCAGGCCATCCGCGAGCAATGCCCATCCGTCAGCGTGGTGGAAGGCGAGATCAAGAGAACCACGATCGCGGCCAGCGAGTATAACTCCGGCCGGTTTCTTGTGGACGGAGTGACCCCGGCGTACCTGCAACTCCGGAATTTCCCATTGGGGTCCGGGCGCCAGGTGAGCGGGGAGGATCAGGCCGGCGAGCGGCGGGTCTGCGTGCTCGGGGATTCGGTTCGCAAGCAGCTTTTCGAGAGCCGCTCCGGTGTACTCGGCCGGCGCGTGAACATCAACGGCTACCCTTACACCGTCATCGGCCTGCTGAGCGAGAAGACTCAGAATAGTTCCTACGACGGGTGGGACAACGACAAGATCCTGATCCCTCAATCGAGCCTCATGCGGGATTGTCCTCCCACGTCTCCCGACTACCGTCCCGGGCGCTTGAGTCCCATCGTCTTTCGCCCGGCCTCCGTGAAAGGTTGGGACAAGGCGGTGCAGGACGTGCGAGGGGTGCTGTCACGCCGTCATGATTTCGATCCGGCCGACGAGGGCGCCACCCCCATGTGGAACATGATCAAGGACGCCGAGGTGTTCGACAAGGCCTTCGACGGGACGGAGATCTTTCTGGCCGCGGTCGCGATCATCACGCTTTCGCTCGGCGGCGTCGGCGTGATGAATACGATGATGACAGCGGTCGCGGAGCGCACCAACGAGATCGGATTGCGAATGGCCCTGGGCGCCACGAAACGGCGGGTTTTGACCGATTTCCTACTGGAGGGGCTGCTGTTGGCTTTTGCGAGCGGCGCGCTCGGCATGGGCGTGGTGAGCCTGCTGGCGGCGGGAGTGAACTCTCTGCCCATGCCGGAGATGTTCTCCGGTTTGCCGATCAGCTACCGGAACGCGGGCTACGCGATGCTGGCTCTGGGGACGGTGGCCGTGATCTCCGCTCTGCCTCCGGCCCTGCGGGCGTGCCAGCTTACCCCCGTGGAAGCTCTTCGGGAGGAGCGCTGAAGTCATGAACTGGCGGCTGCTGTTCACGGAGGCCATCGCTTCGCTGAAACATTACCGGCGGCGTAGCGTTGTGACGATCCTGAGCCTCGCCTGGGGTGTGGCGTCGTTCGTGATCCTCATGTCCTACGGGGACGGATTCCAGCTCGCCCTGGTGACCTCATTCCAGGCGGTTGGACAGGACCTGGTAATCATGGGGTCTGGTCAAACCAGCGAGCAAGCCGGGGGGTTGCGCGCCGGCCGGCGAATCAACCTGGACCTCGACGACGTGGAAGCGATCCGCGAGGCAGTGCCTCTGGTGAGGGCGATCTCCCCGGAGTTCATGGTGAACGACATTAAGACCGTGCGCGGAACGCGGGAGAAGAGCTACATGATCCGGGGGGTCCGGCCTGAGTACCAGTTCATCCGCAACATGAAGCTTGTGCAGGGCCGCTGGATCGGCGACGACGACACACTGCACCGCAACCGTGTGGTAGTGCTGGGCGCCACCGTGGCCAAGGAACTCTTCAGTGGCATTCCACCCGTGGGCGAGGACATCACCCTAAGGGGCCAGCGGTTCACCGTGATCGGTGTGCTCGACACTAAGGGTCAGATCGCCAACTACAATCGCCCGGACAACGAATGCGTGTTCATGCCTTATGAGACCGCGGCGTTGTACGGCGATCTCAGCCACCCCTCGATGATCGTCTGGACGCCGGTGAACGCGCTGGCGAGGAAGGACGCCGTGCGGGCTGTGCGCGCAACACTGGGTTTGCTCCACCGCTTCGCCGCCAACGATGAGAAGGCCATCTTCATCCTGGCCTTCAGCCAGTTTATGTCGATCATCGATGGCATGTCTCTGGCCGTGAAGATTCTGCTTGGTTTCGTGGGAACGCTGACGCTGGGCATCGGCGGCGTGGGTCTCGCCAACATCATGCTGGCCGCGGTGATCGACCGCACGCGCGAGATCGGCGTGTTGAAAGCACTGGGGGGGCCGAGGCGCGTCATTCTGGGGCAGTTCCTCGTCGAGGGGCTGTTGATCGTGGCGGCCGGCGGCGTTCTCGGTGTGCTGGTCGGCGCGGTGGCGGTCCATTCGATCGGTTCGATGCCGCTGTTCGGAGCGATGTTCGAGGACGCGCGCGACAAGGGGAACATCGAGTTCCACATTTCCATGACGTCGATCCTGGTTTCGACGGGAGTTCTCTTCGCCGTGGGGCTGATCGCGGGCATGATTCCCGCCATCAAGGCCGCCCGCCTCGATCCCATCGAGGCCCTCCGGTACGAGTAGGGCTGCGGCGAGAACCCGGACTCAGGACAAAGGGTTGCGCCACTTCAGGCCATTGAATCTCGCAAAGTCGGTGTCGGAGGAACAGAGCTCGGCACGGTGCTCGATGGCCAAGGCCGCCAGATGCGCGTCGGACGTGAGGTTTCCGCCGGTGCCCATAGGCTGGAGCAATTCGCGGACAAGCTGCAAGTGGCGCGGACCGGGGTGCACGACGATCGCGGACGGCTGATCCAGCCAGGACGCCACCAGATCGAAAGCTGTATCGACCGGTAGCGGGCGCGCGAACAAGCCCGGCCGGGTGGTGAGCCGGAGGAATGCGAGAAGTACACTCCACGGAAAACCCACGGTTTCCCGTCCGGACAAAGCCGCTTCCAACCAGGACTTCGCCTTCCGGTTCAAGGGCGCGTCCGCGTTGACCGCATAGATCAGCAGGTTCGCATCGAGAAGTATCATTTGCGCAACGTGAGCTTCCGGCTGAGTTCCGCGTCCTCGATTGCATTCGAAGCAGCCAGCGCTTTGTCCCAGCGGAATTCCTGCGACGCTCCCATCCCAAACGTTTTCTGAACGAACTTCCTGACGCGCTTGGGAGCGTCGCGGGAAAGCCCCCTTCGCGCGGCTTCATTCAGGGCTTTCTTGAAGGAGATGGCGTGCTCCCGCATGGCGTCCCGAATCAACCTCTCGACGTCGGGATCCAGAGTGACCGTCGTTCGCACATTGCTATCATAACATCAATTTTGATGCTATCATGATGCACCATTCGACACAGCTCACGCCTCTGCTACAATGAAACCGCCGAACTCCTTCGGGAGGCGGGGGACCCGTTTTTTGGGGCGAAGTCCGAACCTGGACAGAGTACTTTCAAGCTCTAGCCCGTCAGCTAACCTCGCAGGCGAATTTGAGAGTCACCTTGCGAGGTGAGAAGGAGTCCCCACGTGATTCCAGAACAGCGGCCGGCCGCTACCCAGGTGGTGGTGGCAACGACCGTCATGTTGTCCTTCATTTCCTTCTGGAAAGCGGCCGCGATTGTCCTCAGCGATCTGGCCTCCTCGGCGTACTACGTCGGCGGGATTTCCGAACAGGCCATCGGGAAATCGGCCCCCTGGTTCATCCTGGCCATCATGCTGTTCTCCTATGCGGTGCGCGCCATTTACATCGAGAGCTGCAGCATGTTCGTGCGCGGCGGCGTGTACCGGGTGGTTCACGAGGCTCTCGGCGGGACGCTGGCGAAGTTTTCGGTTTCGGCCTTGATGTTCGACTATGTGTTGACGGGGCCGATCAGTTCGGTCAGCGCGGGCCTCTACCTGGGCGGCTTGATCAATGAACTCGGCGAGTACTTCCATCATCCCGGGCTGCGCGTTCACCCTGCCTATTTCGCGGTCGTGTTCGCAATCGCCGTGACGGTCTATTTTTGGCGCAAGAACATCATCGGCATCATCGAGTCGAGCGAGAAGGCTCTGCGCATCATGCAGATCACGACCGTCATGGTGGTGATCCTGATCGTCTGGTGCATTGTCACGATTCTGAAGAACGGCTACCAGCCGGTGCCTCTGCCCGTGCCCGCGAATCTGAAGTTCAATCCGGAATCGCTCGGCTGGCTGCACGGCACGCTCGCTCCTTCGATTACGTTCATCGCCGTGCTCATCGGGCTGGGACATTCCCTGCTCGCCATGAGCGGCGAAGAGAGCCTGGCACAGGTAAACCGGGAGATCGCGTCTCCCAAGCTGAAGAATCTGGAACGCGCCGGGTTCGTGATCTTCCTCTACAGTATGCTGTTCACCTCGCTGGTGTCCTTCTTCGCGGTGATGATCATCCCGGACGCAGCGAGACAGGGGTTTCTGAACAACCTCATCGGCGGCCTATCCATGTACCTGGCCGGCCCCACGCCGCTGAAACTTCTCTTTCACGGCTTCGTCGTGCTGGTGGGCACGCTGATCCTCTCGGGCGCCGTGAATACGGCTATTATCGGCTCGAACGGCGTGCTGAATCGGGTCGCCGAAGACGGTGTGCTGCCGGATTGGTTCCGCAAACCTCATCCGAAATACGGCACCACCTTTCGGCTGATCAATACGTTGGTCCTGCTCCAGATCCTTACGATTGTCCTGAGCCGTGGGGATGTCTACACGCTGGGCGAAGCGTACGCCTTCGGCGTGGTTTGGAGCTTCGCCATGAAGTCGCTCTCGGTGCTGGTGCTGCGCTTCAAGCAACCGGGGGTGCGCGAATGGAAAGTACCCCTGAACCTGCGCATCGGGAAGACGGAACTACCCGTCGGCCTGGCCCTCATCACTATCGTCCTCTTCCTGCTGGCCGGCATTAACGTGCTGACGAAGAAGACCGCCACTATCGCCGGCGCCTCTTTCACCGTTGCGTTCTTCGTGCTTTTCGAATCCTCGGAGAGGTACAACCGAAGGCGACGCAGTTATGAAACGCGTAGCGACGAGAAGTTCAGGCTGGATATCCGCGACGAAATCTCCGCGCCGGAACTGAACGTGCGCCCCGGCAATGTCCTGGTAGCCGTACGAAATCCGAATCGCATGGAGCACCTGCGCCGCATCCTGGAGAAGACCGACACGAGCAAGATTGACGTCGTCGTGCTTTCGGTGCACAACGTGACCCTGGCCGGCTCGGGCGAGCACGCACTGACCCAGGACCAGATCTTCTCAAGCAACGAGACGGCGGTCTTTAGCAAAGTGGTTGCCATGGCGGAGAAAGCCGGGAAGCACGTCCAATTGATGGTGGTCCCGGGGCTCGACCCTTACGCGGCGGTCGTGCAGACCGCTGCGCGCCTCCAGTCCGCGCGTCTGGTGATGGGACTATCCCCGAAGCTCGCCCCCTCCGAGCAGGGCAGGGTGATCGGAGAGCAGTGGGAGCGCCTGCCGGAGCCACGGCCCTCCCTATCGCTCGAACTGGTCCTCCCGGACGAGAAAAAGTCGATCTACTTCAACCTGGGTCCGCACCCTCCCCGGCTCTGGCCGGAGGACGTCCAGTTATTGCACGAGTTGTGGCTCGACCTGAGTGCGAAGGGCTTTGGAGCCAAGTTGCACCACCGTGATGTGGTCGGGGTGGCCTTGCGGCGCATGCGGCAGCAGTTGGATTCGGACGCCGGCGACGCGGTAGTGGGCGACGTCGCGCTCGAAATCAAGCATTCCACGGCTTCCCCGGAAAGCGGCGATACGCCACCGGCGACTTGACCCGATGTTCACACCAAAGACCGCTTGCTGACGCGCGCGGCTCTGTAGCCTGCGTGTCAGTTTTGGCCGGGCGGCGGAAGCGCGCTGGGCGCCCGGGAGACCTTGCCGCTCTTAGCCTCTTCGATCTGGATGCCGTTGGTCGACAGAGTTCTGCCGGTGGCTTGATCCAGGGAATTCTTGGCCTTGGTGTAGCTGCTGCGGGCGGCGACCTCGATCGAACTGGCCTGCGCCAGGTCCTTCTGCGACTGGACCACCAGGAAAACCGTGGATGCGCCGAGGGCGTACTTCTTCTCCTCGGCCGAGAGAGTCTGTTCCTGAAGCTCCCTGGACTTGACCGCTGCCTGATACGCCACCCGAGCCTGCTGGACGCCAATCAGCGCATTCGTCACGTCCACGCGGATCTGGTTGACGAGCTGTTGCTGCTTGACTTCCTGCTGGCGCAGCGCGATCTGGCTCTGGATCATGTCGGCCTGCGCGGACCGGTTGCGCAGAGGAACGTTGAGCTGGAAACCGATGGAGTAGTTCGGGAAATTCCGGGCGAACAACTGGGACATCACGGTGCCATAACCGCCCAGGAAGAACGCGTCGACGGCGTTAGGATTGCGCGCCTGTGTTCCTCCCGTCGCGCCTGGAACCGGCGGGATCGGCAACGTGTTGATCTGGCCGGCCAGCCCGCTGTTCTGCATCGAGCCGACCAGGTCCAGCGTCGGCTTCAACGCGCTCTTGGTTCCGGCGAGCAAAATCTTGCTGTTCTCCACTTGTAGCTGGCTCTGGCCCAGCTCCGGCCGGTCCTCCAGTGCGTTGGAGATCAGGTCCTGGATCGGCTGGATCGGCTCAACGTCGGGAACGCGAATCTGGTCCATGCAGACGATGTGCGCCTCTGCGACGGCGGGATTCGCCACCCCGGTGCGGCTGAGCGCGTTCTTCAGGATGGTCTCCTGCTGCAAGACCCGGGTTTCCGAAACCGTCAGGTCCTGCTGGCTGCTGGCCACCTGGGCCTCTGCCCGGACCACTTCGATCTGGGCGAGGGTGCCGATTTCGACCTGCTTCTGGTTATCGCCCCGGAGTTTCTCGGCCAGGGCCAGCGCCTGGCGCTTCACCTTGACGTCTTCGTTGAAGCTCACCAGGTCCCAGTACTGTCCGATCACGGTGGAGACCGTCGCGATCAACTGCTGCCGGAAGGCCAGGTCCGAGACCTTGAGGTTGTTCTTCGCCACGACGATATTGCGTCGGTTCAGCGCCAGTCCGAAGCCTTCCAGGAGGTGCTGGGTCGCTTGCAGGTTGAAGTTCGCGTTGGTGTACGGATTGAAATCGCTCCGTCCGGAGTTGCTCCTGGACATGGTGTTGTTCCAGCGCGAAGCTGACGTTCGTGCCGGTGACGAACCCTTGCGACAGGCCGAAGTTCGCGGTCTTCTGGGTGTTGACCAGCGAGCTGGTGCCGGTGCTGAAGGAACTGGTCTGCGGGCTGGTTAAGTGCCGCCAGTTGTAGTTGAACGTGGCGGTCGGATCGTAGCTGGGTACAGTGCCGCCGCCGGCCCGGGCGCGCAAGAGATCGGCGTCCACGGAGCGCACAGCGTAGCGCTGCAGTTCGATGTCCAGGTTGTTCTCGAGCGCGAGCGCAATGGTGTCTCTGCAGGGACAGGTAGATCGTTCCGGCCCGAATCAGCGCTTCCAGCCGGCTCGAATTCGCCAGGTTGGCAGGCGCCTCCGGGCGCCACTCGTAGGGCCCCGCCAAGATTTCTGACCGGCCTCGTGAAGTGCTGAGCCGCGGATTGCGCCATGCCGGGGACGGGCGCAAGCATCAGGAAAACGCACAGAACTGCAACGACTGACTGTGTTCGCATCATCTCCTCAAATCCTGGGGCGATACTCTTTCGGTCTCAAGAAACAATAAACGCACGCCAAGGCGTCCCTGTTCCCTGATTTTTCAATGGTATAGTAAGCACTTGTGATACCGCAAGAAAGCAGCGTCCTGAATCTCTTCGAGCGGACCAGCGCCTACCTCCACGGGCACTTCCGGCTCACCAGCGGGCTGCATAGCTCCGAGTACCTGCAGTGCGCCTTGGTGCTCCAGCACCCCGCCCACGCCGAGTCCTTGGGCCGCGATCTCGCCGGCAAGGTATTGGCGCTTCTCCCCGGCGGCCACGTGAACGTGGTGGCCTCTCCCGCCGTGGGGGGCTTGATTATCGGGCATGAGGTCGCGCGCGCCCTGGGCGCGCGCTTCATCTTTACCGAACGCGGCACGGACGGCCGGATGATTCTGCGACGCGGTTTTTCGGTCCAACCCGGTGAGAGCGTGGTGGTCATCGAAGACGTCGTGACGACCGGGGGCAGCACCCGCGAGGTCGTGGAGTTGCTGCAGGCGGCCGGCGCGCGCGTGCTGGCGGCGGGTTCCATCATCGACCGCAGCGGCGGTTCGGCCCAGGTCGGAGCGCCGCGGGTCGCTCTGGCAACCCTCCAGGTGACCGCCTGGCTGCCCGAGGACTGTCCGTTGTGCCAGCAGGGCTTGCCCGTCGTAAAGCCGGGCTCCCGGACCGTCTGACGGCGCCCCCATGCGTCGAATCAGGGTTACGCTGGCCTACGATGGAACGGAGTTCCACGGCTGGCAGGTCCAGCCCGGCCTGCCCACCATTCAGGGCGCCCTGGAGCAGGCGGTTTCGGAGATCGACGGCGGACCCGTCGCCGTACTGGGCTCCGGCCGCACCGATGCCGGCGTCCACGCACTGGCGCAGGTGGCCGCCTTTTCGCTCGGCAACCCCATCCCCCTGGACAACTTGCGCAGAGCGCTGAACCGCCTCCTGCCGCCGGCAATTCGCATCCTCACGGCCGAGGAGGCCGCCGCCGATTTCCACCCCCGCTACCAGGCTCACTCCAAGACCTACGAGTACCGCATCTTCCGCGGCGAAATCTGCCCTCCTTTCGAGCGTCTCTACGTCCATCACTATCCGTACCCGCTCGATGCGGCGCGCATCGTCGAGCTCGCTCCACTGCTCGAAGGCGAGCACGATTTCTCCGCGTTTGCCGCCTCCGATGAGAAGGACAGCCTCGGGGGCTCCAAGGTCCGGACCATCTTCTCGTCGCGTGCCTTGCGTCCTGAACGACCACCTCTTCTACCGGGTCAGCGGGAGCGGTTTCCTGAAACACATGGTTCGCAACCTGGCGGGGACCCTGCTGGAAGCGGGGAAGGGGAACCTCGGCGCGGAGGAGATCGGGGCGTACCTTACGCCCCGGCACGCACTTGCGCGCCGGCCCCACGCTGCCCGCGCGCGGTCTGTTTCTCGTGGAAGTTCAGTACTCGGCCGCCACCGTGTAGCGGCGGATGGACCGGGCCCGGCCCGTCTCCTCGTCCACGTCGATGATCGCCGAGTGCAGTTCCACGCCCCGTTTGGCGGCCTCCATCCGGACCGGCACGGAGGTCAGGAAGCGCCGCAAAATGATGTCCTTCTGGACGCCAATTACGGAGTCGTAGGACCCGGTCATCCCCACGTCGGTCTGGTATGCCGTCCCGCGCGGCAGAACCCTCTCGTCCGCCGTCGGAATGTGCGTGTGGGTGCCGATCATCGCGGATACCCTCCCGTCCAGGTGCCAGCCCATCGCCACCTTCTCGCTGGTGGCTTCGGCGTGGAAATCGACGATGCGGACTTTGATGGAAGGGTCCAGCTCCTCTAGAATTGCGTCGGCTTTCCGAAAAGGGCAGTCCGTGGGAGGCAGGTGGGTCCGCCCCTGCAGGTTGATGACGGCGCAGCGGACGCCGCCCGCCGGCTCCACGATCGCCAGTCCGGTTCCGGGCAGCCCGTCGGCGTAGTTCGCCGGCCGCAACAGGCGGGGCTGCTGCGGGAGGTAATCGTTGATCTCGCGCTTGTCCCAGATGTGGTTGCCGGTGGTGAGCACATCCACTCCCAAGGAGAGCAGTTCCTCGGCGATCAACGGCGTGATCCCGAAGCCTCCTGCCGCGTTCTCCGCGTTGGCGATGATTAGACCGATCGCCTCCGAGGCGACCATGTGCGGCAGTTGTTCCGCCACAATACGCCTTCCCGCCGACGCGAATATGTCGCCCACAAACAGTATGTTCATGCAGGAAATGGAGCGCACCACCCGGCCGTGACCGATCCCCGGATTGACCCGCACGTGTGAACGGGTGGGTATCCGCCGCGCGCCTTCAGGCTTCTCCCGATTGAGGAGCATGCTCACCGGCGCGAATTCGAGCCAGATCCCTAAGTCAATAGTGTTGAATCAAAAATGGAAACCAGCCACCTGCGTTGCAGGAACGCTCCGAATTGATCATACCATCCGCCCCGGCCAAATCACCTGTGTGTTGGGGACGCCCCGCCCGCTCCGGCGCCCACCTGCTGTAGAATTTAATGTAACGGCCCGTCGTGCGGTCCGTCCATCTCTTATCGGTGATTGTTTCGGGTGGAAGTCGGTCTAATGGTGAACAAGAATCTCCTCTCTCTTGGTTTGACGCTCTTGGGGGCCTCCGGCGGCCTTTCCGCCGCTGCGCGGCCCGCGGATGCCGCAGCGGCGGGCGCGCTCCGAAGCATTCCGGCTTGGTTTGAGCCGAACCGGGGACTGGCCGGCGGAGACGTGAAGTTCTCCTCGCGGGGCGCCGGTTACACGCTCTCGATGAGAGAATCGGGCGCGGTGCTGACCCTTTCGGACGGGTCCGCTACCGCCAGCATGCGGATCTCGCTGGCCGGGGGCAATCCGAAGCCGGTCCTGGAGGCTGGCAATCCGCTCTCCGGCCGAACCGACTACATCCTCGGGAATCGCCCCGGCGGTTGGAAGCAAGGTGTCCCGCACTTCGGGGAGATCCGTTACCGCCAGGCCTATCCGGGCGTGGACGTGGTGTACTACAGCGCGGGGAGAGACCTCGAGTACGATTTTGTGGTGGCGCCGGGCGCCGACCCTAAGCGCATCCGGCTGCGCTTTGAGGGCGCCGAATCGCTGCGGCTGGACGAAAGCGGAGCGCTGATCATCGGCCTGGGCGGGCGCGAGATCCGGCAGCCCCGGCCGCTGGCATACCAGGAGGCGCGCGGGGGTGGACAGAACAGCCGCACCGAGGTGGAGGCCAGATACCTGCTCGGGGGCGGCCGCGAGGTGTTGCTGGCCCTGGGCCGGTACGACCGCTCGCGGACCCTGGTCATCGATCCGATCCTGGCCTACGCGGGCTACTTCGGCGGCAACCTGTACGACGTGCCGACCGGTGTGGCCGTCGACGGCGGCGGCAACGTTTGGCTGACCGGCACCACCCTGTCGGTCGTCACGCCACCCGAAGGGACGACACCGTACACAGCGACCATTGGGGGCAGCTCCGACGTATTCGTCGCCAAACTGAGGATGGAACCCTCCGGCCCACCGACGCTCCTTTACTGGACCTACCTGGGTGGCAGCACGGAAGACCGCGGCGGCATGATCGAAGTCGACGCGACGGGCAAGGTCTATTTGACGGGCAACACCTACTCGGCGGATTTCCCGGTTTCGAGCAACGCGCTGGTTTCGACCGCCCCCGGGGACTTGGACGGTTTCGCGGTGAAGTTGGACCCCGACGCGGAGGGAACGGCATCGCTGTTGTACAGCACGTTCTTGGGTACGGCGCTTTATGATGCCACGACCGCATTGTCGGTGGACGCGGGCGGCCAGATGCTCGTAGCCGGCTACACGGCTTCCGGGCCGCTGGCGGGGGCGCCGGAGGTTATGCTGCAACCCTACAACCGGGGCGGCTGGGACGCCATGTTGTACGTGTTGGACCCGGCGGCGGCCGCCGGAGAGACGCTCAAGCTCGTCACTTTCCTGGGAGGCGCCGGCACGGACGTCGCCACCGGGGTTGCCAGCGATGCCTCCGGAATGATCTACCTCTCCGGCTATACCATGTCTAACGACTTTCCGATTTGGGGCGCTCCCTACCAGGAAACCTTGAAGTCGGTGAGCAACCTGTTCCTGGTGCAGATCGATCCCTCCCTGCCGGGGCTGGATGCGCTGGTCCGAGGCACCTATTTCGGCGGAAGCGGCGTGGATATAGCCACCGCCATGCGACTCGACGAGTCCGGCGGCGTTTGGCTGACCGGCTACACAACGTCCGAGGATTTCCCCGTGACGAGTGGCGCTTACCAGCCCCAGTTCGGCGGGGGGCTTTACAATGCTTTCCTCGCGCGGCTGGATCTATCGCTCCCCGCCGCGCAGTCCCTCACCTATTCGACCTACTTCGGCGGCTCCGGTACGGAAGTCGCTTACGGGCTCGCGCTGCTGGGAGGAGGGAAGGTGGCGCTCTCCGGCTACACGCTCTCCGACAACCTGCCGGTCAAGGGGGCGCTGCCCGCCGGCCGGGCGCGCGGCGTGGGCGCCGACGCGTTCGTGGCCCTGCTCGATCCTGCCGTCGCCGGGGCCGATGCCCTGGTGTACTCCACCTACTTTGGCGGTGACTCGGCTACGGACGTGGCTTCCCGCATCGCTCTCTCGCCCACGGGCAGTATCTTCGTGTCCGGCTACACCGGTTCCAGTGACCTGCCGGTGACGGATGGCTCGACGCGGGGAAGCCCCGGCGGAAGCACCACCGGATTCCTGCTCCGGCTGGACCCGCTGCCAGGGGAACTGGCGACTGTCCCGGCGAACTTAAGATCCGGGGAAAATACGGCTCTGGGGGTCGTCTCGCCGCGCCGGACGCTGCTGGGCATAGAACCCCAGCCCCGCCAGCAGAGCCGCTAGGCATAGCATCACAACGGCCAACCGGTCCAGTCCGCCCCAGGCTACTCCGAACGCCGTCACCGTCACCCGCAGCAGCCAGTGCATGAGCCGCCCGACGCTCGTTCGCCCCTCCAACCTGGCGCCGATCGCGCGGCCGAAATAGTAGGCGAAAAAGATGCATAACGCCCCCAGCAGGATCCTGAGCGGGGTGAGGGCGGCGGGCATGCCTTTACCTTACCGCCGGCTAAGGCCATTCTCAAGGCGGAATCGGGCGAACCTGCGATTGTAGCTTCGGACCGGGACTCTTAAGCTAGGGATGGAGGAAGCTCCCATCCTTACGAGCCGCCCTAATCTGCCCGGACCGGAAGCTGGCGGACCAGCTTCAGTCGGCACTGGCGCCGTTGCCCGTTGCGCTGGTGCGCTGCCTGGAGCACTACCCGCCTGAGGCGGATTTGCTGCGCCTGCTGCGGAGCGTCGCGCCTCAGGCGATCCTGCTTGAGCGTGGAGGACCTGCCCGCGGCCGTCGAGGTGGCCCGGGACGTCGAACGGCTGGCCCCGGGTACCCAAGTCCTGGCCGTCGGTCAGACGGGTTCGCAGCAAGTGCTGCTCGAAATGATGCGGGTCGGGGTGCGGGAGTTCCTCCAGGCGCCGTTTGATGGGGACAGCCTCCCGGCGGCGATCCGTCGCGCGCAGGAGTCCGCGGAGCGATCCCCTCCTAACGCCGATCTGACGGAAAACGTGTTCTCCTTCCTTCCAGCCAAAGCCGGCGTGGGCGCGACCACCATCGCCGTGAATCTGAGCGTGGCCCTCTCCCGGAGGCCGGATACACGGGTGCTGCTGGCGGACTTCGACCTCAGCTCGGGCCTGGTCGGGTTCATGCTGAAACTGGACCCCCGGTACTCGGTGACCAGCGCGGCCGAGAACGCCTTCCACTTGGACGAGACCCTGTGGCGCCAATTGGTGTCCTCCTCGGGGTCCCTGGATGTGCTTCCCGTGGGGAAAATCACACCCGGCTTTCGGATCGAGCCTCCCCAGATCCGCAGCATGCTGGATTTTGCGCGTCGCCAGTACCAGGCAATCTGCGTCGACCTCTCCGGCAACATGGAGAAGTATTCGGTCGAAATCATGCATGAGTCGAAGCGAATCTTCCTGGTCTGCACCGCCGAGCTTCCCGCCCTGCACCTGGCCAGAGAAAAACTGAGTCTGCTGCGCGCCGCGGAACTGGAAGATCGCGTTCACGTGGTTCTGAACCGTTCTACCAAGCGCGACGCGGTCAGCCCGGCCGAGATCCAGAAACTGTTGGGACTGCCGGTGAATATCATTTTCCCCAACGACTACAAGGGCGTCCACAACGCGGTCGCCTCCGGCAAGCCCGTCGACGCGGCTACCGAACTGGGCAAGAAGTTTCGCTTGGAAGCCGAGGCGATGCTCGCGGGAAACAAGCCTCCCGACGTCAGAAATCGCCGCTTCGTCGAGTACTTCTCGCTGCTGCCGGCTCGCTACGCCGTCTCCCCGGCCGAAAAAACCTAGCCTGCCGAATACGCGGAAGGCGGCTTCCGGCGGACACCTGCCGGGAATTGCGATAATTCTGGGATGCGCCACCCCGATCGCTACCTCGATTCCGAACCGGCGGTGCGAGGTATTGCCCGGCAGCTCTACGACTCCGTCAAGCACTTGCCCCTGGTATGCCCCCATGGTCACGTGGACCCCCGGATTCTGGTTGAGGATGCGCCTTTCCCGAACCCCGCGGCTCTGTTTGTAATCCCGGACCACTACCTGTTCCGCATGCTCTACTCTCAGGGTGTTCCCATGGAGAGCCTGGGCGTGCCGCGCGCGGACGGCGGACCGGTGGAGACGGATCCCCGCAAAATCTGGCGGACGTTCGCTGAGAAGTTCTATCTCTTTCGGGGAACTCCATCGGGCTGCTGGCTGCAGGATGAGCTGGAGGGAGTCTTCGGAATCGAGGAACCGCTCGACGGCAGGTCCGCCATGCGCATCTACGACCGGATCGGCGAGAAACTGGAGACCCCGGAATTCCGGCCGCGCGCCCTGTTCGAACGCTTCAAGATCGAGGTGCTATGCACGACGGATGCGGCCACCGACACGCTGAAGCACCACCGGCAGATCCGCGAATCCGGCTGGAGCGGGCGCGTGCTGCCCACCTTCCGGCCCGATTCGGCGGTGGCCGTTCTGGCCCCTGGTTGGCTGGAGGAGATCCGGCAAATGGGCCGGCTCACGGGAATTGCCGTCGAGTCGTTTAAGGATTTCATCGCCGCGCTGGAGAAGCGCCGCACCGTGTTTCGCATGTCGGGCGCGACCTCGACGGATCACGCCGTGGTGCAACCCTACACCGAGGAGTTGACCGCCGCGGAGGCCGAGGCGATCTTCGCGCGGGCGCTGAAGGGCCGGGCTACGGAAGAGGACGCCGGCCGCTTCACCGCTCACATGCTGATGGAGTTCGCCCGCATGAGCGCCGAAGACGGCCTGGTGATGCAGCTTCACGCCGGCTCCTGGCGGAACCACAACCGGGCGGTTTTCGAGGCCTTCGGCTCCGACAAGGGCTGTGATATTCCGATCGCCACGGAGTTCACCCGCAACCTGCACGCGCTCCTCGGCAAGTTCGGCAACCACAGCCGGTTCCGGCTGGTGTTGTTCACTCTGGACGAATCCACGTATTCCAGGGAACTGGCGCCGCTGGCGGGACACTACCCGGCGCTGCGCCTGGGGCCGCCGTGGTGGTTCCACGACAGCATTCAGGGCATGCTGCGCTATCGCCAGCAGGTCTCCGAGACGGCCGGCATCTACAACACGGCCGGGTTCAACGACGACACCAGGGCGTTCGTTTCGATCCCCGCCCGGCACGACCTCAGCCGCCGCGTGGATTCCAGCTTTCTGGCCGGCTTGGTGGCCCGCCACATCATCTCCCTGGAGGAGGCCGGCGAGATGATCGTGGACCTGGCCTATAACCTGGTCCGGGAGACCTACCGTCTGGCGCCCTGATGGGCCTGATAAGAAGTTTCGATTGGACGCCGGGGAGCGCAGTTCGTACGCTGGAGTCTCATGGGTACGGATGCCTCGGATCTCGACGCTTCGCACGTCGGGTTGCTCCATAGAATCAGCAGCATAGTCAGCTCGGGCCGGAAGCTGGACGAGATGCTCTTCGAACTGGTGAGCCTGACGACGCTGGTCACCCGGTGCGATGCCTGTCTGGTGTACCTGATCGATCGGGAGGCCGGCGAGGTGGTGCTGCGCGCATCCCAATTGCCTCACGCTTCGGAGCTTGGATCGCTCTATCTGAAGCTGGGAGAGGGCATCACCGGGTGGGTGGCCGAACACAATTCCGTGGTGTCCCTGCCCTCCGATGCATCCCACGACAGCCGTTTCAAGCCCGTTCCCGGCCTCGTCGAGGACACCTATCAGGCATTCCTTTCCGTGCCGCTGGTGTCCGGGGGAGCCGTCATCGGTGTGATCAACGTTCACCATCGGGATGCCCACCCGCACTCGCCTGATGAGGTCGCCCTATTGTCCTTCATCGGGGAGCAGATGGGCGGTGCCATCGACGGGGCGCGGTTGCGCGACCAGAACTCCCGCCTTCAGGAGGAAGCCCTCCTGATGAAACAACAACTGGAGACGCGCAAGATCGTGGAGCGCGCCAAGGGGATCTTGCAGCACCGCTTGCGGCTGACCGAGGAAGACGCCTATCTGCGGTTGCGCAATGAGAGCCGCCGCCAGCGCCGCTCGATGCGCGAACTGGCCGAGGCCATCATCGCCCAAGAAGCCGAAACCCGCGCCGGCGATCAATCCTAGCGGGCCGCGCCGACGCTTCTGCCGACGCCAGCCTGAAACCGAAAATCAGCTCTTTTTCGCGGTATACTGTAGGGGTTGCGCGTCCTTTTCGCATTATTGTTGGCGGTTGTCAGTCTGGGGGCACAACCCGCCAGCGTAGATACTTCTACTCCCATCGGGCAGGCGTTTGTCCGCATGTACAATTTCGATTTCTCGGGGACGCACGCCATCCTCGACCAGCAGATCAGCCAGAACCCGGAATTCGCCTTATCCTACTCGGTGAAGGCCGCCGCGCTGTTGTTCTCGGAGTTGCACCGGCTGAAGATCCTGCAGATGGACTTCTTCGAGGACGACGACAAGGTCGTGGACCGCAAGAAGCTGTTGCCGGATGCCGCACTCCGCGTGGAGTTTTTCCACTTGATCGACGTGGCTATGCAAAAGGCCGGCGCGCGGCTGGCGTCCCACCCGGAGGACCGCGACGCATTGTTTACCCAGTGTATGTCTTCGGGGCTGGCGACGGATTATGCTGCCCTGGTGGAGCGGCGGCGCTTCGGCAGTTTCGCTCTGGCCAAGCAGACACAGGCCCACTCAATCAAGCTGCTTGCGCTCAAGCCTCCCTACTACGATGCGCACATGACCATGGGCTCGGTCGAATACGTGGTCGGCAGCTTGCCGTTTTTCTTGCGGTGGTTTGTTCGCATCGACCAGATCGAGGGCAGTAAGGAGAAGGCCATCGAACACCTGCAGTTGGTGGCTCAACGCGGGCGGTATTACGGCCCGTTCGCTCAGATCCTGCTTTCGGTCATCTATATGCGTGAGAAACGGCCGCGCGAGGCCGAGAGATTGCTAGCGGGTTTGATTGCGGAGTTCCCCGAAAATCCCCTCATTCGAAGGGAGTTGGCACGGGCCGGCGAGCTGGCCCGCCGGGGCGGCGGCGTGGCCGGGAACTAGCCTGCCTCTTTTCCAACCTGTGCCGGAGCGAGCAGAGCGCCGGAGGATGCTATACTGTCCCACTGGCGGGAGAACCGATGATTAGTCCCTTGCAGTCGTGGCAGAGGAGTGCTATTCGCAATAGCATGGAGCGGTATCGCCGCGCGCAGGAGGACTACTTCGGCAAGGGCAAGCAGTTCATCGAGGTCGACGGCGGCTACCAGGCCTTTTCGTTGATCACCCCTCCTCTGGGTTCTCCGGCGACGCGCAGGCGGGTTCGCCGCATCGTCGACAATATGGTCCAGAGCGGGCCCAGCGCAGGGGTTGCCTTGGCCGCCCGCACACCGCATGTCCTCACGGCTGCCATCACCTACAACTGCCAGTGCGATTGCTTGCACTGTTCCGCATCGGACTACCAAAAGGAAACCGCCCAGAACGGACAGGCGCTCACCTACGACGAACTCTCGAGCGCTCTCGGACAAGCCGTCGATTTGGGAACCACGTGTGTGATCCTGACCGGCGGCGAGCCCATGACCTTCCCTCGGGTGTACGACCTGATCGCCGGCGTGGACCGCTCGCGTAGCATCTGCACCATGTTCACCAACGGGGAACTCCTCGTCGAGAAGTCCGTGGCCCGGCTCAAGGCCGCCGGCCTCTACGGCGTTTTCGTGAGCCTCGATAACCCCGATCCGGCAATGCACGATGAGAATCGCCGCCGGCCGGGCCTGTTTGAGAAGGCCGCGCGCGGCCTCGAACTTTGCCGCAAGGCGGGCATCCTTACCGGAATCTCCACCTACGCCACGCGTGAGAAGATGCAGAGCGGCGAGATGGACAGGCTGATGGACGTGGCTCGGGATCTGGGCGTGCTCGAGGTGTTCCTGTTCGACGTGATCCCGACCGGCCGTCTGAGCGACCAGCGCGAGTGCCTGCTGACCGATGGGGAAGCTGCCCAGATTGTGGAATTCCGCCAGCGCTACATGGAGAAGAACGACTACCCGCGCATCGTCCACCAGACCATGTTCGCCAGCATTGCTTATCCCTGCGTGGCCGAGGGCTGTCCCGCCGCCATGGTGCAGGTGCACCTCCGGGCGAACGGCGACGTTTCGCCCTGTGATTTCACGCCTTACTCGTTCGGCAACATCCGGAAGCAATCGTTGCGCGAGATCTGGGAGACCATGGCTGGCAATCCGCTGTACGCCGAACCTTCGGCGCGCTGCCGGCTCTCCCGCCCGGACTTCTGGGCCAAGCTCGACGAAATCGCCGCCCGGTGAGAACCGTGCCCTCCAGCGGCGCCGCCGAGCGCATCCTGCTCACGGGCGCCACCGGATTCCTGGGCGAGCAAATCGTGCGGGAACTTCTCTTTCGGCTGCCGGAAGCCTCGCTCGTACTGCTGGCGCGTGGGTCCGGGGACCAGACCGCCAAGCAACGTCTCAGCCCGCTGGTTCGCCGCTGCGGCCAGGCGGAAGAAAGTGGCAGCGCGCGGCAGCGCATCGAAGTCCTTGCCGCGGACATCACCCAGGAGCGTTGCGGACTCTCCCAGGTGGAGTGGGAGGCGGCCGCCCGCGGCGCAACCAGAATCATTCACTGCGCTTCGTCGGTGCGCTTCGACATGGACTCTCGAAGAAGCGCGTCAAGTCAACGTCGGAGGTGCGCGCAATCTGCTGGCGCTGGCGGAAGAGGCCCGCCGGCGCGGGGACCTGCGCAGCTTCGCCTACGTGAGCACGGCCTTCGTGGCCGGCCGGCGCGAGGGTCTCATCCGCGAGGACGAGTTGGAGCGGGGCCAGCGCTTCCGCAATCATTACGAGCGAAGCAAGTGCGAGGCCGAGGCGCTGGTGCAGTCCCGCGCCGCCGATTTGCCGGTGGTGGTCCTGCGGCCCGCCATCATCGTGGGCGACTCGCGCACCGGCGTCACCACCAGTTTCAACGCGCTGTATCAACTCTTCCGCTTGTACGCCCGGCTTCGTCTGCGAATCATCCCCGCCCGTCCCGAGTCCGTGGTCGACATCGTTCCGGTGGATTTCGTCGCCGCCGCCTGCGCCTGGCTGGCGTGCGAACCGCGGGCTCTCGGACGCACCTTCCATCTGTGTGCCGGCCCCGGCCGCGCTGCCACCATTCGTGAAATCGTCGAAGCCGCGGCGCGCTTCTTTCACGCGCCCTCGCCCCGCTTTGTGCCCCCGGGGCCGGTGCTGGCCGTCCTGCGGCCCTTACTTCTGGCAACCGTCTGGGGACGCAGCCGGCGCTTCATCAAGCGCGGGCGCATCTACAGACCCTATCTCGACGCTCAACTGGAGTTCGACACCACGCAGGCCGATTCCCTGCTGGCGCCCGCCGGCATTGCGCCGCCTCGCGTCATGGACTACCTCGAACGGATCTTCCAGTTCTGCGTGGAGACCGACTGGGGCCGGCGGTTGCCCGGCCAGGTCTCGACGTCATGATCCGCTCCCTCCGCCTGATCCGTGACAAGAAGCTGACCCTGGCGACGCTCCTCGATGAGCTCCTGCCTCTGCGAGGGGACCGCCTCGTGAGCTTGGGGGAGGAAGGCGAAGGGCCGGAAGGCAGCCCGCCCCACGCGCAGCGGTTCGCGGATCTCTACCTTCAGGCCGGCGCCATGAACCGCTTTCTCGCCGAAGAGACCGGTTTCCGTCGCGGAGAACGCGTGGCCATCTTCAAGACCAACAACGTCGAGTGCTTTCGTTGGTTTCTGGCGGTGATTCGCGCCGGCGGGATTGCCGTGCCGCTCAACCCGATGCTGACCCTGCCGGAACTACAGTCGATCGCCTCGCGTTGCGGAATCTCCACACTCATCACCGACCGCGCCGTGTTTGAGCGCACCATCCTTTCGCGCCAGACTCTTCCGGTACGCGATTGGGTCCAGACCTCTTCCGGCGCCCCTCTCGACGGGTTTCTGCGGTTCACCCCGGACTGGCGCCAGGCTGCGCCACCGCCACCCGCGGACATCTCTCCCGCCGACACGGTGGCCATCTTTCATACCTCGGGCACGGCCGGCTTTCCGAAAGGCGCGCAGCTTTCCAGCTCCGCGCTGCTGGCCGGGCGGGCCGGGGCTCTGCTGGCCTCGCCACTGGCAAAAGGCCGGGCTCGCGCATTGTTTCCTCTGCCTTGGGCGCACATCATGGCCGTGAGCACGGCGCTGCACGGCCTGCTGGCGGGCGCTCCCGCCTACTTCCTGCCGCGCTTTGAAGTGCAGGCCGCCCTCCGGGCGATCGAGCGTCACCGGCTCAACGTCGTGGTGGGTGTTCCGGCGATGTTCATCCGCCTGCTGAACAGCGCCCCGTCTCCGGAGTCGCTCGCCGGCGTGAAGCTGTGGGTCTGCGCGAGCGATCACCTTCCGGCCGTGCACCTGCGACGCCTCCTCGAGTATGGAGGCGTGTTCGTCAACGCCTACGGAATGGTCGAACTCGGCGGTGTCGCCATGTTCGGCATTGCCTCCCGGCACATGCGCGGGGGGGGCGAGTTTTGCGTGCGAATGCCGCCATTCCGTGTCCGCGTCGCCGACGAACAGGGACGCCGAACGCGGCCCGGCGAAGTTGGGGAGTGCCAGATTCGCGGCCCCGGCGTCACCGGCACGTACTGGGGAGACGCGTCCGGCGCACCCTCCCCGCTCGCAGACGGCGGCTGGCTGCGGACGGGCGATCTGGCGGTTCGCAACCGTCTCGGGCTGGTCCGTCTGGCTGGCCGCGCCAAGGACGTCATCAAGTGCGGCGGATACTCCATCTTCCCCAAAGAGGTAGAGGAAGTGCTGGCCTCGCACACGGCGGTCCTACGAGCCGCGGTCATCGGCGTTCCCCACCCCGAAAAGGGAGAGGAGCCGGTGGCGATACTGGAGTGCGCGACCGCCTCCACCGAAGCAGAAATGCTCGCCTACTGCCGCGAGCGCCTGGCGCCCTACAAAGTCCCCCGCCGCATCCACATGGTCGGGCCCGGCGCGCTCCCCCAAGGCCTCACCGAAAAGGTCCTCAACCGGGTCCTCCGCGATCGCTACGGCTCTCCCTAGTGGCGCAGGCGCTTTCGTCTGGATCGCGTCGGGATAAACCGGAGTGAAGTCGTGAATGAAAGAGTCATACAGGAAAGGAATAGCGAATCCATCCTGATCCCGAACCATGTGAGGGTGGGCCGTAAGGCAATACGGTGGTGCACTTCACATCGCAAGTGCGACGCAAGATGCGGTTCACCGCCCTGCTGCACCACGTGGACATCGAACTGCTTCACGGCAGCTACAGAAACCTGAAAAGGAGGGCGGCGGGAGCGGACGGGGTGACGTGACAAGAGTATGGGGACGGCCTGGAGGAATGGCTGGTGGACCTGCATGGTCGAATCCATCGTGGGGCCTATCATGCGAAACCGTCACGGAGAGTCTGGATCGCCAAAGACGATGGTCGGCAACGGCAGTTGGGAATCGCGGCACTGGAGATGCCATCGGAGCTTGCCGTGCTGTGACCGCTGCTGGGTTCAATCGGGGTATACGGAAAACCGTACGCACGGTGGTGTGGGAGGGTGACGGGGCGCAATCGCCGTCACTCGACCCGATCCAGTGGGGCAGGCGCTCCGCGATCTTCTTCGTCGAGGGATTCGAGTGCCTCGGCCTCTTCGGCGTAGCGTTTGAGGACGCGGACGGTGTTCGCCGAGCTGAACCCCGCCAGCCGCAGCTTGCGGTAGGCGGAGTTGAGGTGGCGCGGTTCGGCGAGGTAGTCCTTCAGAGACGACTTTGCGATACTTGCGTTCGAGGAAGCTCTCGATCAGTTTGACCTCGTCGGTTTCGCGGTAGGCCTCCTGGACCGCAGCTTCCGCGACGGCCGGCGCCACGCGTTTCGCGCGCAGGTCGCGCAAGGCACGTCCGCGCCCGAAACCCTGGCTGCCGAGATGCGACTCCGCGTAGGACGCCGCGAACTTCCGGTCGTCCAGGTAGCCGGCGCGCTTGAGCCGGCCGAGGACATCGTCAACGTCCGCCACGAGTTCGGCCCGCCGCCGCAGTTTGTCGCGCAATTCCGATACGGAGTGCGCCCGGCCGCCGAGCGCCCGCAGGGCGTACTCCCACAGGGCAACCGCCGCCAGTTTTCTGGGCTTTCGCCGATCCATACTGAACTTCCCTATGTTAGTATGCGGTAAGGGAGATCTGTCATGGCCGATGAAAGCAAGTTTTCGTATTTCTTCCTTGGGCTTGGCCTGGGCGTCGCCGTCGGGATCCTGTTCGCCCCCCAATCGGGCGAGGACACCCGGGCGCTGCTGCGCAGCAAGGCCGGCGAGGGCACCGACTACCTGAAGAAGCAAGGCGAGACTATCCGCGAAACCGCCAGCGACGTGGTGGAGAGAGGCAAGACCACTCTGGGGCGGCAGAAAGACCAGTTGGTCGCCGCCGTCGAAGCGGGTAAGCAGGCCTACAGGGACGCCGTTGCCGAGGACTTCCCTGGTGGAGCCAAAGCGACCGAGAGCTAGATAGTCCGGCGAGAAACCGGTTGACCGCGGACCCTTCATGAGCCAAGACGCATTGTTGTACGTAATGACGGGCGCCGTCGTGGTGTCGGCGCTGGCCTTGATCCTGCAGGCTTTGCTGATGCTGGCCCTGTACAAGTCCTCGGTTGCCATAGGCAAGCGGGTGGCGGACGCCGCGAGCCAGGTGGAGTCGTTCGTGGAATCCACGCAGCGCACCCTCGAGCAGAGCCGCAAGCAGATCTCCGACTTGGCGGTAAAGACCACCGATGTGCTCAATCTGACCCATAAGCAACTCGTCCGCATCGACGACGTGCTGGGCGACGCCGTTTTTAGGGCCAAGGCACAGATGGATCGTGTCGAGATGCTCGTGGACGACAGCGTCAGCATGTTGCAGAATACGACTGCCGGACTGCGAAGAGCGGTGCTGCGCCCGGTGCGCGAGGTCACGGGCGTGGCGGCGGGCTTGCAGGCGGCCCTGAGCTTTCTCTTCCGGGGCGAGCGGATGACCGTCGAGCAGGCCACGCACGACGAAGAGATGTTTATCTGAGATGGATAGGCGGGACCGCCTGTCCTACCTGGCGGGCCGGCTCCCATGATCGACATTCACAGCCATATTCTTCCGGGGCAGGACGATGGATCGCCCAACCTGGAAGAGAGTGTTGCCATGGTTCGCATGGCGGCCGAATCGGGGACCACGGACATGGTGGCCTCGCCCCACGCCGATCTGGAGTTCGCCTTCGATCCGGCGCTGGTGGAAAGCAAAGTCTCCGAACTTGTGAAGGCTTCCGATGGGGTTGTTCGCATCCACTACGGGTGCGATTTTCATCTGTACTTCGACAACGTCCAGGATGCTCTGGCGAACCCGTTCAAGTACTCCATAAACCACAAGAAGTACGTGCTGGTTGAGCCTTCCGAACTGATGGCTTTCAAGAGCACGGAAGACGTTCTGGAACGGATGCGGGCGGCCGGCATGGCGGTCATTGTCACCCATCCGGAGCGCTACGGCCTCTTGCAGAGGCGCATCGACCAACTGGAGAGCTGGGTCGCGGCCGGGAGCTATCTGCAGTTGACGGCGCAGTCCTTTTTTGGACGATTCGGCAAGGCGGCCCGTAAGTGTGCCGAAGAACTCGTCCGGCGCGGCCTGGCGCACTTCGTGGCCAGCGACGCGCACGACACCGTGCAGCGGCCGCCACGGCTGGACGAGGCGTACGCGTGGATCGCCCGCGAGCACGGCGAGGCGATGGCGGAGCGTCTTCTCGTTACGAACCCGGCTGCCGTGCTGAAGGGTGAACCTCTGCCCGCCGATAAGATCGAACCCGTGGTGCGCCGCCGGAGATGGTGGGGCGCCTTTCGCTGACGGCCCGCCGGCCCGCGCTGTAGACTAGGACCATGAAGCGGCTGGCGGCACTCCTCCTGCTTACCTGTTTGCGCCTGGCGGCGTGGGAAGGCGCCGCGGCGGATCTCGCCACCCGGATTCGGGATGCGGGGCTCGATCCGGAGCAATGCTACGCGGTGCGCGATCTCGCCTTCACGAAGGAGGATGTCCGCTTCTACCTTACCGACGGCTACCTCGCCTTTGGGAAGCCCGTGGACGGCCGCCGCTACTCCGCCGTCTTCATGACGGAGGCCGAGGCCGGAGATGCCGAAGTGCTGGTGTTCCCACCGTCCCGCAGCGAACGGCTCTCGCTGGCCCGGGCGGCCGGGATGCCGAACTTCAACGAGCACTTCAAGCTCACCGTCATGCTGTTCACGGACGACACCTACGAGGTTCTCTCGAGGGAGATTCAGCGGGCGGCCGAGCCGCGCCCGAGCCCGGAACGGGGACTGCTGCTGGCGGAAGCTTGGAATCCGGTTTTGCGCAACCTCATCTCGAGTTTCGAAACCCGGCTGATAAGCGACTCACTGGACTCCGCCGGCTCCACAGGCGGCTTCTTCTATTCCGCGGTGAGCGGAGCCGGCCTGGGCAATTTCGATGTGATCTACGATCCTCAAAGGCCCGACCAGATCGTCATCGGACGGGTAGGCTACAACGGGGACGTGCCCTACTTCGATGTCTGGACCAGCTTCCAGGCGCGCTCGTTTCGTACCGGTGGCCGTATCCTTCGTCCCAAGCAGTACCGGCTGAGCAACCACCGGCTGGATGCCACGCTCGATGCCGACCTCAGTCTCAAGGTGACGACCCGCGTCACCCTGACGCCCCTGGAGGACGGGGTGAAGGTGGTCTCCCTCAACTTGTCACCGCGGATGCGTCTGACCGCGGCGTCGATCGACGGCGCGCCCGCCGAATTCTTCCAGCGCGACACGATGAGGGAGAGCCTTCTGCGAGGCGGCGACGGCGTGATCCTGCTGCTGCCGGGTGTGCCGCTCGAGCGTGGCAGGCGCTATGAAATCGAGTTTCATAACGAAGGTTCGGTGATACAATCGGCTGGGAACAACGTCTATTTCGTCGGTTCCCGGGACAACTGGTACCCCAACCTCTCGACGCAGTTCTCGACTTATGACGTGACGTTCCGGCACTTGAAAGGTCTCGACCTGGTGGTGGCCGGCGAGCCGGCTGGCGACACTTCCGAGGGCGACTGGAACATCGTCCGCCGCAAGCTTCCGACGCCGGTCCGTTTCCTGGGCTTCAATCTCGGCGATTATGAGCGGGTCAGTCTGCCTCGCGACCCCTACCGGATTGAAGTGTATGCCAACAAGCAAGTTGAGCCGGGGCTGCAACCGAGATCGGAGCTCTCCGTCACGGTGGCGCCACCGGGTTGGGATCCGCTCGCCAGGAACAGGACTGGCGTTCCGCTGATCGTCCAGCGGACCACTCTCGCACCGCCCAGCCCGCCCGTCCGGCTGAAAGAACTTGCCGCCGAGGTGGATGGCGCCTTTGAGTTCATGGCCGCCAGCTTTGGCCCGGCTCCCGTCAAGACTTTGACTGTTTCACCGATTCCAGGCACCTTCGGCCAGGGTTTCCCCGGTCTAGTCTATCTGTCCACGGTTTCCTACTTGCGCCCGGAGGCACGTCCGGCTTTCTCCAAAGGAGATCTCCAAGAGACGTTCTACTCCGATATCCTGCTGGCGCACGAGGTGGCCCACCAGTGGTGGGGCAACGTGGTGGCCCCGGCCAGCGACCGGGATACCTGGCTGATGGAGGCCTTGGCCAACTACTCGGCGCTCCTGTATTTGGAGAAGCGCAAGGGACCCAAAGCGCTGGAGGCCGTGCTGGCCGAATACCGGAAGCGGTTGCTGGCGCAAGCTGCCGAGGGAAGGACCCTCGAATCGATGGGCCCCATCATCTGGGGTGTGCGCCTGGCCTCTTCCCTGGCTCCGGACGCCTGGCGGACGATTACGTACGAAAAGGGCTCCTGGGTGATCCATATGCTTCGCGGGAGGCTGGGCGATCGGCGGTTCCTGGCGATGCTCGGGGAACTGCTGAAGCGCTACCGCCAGTCGACGCTGAGCACGGAGGAGTTTCGCGCTCTGGCCGAGAAGTTCTCACCGCCCGGCTCGGCCGATCCCAAACTGGAGACGTTTTTCGAGAACTGGGTTTACGCGACGGGCATCCCGTCGTTGAAGCTGAATACCGCATTGCACGGCAAGGCGCCGGCCCTGAAGCTCAACATCTCGGTCCAGCAGTCCGGGGTGGACGACAGTTTCAGCGCATTCGTGCCGGTGGAAGTGCAGGTGCGCGGCGCGAAGCCGGCCACTTACTGGGTGCGAACGGATAGTGAGCCCGTGCCCATCACGGTGCCGTTGAAGCAAGCGCCGCTGGCGGTGGTTCTGGATCCAGCGGGCACGGTGCTGGCAGTGAAGAAGTAGTGGCAGGAGGAACTCAGAACTCAGAACTCAGAACACAGAATGTTCAGCGGGCGTAGTAGCCGGGCCTGGCGCGGACTTTGGCCCCGGGGCGCTTCGCGCGGACCTCGACACGCCTCCACTTGCCGTCGAAGTTCTGATTCTTCGGGTAGTAGGCCACCGTGTAGACGGCGCGCAGTTCCTCGGCTACCTGGGCGTAGACCGGCTCGACGTCCTTGATCGATACCGACCCGAACACGCGTCCCCCGGACGCCTCCGCCACTTGGGTCAAGTTGCGGCGGGCGGGTTCCGCGAAGCGCGACAACTTGTCGAGGCCCACCAGCACCGGGTAGATCAGCACAGGCATTTCAGAGGCGGCGGTGCGCAGCGCGGGAATCTTGACCAAGGAACGGCCGGGCGACCGGGTCTCTTCGAGCGAGGTGTCCACACCGTCGGTGATCACGATGAGCGCGTTGCGCTCCTCAGGCCTTCCCAGCATCTCCTCCGCCACGGAGAGAACCATGCAGTCGTAGAGCGGAGTCTGGCCTTCTACCATGGGGATGGCGGCGATCTTCTCCAACACGTCTTCACGGTCCGTGGTGAGCCGTGAAATCACATAGAAGAAACCGTTCGCCAAAGCGTAGACAGCCAGCCGGTCCTGCGGGCGGGCGATTCCGGCGAATCTGCGCGCCACCTGCTTCATGGCTTCGCGGTGGTCCCGGGTGCTGCCGCTCAAATCCAGCAGCAACGCCAGGTTGAACGGGACTTCCTCGGACTTGACGGAAGCCGGATTCTGGGGGACGCCGCCTTCCAGGACCTCGAACTCGTCGGGCTTCAAACCTGTAACCGGCTGCGCCAGCGGCCCGGTGACCGCCACCGACAGATTCACCATGCGCACATCCGTTGAAAACACCGGCACGCCGGCGCCGGAGACGCGCGCCTGCGGTTCGGAGCGCGTCTTCGGGGCGTTGGGCTTCGAGCGGCGGTCCTGCTCCAATTGTCTCCGCCAAGTCTCGATCACGGTCACGGCATCCGAGGGCGGCTTGATCCAGGAGTACTCCGGCACGGCGATTTCGGTGAGCTCCAAACGGCCCGGGGAACCGCCCCTGAAGAGAATCTCGCCGTAGAACGAACCTAAGAGCGCCTCTTCCGCGGATGGGCCCTTACCCGCGGCGACCAGCCATTGATTCGGCTGATCCAAGCGGCGAACGACGATGCCCCGTGCGGCGGACACGCTCTTCGGTTTCACCAGGGAGAAGCCGTTCAGGCGCATCATGGACCAGGGCACGCCGATCCGCACGTCGCCGGTGTCGGTGGACAGGTTGACCAACCGGGAGAGCCCCGTGAAGGATATGGATCCAGTGCCGGTGACCGCCGCGAAGGGCATGCCAACCGGCAGGTCGACCTCGATCTCGACGGGAGGTCCGCCCGCCAGGCAGCGCACCAGCAGGGTCGCGGATTTTTCGTCGATCTCGGAACGGCAGGCGCTTTTCTGGCCGGAGGGAGTGGAAACACGATAGGCGGCCTCTTGGCGGGGCGTCGGCCGCACGGTGACGCTTCCGGCGAGGTTCTCGATTCGCACTCCCTGCAACCTCCGCGCAGGGGCAACTTGCACGGAGCAGGAGCAGAATCAGGCCGGCCTTCACGTATCCGCGCATGCTCTTGTTCCACAATACATCGCGCGGGTGTGATTCCGCCCAGCCGGTTGCGGTATCATTTCTCTTCCCATGGCTGAAAACCAAAACGAGCAGGCCGCGCCGAGAGTGTCTGTCCTGCTGGTCTCCCTGAACAACGCGGCCGCGGTTCGGCGCTGCCTGACGGAGACTCGAGGCATCCGGCCAGCCGCGAATCGATGGAGATCATCGTCGTCGACAGCGGTTCGATGGACGAGTGCGCCCGCATGGACGCGGAGTTTCCGAGCATTCGCATGCACCGGCTGCCGCGAAACTTCGGCGTGGTGAAGGCTCTCAACATCGGCATGCGCACCGCCAGCGGCGAGTTCTTCCTTTTCCTGGAGCCCAGCGTGGAGGTTGCGCCAAACACCATCTCCGAGCTGGTGGCGGGATCTGGACCAGGCGCCCGACGCGATTGCCGCCGGTCCTCTGATGGTCACGCCGGCCGGCGAGATCGTCACGCGCATCCATCCCTTGCCCTTGCCCGCCGAACTCTACCAGGCTTGCCGGGAAGGTGATTTCCGTGCGTGGAACATGCCGGAGACGGAGGCGGAATCGCTGGAAGTGGACTTCATCAAGCCCCCGATTCTTCTGGTCCGCAGCGGTTTCATGAAAGGCATGCGCTTCCTCGACGAACGCTACGGGCAGCACTGGTGGGATCTGGAGATCTGCACGCAGATCCGGCGGGCTTCGAAGAAGATTCTGCTTCTGCCGCGTGTGCGTGTTGTGGTGCATCCCGCCGCCGCGCCGGAACTCGGCGCCGACGCTCGCGGACTGCTCGCCGCCGACCGGGCTTTGTGCGCCGCGCTCTGGGTGGGCAAGCACTATGGCGCTCTGGAACAGTGGAAGTTCGGGATGGGGATGCACCTCGCCGCGCTGGGCCGGGCCATCGCTGGCATTGTCACCTTCCGCGACACGGGCTTCCGCGTGGCTTACCTAAGTTCGATGGTAAGTGGCCAGAAGGTCGACGGTTCGCAGCGGGCGCTGTAAGACTGAACGTAGGGGATTCGGAAATGCTGCTGGAACGAATTTCGATTGATCCGGGGATCTGCCACGGTCAAGCGTGCGTCAAGGGCATTCGCATTCCGGTCCACCAGATTGTCCGAACGCTGGCGAATGGCGACACCGTGGACGATCTCATTGCAGAGTACCCCTCTCTCTCGCGCGAGGACTTTAGAGCCTGCCTCGACTACGCGGCCACGCTTGCCGAAGAGCAGGTCACACCGATTCCGGCTGCCGATCTCCGATAGATGAAGATCCTGGTGGACGAGAACATCCCCGGAGGCGGAGTTGTGAACTGGTTGCGAATGGCCGTCAATTTGGGACTTTGCGGGTAACCGGGCACGGCTCGGCTGCGCCTATGCTACCAGAGTGACGGAGCGTGAGAGGGACCCATGAAGGTTACTGCTCTACTGTTGTTGCTCCAGGCGGCTTTGGTTTGCAGTGCCCAGCAGCCAGGGAACGAGAAGAAGGACCCGGTCGAACTGGAGATCCGCGGTGTGCTGGTCGAAGCCGGAGTCCTGCAGCCGATCAGCGATGCCGAGGTCTCGTACTGGAAGATGCCCAGCGCGGGGCAACCGATGATATTCACTCCTGACCGGGCGCTTGGAAAGACAAAGACGGGCCCTGATGGCAGTTTTGGCTTTGCGCCGGGCCAGCTTGGCGAGTACTATGTGCTGGCCACGAAGGCCGGGTACGTCAACGCGGCCCGGGGGAGCATGAGCAACGCGGCAAACGTAACGATTTCGAAGGAACATCCCGTTGCCGAGGCCCGGTTGAGTTATGCCCGGCCGGCTCAGATCAGGGGATCCTTGTTGGATGAAGAGGCTGATAAACCACTGGAGAAATTCAGGGTAACCGTCTCTACGGATCGCTATTCGCGGGGCCGGCGGCTTCCGGGGTACGGTGCACTCGCTCTTACTGATGACAAGGGGCGTTTTGTGGCTGCAGTGCCGCCAGGGGACTACCTCGTTGAACTATTGCCCGCCATAAATTCGACGGGTGGGCGCATTCTGGAGAAGTTCACCACGAACGATGTGGACGCGGTCGATCTGGACTTCGAACAGTCGTATTGGGATGGTGGGCATGACCAGGAGCTGGCGTTCCCAGTCAGCGTTGGCTCCAACGCGATCATGGATGTGGGGACCTTGAAGGTGCGGAGAGTCCCCTTCTATCGCGTCCACGTGTCCCATTCGGCGGCCGGTTGCAGCGACCAAGATAAGGTGCTCATGCTGATTACGCGTGTCCCGCCAAATGGGCAGAATAGCTCGGCGGACGTCACTTGTGGCAAGGATATTCTCATTCGCGGGTTCGCGCCAGGGGCTTACCGGCTGGACCTTTCACTCACCGGACCGTCGTTTCCGCCAAAGAGCCGCTTGCGGGCGGTGGCCACCTTCCAGATCGTAGACAAGAACCTGGAGCTGTTTGTGCCGCTGGCGCGGGGAGTCGATGTCGTAGGGAAGGTGATCGCCGCCGAGGGGGCGGCCAAGCCATCCTTCGACAAGATGACGGCCTACGTGAAGGCCACTGTTGAGGTACCAATGGTGGACGATGGTCCCGTTTTGGTAGATGCGAAGGGCCTCTTTCGGCTCGAGAATGCGAATTTGACGGAGCAGAACCTCGTCGTCTCCGGGCGTTCCGGGGGGCTACTACATCCAGGGGGTGCGCTATAACGGCAGTCCGGTGCGGGGCAACTTGGCGTGGCTGACTTTCGAGCTGGACGGTAGCGCGCCGTCGCATTCTCTGGAAATCGTACTGGACGACAAACCCGCTTTCGTGACCGGAGCCGTCACGGACCGCGACCGCCCGGTCAGCCAGGCTCTGGTGGTGCTGGCGCGGTGGCCGCTTCCGAACGTGAAGGCGTTGTGGCCGCTGACAACAGCGACGGGCGATGCAGGGGGGAAGTACCAATTCACGGGAGTGGCCCCAGGCGAGTACAGAATCCTGGCGGTCTCTTCGGCGCTGAAGGACAAGTTAGAAATGCCGGTGGCCAGCGGCAGGTCGTGTTGGCGGGCGAGCGCGGCGATCCACAGATCGTTGTCAGGGATGGGTTTGCCAACTTGAGCGAGTTCCGCCTTCAGTTGTCCGTAGTGCTCGGCAGTGGCCTGGTCGGGAAGTAGGAGGACAGCAGTCCGAAGGAAATCGCGTATTCTCTCAATCTGTGCCTCTCGCCGCTGGCTTCTCGATGCACCGTAGTGGAGCTCTCCGAGTACAACCCAAGGAAGATACAACGTGGCAGCCTCGAGGAACCTCGGGGCCAGGGCTTTCTCACCGCGAAAATACGCAACCACGACATTCGTGTCTACCAGGACACTACCAGTCGCGTTCATTGATTGTTTCGCAGCCTTCCTCGATCACCCTATCCAGTTCGTCGGCCTCCTCCGGGGACAGACAGCCAAACGTACGCGCCAATATGGCATCCCGGTCCTCCTGGCTGGTCCGCTTCAGCCGATGGATGAAGTTGGCGGCTAGTTCGAGCTGGCCGGGCGGCAGCGACTTCAGGTCCTCGACGATGGCTTCGAGATGGCTCACACCTATCAAGGTACACCGGCGAGGCGGCAACGACAAGGGTAAGTCAATTCCCCTAGTCGGCGGCCCTTTTCTACCTAGGGGCGCTTTCGGTAGCGCTATTCGCCCGATGGTTCGATAGGGACTTGTGATGAACGAAGTGTTGTGGATTGCCTTGCCTTTTGTGGTGGCGCTGGGCTCTGGGATCTTGGTGTACATCGTGGGTCAGGCACACAACGAGGCGATGCTGGCTCGGGAACGCGAGACGCTGGCCGAAGCGCGGTCGCAGTTGATTCACCAGCAGAAGGCGATGGAGGATCGAGTGCGCGCCACGCAGGCCGAGGCGCGCCGGCAGGCTCTGGACGACTTCCTGGCGGACGTCCGGGTAGAGGAACGGCACTACCTCCGGGAGATTGGCCCGCCTTTGGACAGGCGGAAGAGTCTGGTACAGCAGGAGCGGGTGTGCTTCCGGAACATTCCGCTGTCACAGTGGACCGAGAGGGAGCTGCCCTATGAGGGGCAGCCGGAGCCGGAGCGGTGGCTTTCCGAGCCGGAGCCGGTGAAACAGCCGATCGTGATGCCTGGCGGAGGGGGACCTCGGAGACTGCTGAGGTAATTGCAGAATTCGAATGCAAGACGCGGTCCAAAAACATGTCGGCACGAATGCCGACACGGCCGGCTGGAAGCCCGCGCCACGTTGCGCCGCCCAGACGCGCGTGCGCTACCTGCCGGCGAACAACATGCGGGCGGCCATGACCAGGAGGAAGGCGCCGTAGAGGCGGCGGACCACATCCGGCGGCAGCGAGGTATTGATTCTGGCGCCGAAGTAAGCTCCCACGAAGAGTCCCAGAGCCACCAGCGCCGCGTAGCGCACGTTGATGGCGCCTGCCCGGTAGTACTCTAGCGCGCCCAGGAGGCCCACCGGGGGAACGAGAGCGGCCAGGCTGGTGGCGATTGCCTGCGTCTCCTTCAAATTCAAGAGGATTACCAGGGCGGGAACGATGATGAGGCCTCCTCCGAGGCCGAACATGCCTCCGAATACGCCCGCCGCCAGGCCGACGGCCAACAGGATCAGGTTCGTCATGACCAGAAAAGTCTAGCAGAATCATGCCGCCGGCCGTAAACCCCGCTTTCGCGGTACTCGTCACTGATGATAGGTATGATAGGCGTGATGGTCCGCCCCCGCGAAGCGGCAGCCGAAGCGGTCGCGCATCCACGGGACTTCGACGCTTGGGTTCAAGCCGAGCAGAGGCGCGTGTTTCTGCTTTGCTTCCGGCTTTTGGGCGAGCGGGATGAGGCGGATACGGTCACGCAGGAAGTTTTTCTGAAGGCGTATGTGGCGCTGGTGAGCTCCGGCACCACCGAGGTCGCCGACCCCGCGCGTTGGCTAACGCGGGTGGCCGTCAACGCTTGCCTGGATCGCCTGAGGTCGCGGCGGTGGCGCTTCTGGCGCCAGCGGCCCGCTCCGGACGACGAGCAGGCCATCCTGGCCTTAGCTCGCGACCGCGGGCCGAGCGCGGCAGACCTGGTATTTGCCAGGGAGATCACTGTGCGGCTGGCGGCCGCCCTGGGTGGATTGTCGCCGCGCCAGCGTTCGATCTTCGTTCTGAAGCACTACGAGGATCGGAGCCTGGAGGAGATCGCGGAGCTCCTGCGGCTCGATGTTGGGACGGTGAAGTCGCACCTGGCCAGGGCGCTGGTCAAGCTGCGGAATGAACTGCGGGATTTGTATTTGTCGACGGCCCAGGCGGCCGGCGAGGCGAGGTAGAGAGATGGGAAGCAGACATTGGGACGATCACGAACTCATCGAGAGGCTATACGGCCTCGGGCCGGTAGACGGACACTTGGATGAGTGCGAGCATTGCGCCGGGCGGATGAGTGCCCTCGTTAGCGCACGAGAACAAGTACTGGCGCCGCCCTCCGTCTCCGAGGAATTGATGACTCGCCAGCGGCTGGCGATCCGGCGATCATTAGAAACTCCCGGAGGGAATTACCGTTGGATTCCCTATGGATCGGCGGTGGCCATCGCCGCGGTTCTCCTGCTGGCGGTTTTGTTGTACCGGCCTGCTCCGGCGCCCAAGGTGAGCGGCCCCTTGTCCGATGCGGAGTTTTTCGCGGAGGTTTACTCGCTGGCCAGGAGCAGCGAGCCGGTGGCCGCGGAGCCGATGCACGCCTTATTCGAGGAGGAGCAATGAAACGACTGACATTCCTTTTCGCACTCGCCGCCGCGCTCTGCTTTGGGCAGGCGCTCGATGATTTCGCGTGGTGGGACAGCCCCATCGCCCAGAACCTGAACCTTACGCCGGAACAGCAGAAGCAGATTCGCGGAACGGTTCGGGAGTTCCGCGACCGGATGATTGAGCAGCGCGCGGGGGTTCAGAAGGCGGAAGCCGGCTTCATGGATTTCCTAAATGAGGACCAGATCAATGATGCCAGAGCCAAAGAGGCGGTCGAGAAACTGGTGGTGGCTCGCGGCGACCTGATGCGTTCGGTTTCGCTGATGAGCCTGAGACTTCGCGCGGTGTTGAATCCACAGCAATGGCAGGAACTGCAGCGCAGGCGAGGCCGGCAACGGCCGCAGGGTCCCCAGGGCCGGGGGGCGCTCGCACCCGGCGCTCAACAACGGCTCCGCCAGCGCGGCGCCATGGCGCCGGCCCAGCGTGCGCAGATCCAACAGCGGCTCCGGCAACTCGACAAGCGTCTTAGCCAGGCGGGGGATCTGAGTCCAGCCGAGCGCCAGCAGTTGATCGACCACCTGCGGCAAATTGAGCAGGCTCTTCAGGAAGGCGGGGCGCCGCCTCAGGGTCCCGGCCCGAATCCGCAACGCGGAGGCCCCCAGCGGCAACCGCCCGGCGGTCAGCCATTCTGAAACGCGGGCAGGCGGAACCGCCGGCCCTACTGCACTGTTAAAATAGGGGTGGTTCCCCTATATGCTGGCGACGCGCACTGTGGTTGAAGAGATCCTGGACCTCAAGGAGGCGCGCCGCGCCATTCTGCTGGCTCACCACTACCAGGAATCCGAGATCCAGGAACTGGCGGACTCGATTGGCGACAGCCTGGAGTTGTCCCGCAAGGCACGCGATTTCCAGGGCGACGTGATTGCGTTTTGCGGCGTTTGGTTCATGGCGGAGACGGCCAAGGTGCTGAATCCGGACAGGATCGTGGTGGTCCCGGACCGGGGGGCCGGCTGCAGCCTGGTGGATAGCTGCACCGGCGACCAGGTTCGCGCCTACCGGCGGAAGCACCCCGACCACGCCATCGTGAGCTACATCAACACCTCGGTCGATGTTAAGGCCGAGAGCGACATCCTGTGCACGTCGCGGAACGCGGTCGATGTGGTCAACTCCATTCCGCCGGAGCAGACCGTGCTGTTCCTTCCGGACCGCAACCTGGGGAACTACGTTAAGAAGCAGACGGGTCGCGAGAACCTCAAGATTTGGCAAGGCACCTGCATAGTGCATGCTACGTTCCTGGCCCGCCGCCTTCTTGGACGCCCGCAGCGAGCACCCCGAGGCTAAGATTGCCGCTCACCCCGAGTGCCCGGAAGACGTGCTGGCGCTGGCGGATTTCGTAGGGTCCACCTCGGCGATCATCGACTATTGCGTGCGGACGGAGGGCGCCGAGTTCATCGTCATGACCGAGAGCGGCGTCTCGCACTCCCTCCACAAGCGTGCCCCGGAGAAGCGTTTCTACTTTGTCCCGAACGAGAACTGCAATTGCAGCGAGTGCCCCTTCATGAAGATGAACACGCTCGAGAAACTGCGCGACTGTCTGCGGGACTTGCAGCCCACCGTCGAGATCTCCCCGGAGATCATGCGACGCGCCCTGATCCCGATGGAGCGGATGCTCGCGCTGCGTTGACGGCCCCGATGGGGGCTCTCGCCACCGTACAATATTAGTCTTCGATGCGAATAGGACTAGGACAAGTGAACCCCACCGTCGGCGACCTCGCCGGCAACGCGGATATGCTTGTGGACGTGGCGCGCCGCGCCTCGGCCGCCGGCGCCGGTTTGGTGGTGTTCCCCGAACTCAGCCTGACGGGCTATCCTCCGCGCGACTTGGTGGAGAAGCCCAGTTTCGTCGATCGCACGGAAGAGCAATTACAGCGGCTGGCCCGCGAAACCGCGGATCTGGACGCCAGCCTGATCTGCGGCTACGTCGGGCGCACGGCCGCCCAGACCGGCAAGACCGTTACCAACAGCGCGGCGGTCATCGAGCGCGGCAAGGTCGTTTTCCGGCAGAGCAAGATGCTGCTGCCAACCTACGATGTGTTCGACGAAACCCGCTACTTCCTGCCCGCCGAGCAGCAGTCTCTGTGCACCATCCAGGGTCAGACGGTCGCGCTGACCATCTGCGAGGATGCCTGGAACGACCAGCAATACTGGGAGCGCCGCCTGTACCGGCGCGATCCGGTGGAGGAGCTTGCCGCGCAGGGGGCGGAGTTGCTGATCAGCATCAATGCGTCGCCTTATCACATGGGCAAGCGCGCCCTGCGGCGCGAGATTTTCACCGCCTCCGCTCGAAGGCACTCGGCTCCCGTGGTGTACGTTAATCAGGTCGGCGGGAACGACCAGCTCGTTTTTGACGGAAGCAGTTTCGCGATCGGCGCGGATGGAAGGGTGATCGCCTCGGGGCCCTCATTCCGCGAGGACCTGGTTTTGGTGGACACCGAGACCGGCGCGGGGGATTTGCGGGAGGACTTTGCCGACGAGGGCGAAGCGGTCTATGAAGCGCTGGTGCTGGGCACCCGCGACTACATCCGCAAGTGCGGCTTCCGGAGGGTGCTGCTCGGGTTGAGCGGCGGCATCGACTCCTCGCTGACCGCCGTCATCGCCGCGGACGCGGTGGGCAGGGAGAACGTGGTGGGAGTGGGCATGCCCGGGCCATACTCGTCGGAAGGCAGTCTGGTGGACGCGCGGGCGCTGGCGGCCAACCTGGGTCTGCGCTTCGAGGTGGTCTCCATCACGGAGGTCTACGAAAAATACCTGCAAGTCCTGGGCCCGCTCTTCAATGGAGCTTCCCAGGACGTGACCGAAGAGAACCTCCAGGCGCGGCTGCGGGGCGTGACGCTGATGGCGCTGTCCAACAAGTGGGGCGCCCTGGTGCTGACAACCGGGAATAAGAGCGAGATCGCCGTGGGCTATTGCACGCTGTACGGAGATATGATCGGCGGCCTCGCGGTTATCAGCGACGTTCCCAAGACCCTGGTCTACGAGCTGTCCCGCATCGCTAATCGGCGGCATCCGGGGGCCATTCCCGAGGCGGTATTCACCAAACCGCCCTCGGCGGAGCTCCGGGCCAACCAGAAGGACAGCGACTCGCTCCCGGATTATGCTGTGCTCGACGTGATTCTGCGCGGCTGCGTGGAGGACAACCTCACGCCGGGTGAAATTGCGGACGCCAGCGGCCTGCCGATCAAGTTGGTCCGCGAGATCGTCAACAAGGTGGACCGCAACGAGTACAAGCGCCAGCAGGCGGCTCCGGGCCTCAAGGTGACCACCAAGGCTTTTGGAATCGGGCGGCGCTTCCCGATCGCCCAGAGGTACTTCGAATGAGGATGTTGCGGCTGGGACTTGCCGCGGTTGGGTTTGCCGCGCTGCTCTTGCCGCAACCGGCGGCGCGGCTACAGGTGGGTCCGCTTCCCGACGGCGGCGTCCTGCTCGACACGGCCTGGATCTTGCGGCCGGCGGGCCGCCAGGTCCCGCTGGGCGCCTTCCCCATGGCGAGCGCTGTGTCGCCCGATGGCAAGTATCTGCTGGTCCTCAATGCCGGCTACGCCCCGCCATCGATCAGCGTGTTGGAGGTTGCGCAAGCCAGGGAGATCGGGCGCACGCCGGTTCCGGATGCCTGGCTGGGCCTGACTTTCAACCCGAAGGGCGACCGCGTATACGTTGGGGGCGGCGCGCAAGCGGCGGTGCTGGAATTCACGTTCGCGGAGGGGCGCTTGCAGCCTGCCCGCACGTTCGTCGTGGTCGAGGCCGCCCAGCGCACCGCGCGTGACTTCATCGGCGACGTGGCGCTGTCGCCGGACGGCCGCCTGATCTATGCGGCGGATCTGTACCGCGATTCGATCGTGGTGATCAATCCGCAGTCGGGCCGAGTGATTGAACGCTTTAAGACCGGCCGCCGCCCGTATCGCATTCTGTTTCATCCCGACGGCAAGTCCTTTTTCGTCTCGAGTTGGGCCGACGGGGCGGTGCTGCGGCACGGGACCGAGGGCGGGGAAGTCATGACGCGCCTGCGGCTGGCGCCGCATCCCACGGACATGGTGTGGCTGGCGGGCAAGCCCCAGACCGTCGCCGAAGAGGATCCCAGCCCTTATGTCGCGCGAATGTTCGTCGCTACCGCCAATACCAATAGCGTCTACTCGCTGGGCGTGACCGAAGCCAATGATGTAAAGCCTATCGAGGCGATCAACCTGGCCATGACACAGCGGCAGCCCTTAGGCATGACGCCCAGCGCGCTGGGCATCGACAGCGCCGCGGGCCGTTTGTATGCCGCCTGCTCGGACGCCAACGCGGTCGCCGTGGTGGATGTCGCCCGGGCACAAGCGCGGGTCGCCGGCCTGCTGCCGGTGGGCGCGTATCCGACGGCGGTCCGCCCGCTTGCGGGTGGCCGTGTGGCGGTTGTGAACGGGAAAGGCGAGGGGTCGCCCATGACGGGTACGGTCTCGTTCATCGAGTCTTTTACGCCAGCGGGACTCGAGAGCTACACGCGCACGGTCTTCGAGAACTCTCCCTATCGCGACAGCGTGCTCGACGGCGTGGAGACGGGCGCCGGCAACCCGATCCCGGGGCGTCCCGGCGCGGCCTCGCCGATCCAGAACGTGGTGTACATCATCACGCGCGGCCTGGCATACGACGAAGCCGCTACCCCCAACTCCCGCAAGCTGGCCCGCGAATTCGTACTTCTCGACAACTTCTACAGAAACGGCGACAGTTTTGAAGAGGGCATCTACTGGGCCACTGCCGCCATCGCTCCCGACTACGTCCAGAAGCTCTGGGGCGAGATCGCGGCCCGCCGCCGGGACTACACCGGCTTCGACGGCAGCGAACCCGCGGCTGTCCCGCCCGCCGGCTATCTTTGGACCAACGCGATCCAGGCCGGCATCTCCGTGCGGAACTACGGGTGTTTCCCCAAGGAGGCGAGCCTCACCCGTTACACTGCCGCCGGTGATTCCGGCGCCGGCTCGGCCTCTGGGCCGGTGGCGCGCGCGCAGGTGTTGCTGAAGGATCTGGCGGGCTACGAGGCGCCCGGGCAGAGCATGCCGCGGCTGCTCACGGCGTGCTTGGACGGGAACTCCGTGGGCGACGTAGATCGCGCACTTGGGATGATCGTGGAAGGCGTTTCGCGGAGCCGCTTCTGGCCCAGGACGGCGATTTTTGTGGTCGAAGCGGGAGGGCTTGGAGGCAAGGATCGCGTGGACGGGCGGCGCTCCCCGGCGTTCGCGATTTCTCCTTATGTCAGGCGCCGGTCCGTGGACAGCACCCTGTATAACACCCTCTCGGTGTTGCGCACGATGGAGTTGGTTCTGGGCCTGCACCCCATGACGCACTTCGACGCGGCGGCACTGCCCCTCTCGGCTTCCTTCCAAACCACGCCGGACGTGACGCCCTACCAGAGTGTGGCTGCTCCCCGGTAAGTTCGATGGCAAAGATCTACCTCTGCTTTCTCTGGCACATGCACCAGCCCTTCTACAAGGATCTGCTGTCCGGCGAGTACAAGCTTCCCTGGACCCGGCTGCATGCGCTCAAGGACTACCGGGGCATGGTTCGCATCCTGGAGGAGTTTCCGCTCGTCCATCAGACGTTCAATGTAGTGCCGTCGATGATGGCGCAGGTGGAAGAGTACGCCTCGGGCGAGGCCTCGGATCCGTTTTTGCGTTGCGCGCTCAAGCCCGCCGAAGAGCTTACCGACGAGGAACGGCATTTCATCCTACGGTACTTCTTCCAGGCCAATCCTTCGCGCATGATTTATCGCTACCCGCGATACGGCGAGTTGTTCGAGGCATGGCACGCGGCGGAAAAGAACATCAAGCGCGCGCGGCTGATCTTCGCGGCGCCAGCCTACCGCGACCTTCAAGTCCTCTCGCAACTGGCGTGGTTCGACGAAGACAGCCTGCGCGACGATCCGGACGTGCGCGACCTGGCGCGCAAGGGGCGCGACTACACGTTGGAGGATCAGGCGCTGCTCGGCCGCAAGCAGACCGAGTTCCTGGCGACCGTGCTGCCCGTGTACCAGGAACTTGCCGGGCGCGGGCAGATCGAAATCTCCACCACGCCGTACTATCACCCGATCCTGCCCCTGCTTTGCGATTCCGACATCGCCAGCGACGCGCACCCGCACGTGCAGCTTCCCAGCCGCTATCGTCACCCGCAGGATGCGCGACTCCAACTGGAGCGGGCGCGCGACTACATTCGCGAAAAGTTCGGCCGGGCTCCCGCCGGGCTGTGGCCCTCGGAGGGTTCGGTCTCCGACGAGGTCCTGGCACTGGCGGCGGATGTGGGATTTCGTTGGACGGCCACGGACAATGGCGTGCTGGCGCGCACTTTGGGGCGCGCAATCGGCGTTTCGGAAAGCTACCGGCCTTACGTCTGGCGGCGCGACGGGCGCGAGATCCGCATGGTGTTCCGCGACCATTTTCTGAGCGACCTGGTGGGGTTCGTCTACTCGCGGATGGGCCCCGCGGAGGCCGCCGCCGACCTGCTGCACCGGGTTCACGAAAACTGCCGGGGCATGCTGGCGGAGGGGCGGGACGCGCTGGTCCCGATCATCCTCGACGGAGAGAACGCCTGGGAGTACTACGATCAAAACGGCCGCCCGTTCCTGCGGGAGCTCTACCGTCTGATCTCGAACGACTCCCGCATTGCGGCGCTTACGGTGAGCGAGGCACTGGAGCGCCTGGACTCCGAGCCGATCGGGCACATCTTCCCGGGTTCCTGGATCAACGCCAACTTCGACATCTGGATCGGCGCCGCGGAAGATAATCAAGCCTGGGAGTGTCTGCTGCGCGCCCGGCAGACCTACGACCGCGTCCTGGCGTCGCCCGAGGGCGCGGCGATCTCCGAGGAGAGGCGGCGTCTGGCGCTCGAGGAATTGCTGATCGCCGAGGGCAGCGACTGGTGCTGGTGGTACGGTCCCGAGCACAGCTCCGACAACCGCCCGGAGTTCGACAAGCTTTTCCGCGATCATCTGGCCAATGTCTACCGCTCGCTCTCGCTGGTTCCGCCCGAGGAGCTTTCGCGCCCCATCCTCAGGTTGGCGGCCACGGAATATCACGATGCCCCGAGCGCTCCGATCCGGCCCACGCTCGATGGAGAGGTGACTTCCTTTTTCGAGTGGCTGGGGGCGGGCGTGGTTCGCATGGACAGCCGCTCCGGCGCGATGCACGGCGGTACGTCGCTCATCCAGGAACTCTACTACGGGTGTGATGGCTCGAACTTCTATCTGCGGCTCGACTTTGAAGCCGGCGTGGAAAGTTCCTTGCCCGGCATGCAGGTGCGCATCATCGCCGGTACGGCCGCGCTGTGGATCAGGCTGGAGCAGGGCCGCGCCGAGGTCGTCGAGGGCGCCTGCGACGGGACGGCGGCTGCATACCGCAAGAGCCTGGAAGTGCGCTTCCCGCTCGAATCCGCAAGTGTCCACGCGGGCGAGCTGCTGAAGCTGCAAGTTTCGCTGTGGCACGAAGGCCTTCCGGTCGATTCGCTGCCCTCGCAGGGCTGGCTGGAATGCCCGACCGCCGATCCTCTGGATTGACCGGGCAGGAAGCTATCCGGCACCCTCCAGGTAGCGGCCGATCCAGACCACCTTGGCTTTGACCACGTCGAGCGGGTGCGAGCCGTCCAAAGACAGAAGCTCGATATGCTCCCTCCCATCGGCGGAAGCCGCCACCAGGAGGAGGTCCCGCGGGCCCGCCCACCGCAGTCTCCGCACCAGCCCCTCGCCCTCGCGACTCACGACGTACAGCCCGCCCGGTTCGATGAGGAGCCGCTTGGAACGGTGAGTGGTCGAGCAATGCCAGGTCACTCTCCCGGAATAGCCCTCCCATGAGCGCATCCGGCGCCAGTCGGACCACCAAGGGGTGTTCGAGCGAGGCGATGAACGGTCCGGGAAAGGGATGTGACTCCAGGCTGGCCGATTCCCGCGGAAGAGGAAGCCCCGGCCCCAGCCAGGCATCCAGAACCGGGACTTCGGCGAAGCGGTCGGAAGCGCTACAGCGCGTGCGGTGACCGGCAGGCGAGTCTTCGGGCCGCAGAAGGTCCAGTAGCGTCATCTGAAAGGAGCGCAGGATCCGATCGGCGGCACGCGGGGAGAGAATTCTTACGCCCTTGAGCACATTATGTATATGCGGTTGTGAAATTCCGGTCAGGTGTGCCATACGGCGTTCGCTCAGCTCTCCGTTCCTGAGACGGGACTTGAGCACGGCGATCAGCCTGATCTGGAGCTCCTTGAAGTCCATGGGTCCTATACGTACGGCCTATTTCTGCCTGAAATAGGACAAATCTCCTATGAAATAATAGCATTTTTTGGTACTTTTGTCTCAATTATAATTCATATTATATCAAATTAAACTATTGACAATACAATAGTTAAATTTATTTTTATTATTTCATTTATTTTCAAATTAACGTACTAGCCAAATTATTGACAATTCTTGCGTTCCCCCTAGAGTTGAGAACGGAACATGCGGCGATTCCGCAAGAGAGCGGAAGGCGCCGAAGGGAGAGAACGAGAAAGAGATGGAGTGGACCAGATCCGACACAATCGCTCTGGCGATGCAGTGCTGCTCCGACTGCCACGGCCTGGGGCTGAAATCCAACCTGAGGGGGACGACGAGCCCCTGCAATTGTGTTCTGCGAGCGGTATTCCGCGCCTGCTACGCGCGGTTCCGGCACTGTGCCAGCAAGGAGAAGCACATGAGCCAAGCCTCCCTGGAGGTGATCTCGGGCAAAGACAGCACACAGGACATGGGGGCGTAAGGACGAGGAGTACATCGCCGACTTCTGCCAGGTGAGCCGAAAAGCGCTTGACGAGTTTGAGTACAGGGTCTTCAAATATCATTTCCTACTCGGCGCCGACTGGAGGCTGTGCACGAGGAAGCTCAACATGGACCGGGGGAGCTTCTTCCACGCCGTCTACCGGGTGGAGCAGAAGCTGGGAAAGGTGTTCCGCGAGTTGCAGCCCTACGGTCTGTACCCGCTGACCGAGTATTTTCACGGAGCGCGCCAGATGCCACGGGAGTGGGCTCTGCAGACGGCCAAACTGAATCCACTGGGTGTCTTCCAGCGGGTGCCTTTTCGGCCGCCGTTACTGAAGACCGCCTGATGGGAAGTATCCCGGTGCCCGGCGGGGCAGACCGTCGCTGTGTGTGGTCTGCCCAGCCGACGCGGGCGACAGAAGACGATCGCCCTCGCCACCCCCTACCGCTTGGCGGCGAAGAACGACTGCATCAGTTCCGTGCATTCGGCGGCCAGAACGCCCTCCACGATTTCCACCCGATGGTTGAGGAGTTCCGAGTCGGCGATTCGGAACTTGCTGCGGACTCCTCCGAAGCGCAGATCCCTGGACCCGAATACGAGCCGCCCGATGCGCGCCGCGACCGCCGCTCCGGCGCACATGACGCAAGGTTCCAGCGTCACGTACAGCACAGCCCCTTCCAGACGGTAGTTCTGCGCCGTTTCGGCGGCCTGCCGCAGCGCCAGGATTTCCGCATGGGCGGTGGGATCGTTCCGCGCAATCGGCGAGTTGCAGCCACGGCCAACGATCTCGCCGCCCTGAACGAGGACCGCGCCGACCGGCACCTCGCCGGCACGTTCCGCCTCGCGCGCCAGCGCCAGGGCTTCCCGCATGCAGAATTCATCGTCCATTTTCGCCGTCCCTAGCGGCCGGTAGTGAATCTAGAATAGAAGAAGATGTTCTTGTACCTTCCCTTGATTGTAAAGAACGCCTGGAGGAACCGCAGGAGGACTCTGCTGACGGTGCTCAGCATCGGGGCTTCGCTGTGCTTGTTGGGCGTTCTCATGGCAGTGTACAAGGCCTTCTACCTGGCCGAGTCTCCCCCGGAGCAAGCGCTACGCCTGGTCGTCCGCAACCGGGTGTCGCTGGCGGTGCCGTTGCCGGTCTCCTACATGAGCCAGATCAAACAGGTGCCCGGCGTCAGGGAAGTCATGATTTCACAGTGGTTCAACGGCGTGTACAAGGATAGCCGGGATCCGTCCAACTTCTTCGCCCGCTTCGCCGTGGAGCCGGAGAAGCTCTTTGTCGTCCGGGGCGAGATCACGGTTCCCGAAGACCAGAAGAAAGCGTTTTTGGCGGAACGCACCGCGTGCGCAATCGGCAAGGCTCTGGCGGAACGCCACAACCTGAAGCTCGGCGACCGGATCACGCTCAAGGGCGACATCTTCCCGGTCAACCTCGATTTGACCGTGCGCGCCATCTGGGATGCTTCCCTAAACAACGAGGTGCTCTACTTCCATCAGAAGTACCTGGAGGAGAGCCTGCCGTCCGGGAGGCAGTCGCAGGTCGGCAACTTCGTGATCCTGGCCGACAGCGCCGAGGCCGTGCCCGGGATCGCGAAAACCGTGGACGACAAGTTCCGAAACTCCACTGCACAGACGAAGACGGAAAGCGAGCAGGCATTCTCTCTGAGCTTCCTGAGTTTTCTGGGGAATGTGAAAGCGTTCCTCTTCAGCGTCTTCGCCGCGGTCACCTTTACAGTTCTGCTGGTCTCGGCCAACACCATGGCCATGAGCGTGCGCGAACGCACCAAGGAGGTGGGCATTCTGAAGACGCTCGGCTTCACGCCCCGGGACATCCTCGGCATCATCCTGGGAGAGGCGCTGCTGATCTCCCTGGCCGGAGGCCTGTTGGGCTGCGCGCTGGCGACTATGGTCTGCGCCGTGATTCGCATGGGGCCCGCGGTTTTCCAGCAAATCAGGAATCTTTCGCTGGGGCCTTCGGTGGCGCTGGCAGCGGTGGGGATGTCCATGCTGATTGGCCTCATCAGCTCATTCATTCCGGCGCTCGGCGCTGCCCGGACCTCGGTGATGGAATCCATCCGCCATACTGGCTGAAGCGCCCCAGCATGAAGATACCCCTGGCCTACAATCTGCGGAACCTGGTGGTGCGGAAGACCACCACGCTGATGACGGCGCTCGGCATCGCACTGACGGTGGCGGTGCTGCTGGCGGTCTTTGCGCTGGTCGACGGGTTGCGCCAGGCGTTTCGCCGCCACGGGGGACCCTCTTCACGTCCTGGTGTTGCGAAAGGGATCCGATTCCGAGCTGGTCAGCAACTTCACTCGGACGATGTACCTGGACCTGCGTCCTCGCCCCAACATCGCACGCGACCCGTCAGGCGAACCCAAGGTCTCACTCGAGCTGATCACAATCGTGAACCTGGCCGGGCCGGACAACCCGGACGGGATGAACGTCACCTTGCGCGGCCTCACGCCTCTTGGTGTAGCGATGCGCAAGGACCTGAAGCTGCTCAAGGGAAGGTGGTTCGATCCCGGAAGGCGCGAGGTGGTCGTGGGCTCTTCCATTCCCGGCCGATTCCCCGGCGCCGAGGTAGGGCGCAAATTGCACCTCGGGCGGGCGGACTGGGACGTGGTGGGGGTCATGCAGGCCGGTCAGGGAGTTGCCAACAGCGAGATCTTCACCGACCTGAACCTCCTAAGCGCCGACAACAATCGGAGCGACACGCTCAGCTCCGCCCTGGTGGAAGCGACGGATGCGGCAGCCGTTCCGGCCCTGATCGAGGACCTGAACAACGATCGCCGGCTGAACGCCAACGCCCTCACGGAGCGGGAGTATTACGACGGTCAGACGAGCTCGGGGGCGCCCATCCAGTACATCGGCACCGTGGTCGCCATCATCATGGCCATCGGGAGCAGTTTCGCCGCCATGAACACGATGTACGCGGCGGTGGCCCGGCGCGCCAGGGAGATCGGCACGCTGCGGGTCCTGGGCTTCTCGCGGCGCAGCGTCCTGGCGAGCTTCCTGATCGAGTCGGTGCTGTTGTCGCTCGCCGGTGGGCTGCTGGGGGTTTTGATGGTGCTTCCGCTGAACGGAGTCTCCACCGGCATCGGGAACTTCGTGACGTTCAGCGAGATCGCATTCAAGTTCCACATCGGGTTCCGCACTGCCGCCACGGGGCTCGCCTTTTCGGCCATCATGGGTGTGCTGGGCGGCTTGTTGCCCGCTTTGATGGCCTCCCGAAAGGAGATTCTGTCGGCCCTGCGGGAAATCTGAGGGATCCGGATCGCTATGAACGAGGAGTTGAAGGGCCTGAGGATTGACCGGTCGAGAGCGACGGCGGGCGGCTCGTCCAGGCGCGCCGGGCGGTGGATTGCTGCCGGAGCGGCACTGCTCGTGCTCCTGGCCGCACTCCGTTTCGGATACGGCAGGCTGTACGCGGCGACCGAAGTTGACGTGGTGCGGCTGACAGGCGTTTCCGGCGCCACGGCCAGCGAGCCGGAAATCACCCTCAACGCCACCGGCTACATCGTGGCGGCGCACAAGATCGAGGTGGCCTCCAAGGTGGTTGGCAGGGTGGCCTGGATCGGCGTCGACAAAGGCGACAAGGTCGCCCAGGGGCAGGTGATCGTGCGGCTGGAAGACGACGAGTATCAGGCGCAATTGCAGCAGGCGCAAGGCCAGTTGGCGAACCTGCAGGCCAAGCTCCGTGAATTGGTGAACGGTTCGCGGCCCGAGGAGATCGCCGCCGCCAAGGCGAACCTGGAGGAAGCGCGGGCGCAGCTTGAAAACGCGCGGGTGACCCTGGACCGCACGCGCGGTCTGGTGAAGGATGGGGTGCTCTCGAAACAATCGCTGGACGATGCGCAGGCCCGCTACGACGGGCAAGCCGCGCGTGTGGCGTCCATCGAGAAGAACTACGATCTGGTGCGGATCGGGCCGCGCCAGGAACAGATCGACGCGGTGCGGGGGCAGGTTGGAGCAAGCCCAAGGTTCGGTGCGGTTCTTTGAGAACCAGTTGAAGGACACGGTCATCCGCGCGCCGGTCGCGGGGACTATTCTCGAGCGGGCCGTGGAGAAGGGCGAGTTTGTCACCACCAGCTTCGTGGGTGACCGCGGCGCTAAGGGATACGTGGTCTCGCTGGCGGATCTGAACGATCTGGAGGTCGAGCTCGACATCAACCAGAACGACTTTGCGAAGTTGAAGCCGCGACAGATGGCGATTGCCACCACGGACGCCTATCCGGATCGCAAGTACGAGGGGGTGATCGATGAGGTCTCGCCCGAGGCGAACCGGCAGAAGGCGACGGTGCAGGTCAAGGTGAAGATTCTGAAGCCGGACGGCTACCTGCGTCCGGAGATGAATGCCAGCGTGGCCTTCGTCGAGAAGCGGACCGCGGCGGACCGGCAGACGCGGCCGGCGGTCGCGATTCCCCTCACGGCGGTCCGCGATGGCGCGGTGTTCATTGCGTCGGACGGAAAGGCGGTTCGCCGGAGCGTTCGGACCGGCGCCAGGACCAGCCAGGGCGTGTTCGTGGAAGAGGGGCTCAGCGGCGGCGAGGACCTGATCCTGAATCCGCCCGCCGATCTCAAAGATGGTGACAGGGTGCGTCCCAGGAAGAGCTGACTGATGCCCACGATCATCGAAACCAGGCAGGTTAGCAAGGTGTTTCGCCGGGACGGATTCTCCGTCGAGGCGCTGACGGGGATCGACCTCACGGTCAACGAGGGCGAGTTCATGGCGCTGATGGGGCCCTCGGGATCGGGGAAGTCCACGCTGCTGTACCTGATCGCCGCCATGGACCGCACCACCAGCGGGGACGTTCTGGTGGCGGACCAGAACCTGGGGGCTCTCAATGACGTTCAGATTGCCCACTGGCGCAACGAGACGATCGGCTTCGTCTTCCAGTCGTTCAATCTGATCCCGGTGCTGAGCGCGCTCGAGAACGTGGAACTGCCCCTGAAGCTGACTCATTTGCGGAAGAAGGAGCGGATCGAGCACGCGGAGACGGCGCTGCGGCTGGTAGGTCTCGAGGACCGCATGCATCATTTGCCGCGCCAGTTATCCGGCGGCCAGGAGCAACGCGTCGCCATCGCCCGCGCCATCGTCACCGACCCGAACGTGATCCTGGCCGACGAGCCGACGGGCAACCTCGACGCCAACTCCGCGCAGGAAGTTCTGACGCTCCTGTCGCGGCTCAACAAGGAGTTCGGGAAGACGATTGTGGTGGTGACCCACGACCCGCACGCCGCGCACTTCGCCACCAGGATCCGTTATCTGGAGAAGGGCGAATTGCTGCCGGAGGGACAGGTGCCGGAGGATTGGGCCGGAACGCAGAGGAGCCGGCGGCCCTTGGGCTAGACATGCGAATGCTCAAACTTGTAACTGCTGTTGCACATGACGCTTGCCAGCCTGGCTTGTGGCTGGGGTGGAGCGGCAAGACCGGACCCGGCCGCGCTGCTGAAGGCGGATCGCGCGTTCGCGCAGGCGACGGCGGAGCGGCGGCTGGAAGGATTTGCCTCGTTTCTCGAGGAGGACGTGACCACGATCCGGCCGAACTCCCCGGTTCTGAAGGGTAAGGTCGCGCTGGTGGAGCGCTGGTCGGCTCTTCTCCAGGACCCCACATCTTCCATTACCTGGAAGCCGTTGCGCGCGGTCGTCTCCGCTTCGGGCGACCTTGGATTCACCGTCGGATCCTACGAGGTGACCAAAGACAGCGGTCAGGGGAGGACGGCTGCAGGCAGCGGAAAGTACGTTACGATTTGGCGGAAGCAGCCCGACGGCGCCTGGAAGGTCACTTTCGACTCCGGAGTGCAGGACACGCCGCCCGCCGCGAAGGCTCCTTGAGTTCCTGCGCGTCCGAGGTAGAATAGAGTCAGGTGCCAGACTCCCTGCCCGCGCCCTGACGGACGCCGGCGCGGAGGTATTCACAAGCTGAACAGGCACACTAAGGAAAACATGCAAGAGAAGATGAATATTGCGGTGTTTGTCGATTACGACAACATCGAAATCGGCGTCAAATCGACGCTGCAACGCGAGTTCGACGTTTTTGTCGCTTTGAACGCCCTGAAGGAGCGCGGCGACATCGTCGCCAAGTTCGCCTACGCCAACTGGGCCCGGCAGGAAGGGGCCACCCGGCAGATGGCCGCCAACGCCGTCCAGATGGTGCAGCGCATCCCTTCGCCGCGCGGCGACAAGAATGGCGCGGACATCAACCTGGCCCTCGACGCACTCGAGATGGCCTTCACGCACGACCACGTGAATGCCTTCGCCATCGTCAGCGGCGACAGCGACTTCATTCCCCTGGTCAACAAACTCAGAGAATTCGGTAAGACCGTATACGTTTTGGGAGGAAAGGCGTTCACCAGCACGATCCTCCAGCAGAACTGCCACGAGTTCATCAGCTACGAATCGCTGCTTGACGATTCGCACCACAGGGCCCCGGTGCGCTCGCAGCAGCAGCCGCAGCAGCAACAGGCACAACAGCAGCAGCAACAGCAACAGCAGCAGCGCCAGCCCCGGCGCAGGGCCGTGCCGCTCGACATCGCGCAGGCCATGCCGCTGGTGGAACGTGCCTTACTGGTGCTCGAGCGCCGCGAGGTGCAGCCGCAGCTCGGGCTGCTGAAGTCGACGATGCTGCAACTGGACGCCACTTTCAGCGAGAAGGCTTACGGCTCCGGCAGCTTCTCGGATTTTGTCGAGAAGTTGAAGTCCAACGGCTACGTGAACCTCAGCGGCAGCGAGGGGCGGTACTTCATCGAGCGCAAAACCACGGCGAAGCCGGAGCAGGCTGCCGCGCGGCCGGAAGAGGCCTTGCCGCGGCTGCGCGACGTGCTCGAAACGCACCGGCTGGACATGGAAGCCGGTTGCCTGGCGGACCAACTTGGCGAATGGGTCGAGCAGGAGCATCCCGGTTTCCAGGTCGCCGCATACGGCTTCCAGGAGTTTGCCGAACTGCTGAATTTCGCGCAGGACAAGCTTCTGGTGAGAGTGGAGCCGGATGAGGAGAAGGGGCTGCTGGTGTACCTCGGCGCCGAGTTCTACCCTCCAGCGCCGCCGGAGCCGGAACCCGAGGCCCAGGCCGAGGAGGTGGAGGAGCCGCAGCCTATCGTCAAAGGACAGCCTTCGGCGTTTGCCGAACCCGAGCCTGAGCCCAAGCCGACGCGCGCTCCCACCCGCCGCCGCAAGCCCAGTGAACGCGCGCCGGCCGCCGGCGCGGAGCACAAGCCCCGCCGCAGGCGCGCGCCCGTCAGGCGCCGGACGCCGCAACCGGGAGAGTAGGGATCTCCCGGTCGTGTTAGCATCGGTAACTTGTGGGAGGTAGTCGCAGAATCAGCATGCATCCGCTCCCTTACGGTCGCGGCTCTGAAACGACGACAGCTTACAGAGCCGCGACCGTGAGGGAGCGGTCTTTCGACGAGTTTTGCCGCTGCTTCGAGGGTTTTTCGGTTTGCTAGATCTCCTGAAGACGCCCATTCTCTCGGTTCAGGAGTTCTTCTCCCTGTCGGGGCGAGCCATCCTCAATGTTGTCCGACGCCCGCATTACATGAATGATGTTGTCCTGCAAATGGACATCATCGGTTTTGGCAGCCTTCCCATTGTGATCTTGACGGGCTTCTTCAGCGGCGCCGTCATGGCGCTGCAGATGTCGAAGGCCCTGGCTCAGTACGGCTCGGTAGGCAAGACGGGCGAACTGGTCACCATGGCTCTGGTCCGCGAATTGGGACCGGTGCTGACAGCGCTGATGGTGGCGGGCCGGAACTCTTCCGGGATTGCGAGCGAACTCGGTTCCATGAAAGTGACCGAGCAGATTGACGCCATGCGGGCTCTCGGCACGGACCCCGTACAGAAACTAGTCACGCCTCGGCTCATCGCCACTTGTACGGTGTTGCCGCTTTTGACGGTGATCGCCGATTTCCTGGGCATCCTGGGAGGGTCCATCATTGCCAACACGCAACTGAGCATGTCGTTCTCGCAGTATTGGAACAGCGCCTGGCAGGCGATCGGCTACCGCGACATTTTCCAGGGCCTGGTCAAACCGTTCAGTTTCGCCTTCCTCGTGGCCCTGGTTGGATGTCACTACGGCTTGCGCACGACCGGGGGAACGCAGGGCGTGGGCCAGTCCACAACCCGAGCCGTGGTCGTGGCGTCTGTCTGGATCTTCGTGCTGGATTTCTTCATCACCCGGTTCTTCGTGCGCTTCTGAGACCCATGGATAGGGACCACAACCAGCCTCCGCTTCGATTCGAGCACGTATCCCTCAAATTCGATGAGACGCCCGCCCTCGAAGACGTTTCCTTCGCGATCCACGAGGGCGAGACACGGGTCATCCTGGGAGGCGCCGGTAGCGGGAAGACCGTGCTGCTCAAGTTGGCTCTCGGACTGCTTAGACCGGATTCGGGGCGTGTGTTTGTTTTCGGCGAGGACATCACCCATCTTCGGGAGGCCGATCTGTTCGACATGCGCGCCAGGGTGGGCATCCTGTTCCAGGAAGGCGGGCTGTTTGATTCCCTGAACGTGGAGGAGAATGTGGCCTACCCTCTGCTCAATCAGAGGCGGCTGCCCGTCTCGCCGGAAGAGGCTCGGCCGAGGGTGGAACAGGCACTGCAATTCGTGGAGTTGGAGCACACGCTGGAGAAGTTTCCCAGCGAACTTTCCGGCGGAATGCGCCGCCGGGTGGGAATTGCGCGGGCCGTGGTTACGGAGCCGCCCCTGCTGCTCTACGATTCGCCTACGGCGGGGCTGGATCCCATCACCGCCTGCACCATAATTTCATTGATCATCAAGGGGCGCGATCTGCGGAATGCCACCACGGTAATCGTGACGCATCGATACCAGGATGGGACCTGGCTCGACGATTTTCGATACAATCCCAGAAGTGGTCGTCTTGAGCCGGCCGGCAAGAATGGCCGGGCGGCGGAATCGGGGACGCGGTTCATGGTTATGCGGGAAGGGCGCCTGGTTTTCGAGGGCAGCCGCAGTGAGCTGGAGGCCTCCCCGGATCCTTCGATAGCGAAGTTTGTGAAACACTAGGCGGGATAGTATGCCATCGGCACGGAAGGTCAGATGGGCTCAACTGCGCGTGGGCGTGATGGCGCTGGTAGCCATATTGGTGCTCGCCGTCCTGATCTATCTGCTGACTGGCAATGAGAAGTGGTTTGCCGACAAGGCCACGCTCTACACGTATATGAACGATTCGGCCGCTCTGGCCGTCGGCGCGCCCGTGCGGCTCAACGGCATCATGAAGGGCAACGTGGCCGCGGTCGATCTCTCGGGCCAGAATGTCCCCAGCCGGATCGTGCGCGTGCGCATGTCCGTGGATACCGCGGCGCTGAAGGACATTCCGGTGGATTCGGAAGCCGCCATCAGCGCCGAAAACGTGCTGGGGACCAAGTACATCAACATTAAGAGGGGTACCGACGCGCGGTCCGTCCGGGACGGCGGCGAAGTGCGCAGCGCGGACGTCAGCGAATTCGAAGATGTTGTGCGCTCGGGCTACGATGTGATGGTCACGGCCCGCGCCCTGCTGAAGAGGATCGATGGCGTCGTGAATGCCATGGAAGGTGGAAAGGGCACGATCGGGAAGCTGCTGGTGGACGATCAGTTGTATAAGAATCTGAACGCCACCGTCGCGGAGACGCAGAAAGTGGCTGCCGCCATCAACAGCGGCGAGGGCACCGTGGGCCGGTTGCTGCACGACGACACCCTATACGCCGACATTCGCACTTCCTTACACCGCATGGATGAGATCCTGATCAGCGTGCAGCAAGGTCGAGGCACCGCCGGCAAGCTGATCAACGACCCGGCTCTGTACGATGACGCTCGCAAGACCTTGGCCGAGCTGCGGCGTATCGCCGAAGACCTCAACGCCGGCAAGGGCACGGCGGGGAAGCTCCTGAAGGATGATGACCTGCACCGCCAGATTCAGAGCACGGTGGCCAAGCTGGAATCCACCATGGACAAGCTGAATGCCGGGCAGGGCACCATCGGGCAACTGCTGGTGAACCCCAGTCTATATGAATCCCTGAACGGCGCCAGCCTCGAGATGCAGGGGCTCATGAAGGACTTCCGCGCCAATCCCAAAAAATTCCTGCGCATCAAATTGGCGCTATTTTGAGCGGCTCCAAGCTTCTGGTCGTGAATGCCGACGATTTCGGGTTCACGCCCGACGTCAACGACGGCATCCTGGAAGCGCACTGTAACGGCATCCTCACGGCCACAACTCTGATGGCGGGAGGGGCAGCCTTCGAGCACGCCGTTCAGCTTGCCCGCCTGAACCCCACCCTGGATGTTGGATGCCACCTGACCTTGATAGGCGGCAATTCCCAGTTGCCTCCGCACAATCCGCTCCCGGTCTCAGTTGCACAGCTCGTGCGGAGCTTAGTGCGCCGACGTATTTGTGTCTATGACGAATTTGTGGCGCAAGTGCGGAGGATACTGGACTCGGGGGTACCGCTTACCCATCTGGACACCCACAAGCACACCCTCATGCTGCCGGGGGTAGCCACGGCGGTGGCGCAAATCTCGCGGGAGTTTCACATCCCCTGGGTGCGCAGGCCGCTTGCCGTGCCTGTGGCAGGTCCGCTTATCGGCATCCGGCTGGCTCGCCGCGGCTGCCTCATGACGGACCATTTTCTGGGATTCCGCTTGACGGGAAAACTGGATAGCGCGGCGCTCGTCGCGCTGATTCGACGCCTGCCTGCAGGAAGCAGCGAATTTATGTGCCACCCCGGCTTTCTGCGCGCGGAGTTGCGGGCCGCGCACACACGATTGAAGGAAAGCCGCCAGCGCGAGCTGGAAGCCTTGACGTCGCCCGCGGCCAGGCAGGCGCTGGAAGAAGCCGGCGTGCGCCTGGTGAACTATCGATCCCTCCGCCGCGAACTTTCCTGAACCGCGTGTGCCGGAACGGAACATCCTGTTCCGAGCGCGTGGGTTCAAGTTGGTACAGAATCGTGCCGGCGGGGCGCGGTTCGCGGGCGGAGTTTTCCGCACGCGCCGCTAAGTTGTTTCCCCTAAGTAAGTAAGTCACCTGAGCTCCGGCCCTCCACCAATCACCTGATGTGGCCGCTGGCTTGCACTAATCAGCCCGCCGGGCGTCGCGCCCGCCGATGGCTTCCACGAAATCGGTGGAAGGCCATCGAATCGAGCGAACAAGGCAAGGAAGTCACGATGCGTGCCATAGGTGTGTCCAAAGACGATGCGACCGAGATACGGGATGCCATCGTTCTGCAGCACTTGTCCCTGGTGAGGGCAATCGCAGTGCGAGTTCACGAGAGTCTGCCGGTGCATGTGGATCTGGACGATCTGGTGCACGCCGGCGTTCTCGGGCTATTCGATGCAGCCCAGAAATACAACCCGGGGAAGCAGGTGGTCTTCTCCAGTTACGCCAAGCACCGCATCAAGGGCGCCATCCTCGACAGCCTGCGGCAGCTCGACTGGGCCTCGAGAGACCTGCGCCGCCGGCACAAGCAAGTGGAGGCCGCCACGCGTGAACTGGCGGCGGTGCTGCAGCGCAATCCGACGCAGGATGAAGTCGCCGAGAAGATGGGAGTCGGCGAAGAGCGCTGGCGGCGAATGATGATGGAGTTGCGAAACGTGGGTCTGGTTTCGGCCAGCGGCCGGCCCCAGGACCAGGAGGAGTCCCCCGCGCCCGATTTCCCAGCAGGAGCGGGGACGCAACCCGACAACATGTGCTGCCGCGAGCAGTTGCGCGTGTACCTGCGGCTGGCTCTGCAGGCGCTCCCCTCGCGCTACCGGCAGGTGGTGCAACTCTACTACGCCGACGAAATGACCATGCGCGAAATCGGCGACAAGATGGGGATCAACGAGAGCAGAGTCTCCCAAATCCACAAGTCCGCGCTCCAAAAGATGGCAACGGCGCTGCAGGCCGCCGGGATCGAATCGAGCGCCGCGTTCTGAAAGACCGCTTGCTGACGCGCGCGGCTCGGAACGGAGCCGCGACCGTGAGGGAGCGGTTGCGTGCGAGCCACGCTACCGCACTTCAATGGAGTACGGCATCAGGCGCAGGAAGGCGCCTCCCCTTAGCACCGTCACCGGCCATCGGGCCAGGAACGAGCGGAGCCATTCCGGGCTCTGGCTCTCGAGGGAACGGTTCATGAGGCGGTCCAGTAAACTGCGCTTCGGCGGGTAGACCACCAGGGAGAGTTTCTCGGCGCGCGGGATGCCGGCCTTCTCGCGAACCAGATCGAAAGCGCGGTCGAGTCCCCCCAACTCGTCGATGAGCCCCCGCTCCTTGGCTTGCGAGCCCATCCAGACCCGCCCTTGCGCCAGCGGTTCCATCTCTTCGAACTTGCGTTTCCGCGCCGAGGCTACCTTCTCGACGAAAGCCCTGTAGTTGTCGTCGACGCCTTCCCGCACCTTCTGGCGGCCGGCCTCGCTGAGAGGTTCGTAGTCCGAGTCGAGGGCGGCAAATTTGCCCCGCATCATCAACTCCTTGCTGATACCGAGCTTGTCGTAAAGTCCGCGCAGGTTGATCTTGCCGAAGACCACGCCGATCGAACCCGTGAATGTTGACGGGTAAGCGACAATCGGGTCCCCGGTCATGGCGATATAGTATCCGCCCGAGGCGGCGTCGTCCGACATGGAGACCACGAGCGGCTTCTTCTTGCTGAGCACGTTCATCTCGCGCCAGATTTCATCGGAGGCGAAGGAGTCGCCGCCCGGCGAATTGATGCGGATCACGGCGCCTCGAATGGTCCGGTCTTGTCCCACCTGACGCAACAACTTGACGAAGTCGCCGGATTGGATGCCCGAATCCTGGACCAAGCCGGTCCCGGAGCCACGCGTGATCGACCCCTCGGCTACCACCAGCGCCACCCGATTGCGGCCCCCGGCCGCCTCCGAGGCTAGCAACTCCCGCAGATAAGCCTGGGGGCTCACGCGCGTGAGACTTCCCGCGCCAGCCTGCTTGTCCACTTCGCTGAACACCTGATCCTCATAAAGCAGCGCATCGACGAGGCCCTTTTCGAGCGCCTGCCGCGCCAGAAATGGTCCTTCGTCGAGCATGGCCCGGGTCTGTTCCGGTGTCTTCTTTCGTCCGGCCGCCACGGCCCGAATCAGGTCCCCGTAGAGTTCGTCCAGAACGCTGTTGAGCACCTCCCGCGTTTCCGGAGTCATCGAGGTCCGAGTGAACATGTCCCCGAAGTCCTTGTACTTCCCAGCGTGGGTGATCTCTACCTGGACGCCGATTTTGTCCAGGGTTCCGCGAAAGAAAGCCAACTCCGCCCGCATCCCTTTGAGGTCCAGCAGGTCTTCGGGCGGCATATAGATGCGCCCGGCCGCTGTGGCCAGGTAGTACTCACGCGAGGACGGCTGCCGCAGGTAAGCCACCACGGGCTTTCCCGTCTTGGTCAGGCGATCGAGCTCGCTATGAAGCTCCTGAAGCTTGGCCCAACCCGCACTGACGCTGCCCGGCATGAGAACTACGGCTTTCACCCGCGAATCGGTCTCCGCCCGGCGGAGCACTCGCCAGATCTCGCTCACCGTCAGCGGCGTCTTCGCCTCGAGGAAAGGCAGGGAAAGCGAGACGGGGGCTTGTTCCGGCGTGTCACCCTCGAGATCGAGAACCAGCACGCTGCGCGGGCCGACCACGGGCGGGCGCTCGCCCAGCCTGACCAGGGCGAACACGCCAATGACCGCGACAAGGAAGGCCAGGACAAGTCCTGCCAGAAGACCGATGAGGAATTTAATCATGGGGAGGAGTCCGGGGCGGGGGGATCGGCGAAGCGCAACGCCAGATGCCGGAGTCCCTCGTCCACACCACGATTCTACACGAGCCAATAGGGCGAGGCAGGCGAAAGCGATGCAGGCGAAAGCGCCTGGCCAATCAAAGCCGCCCGATCAGGCCAGGATGGGGAGCTTGATGACCTTTTTCTGAATCGCGTACTGGACCAGGTGCGCCTTGTTGTGGATGTCCAGTTTGCGCATCAGGTTGAACTTGTGCGCCTCGACGGTCTTCACGCTGAGGTTCAACTGGGTGGCGACTTCTTTGACCGAGTTTCCCTCGGCCAGCATCTTGAGGACTTCCTTCTCACGGGGCGTCAGGCTGGCGAACCGGGGGGTCCGGTCGGTGGTCTTGACGCGGGTCCGGAAATCGTTCACCAACTGCGACAACATGCGCGGGCTCAGGTAACTTCCCCCGCGGTAGACATCGCGCACGGCGGCGACTAGTTGTAGTGCAGGGCTGTCCTTCAGAACGTAGCCGTTGGCGCCGACCTCCATGCCTTCGAGCAGGTAATCTTCGTCATCGTACATGGTGAGGAAGAGGACCTTGGTCTCGGGGCGGTTGCGCTTGATCTGGCGCGTGGTTTCGAAGCTGCTGGGACCGGGCATTCCGATGTCCAGGAGAACCACGTCGGGTTTTAGTTCCGCCGCCCTTTCGGCCGCGGCCGACCCGTCGGCCGCCTCACCCACCACTTCCATGTCGGTCTCGGAGGCGAGCAGCGTCCTTACTCCTTGGCGGAACAGCGTATGGTCGTCCGCCAGCAGGATCCGAATTCTAGACATATTTGCGACTCAACTTCCTGGGGCTGAGGTTTCCCGCCGCGACTCGGCGGGCAGCGATACCAGCACCCTGGTTCCACGCCCGGGACGGCTGTCCAGGTCGAATTTGCCGCCCAGCAAGGCCACTCGCTGACGCATGCCAGCCAAACCGAAGGAGTCGCGCTTGGACAGCGCCTCCTCCTCGCGGAAGCCAATTCCGTTGTCTTCCACGCGCAGCCTTAGTTCTTTATCGACGGAATGCAGGGAAATGTTTACCCGCGAGGCCCCGGAGTGCTTGGCAATATTGTTCAGGCATTCCTGAACCAGCCGGTACATGGCGCCGGCCGTCTGCCGGTCCAAGTTCCGGAGCGACCCCAACTGCAGCGTCACCCGGGCTTGGTGGACCCGTCTGAACCGGGTTCTCAGTTGCCGCAGCGCCGGCGCCAGCCCCAACTGATCCAGCACGGCCGGACTGAGCGCGGAAATCAGCCGGCGGATTTCGACGATGGTCTTCTCGGTGAGCTCGCGCGCCTCCGACAGCCCCGTCGCGAGGCCGGGGTGGCCGGGGGGCACGCACCTCTCCAGCATCTCCAGTTGCAGCCGGATGCACAGCAGGGACTGCCCCGCCTCGTCGTGCAATTCCGTGCTGAGGCGGCGTCTTTCCCGATCCTCGACCTCCAACAGTTGCTCGGCAAGCCGCCGGACCTGATCCTCGCCTGCCGCCAGACTCTCGATCAGACGCGCCTTTTCCGCCGCGAGCGTGCAATGGTCCGCCGCCGCCAACAGCAGTTCCACTTCTCTCGGCAGCCACTCGAAGGAGGCCGCGAAGCCGAACTGCATGACTCCGGCCAACCTGCCTTGAAACGTAAGCGGGATCGACCAACAGGTCGAATACAGCCCCCGCCACGCCGGGCGCAGTGCGAGTTCCCCGTATTTCCGTCCGGGCACCTGACAGCGCGCTCTCTCCAGGCGCCGCCGCGAGCGAGCGGCGATTGCCACCGATTCCGCTGCGACCGGTTGAGGCCTTCCGTCCATCGTGGCGGCCTTCAGTCTCCACGCGGCAGTTGCCGAGTCGAACCAGTAGAGGGCGGCCGCTTCGGCCCGGCAGAACTGCGACAGAACCAGCAGCATGCGCGATAGGAGATTGTCCAGCCCCTTGGATTCCAGTTCGATGCGGAACAGTTCCTGGTAGGCCTGGGCCTCGTCCTCGGCCACCTGATAGAACGCGTTGTTCAAGGTGAGGATGGCGCTGAATTTCCACTGCTCGAAGGCCTCCCGGAAGGAGGCGGGTCTCACCGGCTCCAGCGCGGCGAGCGCCGGCTCGAGCAACCGGGCATACTCCTCGATCGCCTGGATGATGCGTGCGGGAGGCAAATGCAGTTTGGCAAGCCGCCGGCCGCTGTACTCCACCTGCTCGATGAAATCGCGTGGCAGATCCCCCGCAGTGGGGAGCACTACAGCGCCCGGCGTAATGGCGGTGAGGGCCTTTCTCTGTCTGGGGTCATAGCCCAACTTCCGCAGCCGCGACTTGAAACGCCGTTCCAGGCTGGCGCCACGGGGGCGCAGAACTTCCGCCAGCAGCTCGAGTTGGGCCTGTAACCGGTCGCCGAACACCTCGGTGGCCGCCAGCACGGGCGGATTCGCCGTCGCTCGCATCTGCTCATGTATCGGATCGAGCCCTGCATCCCTGTAGAGTTTCGCAGCGGCTGGACCGGTAATCGCGCCGCCTGCCCGCGGCCCGCTGTAGGATGGAGGGTTGCCCCCTCCAGCGGAGTTTTCGAGAGTTCTTGTCCGGGCCGCCAACTGGCTTGGTGATGCGGTGATGTCCCTGCCCGCGCTGCGCGCCCTTCGCGAACGATTTCCTGCGCGCCTACATCGCCGTGCAGGCACGTCCTTGGGTGGCGGATCTCTACGCCAGGGAGCGCTTTCTCGATGGCGTTATCCCTTACGCTGCGGCCCGCGGCGCGGCCGACTGGATCGGCAAATGGCGCGCAGCCCGGGCGTTGCGGGCGGAGCACTTCGACTGCGCCCTGCTGTTGCCCAACTCGTTCGACTCGGCGTTGGTGGTCTGGCTGGCGGGCATCCCGCGCCGCATTGGCTATAACCGCGATCGTCGCGGCCTGCTGCTCACCGATGCGATTCAACCTCCCGGGCCCAGCGAAATCCCGCGCCACGAGCGCTTCTACTACCTGGAACTCCTCCGCCGGTCGGCCATTTTGTCCGGCGCGACCGTCTCGGATGCCATTCACCTGGATTGCGCCGATCCGGCGCGTCAATCCGGCGCGGCCCGCTTCGGGGAACTCGGCCTGGCGGCCCCGGTGATTGGCGTGAGCCCTGGCGCGGCGTATGGCGGCGCCAAGCGCTGGCTGCCGGAGCGGTTCGCCGAAACCGCCTCTCAATTGGCCGCCACGACGGGCGCCGCGGTCGCCATATTCGGCTCCCAGGATGAACGCGCCATCGCGGAGACTGTTGCGGAGCGACTGCGCGCATCGCGTGTTTCGGTCCACAACTTCGCCGGCGAAACCAGCCTGCGCGAGTTCATCGATCTAGCTGCCGCCTGCCGCGTCTTCATCACCAACGACTCGGGCGCCATGCACGTCGCGGCCGCGCTCGGCGTGCCTACTGTGGCGGTCTTCGGGGCCACCGACGACGAGGCCACCGGACCCACGGGCCCCTTCGTTCAGGTGGTGCGCGAGCCGGTCGAATGCAGCCCCTGCCTGCTGCGCGAGTGCCCCATCGACCACCGCTGCATGACGCGGGTTTCCGCAGACCGCGTGGCGCAAGCCGCTCTCGACCTGCTGAAATAGGATCTTGCACTTGGATACGAGAAAGAAGATCCTGACCGCGACGCAGGCGGTCGAAACCGTCCGGCGGCTCCGCGCCGAGGGCCGGAGCGTCCGGTTCGCCACCGGTTGGTTCGACCCGCTCCTCGCGGCGCACGCCCGCCGCCTGGAGCCACTGCGCGACGGCGCTGCGCGGGTGATGGTGATTGTGACCGACCCCACTCGGCCCCTCCTCCCGGCCCGTGCGCGTGCGGAGTTGGTTGCCGCGCTCTCGGTAGTCGACTTCGTGGTACTGTCCGAAGAGGAACGGCTGGAGGACTTACTCGCCCGACTGGAGGCCACCGAAGTGCTGCGTGGCGAAGCTGCCGACGAAACCCTCACGCGACAACTGATCCACCATGTTCAAACCAGGCAACGCACAGGCTAGCGGCGATCCCGGCGTGTTGGTTGTCCGCCTGGGATCGATGGGCGATGTCATCCATGCGCTGCCCGCGGTCGCCTCGTTAAAGCACAGTCTCCCAGGCCGCTATGTCAGTTGGGTCGTCGATCCGCTGTGGGCCTGCCTTCTGAAGGACAACCCCTTTGTGGATCGAGTGGTCCTCCTGGACCGCAAGAGCCTGGACGGCGTCAAACAGGCTTGGCGCGAGTTACGCTCGCGGCGTTACGCTCTGGCGGTGGATTTCCAGGGGCTCTGCAAATCCGCTCTCACCGCTTCCTGCGTCCGATCGGAGGACATCTACGGCTTTCACCAGAGCCAGGCCCGCGAACCCATTGCGGCGCTCTTCTACTCGAAACGAGTTCGCACCAAGGCCGCGCACGTGGTCGACCGCAACCTGGAGCTGGCCGCCGCGGCGGGCGCCTCGAGCGTCCTGTACACGTTTCCGCTGCCCGCGGGCCATGCGGAAGCAGAGCTCCCGGCGGGCGACTTCGTGCTGGCCTCTCCGTTCGCCGGTTGGGCCGGCAAGCAGTGGCCGCTCGACTACTACACCTTGCTTGCGCAACTCCTGAAGAGGGATCTCGGTTTACGACTGGTGTTGAGCGGTCCGCGGCGAGACGCGGATGGGTTGGCGCAGGTGGCGGGAACGGTGGCGTATGTCTCCTCGATTCCAGGTCTGATTCACGCGACACGCCGCGCGACGGCGGTGCTCGGCATCGACAGCGGTCCGCTGCATCTCGCCGCGGCGCTCGACAAGCCTGGCGTGGCGGTCTTTGGCCCCACCGACCCTGCCCGCAACGGTCCCTACGGGAAGAGCTTCACCGTCCTGCGCGCCCCCAGCGCGGCAACCACCTATAAGAGGAAGCAGGAGATCGATTCCAGCATGAGAGAGATCTCTCCGGACGCCGTCCTGACGGCTCTTAAGGAGCGGCTGGCGGGGACTCGCGGCGCCGTGGTTTCCTCATGATGCCGCGCTACCGGTTCCCCAAGCCCTATGCGGACCGCATGGCCCGCTTGCGCGTCCCGTGCGGTTTCGTGCTGGCGGCCGCGTTCCTCTGGCTCTCCGCACCCACGCGCATGTCTCTGCTGTACGGCCTGCCGGTGGCGACCCTGGGGATCTGGCTGCGCGCCTGGGCCGCCGGGCACGTGGCGAAAGACCAGCGCCTCGCCACGGCGGGCCCGTACGCCTGGGTGAGAAACCCGCTGTATCTGGGGACTCTGTTGACCGCTGCCGGACTGGTGCTGGCGGCGCGCAGCTTGCCCCTGACGCTGCTGTTCGCGGCGGCCTTTCTGCTGATGTACCTTCCCGTGATCGAGCTGGAAGAACAGCACCTGCGGAGCCTCTTTCCGGAATACGCCGAGTACGCAGCGCGCGTCCCGATGCTGTTGCCCCGGTTCCGGCGCTCCCCGGAAGGCCAGCGGTTCGCCTGGCGCCAGTGGGCCCGCAACCGCGAGTATCAGGCGCTGGCCGGTTTCCTGGCGGGCGCGGCCGTGCTGGCGGGGAAAGCGTTACTCTGAATTCGCCGAAGGACCGCTTGCTGACGCGCGCGGCTCGGATCCGAGCGGTTGCGTGCTATACGAACTGCTGTGTGAAGCGCGCCAGTTCCTGAGCTTTGGCTAGCGCCGCGCCGGAGTCGATGGCCGCGGCCGCCATCGCCACGCCCTCCCGGAAGTTGCGGGCCTGGGCCGCCGCCACCAGGGACGCCGAGGCGTTCACCAGCACGATGTCGCGCTGCGGGCCGCGGGCGCCGCCTAGAATGTTGAGGACGATTGCGCAATTGGCTGCGCGGTCGCCGCCGAGGAGATCGCTCTTAGATGCACGGTTCACGCCGAAATCCTCGGGCGTCAAGGTGCGCCGCGTCACCTCACCACTGCGAATCTCGAATGCCAGTGTGGGACCGGTTGTAGTGATCTCGTCCAGTCCGTCGGAGCCGTGCACGACGAAGCCCCGGGCGAGTCCCAAGGCCGCCAGGGCCTCCGCCATCAGCGTCGCGGCCTCCGGGCTCGGCGCGCCCACCAGTTGCGCGCTCGCGTCCGCCGGATTGGTCAGCGGTCCCAGGAGGTTGAACACCGTCCGCATCTTCAGCTCCAACCGGGCTGGTTGCGCGTGTTTCATCGCCGTGTGCAGCGCGGGTGCGAACAGAAAACCGATCCCCACTTCCCGGATGCAGCGTCCCATCTGGTCTGGCGCCAGCAGGACCTTTACGCCGAGGCCCTCCATCACGTCCGCGCTTCCGCATTGGCTGGAGATGGATCGGTTCCCATGCTTGGCCACTCGCACGCCGGCGCCCGCCGCCACGAACGCCGCGGCCGTCGAGACATTGAACGTGCCCGCGCCATCGCCGCCCGTGCCGCAGGTGTCGAGCAGCGGCCCCGTCAGAACACCCGCATCGACTCGCTGCGCCTTCTCCCGCATGGCGCGCGCGAAGCCGAGGAGCTCCCCGGCAGTCTCCCCCTTTGCTCGCATGGCGACGAGAAAAGCGGCAATCAGCGCGGTGGACGCCTCGCCCTCGAGGATCGCGAGCATCGCCTCGCGTGCCTGAGAGGCATCGAGATGGCGGCCACCGGCCGTTATTTCAAGGAAGGAAAGGAACCCCATGCTATATTAAGCTTTCAAGTTGTTCTCAGATCCTAGCATAGGTGCTTCCCGATGAAAATCCATGAGTATCAAGCCAAGGCTATCTTGGCGCAGTACGGACTCCCTGTGCCGCGGGGGGAAGTGGTCTACTCCCCCGAGGAGGCCGAGGCGGCCGCCCGGAGGATTAACGCGAGCGCGGTGGTGAAGGCCCAGATCCATGCCGGTGGGCGTGGCAAAGGCGGCGGCGTCAAGATCGCCAAGGACGCCCAGGAGGCCTTCGAAGTTGCTAAGAAGATGCTGGGGATGCGCCTCATCACGCACCAGACCGGGCCGGAAGGCCGCATTGTACACCGCGTGCTTATCGAGGAAACCCTTCCCATCGAGCGCGAACTGTACCTCGGAATCGTCCTCGACCGTGTGCAGGGGAAGCCCGTCTTCATGGCTTCCAAGGCCGGCGGCGTGGACATCGAGGAAGTAGCCGCTAAGACTCCCGAACTGATCCTGAAGGAGATCATCGAACCCGGTCTGGGGCTCTCACCGTTCCAGGCGCGCAAGCTCGCTTTCGGAATCGAGTTGCCTCCCGCCAGCATTGCCGGCGCAACCGCTGCCATGATTGCCCTGGCCAAAGCCTATGAAGGTGTGGACGCCTCGCTTGCCGAGATCAACCCGTTCATCCTCTCGGCGGGCGGCAAGGTCTTCGCACTCGACGCGAAGATCACCTTGGATGACAATGCGCTCTACCGCCACAAGAACCTGCTCGAGCTTCGGGACCTGAACGAGGAAGACGCGCTCGAGGTCGACGCCTCGCGCTTCGGACTGAACTACATCAAGCTCGACGGCAGTGTCGGCTGCATGGTCAACGGCGCCGGTCTCGCCATGGCCACCATGGACATCATCAAATACGCCGGCGGGAGTCCGGCGAACTTCCTCGACGTCGGCGGCGGCGCCAGCGCCGAGCAGATCCAGAACGCCTTTCGAATTCTGCTCTCGGACAAGAATGTCAAAGCGGTGTTGATCAACATCTTTGGCGGCATCCTGCGCTGCGACACGCTGGCCACCGGCGTGGTGGCCGCGGCGCGAGACTTGCAGGTACGCGTGCCCATCGTGGTGCGCATGGAGGGCACCAACGTGGACGAGGGCCGCCGGATTCTGGCGGAATCCGGATTGAACTTCACCGTGGCGGACGGCATGCGCGACGCCGCGGAGAAAGTGGTGAGGCTGGCGCAATGAGCATCCTGGTTAACAAGAACACGCGGGTCATCGTGCAGGGGTTCACCGGCAGGGAAGCCACCTTCCATTCGGAGCAATGCCTGGCCTACGGCACCAATATCGTGGGCGGCATGGTTCCGGGCAAGGGCGGCACAAAGCATCTCGATTTGCCCGTCTTCGACACGATGCATGCGGCCGTCGGCGCCACCGGCGCCAACGCATCGCTCATTTTTGTCCCGCCGGCCTTTGCCGCGGATGCGATCATGGAGGCCGCCGACGCGGGCGTGGGAGTGGTGGTCGCCATCACCGAGGGCATTCCCACCGCGGACATGGTGAAGGTCTGGTGCTTCCTAGGCACGCGGCCTACCCGGCTGATCGGCCCCAATTGCCCGGGCATCATCTCTCCAGGTGAGTGCAAGATCGGCATCATGCCTGGTCATATCCACAAGCCCGGCAACGTCGGTGTGGTTTCCCGATCGGGCACGTTGACCTATGAGGCGGTCGATCAACTGACGCGGCTCGGCATCGGGCAGTCTACCTGTATCGGAATCGGCGGCGATCCGATCATCGGCACCAACTTTATCGACGCAGTGCGTTTGTTTAATGAGGACCCGGACACCGCCGCCATTGTGATGATCGGCGAGATCGGCGGCACGGCGGAAGAGACCGCGGCGGCCTTTATTCGCGACCACGTCAGAAAGCCGGTGGTGGGATTCGTGGCCGGTCAGACCGCGCCTCCCGGCCGCCGGATGGGTCACGCCGGGGCCATCATTTCGGGCGGGTCGGGGAAGGCCGAGGACAAGATGAAGGCCATGCGCGAAGCGGGCATCTCGGTGTGCATGACTCCCGCCGAGATCGGCGAGCGCGTCAAGGAACTGCTATGACTCAACGCACGTTTTCCATTATCAAGCCCGATGCCGTGGCCGCCGGCCACGCCGTGGCGATTTTGTCCATCCTCGAGAAGGCGGGCTTCCGACTGCTCGGTTGCCGTATGTTACGCATGCGGAAGGAGCAGGCGCGAGAGTTCTACGCGGTCCACCGCGCCCGGCCCTTCTACGACAGCCTGGTCGCCTTCATGACCGAAGGCCCGGTGATTGTGCTGGCTCTGGAGCGGGAAGATGCCATCGCCAAGCTCCGGGAGGTGATGGGCGCCACCAATCCGGCCAATGCGGCCGAAGGCACCATCCGGAAGTTGTTCGCCGCGAGCATCGAGCGCAACGCCATTCACGGCTCCGATGCGCCCGAAACAGCACAGACCGAATTGAGCTTCTTCTTCCGCGGGTCGGAACTGATCTAGCTGGACAGGCGATAACCGCCTGTCCTACTACGGCAACTTCACTGGCGCATCGGTGGTGAACGTCAGGAGCGTCTCGGAGGGGATGCGCACGCGCTGGCCCTTCATGAAAACCTGAGAACCCGCGCCGGCCGCGGCCCCCGCGCCCGCTCCCATGGCGGCGCCCGAGCCGCCGCCGGCGATGGCGCCGATGATCGCTCCCACTGCCGCCGTCCCTACCGCCACCTTGGCGGTACGTTCTCCGCGCGAGCCGCTGGCCTGCGACACGGAGGAAGTGTTGACCGCCACCTGCTCGCCACCGACCGTCACCGCAACGAGCGCCACCGTCAACTCGGCTCTGCCGGTGAGTTTGCCCGACTCCTGCGATGAGACCAACTTCACCGTGGCGTCCGCTCCCTTGGGGGCCAGCACCTCGTCGCCATCCATGAGGGGGTCGTCCAGACTGGCGCGGAAGGTTTCACCCTCCTTGCTCTTTTCGGAGTCGATCCCATCGATCAGCCGGACCACGATCTCCGTGCCCTTGGCCAACTGCCTGCCGGAGCCCTTCATGACGATCGCGGCCAGGACCCGCTCGCTCAAGCCGGCCTGCTTGAGCTGGACAATGTTAGCGGCATCCGTAGAAATCCTGACCGGCTGAATGTTCAGCAGATCGATCAGGAAACCGTCGGAGAATCCCGCCTGCACGAGTTGGGTCAGGCCGGAGGTGGTCAGCGGTTCCCTCGGCGGGGTCTTTCTGGCGGCCGCCAGGATGATGCGCTCGCTGACGCCGTTGTTCTTAAGCTCCACCAAGCGCCCGGAATCTGTCGCCAGGGCGGAGGGCTGCTGCTGAACCAGGTTGAGGATGAAATCCTCGCTCAGACCGGCTTTCGCCAGCTTCACCAGATCCTCATTGGTCATGGCCGGCTGCCCCACCAGGGCAGGGGCGAAGGCAAGTAGGGCCAGAAATGTAACAAGTCGCAGTTTGAGCATAATTCGATTCCTCATGTCCTATTTTATTAGATGCGTTTCGCCCGCAGGGGGTAGTCAACGATCTTCCGATGCTCTCAAACTGAGGGATAATGGACGCTGAGGCTTGCCGGAGAGGCAGTCGCTGGCGGTTTGGGGCATCCCGGCCGCGAGAGGAAAGTCCGGTCTCCAGAGGGCAGCGTGCCGGCTAACGGCCGGGGGGACCCGCTCAAAGCGGGTTTCACGGAAAGTGCCACAGAAAACGTACCGCCCCGGCAACGGGGTAAGGGTGAAAAGGTGCGGTAAGAGCGCACCGCGGCGGGAGCGATCTTCGCCGGCAGGGTAAACCCCACGTGGAGCAAGACCAAATAGGGGAGGAGGGGCGGCCCGCTCCGTTCGACTCTCGGGTAGGTCGCTTGAGCCAGGCAGCAATGCCCGGCCTAGAGGAATGACTGCCACCCGCAAGGGAACAGGAACCGGCTTATGACCCGGCAGGCCTCAACGTGTTGATTATTGCCACATCCAATGTCAGCTACCAACTGAGAAATTCAGCGGTTGGGCCTCGGTTCTAGTCCTCATCTCGCAGCGATTTCCTACACAGTTGTGTGGGATTTAACCCAGCGGCTCGGTGTTTTGCCCCACCGCCCCCCCCACAGGATCGAACCGGGGCTGGATCGGTTTCCGCAAGCAACTGATTTTTCAAGGTCGAGCGGGTCAGTTTTCGGCTGGGGAGCTTTGGACCACCCCCTGCACAAGGATCGTTGGTCTAGCGCTAGTCGAGGGGTCTGTTCGGCTAAGGCGACACGTCCATCTGCTCAGGAATTGGGCGGGCGGGGAGAACGCCGGCCGATCTCGACTTTGAGGAGAACTGAAATGCGTATTGGATTATCTAGGAACTGGACAGTCCGCTTGGGGTTGCTCGCGGGACTTCTGCTGGCTTCCTTATATTTGGTGAGCGCCGATGGTCCGGAGTACACTTCCGACCAAAAAGAGTTTTACGCCGATGCGGCTCAAGTGGCGTTCGTCCGGCCGGGCCTAGTGTTGAAGATCGTCTCCGCGACCATCGCGAGCGACGGAACGGTGCAGGCGCGCTATACAGTGAAGGACCCGCAAGGCCTCCCGCTCGACCGGTTAGGCGTGTACACGCCCGGCACCGTGGGCGGCAGCTTTATCCTGGCCTCCATCCCCAAGGGGAAGACCCAATACGTTTCCTACACCACCAGGACGGCGACCAGTCCCATCACGGGGGTGACCGCTATCCAGGCCGGTGCGGACAGCGGCGGGACCTTTAAGGAAAACGCCATCGGGGACTACACGTACACATTCAAGACCAAGCTTCCCTCAGGCTACGACCAAACGGCGACGCACACCATCGGCCTCTATGGTAGCCGGAACCTCACGGAATTCGACCTAGGCACCTACGCGATGGACACTACCTATAGTTGGGTGCCGAACGGGGACCCTGTGACGGTGACGCGGGACGTCATCAAGACCGTGACCTGCAACAAGTGCCACCAGGACTTGGCGGCTCATGGGACTGGCGGCCGCAAGAGCATGGAAGTCTGTGTCCTCTGCCACACGCCTCAGACCATCGATCCGGATACCGGCCTTTCCATGGACATGGTTGAGATGACGCACAAGATCCACATGGGCGAGGAGTTGCCTTCGGTGAAAGCGGGCACCCCCTACATCATCATCGGCAACGCGCAGTCAGTCCACGACTTCTCGGATGTCGTTCTGCCGTCCGATCCACGGCGCTGCACCTTCTGTCACGAGCAGACCACCGGGGCGGCCCAGAAGACAGCCTACCTGAAGCCGACGATCGCGGGATGCGGTTCCTGCCACGACAACGTGGATTTCGCCACCGGGGCCAACCACCGGGACATCGTGCAGACTTCCAACAAAGAGTGCATTATGTGCCATCAGGCCGAAGGTGAAATCGAGTTCGACGGTTCGGTCACCGGCGCCCACACCATTCCAGCCTTCTCCAAGGAACTGCCGGGTGTCGTCATCGAGCTCAAGAGCATCACCAATACCGCGCCCGGAGATAAGCCGACGGTGACCTTCACTTTGAAGGACAAGTCTGGAAACAACATCCCGTTTGCGTCGATGGCGCGGGTGCGGTTCCAGATCGCCGGTCCCAATACAGACTACCCCACGACAACCACCGGGACCGTCGCCTCGCCTACCACCAATGCGGATGGGAGCCTCTCCTGGACCTTTACGACCTCACCGATTCCCGCCGGCTCCAAGGGCAGCTTCACGATGGGGGTTGAGGCGTACCGGAATATCACCATTCAGGCCGGTCTCGAAAAGCAGCAGGTTGTGCGCGACTTCGTTCTCAACACCCAGTTAGCCTTCTCGGTGGACGGCTCGGCGGTGAAGGCGCGGCGCACCACGGTATCCACGGACCTCTGCAACAAGTGCCATGCTTTTCTGTCGCTGCACGGAGGGAACCGGAACACCGTCGGCGAGTGCGCCATGTGCCACAACCCGAACGCCACCGCGACGAACCCGGACGGAGCCGACTTACCCAAAAATTCGATCGATTTCCGGCTCATGATCCACAAGATCCATACGGGCGAGGAGCTTACCAACCCCTACAAGATCGGTTCGGCAAACTACAACGAAGTGCGATACCCCGGCGACCGGCGGCGTTGCAATGCTTGCCACGTGAGCAATTCCCAGTTGTTGCCGCTGGATGCGGGGCTTCTGCAAGTTCAGGATCCGAACGGCTACATCAGCCCGGCGGGTCCGGTGACCGCGGCGTGCACGAGCTGCCATACGTCGCTCGAGGCTGCCTCGCACGCAGACATCAACACCGGGAGGCTGGGAGAAAGCTGCACAGTGTGTCATGGCGGTACGGCCGATTTCTCCGTTGACAAGGTTCATGCCCAATAGCACGGTTTCCTCTCAATCCACTCGCCGCAGGGATCTCCTTTCAAAGGGAGGTCCCTGGCTGGCGATCGCGGTCGCCGCTTTAGTTCCTCTCGGGCTGTCGGCCGCGTCCCAAGCGGCCGCGCCGGCGGCGAAGGCCACAACCGTAGGGTCCACCACCTGCCAGAGCTGTCACGAGGACGTCTTCAAGGCGTTCCAGAACAACCCTCACGCGGCAGTGGACAAGGACGCCCGGCGGGGCTGGCAGGGAAAGGCTTGCGAAGCCTGCCACGGCCCCGGCAGCGTACATGCCGGGTCGACGGATAAGAAGGACATCCGCAATCCGGCGAAGCTCGCCGCCGCTGAAGTCGACAAGACCTGCCTCTCCTGCCACCTGAATCAGCCCACCCACGTGGGAAGGATTCAGAGCAGCCATGCGCGCAACCAGGTGAGTTGCGTGGCGTGCCATTCGGTGCACAAGGCGGAGGCTGGCGAGATGGCGCCGCGGAAGGCCGCGACGGTGAACAAGCAATGCGCCAGTTGCCACCCTCAAGTCTGGGCTCAGTTCATGCGCCCGTACGCGCACAAGTTACCCCAAGGCGCGATGTCCTGTGTGGATTGCCACAATCCCCACGGCAGCCTCCTCGCCAAGTCCGTTCGCACGGTGGCGGCCAACGAGCCGGGCTGCCTGAAGTGCCATGGCGACAAGCGTGGCCCGTTTGTCTATGAGCATGCGCCGGTTCGCCTGGAAGGTTGCGCCACTTGCCACCAGCCGCATGGTTCGGCCAATCCCAGGATGCTCACCCGTCAGGAGGTTCGCTTCGTGTGCCTGGAGTGCCACTTCAACAAGCCGGCCGGTTCGGTTGCCACGCTACCCCCGACTCTGGGAGGCATTCCCCCGGCGCTGCACGACCTGCGGAATCCGCGCTTCAACAACTGTAATATTTGCCACGTGAAGATCCACGGATCGAACGTGGATAGGGCCTTAATGCGATGAGACTGCTCCTTTCCGTACTACTCTGTGCGCCTTTGATGATGGCGCAGGACGCCGCCGCCCCCAAGGCCCAGGAAGCTTCGGCCGCCTCTACGCAATGGCTTTCGGGAACGGTGGACGCGGGCGTCCGCTGGTCCAGCGAACTGCGCGGCAACCCGGAGGCATACCGGAGCGTGGTCAACCTCGGCGAAGGGCTGAAGCTATTCGGCCTCGATCTGACCATGCGGGACTCCTCGCACCGGTTGTTCGACAAGCTCACCGTGCGCGCCGATAGTTGGGGAGGCGAGCCCTACACCACCCTGCGCGTCGATGCCGAGCGCGAAGGCCTATACCGCTTCTCGACGAACTACCGCAACATCGCGTACGTCAACGCGCTGCCATCTTTTGCCGACCCAACCCTCAGCCGCGGCGTGATCTTGAACCAGCAGTCGTTCAATATCCGGCGGCGGCTGCTGGATTCGGAACTCCTGTTGTTTCCCGGCAAACGCGTCGTCCCCTTCTTCGGCTACACGAAGAATTGGGGCCGGGGGAACGGCGTTACGGATTTCGTGTCGAGCCTCAACGAGTACCCCGTCCCCACGACCTTCCGCGACAAGACCGACACCTATCGTGGCGGGGTAAGGGTCGAGTACAGCCGCGTCCATCTGACGCTCGAGCAGGGCGGTTCGATTTTCGCAGACGACCAGCAGCTTTCCAGTTCCGGCACGAATCTTGGGAACCTCACATCGCTGTTCCAGGGGCAACGCCTCTCTCTTACCGGTTTACAGCAGAGTTATGCGGTGGAGGGAGACAATATTTACAGTAAGGCGCTGCTTACCGCCAATCCTTTGCATTGGGTCGATTTGTACGGTCAGGTGCTCTACAGCCGGCCGCGGACCCGAGCGGGCTACACCCAGGACAACAACGGCAAATTCTTTGACTTCGATCTGTTCGATTTCTACGGCTCCCAGCAGCGTAGGGTGGCTTCCGAGGCCAGGATGCCGCACATGTCGGCCAGTTTCGGCGCCGAGGTCCGGCCGCTGCGCCGATTGCGCGTCCTCGAATCCATCATGACGGACCGCTACCACGTGCCCGCCCGTTTTCTGACCGACGACAACTTCCTGCGGCTCACGGCTACCACTCCCATCCTCTCGAGCAGCACGGAAGTTCCATGGGTGGAGCCTCTGCAGTACACCTATAACGTTCAGGAACTCAATGTCATTTTCGATGCCGGCTCGAAGCTGACGCTGCGGGGCGGGCATCGCTATGTTTGGGGCGATGCGGTGACGCGGGCGCCGGCGCTGAGTCAGACCGGTGCGATCGAATCTGGGCAGACTAGGATGCACGTGGCTCTGGCCGGGCTGACGTTCCGGCCCGTTCGAGGGCTCAGCACGGGCTTCGACTTCGAAACGGCGTCCGCCGACCGTACCTACTTCCGGACCAGCCTGCAGGACTATCAGAAACTGCGGGCCCGGGCGCGCTACCAGATCATGCAGTCACTTTCCCTGAGCGCCAATTTCTCGCTATTGAACAACCTGAACCCGTCGGTCCAGAACCGCAACGAGTTCCGCAGCCGGGAGTATTCGACCTCTCTCTACTGGACGCCTGGGGGAGGGAAGTGGATCAGTCTGCTGGGGGATTACACCTACTCCACGCTGAAATCCAACATCTCTTACTTCATTCCGCAGACGGCGACCCTCACGCCGAATTTGTATCGCGAGAGGGCTCGTATCGCCACGGGCATGTTCAACGTGAACCTCCCGCAGTTCAAGCAGGCGGCACCCAAGCTGAGTTTGGGAGGGTCGCTGTTCAGTTCTTCAGGGAGCCGGCCCACGCAGTATTATCAGCCGATCGCGAAGGTGTCCATGCCGGTCACCCGCAAGGTCCAGTGGATGTTCGAATGGCGCTGGTACAACCTCGGCGAGACGTTGTACCTGTACGAAGGTTTTCGGACGCACCTCTTCGTCACCGGGCTGCGGATAGCGCTCTAACAATCGTTGTTGTGCCGCTGCGGCGCCGTAGGGTAGAGTCGGTGTTGGACAATGAATTCCAACACGATCGACGCCCTCCGGCGCACGCCGCTCTTCGCCAGTCTGTCGCCATCTGAACTGGAAGCGCTGGCGGATCGCACTCTCGAACGGCACTTTGACCCCGGCCAAGTTCTCTTCCATGAGGGCGATCCCTGCTACGGCTTCGTCGTGCTGGGGCAGGGGAGCGTGAAGATCTTCAAGACGTCTCCCTCCGGCCGGGAAATCATGCTGGCGGTTGAGTCCGCCCCGTCCAGCGTGGCGGAGGTTCCGCTCTTCGATGGAGGGCCCTATCCAGCCACGGTCATCGCCATCCACGCGGTGGCGGCTATCCTGATCAGCAAGCAGGACTTCCGCCAGGTGTGCCTGCAGCATCCCGAGGTGGCTCTGAAAGTCCTGAGCGTGATTGGGCAGCGGCTCCGTCAATTGGTGGGGGTGGTGGAGGCCGTCAGCTTCGGCAGTGTCCGGCAGAGGCTGGCCCGGACTCTACTCGAGTTCGGCAAGACCAACCAGGATGGCTCCTTCTTGCTTCCTGCAACGCACCAGGAACTTGCCTCCCGGTTGGGGACGGTCCGGGAGGTTGTGTCCCGCAACCTGAGCCGGTTTCAATCCGAGGGGCTGATCCGCATCGAGAAGCGGCAGGTGAAGCTGATCGATTCGGATGGTCTCGAGCGAGAAGCCGAGCTGGAATTCTGATGAGTTTCCAACATGTCCGTGGAGTTTTTCAGCAGGCCTGCATCTTGTTGAATCTGCTGGTTTTGCCTCCTAATGGCGGAACGGTTGAGCTTTCCCCCGTGGTGTAATTCCACAAGGGGTTCTGCAAGCCCATCCCAGCGCCGTTTCTTTAATCCCCTAAATGATTGAAAACATGGGTATTATAGTAATGGCCAAGAAACCCTCCGAATACCGGTGTGGCCCCACGAGTGCCCTAATGATGGTCGAGAGGAGAAATACAAATGACTGTCATCCTGGTTCTTTCAACCTTCGTGGTCTTTATACTGATCGACTTTGTCCTCAGCCGGAACAAGGTCGTCCAAACCGAAGAGGAGTACGCCGGGGCCGGAATCGCCGTTATGGATCCGAGCTACGTTGAGGGCTTCCTGGTTCCCGAGAAGCTCCAGTATCACCCGGGGCACAGTTGGGTCATGCGGGAACGGAAGCGGCTCGCCAGAGTGGGAGTGGACGAGTTCGCCGCGGCTCTGATGGGCCGGATCGAGCGGATCGAACTGCCGAAGCCCGGCACATGGCTCCGGCAGGGGCAGAAGGCTTTTAGTTTCTATAGAAACGGGGAGAAGACGGAAGTGCTCTCCCCCACCGAAGGGGAAGTTGTCGAGGTCAACCGGGAGATCGCCGCAGATGCCTCGCTGCTGCGCAAGGACCCTTACGGGTCGGGATGGCTCCTGATGGTGAACGTACCCGACGAGGAGACGGTCAGCCGGAATATGGTCCCGGCCGGCATGGTTCGCAACTGGATGCGCGACGCTGTCGAGCGGCTCTACTCACTGCAACCGCAACTCGCCGGCGCCGTCGCCGCCGACGGCGGTCGGCCCGCTGAGGACCTGTTTGCGGCGCTTCCGGGAGCCTCCTGGCGGGACGTCACCGCTGAGTTCTTCCTGTCCAATTGACTGGGGTTCCGGGGTAGGACAGGCGATTTCGCCTGTCCCGCCCGTCCCGGATAGGCTGAAGGCCTGTCCTACTCGATTTCCGCCTCTTATTCCTACCGCGCCGGTTGGCTGTTGAATTGCTCTTCAGTATTGCTTATTTCAGCTACATGGGTGGAATCCCCCAGGGCTCACCTGTCTCAGGAGTTTTTAATGGCATCAAAGGCAGTCCTTTATGACGGCACGCTCTGCATTGGATGCAGGGCGTGCGAAGAAGCCTGTTCGAAGAAGTGGGGGCTGGACTACAACCCGTCCGTTGCGGCAGAGGAGAAACTGTCTGAGCGCAAGGTGACGGCGGTGGTTACCCTCGACGACAAGTTCGCGCGTCGCTTGTGCATGCACTGCGTCGAGCCGACCTGCGCTTCGGTTTGCCCTGTGGGCGCTCTGCAGAAGACCGCTTTGGGCCCGGTGGTTTACGACGAAGATCGCTGCATGGGCTGCCGGTACTGCATGCTGGCCTGCCCGTTCCAGGTGCCCGCGTATGAGTGGAGCAAGGCGCTGCCAAAGGTCCGCAAGTGCGATATGTGCTACCAGCGACAGGTTGCGGGGAAGCCCACGTCCTGTTCGGAAGCCTGTCCTACCGGCGCCACCAAGACCGGTGACCGGGACGCGCTGATCGCCGAGGCGAAGCAGCGCCTGGCGGCGAACCCCAAGCAATACGACGGGCGCATCTATGGCCTGAACGAAGTCGGAGGAACTTCGGTTTTCATGCTGTCGGCGGTTCCGTTGGAGCGGTTCGGCTACCGCGGCGACCTGCCGCAGGAGGAACTGCCGATGCTCACGCGCCGGGTGTTGGCGTTTGTGCCGGACGTGGTGGGCGTGGGCAGCACGCTGCTCGGCGGCATCTACTGGATCACCCACCGCCGCGAAGCGGTCGCGGCGGCGGAAGCGAGCGGCGAGCGCCGCCCCGGGAGGAAAAATGCTTAGCACATCAGCGCGCGTTCCACGCCTGACTTTCTGGAGCGGCCTTTTCTTTGTCCTAATGGCTCTCGGGGCGTACGCAACCTACGTGCGTTTCGTTCAGGGGCTGGGGGCTTCTACCAATCTGAGCGACAAGTTCCCGTGGGGCTTGTGGATTGGCTTCGATATCCTCTGCGGCGTCGGACTTGCCGCGGGGGGGTTCACCCTGGCGGCGACCGTGCACATCTTCAATCTGAAGCGCTATGAACCCATCGTCCGCCCCGCCATTTTGACTGCCTTCCTGGGCTATTTGCTGGTAATCGTGGCTCTGATGTTCGACCTGGGGCGGCCCTACCGCGTCTGGCATCCGCTGGTGATGTGGAACCCGCATTCGGTGATGTTCGAAGTCGGCTGGTGCGTCACGCTATACACCACCGTGCTGGCGCTGGAGTTTTCACCGGTCGTGCTGGAGAGGCTGCGTTTGCACAAGGCCCTGAAGCTGGTGCATGCGGCCCTGATCCCGCTGGTGATCCTGGGAGTCTTGCTGTCGACGCTACACCAGTCCTCTCTCGGTAGCCTCTATCTGATCGTGCCCCACAAGCTGCATCCGCTCTGGTACACTCCTCTTCTGCCGGTCTTCTTCTTCTTCTCGGCGGTTATGGTTGGGCTGGCGATGACAATCTTTGAGTCCTGGCACTCCAGCAAGGCCTTCGGAAGGCAGTTGGAACTGCCGCTGCTCCAAGGGTTGGCGCGTGTGCTCGGCGTTTTGGTGGCCGCCTATCTGGCGATGCGGTTTTTGGACCTGATGCGCCGGGGGGCCCTGCACTTTCTGTTGGTGCCGGGCACGGAGAGCTATCTGTTTGGGCTGGAGATTTCGTTGCTGCTGTTACCCATGCTGCTGCTGTTCCGGCCCCACGTGCGAGCCAATCCAAAGGCGCTCTACTCATGCGCTGTGCTGGTGATCCTCGGCTTCATCACGAATCGTCTGAACATCAGCATCACGGGTATGGAAGCCGGCTCCGGCACGCATTACATTCCGAAATGGACGGAAGCCGTAGTAACCTTGGCGATCATCGCATTCGGCTTCGCCGTATTTCACACAGCGGTCAAGTATCTGCCGATTTTTGAAGAAGCCGAAGGGAGCGCCGAGGGGGCGTCGGCGCCGACCTTGAAGCCTCAGTTGGTGGAAAGTGACTAGACCATGAGTGGGGGCGCCGCCAGAGTCTCCAGACTGCGCCTCAATCTAACTTGGAAGCTCGCGGTGCTGGTCGTGGCGAGTTTCGCCGCTTTTGTGGCCCTGATTGGCTACCTGAGCCTGCGCGAGCATCGCCGGCATTCCGAAGAACTGGTGCAGCAGAACGCCGACCGCGTAACCGATCTGATCCAGCGCAGCACCCGCTATCAGATGCTGCACAACGACCGCGAGGCGCTCTACCAGATGATCAAAGCGCTCGGCAGCGAGCCGGGCATGCGCCGGATTCGCGTTTTCAGCGCGGATGGGAAGATCAGCTTCTCGACCGACGAGGACGAAGTCGACAAGGTCGTCAACAAGCAGGCCGAGGCCTGCTACAAATGCCATGCGAAGGAGGCGCCGCTCACCCGCCTCGACCGCCCCGACCGGGCTCGCATCTTCACCGAGTCGAACGGCGAACGTGTGTTGGGGATGATCCGCCCGATCGAAAACCAGCCGGCGTGCTCGAATGCCTCCTGCCATGCGCACCCCGCCGAGCGCCGCGTCTTGGGAGTCATCGACGCGAATCTCTCGCTGGCCGAGGCGGACATACAACTCGCCGATTTCGCCAAAAACATGAAGGCGCTGACCGCACTTTCGGTGCTGATCGGATCCCTGGTGAGCGTCGGCTTCATCTTGCTGGTGGTGCACCGCCCGGTGAGGGACTTGATCGCGGGGACGAAGAGGGTCGCAGCGGGGAACCTGGGACACCGGCTGACGGTGCACTCGGCGGACGAATTGGGCGAGCTGGCTGCCTCGTTCAACAAGATGACCGCGGACCTGGCCCGGGCCCACGAAGAGATCACCGCCTGGACGCGGACGCTGGAGGCTCGCGTCGAGAAGAAGACCACCGAGCTCGAGCAGGCGTACACCGGCTTGGTGGTGAACGAGAAAATGGCTTCGCTTGGCAAGCTCGCCGCCACGGTGGCGCACGAAGTGAACAATCCGCTGTTTGGCATTCTCACGTATTCCCGCCTGGTGTTGAAGCAGTTGGAGAAGGACCAGTTGACCCCGGCGGGCAAGGCCGATGCCATCGAGCAGCTTCGCATCATCGAACGGGAAAGCAAGCGCTGCGGCGAGATCATGAGGAACCTGCTGGACTTTGCGCGCCAGGCTCCCCCGCGAAAGCAGCCGCAGGCCCTTAACGTTTTGGTGGGAAGGGCTCTGACGCTGGTCCGGCACCAGGCGGCACTGCAAGGCGCGGAACTGGTGCAGGAATTGGCCCCAGATCTGCCGCAGTGCTTGTGCGACGCGGATCAGGTGCAACAGGTGATTCTGGTGCTGTTGGTCAACGCGCTGGAGGCCATGCCTCACGGCGGGCGCGTGGAGGTGGTCACCCAGCTCGATGCTTCCGGCGCCGCCGCGCAGGTTCTCGTGCGGGACAGCGGACCGGGCATTGCTCCGGACGTGCTTCCGCGCATCTTCGAGCCCTTTTTCACAACCAAAGAGGACCAGCACAGGACGGGGCTCGGTCTGGCGGTGGCTTGCAGCATCGCCGAGCATCACGGTGGCACGCTGACCGCGCAATCCGCGCCGGAGAAGGGCGCCGAATTCACTTTGACGCTGCCGCTGGGCGCGCGCGTAGCGGTCGGCGCGCCGTCGATCGGAGAGAATGCATGACAGTTCCACAGACATATACAGCCGGCCAAAAGGGACGGATTCTGATCGTAGACGACGAACTCGTGGTTCGCGATTCGCTTCAGAAGTGGTTTGACAGCGAGGGCTACGATGCCGGCGCCGTGTCGAGCGGGCGGGAGGCTCTCTTCGAGGTCCAGCAGAAACAGTATGACCTGGCGTTGCTCGACATCAAAATGCCCGGCATGGACGGCATGGAGCTTCAGAAGAAGCTGCGCGAGGTGGATTCCGATCTGACCGTCGTCATTATGACCGGCTATGCCTCGGTGGAGACCGCGGTCGAGGCCCTGAAGATGGGCGCCTACGATTACATCACCAAGCCCATCGATCCCGACGAACTGGTCCACCTGGTCTCCAATGCCCTGGGCCACAAACGCTACAAGCGGGAACTCGAACGCCTGAGGGATAACCTTCAGGAGATCTATCCCGACACCAAGCTGATCGGCAACAGCCCCGCCATCCGGCGGGTTCTCGAACTCGTCGAGATGGTGGCGGCCACGGACACCACGGTGCTGATCTTCGGCGAGAGCGGCACGGGCAAGGAACTGGTGGCCCGCGCCATTCACGCGGCCAGCCCCCGCCGCAACATGCCCATGGTCGTAATCCACTGCGGCGCGCTCACGGAAACGCTTCTCGAAAGTGAATTGTTCGGCCACGAACGCGGCGCGTTCACCGGAGCGCAGTATCGCAAGAAAGGGAAGTTCGAGGTGGCCGATGGCGGTAGCGTGTTCCTCGACGAGATCAGCGACATCAGCCTGAAGACCCAGACCGACCTGCTGCGCGTCTTGCAGGAAAAGGAGATTCAGCGGGTGGGTGGCTCGCAAACCGTCAAGGTCGATTTCCGGTGCATTGCCGCCACCAACAAGAACCTGGAGGACCTGGTCAAGGCCGGCACGTTCCGGCCCGATCTGTACTACCGGCTGAAGGTTTTCGCCATCGACCTGCCGCCGTTGCGCGAGCGCCGCGAGGACATTCCCCTGCTGGCGGATCACTTCCTGAAGAAGTTCGCCACGGCCATGAACAAGCCGCTTCCCACCCTGGCTCCTCAGGCGGTCGATCTGCTGCTGGCCCACGACTGGCCGGGCAACGTCCGCGAACTCGAGAACGCCGTTGAACGGGCCATGGTGATCGGCCGGGGACCGGAGATCCAACCGGCCGATTTCCCGTTCCAGTTACAGCCCACGCAGCCGGTGGCCGGGCGCACCCTGGACGAGATCGAACGCGGCCACATCGAGCGGGTCTTGCAGGAGACGGCCGGCAATCTTTCCCGCGCCGCCAGAATCCTCGATATCGACCGGACCACGTTGTACAACAAACTGCGGCGCTACGGCCTCAAGTGAATGCCGCTTCCTCCAGCATCGGCGCCATCCACCTGCAGCCGGTAGGGGAGGGCGTCGCGCTGGAGCTCCTCGACGGACTGGCCGCCGCGCTGGCTCGAACCTTCCGGGTGTCGTGCCACGTCCGTACATCGGCCCTCGACGTTCGGTTCGCCCTGGACGCCATCCGCGGCCAGTATTACTCGACGGCGATCCTGGAGGGGCTGATGTGCATGGCATCGGCGGAGGATGCGGGAACCCGCCTGCTGGGAGTCACAGCTCTGGATCTCTACGTCCCGATCCTCACCTTCGTCTTCGGAGAGGCGCAACTACAGGGCCCCTGCGCGCTGATCTCGCTTTACCGCCTGCGCGAGGAGTTCTACGGGCTGCCGCCCAGGCCCGAACTCCTGACGGCGCGTGCGGTCAAAGAGGCGGTCCACGAACTGGGCCACACGCTGGGGTTGCGGCACTGTCCCGACTGGCGCTGCGTGATGGCCTCCGCGCACGCCGTCGAGCGGCTCGACCTGAAAGAGCCGGAGTTCTGCGCGTCGTGCGCACGCGCGATCGGCCCAGACACTGGCGGCTCAGTCGCCCCTGCCATTCCCTAACGTCATCCTGTAACTTCCCATCGGTATTTCTGTAAATTATGATGATAGGTCGAATCTCACACGCTATTACCCTACTCATATCAGCGGGGCAGTTACGAGCGGCGGCCATGAGCCGCTGCCAGACAAGTTGAGTCAGGGGGCGTCGTGAACAGAACAATCTCGCAGTGCACACTTGTGTTCGTACTCTCAGTGTTTTTGCTGGCAGGTAACGCCAGTGGGCAGTTCAATGCTGGAATTCAGGGAACGGTCTTGGATTCCAGCGGGGCGATCGTTCCCGAAGCGACCGTGAAACTGGTCGACCAAGACACCCAGAAGACTTCGACGACGAGAGCTACGGGTGAGGGTTTCTTCCGCTTCTCCGGGCTTGCTCCGGGCGTTTACACTCTCTCGGCCTCGAAGACTGGATTCAAGACGGCGGTGCGCTCCGATCTCCGGGTTAGCGCAGAGCAAGTCCAAGGTGTCAACCTCAGTCTGGCCGTAGGCGACGTGCAGGAGTCCGTCACGGTGACGGCCTCCGCGGGGGCCGATCTCCGAACCGAAGACGCCGGAATCGGGATGTCGCTCACGTCCACAGAGATCGCAGGGCTTCCGCAATTGAGCCGCGACCCGTACGAACTGATTCGACTGACGCCGGGTGTATTTGGCGACGGCGCCAGGAGTGGCGGTGGCGGCTCGGTTGGCTTGCCGAACACGACAGGGCCGGGCGGATCGAACGTCTCTATTTTCCAGACCGAAAACCAGGTGCCGATTTCCGCGAACGGGCAGCGGCTGTCGAACAACAACTTCATGGTGGATGGGGTGAGCGTGAACAGCCTGACCTGGGGTGGGGCCGCGGTTGTCACTCCGAACCAGGAGTCGGTGAAGGAGATCACCGTCCAGTCGAGCGCATATTCGGCTCAGTACGGCCGCAACTCGGGCGCCCAGGTTGAGGTTGTTTCTAGAAACGGGACCAACGACTTGCACGGCAGCGCGTTCTTCAAGCTCAACGACCCCGGCCTGAACGCGTTCAACCGGTATGGCGGCGTCGACGCCCCTCCGGTACGGGTGGAAAACAGGTTCCGCCAGTGGGGCGGCAGCGTGGGTGGTCCTATCTTAAAGAATAAGTTGTTCTACTTCTTTAGCTACGAGGGTTTGAGGAACAACACCAACGATTTTCAAACTGCCTGGGTGGAGACACCTCAGTACCGGCAGAGCGTCATTTCCTTGAGACCGAACGGCGTGACTGCGCAGATTCTCCGAACTCCGGGGGTCGAGCCGCGTATCGCCGCCGTACTGGACGCCGGCTGCCTGCAGGGTTTCGCGCCAGGCACTTGTCAGAACGTGTCCGGTGGCTTGGACATCGGTTCGCTCACGGGCGCAACCGGATCGTACGTTGACATCGGCCGGAACCCCACAGGCGGCGGCCTTGACGGGATCCCGGACATACAGTTCGTCCAGTTGTCGAACCCTAATCGAATCTTCGGGAATCAATACAACGGGCGCATCGACTACACACAAGGGATGGATAGCTTCGCATTCAGTACCTACCTGACGCCTAGAAGCGACACCCTTAGCAACGCAGCGGGACGCGACCGCCCAATGGCGGATGTCATGAATGCGCCGCTCAACAGCGCCTACTTCCTGAGCTACAACCGGACGATCTCACCCACATCCCTGAACCAAGTTCGTTTCAACTTGACCCGGTTCTCTTCCAACCAGGTGGCCGCGTCCTCGCAGACGGACTTCGGCATTCCCCGGTTGGAGGTCGAGGGACTTCCATTCGACAGGATCCGGTTCGGCGCGGACCGGACGGAAACCACGCCGGCTATCTTCGCGCAGAACACCTACGAGGTAAATGACATCTACAGCAAGGTGTTCAACCGGCATGCGTTGAAGGCGGGATTCCTGGTTCGCAGAGAACAGAACAACAACAACCTGGCGGGCGGGGCCCGGCCGATCTACTCTTTCCAAGGCCTGTTCAACCTCGCCAACGACACGCCCATATTCGAGGCCATAAACGCGGATCCCAGTACGGGTCAGCCAGCCGACGCCCAGCGCTACCTGCGCAGCACCGACTTCGGCTGGTTCGTGCAGGACGATTGGAAGGTCCGGCCGAATCTGACAATCAACCTCGGGCTGCGGTGGGAGTACTTCTCCCCTCTCACCGAAACGCGAGGCCGTCTGAGTAACTTGTTCTTTGGGTCGAATGGCCTGCAGAACTCGCAGGTTCGCGCGGTCGACAAGCTGTACAATCCGGACTGGAACAACTTCGCTCCCCGGCTTGGATTCGCGTACAGCCCCGGCTACCTGCACGGCAACGCGGTCATTCGGGGAGGGTTCGGGGTTGCGTATGACCGAATTCCGGGCTCCGTGTTCTCGAATAGCGCCGGGAACCCGCCGTCCTTCGCCCGCTACAACATCTGCTGCGGCACGGCGACGACCTCCTTCAGCACCCCCTTCGCGGGGGGGCAGATTCTGTACGCGCTGGGCGCCACCAATTCGCCTTCGAGCTACCCGGTCAACCCCGCGCTGGCGACCGGCATCGATCCCGCGACCGGTTCGCCGCGCGGCAGCGCCGTGGAGATCTGGTCCGTGGATCCCCTGGAAAGGACGCCCTACGTGTACGTGTGGTCGCTGAACACCGACTACAAGCTGCCCCATGACCTGGTTGCCTCGGTTGGCTACCAAGGCAGCGCCGGCCACAAACTGATCCGCCTCGTGAATCAGAATTACCTTTACCAGAACAATCCGGCGTTCTTCGCCGTCTATGCGCCGCAGACCGACGTCAACTCCGACTTCAATGCTCTGCTTGTGGGGTTGAGACGGCGTTACGCCAATGGGTTGGATATGGCTCTCAACTACCGCTGGTCGAAGAGCATCGACACCCTGTCCTATGAGGGTCCGGGCGCCGTGACCAACCAGACCTTTCCGATGAACCTCAGCACGGAGCGGGGTCCCTCGGACTACGACGCGACCCACTACGTGAACCTCACGTCGATCTATGACCTGCCGTTCTACAAAAAACAGCAAGGATTCCTTGGCAAGCTGGCCGGCGGATTCTCCTTGAGCGGCATTCTCAACTTCCACTCCGGCTTCCCCTGGACCCCGAAAACCGGGCAGTCTGTGAGTACTCCCGGCGGACCGAGCCTCTCGCCGACGCGGCCGGTAGCGTACTTCGGCGGGGCTCTCACCGATTTCAGCACCGACGCCTTCATTCGCCCCGGTGGCAACTTCCCGAATGGCGGGTCGGCGTACTTCGACATTACTCACGCGGGATTCCCGGGTATCGGGAGAAACTCCTTCCGCGGCCCGCGCTACTTCACGACGGACTTCAGCTTTAAGAAGCTGACCAGACTGCCCGCCAGTAGGTGGTTAGGCGAGAACGCGGGCATCGAGTTCCGCGCGAACCTATACAACGCGTTCAACAAACTGAATCTCGCGCCGCTCGGGTTCTTCAGCCCGGGGACCTTTATCGAAAACAATCAGTTCTTTGGGCGCTCGGATGCCGGGTTGGCGGGGCGCGTGGTCGAGCTTCAGGCCAGGTTCAATTTCTAGGGCCGGTTGCCGATGTCGTCGCCAGGTTGCGAGGAAGGCCACAGGCGCCTCAGGGCGCGGGCCTTCCTCGTCCTCACATTCGGTGGCGCCATTGTAGTGGCGGGCCTTTCAGCGCGGGGCTTCGCGCCTCAAACCGAGCCGGTAGGCCCGGAAGCGGTCAGAATTGACGTTCGTGCGCCGGCCCACCCTTTCCCGCACTTCTGGGAACAGGTGATGGGTTCGGGCCGGGCCTCCCTCAGCCTGCGCGACGGCTATCGCCGGGACCTTCGCACGGTCAAGGCGGCAACCGCCCTCGAATACGTCCGCTTCCATGCCATCTTCCAGGATGAGAACGGCGTGTACGATGAGGATGCTCAGGGCCGGCCGGTTTACAATTTCACTTACGTCGACCAAATCTACGACGGTCTACTCGAGGCCGGAGTCCGCCCCTTCGTGGAACTCAGCTTCATGCCGAAGAAGCTGGCCGCCTCGCAGGTCCCGCACCCCTTCTGGTACCAGCCGCTTCCCTCTCCGCCGAAGGACTACGGCAAGTGGGGTGATCTGATGCACGAATTCGCGGCCCATCTGATTGCCAGGTATGGCTTGGATGAGGTCGCCCAGTGGTACTTCGAGGTTTGGAACGAACCGAACCTGGACTTTTGGTCCGGGGAGCCCAAGGAAGAGGCGTACGACAGGCTGTATGAAACGACGTCACGCGCTCTCAAGGGCGTCAGCCCACGGCTGCGTGTCGGCGGCCCGGCAACTGCCCAGGCAGCCTGGGTCGATAGATTCATCAAATTCTGCGTCGATCGCAACGTCCCAATCGACTTCGTTTCGACGCATGTATATGCCAACGATAGGTCTGAGGACGTGTTTGGCACAAGCGACAAGACAGACCGCTCCGACATGGTGGCTCGAGCCGTTCGAAAAGTCCACGACCAGGTCAAGCGCTCCTCCCGTCCGAACCTGCCCATTCACTGGACTGAGTACAACGCGAGTTACATGAATGAACTGGAAGTTACGGATTCCCCCTTCATGGGGCCGTGGCTCGCCAACAACATCCGGCAATGTGACGGGCTGACCGACACCATGGCCTACTGGACGTTCTCCGACGTCTTCGAGGAACAAGGCGTCGCCAAGACGCCATTCTATGGGGGCTTCGGGCTGATCGCGGTCGGCGGCATCCCCAAGGCGTCCTTCAACGCCTTCCAACTTCTGCACCAACTCGGTCCTGAGCGCATCCCGGTGGATTCTCCCTCGGTTATCGCGACGAGACGGCCGGACGGCGGACTTGTGCTGGCAGTGTGGAACTATGCGCCTCCGGGAGAGCAGGACGGCTCTCGCGACCTCCGCGTGCAGTTCACCGGTGTGAGCGGAAACCGGCGTATGCTGATCCATAGGCTGGATGCGAACCACGGCTCAGCGCTGACGGCGTGGAGGGCGATGGGTAGTCCCTCCATTCCCACCAGGGAACAGCAGCGCGACCTGCGCCGTTCCGCCCAGTTGGCGGCCCCGGAGCAGCAGATGTTCGACGCCGGCAAGGAAACCGGAACGACAGTCACGTTGCCTTCCCAAGGGCTGGTGCTGATCGAACTGTTGAACCCATAGGAAGGCGATCCGCCGACATTGAAGCGTCGGGCTTTACTAGCGCTGGTTGCGTCGGCGCTCCTAGGCTGCGGCCTAAGGAGCGCACCGCCACAACCCCGCGCCGGCCAAGCGGTCGGGAGTCATCGCGCGGCGCAACTCACGCGGGATGACGAGGCCTTTCTCGACGACCTCTCCCATCGGACGTTCCAGTTCTTTTGGGAACAGGCGGACGCCAAGACAGGGCTGGTGCGGGATCGCGCCCGTGTGGATGGAGTCACCGACACTCACGGGGACCGGAATGTCGCCAGCATCGCCGCCACCGGGTTCGGCCTAACCGCCATTTGCATCGGCGCGGACCGCGACTGGATCCCCGCGGAGGATGCACGGCGCAGAGTTCTCACCACGCTTCGTTTCCTGGCGACACAGGCCACTACGGAACACGGCTGGTTCTATCACTTCCTCGACTCAACCACCGGTGAGAGGCACTGGCAAAGCGAGGTCTCCTCGATCGACACAGCACTGCTGCTGGCGGGTGTCCTCACGGCGCGACAGTACTTCCGCGACGACCCCGAGATTGTGCGCTGCGCGCGCCTGATCTACGAGCGCGTGGACTTCCCGTGGATGCTGAACGGCGATCCGTTCCTTCTGTCGCATGGCTGGAAGCCGGAAACGGGCTTCCTGGCTGCCCGTTGGGACTCCTACTCGGAGCACTGCATTCTCTATCTGCTGGCGATCGGATCGCCCACGCATCCGATTTCGCCAGAGGCCTGGTACGCCTGGAAAAGACCGGTGATTCACTACGCGGGGTATACCTACATAACAGGAGGCCCGCTCTTCATCCATCAGTACTCTCATGCCTGGGTGGATTTTCGTAGACGTCGCGAGGAAAGGGCTCCGCACACCGACTATTTCGAGAACTCCGTCACAGCCACGCTGGCGCACAGGGCGTTCTGCGTCGATCTCGGCCGCCGGTTCCGCAGCTATTCCAGCAATGTCTGGGGGATCACCGCCTCCGACAGCGAGACGGGCTATGTGGCATGGGGCGGTCCGCCCGCAAGCCCCGACATTGACGGCACCCTGGTCCCGTCGGCCCCGGCGGGCTCACTGATGTTCACGCCGGACATTTGTATTGCCGCGCTTCGGCAGATGCGTGGACTCTATGGCACGTGGGTTTACGGCCGCTACGGCTTCGCGAATGCGTTCAACCCGCTCGACCGGTGGGTGGATCCCGATGTCATCGGGATCGACACGGGCGTCACCCTACTGAGCGCGGAAAACCTGAGGACGGGAAACGTCTGGGGTTGGTTCATGCGGAACGAAAGCGCACTGCTAGCACTCGACCGGGCGGGTTTGAGGTAGAGGGCTTGTCCAAACTGACATCGGGCAAGCCCTCGTTATCGAAGGCTCACGCCCAGAAGGCCACGCCTGGCTTTTCCTTGATCACGATCTCGTTCAGGAAACGCACGGCCTTGGTCAGGCCTTCCTCGGCGGACATCAGGCTGTCCTCGTGCTCGACCGAGAGCACGTAGTCGTAGCCGTACATCCGCAACGTGGAAATGAACTCGCGCCACCAGCCGGCGTCGTGCCCGTATCCGCAGGTGCGGAACATCCAGGAGCGCGTACGCTCTTCGGTGTAGCTCTTCGTATCGAGCACGCCCGCCATGGGCAGATTTACGTTGTAGATCTGGGCGTCCTTGGCGTGCACGTGGACAATCGAGTCGCCCAGGAGGCGAATGGCGGCGATGGGATCGATCCCCTGCCAGAACATGTGGCTGGGATCGTAGTTGCAGCCCACGCTCGGGCCGGCGATGGAGCGCAGCTTGAGCATCGTCTCCGGGTTGTAGACCACAAACCCCGGATGCATTTCGATGCCGATCTTCACCCCGTGGTCGGCGGCAAACTTGCCGCGCTTGATCCAGTACGGCGCCACCTTCTTCTCCCACTGCCAGGCCAGGATCTTCGGGAAGTGCGGAGGCCAGGCGGCGGTCACCCAGTTCGGATACTTGGCTTTGTCGCTTTCGCCCGGGCAACCGGAAAAGTCGACCACCACCGGCACGCCGAGTTTCTCAGCGAGCAGGATGGTCTTGCGGCTCACCTCCTGGTGGGCCCTGGAGATGGCCGGATCCGGATGCAGGGGCTCGCCGTGGCAACTGAGCGCGCTGATGGTGATCCCGTTGTCGTCCAGCTTCTGTTTGAATTCCTTGATCGCAGCTTTGCTCTCGAGCATCGAGAGGCTGCAGTGCGGGCCGCCCGGGTAATTCCCGGTACCGAGTTCGACCGTGTCGACTCCCAGGCCCTTGAGCTTTTCAATTACCTGATCGAGCGATAAGTTCGCCAACAGAGCAGTGAATACGCCGACTCGCATGCCATTTCTCCTTGATCGTGCGGCAACTCCCGCCGCAAGCGACAAGGATATCACAGCGCATTTATGGACAGGCGAAACCGCCTACCCGGCTGTCACACCGTGCCGGCGTGGCGTCGCAGAATCTGCGGAAGGTTCTGGGAAAAAGCCGACCGGGCCATCACCATGTGGCAGCCCGCTTCGTGGGCCTGTCGCTTCAGCTCACCGTCCACGTGGGAGACGTAGGCCAGGATGCTGGTCTGCTTCAAAGCGGGGTTGTTCATGAGTTCGGCGATCAGCTTGAGCGGCTCACCGCCGCCGAAGTTGAGGTCGAGAATAATCAAGTCCGGCTTGGACAGGGCCTTCTCCAGCAGGTCCTTCTCTTCCTTCACGAACTCCGCCTGGATGCCCGCCCGTTTGGCGGCATCGGCGATCTTCACCGTGAACAGCAGGTCCGCGACGAGCGCTAGTAGTCGTTTGTTCTCGCGCTTATACATAGGGATCGGCGACTGCAACTCCATTGGCGGGCACAAGAACTTCCTGCGGGGGTGCCCGCTTGCACGGCTGGCAGGGAAGTACAATCGTACCCGCTTCCAGGGGGCAGGCGCAAGCGGGCGAGTACGGACTGCCCGGCTCCAGCTATAATCGTGTTGTGAAATCCATTGCACTTGCTGTTGCTGTAGGGTTGCTGCTGATGGCCGGCTGCAACCGGAGCGTCGAGAACCCGGAGGCCGTGCGAACGGCTATCCTCGATTATCTCTCCAGTCAAAAGGGCCTCAACGTCGCCGCCATGCAGGTGGACGTCACGGCACTCACCTTCCGCCAAAACGAAGCCGATGCCACTGTGTCGTTCCGCCCCAAAGGCACTTCGGGTGGCAGCGGCATGACCTTTAGCTACACCCTGGAGAAGAAGGGGAATGGGTGGGTCGTCAAGGGCAAGACCGAGAGCGGCGGAACGCCCCACGGCGCAGCCGGCCAGATGCCTGGCGGGATGCCGGGCGCCGCACCCGGCGCGATGCCCAGCGATCATCCCGACATGGGCGCCGCGCCAGCCGAGACTAAGAAATGAAGTGTGTTGCCGTGCTGGGAGGCGGGCCCGCCGGTGCAGTTGCCGCCGAGCGCCTGGCTGCAGCCGGCATCCAGACCACCCTGTTCGACGAAAAACTCGCCTGGGAGAAACCCTGCGGCGGCGGGCTGACCTACAAGGCTTACGAGAAGTACCCTTTCCTCCTGCACAACGACTCCCCCAAGCGGTTGGTGACGGTGACGCGGCTCTCGGCCCCGGGAGGCGGTGACGCGAAGATGGAGCTGCGGCAGCCGCTCCTCATCTACTCGCGCTATGAGCTGAACCGCCTGCTGCTAGCACGCGCGGAGCGCGCCGGCGCGCAAATCGAACAGACCCGCGTGCTGGGCCTTGCGCGCCGAAACGGCGGCTGGCGGCTGGCGACCAAACACGGCTCCTTCGACGCCGACTTCTGTGTGGTCGCCACAGGCGCTAAGAACGGGCTGCGCGGTGTGGGGACGCTGCTCACGCCCGCCGACACCATGCTCGCTCTGGGCTACTACGTGCCCGAAGAGCAGGACCACATTGACATTCAGTTCCTGCCGCAGCTCGAAGGATACATCTGGGTGTTTCCGCGGTGCGGGCACCTTTCCGTCGGCATCTGCGGCAAGGGTGAGCCCGCGCGCAAGTTGCGGGCCCGCCTGGAGACCTACATGGAGGAGAAGGGGATCTCCTGGAAGCACGGGACTTTCTATAGCCACGTGCTGCCATCGCTCGCCACTCCCGCATGGAAGCAGAACCGGGTGGCCGGTCACGGATGGCTCGCGGTGGGGGACGCCGGCGGCCTGGTTGACCCCATCACCGGTGAGGGATTGTATTACGCGATCCGCTCCGGCGACCTGGCCAGCCAGACGATCCTCTCGGACGCGCACTCGCCCGAAGAGAAGCCGCAGGCTTACAGGGCGCTCCTCGAACGCGACTTCGCCCTGGATCTGGAATTCGGTTCGGCGCTTGCCCACCGCCTCTTCCGCGGCCAGTTCCTGTATGCCAGCGTGCCCCAGCGAATGCTGCAGTGCATGCGCCGGAGTTCCACCTTCCGCGATCTCGTCGGGGAACTCTTCGCCGGAACCCAGGGTTACCTCGGCCTCAAGTCGCGGCTCCTCCGCAATCTGCACGGCACGCTGCTCGACACGGTCCTCAGTTTCCTGTTGAGCCGAGTCGTGCCAGGCGAAGCTTAAGAAAGGAAGCTCGGGGCGCTACAGATCTCGATGAAGCACGCACAATCGGAAAGGCTCTTTGCGAGGGCGCTGAAGTCCATTCCCGGCGGCGTAAATTCCCCGGTGCGAGCGTTTCGCAGCGTGGGCGGCACTCCGCTCTTCATCGTGCGCGGCCAGGGTTCGCACATCTGGGACGCGGACGGAAACGAGTACATTGACTACGTCGGAAGTTGGGGGCCGCTGCTCTTAGGGCACTGCCACGCCGAGATCGTTGCCGCAGTCGAAGAAGCCCTCGCCGGCGGCACCAGCTTCGGCGCTCCCACCGAGCGTGAAATCGAACTGGCCGAGGCCATCATCGACGCCGTGCCCTCCATCGAGATGGTTCGCCTGGTCAACTCCGGCACCGAAGCCACCATGAGCGCCATCCGGCTGGCACGCGGCTTCACCGGGCGGGACCTCACCGTGAAGTTCGAAGGCTGCTATCACGGGCACGCCGATTCGCTGCTCGTGAAGGCCGGCTCCGGCGTGGCTACGCTCGGGCTCCCCGATGCGGCGGGCGTTCCCCGTAGTTTCGCCGCTACTACCATCGCCCTGCCCTACAATTCCGTCGAAGCCGTCGAGCGCGCCTTCGAGGAGCACAAGGGAAGTATCGCTTCGGTGATCGTCGAGCCCGTGGTGGGCAACATGGGCTGTGTGCCTCCGGCGCCCGGTTTCCTGGAGGTGCTACGCAAGATCACCGACCGCGATGGCGCGCTTCTGATCTTCGACGAAGTGATGACTGGCTTTCGCGTCGCCTTTGGCGGCGCGCAGCAACTCTACGGTATTCATCCCGACCTGACCACGCTCGGCAAGGTGATTGGTGGCGGACTTCCCATCGGCGCCTACGGCGGGCGCGCCGACATCATGGCGCAGATCGCGCCTTCCGGCCCGGTTTACCAGGCCGGCACGCTTTCGGGCAATCCGCTGGCGGTATCGGCCGGGCTGGCTATGCTCCGGCACTTGAAAACGCACCCCGGAGTCTACCGGCAACTCGAGGAGCGTGCGTCAAGTCTCGTGGCGGGCGTACCCGCGGGGCTTACCGTCAACCGAGTGGGATCGATGTTCACGCTCTTCTTCACCGAGGGGGCAGTGACGGATTATGAGTCCGCCAAGCGCTCCGACACGAAGCGGTTTGCCGAGTACTTCCGCTTCATGCTGGAGAAGGGGATTTACCTGGCGCCATCGCAGTTCGAAGCGGCGTTCGTCTCGGCCGCGCACACCGGCGAGGACATCGCCCGCACGGTGGGGGCCTCGCGCGAGTTTTTCAAATCCGCATAGAATAGGTAGCTATGACCGAGACTCTGGAGCGGATCGAGAGTGCACCCGGCGCGCCCGAATTGCCCCGGTGGAAGGCCTGGCTCTGTACGCTATCCGCCTTCCTGTTGGCAATCACTTTTCTGGTTTCGGGCGTATGGAAGATCACCGATCCTTTGTCGGCCGCGGTGCGGATGACCCAGGCGTTGGTCCCGGCGGCGCTCAGCCTGCCGGCGGCCCTGGCGTTTGGGATCTCGGAGACCTTCGCCGCCGTGCTGCTCCTGGTGCCGCGTCTGCGGCGCTGGGGCGCCTGGCTCGCGGGTCTGCTGCTCCTGGCGTTCATGGCGTACATGGGCTTGTTCTACAACGCGCTGAGCGGAGAAGAGTGCAACTGCTTCCCCTGGATCCAGCGTGTCGTGGGTCCGGCGTTCTTCATCGGTGACGCCATCATGTTGCTGCTGGCACTGGCGGCGGGTTGGTGGGCACGGCCATCCGAAAGCAAGCAGTTGGCCGCGGTCGTGCTGGGCGCAGTCTGTGTTTTCGCGGGGATCTCCTACGGGGTGTCGGCTGTCCGGCAGAACTCGGTGCGAGCGCCTCGGGTCATCGCCGTGGACGGAAAACCATTCGCGCTGCACGAGGGCCGGGTCTTCCTGTACTTCTTCAATCCGGAATGCACCCACTGCGAACACGCCGCGCGCGAACTCGGGAAGCTGGCTTGGGGAGAAACCAAGATTGTCGGGGTGCCCACACAGTTGCCCCAGTTCGGACCACAGTTCATGAGCTCGACGAATCTGCGCGGGGTGCTGACCTCTGACGCCGAGGCGCTCCGCAAGATTTTCGCCTTCACCGATGTCCCCTACGGAGTGGCGCTGGAGAACGGCCACCTGAGGGCGGCGGTGACCGTCTTCGAGGCTACCGAACCCGAGCAGACTCTTCGTAAACTCGGCTTCGTGAAATAGGGTTTAACCACAAAGACACGAAGACACAAAGAAGACTTAGAGGGTTTTCTAGATGAGCCGGAGTCAGCGGCCCCCTCTAACAATCCGTGATGGGGAAGGACCGAATGGTTAGCAAGGCACTTGTGGTTGTTACAGGTACAATACTGATCTGGCACGGTGCTCTGTCTGGTAAGAGCCTCTATGTCGGGGTTAGCGTGGGGGGCAGCTTCACGCATGGCTTTGGTGAATTCACGCGCCGTAGCACTACACCCTCGCTGTTGTCTTATCCCACGCACAGGGACTATCTTGCTGGGCCGACAATTGAGGTAGGTCTTTCCGAGCACATCGCTGCCGGGTTCGACGCCTTGTACCGGCCTTTGAACTTTACGAACGCGACTCTTCTCGGGGATGGGTCCATACGTAGCGTTTCACCTGCCACTGTGGTGACGTGGGAGTTTCCGGTCCTCATGAAATACCGGTTTGGGAAGAAGGCGTGGCGGCCCCTGGTGGAAGCTGGCCCTTCCTTTCGTACGTCCGGAAATCTCAACAATACGCGTCCTTCAAGTCGAGGAATGGTTCTTGGAGTAGGCCTTGAGGCGCGGTTCGGCGCATTGCGAGCAACACCCGGTTTCCGGTACACACGCTGGGCCGCTGATCGATTGGGAGCATTCCTTGGGCGCACAAATGAAAATCAAGTGGTTTTCGTCCTGGGGCTTCGCTTTGGTAAATCGTGGGGCTTCGTGAAGTAGGATTTAACCACAAAGGCACAAAGACACAAAGAAGATATGGTTTTCTTTGTGTCTTTGTGTCTTTGTGGTAAAGAGTTTTAGTCCCGGCGCTTCAGGGTCGGCCGGTCATCCGGGTTGTCGCCCGTCGTTGTGGTGTCTTTGCCGCTGCCTTCCACCGGAACCGTGGAGCCGCTGCCCGGCGCCTTGCGTAGCGTGGGCCGGTTGGGGTCCTTGTCCGCCACCCTGCGGTGAGAGTTCACGGCCACCAGACGCCCCTTCACATCGTTGAACTCGGACGTGGTCACGACGTACTCCGGCCTCGCCTTGAGGAAATCCTGGATGTTCTTCTGGGCATCCTTGATCCGGTCGTCGGTCATTGGGTGTGACGCGAAGACCTTCGAGATCGTACCCGGCTTCTTCTTCTCGAGCGATTGGATCTTATCGAAGAAGTCCACAAACGCGGTCGGATCGTAGCCGCACTTATACATGTACTGCAATCCGAGCAGGTCCGCTTCGGATTCAAACCCGCGTGAAAATTTCATAAACGCAACCGGAATCACCAGGTTTGTTGCTTGCTGGATACCGTAGCCCGCCCATCCGCCCATGAAGATGAGCGGAATGGTCATATAGCTGGCGAGAGTGCTGCGGCTCGCTTGCCGCGTGCCGTGACGCGCGGCCACGTGCGCGATTTCGTGCGCCATCACACCGGCCAACTCCGCCTCGCTCTCGGCCTTCATGATGAGGCCGGAGTGCACGAAGAAGAACCCGCCCGGCAGGGCGAAGGCATTCACCTCATCGCTGTCGATCACTTTGATGGTGAACGGCACCTTGGCGTCCGAGCTCCGGACCAAGTTCTGGCCGAGGCGGTTGACGTACTCGGAGATCACCGGGTCGTCCACGATTTTGGCGCCCAGTTCGACTTCCTGCGCCAACTGCTTGCCGAGCGCAATCTCCTTCTCCAGGGAATACAGGTTCACGCCCTTGCTGACGTCCCGGTTGCCGATCTCGTCGGGGTCCTTCTTGGAATTCTTGTTGGAACTCTTCTTGGTGTCGTCCGCCGCCCAACTGCTTATCGCGAACATAGCGACAATCAGCAAGGAGATCAGTCTCTTGGCCGTCCTGCGGTTCATGGTCGATGCCTCCATCCCAGCCGTTCCACTATCAGTATAGTTCCCTGCGCTTCGGGGGCGCCTACAAAAAGGGTCTAACCACAAAGACACAAAGAAGACTTAGAAGGTTTTCTTTGTGTCTTCGTGTCTTTGTGGTAAAGAGATCTAGTCCCGCCGCTTCAAGGTCGGCCGGTCATCCGGGCTGTCACCCGTCGTCTTGGTGTCTTTGCCGCTGCCTTCCACCGGGACCGTCGAGCCGCTCCCCGGGGCCTTGCGCAGCGTGGGCTTGTTGGGGTCCTTATCCTCCACCTTGCGGCGAGAGTTCATGGCCACCAGACGCCCCTTGACATCGTTGAACTCGGACGTGGTCACGACGTACTCCGGCTTCGCCTTGAGGAGATCCTGGATATTCTTCTGGGCATCCTTGATCCGGTCGTCGGTCATCGGGTGTGTCCCGAAGACCTTCGCGATGGTGCCCGGCTTCTTCTTTTCGAGCGACTGAATCTTATCGAAGAAGTCCACAAACGCAGTTGGATCGTAGCCGCACTTGTACATGTACTGCAATCCAAGCAGGTCCGCTTCGGACTCAAACCCGCGCGAGAACGTCAGGAACGTGAGCGGGATCGCCAGACTGGCTCCTTGCCGGATGGCGTAGCCTGCCCACCCGCCCATGAAGATGAGCGGAAGGCTCAGGTAGTTGGCGATGGTGCCGCGGCTGGCTTGCCGCGTGCCGTGACGCGCGGCCACGTGCGCGATCTCGTGCGCCATCACGCCGGCCAACTCCGCTTCGCTCTCGGCCTTCATGATCAGGCCGGAGTTCACGAAAAAGAATCCGCCCGGCAGGGCGAAGGCATTCACTTCGTCGCTATCGATCACCTTGATGGTGAAGGGCACCTTGGCGTCCGAGTTCCGCACCAGGTTCTGGCCGAGGCGGTTCACGTATTCGGAGATCACCGGGTCGTCCACGATCTTGGAGCCCAGTTCGACCTCCTGCGCCATCTGCTTGCCCAGTGCGATCTCCTTCTCCAAGGAGTACAGGTTCACGCCCTTGCTGACGTCCCGGCTGCCGATCTCGTCGGGGTCCTTCTTGACATCTTTGGCGAACCCGACGGCCGAAGCCGCGAGCGCCATCGCCACCAGCCGCCTGCGGTTCATGGTAGATGCCTCCATCCCAGCAGTTCTACAATCATTATAGCCCCCCGTTTCGAGGGCGGCTACTTAATGAACGTAATCCAATGACAACAGGTTACATCGAACCAAACCCCGCCCCGGATCAACGGCCCCTCTGGAGCCAATACCGCGGGTTTTTCCCGGTCACCGAGCGGCTTGTTTACATGCACCATGCCGGAGTGTCGCCCCTCTGCAGGCCAGCCGCCGAAGCCATGAGCGGCCTGGCGGAAGATGCCCTGCAATTCGGGTCCCTCCATTATGATGCTTGGCTTGCCACCTACGACGCTCTCCGGTTGGGGGCGGCGAAACTGATCAACGCCGTGCCCGAGGAGATCGCCATCGTGAAGAACACCTCCGAGGGGATTGCCACGGTGGCCATCGGGCTCGACTGGCACGCCGGGGATAAGGTGGTTGCCTTCCGCGAGGAGTTCCCGGCCAACTTCTTTCCCTGGAAGCGTTTAGAGGCGCGTGGCGTGTGCCTCGAATGGCTCTCGATCGACGACCCTCTGGAGCGGGTGGAGCAGGCCTGCCGGGGCGCCCGCCTCCTGGCTATCAGCTTCGTGCAGTACCTGGGAGGCCGGCGGGCCGACTTGCTGGCCATCGGCGAAATCTGCCACCGGCACGGCTGCCTGTTCCTGGTGGATGCCATCCAGGGCCTGGGGGCGTTTCCGGTGGACGTGCGCCGGGCGCATATCCACGCTCTTGCGAGCGACGGCCACAAGTGGCTGCTGGGGCCCGAAGGGTGCGGCATTCTTTACATCCAAAAGGACTTGCAGGATTCGATCGAGCCGGTGGAGTTCGGCTGGACGAACGTCGCCGGCTACAACGACTACGCCAGCCGCGACATGGCCCTGCGGCCCGACGCCGGCCGCTACGAGTGCGGCACCCTCAACACGATCGGTTGCTATGGCTTGAAGGCGGCCATCGAGTTCCTGCTGGAGGTGGGAATCAACAGAGTCGCGCCGGCCGTGCAGGCGCTCGGCGACCAGATCGCCGCGGGGGTGGCCGCGAAGGGCTACGAGCTTCTCGCGAAGCGGACCCCAGCGAACGGTGCCGGCATCGTGAGCTTTCGCAAAGAAGGTCTCGACAGTCGGATGGTTGTGCACCGCTTGCGGGAGCAGGGAATCGTGGCGGCCCCCCGCCAGGGCTGGGTGCGGGCCTCCCCGCATTTCTACATCAGCCCCAGCGACATCGAGCGCATGATCGAAGCGCTGCCTTGAAAATGCTCACGCCAAGACGCAAAGGCGCAAAGAGAACCAGGTGTTGCTGAAGTCTACTCTGGGAGCCCGTTTACGACCCTGGTAATACCGTTCTTGATTAAGACCACGTTGAAGTTGATCAATAGCCCCAGCCTTTTGTCCATCAGGCGCAGGTAGGTGAGGAGCTGCTTCTTGTGGACGGGCGCGACCGCATCGACCGATTTGATCTCGACGACCAGCTTGTCTTCCACTACGATGTCGGCCCGGAAACCGAGCTTGAGCTGAACCGGGCCGTATGTCACGGGTACAGGCTGCTGGCAGATCTGCCGGAGGCCCCTGCCGCCAATCTCCAGGGAGAGAACCGCTTGATACACGGACTCCAGGAGACCCGGCCCGAGAGCCGTGTGTACGCGGTAGGCTGAGTCGACGACCTGCCGTGCGATTTCGTTCTCCGTCATCTGGATAACGGTAGTGGCGGCGCGGAAAGGAGAGTCTCACGCAAAGGCGCAAAGACGCAAAGCAACTAATGCATTTCTTTGCGCCTTCGCGTCTTTGCGTGAGATTGCGCTAGGTTCTGCGGATGATTCCGCCCGAATCCCGTTGCACGGTGTAGAGGGTGCGACCATCCAGACTTCGCACACGTACCTGAAGCGGCATGTCGCCGGGCAGAGCGTGAGTGGCGCAGCCGAGGCACGGGTCGTACGCACGGAACGCCATTTCGACCATATTCAGCACGCCCTCGGACATGTTCTCGCGGGTGACCAGCCCCTTGGCCGCCTTCTCGACGCTCATCGCGATACGCGCGGCGTTGTTCTGCGTGGCCACGATCAGGTTTGCTTTGCGGACCAGACCCTTCTCGTCGGTCGCGTAGTGATGGAATAGCGTGCCGCGGGGAGCCTCGACCACCCCCACGCCCTCTTTCGGCACCGCCGTTGGAAGCGTGCGGATGTTGTCGCTCGTGATCTCGTCGTCCTTGGCCAGCTCCTGCATGCGCTCGGCCGCGTACATCATCTCGACCAAACGGGCCCAGTGATTGGCCAGCGTCTGGTGCACGATCTTCGCGCCCAGCACGCTCTTGTACTTCTCGTAAGCCGCCTGCGCCCGCGGGGTGGCCATGCCATCGGCTGCGTTCAAGCGGGCCAGCGGCGCCACGCTGTAAACGCCGCTTTCAACGCCTTCCGTGAAGCCCTTCCAGCCCGGCTGCTTGAGGTAGCAGAACTTCATGTAGCTCCACGGCTCCACATGCTCGGCGATGTAATCGACGTACTTCTGCGGGTCGAACTTGGCGGCTTCCTTGCCTTCGGGCGTCACTACGCGGAGTTGCCCCTCGTAGAAGTTGACCCGGTTGCGCTCGTCCACCATCCCCATGTAATGCGTCCGGTGGGTGTAGTTGTCCGAGAGGATCAGGTCCACGTAGCCGGAGTTCTGCAGGACAATCTTGTCGAATACGTCCAGGGTGAACGCGGCGAACTCGACTGCTTCGGCAGCCACCTGCTGGAACTGCGCCTGTTCGTCTTTCTTGATGTGGCGGGAGACTCCGCCCGGCAGGCCGAACACGGGATGCCCCGGCTTGCCCGCTGCCAGCGCCACCAGCGCTCGCAGCTTGCGCCGCATGGCGATGACCTTTTGGCCCGCTTCGATCCCCACCTTTCCGATCACGCCGAGCACGTTGCGCTCGCCGGCGGGCGCCGTCGGGCCGACCACGAAATCCGGTCCGCCCAGGAAGTAGAAGTGCAGCGCGTGGTCCTCCACCATGAAGGTGCTGTAGACCAGCTCGCGAATCTTCTTTCCGGCCGCGGCCGGTTCCACCGAGTAGACCGCGTCCACGGCCTTGGTGGCGGCCATGTGGTGGGCTGTCGGGCAGACCCCGCAGATGCGGGAGGTAATCTGCGGCATGTCCTCCACGGGGCGGCCTTCGACGAACTTCTCGAATCCCCGCAGCTCGGGCACCTGGAAGTAGGCCCGATCCACGGTTCCCTCGTCGTTGAGGAAGATGTCGATCTTGCCGTGGCCTTCCAGGCGCGTGATTGGATCGATGGTGATTCGGTTCGGGGATGCGTTCTCAGTGGACATCGGGTTCGGCCTCCATCTTCTTCCTCACCAGCAGAGAATCCGGAAGGCTGTAGCGGTAGAACGTGCCCACCGGGTCCGGGATGGACTCGATCGCCTTCAGGATCTCCTCATCGTCCTTGGCTTCGAGGAGCGACGCCATGGCCGACAGCGCCTTGCCGCCGAAATCCTTCACCCGGCTGGTCGGGCCGAAGCATCCGGTGCAGGGCATGTTGCCCTGGATGCATCGTGCGCCGCAACTTGTGCGCGTGGCCGGCCCCATGCAGAGCAGGCCCTGCGCCAGCAGGCATGTCGCTTCGTCGATCAGCACCTGGTGCGGGCGCTTGAATTCCATAAGCGAGAGCTTCTCGGGCTTGGAGTCCTTCCGCGGGCACTCGTCGCACAACGCCCGGTCCGGCGCCAGCACCGAACCCTTCGGCGGAAGTTCGCCGGCGAGCAGCGCCCCGACGGCCTGCTTCAGCAGGTCCGGCGTGGGCGGACATCCCGGTACGTAGTAGTCGACATCGACCGTCTGCGCCAGAGTCTTCACGGTGTCATAGAAGCCGGGCAGGCCGACGGTGCGTCCGTTGTCCTTGTAACTCACCAGCGGGACCGTGCCTTCGGCGTTCACCGTGGTCGGGACATCGCTGTAGACGCGCTGGAAAATGTCCTTGCGGTTCGACATGTTCGCCAGCCCGGGGATTCCGCCGAGCTGCGCGCAGGCGCCGAACGCGATCATGAACTTCGACTTCCGGCGCAGGATGTGCGCCATCTCCTCCTGCTCGGTGGTCCGGATGGCGCCGTTCAGGAACGTGACCACGATGGAGCCGTCCGCCATCGCTTCGATGTCCTTGCGTTTGAAGTCCATCGCCACCGGCCACATGACGATGTCGATGGCGCCAACCACGTCCAGAATGCCCTCCGCCAGATCGACGACCGCCTCCTCGCAGCCGCCGCAGGAAGCGCACCAGTAAAAAGCAACCTTGGGCTTGTCGCTCATGCCGCGGTCACCTCCTCCACGGCCGTCTCTTTGGGGGGCTTGCGCTTCGCCGGCCCCAGCGCCCGGACCTTCTCCACCATGTCGTTGATCACCGTGCGGACGCGCTCGCCCTCGGCCGCCGAGATCCACTCCAGCCGCAGGCGCTCGTCCTCGATGCCCATCTCTTTGACCATCTTCTTCAACAGGTAGAACCGCCGGAGCGCCTTGTAATTGCCCTCCTGATAGTGGCAATCGCCGGGGTGGCAGCCGCCGATGAGCACGCCATCCGCCCCTCTGGCAAACGACTCCAGGATGAACTGCGGGTCCACCCGCCCGGAGCACATCACGCGGATCACGCGCGTGTTGGGCGCGTACTTCATCCGCGACGTGCCGGCCAAATCGGCCGCCAGGTAGGTACACCAGTTACAGAAAAACGCCACGATCTTAGGCTCGAACTTGCCCGCCTCAACGGCGGGAGCGATTTGGGTCAGTTCAGACATGCGCCAGAACTCCTTCGATCTCCTCGAAGATCTCCTCGTCCTCGAACAGGTGCTGCCGGATCGAGCTGCTGGGGCACGCCGCCACGCAGGTGCCGCAGCCCTTGCACAGCACTTCCTGAATATGCGCCCGATTCTTCTCCGAGTCAAACACAATCGCGCTGTACGGGCACAGCGGAACGCAGGTCCGGCAGCCGGAGCAGGCTTCCTCGACCACGTACGCCGTGTTCGGCTCCATCTCCACCGAGCCGGCGTCGATCAGGGCCAGCGCTTCCGCCGCCGCCGCGCCGGCCTGCGCCACGGTGTCGGGGATATCTCTCGGACCCTGGCAGCAGCCCGCCAGAAAAATCCCGTCGGTGAAGGTGTTCACCGGGGCCAGCTTCGGGTGCCGCTCCAGGAAGAATCCCTCGGCGGCGCAGGACACATTGAACATCCGGCGCACCTCGCCCGCGTCGGCCTGCGGCTCGATTCCCACCGAAAGCACCACCATGTCGACCGGAATCCGGCGCACCGCGCCGAGCAGCGTGTCCTCGACGCGCAGCACCAGCCGGTTCTCTTCCGTGGAATCGAGCGCCCAGTCGGTCACCTCTGCCACGCGGCCGCGGACGAAGTGCACGCCTTCGTTCAGCAGCTTCTGGTAGAACTCCTCGAAGCCCTTGCCGGGCGTCCGCATGTCGATGTAGAAGTTGAAGACCTCGGCGTCCGTGTGTTCCTTGAGCAGGTGCGCCAGCTTCAGCGAGTACATGCAGCAGACCCGCGAGCACCAACGGTTGGTGCCCTCGTCGCGAGACCCCACGCAGTGAATGATGCCGATGGCTTTCGGCTTGCTCCCGTCGCGCAGAACCACTTCGCCGCTGGTGGGCCCGCTGGCATTCACCAACCGCTCGACCTCGAGCGAGGTGTACACGTTTGGATAGTGCCCGTATCCGTAGTACGGGGTTCTGGCCGCGTCGAACGGTTTGAAGCCGGTGGCCAGAATGACGCTGCCGATCTCGATCTCTTCGAACTTCTCCTGCTGCTGGAAGTTGATCGCCTTGCGCTCGCCGCAGGCTTGCAGGCAGGTCTTCTTGCACTTGCCGGACTTGAATTGGATGCAGGTCTCGGGGTCGATCACCGGAACCGGCGGGACGGCCTGCGGGAACGGGAGGTAAATCGGTTTCCGCTTGCTCAGCCCCATGTTGAATTCGTCGGGGAACTTCGCTTCCTTGTATACGCAGGCCTCCACGCACTCCAGGCAGCCCGAGCACAGGTCCTCGTCGATGTAGCGCGGCCAGCGGGTGATCTGCGCCTTGAAGTTGCCCACGTAGCCGTCCACCTTGGTGACCTCGGCATTCGACCACAAGGTGATGTTCTTGTTCGCCTTGACCGACGACATCTTCGGCGTCAGGATGCAGGCGGCGCAATCGAGCGTGGGGAAGGTCTTGTCGAACATCGCCATGTGGCCGCCGATCGACGGTTGCTTCTCCACCAAATACACTTTCTTGCCCGCGTGCGCCAGCGTCAGGGCCGCGTGGATTCCGGCGATGCCGCCGCCCACCACCAGTACGGCAGGGTTGACCGGCACGCTGCCCTTCTTCAGCGACTCGTGCTTCACCACGCGGCGCACTCCGGCCCGCACCATGTCCTTGGCCTTGGCGGTCGCGCTGGCGCGATCCTGATGCACCCAGGAGTCATGCTCCCGGATGTTGACCATGTGCATGTAGTAGGGGTTCAGCCCGCCTTCCTCCACCGCCGTTCTAAACGTGTGCTCATGCAGGTGCGGAGAGCAGGAGGCGACCACGATCCGGTTGAGATGGTGCTCCCGGATGTCCTGCCGGATCAGTTCCTGCCCGGGGTCCGAGCAGAGGTACTTGTAGTCGCGGGAGACCGCCACGTGGAGGAGTCCGGCGGCGTATTCGGCCACGTCCTTGCAGTCCACGATGCCCGCTATGTTGGTGCCGCAATGACAAACGTAAACTCCGATTCGAACCGCGCCGTTCGCGTCAGACATAGGCTTCGACTCCTTCATGGACCGTGAACCAGCGCCGGATCAATTCCTGTCCCGCGATCGAACGCTGCAGCCCCAGCTCGCGCCGCTCCCCACCCAGCGCCCACCCCAGCACCTGCGTGAAGTAGAGCACCGGCATGTCGAACCGCTCGCCGCTCTGTTTGGAGATTTCCGCCTGGTAGACATCCAGATTGAACTGGCACAGCGGGCACATCGTGACGATCGCCTCGGCGCCCTTCCGCGCGGCCTCCTTCAGTAGGATGTAGTTCAGTCGAAGTCCTACCTCGTGCAGAGTGCCCGTGAGCGAACCTCCGCAGCACTTGGTCTTCAGGGAATAGTCCACCGTCGGAGCGCCGATGGCCCCGAGCAGTTCATCCATGCGGGTCGGATTGTGCGGCTTGTCGACTTCGTCGTAGGGCCGCACCGCCTGGCAACCGTAGTAGCAGGCGATCCGCCCTCCGCGCCACGGCCGCTTGGTCAGCGACTTGATGCGGGCCACCCCGACGTCGTTGTACAGCACTTCCAGCGGATGGCGAACCCGCACGCCGTCCAATTGAACCAGGCCCGCCCGCTCGAGCGACTGGGCCACTTTGTTCCCGACCTCCGGATGATGTTGGACGTAATCCTGAGTCTTGCGCAGCACCAGGTAGCAGGCCGCGCACGGCGCCAGCAGTTCGGTCGCCCCCATCTGATGCGCCAGCGACAGATTCCTGGCCGACAGCAGAAACGCCGATCCTTCGTCGATCGACATGTACGAGGTGGCGCCGCAGCAGTTCCAGTCATCGAGTTCGTCGAGCTTTATATCCAGCAGCCGGAACAAGGTCCTGACGCTTTCGTCGTAGGCGACTCCGGTCGAGCTCAGCGAGCAGCCCGGGAAATACGCGTACCCTTTCTTCTCTTGAGGGGTTGCCGGCGGTGTCATTGCGACACCTCCTGAGGAGCGGTCAGCTCCTGCTGCAGTTCGTGGATGCGCTTGATGCGCTCCATGCGCAGCGACATGCGCCCCGTCCGCAACAGGCTCCAGCCCGATTTGGCCATGGTGAAAAGCACAAATGGGTTCGACTTGAGCGCCATGCGCAACACCAGCCACACCTCGGAGTTCCGCCCGTGGCTCCGCACCAGCTCGTAAAACTCCCGCGCCAGCACCGGGATCGGAAAACGCGACGGATACATCCGGTACCGGATGGCTTCGCGCTTCAGGCTATACATCAGATCCGTGATGTGGACATTCTGAGGACAATGGACCGTGCAGGAGTAGCACGACGCGCACAGCCAGATCGTCTGGCTGCCCAAAGCGTCACTGCGGAATCCCTCGCGCACCAACGCGACGATGCGGCGCGGCGTGAAGTCCATGTAAATTGCCAGAGGACAGGTTCCCGAGCAGGTGCCGCACTGGATGCACGACCAGATCCGGTCGCACCCAGGCTGCTTGCTGATCTCGTCGGCCCACTTGGGATCAGCTTCCCGCTGGAACTTCATTTTTCTTCGGATGAGTGCCAGCAAAGATTAACTCCCGGTTCAGCGAATATTGGCGGGGCGCGGCCTCGCGGCCCCCACCTATAGGAATCATCGGGCACTTCAGGGGCCAAGATTATAAAAACGATATCAGGGTCTTCTTATAGGAATTACTGCACTTTTTCGCGCACCCCTAGCTGCCAGTCCATCGCCAGCTGAGCGATTTGCCCCAGCAAATCGTGGGGGAGATCGCTCAATTTAAACGACTTTGATGCGATTACACGCCTGCTAGTACACCTTCGATTTCCTGGAAAATCTGCTCGTCCTCGAATAGATTCTGTCCGATCGAACCGGACGGGCACGCCGCCACGCAGGTCCCACATCCCTTGCAGAGCACTTCCTGAATCCGGGCCCGGGCCGTCTCCGCATCAAAGGCAATCGCGCTGTAGGGACACAGCGGCACGCACGTCCTGCATCCGGAACAGTCTTCTTCGCGCACGTACGCCGTGTTCGGCTCCATCTCGATCGAGCCGGCGTCAATCAACGCCAGAGCCTCGCACGCCGCCGCTCCCGCTTGTGCCACGGTGTCCGGAATGTCCTTCGGCCCCTGGCAGCAACCCGCCAGGAACACACCATCCGTGAACGTGTTGACAGGAGCGAGTTTGGGGTGTCGCTCCAGGAAGAACCCGTCGCCGGCGCAGGTAATGTTGAACAAACGCCGAACATCCTGCGCGTCGGGCTGGGCCTCCAATCCCACCGCCAGCACCAGCATGTCCACGGGCACCTTCCGCACTTTTCCGAGTAGCGTGTCCTCCGCCTTGCAGAACCAGGCGGCCTCCCCCGTTCGTTTCCGGGTACACATCGGCGACCTTGCCGCGAATGAAATACACACCTTCTTCCGCCACTCTGTTGTAGAACTCCTCGAAAGACTTCCCCGCTGTTCGTATGTCGATGTAGAAGTTGTACACATCCGCTGTTGTTTTTTCCTTGAGCAGGTGCGCCAGCTTCAAGGAATACATGCAACACACCCTCGAACAATACCGGTTCGTGTGCTCGTCCCGGCTCCCGACGCAGTGAACGATCCCCACCGTTCTCGGCGTGCGGCCGTCGCGCAGTACGACCTCGCCGCCCGTCGGGCCCGACGCGTTCACCAGCCGCTCCACCTCCAGCGAGGTGTACACGTTGGGGTACACCCCGTAGCCGTAGTACGGAACCCGCCGTGAGTCAAAGACCTTGAAGCCGGTCGACAGAATGATAGCCCCCACGTCGATGGTTTCCACGCTCTCCGGCTGGTGAAAATCGATGGCGTTCCTCTCGGCGCACGCTTCCACGCAGGTCTTCTTGCACTTGCCGCTCTTAAACTCGATGCAGGTTTCCGGATCGATCACCACTTTTTGCGGCACCGCCTGCGGGAAGGGAATGTAAATCGGCTTCCGCTTGCCCAATCCCAGGTTGAACTCGTCCGGGACGCGGGCTTCCTTGTAGACGCAGGCTTCGATGCACTCCAGGCAACCGATGCAGGCATCCTCGATGATGTAACGCGGTTTGTGCTTCACCGTCACCTTGAAGTTGCCGACGAAGCCGTCGACCGAGGCCACTTCCGCCATCGTCCACAGAGTGATGTTCCGGTGCGAACGCACGGCGGTCATCTTCGGAGTCAGAATGCAGGCCGCGCAGTCGAGCGTCGGAAACGTCTTGTCGAACATCGCCATGTGCCCGCCGATGGTCGGTTCGCGTTCCACCAGGTAGACGTGCTTGCCGGCGTTGGCCAGACTCAAAGCGGCGTGGATGCCGGCGATGCCGCCGCCCACCACCAGCACCGCCGGGTTGATCGGAACACTCCTTTTTTCCAAGGGCTTATGGAGCTTCACCCGATAGATGGCCGCGCGAATCAGGTCCTTGGCTTTGGCGGTCGCGGCCGCCTTGTCTTCATGCACCCAGGAGTCGTGCTCCCGAAGATTCACCATCTGGAAGAGGTAGGGGTTGATACCGCCCTCGGCCGCCGCGTTGCGGAAGGTGTTCTCGTGAAGCTGCGGGGAGCAGGCGCCCACCACCAATCGATTGAGCCGGTGTTCGCGGATGTCCTGCTTGATCAGCTCCTGGCCCGGGTCCGAACACATGTACTTGTACTCGCGAGCCAGCGCCACGCCGGGCAGCGCGGCGGCATACTCCGCCAGAGCTTTTACATCCACGGTGCCGGCAATGTTGGTCCCGCAGTGACAGATGTACACCCCGATACGCTGGGTACCGTTGGTCTCAGCTCGCAATTCCGCCATCTTGATTGCTCCTCTCGCAGGGTGTCAGTCGCTCTTCCACCAGTTCGGCGAGGTCTCGGACGGCCAGCTTGTTCTCCAGGCCCGTGGTTTTCACGGCGTCCTGGAACATGACGAGGTCTTTCGGACAGGCCACGGCTAAGGTGGACACGCCCCGCACCGCGGCTGCTTCGCGCACGCGGCTCTCGGCAGGCCGCTCCTGTCCTGACGGTGCATCCTCCATCCAGATACGGCCCCCGCCCGCGCCGCAGCAGCGCGCATGTTCCTTGTTCTTCGGCATCTCGGCCAGCTTCAGGCCCAGCGCCTCGAGCACCCGCCGGGGCGCGTCGTAGACGCCGTTGTAGCGGCCCAGGTAGCAGGGGTCGTGGTATGTCACCGCGCCGTTCGCGTGCGCGCGCACCGGCAGTCGCCCCGCCTGAATCAGTTCCGCCATCAGTTCCGTGTAATGCAGCACTTCCTTGGCGAGGGAGGGGTACTCGTTCTTCAGTGCGCTATACGTGTGCGGATCGGAGGTGACGATCTTGTCGTACTTCGCTTTGCCGAGGGCGTCCTGGTTCTTCTCCCGCAGCATCTCGAACAGGCCTTCTTCGCCGATGCGCCGTACGTCGTTGCCCGAGTTCTGCTCGGCTTCGTAGAGGATTCCGAAGTTCAGTCCCGCTCTCTGGAACACGCGCGCCGTGGCACGCGTCACCGGTTGCAGCCGCGGATCGTAGGACGCGTAGTCGCCGACGAACCACAGGTATTCGACGGGCTCTTTGCGGGCGTCCTTCGGTTTGAACTCCAGCCCTTGCGTCCACTTTGTGCGTGCGCGGGGGGAAGTGCCGAACGAGTTTCCGTAGCGGGAGAAATTGGTCAGGGTCTCCTGAAGGTGGCCTTCGATGTCGCCCTGCGAAACCAGGTGCCTGCGCATCTCGACGATCAGCGGAATGTGCTCGTTGAAGACCGGGCACTCCTCCATGCAGGCCGCGCAGGTCGCGCATCCCCAGATCTCCTCCCGCTTGACGATGCCGCCGGTGAACGATTCCGGCGGCTGCGTCGCCCGCGCCAGTTCCTTCACGTGGTGAACCAGCATCTTCGGAGAGAGCGGGCTGCCGCCCGCAAAACTCGGGCAGGCCCGGTCGCAGCGCCCGCACTCGGCGCAAGCGAACCCGCTCAGCAGTTGCCGCCAGGTGAACTGCTCCCGCCGCGAGGCGCCCTCGGACGCAGCCGGCATGTGGCCCTTCTCGAGCGAAGCGAAGAACACGCCGAACGGCGACGCCAGCAGGTGCATGTGCTTGGAGTACGGCAGGTAGGCCAGGAACCCCAGCACGGTCGCCATGTGCAGCCACCACATCGTGAGGTACAGCCCAGGGGTTCTGGAGGCTGAAGCGGCCAGCGACGTTGACAGCACGATTGTGATCAGGATCAGGATCAGCGTGGCGTCGCTCGACCGCTCCAGCCGTGGCGGAGTGAAAACGTAGCGCCGGACCGCGGCCACCGCCAGCGCGGCGAGGCCGATCATTCCGGCCGCATCGACGGCGATCGCCATCCACTCCACGCCGTCGGCATAAGGGATCGGCAGGAAGGGCAGCAGCCCGCGCGTCAGGTTCCAGAAGAAAGACGTTGCGTACAAGACAAAGGACCAGAAGATCAGCAAGTGGGCCAGGCCGATGACCGGCTCGTTCAGCAGTCTGCGCTGTCCCAGCACCTGGCGCGCCACCAGCATCAGCCGTCTCGGGATCTGGTCCCATCGGTTCTCGCCTCGCGCGGCCAGGAGCGTCCGGATGTAGCGCGCCACGCGCCTGCCGAACAGGAAGAAGGACACCACCGTCAGCAGCCACAGCCACACGAAGCCGGGTAGCCCGAGGATAGGGAGCTTGACTGGGTCAGGCATGCGATGCCGCCGCTTGTTTCTTCTTCCGAATGGCTTCCGTCAGTGCCGGCAGAAAATCGAGCGCGTCGGCGACCACGCCGTAGTGCGCCATGCCGAAAATCGGGGCCTGCTCGTCGGTGTTCACGGCGATCACCAGGCCGGCGTTCCGGATGCCTTCGACATGCTCGGGCGCGCCGCTGATGCCCGCCGCTACGTACAGCTTCGCCTTGACGTTCGCACCCGACTTGCCGACCTGCCGGGAGAGTGGCAGCCAGCCCTGGTCGATCACCGGCCGCGATCCGCAAACCGAGCCCCCCAGTTCCCCGGCCAGTTCTTCGGCCAGTTCCAGGTTGTCCTTGTTCTGAATCCCGCGGCCGACCGCGACAAGGCTCTCCTGTTGGGAGATGTCGACATCGCCGGCGTCCGGGTCGATGTAGCGTTTGAACCTTACGCGCGGCGCATCGGGAAGAATCACCGCCACCTGTTCCACGGGGGGCGTCGTGGCTGCCCAGCCCTGCTCGCCGGATCGCGCGCCGGGCCAGATGCCCAGCACCGCCGGCTCCCGCCCGACCGCGACGGTAACCTCCATCTTGCCACCGTACAGGACCGCGCACGCCTGGATGGCGCCATCCACCACCCGCACGTCCTTACAGAAGTTCGCGGCGGCGGCGCCCAGGCGGGACGCCAGGAATGTGCCCACGCCCAGGGTCACATTCGTGAGCGGAACCAGCACGACTCGCGGCTTTCTCTCGGTCGCCATCTGCGCCAGCGCTTCCGTGTATGCCTCGTGCAGCGGCTCTGCCAGCGCCGCGTGATCGGCGTAGAGAACCGCATCCGCTTTGCCGAGCGTCTCCGCCAGCTTTGCCACCTGGCTCCCCAGCAACACCGCTTCGAGCTTGACGCCCAGCGCGTCGGCCACCTCCCTGCCCAGGGCCAGCAGTTCGTAGCTGATGTCCGAGACTGTCCCGCGCCAATGTTCCACCAATACCCACACATTTCCAGTCATGACCTTCTCCTCCTTACAGCCGGCCGGATGCGGCCAGAATCTCGCAAATCCGCCCGGCCGCTTCCTCCACCGTTCCGCCAATCATTTCCGCGTGTCCCGCGCTTACCGGCTTCGCCATCTGGAGCACCTCCACGAGCGGACTGCCCCCGTCCGCCATGGTCGCCACGGTTGTCGTCTCAATCCGGGCGGACTTCATCACGGCCCGCACCTTCGCCACCGGCACGTAACGGGGCGGCTTCTCCGCCGCCTGAATCCCCAGCACAGCCGGCATGTGCGCCTCAAACTCGCCCCGCACACTGTTCGGGAATTCCCGTGTGACCGTAACGCTGTTTCCGGGGGCGTCGACGGCCACGCTCGTCACGATGCCGACGAATGGCATGCCGAGGTGATGCGAAAGGAGCGGGGTGACCAGACCGTCGAGATCGTCGATGGCTTGTGTCCCAGAGAGGATCAGGTCCGCCAGCATCAGCGAGCCGTCGCCCCGCATTGCCTCGCTCACGACTCGCGCGGTCACCGTGGCGCCCGTGCCGCCCTCGGCCCCGACGATCTTCAACACCCGGTCCGCTCCCTTGGCCAGAGCGTTGAACAGCGCGTCATCCACCTCGGGGGCGTCCAGCGCCAGTACCGTCACCTTGCCCCCGTACCGCTCCTTCAGCAGAAGCGCTTCCTCCAGGGCGTGATCGTCGGATTCGCTGACGATCATCCGCAAGTACTCGTCGTTGAGCGCGGTGCCGCCGGCGGCGACTTCCAGTTCCTCCACCACATCGGGCACCATCTTCAGAAGCACGAGTATGTTCATACGTCATCCCTCCATCGATTCCACCAGGAGTTCGTTCACATCCCGGACCACCATCTTCTTGTCGTGCCCCAGCACCTTCAGGGCATCTTCAAACCGGCTGATCTCGTAATCGCAGGACACCGCCAGGACATCCGCTCCGGTGGCGATGGCTTCCTTGACCCGCCGCTCGGACAGCCTCTCCTGGCCTTCCGCCCGGTAGAAGGTGTCCAACCACATGCCGCCCCCGCCGCCCCCGCAGCAGGTGGAATTCACGCGGTTGTGAACCATCTCCACCAGCTTCACGCCGGGGATGGCCCTGAGCAGCGTGCGCGGTTCCTCGCAGAATTCGTTCTGCCGGCCCAGGCAGCAGGAATCGTGGTACGTCACTTTGTAGTTCAGCTTCCTTGTGAGCAGAGGCTTCAGGCGGTCGAGCTGATGGGCAAAAAACGGCGTGGTGTGATGTACCTCGTATTGGAAGCCGATGGTCGGATACCGGATATTGAAGGCGTTGTACGCATGCGGACACGCCGTGACGATGCGATTGAACTGGTACCGCTGGAACATCGCCATGTTGTAGTCCATCAGGGTTTCGAACAGCCCCGGCTCCCAAGTGAGCCGGCCGCACTCGCCCGCGCACTTTTCTTCGTTGCCGAGGATGGCGAAGTCGATCCCCAGCGCATGGAAAATCCTGGCCGTGGCCCGCGCGTTGTCCTGGCCCCGCGGATAGAAGGAGGAGTAGCACTCCACGAACCAGAGCACATCCGCCGGCCGGGGATCCTCGGCCAAGACCCGCACCGGCACCGGGGAGGTTTTTAGCCAGGCTGCCCGCTTGCGGGACGACTCCCCCATCGGGTTGCCATAGCGAAGTGTGTTCTGCAGCGCCTTCTGTAGCTCAGCGGGCAGCTCCGGCATGTGGACCAGGGTCTGCTCCTTCATCAGGGGGAGCAGTACCTCGGTAAGCCGGATGCCCCGCGGGCACTTCGCCATGCACGCGTAGCAGGCCACGCAGAACAGCAGGCTGTCGCTCGAGAAGACCTTATCCAACTGCCCCGAGCGGAGCATGTTGATGATGCGGCGAGGCGGATAGTCCATCGCTTCGCCGTACGGACAGGTTCCGGCGCAGACACCACACTGTATGCAGGACAGTATTTTCTTGCCTTCCGGAGAATCCAGAAGGTTCTCGAACGTAAGTTCCCGGCAGGCTTCGGCCAAGCCGGGCGCGGGCGTTGTCATGACGACTCCGTGCTCCGCCGCCGCTTGCGGCGTCCCGATCTCCGACTACCCGGCTGGCGCCGGGTCCTGATCACGCAGTCGATTATAAAACAGATATAGAGATCTGAAAAGGAAAATCTGCAACAATAAAATTTTCCGATTGGCTGCGCATCCTGTATAATCGGCCCGATGGCCCCCGGCATCCTCCACCTGCACACCTACTTCCTGTTCCCCTTCTCCATCGACAAGGAAGTCGTGCAAGCCGATCATAAGTCCATCTGGACCAAGGGCTTGCGCTGGATCGACGGGCTGGATGCCTGGCTCGCCGCCCACCGCGCCGAGCGCGCCTCTCCCATCCCTTCCCACCTGGGCATCTGGCAGCGCGCTCCCTACACCCGCTTCGACGCCGATTCGCCCGCCTACCAGGACATGGTGTTCTTTCACCCCATCGTCCGCCGGGTCTTCTTCGATACCGCCGATGCCTCGCGCGACCCCGCCGAGCAAGAGGCCCTCCTGCGCTGCTACGAACTCCCCATCCGCGAGGGGTCCAAGCTCTGGCTGGAGGCCGAAGATCGCAAAGGCCGCCAGGTCACGGTGGAAGTTACGGACTTGCGGCTCTTCCTGTTCGCCAACGGCATCGGAATCCTCTCGATTGGCGTGGAGGCGTCCAGCCTGTCGTCGGATGAGGCGCTCTGGATCAACGAAACCCTGCGCAAGGTCTACCCCTCCAGCGGCCGTCAGGTTCGCGAGGCGCGCTTCCCCAGCCGGCTGGCGCTGGTCCTGGAGCGCGAAGGGGCCGGCGACGTCCTGTGCGAGGAGAAGTTCCAGAACGCCGAGATGAGCGGCTATCTGCCTCCCCTGGCGAAGCCCATCACCGGTCTGCTCTACTTCGCCGACTATCGGCGCCAGGAGTACGAGCCGGTCCTCGACGAGCGCATGGTGGTCTATACCTACCTCGCCGTGGATCCCGCCGGCCTGCCCTCCGATTTTGCGGCCTCCGAGGAATTCCAGATCCTTCTTAGCCGCATGCTCTACGTGGACCGCGGCGGCTCCGGCTTCCGCTATGATCCGGCGTTTACCCGGGCTCAAATGGAACGCCAGCTATACCGCCGCTGGAGCCATCAGGGGACCTACTACGGGTTCACCAGCTACAGCAACCTCACCACCACCCTCGGCGCGTTCGATTGCGACGAGCACCAACTGCGCGAGGGATTCCTCATCCATCGCATGTTCGACGGCCGCTACTACTTGATGGCGCTCGTGTCTCTCTTCTATCGCGCCACCCTGCTCGATTTCTCCGAGCGTACGGCCCTGGTTTCCAAACACTTGCATTTGGATCAGCAGGACGGCCGCTTCTCGCGCGAGAACATTCGCATGGCAAGCGATCTGCGCGCCGACTTCCTGCATTTCTCCAACTACTGGCACTTCGAAGAACTCGCCAACAAGGACGAGGAGAATGAGCACTTCGCCATGCAGTGCCACGAGTACCGCATCGACGCGTTGAAGGCGGAGATCGAAGAGGAGATCGAAAAGCTCAACGCCTCCATCCACAACTTCTACCAGTTCCGCAACACGGAGGCGGTAAACCGTTTGGCTCTGGTGAGTCTGATGCTCGGCGCCGGGGCCGTCATCACCGGCTTCTTCGGCATGAACTTCGGGCGTGGCTTCTCGCGGCTCTTCTTCGAGCCGGACGCCGCCTCGCTGGGGTTCCACTATGCCGCCATGGCGGCCGTGGCCCTGGTGGCCCTGGGCGCCATCACCTTCGGATTCTATGTGATCGTGAAGAACTGGAAGGACTACTGGGAGACTCTATCCTCGCCGCGCGATCCCGAGCCGCGCACCCGCGAAGGCACCCCCCCCCGCAAGAGCCCGGACTCCTCCGGCCCGCGCCCCGCAGCCTAGCGCATGTTTGCCATAGCTCCCTGTAAACCCAAGAAAACAGGCAGGCGGTTTTTGAGTTTGGTCACTACATGAGGCATGGCCGGTCCTCCGGCGGCGCGGGCGGGTCCAGTTCAGTGAGGCCGGTGGCCTTCAGCACTTCGGCGACATGCTGGTTGCCGCGCGTCACGCACCGCTTGCGGCGCGTGCCGAGTTCTACTTCGACGCAGCGCATCATCTCCAGCGCCCGCCACGCAAACGGCGACGATAGCTGGCTGCCCGCCGCTCGCAAGGTTTTCTCCAGCGCCCGGTCCAGCAGCAGTGCCAACGCCGCTACGAACACGTGAGCCTCGACCCGCTCGTCGCGGCGGTGATACACCGGGCGCAGTTCCAGCAGATCCTTCAAGTGGGAGAAGCCGCGCTCGACTTCATTCAGTTGCTTGTAGGCCGTCACCGCCTCGACGGCGGACAGGTTCGGCTCTTCGGTCTGGATGACGTATTTGCCTTCGAGCGCCTTCTCGCGCGCCAGATTCAACGGGTGCTCGAAGAACTCGAACTTGCCTTTGCGCAGATCCCAGGCGAAATACCGATGGCCGTGATTGCGGTGCAGTTTGGTGGCCGCCGCCGCGCCGATTTTGTCTGGCTCTTTCAGCTCACCCTTGTCCACCTGCGCCCGTAGCGCCTCCAGGTCTTGGCGTGCCCGCTGCATCGACAACTCGCGCATGCTCCGTTCGTACTCTTCTCGCTCGTCGCTGTGCACGACGAAAACCCGGACCCCCGGCTCCTTGCCGGCGACCTCCACCACGCGCGTCCGTGGCGGCGCCGACTTCTCCGCCGCCGTGATCCCCAGCGGGCATGGCTGCCAGTCGCTGCGCGTCTCGGCCCAGGCGATGTAGTCAGCCGTGTCTTTCCGGTTCCGTCTCTGCAGGCCCACCAGATAGCCTTGCCGCAACTGGCGCAACTGATCGACGTTGCCGATCGTCATCATGCCGCGGTCGCCGACGAAGACGACCCGGTTCAACTCAAAGCGCGCATTGAGATCCTGCACGACCTCCATCACCGTGGTCTGGTCCAGCCGGTTGCCGGCAAAGACGTGATGGGCGACCGGCCAGCCATCCATCATCACTACGCCGATCACGATCTGGCGGTTGCGCGGCTTGCCGTCGCGGCTGTAGCCGAAGCGGCCCAACCCGGCCGGGCCGCCGCCTTCGAAGTAGGTCGAGGTGATGTCGTAGAACACCAGGTCGGGCTGGAGGCTGAACAGATCGCGCAACTCCAGGAAGATCTGTTTCTCGACACGTTTCTTTTGCGCCAGCAAATCGTCCAGCGTCTGATACCAGAGCTTCAACTGCTCGAAGCCGACCTTCACGCGGCGCGACTGTTTCCAGACCGGCGTCCAGCGGCTGCCGGAAGAAGAGCAGACGTAGTAATCTTCCAGCCACTGTGCCAAGGCGTGCTCGCTGCCGGGGTGTGTGAGTCGGTTGGCCACTAGAGGAAACACGCGTTCCGACAGCGGCTGACCGTGCCGCAACTGGGGCCGGCCGGCATCCAGGATCGAGTGCAGGGACAGCTTCTCGAACAAGTGCCGGGCGACGAGAATGGGCCCCCAGGTGGAGGCGCGCGGAGCGCTGACGTCGTCGGCCGACACCCAGCGCGGCGAGGCGGCTTCGGCCTGGAGCAGGCGGACGAGAGCGTCCAGGTGGGGAGCCAATAGATCCTTGCGGCCAAGATGGGCGACGATCCTCTGCTTCACCTTGTCGCCATCGCGGAAAGACTCCACCAGGCGGAGGTACTCATGCCGGCCGTTGGGGGCCTTGACGGAGCGAAGGAACACAAAGTGTCACCTCTGACACTACATATACATCACCAATAGCCAACAATCAATAGAGAATGGTCAATACAGAGAAGTATCTTTGGCACTACACTTTTCGCGAAACGGCCAAGTGTTTCCATTTGTTTCAACAACTTAGGCGGCCTCGCGGCCAAAACCATGGCAAACATGCGCTAGGGATTGGCGCCGCCAAACCCCAGCAAGAAGAGCCATCGGATCGCTGGTTCGGCTCTGCCCGTTTACCTTGCGTTTGCAGGAAGCACCGGGTGAAGGTACGATTCGAAAGTACAGGCTTTAAGGACTAGCTAGAGTTGGCGCGCGATTCTGCCCTCCGGGGTCAGACGCAAGCGCGCGCCACGCCACTCCACCGTGCTCCCGAACAAGCCGCTCATCCAAACCGCGACACCCCACAAATCTCTCAGCGGGATCAGGAAGAAGAGCCGCCGAACCTCCCGGCAGTGGAGGATTCCCGCGCCTACCAGAAGCCCCACCAACATCCGCAAGGCGAGCAACGGCAGCGCTGCCCACCAGGCGCCCGCGAGCGCCGCCACCAGGGACCAGAGGCTGGCATTGGACAGCACCAGCCCGGCGTACCCGCTGGGCCGCGACACTCGAATGGTGCGCGCCCAGCGCACCTGGTGCCGCCACACCTCACTCCAGCGCCGCCCCGCCAGGCCGGTCTCGACGACCACCTTCGACATCACGACGCGCCGCCCCAACCGGGCAATGCGGCGGCCGAGTTGATAGTCGTCGGCGATGTAGTCCGAGAGCGCCTCAAATCCGCCCAGAGCCCGCAAGTCCTCGGCGCGAAACAGCAGCGTGGCCCCCATCCCGAACTCACGCACGCCTACAAGCGGCGCCACCAGCACGCTGGGGGCGAAATCGGTCGCGATCCCCAGCGCCTCCCACCTTCCCGGCCAGTGGTCCGACCAGCCCCGGTACAGGCAGGTCACCAATCCCACCTCCGGGTCTTCGAGCGGGCTCACAATCCGCCGCAGATAGCCCGGAGGAACGTGAACGTCGCTGTCGTTCACCAGAAGCAGGGGGTAACGGGCGGCCTTCGCAAGTTCCACTAGAACGCCCACCTTCCGGTTGGCTGCCTCGCTCGCGCCGCACACCAGCCGGATCCGGCCGTGGGGGAACTCGGCCATCACCCGACGCACTTCCTCGGCCGCCGGGTCGGACGCGTCGGCGGCGCCGAATATAATCTCAAACTCCGGGTAGTCCTGCGCGGCGTGCGATAGAATCGCTGCGCGGAAGTGCGGCTCCAGCCCGCATACGGGCTTCAAGATGGATATCGGAGGCAGACTCCTGGCGGGCTCTTCCGTGCGCATCAGGTGCCGCAGCGCCGCTACCAGCGCCAGCAGTTGGTACGCTGCCGCAGCCGCCGCGAGAAGCAGGACCAGGATCACAGGGCAACCAGAGCCACACCGCAGGCAACCAGCAGGGCGCCCGCCCAACGCTGCCCGCTGACCTGTTCTTTGAGAATGTAGCGCGCGAGCACGGTCTCGATCACGTAACTGGCGGCCGTCGCGGGAACCGCGAAACTGAGGTCGGCCACCGCGAGCAGAGTCATGAACGCGAAGAAGGACACCGCCATCAACGCCACTGAACCCACTACGTAAGGATTCCGGAACACCCTCCCCAAAGCTCGCCCCAGCGCCCCGAGCCGGAAGTCGTGGATCTCGCCGTGCCGCTTCATGCCCATGGTTTGCAGAAAGTCCCCGCCGGCGGTCGCTCCCACGATGATCGCGACCAGCAGCCAGTTCATGCCGCCGCCTTCCCGGAAGCCGTCGTGCGAATCGGCGTGTTGCCCACCAGGAAAACACCCGCGACGATCATCAGCGTGCCCGCCCACCGCTGCCCGGTAACGTGCTCCGCAAGCAGCACCTGGCCGGCCAGCACCGTGAGCACATAGCCGAGCGCCGTCACCGGCAGCACGTAGGTCAAGTCCGCCCAGCTCAGCAGCGCCATGCGCCCGAGCATCCAGAGAATCAGCAGACAGACCCCCAGCACCACCCAGGGATTGAGGAAGGCTTCCAGGTACCCGAGCGGTCCGGCAGAGAGCCCGCCGGCCTGACCCTTCATTCCCCTGCTCAGCGCCGAATTACCCGCGACGCCGGAGAGAATTACGCCAGCGGCAACCACCCGCGTCTTCAGCCGGAGCCGCACGGCGGCGTCGCTCATGAACCGGCTTGCTCCTCCGTCCTCGGTGCAGGCGAACCCGACTTCTCCCGGCGGACGAACTTCTTGCGCTTCGCCCGAAGGGCCAGATATTCGCGCGCCTCCTTGTAGAGGCGCCGGCGATCGGAGGAGTCGAACAAGGCTTTGCGAACCAGACGCCAGGCGACGCGCGGCCGGAAGTAATACTCCCCGTAGAAGCGTTCCACCCAATCGACTAACTCACCGCGGTCCAGGCCGGGGTAAATGATATTCGGAAGCTGGTGCCCCTTCTCATCCACCATGGCATCCAGCGTAATCAGCTTGTTCTGCTTGGCGTAGTCGTAAAACTCGGTTCCGGGGTACGGGTGGGCGATGGAAACCTGAACGGTCTCGACATCCAGCCGCTTGGCGAAGTCGAGTGAATTCCGCAGAGACTCGCGCGTTTCGCCGGGCAGTCCCACGATGAAATCTCCGTGAATCGTCAAGCCCAGCTTCTTCGCGTTTTCCGTGAAGCGCAAGGCCATCTCCACGGTGGCGCCCTTCTTAATGTTCTTGAGCACCTGCGCGTCGCCGGACTCATAGCCGACGATCAGGAGACGGCAGCCGGCCTCCCGCATCGCCTTGAGCGTCTCGTAGTCGGTGGTGACGCGCGACGTGCAGGACCAGGTGAAGTTCAGGGGCTTCAGTTCCTTGCACAGCTCGATGGTGCGGGCCTTCTGATAGTTGAAGGTATCGTCGTCGAAGAAAATCTCGCGCAGACCGGGGAAGGCTTCGAGCGCATAGCGCACCTCGTTCGCCACGTCGCCTGCCGAGCGCCTGCGCCAGCGGTGGCCCGAGTGCGTTTGCGGCCACAAACAGAAGGTGCACATCGCCGGGCAGCCACGCGAGGTGTAGAACGCCAGGAACGGGTGCCGCAGAAACGGGACGTTGTAGCGGGTGATGTCGAGATCGCGCTTGTACACCCGCGTCACCCAGGGCAGTGCATCGAGATCCTCAATGGCCGGGGCGTCCGGATTGTGCACAAAGCCGCCGTTCGAGCGAAAACTCACTCCCGCGATTTCGGCGAGCGGTTTGCCGCGGGCGAAATCCACCACCTGATGATCGAACTCGCGCCGGACCACGAAATCGATGGCGCTGGACGCGCGCAGGACCTTCTCCGGCTCGACGGTCACGGGCGGCCCCACGAAGGCGATCTTGAGCTTGGGGTTCTTGTCCCGCATCCGCTCGGCGATCTTCACATCCACTTCGAACCCGGGGGTCGACGTGAACAGAACCAGGAACTCGAAGTCGCCGGCCATGGCAACCGTATCGGCGATCGAGACCCCGTGGGGAGGCGCATCCACCACCTTGCTGTCGGGGAGCATCCCCGCCGGGTAGCAGAGCCACACCGGGTACCAGTAGGATTCGATCTCGCGCGTGGCCGGCCAGCGTGAGCCCGCACCTCCGTCAAACCCCTCAAACGAAGGTGGATTGAGAAATAGGGACCGCATCGGAATACCTTGATTTTACGGTACCCGGGCCACGATCACAACATAGCGGCCTTCCTCCTCAACGGGCTCCGACCGCCGCACATTCCTCGAAGTCGCGGGCGGCATCGAGCCGCCCGGCCAGTTGGCCGCACATTGCCTTGAAGAACGAAACGCTGCGTGGCGACAGAGCCGCAGCCAGGCGTCCATCCCGCGCATACCGGATGAGAAAACTCAGATGACGCAGCCCATGCGAGATTACTTCGACTTCCCGAATCTCGGCGGGACGCGGGCGTTGAGGATCGGTAGCAGCAGGCGCCGCGAGTTGGTCCCAGGGCAACTGGACCGTTTCGACCCCGCGGAATTCCGCATCCTCGCAGTACGCCAGGTAGGTAAGCACGATCGTCCCGTCCTTTTCCCAGCGCCAACTTGTCGAGTGGAGGAGTGCGGGTTTGGCAATCCCGATTATCAGCCCTCGCGCGACGGCATCCGGATCGCCGCTCCCCTTCGACAGTTGGCTAATCCGCCTCACGTACCGGATTGTTTCGCTGCCCGCAGCCGGGGCAACCACGAAGACTTCCAGCGAAACGGACGCGGGTTTTGGGTTCCCCGTCCTCGCCGGGCCACAAGCCCAGATGCAGAGAAGTGCCGAACCTGCGACTGCGGCCCGCCGGTGATTGCGCCCCATCAGAATCGGAAATCCAATCCGCCGAAGACGTTGAAGCCCGGATCGCGGAATTGCCACGGCATCTCGTATTTCCGGTTGGTCAGGTTATTCAGATCGGCGAACAGGACCACCGCGTAGTCTGCCACGCGGAAGAGCGTCTTCTCCATTCGCACGTTCAGAATCCGGTACGGCCCAAACTGCCGGCGGCCGCCCAGGGAGGTGCTGTCGTAGTACGTCCCCACGGCGTGCAGGAACGGAGAGACGGTGAATCCGTGCCGCAAGCGTAGTTGGACTCCTGCGTTGGCGACGTAGTCCGGCACAAACGTGATGGTCGCGCCGTCCTGATCGCCATCGAGCGGGTTCCGGATGGCGGTCACCGTGCGCGTGAAGTTCGCGAACAGGTGGATCCGGTCCGTCAGGTCCTGCTCGTACGGGATCTCGAAGCCGTAAGAGCGAGCCTTGCCGGCGTTGACCGAGATGGTTTGCGACGGTGTTGTGCTGACCACGTTGTCCACGATGGCATCGTTGATCCGGTTGTAGAACACCCTGACTCCGACCAACGCGCCGTTGATGAGGTGTACGTCCGCTCCGAAGTCGCTGCCGATGCCGCTTTCCGGCCTCAAACCCGAATTCGGCAACTGCCCGTTGCGCCCCTGTACGCCGCGATCCGTGGCCGCCAGCGTCCCTCCGACGGATTTCGCGGCGGGCGGAATGAAGCTCGTTCCCACGTTGGAGTACACCGCGAATCGCTTGGAGAAGTTGTAGCGCACGCCCCCGCTCCATAGACCTTTGTCCCAGGCCTGGTTACGCAGACCTGGCGCCGCGCCACTGATGAGGCGATAGGAGTTGCTCGTGCGGTTGAACCTGGCGCCTGCGCGCAAGACCCAGTTGCCGGATACGTACTTCTCCTGGAGGAATACGCCGCCGCTCAGAGCCGTGGCGTCGTTGCCCAACACCCTGGCGCCGGTCGATTCAGCGTAGGTCTTGTAAACAGCGTACTGGGAGTCCGCGCCCACCGTGAACACGCTTTCCCCCGAGTGCCGGAAGTTGAACGTCAGGTCCGTGGGGAAGATCTTCTGCTGCACCCCGTCGTGTTCCCGAAGTTGAAGACTGGCTGGATAGTTGTCTTCCCCCCAGCGCCGGTCGTAGTTACGGAAGCCGGTTTTCAACTGCACCGTCAGCCGGTCGTTCACGACATTGCTGTAGACTGCGTTGATCGTGTCGTAGCCATGATTGTAGTCGCGGTTCGGCCGCCCGGCGAATCCGTCGTGACTCGTATGCTGCGCGAAGAACGAGATCTTGTGCCCATCCCGGCCCAGGAAGTACGTCGCCTTCCCGTAGAGCTTCGTCTTCTTGTAGGAAGGATCCTCCAGGATGTTCAGCCAGGAACCGGTCGTCCCGTAGTTCGTGTAGTCGGACTGTTCGTAGCTCGCGCCGAAGAAGTAGTGCAAACTGCCCTTGTGGTCCTGATGGTAGAAGCGGGCGTTGAGAGTGTTCCACGAGCCTCCACCCACGAGAAAATGGGTCATCTGCCGGTCGATCCGATCCTTCAACACCAGATTTGTGATGCCGGCGAGTGGGGCCTGCACGCCCGCGAAATCCATGCTCAGATAATTGCTGTAGAGGACGGACGCGGGACCCTGGTGCGTCTCGATCCGCTGAAACGCCCACGGGTCCAGGCTCATGGTATCGACGAATCCGTCCACGGGCAGACCGTCCAGCAGGTAGCTGTTGTACTTCGGCCCCAACCCGCCGTATGAGCCCCAGTTGGCATCGTTGCGAGACAGCGCCGTGATGGCCACTCCGGGCTGGTACTGGAGAAGTTCCGCGATGTTCCGGTTGATGGTGGTGAGCTGGCTGAAGTCCGCGCTGTCGAGGACCGTCACCTTCTGGGTTACGTTCTTCTGCTCTTGGGGGATTTTCGTGTCGGTCACCACCTCGATTACATACCTCGGGCGATTCGAGTCCGACTCTGTTCCGGGCCTTTCAGCCGGCTTGTCCGTTTGGCCCCATGCCGCCAGGGCGAACACGGCGATGAGCAGTGTCCCGAGCGGTAAGAATTGTCTGTGCAAAGTCCTGTCTCCTGGTCCGCAAAGCTCAAGAGTACTACGATTATCATAATCGTGCTACCCTGTCAAGCCACAACAGATCGGCAGCCCCATTCGCACCAAACCTCCGCGAATTGGTTTACGATGCAGAGGAGGTCATTCGGAGGATCGATGAAAGCAACAGCCCTGCTGGCACTCCTTTTCGCTGTAGCCGCCAATGCCGCCAACTACTCGGCGCGTCAGGCGACCGTGGACACTGTCGATGTGGTTGTCCTTGCGGACGCCGCCCGCAAGACGGAGGTGACCATCCTGCCGTCGGCCGGGAACATGGGTTACGAGATGAAGGTGAACGGCAAGAACGTTCTCTGGGTGCCGGAGGGAGGGCTCGCCAAGTTCAAGGCGCGGCCGTCGCTCAGCGGGATACCTTTCCTGGCGCCCTGGGGGAACCGGCTGGATCAGCAGGCGTTCTTCGCCAACGGCAAGAAGTACACCTTCAACATGGGCCTGGGCAACGTGCGCGGCACGATTCCGATCCACGGCTTTCTGACGACCTCCTCCGCCTGGAAGGTGGTGGAGGTCAAGGCCGACGCCAAAGCCGCCTGGGTCACCAGCCGCCTGGAGTTTTGGAAGTATCCGGACATGATGGCGCAGTTCCCCTTCGCTCATACCATCGAAATGACCTACCGGCTGCAGGAAGGCGTGCTCCAGGTCGAGACGGTGCTGCGCAACCACTCGACCGAGCCCATGCCGGTCGCGGTCGCCTTCCACCCGTATTTCCGGCTCGCCGAGTCCCCGCGCGACAAGTGGAAGATCCATGTGCCGGTTCGCACCCACTGGGTGGTCGACGCGAATAAGGTGCCCACCGGGCAGACCGAGCCCGCCGGGCTCCCGGATCCCGTGCCACTGGAAGGCCGCACGTTCGACGACGACTACACCGACCTCATCCGCGGCGCCGACGGCAGAGCCGAGTTCTGGATCCAGGGCGAGAAGGAGAAGCTCTCAGTGTTGTTCGGCCCCAAGTACAATACCTTGGTCTTATGGGTTCCGGCGGGGCGCCCGTTCCTGTGTTTTGAGCCGATGGCCGCCATGGTCAACGGCATGAACATGGCGCAGAACGGGACTTACAAGGAACTGCAGAGCATTCCCCCCGGAGGGGAATGGCGCGAGAGCTTCTGGGTGAAGCCCACCGGGTTCTAGCCTGGACAGGCTGAAGGCCTGTCCAGGTAGGGTTACTTCTTCGCCGGTGCGACGGCGGGCGGCGCCGGCGGCTTGGCCGGAGGAGTCGCGGCGACGCCTCCTGGAACCGGGTTGGCCTTGTCGTAGAGCGCCACCACTTCGGTGGTCATGTCGACAGCATCCGACATATAGACCACGGGCGTCTGTTGGGAGCCGATGTCAAGGATCACCGAGTAGCCGTTGTCCTTGGCGTACTTGTCGAGGACTACCTTGATACGCGGGTAGAATTCCTGCAGCAGCCGGTCCACGTCCTGCTGATAGTCGTTTTGCGCGTCATCCAGGTCCCGGCTGAGCGCCCGCGTAAGCTGATCGATTTCCGTCGTGAGCTTCGCCTTGGCCTCGTCGCTCATCGTCGTGGCGCCCTTGTTGAGCTGCTCGCGCTTGGCGGCGAGATCGGTCTGCCGCTTCTCGAGCTCTTTTTGCTTGGGAGCATAACGGGCCTGCAGGTCGGTAAGCGCCTTCTGCCCCTGCTGTGTCGAGCTGATGGCCCCTTCGAAATGGATCACCCCCACCTTGTTCGGCTGCGCCGCGGTCTGAGCCCGGCCGCAGAGGGAAAAAACGAAGAGGGTAGACGCGATAACTGGTAGTATCCTGTTCACACACTTGCTCCTGATACGATTTTAGATCCTAACACACTAGGGGCGCCACCGGTTCAGAATGTTCGCCCGATCGTAAAGCGGAAGGTTCTCTTCGGGTCGAGGTACGGCCTCGCCAGCCCGTAGCCCCCTAAGCTGGGGTTGAACATCGCATTGATGTAGCTCGCCTGATTCGGGAAATACGACCGGTCCGCGGCGATCGGCGGCTGGATGACGGTATTGGCCCGCAGAGGATTGTAAGCCCAATAAATTCGAAATGGCGCATTCACCACGGGCATGATCACCTGGAGTTCCACACCCGTGGAACTTCGCACATTCTGTGTACCTTTGGCGATCAACGCGCGCCCGCTATAAGCAGCCTGCGGAAACTGACTGTTCAGAGTCGATACGCGGTCGTCATTCATGGTGAGCTGGCTCGGCCGTAGGATCTTGTTGATGCCGATGTCGAAGAAGCCCGCCAGAGTGACCGGCCCCACGATCGGGATGCGGTACTCGAGATTGCCGATTCCCTGCGTGTCGCCGCCGGGCTGGGTGAGCTGGTAGATCGGGATCGTCTGGTAGACGTTGGTGGTCTGCGTCACCCCGTCCACAATCACCTTCTGGACTCGATTTGTACCGTCGTCGTTGAGAACGGGAACCTGAGCCGAGCTGGGCACATAGGCGAGCGGACTGACGCCCCAGATGTCGAAGCCCCGGATGTCCTGCTCTCCCCCGATGTAAAACCGGTTGAAAGGAGGCGCCAGTTTCCCGCCATAGCCGGTCATGAAGCTCCCCGTGGCGCGCATGCCAATCACGTGCCCCAGCTTAAAGCCCTTTCTGAAGTACGTTGTGCTGAAGCTGGGCCGGACCATGTTGACGTTGCCGCCGAGAAAGCTTCCGGCGAACTCCGTGGAAAGGAAAAAGCTCTTCCCCCGAGTGGGCGTCATGGGGTTGTCGACCGTATTGTAGGAGAACGACGGGACCACCTTGCTGGTGCGGATGCCGCTCAGCGAATTCGGCCCTCCCAGCCCCTGCTGGAAGTTAATGTACTCGAAATACGCCTTCGCCGCCGGCGTCAGCACCTGGATGTTGGAGATGTCGTAGCCGTAGGTGAGGCCGACGCGCCCAAAGGGAATCTTCTTCATCGGGTAGCTGGCAAACGCCGTGAAGCCGTGCCCGTTGGAGATGTAGTTGAGCAGGTTATCCGTGCCGATGGCGGTGCCGAGCGAGGAGAGGTCGCGGTTTGAAGTGAGCGAAACCTCGCGCAGCTGATCGAAGTTGAAACGCTGCAAGTAGACCGTGAAGCCCACGCTGATCGGCCGGTCCAGGAAATAGGGTTCGGTGAAGCCTAATGTCGCGTTGCGGGTACGGTCGCCAAACTGGGTATCCAGGCTGAGCGTCTCGCCCAAGCCGAGGAAGTTGTTGGTCGAGTAATTGAAGCCGATGAAAGTCCCGGCGATGCCTGAAACGCCGCCCTGCAGACCGACCGAATTCTTCCCCCGCTCCTTCACCTTCAGTGTGATATCGACCGTATTGTTCCTCGGATCGCGCCGGATGTCGGCCGCTTCCTTCTCCTTGAGCGCCTCAAAGTAGCCGAGCTGGTTGAGCCGCAGGACGCTGACGTCCCACAGGTGCGTATTGTAAATCTGGCCTTCTTCGAGCAGCAACTCGCGGCGGATCACCTTGTCGCGCGTGGTCGTATTGCCGGAGAAATCGATGCGCCGCACGATGAACTGGGGGCCTTCTTCGATATTGAACGTGAGATCCAGCTTATTCGTGTTGGGGATGATCTCGGGGTTCGGCTCCGCGACCATGTCGATGTAGCCGTACGCACCGTACAACTTCTGCAGCTCTTCCATCCCCTTGCGCAGCTTGGCCGTCGAGAATACCTCGCCGGGCCCCATCTTGAAAACCTGAGTCGCCAGGAAGTCCTGTGTCTTGAAGACTCTCATGCCCGCGAAGTTTATCTTATTCAGAACGTATTGCCGGCCTTCCTCGACCTGCACCGTGAGGTCCGCCCGCTTGCCGGGGCGATTCATGTAAAACAACGGAAAACGGAATTTGCCGCCGCCTACGTCCCGGACCACGACGTCGAAGTCGATCGCGCGCGCCGTGAAGTAGCCCCGCTCCTGATAAAAGTTGCGGACCATGTCCATGTCCATGTCCAGCTTGGTCGAATCATACGCCTTGGCGAACATGTTCTCGGCCACGATGGAGTACGGAACGCCGATCGGGCGCAGGCTGCGCATCGACCGGATGACGGCGCGGTCACTGAAGGCGGAGTTGCCCTGGATGTCGATCTTGCCGACTTTGACCTTGGGCCCTTCCTTTGCGCGAAATGTAATCGCCAGGCTGGAGGGCGGGATCTGCGAAAGCACGGGCTCGACTTCAGAGAACTGGCGGCCGCGCTCGGCGAGGTACTCCTGAAGAACGACCCGCGCTCGTTGCACCTTGCTCGGATCGTACATGGACTCCACGGTGAGGCCGACCTTGCGCTCCTTGAAACGGTCGAGGATCTCGGAAACCGTGAGGGACTTGAAGCCTTCGTACGTGATGGTGCGCACAATCTGGCGCTCGACGAGGATGAACCTCACGATCTGCCCGGTCTTCCCGGGCTCGATTTCCATGCGTATGTCGTCGAAGCGCCCGTAGTTCCAGAGCGCCATGAAATCCCTGCGCAGCGCATCCTCATCGACCCGGTCTCCCCGCTTCGAGAAGATGCGGGCCCTCAGAGTATCCACCGGGACGCGCCTGGCGCCGCGAAACTCGATGGCCTCGATCACATCTTCCGCGCGCGTCGGAGGGGGAGCCTCCGCCGCGGGCTTCGGCGCCTCAAAGGGAGAAGGCGCCTGCTGGCCGGCGGCGGGTTTGGCCGGCTCGGCCTGGGGTGTGGAGGGTCCCTCTGCTGGGGGGAGCGATTCGAACGGGCTCCTCCCCTGTGGGGGCGTGGGCTGCTGCGCCCGGGCTCCCGCGATGGCGAAGCATAGACACACCAACACCTGCAGCAGGCCCGGCAGCCTGTCCAACCTCATTGGAACCTGGTTCCTTTCTACTCTGCGCCTACCAGAAGACGCGCCCAAACCGGCTCGCGTTTCAGGATTGAGTCGCAACCCAGACTATTCTCGAAGCCTGTATTTTAGCGCGAACCCCGCTAACGCTACAACGTGGTCCGGTTCGGCAATCGCCCATCCGGTGGAAGGCTTGCCTGAATCCTCCGGAGGAATCGGGGATACAGCGCCAGGAAAAGCCCAAACAGCACGTACCCCGCGAGGACCGGTCTCCGGAAGAGAAAGGGGTAGGCGCCCGCTCCGGCACTGCGGAGGAGGATCCGATCCAAGACGTAGTACCAAGCCAGCCCGAACAACATTCCCAGCAGGCAGCGCCGGCGCAGGCTCGTGACGCCACGCGCCACCAGTCCGAACAGGGCCCCGACGACGCCCGCCCCAAAGATGTGCATGGACGCCCCCGCTGCCACCTCGAAGCCCAGCGGCCGCGACCGGAACGAAGTACCGCAGCAGGCGGCGCCCAGGCTTGCTGGAACGTCCCACGCCGGCTGGCCGACCGCCAGCGAGCTGAGGGCGTACCACCCCAACAAAGCCAGCCCGCCCAGGACCCCGGTCTCGAGGCCAGCCAGCGCTGCCATTGGGAGTCCCCCAAGCCGCGGTGGGGCAACCGGGCCCACTACTCCTCCTCCGCCTCCTCCTTAGGCGCCTTCTTATCCTTGTAATAGTAACTCGAGTAGTAGTAGGTGTACTTGCTGTAGAGCTCCCCGGCCCGCGCACCGTTGGCGACGATGCCCAGCACGTTGTTCTCGCACAGCGACTGCATGGCGCGAGTCACCGAATCGATCGTGGTGACGCCGATTCGCACCACCAGGATGGTGCCGTCCGTGATCGTGGAGAGCAGGTTGGCGTCGGCGGCGAACAGCAGAGGCGGGCTGTCCAGCAGCACCCAATTGAACACCAGGGGAAGCTGTTCGATCAGCGCCCTGGTCTCGTCCAGATTGATCGTCTCCAGGGGATTCAGCACAGCCTCGCCCGCCGGAAGCAAATAGAGGCTCGTGCCCGCCACCCGTTTGATAGCCGCCGAGAGCGGAGCCTTGCCCAGCAGGACGTCCGTGGCGCCCGGGGAGCGGTCGATCTGAAAAACGTTGTGGAGCACGGGACGCCGGAAATCGAAATCCGCCAGCAGCGTGGGGTTGTCGGCCAGTTGGGCTTCGGCCAACGCCAGGTTGACCGACGTAAAGGACTTGCCTTCCGCCGGGCAGGGACTTGTCACCACCACGCTGCGGATGGGATTCAGCTTCCGCAAGTGATTCAGCCGCGTCCGCAGGGTCCGGAACTCCTCGCTGTGGGCGTCCCGCGCCTTGGTGGGATCGATGACAAGGGAACCCGGCGCCGGCGTGTACGGTATTTCCTGTACCTCCGACAGGAGGTCCTCCAGCCCAGGGATGCGGGGAACGGGCGGACGCATCCGCCGGCCGCTCTCACCGCCCTGCTCGGCGCGGCGCAACGCATCATGTACTCGGCTCATGTTTCCTCCATCGGAATCGCGACCCTCAGCTCCCCTTTGTCAAGTAGTAGTGGTAGTAGACCGAACCGAGCATCATGGCAAATCCCAGGATGCACACCGAGGACCATGCCAGCCATGCCAGCCGGCGTTTGCGCTGTGCCACAAAATCGCTCTGCACCAGGGGGACACTACCGAGAACGGGCAAGCCCGTGTATGCCCTGACGTCTTTCAGGTTCTTCAGCGACGTGTCCTTCATCTCTCTGCCGACCGCCAGGAAGAAACCCAGGGCGAGGCCCAACGCGCTGCCCGAGGCCACGATCAGCCAACGATTCGGGTCCGTCGGCGTTTGGGGTAGCGAGGCCGCCTCCAGCACCTCCATCCCCTCGCCCTGCTGGCGATCTTCGAGCTCGGTGGCCATCTCCGACTGGTTGCTCTTCACCATCAGCTCTTGATACTTCGCCCTCGACAAGTTGTAGTCCCGTGTGAGTTGCACGTATTCGCGTTCGCCGCCCGGAATCGCGTCGATCCGTTCCTGGTACTCCTTGATCTGCTTGCTGAGCCGCGCCTGCGCCTTGGCCCAGTCCTCGATTTCAACGTCTTTGGATTGGATCATGCTCTGCAGCCGCGAGATGACCGCTTCCGCCCCCATCATTTCCGGGCTTGCGACCGTAGGCTCCTTCTTCTTGGGGGCCGCGGCCTGCTTCTCTTCTTCCTTGAGAAGATCATCCCGGACTTGCCTTAACCCCGCCAGTTGCGACTGCGCGCTACGGACGTCGGGATGCGTATCCCTGTACTTCTTCTGGAGCGCGACAAGATTCGTCTCCGCCAACTGAACCTGCCGCTCTATAAGGATCAACTTCTCGTTCTTGGCCGCCGTCTCCGCGGAACTCAAGGGAGCGCTCTTAACCGCCTGAAGCTGATCGTTCAACAGGCGAAGCTGGTTTTCGAGCGACAGTTTGTCCTGGTTGGCCCGGCTCAGCGAGGCGCTGGCGGACGAAAACTGCGTGTCCAGCGTCTGCAGCGTTGCCAGATTGGATTGCAGTTGGTCGGGCAGCTTCCCGGCAAAGCTCCGCTTGTAGTTCTCAACTTTGGCCTCGATTGCGTCGAGTTCCTCCTTCGCCGTCTTGACTTTCTCCAATAAGAACTGGTTCGTAAGTTTGGACTCGCTCGAACGCTTCGTGGTCGTGTCATCAATGAGTTTTCTCACGATTGCCGCGACGACCCTCTGGGCACGGTACTTGTCGTTGTAGGAGAAAGAGATGCGGAAGGCGGTCGCCGTGCTGCGGCCCTCCATGGGTTCGCGCATGCCCGCGGTCGTCCCCATGCCAATCGCCGCTTTCATCTCTTCGACCAGGTCGTCGTCCGCCACACGACCTTTACTTCGCGGGTACAAGTCGAATTCTTTGATCCAGGCCAGCAGGTTGGTGCGGGTCGTCACCTGCTGATACATGGATGCAATCCTCTGGCCCACCTGAAGATTCACGTTGCTGGCCACATAGCGTTCGGGCACCACGGACGGTACGATGCGAATCGTGGCGTCGGACACATACGTATCCGGCCAGAAAAACGCCACCATCACCGCAATCACCAGCCCCGCAAAGGCCGGGCCGGCGATCCAACTGCGATGCCGGCGGAGGATGTCGATATAATCCTCCACGTCCATCTGTCTTCGTTGAACGCTGTAGGAATCCACGCTTGGCTGCATAAGTAGGCCGTCCGCCCCGCCGGAAACCGCGGCTAGGGCACGTTGATCATGTCGCCGCTTTCAAGGTAGATATCCTGCTCGCCGGTTTTTCCCCTTGATTACGTCGCTGTAGTTAAACTTGAACCGTTTGGCACCGCGTGTGATCACGATGTTCTTCTTGTTGGCGAACTCCCGCAGGCCTCCGGCGATGGTGAGCGCCTGCATGACCGTCTTCGGCGTCACCAGCGGATACTGGCCGGGCCGGCTCACTTCTCCGTTGACGTAGTAAAACTTGCTGTTCACAGCCATCACGGAGACCATCACTTCCGGCTGGACGATGGTCTCCTCGTAAGCTTTCGTAACCACCTCCTTTAGCTGTTTCGGGGTGATACCGCCCGCCTTCACATCGTTTTTCAAGAGCGGCAGCGTGATCATCCCGTCGGGACGAACCGTCACCGGACCCGACAGATTCGGGTTCTCCCACACCAGAACCCGCAGGATGTCCTCGGACCCAATGATGTAAGTGTTCGGATCGACCGGTTCCCCGGCCTGCTTGCGCAACTCGTCGTTCGCCGCCTTGGCGGCCGCGGCCGCGGGCGTGGAGGCCGGGGGCGCGGATTCACTTTTCGCTTGCGCCGCCAAAGAAAATGGCGCGATCAGGATCGATAAGACACAAACTAGAATGGCGCCGCGAAGCAGCAGACGTCCGAACATTCAGGTTCCTCGAGGAATAGGGAGGCAGCCAATTTCGGGTGCCCGCGTCCCCCATTGTACACCAATGATACGTCGTCTAAACGCCGGAGAACATACCCCCCCGCGGACCGCGGCGTGCCTCCGGAACACCTCCAAAGGCGTGGTTCTATTGGACTCCGGCTCAACGGTCCCTGCGGAATCGGCAGAAGTGCTCCTCCAGGACCAGGGTGAAGAACCGGCGGAGACCGAGGCGTCTCCAGACTCAGAAACCGAATGCCACCCCGAAGGAAGCCTCCTGCTGCCGGAGCAACTTGCCTTCGAGGGTGAGGTCCTTAAAGGCCAGATTGTAGGGCCGGCCCGTAAAGTAGTCGCGCAGGTCCAGGCGGACCAGGATGTGCTTCTGCAACTTGAACTTGATCCCAGCACCGTAGTTGAAGCCGTAGTTCTTCGTCGCGTTTCGCGACCACCCCTCGATCTTCGGGGTGCCACTCTTAACGGCCTGCAAGCCGCCGGTGATGTATGGCCGCCAACGCTCGCCCCTGGGCATCATGTACAGCAGGAAGTTGTAAAATGCCTCCTCGATATTGACATGGCTCTCCACCGGCGTCATCGTCGTTCCGTCTGCCTGCAAGACGCGGGTCCTGATTCCGGCGCGCGTGTGCAGAAAACCCAATTCGTGACCATAGTAGCCGGGGTGGTTGAGGGTCAGGCGGATGCCGGTACTCGACCCGTTCCGAAAGTGGGTTTCATTGTCGACGGGGCTGTCCAGGTTGTTCGACCCCAGCGGGGACTTGCTCATGCGGGCCCATCCGCGAACAACCGACACTTCGAAGGTCTGCGCCCAAGCCGAGCCCAGGAGCGCAAGGAACAAGGGCACTACACAAAGAGGCTTTATCATACGGATGGAAACCGCCATTATAGCTTGCCGGCCTCCTTGACCGGAAACGCGGCAAGTTCTTGCAGATGCCGCCACAGCATCGCCACGGGCAAACCCACTACGTTGAAATAGCAGCCTTCGATGCGGTCTACGAACCGGGAGGCCAGCCCCTGAATGGCATAGGCCCCGGCCTTATCCATGGGTTCGCCGCTCGCCACATAGGCGGCAATCTCCTCCTCCGGCAGTCTCACGAAGTGCACGCGGGTGGATTCTTTGTCAACGATCAAGCGGTTCGACGCGCGCAGGCAGATGCCGGTTACAACCTCGTGCGAGCGCCCGGACAGTTGGCGCAGCATCCGCGCGGCGTGCTCCGGGTCGGAGGGCTTGCCGAGGACTTCGCCGTCGATCACCACCACCGTATCGGCTCCCAGAACGATCTCGCCGGGAGCGCAAGCCACCGATTGCGCCTTCTCGCGCGCCAGGCGGCACACGTGTTCGCACGGATCTTCCTCGCCGATCCTGGCCTCATCGACGCTCGCCGGCCGGACCACGAACGGAATGCCGGCGCATCCGAGCAACTCCCGGCGGCGCGGCGATTGCGAAGCGAGCACCAGCATACCTGCATGGTACAATGAACCCTTCCTTTCCCCCCATGGAGCGCGCCGGAAAACTCATCTCCAAGCTCAAGCTACCCACGGGTTCCATCACGCCCCAGGACCTGGCGCTGGCGGGCTGGGCGGAGGCGGTGGGCAAGCGCATCGCCAATCACACGCGCGCCTTATCGCTGGTGACGGACCGGCTGGTGGTCGAAGTGGAAGACCCGATCTGGCAGCGGCAGTTGGCGGTACTGAAGACGCAGATCCTGAAACGTCTCGAAGAGGTTCTGGGGGCGGCTATCGTGCGCCAGGTCGAGTTTCGCATTGCGGTACGCCGCCGCGAGCCGCAGCGAGCCGCGCAGCCTCGCCCTTCGAAGGATGAGGCCGACCGCATCGAGGACCCCGTGCTGCGCACCATCTACAAGCAGCAGCGCGGAAGGAAATCGGCATGAAGATCACCGAGCGGGAGGTCCGCTACGTGGCCGACCTGGCCAACCTGAAGCTGACCGATGAGGAAGTCGCCCGGCTGCGCGCCGACCTGGACGAGATTCTGGCGCACATGGACAAGCTGAACGAGATCGATACGAGCCAGGTGGAGCCCATGGCCCAGGTGCTCTACGACGCCGAGGCGACGGCCACTTTGCGCGAAGACGTCGAGCGCCCGGTGCTCGGCAGCGAGGTCGCCGTGGCCAACGCGCCGCTAGCCGGCCACGGCTGCTTCAAGGTTCCCAGAGTGATGGAAAGGTAGCGCGCGTGGACATCGCCAGCTTGACGATCGACCAGGTGAAGGAGGGTCTGGCCGCCCACCGGTTCAGCGCAGCGGAACTGGCCCGGGCGGCGCTCGCCCACGCCGAGGCCGAGAATCCGAAGACCAACGCCTACCTGCACTTCTGTCCGGAGCGCGCCTATGCGGCCGCCGGCCGCGTGGACGATGCCCTGGCACAGGGCCGGGACCCGGGCGCGCTGGGCGGAGTTCCGGTGGCGGTCAAGGACGTCATTCTAACCAAGGGGGTGCGCACGACGGCGGGTTCGAGGCTTCTCGAGAACTACACGCCGCCGTACGACGCCACGGCGGTCGTGCGTCTGGAGCAGGCCGGCGCGGTGATCCTCGGCAAGACCAACTGCGACGAATTCGCGATGGGCTCGTCCAACGAGAACTCGGCCTTCGGCCCCGTGCGCAACCCGGTGGCGCCGGATCGCGTTCCGGGAGGATCGAGCGGCGGTTCGGGGGCGGCCGTCGCGCAGGGCACGGCGGTGCTGGCGCTGGGCTCGGACACGGGAGGCTCGATCCGCCAGCCGGCGTCGTTCTGCGGCGTCACCGGCATCACTCCGACCTACGGCCGCGTATCGCGGTATGGACTGATCGCCTTCGCCAGTTCGCTCGATCACATCGGCCCTTTCGCCAGGAACGTGAAGGACGCGGCGCGGTTGCTGCAAGTCATCGCGGGGCGGGACGAGATGGATGCAACGTCCGCCTTCGCTCCGGTCGCCGACTACGCCGGCCTTCTCGATGGAAAGGTCAAGGGTCTGCGGATCGGCTTGCCCCGCGAGTACTTTCAGGGAGTAGCGAGCGAGACCGGCGACCTTATCGAGCGCGGCGTCGAAACGCTTCGCAAGTTGGGGTGCGACATCCAGGAAATCAGTCTGCCGGCCACGGATTACGCCGTCGCCACCTACTACATCATCTGCACGGCGGAGGCCAGCTCCAACCTGGCGCGTTTCGACGGCGTGCGCTACACGACGCGCGCCAAGAACCCGGCCACGCTGATCGACATGTACCGCGCCACCCGCGGCGAAGGCTTCGGCGCCGAGTGCAAGCGGCGGATCATGCTGGGCACTTACGTTTTGAGCGCGGGTTACTACGATGCTTACTATCTCAAGGCGCAGAAGGTTCGGGGGCTGATCGCGCGCGACTTCGCCCGGGCTTTCGAGAAAGTAGACGCCATCGTCACGCCCGTATCGCCGTTTCCGGCTTTCAAGCTGGGCGAGAAGATCGACGATCCGCTCGAGATGTACTTGTCCGACATCTACACGCTGACCGGATCGCTGGCGGGCATCCCGTGCATGAGCGTGCCGTGCGGCGCGACTGCCGCGGGTCTGCCCGTCGGCATGCAGATCCTCACGCGGCACTTCGACGAGACAGGCATGCTGCGCCTGGCCCACGCTTTCGAGCAGGCCGGCGGCGTCGAAGGCTGAATCTCCAGTCCGCCCCCCCGCATCAGAACAAAGTAGGAGGGCGACATGCCTTTTACACTTCCACCACTCCCGTACGGGTTCGACGCTCTGGAACCTTTCATCGACAAGACGACCATGGAGATCCACCATGGGAAGCACCACGCCGCGTACATCGCGAACGTGAACAAGGCACTGGAGTCCGCCCCCGACCTGGCCGGGAAGAGCCTGGAGCAACTGCTTGCCAACAACGCCGCGCTGGCGCCGGAGGCCATTCGCACCGCCGTTCGCAACAACGGGGGTGGGCACCTGAATCACTCGATGTTCTGGACCATCATGGGACCGAACGCGGGCGGCACGCCTTCGGGCAAGGTGGGTGACGCGATTAAGAGCGCGTTCGGCGGCTTCGACCAGTTCAAAGAGAAGTTCGGCGCCGCGGCTATGGGCCGGTTCGGTTCCGGCTGGGCGTGGCTGGTCAAGGACGCCGCGGGGAAACTGGATATCTCCTCTACCGCCAACCAGGATAGCCCGATCATGGAGGGCAAGAGCCCGGTGATGGGGATCGATGTCTGGGAGCACGCCTACTACCTCAAATACCAGAACCGCCGCGCCGAGTACATCAGCGCGTGGTGGAACGTCGTCAATTGGGCGGCAGTCGAGAAGCGGTTCCTGGGCTAGACCGGCCGGGGCGTTCAGACTTCCTGCCAGTGCATTGATTCCATTGCCCTTGCGAGAAATTGGCTCTGTTTGGTAAAAACCATTTCTCGCAGCCGGGCGGCGTCCCGAAAAGGACACATCCCCCTGCTCGAAGTTTACAGCATGAATTGGCGTCGTAAGGGTCGCGGGCCGGTAAAGGGCTGGAAAGACTGGGAATAGAGCCGGCTGCACCGAGTGATCTGGTTTGTCTGCCAGGTCACCCTGCCAATCGGGGGGCGTAACGTGCCCACCGAGATGCGGAGATGACGCGGCGGGTAATGCCGGACATGAAACGACGGTCCGTTTCCTGGCCCGAGCCAACCGCGAGTTCAGCCGATCTCTTCGCGCCTCCGATTAGGCTGCGCCAAGACCCCATCCTCCCAGCGTCACCCACCAGCGAACGGGCCCGGCCCCAGGTCTACTGTCCGATGACGGAACGCGACGTGCGAGTCGCCTCCCGGCCCGAACGGCTTCCATGCCGGCGATCTTCGGCGAAGCCACAGCGGTCCTGAACTCGTGTATGATAGTCCGTTTGCCGCCCGTGCTTTGATTTGGCCTGCCGTAAGGTTCGTAGGACCTTGCTAACCATTGACAGCGTATACTCGCCCGGGCTCTGAGTGCAGAATTAAGATCCAGCGGACTGTCGCACAACTCCGGCATCCGTGCGGATTCACAGACGGAGTTCGAAGTGAGGAGCGCAGAACGTAATGAACAAATCCGGACATCAGGGGCTCTGGAGCCGGGCAGGCACGGCCATTCGCCTCTTGGCCTCAGTTGTTTGCGTGCCCCTTCTCCACGGCGCCGTGGTGATCGTGCCCGCAGGAGGCGACTTCCAGCAGGCCCTCGTCGCCGCGCAACCGGGGGATTCGATTGTGCTGGCCGCGGGCGCCACATACACTGGCCAGTTCACTCTTCCCCGCAAATCCGGCGACTCTTGGATAACCATTCTGAGTTCCCAGTCGCCATCACTACCGGCCGCCGGGCACAGAGTCACCCCCCTCGACAGCCGAGCGATGGCACGGCTCATGTGCTCGGAATGTCCGGTGCTCCAGACCGCTCCTGGCGCCCATCACTACCGATTTATCGGCATTGAGTTCACCCCAGCGCCTGGGAGTTATGCATACGACCTCATCAATCTTGGCTCGGCGTACGCGACCAGCGAGGAGCAGCAGCCCCACCACCTTGAGTTCGACAGGGTCTACGCTCATGGAGATTCGGTGAACGGCGCCAAACGGGGCATCGCGCTACAGTCCGCGTGGACAACCATCAAGAACTCGCACTTCTCCGACTTCAAGAGCGACTCCCAGGATTCGCAGGCCATATGCGGGTGGAATGGCCCAGGGCCCTACCGGATCGAGAACAACTACCTGGAAGCGTCCGGCGAGAACATCCTCTTCGGAGGCGCCGCTCCGTCGATCCAGGGCCTCGTCCCCTCCGATATCGTGGTCGTCAACAATCACTTTCGCAAACCTCCCGAGTGGGCCGGCGTCTGGACGGTGAAGAATCTCTTGGAGTTGAAGAACGCGCAACGGGTGACTATCTGGGGAAACGTCTTCGAAAACAACTGGACTTCAGCGCAGAAGGGCTTCGCCATCTTGTTTACCGTTCGAACTTGCGAAGGTGGAGATCATCCGTGGTCAGTGGTCCGAGACGTGACATTCACGTATAACCGATTGGCGAACATCGAGGCAGGCGTCAACATACTGGGGAAAGACAACATTCGTACCGACTGTGGCGGTGGCATTGCCGGCCAAACCAGTGCCATTACAGTAGCGAATAATGTGTTTGAGACAAAACGCACCTTCATCCAGCTTCTAGAGGGGGCCAAAGATATCTTTATTGACCACAACACAACCTTTTCTGGTCACTCCGCATTGGTTGCGGATGGGACACCCAGCGAACGGGTGATATACACCAACAACCTCCAATCCTACGGAGCCTATGGGATCATTGGGACTAACGAGGGCAGCGGATCCACGGCGATTGACCACTACTTCAACGACTCTTTGGTGAGACGAAACGTCTTCTTCGGCCCGACCGACGGTGGAATTCCAAATTATCCTTACGACAATGCCTTCCCGGCAGCCCCGGATGAAGTTGGCTTCCAGGACCTCCCGGGCGCCGATTACAGCCTGAACAGCTCGAGCCCTTACCGGAGCACGGGCCTTGACGGAATGGACCCGGGCGCCGATATGGCCGGCTTGACCGCAGCGACCGGCGGGGTGGTCGCCGGGAACCCACAACCAGCCGGGGATTGTTTTTTCACGCCGACTCCGACTGTTGAAGTTATGCGGGTGAATGGAGGAAGTGGTCTGGCTTCGGTAACCGCTACCGCGGGGTGTCCGTGGACAGCCGAGAGTAATGCAGACTGGATCACCGTTACTGCGGGAAGTTCAGGCAAGGGTAGTGGGACAGTCGAGCTTGCCGCTGGGTACAACAACACCGGCCACCAACGAATTGGGACCGTCGCCATAGCTGGCCACAGTCTGTCGGTCGTGCAGGAGCGGGGTGGGTGCTCCTATTCGATGAGCCCGTCCGCACGAACATTCGGTGCGTCCACCGACACCACCGGCGGCTTCACTGTAACAACCGACGACGATTGCAACTGGGCGGCGAAAAGTAACGCTGCCTGGATCGGCGTCTACGGGGGAGTGTTAAGGACCGGTACGGGTGCAGTGCATGTGGATCTATTGCCGAATAACAGCGTTGACGTTCGCACAGGGACTATTACGGTAGGTGACCAAACCTATACGGTGACACAAGAAGGGATTGCCGGCTCCTTTTCGATCAGGCCTGCCGCACAAGCGATTAAGGCGGCAGGCGGGTCTGGAACTATCAGCGTGGCATGCAACGCAGGATACACCTGGACGGCGGAAAGCAACGTGAGCTGGATCACCATCAGTTCCGGACAGTCGGGAAGCGGGAGCGGGGTGGTCAGTTACACCGTAGCGCCGAACAGCGGTTCCAGCCCACGCGCAGGAACTGTAGAGGTATCCGGGCACACTCTCACGGTGACACAGGGTACTGAGAAGAGGGGTCAGGTGCGCCGAATGCCAATACCAACCCACGGACAGGGACTGTCGCGGTAGCCGTGCGGACTCCCACGGGGACACAAGGTCTGGATGGGGATAGAGGGTCAGCGCACCCACTGGCCCAAGACCTGGATGGACGACTGGGGATTTCCTTACATGGGAAGGCGCGCACCAGTTTACGGAGCCCCGGGGGTCGGTAAGTGGTCTTTCGGCGAGCTCTGCTGCTGCCTTCCCTGGCTTAGGACGCGTCAACGCTCGCCGCGCCACGGCAAACGGGAGGGCCCGAGTTCGGGACCGCTCGCTGCAAGCGCGGTTTGGATGAGATCATTCGCGAGAAGGCCGTCGATATCATCCACCGGAGCCAGGCACCTCGGAGGGATCTTTGAATCCAAGTGAAGGCTACCGCCAAGCCCATCATCGACAGGGGCTACATCGAGGTTTCGGACACGCCGGGCATCGGTGTGGAACTTAACGAGGAAGCCGTCAAGGACCAACCGGGCCAGCCCGGGCCAATACGACAACATCAAGCTCCAAGGCTTCCGTTCCGGCGGTGCCTGCCTGCATTACGACGACTGCAGCCTGTCCAACTGCGTCCGCGTCCTCCAACACCAAGAGCAATCTGACGATCAACAGCCGGGGGCTTTATAAATGAAAACTCTCGCTTGAGCGTCCCGTCCCGCGCGACCTTCCTTCGCCGTGTACATCCGATAGAGAGTCGGGGAAAGTTGGGATCCTAACGGGGAGGGGCTCGTTATGAAGATCACGATCGCTTCGCCAGTCAAGGCGAGCCGCGACAGACTGGTCGGGCTCCTGCTGCTGGCAGCCGCTGTACCTGCAACATCCGCGGTCGGACAGGTTCCGCCCGCAAATGCCAGCCTGCAGTATCCGCTGGCAATCAACACGCGGTGGAATTACCAGATGAGGCAGGAGTTTGCCCCCGGTGTTCACCCGGATTCGCCGGACGAAGCACAGTTGGTAAAAGGGAACGTCCTAGAGGCGACCGTTGTCAGCGAAGTGGCCGGATACGACCTGATCGGTGGGGCGAAGTATGCGCGTGTGGAATCCCGCATGAACGGGAGGCTCACCATTACAGATTGGTACCGGCTCACGCCGGAGGGGCTTTTCGTGGGCAAGACCAACGAGGGGGGACGTGTGCTGGTCATGACGCCGCCTCAAAAGCTCCTCAGTCCGACTCTCACGCCCGGTGAGTCATGGAAGTGGAAAGCGCCGAACGCGCCGGTCACGATTGCCGTCCGCGTAGTTGGCAGGGAGACTACGGAAGTGCCCGCGGGCAAGTTCGAGACGACGAAAACGGCCGCTGATGTGACCATGGCGTTGCCGGAAGCAACCGTCCACGCACTACAGTCGCGCTGGTTTTCACCCGGTGTCGGGTATGTCCGCCTGGAGACGGAAGCGCATGCAGGCGACCGGCTCCTTTACCGCACCACACAGACGCTGGTAGGCCTGGAATCGGGCCAGTCCGGACCGCAGGTGAGCCGGCTAACGACAGCAGCCGCGCCCGCCGTAGCGGCCGGGGCGCCGGTGCGGTACGAGGCGCGTTGGGACCTTCAAAGCAGCGGCGCCACCGATCGGTTGGACTCGGTGTACTTCATCGACGTCAACACAGGCTGGGCGTCCGGTAAGAACAACACGATTCTCAAGACGGCGGACGGCGGCAAGACCTGGAGCCGTTCTTTGGAACGCGAGGAGGGAGGGAACGATTTCTCCTCGATTTTCTTCACCAACGCCAAAGAAGGCTGGGCGCAGGGCCGCGTGCTGCTGCATTCTTCCGACGGGGGGGAAACCTGGCGTCCGGCATCGCCGTTGCCCGGGCGCAAGAGCCTCGGTGACGGAGCCGCGGTTGGAACCACCCGACTGCAGACCGGGATGTTCGGCACCAGCGACCGTCTCTTTAAGAGCGAGGATGGGGGCACGACCTGGGCCGACATCTCGAAGCTGCCGCGCAACTCATTCAGGGCGATTTTCGCTCTGGATCCCCAGCACGTCTGGATGGTTGGCGACTACGGGCTGTACGCGCTCACCGCGGATGGCGGCGCCACCTGGCAGGAACCGGCGATGCCGGTCAAGTGCAGGCTGACGCAGGTCTACTTTGTCTCCCCCAGAATCGGATGGATACTGCCCAGCGATCACAACGGAGGCCCGCTGGCTACCACCGACGGAGGGCTCACCTGGGCTTCGCAGTACGCCGGCGCGGAACAGAACCGGCCGCTTCGCGACATCCATTTTGTGGACGAGCGCAACGGTTTCCTCTTGGTGGGCAGTAATCGCCCGGATGTCGTTTATCGCACATCGGACGGCGGCGCCAAATGGTCGACGATCGGGCAACTTCCGGCAGGGCGCACGGCGATGAGCTTTCCGGCGGTGGACGAAGGATGGGTAGTTGGGCCGGAGGGATACGTGGTCCACTATCACCTTGTGCCGGTGCCGGCCGCCGGGAAGTAATCTGGTTGCAAGAGTCCCCGAAAGACCGCTTGCCGAGAAGCCTGTGCCACGTCAGCACCGCGACGATTGCCCGGCAAAATGACAACCGAAGCTGGCGCCCCGGGGGCTACCGGGCCGGGGCCGCGCGATCCCGGAGGAACGTTTTCACGCGTTCCTGGATCTGATCGCGAATGCGGCGGAACGCCGCCAGACGCTCCTGTTCGCTGCCCTGAACCGCCGCTGGGTCTTCGAAACTCCAGTGAAGGCGTTCGGTGCCGGCCGGAAACACCGGGCAGTTGTCACGGGCGTTATCGCAGACGGTTACCACGTAGTCGATCGACTGGCCTGAGAACTCGTCGACGGACTTCGAGCGTTGACCTGAGATGTCGATCCCGATCTCTTTCATAACGGCAATCGCTTCGGGGCGCACGGAGCTTGGCTTGGTGCCGGCGCTGAAGACTTCGAAACGTCCGCCGCCTTCCGTTCGAAACAGGCCCTCCCCCATCTGGCTCCGGGCGGAATTGCCAGTGCACAGAACTAGAATCTTCTTCCTCGTCATATGGCCGTGTCTTCTCACGCGGGGTCTAACAGGAAGCCGCCTCTCCTGACATAACCGAATATCCACACAGCAGTTAGCGGCACGCTCTAAGCGGCTTTCGCTTTGACACAGTGTAGCCAAGAATCGTTCGAATTCCAAGCCCAATCTCGACGCCGCCATCAAGAGGCCAGCGACGGTTGCCGCTGCGCGCTGGGCTTGGCCTTGCCCCCTGCCCCCCACACCACCACCCGGTAGCCCAGAAGCAGCGCCGCCAGAGCGCCATAAAACACCGGCAGCCGGATGTCCGACTTCACCAGCCAGTAGTAATGCACGACTCCGGCAATGATGGCGAAGTAGATCAACCTGTGTAACCCCCGCCAGCGCTTTCCGCCCAGCCGCCGGATCCACCCAGCCGTGGATGTCACCGCTAGCGCCGTCAATGCCAGGTATCCCGAAAAGCCTGCCGTGATGAACCGCCGTTTGGCCACGTCCGCGATCATGGCGTGAAAATCGAAAAAGTGATCGATCACCACATACGTCAGCAGATGCAGCGAAGCGTAAAAGAAGGCATACAGGCCCAGCATGCGGCGGAACCGGATCAAGTCGGGAAGCCCGAGCAGCTTGCGCAAGGGCGTCACCGCCAGTGTGAAGATCAGCAGGCGGAGGGTCCAGTCGCCCGTGAAGTGCGTGATGTACTCCACCGGGTTGGCGGTCAGATCCTGATTCCAGGCACGCCACCCGAGATATTCGAGCGGCGTGAGGCACGCCAGGAAGACCAGGACCTTTAGCCAGCGTTTCCGTAACATGGCCTCAGAAGTACCTACGCAGATCCATGCCGCTGTAGAGGCTGGCCACCTCGCCGTAGCCGTTGAACATCAGCGTCTTCCGGCGAAAGAACTCTCCCAGCCGCCGCTCGGTGGCTTGGCTCCAGCGTGGATGGTCGACTTGCGGATTCACGTTCGAATAGAAGGCGTACTCGCGAGGGTTTTGCAGATTCCAGGTGTTAGGCGGCTGCTTTTCCACAAACCTGATTCTCACGATGGACTTGATGCTCTTGAACCCATACTTCCACGGCAACACCAGCCTCACCGGGGCGCCGTCCTGTGGCGGCAGCGTGGCCCCGTACATGCCGACACAAAGCAGCGCCAGCGGATGCATGGCTTCGTCCAGGCGCAGCCCCTCCACATAAGGCAGCTCAATTCCCGCTGAGCGGCCCCAGGGCATTTGTTTCGTATCGTAGTAACTCTGAAAGGCCACGAACCGGGCCTTCGAGGTCGGCTGCGTGGTCTTCAGAATGTTGCTGAGGGAATAGCCGATCCAGGGCACCACAATCGACCAGCCCTCCACGCACCGGTGCCGGTAGATCCTCTCTTCCAGCGGCATCAGCTTGAGGATCTCCTCCAGGCTGAACTTGCGCGGCTTCGCTACTTCTCCTTCCACCGATACGGTCCAGGGAGAAGTCCGGAAGTTCTGCGCGTTCTTAGACGGATCGTCCTTCTGGGTCCCGAACTCGTAGAAGTTGTTGTACGTCGTGACGTCCTTGTAGGACGTCTGTTTCTCCGTGGTCGTGAAGGCGCTCTTGGTCAGGTTGGGAAGCTTCACGGGCGTATCTGCGCCGGCCCGAGCCGGTGAGAGGAGTCCGCCGCCGCCCAGAACCAAGCCGGGAACACTGGCAAGGATCTGGCGTCGATTGAAGTACAGTTCCTTGGGAGTCACCTCTGAATAACCAATATCAGTAGGTTTCTTGATCAACATATTCCCTCCATGCCACCGCACCAGCCTTGGATTCTCGCATTGTGGCCGTACGATCATCCGTTCTCACCGCCGGTTCCTCACAAGTTCCCAAGCGTGAACTACGACCGGCCCAGCCACCGTGGCAAAGACTACCATGCTGACGTGCGCCAGAAGGTAATGGCCCGCGTCATGATGCGGACAGAAGACGAAGAGGACCACAAACCCGGTCAAACCTCCGGTCAGCCCTGCCACGGCCGCCGCAATCACCGGCGAGACCACGAAGCCTCTCCTCAGAACCACAACGCACAGCACCGCCGCTGCCGACGCATGCAGGGTGCCGATGGCGAAGCAGGCTGCCGCGGCTCGCCCGAAGTGCTCATACTGCGCCAGCGGATACGACAGCGCCCCCGCGAACAGAAGGATCATAGCCATCGCCGCTTGCAAGCCCAGGGGAACCCGTGGCAATTCCCCTGGGATCATCAGCCGGGACAGCACCGTTGCGAAAGCAACAATTCCGGCCGCTAGAAGAATCGTGAAATACCCCTTCTGAAATGCGCTGCTCGTGGCCCAGCCGGTTCTCCCGAGGACGGCGATTCCGGCGACCGCCACAATTGCGGCGGCGGCCAGGATAACAGCAGCGTATTGCCAGGCCGGAGCCAGCGCGGACACAGGCTCCAAATCGGCGATCGCCGCGGCAACGTATCTTCTCTCCGCTTCCCTGCTGAGCTTCGGTTCGATGCCGGACTGCTCGAAAACGGCCACCAGACCCCGGCAGCTCGCGCAGGCGCGCAAGTGCGCCTCGGCTCCGGGCGGCAATGGATCTCCCGATGCCAGCGCTCTCGAGATGTCCTTACAGGTCATTCGTCTTTCCCAACAACGCGCCGTCGCGGGCGGCGCGTAGACACTCATATGCCCGGTGCGCCTTCTGCTTCACCGCGCCGACCGTCGAACAGGTCGCGCGCGCCACCTCTTCCAGCGTCATACCGCAACTCTTGAGCAAGGTGATCACCTCCCGCTGCCCTGGAGACAATGGCGCGAGCAGTTCTGAAAGTGGCCTTGCCACTTCCGGCACCGCGGGTGCGATCAGGTCCTGCTGCCGGTCCATCTGCACCTCACGGCTGCGGTGTCGTTGCCGCCTCCGGCGAAAGTCCAGTCTTGTGTGTCGCGCGATGGCGTAGAGCCAGGGTTCCGCGGCTGCGTCCGGGCGAAAGGTGTGGAGCGCCTTGTGGATGCGCAGCCAGATCTCCTGCACGATGTCCTCTACATCCTCGCGGCTGTCGCCCTGCGCAAGACAAAAGCGGACAAACATCGGGGAAACCATGCGCACCAGGGCAGTTGCTGCCGCCAAGTTCCCCTCTTGGTACAGCAGCAACTGCTCCCGAATTCCGACTTGCCCGTCTTGCGGGGGGCCGCTCTGCATCTCCTTTTCAGCTTACCGCCCGGTTTCCGGTGGAGCTGGAGAAGCAGCCTACCGCGCCGCCAGCCCGACAGCGGACATCGGCAGACCGGCAACTCTCCCCACGGGGGTAAGACTTCCGTCGGGCTTAACCCGAAAGGCGGAGATCGTACCACTGGCGAGCGCGTACAGGTACCTGGCGTTGAAGCTGAAAGCCAGGTCGATGGCTGCCGTGCCGGCGCCGGTCAAGCCTGCCGCCGGATCCAGTAATGTCAGATAGCCATCCGGCCCCACAGCGATACTGCTGATGCTGCTGCTCCCGGTATTCGCCACATAGGCGTACTTTCCGTTTTTCGTTACGGCAACCCAGCATGCGGCGGTTTGGGTGGTCGGGAGGGCCATGGTAATTGGCGTCAGGGTCCCGTCATCGCCCAGCCAGTAGCTTGACACCGTGCTCGCTCCCGGCGTCCCTCCGACGGCCTCGCTCACCACCAGGATATCTCTGTGTCCGAAGGCGAACCCAAACGGCGTGGCGCCCGAAGACGGTGTCACGACAGGCCCCACCAGATTCTCGTCATCGTCAATCGTGAATACCTCTAGGGTATTGGACCCCTTTTCGGTCACGACCAGGGAGGTGCCGTGATCGTCGAAGGAAACCTGGGCGGGACCGGCGCCGACCAGCATGCCCGTGGCTCCCGGCATTGCCTCTAACTCCCCTTCCCGCGTCAAGCGGAACCCGTTGATTTGAGGGGGACTGCCGGCGTTTAACACGAACACCATGTCCCCGTGAACAGTAATGCCGATCGGCATGTCGCCGCCAGACGCCGTCTTGCTTCGCGCCCGCAGCGAGCCGTCTGGACGAACCGCAAACACGGTGACGTCGTCGCTCCCGGCATTGACCGCCAGCAGCCAATGCCCGCTCTCGCTGAGTGCTATCGCCCCCTGCGAGCCAAGTCCCGCTCCAGTCCCCATGCCTCCCGTGGCGAAGTACCGGGGTGGTCCGAGGCTGCCACGAGCCGTGCGGCTGTAGGCCACAACCTCATTCGCAGCCGCGCCATTGGTTGACGTGTAAACGGTACCCGGTGCTGCCATCAGTACTTGAGGGGCAATCCCGAGGCACACTGTCAAAAGCATCGTGTTGAGCGTAGCCGCTACTCGCGGCAAACCCAGTTTGATCATCATCCGAAAAACCCTCCTGCTGGTTCTTCGCGCTCACCGCCCCGGGAGTTACGCTGGCCCCTCGTTGCCTTCAAGAATGTTGCACAGCCGTCACCGCGAACTCGAACTACAGATCTAAGCGCCCTGCCTCTGCTCTACTCCCCCAAACCACTTCCGGTTGATCCAGAGAGCGACGTTGACCAAGGAAATGAGAACGGGCACTTCCACCAGCGGCCCGATGACGGCGGCGAAGGCGGCGCCGTGGTGGATGCCGAAAGTGGCGATGGCAACTGCGATGGCCAGTTCGAAATTGTTGGACGAAGCCGTGAACGAGAGCGTAGTGGCCTCCGCATAATTGGCGCCAGCCTTCTTGCTCATCCAGAACGATGCGAAGAACATCACCACGAAGTAGATGGTGAGCGGGATGGCGACGCGAACCACGTCGAATGGCAACTGCACGATCATCTCGCCCTTGAGGGAGAACATCACCACGATCGTGAACAACAGGGCGATCAGCGTGATCGGGCTGATCTTCGGGATGAATCTCTTCTCGTACCACTGGCGGCCCTTGGCCTTGAGCATCATGAAGCGGGTGAGCATGCCGGCGATGAACGGAATGCCGAGGTAGATGAAGACGCTCTTCGCAATGGCGGCCATGGAAATATCCACCTCCACCGCTTGGAGCCCCAGCCAGCGGGGAACGGTGGCGAGGAAAAAATACGCATAGACCGAGAAGAACAGAACCTGGAAGACCGAGTTGAACGCGACCAGGCCGGCGGCGTACTCACGGTCGCCGCGCGCCAGGTCGTTCCAAACGATAACCATGGCAATGCAGCGGGCCAGACCGATCAGGATGAGACCGGTCATATACTCCGGCTTGTCCCGTAGAAACAACACCGCAAGCGCAAACATCAGGATCGGTCCGACCACCCAGTTCTGGACCAGCGAGAGGAGCAGGATCCGGCGGTGCTGGAACACACGCCCCATTTCTTCGTACTTCACCTTGGCCAGCGGTGGATACATCATCAGGATCAGCCCGATGGCGATGGGGATGGAAGTCGTGCCGACGCTGAAGCGGTCAAGGAAGGGCACGACGCCGGGAACCAGGTACCCGAGTCCGACACCCACGGCCATAGCGGCAAAGATCCAGAGCGTAAGGTAACGATCCAGAAACGAAAGTCTGGGACTGGTTGCCCTCTGCATGTCTACTCAGCCTTTCGAGGCTCCTGCAACTGCGAGTGGACTGGCCGCCAGTTCCCTGAGCCGATCCGGTCCCACCGGCGCCTCGGACTTCCAGGGGATGACGGCAAATCGCGCGGCAAGGCGATCGCTTACTTCGGCGACGTATGGTGCTTCCCGCGAGCCGCGCTCGACCAGGACAGGGTCGCGGAATGCGTCGCCCGCGAAGCTCTGGTTGATAACCCAAGCGTAGGATTCAATGCCCGCCCGCCGTAGGTCGTTCTGCAATCGCGCCGCTTCATGTACTGGAGTTGCCTCGGGCAGAGTCACCAGCAGAACACGCGTGAACGCCGGGTCCCGAAGCCGTGGAAGCAGTTGCCGCACCGAGTCCGGCAGGTCGCTCATGGTTCGCGTGACTTCGCGATGGTATGCCTCGGCCGCATCCAGCAAAAGGATGGTGTGTCCCGTGGGCGCCGTATCGAGAACCACGAAGCCGTGCTCCCCTTCGGCCACGGTTCGCGCGAACGCACTGAACACCGCGATTTCCTCGGTACAGGGGGATCGCAAGTCCTCCTCGAGCAAGGCCATCCCCTGCGCGTCCAGTTGGGGCGCCGCTTTCGCCAGGACCGCTTGTGTGTATTGGCGAGTCTCCGCGGCGGGATCGATCCGGCTCACCGACAGGTTCGAAACGGACCCGCCGACGGTGGCTGCTACGTGAGCCGCTGGGTCGGTGGTGCTGAGGTGCACCGGATGCCCCCGGCGAGCCAGTTCGATGGCGATGGCAGATGCGACCGTGGTTTTACCGACGCCGCCCTTCCCCATCGTCATTACGACACCGTGCCCCATCTTCTCGAGGTCGTCGATCAGGTCAGAAAGGGCAAGCCCGGATTGGATCACGTTGGATCGGTCAGTGTGCACCGCCATGCGATTCGGCGATATGCCACTGAATACACTTCGGAGCTTTTCCACGCCCATCGGAGCGTAAGGGAGCAGTGGCACCTCGGTGCGCGGAAGTATGGCGAGATCGGCAGGCATTCCGGCGAGCGCCTCCTGGCCGCGAGTTTCGAGCGCGCACGCGGCCGCATCGCCGCGATCCGTCGCAACAAAGACGCCGTTGAGAAACAACCGCTGATTGGCGACACCCATTTCCGCCAGTTCGGCTCTCGACCGATTCGCTTCGGCGAGCGCGGAGCGCTCAGGCCGGCTTACCAGAATCAGCGTTGTCGTGGACGCGTCGATCAGCGCTTGCATGCTGGAGTCGTAAAGGGATTTCTGAGTTTCGAGGCCGGCCAGTGGCCCAAGACACGAGGTGCCGGTGGTGTTTTCGGCGATGAATCCCGTCCATGCGGCCGGGAGCTTCAACAAGCGCAGCGTGTGCCCCGTCGGAGCCGTGTCGAAAATGATGTGATCGAATCCCTCGGTCCGGTGGGCGTCGCCAAGCAGTTTGGTGAATTCGTCGAACGCGGCGATCTCCACCGTACAGGCGCCGGACAACTGCTCTTCCATGCTGTTGATGGAGGCTTCCGGGAGCACTCCGCGGTACGGCCCGATCACCCGATCCCGGTATGCCTTCGCGGCCGCTTCCGGATCGATGTTCAGGGCGAACAGTCCGCCGGCGCCGGGAATCGCGGTTGGCACACCCGACAGCCGGACGCCAAGAACCTCGTCGAGATTCGATGCCGGGTCCGTGCTGACCAGTAACACCTTCCTGCCATTCTGGGCCATGGACACGGCCGCCGCACACGCGAGCGACGTCTTGCCGACACCGCCTTTTCCTGTGAAGAATAGAATGCGTGTGGCATTCTCCAGGAGATTATTCATATTCTCCATCGTCCTGTTGAGCCTCACTAGCAGCACCGCGAGTTGATCACTGGCAGTTTCGCGCCGGTCTGTGCCTGGCCAGGCTGGTCCGGCTCGACGCCCGTCAGTCGCGCCAATTCGTCCCGAGTCGGGTAGCAGCCTTTGCTGATGATCGCGCCATTCAGCAAGATGAGCGGCAGGCACCCGTTCCCGTGCTGCTGGAGGGCCGTCTTGACGACTTCGCTGGCGGCGAAGGCCTGCGGCTGTTGGGCCAGGTTGAAGCGCTCGACTGCGATTCTTTGGTTCGCCAGCCAGTGTAGATCCGTCGCGAATGTCACCAGTGCCGGATCGACACTCGGGCCACACACGCCGGTTGAGCAGCACATCGGGGGATCGAAGACCTCTACTTTGTTCATATCTATTCCTTTTTTCGTATCGTCGCAAGGCGATGGTGTAATCACATAAGAGCGCTCAGATGATTGCGATGAGAGCCTTCAGCTTTCGAAGTGTTTCGTAGTTGATGCAATATCCAATTCGAGGCCCGTCCTGACTGCTGCGGACCAACCCGGCGTCCTTCATGATTCTAAGGTGCTCGGAGACTGTCGACTGCGCAAGAGGCAGCTCGTCTACGATCTGACTGCACACACGAGCCTCTATCCGCGATAGCATGCGAAGAATGCGAACGCGAGTCGGATGGCCGATGGCCTTGGCCAGTCTCGCCAGTTCCTCGTCGGCATCCGGACCCTCAAGCGCGAGGAGGATGGTCTGGGGCGGCGGTTCGGCCGGTGGACAGCAGAGGGGATCGGCGTTTGCATTGGACTTAATAGCCATTCGACGATTAACGATAGCATGCCTTGGGCTTGCCGTCAAGTCCACCGTCGGAATTGGCCGACGAGCGCGGCCCCATGGAAGTCCTTGTTTCGAGGATCTTCTTGAGTTCCGAAACGCTGGGCACTCGCCCCGAAGTCACGACCTCGCCATCGATCACCACAGCCGGTGTACGCAGGACGCCGAGATCCAAAATGTCGGCAATACTCGTTACGTGCGAGATCTCCGCCGCGAAATCGAGCGCAGCGCAGGCGTTGACAACATTCCGTTCCGTATTCTGGCAGTTGGGGCAACCTGGCCCCGCGATTTGAATCTTCATAGCTGCACCTCGAAGAGGTAGATCAGGCAGTAGCGGACTCCGACGATGATGAAAATCGCTCCCGTGACGCGCCGGGCCCACTTTTCGAACCGGACGACCTTCTGGAACGCCATGCTGACCCACCGGGCGCCCAAGGCGATCAGCACCGCAAAGACGGACACCGGGACAGCGGTTCCCACTCCAAAAGCGGTAGGAAGCAGCACGCTGGAATCATTCTTCACGGCGAGAGGCAGCAGGCTACCGAAGAAGAGGGCCGCGGACACCGGGCAAAAAGAGAGGGCAAAGAGAATCCCCAGCAGACCGGCGCCCCAAGTTCCGGCCCGTCCAAGACGCTCTCCGGTCGTGTCGCTGACACAGGCAGTGGCGAAATTGATGCGCACCAATTCCAGAAGGACAATCCCGACCGCAATCAGGACCGGCCCGAGGAACTTGTTCATATAGATGGAGAGCCAGAAGGACAATTCCGGGATAGCGAATACGCTGGCGATTAAGAGAGCGGCCAACACTGCATAGGCCAGACTTCGCCCCAGCGTGTACAGAAGTCCCGTCAGTAGAACCCGCCGGGGAGAAGAAAGGTCCTTGCCAACAAACGACATCGCGGCCACGTTGGTGGCGAGCGGGCACGGACTGATCGAAGTGAGGATTCCCAGCCAAACCGCGGTCAGCACAGCCGTGGCGGGCAGGATCATGAGAGTCTCTTGAGGAACTCGCGAACCTCGCGCTCGACGTAGCTCTGCATGGCCGATTTGTAGCCCACCAACTCCCAAGTCGCGTTCAGGACCTTGTACTCCGCCTGCATGCCCTTGGCCAGAGCGCACCAGGACAACGGACTTCGTGAACAGCTTGTAATCCTTGATGAAGTGCTGGTTCTGTGGCAGTTGAACATTCACGAGCCTGTACTGCAGGCGGCTCTTGGCGACGTCGGCGCCGAACCTCCGCTCGACGACTTCGCGAGAGTAGCTTTCAATCGCAAGGCAGGTAGCGCAACGCGCGGTGGTATGGAAGTAGTAGACGACTACTCTGGTCTCGCCCGTTTGGGCGGGTGAAGGCGCGGGAGGATCGGGGCGGACTGTCTGGGAACTCACGAGCGCAGTGCCGAGAGTCGCCGCAGCCAGCGTCAACAAGGGGATGATCAGCTTCCGAGTCAGCATACCTTCGTGCCCTCCTTTGAAGTCCCGAGCAACTTCAAGTCCGCAGATCCTGAACTGGAGCACTTGGGTCGTATGTTCATGTCGTTCCTTTCAGCCTGGAATGGTTACGGCGTGGCGCCAGCGTGGACCAGGTCCCACTGCTCGCGAGCTTGCTTCTGCAACTCGGACTCGACGCAGCCGAAGAACTTGGTGACGCACTTCATGCGGAGGCGATACCAGATCTGGGCGCCCCGGCGTTCGTCCTGCACCACGCCGGCGGCTTTCAGCACCGATAGGTGCTTGGAGACCGTGGACATGTCAGAGCCGACGAGCGCGGTTAAGTCGCAGACGCACCGTTCCGACTGCATGAGTTCATCCACGATCAGCAAACGGGAAGGGTGGGCCAGTGCTTTGAAAACCTGTGCGCGCGCTTCATACAGGGCGAGAGTCTTTGCATCCATCACCGTTCATCATAGCGCTATTTGGCTAAACTGCCAATTGTGCAAGCTCTAAGACGGCAGCGGCCTGTCCGCAAGGCCCCCACTGGCCGACGTTTCGCGTGTTTCCTGTTCCGCCGTTCGTCTGCCGATTACGGTTTGAATCGCACGGTTTCTCCCCAGCGCTCGTGCGCCGAGGAGGTTCCGGTCTCTGAAATCCGCAGGGAAGATCAAGCGCGGGCGGCGGAGCCGGGTTATTCTGCTTTCGAAGGTACCCTATGGTCCTTTTGAAACGGGAATTTCTGTTGGGGTTGTCGAGTTGAGCGATTCCTTTCGCAGTTTCGTTTGCGGCCTTCCCCTTGAAGCGGTCATGACGCTGGTTCTCGTGATCGCGGCCGGGGTGCTCCTGCGATCCTACTTCCGCGGCAGGAGTGTGGCGGCGGGAGAGGCGGTCGTGGTGGGCGCGCTTTGGCTGGCCCTAAACCTGGTGGGGGTCGAGGCTGGCAGCGAAGGACGCCGAGGCATGAAACCGGCGACGGAGAAGGATTACCACGAGCGGATTGTCCGGACGCTTGTGTACGTTCAGGGGCGCCTCGACGACGATCTGACGCTGGAGGAAGCCGTCACCGGAGGCATTTACGAGGGCATTCAAAGCTATGTTCGGCACATCTCCGTCCGATTACCGCGCCGCGCACAAGCCGGCGCCCGATTCCCCCAGCGGGACGCATTTCGAGGAAACCGGCGGCTATCATCCGCCGGACTACGGCGAGCTGCCTCCGGTCAAAGTGAAAGAAATCCCGGGTGTGCGCGTGGTTTTTCTCCGGCACGTGACACCCTACGACCAGGTTGGGTCTACGTGGGGGAAGTTGATGAGCTGGGCCGGACGACGGGGCCTACTGGGGGCGCGTACAAGGATGATCGGCATTGTCCACGACGATCCGGACGTGACGCCTCCGGATAAGGTTCGGTACGATGCCGCGGCCACGGTCGATCGGCCCGTCCAGCCGGAGGGAGAGTTCGGCGTGCAGGAACTCCCGGGCGGGAAGTACGCGCTGATGAAGCACCAAGGCCCGTACGCGGGCTTGAGCGCAGCCTATCAGCGACGCTATGGCGGCTGGCTGCCAAAGAGCGGGTATCAACTGCGCGAGGCGGCGGCTTTCGAGGAGTACTTGAATTCGGCGCGAGATACGAAGCTTGAAGATCTGCTCACGTGATCCACTTGCCCGTGGAGGGAGGGGCCTCGCGCGCCGGTCCGGCTGGCGGCGAGCGGCGCGGCGGAAAAACGGGATTTGAGTGTACTGTCCCCAGTTGTCTACACTCAAGGAGATGCCGTTTCCACTGCCACCGCTGCAGGCCACGCTGTCTAAGCTGAGCATCAGCGCCGTGGTGGACATTCTGCTTGTGGCGGCTTTGATTTACCAGTTTTTCCTGCTGGTGCGCGGGCGGCGGGCGGTACAGGTTTTGGCCGGCGTCGGCGTGCTGGGATTGACCTACGCGGTGTCGATTGTGGCGGGTCTGGAACTGCTTCGCAGCATCCTGGCCCTGGTGGTGCCCTATACTCCGCTCGCGCTGATCGTGCTCTTCCAATCGGAGATTCGCCGGGGGCTGATCCGGATTGGGAGACGGCGCTGGCTGGGCTTTGGGGGACGGCTGGAGCGCCTGGAATCGGCGGACGAGATTCTACTGGCGGCCGAGAAGCTGGTGCAGAGCAGGACGGGCGCGCTCGTGGTGCTGGAGCGGGACACCGGTCTGCGGACGTTCATCGAAAGCGGGGTGCGGCTGGACGCGCATCTGTCGCGGGATCTGCTGCTGGCGATCTTCCGGCCGGGCGGAGAATTGCACGACGGGGCCGTGATCGTGCAGAAGGACAAGGTGGCGGCCGCAGCCTGCTTCCTGCCCCTGAGCATGAACCCGACGCTGGCGCGGGCTTTGGGAACGCGACACCGCGCCGCCATCGGGATCACGGAAGAGAGCGATTGCCTGGCGATCATCGTGTCGGAGGAAACCGGACGCATCTCCGTGGCGGCGTCGGGTGAACTCGAGCAGGGCGTAACGCTGCGGCGCCTGGACGAGGCGATGGCGAAGCACTTTGGAAGGCGGGGCGCCAGTTCGGTGGTGCGCGCGGAGCCGGCGCCCGAGGCGGTCTGGAAGGGACCGGAGAATCTATGAGACGCCTCCTCCGGGAAAACATCGGCTGGAAGCTGCTTTCGCTGGCGATTGCGGCGGTGCTGTGGTACGCGGTGGTGGGGGAACCGCGGTACGTGGCGAGCGTCTCCGCCCCGCTCGAATTCAGCAACGTTCCGCGAGATTTGGAGATCAGCTCCGAGAGACCCGATACGATCAGCCTAGAGTTGGAGGGCCCCGCGGGTCAACTGGAACAGCAGGATCTGGCGGCAGTCATCATGGTGCTGGATCTGGGCTCGATTGTGAAGCCGTGCGAACAGGCGTTCACACTGGGCGCGGGCAGCGCGAGGCTCCCCTCCGGTGTAAGGCTGATCCGGGCGGTCCCGTCGCAGATCCGGTTGCGGTTTGAAGGGCGTCTGACGCGCGAGGTGCCCGTGCGGGTGCACTTCACTGGAACTGGCGGCGACGGCCGCGAGACACGCGCCCGGAGTGTGGCCCCCAACAAGTTGCGGATCGTGGGACCCGAGAGCCGGGTAAAGGAAGTGGAGTATGCGGAAACGGATGCGATCGACCTGACCGGCGTAACCGGGGCGAAGGTGTTTCGCGTGGGTGCGTTCGTGGCCGACCCGCAGGTGCGCTTCGAGGCCGCTTCGCAGGTGACCGTGAAGGTTGGGCCGGCCAAGGGCCGGCCTTAGGAGGGACGCTGAGTGGCACGAAGGTTATTCGGGACCGATGGTATCCGGGGGGTTGCGGGCGAATTTCCGCTGGACCCTAAGACAGTCCACGCTGTGGGCGTGGCCCTGGGCAGGCTGGCTTCGCGGCTGGGGCCGAGCCCCGAGATCATCCTGGGGATGGATACGCGCGAGTCGGGACCGTGGATTGCGGCGCAGGTAGCGGGCGGGTTGGTGCGGGCCGGTGCCCGGCCGCGTTTTGCCGGTGTCATCACGACGCCGGGGATCGCTTATCTGACTCGCATGAATTCGTTCGTGGCGGGGGTGATGATCTCGGCCTCGCACAATCCATACCGGGACAACGGAATTAAGATATTCGGGCACTCCGGCTACAAGCTGCCCGACAAGCGGGAGTTGGAGTTGGAGGCGGAGATCTTCGCGCTGCTCGAGACCGGCGTCGAGCCCGCCGAAGCGTCCTTGCCTGAAGATCCAGGGTTGGATGAGCGGTATCTGGCCTTCCTCGGCTCGACGTTCCCGCACCGGCTGAGCGGATTGAAGATGGTGCTCGACTGCGCCAACGGGTCCGCGACGCGCCTGGGGCCGGCGTTGTTCGAACGGCTGGGGGCGCAAGTAGAGGCGATCGGCTGCTCGCCGAACGGACGGAACATCAACCTCGACTGCGGCGCGCTGCATGTGGACGGGCTTCGCGACACCGTGGTGGCGAGCGGCGCCGATCTGGGCGTGGCGCTGGACGGCGACGCGGACCGGGCGATCCTGGTGACCCGCAGCGGCCAGATTGTGGACGGGGATGGCATGATGCTGGTGGTGGCGCAGCACATGGCGGGGAAGAAAGAGCTGACGGGCCCGCAGGGGAAGCCGACGGTGGTGGCCACGGTGATGTCGAACCTGGGCCTGGAGAAAGCGCTGGAGCAGCAGGGCATCGCCATGCTACGGACGGCGGTCGGCGACAAGTACGTGCTCGAGGAGATGATCCGCCAGGGAGCGGCGCTCGGGGGGGAACAGTCGGGTCACGTGATCTTCCACAACCACGCCACGACGGGCGACGGGCTGCTGACGACGCTGCGTGTGCTGGAAGTCATGGTCGAGCGCGGCGCGGGCCTCGATGAACTGGCTGGCGGCCTGCGGCGCTATCCGCAGCGGCTGAAGAACGTGCGTGTGCGGGTACGGCAACCGTTCGACGAACTGCCTGAAGTCCGTGAAGAGATCCAGGCGGCGGAGCGGGCCTTCGGAGACAGCGGCCGTGTCTTGGTTCGCTTCTCGGGAACGGAACTGCTGGCGCGCGTCATGATCGAAGGGGCGGACGGCGGCCAGGTGGACGAGCACACCGAGCGAATCGCGGCGGCGATCCAGCGGGCGATCGGGGTCGAGACTTGCGGGCCGGCAGTATAGGCGGGCGTTTTTACCTGGGTACAAGCGCGACCATTTCAACGGGCCGCACTCTGACTTTCACCTCGACGCGCGATCCAAGCCGGTTAGTGATGGACATAAGGCGATCGACGGTAAACCGCCCGAGGTCCGCATTGCGAATGCGCGGGAAGTCGGCCGCGGCAGTCCCGGTGCGGCCGTGCGCCCCGCGCACGCTTAGGCCGTCCCGGTCGAGCGCCTTGATGATTTCAGCGGCCAGGATGGCCTTGAACTGTTGGGCATCCGTATTCGCATGACCGAGGTCGCGAAAAACATTTCCGCTGCCCCGCAGCACTTCCAGCTTGTCGCGCTTCATCGCAACATCTCCTTCAATCTCGACTGGTCGACCGTACGGCTCCGATGACAGAAACGCGAGGGCGCTGCATGGTCTAAACTGAACACATGCGACGGAAGACCCGTTTGATCGGATTACGGTTGAGCCGGGGAAATGCGGCGGGAAGCCTAGCCTCCGAAGGATGCGGATCACAGTTCGTCGTGTTCTCGAACTGCTGGCGATTTATCCCGACCGCGCCGCGCTGCTAGCCGAGTACCCCTCTCTCGAACCCGAAGACCTCCAGCAGGCCCTACGCTACGCAGCAGCGACTGTCGACGACGAGCGATTGAGCGTCGATCGCGTGGCATGACATGAATCGGATTCTGCTGGACCAGGGGCTCACTCCGCGAGCGGCGGCGATCCTTCGTCAGCATGGGCTGGACGCGGTTCATGTCTCCGAAATCGGAATGGAACAGGCCGAGGACATTCATTCTCTGGAAAAGGCCCGGAACGACGAAAGGGTGTGCGTAACGTTGGACCATGATTTCCACGCGCACCTTGCAGTGAGCGGACACGGGCGTCCTTGGGTGGTGTTGCTGCGGGTCCGAGGCTTGGATGCACAAGGCCAGGCCGATTTCATCCGATCAGTCTGCCTGCAATGCGAGACAGCGCTCTCCGACGGCGCCGCAGTGTCGGCGGATCGCGAGAGCATTCGTATCCGGCGCCTGCCACTCAGGTAGCTGCCGGGGGACGTGGCTATTGGGGTCGAGGCTTGCGGGCCGGCAGCATAGGCGGGCTGCTGAAATCGCCTTGTTTGAGGCTCTCGAAGGGCGCTACCGAGGCGCCTGCTCAGCCCGCCCAGAGGCAAATATCCTCTGCGAAGCTCGACCCAACAGACACGCCACAAATCCTACCGCGTAGGACGGCAGCAGCCACGGGAGCCACCAGCGATCCTGCCCCCAGACGTACCGCTCAGGCAGGCAGAACGCGGTCGCCAGTCCGGCCAGCAGGGCGGCGACGCCAACCAGATCGACTCTGCTCATTCCTCTGACCCGCTTCCCTCCGCTCACGAAGTCGGCGGTAAGTACCGCGCCCGCGACCGTAAGGCATGTTGCAGTTATTTCGGAGACTGTCGTGAGGGTGGGAGCGAACGGACGAACAGACAGTGACGCAATGGCGGCGACCAAGCCCGCGAGGAGGAACCACCTCAGCCTTCCATGAGGAAGTACCGACCCGGTAGCCGCGAGCGCCCTCGCCCCGAATCGTACAGCGCCAAACGTCGTGATCGCGGCTACCAGCATACGCCCCGGCGTCGCACTGCGTGCGGCTTGCGACCACAGAGCCATAGCGACGGTCGGGTTCAGGCTGGGTCGGTAGAACCCAGATCTACTAGTAGCAACGCCCACTACACCGGATAGGGAAAGCGCTGCTAACAGGGGTAGAGCTACTCCGGTCAGGCCAGCCAGCGCAATCTGCTTCCGTTTCGGGATTTGGAAGGCAAGGTCGGCGGCAAGGAGCCCCCAAGGGAGCCGCATAGGACGTGAGGCTTGACAGGCTGTGACACAAGCGCGGGATCGCCGGTCCCTGACCTGCGGTCGGAAAGCCTGCCGGAACACTCGCCCAGCCGTCGTGCACACGAAGGAAGGCTGCTATGAGGATCGCGATGCCGAGCTCATTTGTGAACAGGGCCAGCTTCGCGCTGGTTCGCGTACTTTGGAGACCCGTGAAGAACAGGAACGCCAAGATCCCGGCGGCGATCATGCCGATCTCGTTTGAGGTGAGCTCGGGCTCGAGGTTGCGCGTTAACGCCCACAATGTTGGCACAGCAACCAGCTTCGCGATCCAGACCGAGAGGAACAGCACGCAACAAAGCCGCAAAACGAATGTTGGAATCGACCCGAGCGAGTTCTCAATTGAGCCAAAAACCGACTGCCTCGCCGCCTGCGCCGCTAGGGCCGGCCCGATGAAGAAGAGCCCGGTGACTAGGAGGGCGGCGGCCCCAACTACACTCGCGTCTACCAGAAGGGGGCCGAACCCCCAGAGATCGAGGCCATAGTCCTGAGAGAAGGCGAAATTAAGGAACAGCGTCGCCGTTATTAGCGCCGCCGAGCGCCAGTCGACTGGCACCTGCCGCTCGTCCGGTTCCGGGTCGAACCAGTGAAATCGGAGCACTCGCATACGCGTTTCTAGATTCTAGCCCGCGTGGAGCGGTTCGATTTCGGGTTACAAGGCACCGTCCATCGTCGTCGGATGGACAGCCTACGACGACACAATTCTCGCCGGCAGGAGCTTTGCCCATCTCAGCCAGGCGCGTTCTTTCCGAAGCGTGCGCGCACCATCGCCAAAGCTTCCGCGCTGGTGTGGATTCTTCCCTCCAGTTGTGCGTCCTCCACTTCGCGGAGCATCTGCTGGAAGGCTGGGCCCGGCACGTAACCGGCCTGGATCAGATCGTCGCCGGAGATCAGCCGGGCGGGCTTGAGGCGCTCGGGCGGCAGTTCGCCAAGCTTGGACTGCACGAAATCGTAGGCATCCAGCCAGCCGTGGCTGGCCAGGCAATCGAGGCGGTGCAGTTCGAGGAGTTCATCGAAATGCGACTGGCGGAGGAAGCGTTTGAGGGTGCTCTCGCGCATCTGCTTCACGTCCTTGAACCGCAGGTGGTCCGCCACGAGCCGTTCCACCCGGCGGATTTGATCGCTAGAGAAACGCAGGCGGGTCATAACGTCAACCGCGATCCGTGCGCCCACCTCCATGTGCCCGTCAAAGCGGATACGCTCCGCGATTCGAAAGGTGGGCGGCTTGCCCACATCGTGCAGCAGCACCCCCAGCGCCAGCGTGATGGAAGGAGCGCGCAGATGGCCCAGCATCATCAGGGTATGCGTCCAGACATCCCCTTCGGGGTGGAACTGCGGCGGCTGCGCGACGCCTTCGAGCGCGGCGATTTCCGGCAACACCTGCACCAGCAACCCGGACGCATGCAGCAATTCGAAACCGCGCCGCGCGTCCCCCTCGGTCAGAATGCGCGCCAGTTCGTCGCGCACGCGCTCGGCCGAAATGTCCAGGATCAGTTTCGCCATGCGGCGAATGGCCGCCATGGTCCCGGCTTCAATGTCGAAACCGAGCACCGCCGCGAAACGGACAGCCCGCAGCAGGCGGAGGTGGTCCTCGGCGAAGCGCACCTCGGGGTCGCCGATGGCGCGGATCAGCCTGGCGTCAAGGTCCGCGCGGCCGCCCACGAAATCGAGCACCTCTCCGGTCAGGGGGTCCTGGAGCAGGGCGTTGACGGTGAAATCGCGGCGCTGTACGTCCAGCCGCGGATCGGTCTCGAAATGCACCTGGCTCGGATGACGGCCATCGTCGTAGGAACGTTCGCTGCGGAAGGTGGCCACCTCGACCTCGGCGCCGTCTCGCGAGATCAGCATCACGCCGAAGTGCGCGCCCACCTGCCGGGCATCGGGGAACAACCGCTGGACCTCGTCCGGAGGCGCTTCGGTCGCGACGTCATAGTCGTTCGGAATGCGGCCCAGGATGAAGTCGCGAACGCAGCCGCCGGCGTAATAGGCCCGCGCGCCCGCTGCGCGCAGGCGCGCTACAATAGTTCGAGCCAGCGCCTCCTCGCTGGTGTCTCGCGCGGTCATGATCGTAGAATAAGCCATTGGAGCCCCTTGGAAAGAACCCTGTATGTCTTCTGAAGCCGGCCAACCGGCGCAAACCGCGAGAATCGTAGTCGCCACCACCGTCGCGCTTTCCTTTATCTCGTTCTGGCGCGGCGCCGCCATCGTCCTGAGCGACCTGGCCTCCACGATGTTTTACGTGGGCGGCATCTCGGAGCAGGCCATCGGCAAGTCCGCGCCGTGGTTCGTCCTGGGCGTGATGTTCTTCAGCTTTGCCGTCCGCTCCATCTATCTGGAGAGTTGCAGCATGTTCGTGCGCGGGGGCGTCTATGTGGTGGTGCGCGACAGCATGGGGCCCTCCATGGCGAAGCTGTCGGTCTCTGCTCTAGTAGTGGATTACGTTCTTACGGGACCGATCAGCTCGGTAAGCGCCGGCCAGTATCTGGGGCGCCTCTTAAACGAACTCGCCGAGTTGATGCAGCAAGACGTCCGGATTCCCCCGAACGCATTTGCCGCCCTGTTTGGCGTGGCGGTGACCATCTATTTCTGGAGATCGAACGTCAAGGGCATCCACGAATCCAGCACCAAGGCGCTACGCATCATGCAGGTGACCACCGTGATGGTGGTGATGCTGTTGATCTGGTGCCCGCTCACCCTGCTCTTAAAGGACAAGGTTGAGCTTCCGCCGGCTCCGGTCCCTTCTAACCTGAAGTTCACGGCCGAGTCGCTTGGGTGGTTCCAGGGCACATTCTGGCCCGGCATCCCTCTCGTGGCGATCATGATCGCGTTCGGGCACACTCTGCTGGCGATGAGCGGCTTCGAGACGCTGGCCCAAATCTACCGCGAGATCGCTTCCCCCAAGCTGAAGAACCTCAAGATCACGGCCAACATCGTTTGCACCTACGCCGTGCTCTCGACCGGCCTGGTGACGCTTTTCGCCGTGATGATCATCCCCGACAACCTGCGGGCGCGTTACTACGACAACCTGATCGGCGGCTTGGCGATGAGTCTTGCCGGGCCGCAACTGCTCCGCCTGGGCTTCCACATCTTCGTCGTGATTGTCGGGGCATTGATCCTCTCGGGTGCCGTGAACACCTCGATCATCGGGGCCAACGGCGTACTGAACCGTGTCGCGGAGGACGGTGTCCTGGTCGACTGGTTTCGCAAACCGCACCGGAAATTTGGCACGACGCATCACCTCATCGGCCTCATCGTGCTCCTGCAACTGGCGACCATCGTTGCCAGCCGTGGAGATGTCTACCTTTTGGGTGAGGCGTACGCCTTTGGCGTAGTCTGGAGCTTCTTCCTGAAGGGCCTCGGGGTATTGGTCCTCCGCTACCAGCGCCACGACCAGGAGTACAAGACCCCCTTGAACATTCGCCTTGGCGGCAAAGAGCTGCCGATCGGCCTCTTTCTGACGACTTCCGTCCTCCTCTTGACGGCGATCGCCAACCTTTTCTCCAAGCGGGTTGCCACCATCTACGGCGTGTCCTTCACAATCCTGCTGTTTGTGGTGTTTTCCGTCTCCGAGCTCATCAACGCGAAGAAACACAAATTGAAGAAGGCGGGCTTGGAAGAATTCAATCTCGAGATGCAGCCGCAGATCAGCTCGGAGGCGCTCAACGCCCGGCCCGGTTGCGTTCTGGTTGCCGTGCGGGATTACCAGCGGATGTTGCCTCTTCAGAAAGTCCTGGAGAAGACCAACCTCCGGCGTCACGATATTGTGGTCATGACCGTCCGGCCGGTAACGGCGGGGGCGGGGGAGTATGGGCTGGCGGAGAACCAGATCTTCAGCGACTACGAGAAGGAACTCTTCAGCCGCGTGGTGACGGTGGCCGAGAAGGAGGGCAAGCACGTGGACCTTCTGGTGGTGCCCGCCTTGGACCCCTTTGACGCCATGGTGCAAACCGCCGCGCGGTTGCAGGCCAGTCGGCTGGTTTCGGGGGTGTCGTCGCAGATGACCTCCGAAGAACTGGCTCGCCGCATCGGGCTGGCCTGGGAGAAACTGCCGGAGCCGCGCCACGCCTTCTCCCTGGAGGTGATCAGCCCGGACCGGCCATCGGCTTATGTGAACCTTGGGCCTCACCCGCCCAGGCTCTGGCCGGAGGACATCGGTCGCCTCCACGATTTGTGGCTGGAACTGACATCCGTGGAGGGGTTCGGCGCCAAACTGCACCACCGGGACGTCGTGGGGCTGGCCTTACTCCGGCTGGAGCATGATCTCAGCGACGAAGATCGCGAGCAAGTGATCGAAGATCTTCGTAAGGAACTGCACAAGACCTGATGTGGCTCCCCCTGGTCGGCTTCGGAAGTGATTGGAAAAACAGGCAGGCCAGGGGGGGGCAGGCAGGCATTCCGAAATTGACTTGGCTCGCGGAACGCGCTATCGTCCGAAAAGAGCCCGCTCGATCCGGCGCGGTAGCCAAGTGGTAAGGCAGAGGTCTGCAAAACCTTTATTCGTGAGTTCGATTCTCACCCGCGCCTCCAGCATTTCGCACCTTTGCGGCGTTGTATACTCTTCCTGATCGGTGAATTCCCGGGGAGGTTGCTATGAAGGTTCGCCCTGCTGTTCTGTGCCTCTTGATGACCTTGTGGTTCACGGTGGCCCTCCACGGCGCCGACACGTTGGAAATCAATGTGATCGACGTCGAGGGAGGCAACGCGGTTATCATCCGAAATCCCTCCGGGCAGTCAATCTTGATCGACGGTGGCATGCCCGGCCAGAACGACCGCGACCTGAAAAGAGTGGTTGCGGCCGCGCAGGCCGCGGGCATCAAGCAGTTCGACGTCATCCTGATCACGCACTACGACGTGGATCACGTCGGCAACATCCCGGCCATCTTTGCCCAGATTCCGGCCAAGCTCCTGGTGGACCACGGCCCGCTGTTGCCCAACCCGAAGATGGCTGCCATTAACCGCAGGGCCGCGGATGCTTACGTGGCGTTCCTCCCTGGCAAGAAGCGCGTCTCGGTAAAGCCTGGCGACACGATTCCGTTCAAAGACGTGAAGATCTCCGTGGTGATGTCGAACGAAGCGGTGATCACCAAGCCCCTCCCCGGCGCCGGCAAACCGAACCCAGCGTGCCCCGCTACTCTTCCCGAGGCCATCCGGGGCGACGACAACGCGGCTTCTATCGGGACGCTTTGGCAGTTCGGGAAGTTCCGCTTTGGCGATTTCGGCGACCTTCTCCAGTGGGCGGAAATGCGCCTGATGTGTCCGAACAACCCCGTCGGCACGGTCGACGTGCTGATGATAGACCAACACGGCTTGGGGAATTCGAATTCACCCGCGTTTATACACGGGCTCGCGCCCAAAGTCGTGATCGCCAACAACGGAGAGAGGAAGGGCATCGCTCCCGAGGTCGTGAAGACCTTGCGCAGCTCGCCCGGGATTCAGGACGTCTGGCAGTCGCACTACTCTACGACGGCGGGCCCGGACAACAACGCGCCCGAGCAGTTCCTCGCCAACATGAAGCAGCAGGACTGCCAGGGCTTCTCGATCAAGATCTCCGCACGGCGGGACGGCAGCTTCACCGTGACCAATTCGAGGAACAACTTCTCGAAAACCTACAAGCCCTGAACCAGCCCGGTGGTCCGATTATGCCTGGTGGCGCAGGCGATCGCTTTCTGTCGCCTGCTTCGGCTGGGCAGAGCGGTTTGCGGCGCTCGGGAGACCACAGACAGCGATGGTCCGCCCGCGAACGTGTTCAAGCCCAACCCAGCCTACCTGAACGCCGCACTCGACAATTTGCACTACCTGACGGGCAGGAACACGTTGTCGCTCAGGTACGTGACCCAGGTGGGGAGCAACCCGTTCATGAACCCCCATCATCGCCCCAGCGGCGCCGATGGCATCAACGACCCCTGGCCGGGAATGGTGTCGGGCGGCCCGAACCGGTCTCCGGGCGATCCGGCCATGCGAGCGAAGCTGAAGGCCGGCATGCCACCCGCGAAAATGTACCTGGACGAGCTGGCGGCCCACGCCGCCAACGAGATCGCCATCAACTGGCAGGCCCCCTCGTGTTTCTGCTGGCCGGCGTGCAACCCCCGGCAAAGTAGGGCCGGCGGCTTCGCCGGTCCGTTAGTAAAGAATGTTAGAGCTGGCGTCGTACTTGTGGTAGTTGCGAAAGTCGATGGCGTTGCGGTTGCAGTTGGCCGTGCCCCGCTCGCAACTGAGGCTTTCGGCATGCACGGGCAGCAGATAGTTCTGCCCGCCAATGCTCACACGGCCGAAGTCGACCACAGTCTCCGCGGTGTCCAGCGGGAATTCCACGGGGAGAGACCGCGCCTGAATCTCAATCCTGAGAACGCGGGCGCCCACTGGATCGATCCACACCGAGCCCTTGTAGGCTGGATAAATGGACTGTGAATTGGTCTGCACGTGCCAGTGGGAGTAGTTCCGGTCCACCTGAAAGTCGTAGACGCGAGCGGTTCTCCCGGAGATGGTCGCCTGCCGGACCATGCGAAACTCCGCCGCGGTCGCAGGCGAGAACAGGTCGCTCATCAGCGAGCTGAATTCACCGGTAGACCAGGAGCCATGCAACTGGTCCATCTCCTTGCGAGTGGGCTTGCCGTCGATCGACACGTTTTTGTAGGTCTCCTTGCCGGTCTCATGGAAGATGTCGGCCGAAACCACGTCCAGCGCATGCCAGCTAACCGGACGGGACGTGCTCTCATAGCGCGTCATGTACTCGGTGCAGGCGTAATTGGGCAGATGCGAAGTGAAATCGGCGGCGACGTCCCGGGCCTGCATAATGTAGTGGTCGTCGGCGGCGGGCGGCAAGGGCCCGGGATCGGACCTCTCGGCGGCCGTCTCGTCAGGCGTTGAGGCCCGCGGCTTCTCCGGGGCGCCGCGACGCAGAACCGGAGGGCCGGGATCGTCCGGGTCCGGCTTTGCGGGGGCCGGCGCGTCGGAAGTCGCGCCGCCCTGCGAGGTTTCGGTCGAGTCCCTCGCCGCGGCTTGCCAGGTGACTCGTTCGGCGGACAGATAGCCCTGCTTGTCCTCCACGCCGTCCACGGAAACTTGATCCCCGGGCTTGAGTTCGGCGGCGCCGACTTCCTTGGAGTCCTTGAAGAACCTGGTGCGGCTGGTCCGGCGGAAGTCCAGTACGCGACCGTCCGAGGCCTCGACCACCACGGACTGCCCATCGATTCTGCGGAGCTTGCCGGCGATGTGAGTCGCGCTGTTCGCCGCGGGTCCCGTCGAGCCACCCCCTCCACGCCGCGGGATCGGTAGCTGCGTTCCTGGGATTCCCAGCGGGCCGCCGGAGGACCCGCCGCCCGGAAACGGAACCGGGGACCGATCGATTTGGGCCAGCAGAGCCGTTTGCGCGATCAGGATGGCGACCAGGAATCTAGGGTGCATACGGAGCCTCTCCCCCCAAAGGGGGTGTGCCTCTACTAGTATGATGTCGCACCCGCGTCTCGCGTTACGCGATTGAATTGGCAGCCAAACGGGTGTAGAATCTTGGATGCTCGGAGTTCGAAGAGGGGACGGTGCTCGGAGCTGCTTGCTTTCCCAACAAATGGTGTAGGTTTTCACGACGCTGCCCGGGATTTGGCAGTACATCGTCCTTCACGAAGCTGCGCACCAACTTGGCCCTCAAGGAGTGAATCATATGGAAAATGAGAGCGTTACCTTAACCGACAATCGAACCGGAAAGTCCTACACGTTGCCCCTGTTCAAGGGCTGCATCCGGAGCATGGACCTCCGGCAGATCAAGGTCAGTGACCAGGATTTCGGGGTGATGGGCTACGACCCCGCGTTCATGAACACCGCGTCCTGCCAGAGCGCCATCACCTTTATTGACGGCGACCGTGGCATCCTGCGCTATCGCGGGATACCCGATCGAGCAACTGGCGGAGAGCTGCTCGTTTCTGGAAGTTTGCTATCTGATTCTGAACGGCGAATTGCCTTCGGCGGACCAACTTAAGGAGTGGGAGGCGGAAGTCAAAAGCCACTCCATGGTCCAGGAAGACGTCAAGAAGCTGCTGGAGGGGTTCCAGAAGGACGCGCATCCGATGGGAACGCTGATGAGCGTGGTAGCCGCGCTGTCGACGTACTATCCGGAAGCCAAGAACATTCACGACCCCGCGGTGCGCAAGCTGCAGGTGCTGCGGTTGCTCGGGCAGATCCCGACGATTGCCGCGTACATTTACAGGCATGGCCTCGGCCTGCCTTACGTGGCGCCGGACCCCTCGCTCAGCTATGCCGAGAATTTCATGAACATGCTTTGGAAGCCGACGGCGGATCCGAAGTGGAAGCCGAACCAGGTGCTGGGGCAGGCCCTGGATGTGTTGTTCATTCTGCACGCGGACCACGAGCAGAATTGCAGCACCAGCGCCATGCGAGCTGTGGGCAGTTCCCAGGCCGACCCCTATTCGACGGCGGGTGCGGCCATCGCCGCGCTGAGCGGACCGCTGCACGGCGGCGCCAACGAAGAAGTGCTGAAGATGCTGGACGAAATCGGAACGGCGGCCAACATCCCCGCTTACATCGCGGACGTGAAGGCGGGCAAGCTCAAGCTGATGGGGTTCGGACACCGGGTCTACAAGAACTACGATCCGCGGGCGAACATCATCAAGAAGGCGGCGGAACGCGTCTTCGAGGTTACGGGGAGGAACCCGAAGCTGGAGATCGCGATCGAGCTCGAGAAGATCGCGCTGAGCGACGAGTACTTCATCAAGCGGAAGCTGTACCCGAACGTGGACTTTTACTCGGGGATCATCTACCAGGCGATGGGATTCAAGCCGGACATTTTCACGGTGCTCTTCGCCATCGGCCGGATGGTGGGCTGGCTGGCGCAGTGGCAGGAAATGCTCAACGACAAGGAGCAGAAGATCGCACGGCCGCGCCAGATCTTCATCGGGCACGATGAGCGGGACGTGAAGCGAAAGGCGGCGGGCGGGGACTAGGGCTCTGGTGGGGCAGCTTGGCAAGCTGCGGCCGATTGCCAATCGGCCCTCCGGGCGGGTTGCCAACCCGCCGCAGTCTGCCAGCTTGCCCCACTTCAGGCCGCGCCGGTATCTCCCATGCGGTCGACGACCCAGCGGCAGAAATCGCCGATGCCCGCGCCTGTCGTGCAGGAAGTTTCGAAGATTTCCAGCGTGGGATTCACGCCTAGCGCCATCGTGCGCGCCTCGTTGAGGTCGTACGCCAGGTACGGAAGCAGGTCCACCTTGTTGAGCACCAGCGCGTCGGAGCGGCGGAACATGGCGGGGTACTTCATCGGCTTGTCTTCGCCCTCGGTGGTACTGGAGAGGACCACGCGCAGGTGCTCGCCCAGGTCGTAGGAGGCCGGGCAGACAAGATTGCCCACGTTTTCGATAAAGAGAAGCTCCAGTTTGCCGAATTCGACATGCTGCAGGGCGCCTTGGACCATTTGAGCGTCCAGATGACACGTACCGTTGGTGACGATCTGGACCACCGGCACCCCCAGCGCTTCGATGCGGCGGGCGTCGTTGTCGGTCTGCACATCGCCCTCGATGACGGCGACCGCAACCTCCCCCTTGATCTGCGCAAGGGCCTTCTCGAGAAGGCTGGTCTTGCCGGAGCCCGGGCTGCTGGCCAGGGAGACCACAAAGACGCCGCTGCCGTCGAAGAGGCGGCGATTCTCGGCCGCGACCTCGCTGTTGCGCTTCAGAATCCTCTGCTCAATGGTGATTACTTTCGCCATCTTCCACCTCAAAGCTGCTCAGGTGCAGCTCATCGCCATTCAGGAAAGTTAGAGGCTGCGCTCCGCAGGCGGGGCACACCCAGGCTGCTTCGTTGAAAGTGTGATCGAGGCCGCAACCGGCGCAATGGGCCCGCAACGGCTCGAGCGAGACGGCCAGTTCGGCTTGCGGGCCCAAGGTCTCGTCCCGGAGGATCTCGAAATAAAAGCGCATCGCGTCCGGGCTGACCCCGGTGAGCAACCCCACCCGAACATCCACGCGCCGGACACGCCGCCCCTCCGGCAAGTTCTTTTGGACGAGATCGATAAGGCTCTCCACCATGGATGCTTCATGCATCCGCCGCACCCCTTCGAGATTCGTGCGCGGATTCGGCGGCTGTGATCTCCCGGACGATGCCGGGCAGCTTGGCAGTCAGCTCGCCGCTCAGGCTCTCGGTAAACACGCGGGGCTCCCGGATTACGACCCCGTACAGCCGGACGGCCGGCGGCACGTCCAGGCCCAGGGCGTCCGCCAAGGCCAGGGCCGAACCGAGACCCGCCGTATGGAACCCCAGGCCCGGAATGGCCCGGCCGGCGACGAGTTCGAGGGGCTTCACGGTCCCCAGGGCCTCGTCTTCGTCGACCAGCGCGTCTATGATCACGGCCTGCCGGTAACCCGCGAGGCGCTCCACCAGTTCGAGAGCGGAGGAAGAAAGCTCAAGCAGGTCGGCAAGCGCCTGGGGACCAAGGGAGGCGTGCAGAAGCCGCGCCGCCGCGGGTCCGATCCCATCGTCGCCGCAGTAAGAGTTGCCGAAACCCACAATAAGGGTCCGTGCTGCGCCCGCCGGGACGCCGGGCGTATCTGACGTAGACTCGTCGCGCATGCTCAAATCGAAGGAAGGAGACTCCGACGCTATAGAATCGATTATACCGTCATGCGAGATGAGGAAGGCAGTTGAAGCGCGCGCGAAGACAACGAAGCTGGTGGTGGCGGATCGCCCGCGGGTGCGTCCTGGCGGTTGTGGCGCTTTACGCATGCTGCGCGGTACTGTTGCTGCTCTTGCGCTGGGCGGATCCGCCGCTCACCGCCGTGCAAGTGCAACGCCGTGTGGAGGCGCTCCTGGCTCATGAGCGATATCGCAAGCGCTACGTCTTCGTTCCGATCGGACGCATCTCGACGGACTTGCAGCACGCCGTGATCGCCGCCGAGGACGGCCGGTTCTATCAACACCACGGAATCGACTGGCAGGAAGTGCGCAAGGTCGTGGCCGACGATATCGAGAAAGGGCGCGTCAGCCGCGGCGCGTCGACCATCACGCAACAGCTCGTGAAGAACCTCTTCTTCACCACGCACCGCAACCCGCTGCGGAAGGTAATCGAGTTCACGGTGGCCCCGATGGCCGACGGGTTGCTGCCGAAGAAGCGGATCCTGGAACTGTACCTCAACGTGATCGAGTGGGGGCCGGGGATCTACGGCGCGGAGGCGGCGGCCAGAAACTACTACGGGGTTCCGGCGTCCAGGCTGGGCCGGGAGCAGTCCGCCAGGCTGGCCGCGGTCATCCCGTCTCCACTGCGCTGGAAGCCCGCCGGGATGGACAACTACAGCGCCGAGATCCTTTGGCGGATGGGGAAGATGGGCTGGTGACGGTCAAGCTTCGTCGGGCGCGTCCTCTTCGGGATCGTTCCGGCGTTGCTGGTTCACGAAGCTGAGGATGTCGAAATGGCGGATATGGCGGTTCGGAAAGAAGCTGTTGACGGCGTTCTGCTCATCGTCGAAGATTTCGAAGACCGTGGAGAGCTTGGTGAGCACCAGCAGTTCGAGGTGACGCCGGATTAGGTTCAGCAGGACCAGCCGGCCGCCGGACTTGCGAAGGGTCGTGAAGCAGACCACCATGCCGCCGAGGCCCGTGCTGTCGATGTAGTCCACCTCGGCGAGGTTGAGAACGACGTTGTTGCGGCCCGCGGCGACGATTTCGCGCAACGTGGTGCGGAGCGCGTCGGCGGCGTCGCCGGCGGTCAGGGCGCCGGCGAGGTCCAGGATGGCGATCCCTTCCTTCTCCCGCTGGCTGACCGTCAACCCCATATAGCGAGATTCTCCCACGCTCAGGAGAACAGAGTGGACCGTATCTCCGCGCGCGGCAAGCGCACCACAAACTTGGTGCCGCGGCCCGGCTGGCTCGACACCTCGATCCTCCCGATGTGAGCGCGCACAATCCAGTCGACGAAACTCAGGCCGAGCCCCAGACCCCTTTCGGAACCCGCACTCGCCCCGGGAACGCGGAAAAAGCGGTCGAAAATGTGCGGCAGATGCTCCGGGGGAATCCCACAGCCGGTATCCTCGACAATGAGTTCGACCGCGGCCGTGAGCGGCGTGAGCGTCAGCCGAATCTCTCCGCCGGCGGGAGTATGCTTGATGGCGTTGGCGAGCAGGTTGGAGACCAGACGCTCAAACTGTGTCCGGTCGACCGCCGCTTCGCAGTTTGCCGAAAGGGCTGTCACCAGATGTATGCCAGCCTCGTCGGCGAGAATGCGAAATTGCTCGGCGATGTCGCCCGCCAGCACGGCAAGATCCAGCCGCTGTCTCCGGAGTATGGTCTGTCCCGATTCCGCGTGCGAGAGCGCCAGCATGGCCTTCACGAGGTTGGACAGCCGCTCGGTCTCCTCGAGCGCCGCCTGGATGGCGTCGCGGAGTTCCTCCTCGCGCCGGGCGGTCATGAGGGCGACTTCCAACTGGCCCCGCACCGCGGTGATGGGGGTGCGCAATTCGTGGGAGACGTCGGTCGTGAACTGCCGCATCTGCTGGAACGAGTTCTCCAGGCGCTCGACCATTCGGTTGAAAGTGTCAATGAGACGGTCGAGTTCATCGCCCGCGCCGCGCGAGGGGATGCGCAGCGATAGGTTAGCGCCGGTGATCGATTCGGAGGTCCGAACCACGTCCTGAAGAGGCCGCATCGCGCCGCTTGGTGAGAAGCCAACCCAGCAAGCCGCCGACGAAGACGATCACCGGAAGAGTTGCGATGTAGCGTAGAGTGAAGTCCTGGACCAGAGCTTCGTTCAGCGCGAGCGAGCGTCCCAAGGCAACGTAGTAGCGCCGCTCGCCGTCCTCGGAGAACATCCCGGAACGTATCAGATAGATGTTGCCCAGCGAAGTGCGGCGCGTCGTCCAGACGGGTTCGCGGGACCGGAGTGCGGCTGCGATTTCCGCGGGCGTGTCCGGACCGATCACGCGGTAGGCTGGGGAAATGTCGATGATCTTCCCCTCCCGATCGGTCAACAGGAAGACCCGCCTCAAGCGCTCAACAACGAATTCCTCCTGAGCGTTACCGCTGTCCCACCGCCACCGGACCCCGTCAGGGGAGATTTGCAGGTATCCCCTGAGCGCGGCCCAATCTGCGTCGAGCGAGTCGCGGAGCTGCGCCTCCTGGATACTTGTCAGCATGTTGCGGAAACCCACGCCGATCAAGAGCAAGCATCAGGGTGAAAAAAACCAGGTAACTGGCGGTCAGACGGAAGCTGAGCCCGCGAGCAATCCTCCTCCAGGGACTCAGTGGGGACACGACGCGTCACCCCGAAACGGACGTGGGGGCAGGCGGCTCGATCTCCTCCGCGGCGCCGATCATGTAGCCGATCCCGCGCACGGTCTTGATGAGCTTCTGCGGCCAGTCGTCGTCGACCTTGCCGCGCAAGTGCCGGATATAGACGTCCACGATGTTGGTGAGGCCGGTGTAGTCCATCTCCCAGACGTGCTCGACGATCATGGTGCGGCTCAGCGCGCGGCCCTTGTTGCGCAGCAGGTACTCGAGGATGCTGAACTCCTTGGGCGCCAGTTCGATGTTGACGCCGGCCCGGTTCACCTTGCGGCGAAGGCAGTCGAGGACCAGGTCCCCCGTCTGCAGACGCTCGGGCAGGCTCTGGCCCCGCCTGAGCAACGCGCGTATGCGAGCGAGTAATTCCACAAAGGCGAATGGTTTCACCAGGTAGTCGTCGGCGCCCAGGTCGAGGCCCTTGACGCGGTCCTCCAGGTTCCCGCGGGCGCTGAGAATGAGGACCGGCTGATTGGCTTTTCGGAGGCGGATTTTCTCGAGGACTACGAGTCCGTCGAGGTCCGGCAACATCAGGTCGAGGATGACCAGTTCGTAGCTGGCGCCGGTCATCATGGCCAGGCCTTCCTGGCCGGTCTCAGCGGCGTCCACCGTGTAGCCGCTTTCCTCCAGGCCGCGGGCGATGAACCCGGAAATTCGCTTCTCGTCTTCGATCAGAAGGATGCGCATGCTATTTCAGACATTATCACACCTGGCGGGAGAGGCATTCAGTCTGCCCGGGAGTTGCCCTTTTCTTCGTGGTAATCCATCTCCGTGTTCACCTCCCAGAGGTTGCTCTTGTCGGTCTTTCCGGCGATGATGTTTTCCACGGCCAACATCGCGGTGAGCATGGAGTGGTCCTGGTTGTTGTAGCGGTGCATGCCGTTGCGGCCCACCAGGAAGAGGTTCTCAAATCGGTCGACGTACTGTCGGATTTCGGCGAAGCGGTCATACGTGCCGAAGTAGGCGGGGTAGGTCTTCTCCATGCGCAAGACCGTCGAGTCGATCACCTCTGCGGCGTCGATGATTCCGATCTTGCTCAGTTCTTCTTTCGCCAAGGCCGCCATGTCCTCGTCGGAGAGGCTCCAGAGCGCGTCCGATTGGTTGCAGAAGTACTCCAGGCCCAGCCAGACATGCGCCGGGTCCGCCACCATGAACGGGCTCCAGTTGTTGAAGATCTGAAGCCTGCCGAGCAGCACATCGGGCTCCTGAACGTAGATCCAGTTGTCGCCGATCAGCTTCTTGCCCTGCGGCGTCTGGTCATGAATCTTGAGCGATTCGACCAGCAGGCCGACGGTAATGAAGTCCCGGTACACCAGCCCATCCGATACTTCCAGCGTGCTGGCGGGCGGCGCCACGTCGAACGACCTCAGGAGTTCCTGAATCGGCGCGCTAGAGAAGAAGTAGTCTCCGGTGAACGCTTCCTTCTGGCCCGTCGCGGAGTTCGTGGCCTCCAGCGATTTCACCCGCCAGCCGTCCGTGCAGATTCTGTCCACCCGGCAGCCGGTGCGGATCTCGCCGCCCTTTTCTCTGACCAGGCGGGCGACTTCCTCCCACATCTGCCCAGGGCCGAATTTGGGATACAGGAAGTGCTCAATCAGGGAAGTCTCGGTGCCCTTCTGGCCGATGTCACCGCCGCCGCGACGGACGGTTTTCCTGAGCGCGTGCGCCAGAGCGGCCCACACCGACAGCCCCTTGATGCGCTGCGCGCCCCACTCCGCGCCGATCCGGTCGCAGGGGACCCCCCACACCTTCTCGGTATAGGACTTGAAGAAGGTGCTGTACAGTTCCTTGCCGAACCGGTTGATGAGAAACTGCTCCAGAGTCCGCTCTTCCTTAAGCGGGAACAACGCGCTCTTTACGTAGCTGATTCCGATGCTGAGGGTCCGCAACAGGCCCAGCATCCGCAGCGTGTGCACGCTCAGCGTGATCGGGTAGTCGAAAAAGCGGCGCAGGTAGTAGATGCGCGACTTGCGCCGGCGCAGCAACATCACGCGATCCTCCGAAGCCGGGTCCGGCCCGTCGGGAGAGCCGCCCAGCATGCGTTCCATGCCGTGGTACTTGACGGCCAGCGGGTTTTTCTCGGAGGCTTCCAGCGGCAGCGTTTGAAGCCACCAGGACATCACGCGATGGGACTTCGAGAAGAACCGGTGGCCTCCGATGTCGATCCGATTGCCCTTGTAATTGACGGTCCGGGAAATCCCTCCCATGTACTCGCTCTTCTCGAGCACGATGGGTTGGATGTCCGTCCGGGTCAGCAGTTCGTACGCCGCCGTCAAGCCGGCCGGACCCGCTCCGATAATGATCGCCCGCTGGTTCTTCATCGTGTGCGCAAACTCAGATTGTATTTCACGGGCCGTGCCGGCAATCGCGCCGACACCCTTGCGTCGAGATAAGTCTCAACGCGGCACGCATAGGTGCGTGCGCTACGCTAGTTCCCGGGGCTGCGGCGGGAGGCGAAAGAGGGCGAAAGAAACGCCGGGCGCGGCAGGCGCCAGCGCCCCCAGTTTGTCTTGAGCACCGATAACAGCAACATGAGCAGGATGACGCCGGCGGAGGCGAAGGCCGTCTGCAGCGGGGTGAGCCGTTCCTTCCAATAGTAGAGCCACCGTCCATAGACCAACTCGGTGTGAACCCAGTAGACCAGCAGGGAGGTCGTGCCGAACTGGCGGATCCAGCTCCAGCCCGGCGAGGCGGCGTATTGGGTCCAAACGTACGCGCCCGACATGACCAGCAGCAGCACGCCGAGCTTGACCAGGATCAGCCAGGGGCCGTTCAGCCAGTACTCCGAGCTTGGGTAGAGCGAGTAGGGCAGTTCGCTACAAAACCGGGCAGCCAAAATGACTACCAGGCCGAGAAGGGCCGCCCACTGCATGACGAGGTCGAGTCGCTCCCTGCGAGCCAGCCGGATGACGCTCCCCGCGCTAATGCCGAAAGCGACGAATGCACCCCACGGGAAGAAGCCGAAGGCGAGCGAATCGGGAACCAGGTAGGTCTTAAGCAGCCCCGGCAGCCAGGACCAGTTCGCCAAGGACACCATGGGTGCAGCGAACGCGATCAGTAACCCTAGAATGGCGCCCATACGCACACGATCGGCCGTGCTAAATACAGCCAGGCCGGACAGGAGGAGGATCGCAAACCCCATGGCATTCAGGATGTCCACTCTGAACAAATCCGTCCACAGGCTCCCCGGCAGGCCGAAGACCCAAAGCTGCAAGCGGAAGAGGAACGCGATCCCAAACAAGAAACCTGCGCGCCGCAGGGCGGCCCACACACGGCTGGCGGCGGGGAGACCTTGTCTCTCCCGGCTCTCCATGAGAAAGGCGAGCGTCACGCCGACAAGGAAAAGGAACGCCGCCGGCGGCATGCCTCCCAGAAACTGGGTGATCATGAAGGGCGAACTCCCGCGCTGGTCGGGGTGGGTAAAGGAATGGAACACATGCCCATTCAGCATGACGACGGCAGCCAAGCCGCGCGTCCAGTCGAGGAACGCCAAACGGGATGAGGAAGGTTTGCTGAGGGCTGTCACAGGACGACTACCAGGAAAGATGTACCTTTCATCATAGACTATTTTTGCGGGTACACACGCTTGACGCCTTTGGGGAGCTGGAGCTTCAGGGCGGTGTCGGGGAAATTGGTGTTGAGTTTCACGTTGGAGTACGTGAACGTGTACTCGGTGCTGGAGGTGTAGATCTTCTGCTGGAGCGGGTAGCCCGCCGCGGCGATCCAAAGCTCGGCCTTCTGCATGTGTTCCAATACCGCGGCGGAGCGGGGCACCAGTTCAATGCGCGTGGTGGTCTCGCCGGAGATCTGCTGGTCTCCGATCAAGCGTATCGAGTAGCTGCGCTTGAGCTCGACTCCGGTACTGCCAAAGCCGAGCACCAGAAACTGGTCCACCAGGGAACGGGATTTGCCGAGGTTGTAGACATCGACGCTTTGCATTTTCGGGTAGTACAGCTCGGCCGTGTTCTTCTCGAAGGCGATGGTGCGCGGATTCGGTTCCTTGAACTCGACCAGCAAGCGGAGGTCGCGGGGGCCCGCACGCTTCATCCAGACGAGCGCCGGCGATACCTCGGTCTCCTTGAGGATGGGAGTGTAGTCGGCGCGGTTGAGCGAGGCCGAAAGGTCACGAAATTCCGGACCGGCCTTGTCCATGATGGCCAGCACCTGTTCGAGCGTGGCGGCGGGAACCGGCGCCGGGGCGAGCAGGAGCGCAGCGGCGAGAAGCGGGATTATCGGCAGGCGCATCGGATGAGAGCCTCGGTGATCAAGGTTTGACGAGAGCCATATAGCCCGTGGGTTCCTTTTCCGCATCCAGGATCGTATCGAGGCGGACCAGGGTGACTCCGTGGCCCAGCTTCTTTGCGATCAAAGCGGTTGCCTTCGAGGCCTTTTCGGACTCGGGAACCCCCTGCAACAACTCCGGGGCGAGCCACAGGACGTCGAGGCCCGAGTGGCCCTCCAGACTGACGATGGACGTGGGACGCGGCTGGTCGCGGAACAACCCTCGGGGGGTCAGGAAGATGAAGGCGAGGATCAGGGCGACCATCACGTCGTACTGCCAGCCGGCGCGGGGATAATCCCACAGCACGAATCGGCCGACACGTCGCCAGAACAAGCCCATGATGATCTAAGGCCAGTCTATCACGCTTACCGCGGCGCGCGGCCCGGGAAGTAACCGGGGACAGTCAAACCCCGAATTCGGCTCCACGGGACCGGCCTCCGCGCTGAGCGGCGCCTCCGGCTTCAGTATAATCTCCTACATGCATCGACGAGATTTCCTCACGCAAGGCGCTGCCCTCGGACTGCCTCTCGAAGTTGCGGCTATGCAGCAAAACCCGCCGCGTTACACCGGCAAACCCGAACTGAAGATCTCCGACGTCCAGGTCTTCCTGGTGGGCGCGGGCAGAACCTATGTCTACGTCAAGGTCCTGACCGACCAGGGCATCCACGGCTGGGGCGAAGCATACTCGGCAGGCCCCGATGAAGCCACTGCCGCTACAGTGCGTGATTTCAAGAGCTGGCTGGTCGGCAAGGATCCCCGCAACGTCGAATACCTTTGGGCCACCATGTATAACTTCACCCGCTTCCCTGGCGGGCTGATCGTGAATGCCGCCATCAGTGGGATCGAGCAGGCGCTGTGGGACATCGCGGGCAAAGCGGCCGGTCTGCCGGTGTACATGCTCATCGGTGGCAAGTGCCGCGACAAGATACGCGTCTACCAGAGCGCCGGCGGCAAGACATCCGCTCTGCTCGCCGAGAACGCGAAGCAGTTGATCGCCAAGTACGGCTACACCGCCATCAAATGCGCGCCGCACCCCGGTGGCTCGCAGTCGATGCCGTACAACGCCGTGACGCGCGCCGCGGGCGAGCGGGCGGAAGCCCTCCGAGAAGCGGTAGGCCCGGACATCGACTTGGGCTTCGACGCGCACGCCGTGATCTGGGAGCCCTACCGCGCGCTCCAGATGACCGAGGTGCTGAAGCCCGTGCATCCGCTCTTCATCGAGGAACCCCTGCGCATGGAGAACGTCGATGCGCTGGCGGGCCTGCGCCACAAGGCCCAGGTCCCCATCGCCACGGGCGAATGTCTTTACACGAAGTACGAATTCAGGCAACTCTTGGCGAAGGAGGCCGCCGACATCGTCCAGCCCGACATCTGCCTGGCCGGGGGCGTACTCGAGCAGAAGAAGATCGCTGCCATCGCTGAGGCGCACTACGTCATGGTGGCGCCGCACAACCCGTTGGGGCCCCTGGCGACCATGGTGAACGTCCACTTCGCTGCGTCCACTCCGAACTTCCTGATCCTGGAGTACCAGCCGGACGACCGCTCTCCGCGAAGGGATCTCATCAAGGGCGAGCCCATCGTCGTCAAGGACGGTTACCTGCCTATCCCCGACAAACCGGGCTGGGGCTACGAGATGGATGAGGAAGCCTTCAAGCGGCTGCCGGCCCAACCCTGGCACCGCGGCTTCGCCTTCCGCGCCGACGGCGCACCGGACTTCATTTGAACCGCGGCGAGCGCAAATTGATGAGCCTCTCCTCTCGAGGGGGCTTTCCCTCCGTTCCTTTGTGCGACCCCTTACTGGTTGGGAAAGAACGGGAAGAGCCTGCGAATCTCGGCGTCAGATGGACGCCGGCCGTATTCGCACAACTCGAAGGCCTCGGCGGCACGAATCGAGTCCGCCTGCGCACCGTACCACTTCCGCAGGCTCTGCCGGAGCGCCTCGGAAACCCTCCCGCCGCGTTGTTTGCGGAGCCAGTCAAACCGGGCCGCCGCGTCTTTCGGAACCTGGTCCAGGTTGCCGGCGACCCAGGGTAGCCATTCGTACATCTGCGAGGTGTGCGCATCCTCCATGCGGAGCTTCTTCTCCACAACGTCGTCGATCGACACAGCGACGTCCGGCCGGAAGGGGTTTGGGCGCTGAAAGCTGTCCTGGAAATAGAGGAAGACCGGATTCCGCCGAAGCGCGGGGGTGTCCGGACAGATGTTGGGCACCACAACCATGTAGGCGGCATCCTGCACCAGCACCGCGGTATACCTGTGGTCCGGATGGTAGTCGTTCGGACGCGGCGAAAGCACGATGTCCGCCCTCCATTCCCGGATCTTGCGGATGATCTGCTTACGCACCTCGAGGCTGGGCATCAGTTCGCCATCGTGGTTGTCGAGGACTTCGTACTCAATGCCGATTCGCCGGCCCGCCTCCTGAGCTTCCTTCCGGCGGCGCGTTGCCAGTGCTCCCCCGCCCTCACTCTGGTGCCCGGCGTCGCCATTGGTCACGGAGACAAACTTGACGGAATGGCCGAGCGCGGCGTACTTGGCTGCGAGACCGCCGGCCTTACCGTCGCAGTCGTCCGGATGGGCGCCGAAAGCAATCACACGAAGTTTGTCATCGCTTTGTTGGGCCGGCAATGGCGGGACAACCGCCGCCGCAACCAGCAAAACTCCTGCCTTGAAGAAATTCACTGAGTTCCTCCTGCGCGAGAATTATCCAGGGTTTCCTTTTCAGCATCCTGGGCACCGTCGATTCTACACCCAGCGGCCTCCGCTGAGTCCGCTTTCTTGCTACCACAAGCGCCCGTAGTCTTCAGCGATCCGGGCGCCGAGACCGGATCGAGGCAGCCGAGGCGGAGAGTCATGCAGTGAGGTGCTTTGTGAGGAACGGCAAGCCCTGCTTGCCCCAGAACTGGTGGTCGAGAGGATGGACTTCAAGGCCGCATCGGTCCGCGGCGCCGAGCACCTCGAAGATCTTCCTGGTCTCTTCGAAGGCCTGGCGGGCGCCGGCGATAGGAAAGATGTTGTCCTTCTCGCCGCTCTCGGAGAAGAGGGCGCGCGGAGCGATGAGGCCGGCGATGTCGCTGGCTTCGGCCCAGTTGAGAATGCCGGGGACGTAGTTGTCCATGCAGTGGGAGAGCGAGAGGATCGAGTCGCGGTACATGCAGAGATAGCCGCTCGAGAAGGCGGCGCGGATGCGTGTGTCGAGAGCGGCGGAGTACAGCGTGATGGTGCCGCCGCCGGAGATGCCCATACAGCCGATGCGTTTGGCGTCGATTTCGGCGCGGGTTTCGAGATAGTCGATGGCGCGCATCATGTCCCAGACGCGCCAGCCTATCATGGTCTCGCCGTAGAGCAGTGCGGCACCGGCGGCAGGCTGGCAGGAACTGCGACCCGGACCGCCGCGGCGCGCCTCTTCACCCCGGCGATGACCGAAGCCGATGGGTTCGATGGCGAAGGCAGCCAATCCGTGCTCTACGGCCTGGATGGCGTAGTCGAATTGATAGCCGGCCTTGACGGTGCGGTCGCTGCCGTCTTCGGCGATCCCGACAATGTCGTCAACGCCGCGACCGTGACCGGGGATGCAGAGGGCGGCGGCCAGGGGACGCGGCTTGCTCTTGGGTAGCAGCAGGTAGGAGTAGACGGTTAGGCCGGGCCGGGATTCGAAGACGATGGTTTCGCGGGTGTAGGCGGGGAATTCACGCGTCTCGAGGATCTTGGGATTGAGGGGGGTGCGGGGCGGGAAGCCTCCGACGAGCTCGGCGAGCTTGGGACGGAGTTTCTTTTGCCAGGCTTCGGCGCCTTTGCGGTTAGCTGCGCTGAAGCGGAGGCGGCGGGGAGCGGCTTCCCAGCGCCGGCGGCCCCAGCCGACGACGTCGAAGTTGGGCTCGGTCATGCTGGGAGTGGTCTTCTGAGCTTGCGCGAGGGCAAGCGGGGCGAAAGAGGCGAGTGCCAACTGCCGGCGGGTGAGACGGTTTGTCATGCAGCCTAGTCTACCGAACCTCTTGCGCCGGATAGGTACCGATGACCCCCGTAGTCTTCAGCGATCCGGGTTTCACGGCCGGAACCTGGCAGCAAAGTCGATCCGAGGCGCTCGCCCGGCGGACCACGGACTAGAGGCTTCCCTCGTGAGGATTCGGGCGCCACTGGAGTGATTCGAGTTGTTCGACGAGGAACCTGCGCATGGCAACCACGGTGGCTCCTGCGCGCATCAAGGCGACGCCGTCCTCAATGGAAGCCACACCGCCGGAGGCCTTGATGCCAATCCGGTCGCCGACTGTCTCTTTGATCAAGCCAACGTCGTGAAGCGTGGCGCGGCCCGGCCCAAATCCCGTGCAGGTTTTCACAAAGTCCGCGCCGCTGTCCATGACCAGCCTGGCAGCCGTGACCTTTTCGGTTTCGGTCAGGACCCCGATCTCGATGATCACCTTGAACGGCACCTGGAATGGCCGCGCGACGGCCATCACTTCCGAGATGTCCTGGCCCACACGCCGGTAGTCGCCGGCTTTGAAGGCGGCGATGTTCATCACCATGTCGAGATCTGTGGCGCCACGCCGGAGTCCTTCTTCCGCCTCAAAGCACTTCACGCGCGTGGTTGTCCCGCCGCAGGGGAACGCGATCGGAATCTGAGCCCGCACCCCGGAGTCTTTCAATTCATCCACCAGAGTTCCCAGGTGCTGTGGATAGGCCACGACCGCTCGAAAGTGATAGTCCCTGGCGGCGCGGCAAGCGGCCCGGACCTCTTCTTCATTCGCGGTGATGGTGAGCACCTCCGAGAAGTCGATGGCCGCCACCAAATGACGAATCTCATCCGCTGTGACTGCGTGCATGCCGTTATCCCTCCTTGGAATCGCCACGCGCCCTTCACGACAAGCCTAAACCCTTCCGAGTGGCGCGTCCAGACCACGCATGTCAAGCCGATTAGCGCCTTCGCGGGTCCCACGGGTGCCCTTCCTTGCGAAGGAAGCTGCAAGTGCGGAGAATGGAAATCTGGGTAAGGGCAGGCTGAACGGCCGCTTCACAATGGAGACCAAGCCCGGTGGATTGCTAGATAGGCTTTTGGAGACTTCCCTTTGGGCGCGGGCGGGGTGGTCCCCAGCCAGCCCCGGTTCTATCCCCGGCGGGATCGAAATAACTCACGAAACCGCCCGTGGTCTTCCTCAATCATCCTGAACTGCCAGGGCGGCTCGGGTCCCAAGCGATTGCCGGTTGGAAACAAGAGACGCCCAGTGGCTTGAGTACCCAATGTCCGGCCGACTGGCCGATTGACGATCACCAGCGGCCCAACAATATCTTCCTCGCCTTCTCAATCACTTACCGCCGGCCGCTGCTTCTGGCGCCAAATTGCCGGTCCAGAATGGGCTTGGAGGTACCTTTATGCGCGCTGTTGCGACTCCCGCAGTTCCAACCAGCCCTGACCCGGCCGGCGCACTCTCCGCCGCCCAGACCAAGGCTGCCCTCACCCTGGCCTACGGCGGCACCGTTTCCGCTGCTGCCGACGCCATCGGCGTACACCGCTCAACGATCTATAGCTGGTTCAAGAGCGATCCGAACTTCAAACAGGCCGTCGAAGAGATCCGCCGCGATCGCTACGAACGCCTCAGCGACCAAATGCGCGAGCTCGAAGCCCTTGCCCTCGCCCGCCTGCGCCGCCTTCTGGAGGACGACTCAGTCCCCGCGTCCGTCCAGTTGCGCGCCGCGCTCGCCATTCTAAACCGCCCGAAAGAACCGTCCGGGCGGGAGGATTGGAACGTCCCGTACATGGAAAGCCCCGGCGCAACCCTCGACCGCAAACCAACGCTCGCCGAGGCCCCCGCGTTCGACACCGCGCGACAAATCTCGGCACTTTTCACGGGTTCTGATGCGGCGAGCACTGGAAACCCACCGCTTGCTGACGCGCACGGCTCTGTTTCCGACATTACCCGACACATCTCGACACTTTTCGCGGTTTCCGACCCGGCAAAGTACCCCGAGAGCCGGCCCGCGCACACGAAACCGCCCGCGCCGAAGGCCGGATCGGAACCCTGCTAGGTCATGCTGTGCTCTGGAACCAGCTTGGCGGTCTTCCTGCTCCTGAACCACTCCTGCACGCCCGCCAGATAGGTGTAGTACACCGGCGTCAGAAACAGGGTCACGAGTTGCGAGAAGATCAGGCCGCCGACCACCGCCAATCCCAGCGGCTGCCGCGCTTCGCCGCCCGCGCCATAGCCGATGGCGATCGGAATGGCCCCCAGCATGGCCGCCATCGTCGTCATCATGATCGGGCGGAAGCGCACCAGACAGCCCTGATAGATCGCCTCCATGGGCGACTTGCCTTCCTCCCGCTCGGCGTTGAGCGCGAAATCGATCTGCATGATGGCGTTCTTCTTCACGATGCCGATCAGCATGATCAGTCCCACGAAGGAGTAGATGTTCAGTTCGACATGAAACAGGTAAAGCGTCAGCAGGGCGCCGAAGCCCGCCGAGGGCAGCCCGGAGAAGATCGTGATCGGATGAATGTAGCTCTCGTAGAGAATTCCCAGCACGATGTAGACCACCATGATGGCCACGAAGAGCAGCGCATAGAGGTTCGCGAAGGAGGACTGGAAAGCCTGCGCGGTGCCCTGCGAAGTAGCGCTGATGGTGCTGGGCAGGCTCCTGGCGACCAACGCATCAATCTGATCCAGCGCCTCGCCCAAGGATGCGCCCGGCGCCAGGTTGTAGGAAATCGTGACCGCGGGGAGTTGGCCCAGATGGTTGATGGATTGAGCGGTCACGCTCTGGGTCGTGCTGGTGACGGCCGACAGCGGCACCAGGTTGCCGTTGCCCGATCGGATGTAGAGCATGGAGAGGTCGGCGGGGCTGTCCTGGTACTCCGGCAGCGCCTCCATGATGACCTGGTACTGATTGGAGGGCGTGAAGATGCTGGAGATGAAGCGCGTGCTGTAGGCGCCGGCGAGCGCGTTCTCGATCTGGTCCACCGTCAGCTTGAGGGCAGCCGCTTTGTCCCGGTCGATGGCGACATTGAGCGTCGGCTTCTTCAGCAAAAGGTCCGTCTGCACGTCGAGCAGAGCCGGAAGCGCCGCTGAGCTCTTTCTCGAATTTCTGTGCCGCGGCATACAACTCCGCCGTGTCCGGCCCCTGCAGCGTGTACTGATAGAGAGCTCTGGTCATCATCCCGCCGATGCGGATCGGCGGCGGGTTCTGAATGAAGATCTGGACTCCGGGAACCACCGCCAGTCTGCGCCGCAGTTCGCCCATGATCTGGTCGGCGCTCTGCTCGCGCTCAGCTCGCGGCTTCAGGCGCAACTGGAGCCTGCCTGTGTTCGCTCCACCGCCCCTCCCGCCGCCCGCACTGGCGTTAAAGCGATCCACGTTCGGGTCCTTGACGGCGATGGCCGATACCGCCTGCACGTACCGGAACATCTCCTGGGGCGCGATGCCCTGGTCGGCCTCAACGGTGACGCTGAGCTGGTTGGTGTCCTCGCTGGGGATGAAGCCCTTGGGAATCACCATGAACAGGTAAACGGTAGCGGCGATCAACGCGAACGAGAGAGTCAGCATGACCGGACGGAAGCGCAGCGTAAACCGCAGCGTCTTCCCGTAGACCGACAGCATCCCGTCGAAGAAGCGCTCCGTCAGGTCGTAGAGCCTGTTATGGCCGCGCTTGGAGGGGGGCCGCAGGAACCGGCTGCACAACATCGGCGTGAGCGTGATGGAAACCACGCCCGAAATCAGGATCGCCGTGGCAATGGTCACGGCGAATTCGCGGAACAACCGTCCGACGATGCCGCCGAGAAAGAGGACCGGGATGAAGACGGCCGAGAGCGACAGCGTCATGGACAGAATCGTGAAGCCGATCTCGCGCGATCCTCGCAAGGAAGCCTGCATCGGCAGTTCGCCGTGCTCGGTGTGGCGCACGATGTTCTCCAGCATCACGATCGCGTCGTCCACCACGAAGCCCACCGACAGGATCAGGGCCATCATCGAGAGGTTGTTCAGCGAGTAGCCCAGCAGGTACATCACGCTGAACGTGCCGATGATCGAGAAGGGCAGCGCGAGACTGGGGATCAGGGTGGCCGAGAGGTTGCGGAGAAAGAGGAAAATGACCATGATCACCAGGCCCAGCGCCAGCAGCATGCTGAACTGGACGTCGTGGAACGACTCCCGGATGCTCTGCGACCGGTCGTACATCACTTCCAGGTGGACGGAAGGAGGAATCTGCGCCTGGAAAGCTGGCACCAGCGCCCGCACGGCGTCCACCACGGCGATGGTGTTGGTGCCCGGCTGCTTCTGAATCGACAGAATGATGCCGCGGCTGCGGCCCTGCTCCTTGTTGTAGTACCAGGCGGCGGACTTGTCGTTCTCCACGCTGTCGAAGACCTTCGCCACTTCCTCGAGACGGATCGGAGAGCCGTTGCGGTAGGCGACCACCAGCGAGCGGTAGGCGTCGGCCCGCAGGAGCTGGCCGCTCGCCTGAATGGTGTAGGTGCGAGTCGGGCCGTACAGTTCACCGGTCGGCTGATTCACGTTCCAGCCGCGCACGGCGCCGGCAACCTCATCGATGCCGATGCCCTTGGCCGCCAGGGCCGTGGGATTCACCTGAATGCGCACGGCGTAGGTGGCCGAGCCCATGATCTGCACCTGCGCGACGCCGCTGACCATCGAGATGCGCTGCGCCATCATGGTGTCGGCGTACTCGTTGAGATCGGATAGCGGGAGAGTCTTAGAGGTCAGCGCGAGAAAGAAGATCGGCGTGTCGGCCGGATTGACCTTACGGAACGAAGGCGGGTACGGCATCCCCGGCGGGAGGGACCGCGTGGTGCGGGCGATGGCCGCCTGCACGTCCTGCGCCGCCGAGTCCAGATCGCGGTCGAGGGAGAACTGCAGCGTGATCGACGTGCTCCCCAGGCTGCTCGTCGAGGTCATCGAGTCGATGCCCGCGATGGTCGAGAACTGCTTCTCGAGCGGCGTGGCCACCGCGGACGCCATGGTGTCCGGGTTCGCGCCGGGCAGGCCGGCCGACACCGTGATCGTCGGGAAGTCGATGTTGGGAAGGTCGCTGACCGGCAGGGCTCGGTAAGCCACCACTCCGAAGACGGCGATCGCCACCATCAGAAGGCTGGTGGCGACCGGGCGCTTGATAAATGGCTCGGAAAAGTTCATTACCCTCGTCCCCCCTTGGACCGCACCTTCATGCCGGGCGCCAGCCGGCCTTGCCCCTCGACGACAATGGTCTCACCTTTCTCGAGACCCTTCTCGACCACGACCTCATCCCCGATCCGCAGCCCGGTGGTCACCGGGCGCATCTCCGCGCTCTGGTCGCCCTTTACGACGTAGGCAAACTCGCCATCCTGGCCCATCTGGATTGCTCGAACGGGCACCACCACGGCGTTCTGGAGCATCTTCAGCCGCAGCGCCACGTTTACGAACTGCCCCGGCCACAGCCGCGAATTGGGATTGGGGAAGGTCGCCTTGAGCTTGATCGTGCCGGTGGTGCTGTCGACCGTGTTGTCGACGAAGGTCAACTGGCCGGTTTCTGTCTGGCTCACATCCCCCGGCGCGTTCGCCGTCACAGACAGAGGCCCCGCGGCCCTGTACTTCTGGACTTCGGCCAGGCGGTTCTCCGGGACGGAGAAGGTGACGTACACGGGATGCACCTGGTTGATGGTGACCAGTTCCGCGTCGCTGTTCCGTACCAGGTTGCCCTCTTCGATGTTGAGATCGCCCGTGCGCCCATCGACGGGTGACCGGATCTCGCAGTAGGCGCGCTGGAGCCTGGCGCTCTCCAGATTGGCGGTGTCGGCTTTCAAGGAGGCTTGGGCGCTTTCGATGGCGGCCTGATCCGCGCGCACGGCTTCGGCGCGCATGTTCGCCTCGGAGTCGTACTGCTCGGTCTGCTGCTTGGACATCACGCCTTCGGAGTAAGAGCTTCTGGTAACGGGCGGCTTGATCGCGAGCGTACTTTTCCTGGGCGCTGTCACGCCGCAGATTGGCCTCAGCCTGCCGCAGCAGGGCCGTGTCCTTGGCGATACTGGCCTCCACTTGGCGGATGGCCGCGTCGAAAGGGCGCGGGTCGATGAGAAACAGGAGATCGCCGGCCTTGACGTCGTCCCCCTGCCGAAAATTGACCTTCATCAACTGGCCGCTGACCTGGGCCTTTACCCGAATCGCCGTGTAGGCCTCCACGCTCCCGATCACTCGGATGTCGACGGGCATGGACTTCTCCATCACCACCACCGGCGTGATCAATGCAGCCTGCTGACGGGACGACTTAGCAGGAGCGCTACTGCTGTTCGAGCAGCCCGACAGGCCGGCGAACACAATCGAAATAAGGACGATAAGAGCGTTGGATTTCATGGGATAGGAACTCCTATACATTCTACATCGGGGGCGTCCGGCCGGGCGCCCCCCGTAGCTTGCTCGTTCTACTTCTTCTTTGTTCCGTAGACAATCTGCGCGGTGGTGCCCCCATCCGTGGAAGAGACCGTGGCGCTGAGCGTGCGGCCGTCGGATTCGTTCTCGCCCATGACCATGATGGCGCTCGTGTTCCCCGATTGCATCGAGTGCTTCTGAACGGTCATGCCGGCTGACTTCATCTCCCGCTCATAGAACGCGGCCACAGTTTCGACCGAACCGTTGCACTTCATCTGGAATGTGCCGCCGTCCCCCTCCCCGCCCTGCACAGAGAACGTCCCTACCACCTGTGCTCCCGGGTACTTGGGAACCCAGGCCGGAACCTTGGCAGCGGATCCCGCGCCGAACTCCATGCTCCCATCCGGACCCCTCATTGTCAGCGAGCCAGAATCGCCCTCGCCCTTAGCCTCAAGATCGACCCGCTTGCCGTCCTCACCCTCGAAGGAGAACCGGCCTTTCTGAATATCGCGGAAATCCATCGTCACCGTCTTGCCGGTCTTCTTCTCGCGCACGGTGATCTTCCCCGTGCTCGGGTCGGAATCGAGGACTTCCACCTCCGGGTTCAAGGATGCCGCCAGTTTCGCCGCGGCGAACGCGGGGTTGCTCCCGAACTCCTTCGCCTTCGAGGCAATAAAGAAGCTGATCGCGGCCATGATCACCGCCACCAGCACGATCAGGCCCCCGCAGCCCATCAGAACGTACATGAGCGTTTTGCTCTGCTTCGCCGGCGGCTGTCCGGCCGAGAGTGGCGCCGAGGGCGGCGCGGCTTGAGAAACGCCCGCCGCGGGCGCGTCGCCGGCTCTTCCCCCACACTGGGTGCAGAACGACCCCTCCATCTGGGAACCACAATTCGTACAGAACGCCATATGTCCTCCGTAGTGCTACGGTATCCGAACCGCGCCCGATTCGCAAATAGGGGTCGACTCAGGTGGGACAGCCCGCTAGCCTACGGCGAGTTGGCAACCGGCCTGGTGGGACCTGCGCAGAGCCGCGGACTAGCGGCTAACCGCCGGGGTGGCCTTGGCCAACTGCTCGATCTTAGCCAACTGATCCTTCGCCATCTGGGCATCCGGACCGTTGGGGGAATACTTGAGGTAGATCTTCAGGTTCTCGGTGGCGCCCTCGAAATCACCCCGCCGGGCGAGAATCACACCCAGCACGCGGTTAGCGTCGGGGAACCGGTGGCCGGTATCGAGCTTGACGGCTTCCCGGGCGCTCTTCTCGGCGGCTTCCATGTTCTTCAGGTTGAACTGGCCGATCGAATTGAAGACATACACGCCGGGGAAATTCAAAGGGTCGAGCTTCATCACCTGATCGGTTCTGGCAACGACCTCGTTCCAGTCAAGCTCCTGGACCGCAATGGCCGCGAGCTGGATGTAGGGCGGAAGATAACGTTCGTCGGCCGAGAATGCCTGCTGGTGGGCCCTGCGCGCGCCGGCGCCGTCCTTCAGTTGTTCCAGAGTCCGGCCCAGTTCGTACCACGCGGCGGCATACTTCGGGTACAGCTCCACCGCCTTCTCGAATTGCTTGCGGGCCTCCGCCCACTTCTCCTTCCTGGCTGCCTCGCGACCCTTGTCGAACGCCTTGACCGCATCCTTGGGGGCGGCCAGGCTGGTGAGGCTGATGGTGGTTCCCGGCACGTTCCCGTACCGGTGCAGGACAATGGTCCCGACCTCCGGCCGGTCCAGCGAGCGGCGTCCCGCCAGGCTGACCACATCGGAGCGGTATCCGACCAAGGACGCGCGGATATCGCACCCCATCAAATCGCGCTCGGTGATCCCGCTACCCCTCGGATCGAAGGCTCCGCCGCTGCTACTCTGGGAACCGAAGCCGGGCGTGGATCCGCTCGATCCGACGCTGGCGTCGGCGAACATGAAGGGATTCTGCCCCAACTGGAAGGAGAAGCGCCCTTTGCTGTCGGTGTAGCCTTCCGGCCTCACTACGCCGTAGCAGACCCGCTCAATGGAAACGGAGTCGGGCGGCGGCGTGCCATCCTCCATGATGACCTTTCCCGAGAGAAAAATAGGACGCGCGGTATCTTGAGGAAACCTGTCCGTCGGAGTGGTTGTAGAAGGCTGTGGTTCCGTGGGAAACGTAGGACGCGTGGGACGCGTCGGCGTGGGTGTAGGCGAAGGGGTTGGAGTGGGAGTTGGCGCGGGGGTTGTCGCCGTCGCGCCCCCCGTTCCGGTGGAGCCTGTCTGCTGAGCCAATACGGCGGTGACCGTCAGGAGACAGCCAACCACAAGAACTCTGCCGACCATTACTCGCCGTGACGGCATGGGAAGCCCCTCCCGGGGCTATTGACCCTATTATATAGGCTAGCGAGGTGTTACACAGGTCAACTCCGCTTCGCCAGCCAGGCCAGTGCCAGAAAGCCAGCCGCGATCCCGCAGCGCAGGATGACGGCCCACCGCGGCTCGCCCACCAGCAAGGCGCGGATGGCGAGCAGCACGAATCCCACCGAGATGCACAGATACCAGATCGTATAGAATCGAGACCGGCGGGTCGATGCCACGCTTCCATTATCCTAGGGGGATCGGCAACTATGGGCGTTGTTCCTGAACGAAGGACGGATGGATTCTCCAGGTTTGCCTGGGGTGTTCTGGTCTACATCCTTATAGTCGTTCTGTGGGGGGCCTACGTGCGCGCGACCGGCTCCGGCGCGGGCTGCGGCGGACACTGGCCATTGTGCAACGGCGAGATCGTCCCGCAGTCGCCGGCGGCCGCCACCGTCATCGAGTACAGCCACCGGGTCTCGAGCGGCCTGGCCCTGATTGCCGTGACGCTGCTGTGCGTGTGGGCTTTTCGCCTCTATCCGCGGAGTCATGTCGTGCGGCGCTTCGCCGCGCTCTCGATCGCGTTCCTCGTTGTGGAGGCGCTGCTGGGCATGGGACTGGTGCTCCTGAACTATGTGGCGCAGAACGCTTCCGCGGGCCGCGCCGTGTACCTCTCGGCACACCTCGTGAACACGCAGATCTTGCTGGCGATGCTGGCGCTGACGGCCTGGTTCTCTTCTGTGCCGGGAAGTGGGGCGCCGCTGCGATCTAAGCCATGGCCGCTGGTGGCCGCGCTTCCTGTGATCATGTTGGTCAGCGTCACCGGTGCAATTGCGGCGCTGGGCGACACGCTGCTTCCCGACACGCCGCAAGGGCTCTTGCGGCTTCGTCCGCTGCATCCACTCTTCGCGCTGGCCGGCGGGGCATTCGTGCTGTTCGCGACCCGCCGGCGCAACACGGCGCCGCGGCTCACGATCCTGGGGCTGGTCTTCCTGCAGTGGATCGCGGGGGTAGTGAATATCGTCCTTCTGGCGCCAGTCTGGATGCAGATCGTGCATTTGCTGGTGGCCAATCTGCTCTGGGTCGCCTTGGTGATCCTCGTGGCGCAAGTCGATAGAATCGAGTGAATACGAATATGCGACTGCTAAGCTGCCTCATCTTGATGTTCGCCGCCCTGGGTTTGGCCCAGGAACGGCCGGAGTGGGACAACGTCTCCGTGTTTCAAAGTCAACGTCGAGCGCCCGCACGCCACGATGATGACCTACCCGACGGCGGCGCTCGCCAGCGGCGGGCAACCGCACGCAGTCGCCGTGGTTCCGCTCGCTCGACGGGGACTGGAAATTCAACTGTGCCGACAAGCCCGCCAGCCGGCCGGTCAACTTCTACCGGCAGGACTTCGACGATGCCAAGTGGCGCACCATCCCGGTGCCGTCGAACTATCAACTCCACGGCTGCGACATCCCCATCTATCGCAACATCGTCTATCCATTTCCCATGGACCCCAACGGGCCGCCGGTGGTTCCGAAAGACCGCAACTCCGTCGGGTCTTATCGCAGGGTGTTCACGCTTCCCGACGGGTGGGCCGGCCGCCAGACCTTTCTGCATTTCGAAGGGGTGGACTCCGCGTTCTATCTGTGGGTGAACGGGCAGAAGGTGGGGTACAACGAAGACAGCCGCACAGCGGCGGAGTTCAACATCACGAAATACGTGAAGCCCGGCCCGAACCTGCTGGCAGTGGAGGTCTACCGGTTCAGCGACGGAGCTTACCTCGAAGATCAGGACATGTTCCGGCTCAGCGGGATCTACCGCCACGTATTCCTGTGGAGCACGGCGGCGCAGCACGTGCGCGACTTCGAGATTCGCACGAACCTCGACTCCAGCTATCGCGACGCCACGCTCGAAGTGCGCGCCGATGTCGTGAACTACGGCGGCAAGCTGGCGGCGGGCTCCGTCACGGCGGAGTTGTTCGATGCCGCGGGCAAGCCGGTTTTCGCGGCCACCACGCAGAAGATCCAGCCGGGCGCGGCGGAGACGGCGGTTTCGTTCTCGGCGCCGGTGAGCAATCCGAGAAAGTGGTCCTCCGAGACGCCGTACCTCTACAAGTTGCTGCTCACGCTGAAGGACGCCGCGGGAGCGCCCCTCGAAGTGATTCCTTCGACGGTGGGCTTCCGTAAAGTCGAGATCCGCGATGCCAAGCTGTGGGTCAACGGGCAAGTGATCCTATTGAAGGGCGTCAACCGCCACGAGCACAGCCCGGACACCGGCCACTTCGTCTCGCGGGAACTCATGGTCCGCGACATCGAGATCATGAAGCAGTTCAACGTGAACGCCGTCCGCACGTCGCACTATCCCAACGACCCGCTGTGGTATGAACTCTGCGACCGGTACGGCCTCTACGTGATCGACGAGGGCAACATCGAGAGCCACGGCTACGAGAACGACGCCAAGAATCGATTGAGCAACGATCCGGAGTGGGGGCCGCTCCATCTGGACCGGGTGCAGCGGATGGTGGAGCGCGACAAGAATCATCCCTCCGTGATCATCTGGAGCCTGGGCAACGAATCGGGCGACGGTCCGAACGTCACCGCCGTCTATAAGTGGGCAAAGCAGCGCGATCCATCAAGGCCCTTCCACTACGAGGGCACGATCCGCAGCGGCGGGCTGAGTTCGGACTTCTATTCCTGGATGTATCCTCCGCCGCAAACAGCGCTGGCCTACGCCAAGCGCAAGCCGGACATGCCGCTGCTGCTCGTCGAGTACACCCACGCCATGGGCAACAGCAACGGCAACCTGAAGGAGTATTGGGACATCCTCTATTCGGGCATCAACGCCGCCGGCGCGTTCGTGTGGGACTGGGTGGACCAGGGAATCCGGCAGCCGGTCCCGCCCGAGTACCGCGCCAGTTCCGGCATGAAGAACTTCCTCGCGTACGGCGGCTGGTGGGAAAACAAGGCGGGGCTCGGCAACGACAACAACTTCTGCCAGAACGGACTGGTGGGTGCGGATCGCAACCCGCACGGCGGCCTCTGGGCCATCAAGTACGTCTACCGTTATCTGCATGCCAGCGCGGTCGATCTGGCCGCGGGCAAAATCAAGGTGAAGAGCTGGTTCGATTTCATCAACGCGAGCGAACTTGCCGAGGGCCGCTGGGAAGTTAAGAACGGCGCGCGGACCATTGCGTCGGGGGTGGTCGCTCCGCTCGACATCGCGCCGCGCGCCGAGAAGGAGTTCACCCTGCCTCTGCCGGCCATCCAGGCGGAGCCCGGCGCGGAGTACTTTCTGAACCTCAGCTTCGTGCTGAAGAGCGACGCATCCTGGGCGAAGAAGGGCCACGAGATCGCTTGGGAACAATTCAAATTGCCGGTGAGCGCCCCCGCGCCCCGGATGAACCCGGCGCAGGCGCCGCCGCTCGAGACGTGGGAGCAGGACAACCGCGCCTGGTTCTGCCGGACCGGACTTCGCCTTGGTTTTCGACCGGCGCACCGGGATGATTGTCTCCTACACCTACAAGGGGACGCGGCTGATCGAATTGGGTCCGCAGCCCGATTTCTGGCGGGCCATGACGGACAACGACATCGGCGCCTACCGTAGCATCATGGGACGGCCCGGCGACAACCAGACGAGCATCATGCAATGGCGCGAGGTAGGTGCTTCCTGGCAGGCCGGGAGTGCGAAGATCGAACGGCTCGATGCACGCTCGGCGCGCGTCACCGTACCCGGCAGGCTCACCGCGGTGGGCGCGTCCTACACCATGACCTACACCATTTATGGAAGCGGCGACGTGATTGTGGAGGGCGCCTACCAGCCGGGAAGCAACACGCTGGCGATGATGCCGCGCTTCGGCATGGAATTCACGCTCGCTCCCGGTTTGGAGAACGTCACCTGGTACGGGCGGGGCCCGGTAGCCACCTATGTGGATCGCGCCTTCGAGCGCGTGGGCGTTTACAAGTCCACAGTGGACGCGCAGTGGGCCGAGTACGCCCGGCCGCAGGGGAACAACAACAAAGTGGACGTGCGCTGGGTGGCGCTTACGAACAAGGCAGGTGTCGGTCTGCTGGCCGTGGGCGCGCCGGCGCTCAGCGTGGAGGCCTACCACTACACCAAGCGCGATATCGAAGACGCCGACTACACCTTCAAGATGACCCGCCGCCCGCAGGTCTATCTGAACCTGGATTGGAAGCAGATGGGGGTCGGCGGCGATGACAGTTGGTCGCAGAACGCGTATCCGCTCGACCCGTACAGGATTCCGAGCGGCCAGCCGTACTCGTACAGATACCGCTTGTCGCCGATTTCCGGCGACTTCGCGGCGCTAGCGGCCCAGGGGTTCTGAAAAGTGGTTAGAAAAGCAGGCCGGCCAGGGGGCCGGCCGCAGACGGGGGCGTCTGCCCCACAGGGGTAAAGTGAACTACGAGTTCAAGGCCACGCTGGAATTCTCCTTGATGGCGCTCAGTTCGGTCTTCTTCATTGTCGATCCGTTCGCGACGATTCCGTCGTTTATCGCGATGACCGCCGGGGATACCGAGGCCAAACGCTCGCGAATGGCCCGGCAGGCCGCCTGGACCTGTTTCCTGGTTCTGAGCCTATTCGCGATTGCCGGCAGTGCCATTTTCGCTCTCTTTGGGATCACTCCGCCGGCCTTCAAGATCGCCGGCGGTCTACTGCTCTTCATGGTGGCTCTGGACATGCTGCAAGCAAAGCGTTCGGGGACTCAGGAAGTGTCCGAGGAGAGGGCGGCGGGGCTCGAGAAGGAAGAGGTCGGCGTCGCGCCCATTGGGATTCCGATGCTGGCGGGCCCCGGCGCGATCTCCACGGTGATGGTGCTGATGGGACAGTCGCGGAATTGGTGGAACGTGATTCCGGTTTTCGTGGCAATTACCGTCACCGCGCTTGCGTCGTTCTATATACTGGCGAGCGCAAACAGAGTTCGGGGACTGCTCGGGGAGATTGGGATCCGGATCCTGGTGCGCCTGATGGGACTGGTTTTGGTGGCCATCGCGGTGCAGTTCTTCGTAAACGGGTGCATCGATCTGGGAGTCATTCCGCGGCGCTGAGCCCTTGCCAGGGCGGCTGGGCGAGGTCAGATCCGATGGATCCTTTTCAAGCCGGGCCAGCGGTCAAAATCGGCGTCGAAACTCAGGATGGAACGGATTCCATGACGTTCCATCACGGCGATATGGAGGGCGTCGCGCGCCGTGAACGATGCGCGGTTCTGGGCGATCTCGCCGGCCCGTAGAACGTCTGCCTTCTCGATTCCGTAAACCTCGTCGACGACGTCCAAGACTACCTGGAACGCCGGCCCAATCGCTTCTCGCTTGTCGATGGCCGTGTACCGATGAAGAATCTCTTGCAGCACTTCGGCGTCGGTAACCACCCGTTGCCCAGCCGCGATCAGGCGTTCCAGCAGGAGTTGCGCCTCCGCCTTGTGCGGATGTGCCGCACCGATCAGGTACATCGGGATGTTGGAGTCGATGAAGATCAAGCTTGATAGCCCCGCTCGATCTCACCGAGCATCTGGTCCATATCGGCGCTCGGGAATTCGTGCTTTGCAGCGCGACGCACGGCCTTCAGTTTCGTCTCGGGGCCGTGTACCGGCTTGTTCGCGCGCGCCTCGCGAAGCGTCCGGCGAACCCACTCCCCAACTGGAAGGCGATCGGACCGGGCCAGACGCTGGATATCGGACATCTCCTGGTCCGGCAGTAGCACTTGAAGTCGCTTACTCATAGATTGAGTATAACATGCTACTTTGATGAGTATGGCACCGCGGCCCACAGCGCACCAAAGGCGCTCCAGCGCGCGCCAAGTGCAGTATACTTGACACCTGCTGCGGCGCGAAGACGAGTATTCGCATCCAAACGCAATGGCCTTTCGAAATGAAGAAGAAGAGCAAAGACAACACTGCATGCATCGCAAGGAGCGTCTTGTTTGGGGCAGCGGCCCTCGTTCTGCTCGCCTCGATGACCGTGGGACTGCATGGGCAGAGCCGCACCGTAGTTCGTCCGAAGGATAACGGGGCGGCGCTGGCGAACCCGGGAATGGGATGGGTTTTCCACCATTACGACAACGACATCGTGAGGTACGGCAGCAGGTTGGAACCCTGGGACACCGTCGACGAGTTTCCCGCGGTGGGCGTGATCTACCTGCGGCTCGCATGGTCCTATCTGGAGCCGGAGGAAGGCAAATTCAACTGGTCGGTGGTGGACATCCCGGCGCAGCGTTGGATCGCCAAAGGGAAGAAGATCGCCTTCCGCTTTACCACCTTCGAGTCGGCCTCGAACAATCCTCCGAACGCTACGCCCGAATGGGTGGTGAAAGCCGGAGCCAGGGTCTACCCGATGCGGGGGCGCGCCGGATCCGCGGCCACGGCGGTTGTCCGCTACGAACCGGATTACGACGACCCGATTTTCCTGGCGAAGTTGGACAACTTCTTTGCGGCCGCGGCGGCGCGCTATGACGGCGATCCGAATGTCGCGTGGATCGACATTGGGACTGTCGGGATTTGGGGTGAAGGCGACCCGGGCCCGGAGCGGTCGGTCACGGCGGGCACGGTGCGCCGGCACATTGACTTGCACATACAGACATTTCAAGCGCACGTTGGTCGCTTACAACGACAACCTCACGTTCCGCGGCAAGGGGCTGGAGACCATTGTTTACGCGAAAGAGCAGGGGCTCACGTTGCGGGACGACAGCATCCTTTGCCGGCCGGGCCAGGAGGCCTTCTACACGCACTACTACGCCGGGGCGTTCTGGCCGAGGCTCCCCGTCATCCTGGAAAGCGAGCACTATGGGCTCTCCGTTTCAGCGAGGGGACTGGGGCGACGGCAGCGATTATTTGCGGGCGGTGGAGGCGGGTCACGGCAGCTACATTTCCGTCCACTGGTGGCCGCGGGAATTTCTGGAGAAGAACAGACAGTTGGTCGACCGCATCACGCTGCGGATGGGCTACCGTCTCCAACTGCTGGAGGCGTCGCATGCCGGACGAGGCGCCTGCCGCCGGAAGAATGACTCTATCGCACCGCTGGAGAAACAACGGTGTCGCCCCTGCTCTGCCGGGCGGCTTCGTGGCATTCACCCTGAAGGATCAGAAGGACGGCATCGCCGGAGTTTTCGTGGACGAGGGCTTCGACGTGAAGACACTCGGCCGTGGGGGAGCCGGACAAAGCCGATCCGATAATGCGGGAGGCGGAATTCAGGCTCCCCCCGGCATCCGTATTGAAGCCGGGCTCGTACCGGGTTTTCGTCTCCGTCGGGTCGCGCATCGGGACGCCGCAGATTGCGCTCCCCTTGGACAACCAGGACGGACAAAAGCGGTACGCCATTGGAACGATCAGGATCTCCGCACCGTCCGGGAGGTAGATATACGCATGAATAGGTTTTCCTCTCTCCTTGCAGCCTTGCTTTTCGGCTCGATGCTCGTCCTGCCCGCCGTTGCGGCGGACCCTTGGGACGAGATGTTCGAGCAGCCTCTGGTCAAGTGGGCGCTCGCCATCGGGGACGCCAAGTCGTTGCCGTGGGGAGACCCGAACTCCTGGAACGCTCCGGCGAGCGGCTACGACATCGCGAAGGTCCCCGCCGATACTCAAGCCCTTCTGGCTCCGGAGACCCCTATTCTTGCGCGCATGGAGACCATGCGCAGAGCGATCGCCTACAGCCAGCAGGACCCCGGCATCGCTTACCAGGTGCTGGGCGCCCTGTTCAATCGTGTGCGCGACGCGGATGCCGCCGGCAAGCCGGATGTCCTGGCCGGGTTCGACCTGGGCTACTTCTTCGAAGCCTGCCGGGAGGCGAAGTGGCTGAAGACGGAGTATCTGGGGGACCGCAATGGGTACAGCCTGGTCGATGACAGGCCATCCGAGCTTATCGGCAACACGGATCCGCGTTTCCTGGAGATGCAGTTTGCGGCGGGCTTGATTCTTCTCGAGCCCAAGGGGCAGCATCCGTACTACCCCCATTTCAAGACGGTGGTCAAAGGGGTCAAGGAAGGAACTCTGCTGGAGAAGAACCTGATCACCCACCTGAAGAAGACGTTCGAGGCGGACACGCTCGCCGGGATGCGCGCAAGCAAGTACCTGCTCCGCTAGCGTCTGGGCGGTGAATCCGTCCTACGTCCTCCTCGCGACCCACGGTCGTCCGGCGTCGGGGTAAACTGGTCGAAGCCTATTAAAAGGAAGTCCATGCCTACACCGTTCTGCTTTTTCGCCGCCAGCGCGCCTTCCCGCCTGATAACGCTTACATGGGTGGATCTGGCGATTATCGCAATCTACTTCATTGCGGTTCTGATCATCGGTTACAAGCTCAAGGAGCGGGCCTCGACCGGCGAGGATTTCTTCCTCGCCGGCCGGGAGATGACCGCGTGGGTCGCCGGGCTCAGTTTCCTGGCCGCGAACTTAGGGGCCCTGGAGCTGATGGGGTGGGCGGCCGCCGCCTATCAATACGGAATTCTGGCCACGCACTGGTATTGGATCGGCGCCATTCCCGCGATGCTGCTGTTGGGCATCCTGATGATGCCCTTCTACTACATCTCGAAGACGCACTCGGTGCCGGGCTATCTCCAGTTGCGCTTCGGCGAAGCGAGCCGCGGGCTTTCGGCGGTCTCCTTTGGATTCATGACCGTGCTGATGAGCGGCATCAACATGTACGCGATGGCGCTGGTCATGAAAGTGGTCCTGGGCTGGGACATTCACTTCAGCATCTGGGTCTCCTCCATCACGGTGGCGATCTACGTCGCTCTGGGCGGCCTGCGCTCGGCGATTTTCAATGAAGTGCTTCAGTTCGTGCTGATCTGGCTGGGCGCGCTGCTGATCCCCATCATCGGCCTGATCGAGGCGGGCGGCTGGAGCGGCATGCAGGCGCGCATCGCGCAGAATTTCCCCGGCGGCGACTACACGCACCTGTGGAGCACCATGGGGTCGTTCACCGATAACCCCATGGGCATCCACTGGACCGGCATCGTCCTCGGCCTCGGCTTCGTGATCTCCTGCGGATACTGGACCACGGACTTCCTGGTGGTGCAGCGCGTGCTCGCCGCCAAGGACCTGCGTTCCGCGAAGATGGCGCCCATCATCGGCGCGGCATTCAAGATGGCGGTGCCGTTCATCGTGATCCTGCCCGGCTTGCTCGCCCTGGCCCTGCTCCCGGTGAAGCTCGTCGACGAGGGCACGGCGGTGGCCACCGGCGCGCACAGCTACAACGAAGTATTGCCTCTCATGCTGGCGCGCTACTGCGGACCCGGATTAATGGGCCTCGGGGTAACCGCGCTGATTGCCGGCTTCATGTCGGGGATGGCGGGCAACGTTAGCGCGTTCGCCACGGTGTGGACCTATGACATTTATCGCGCTTATATGAACAAGTCCGCCGACGACGCCCACTACGTGAGGATGGGACGCTGGTGTACGATCCTCGGCGTCCTGATCAGCATCGGCACGGCGTACCTGGTGATGCAGTTCAAGAGCATCATGGATTACGTGCAGGCGCTGTTCAGCTTCTTCATCGCGCCCCTGTTCGGCACGGTCATCTTGGGGATGTTCTGGAAGCGCGCCACGGCGGCCGGCGGCTTCTGGGGTTTGCTCTCCGGCACGGTCTCCTCCATCCTCATGTGGGTTTGGGTGATATACGGTTCCCAGCGCGCTGGCGATCATCGCGCTTTCGCCGAACGCCAAACCCATGGCGGAGAACATGTACCGGGCTCTGTGGAGTTGGATCATCTGCACGGTGGTAACGGTGGTGGTCAGCCTCTTAACCAAGCCCAAGGACGACAAGGAGTTGGTGGGCCTGGTGTATAGCTGCACCACGCTTCCCTCGGAAGGCCACTTGGCGCTGTATCAGCGGCCGATCTTCTGGGCTGGCATCGTCGCGGTTGTGTTCGTGGCGTTGAACGTGATTTTCTGGTAGGTGTCTATGTCGAATCCTAAAGAACCGATTTCGATTTGGTACTACATCGGGCTCCTTCTTACGGTCTACGGCGTGCTGATCATGGGCGCCGGGATCTACGACCTCGCGGCGGGCATCCAGCGCGATACCGTCCACGCCGAGTTGCACGCCGCCATCTGGTGGGGCGCGCTGCTGCTCGTGATAGGGTTGATTTACGTGTACTTCTTTTCGCCCAAGCGCCTGTTGAAAAAGTCGCTGGGCAAGTAGGGTAGGATTCCCATCCTGCCCTCTTCGATGTGAGGAATATTATGGCAAAGAAAATGACATTCGGACTGATCGTAGGAAACCGCGGCTTCTTTCCGGACCACCTGGCGAAGAGCGGGCGCGAGGAGATGATCGCGGTTCTGAACGCCGCCGGGCACGACGTGGTCTGCCCCAGTGCGGAACAGACCAAGTACGGCGCCGTGGAAACACGCGCCGAGGCGAAGCAGTGCGCGGAACTCTTCCGCGCCGCCGCCGGCAAGATTGACGGCGTCATCATCACGCTGCCGAATTTCGGTGAAGAGCGCGGCCTCGTCGAGGCCCTGCGCCAGGCCAACTTGAACGTTCCCGTACTGGTGCAGGCGACGCCCGACACCGCCGGCAAGATGACCATCGCGGATCGCCGGGACAGCTTCTGCGGCAAGATGAGCGCCTGTAACAACCTCCAGCAGTACCGGATTCCGTATTCGCTCACCTCGCTGCACACGGAAGCCCCCGGCTCGCCCGAATTCAAGAAAGACCTGGAGTGGTTCGCGGCCGTCTGCCGCGTGGTGAACGGTCTGCGCAAGCTGCGCATCGGCGCCATCGGGGCCCGGCCGACCGCGTTCAACACGGTCCGCTACAGCGAGAAGATGCTGGAGTCTCACGGCATCGCCGTCGACACCATCGACCTCTCGGAGATTTTCGGCCGCATCGAGAAGATGAAGGACGACGCCCCCGCAGCGCAGTCCAAGCTGAACGCCATTAAGTCGTACGTCAGCACCTCAGGCGTGCCCGCGCCGGCGCTGCTGAAGATGGCCAAACTCGGGGCCGTGGTCGAGGAATGGATGGTGGCCAACGACCTCGACGCCACAGCCGTGCAGTGCTGGACCTCGATGGAGGAGTACTTCGGCGTGGTGCCCTGCACGGTCATGAGCATGATGAGCAACAACCTGATGTCGAGCGCCTGCGAGGTGGACGTTCCCGGCGTGGTGGCCATGTACGCGCTGCGTCTGGCTTCCGAAACGCCCAGCGCGCTGCTCGATTGGAACAACAACTACGGCGACGACCCCGATAAGGCTGTGTGCTTCCATTGCAGTAACCTGCCTAAGGATTTCTTCGAAGAGGTGCGCATGGACTTCCAGGAGATCATCGCCGGAGCGGTCGGCAAGGCCAACGCGTTCGGCACCTGCGTCGGCCGCGTCAAGGCGGGCCCGATGAGCTTCGCGCGCTTCTCGACCAGCGACGTCACGGGCCGGATGCGGGGCTACGTCGGCGAGGGCAGTTTCACGAACGACCCGTTGACCACCTTCGGCGGCGCCGGCGTGGTGAAGATCCAGAACATGCAGGCCCTGCTGCGTTACATCTGCGAAAACGGTTTCGAGCATCACGTGGCAGCCAACCTCAGCGCCAGTGCGGCGGCGGCCGTCTACGAAGCGGCCACGAAGTACCTGGGCTGGGACATTTACTATCACAAGTAGGTCTCTGACAGGAAAGTCCGCTTGCTAACGGTCGCGGCTCTGAAACGCTAACAGAGCCGCGACCGTGAGGGAGCGGTTGCATTCGAGTTAGGAGCGCCGGATGGCCATCGTCGCGGGAGTGGACTTTGGGACGCTGAGCGTCCGTGTGTCGATCGTAGATCACCGCAAGGGGCGGCTCGGCTCCGGCGTGGCGGAATATCCCCTGCATCGAAAGAAGGAGAATCCCGACCACGCGACCCAAAGCCATGCGGACCACATGCGCGCGCTGGCGGAGGCCACCCGCAAGGCCCTCACCGAGGCCGGGGTTTCGGGCGAGCTCGTGGAAGCGATCGCACTCGACACGACCGGCTCGAGCGTCGTGCCGGTGGGCGCGGCTCTCGAACCTCTCGACGATTACTACCTTTGGTGCGATCACCGCGCCTGGCGCGAAGCTGCGCTGATCACGGAGACGGCACGCCAAAGGAAGCTCGAAGCCATCGAGTGGTGCGGCGGGGTGTACTCCTCCGAGTGGGGTTTCTCCAAGCTGCTGCACTGGCTACGCCACAATCCCGACCGGCGTCCCCGGCTGGTCTCCGCTCTGGAGCACTGCGACATGGTGGCGGCGGTGCTATGCGGGATCGACGACCCTGCGCAAGCGCCGCGTTCGGTTTGCGCCATGGGTCACAAGTGGATGTGGAACAAGTCCCTGGGCGGCCTGCCTCCGGAGGATTTTCTGACAGCCGTGGATCCGCTGCTGGCCGGCATCGGAGGCAAGCTCGCGGGGCGCTACGCGACCAGCGATCAGATCGCTGGAAGACTCTCGCCGAAATGGGCGGCGAAGCTCGGCCTGCGTGCGGGGATTCCGATTCCGGTCGGCGCCTTCGACGCGCACTGGGATGCCATCGGCGCGGGCGTGCGCGAGGGCGACGTGGTCAATGTGATCGGCACCTCCACCTGCATCATGGCGATCGCCCGAGCGACCAAGCTGATCCCCGGCGTCTGCGGCGTGGTGCAAGGTTCTATCCATCCGGGGATGGCCGGCATTGAAGCCGGGCTCTCCGCCACGGGCGATATCTTCGACGCGATCGCCCGCCGCGCCAGCACAACGGTGGCGGCGCTGTCGCAGGGGCTCGAAGCGTACCGGGCAGGCCAGACGGGTTTGCTGCGCGTAACTTGGGACAACGGGGACCGGACGGTACTGGTGAATCCGGAGCTCGGCGGCGTGACCCTGGGTTGGAAACTGACGCACACCGCGCAGGACGAGCTGTTTGCGGCCATCGAAGGCACCGCCTTCCATACGCGCGTGATCCTGGAGCGGATGGAAGAACACGGCGTGCCGATTCGCCGCGTCATCAACGGCGGTGGGATCCCGCAGAAGAACGAGGTGCTGAACCGGGTTTATGCAAACGTGCTGAACAAGCCCGTGCTGGTTCCGACAAGCGAGGTCACCAGCCTGGGCTCGGCCATCTTCGCCTTCCTGGCGGCCGGCGCCTTTGGCTCGATCGAGGAAGCCCAGGATTCGCTTTGCCCCAGCTACCGAACCGTCGAGCCAGACCCCGCCGCGGCGGAGGTCTACCAGCGGCTCTACACGCTCTACAGGAAGCTGTACTTCGGCATGGGGCAGGCAGGAGCGCCTCCCGTTGCCGTGGGAGACGTCCTGCCTGAACTTCGGCGGGTGGCCTCGAAGGCGAATCAGAGATAGAGGCTCTAACGGGCCGTCAGTACGTCTTGGAAGAACCGGAGCGCGCGAGCGTCCTTGGACTGACCCAGCCAGAAGAAGGCCTGCTTGCGCACGGCGGAGTTCGGGTTGGTTCGCGCGACTTCGATCAGGCGCGGCACCCCCTCGTCCTTGGGCAACTGGCTCAGCGCGAAGACCGCGCGGGTTTTGACCTCGGTGGCGGGATCATTTTGAATGGCCTGGGCGATGGCGCCCGCAGCTTTGCCGGAGGCCTTCTGGGCGAGCCAGAAAAGCGCCTGGCCGCGGACCTTGGGGCTCTTGTCGTTCTGCGCCGCGGCGACGATGCCGTCGACGGCCTCGGCCTCCTTGCTAACGTACAGCGCGAAGACCGCCTTCTCACGAATGCCGTCGCTGGGATCTTCCCGCACCAGCCGGAGCAGGCGCTCGCAACCACGCCTTCCGCGCGCCGTGCCCAGCCAGAAAGAAGTGCGCTCGCGGAGACTCTCGGGGCGCGCCGGGTCGAGGAACTTGTCGAGCACGGCGTCCGCGGCGGGGCCGGCGTGCATGGCCACGGCCATGACCGCGAAGTCGCTGAGGCGGCGATCCGAGCCAGTCGCCAGGGGGCTCAGAAGAGCGAGGCTTTCCTCAGATCGGCCGCCGGTGAGGAAAAGGACCGTCGCGCCGCCGGCATCGACCTCGCAGTTCGCCGAGAAAGCGCGGGCTCTGCCGATCTGCCCCTTCTCGGCTCGCAGGAAGACTAAGAGCGTCCGATCGCCTTCGAGAGCCACGCGCCCGGAGTCGCGAGAGCCCGTGTTGCCAGTATCGAGGGAGAGCGACTGCGAACAAGTCTCGTGCCGGCCCTCGACCATGGGGACTCCGTAGCCGATCCACAGCGGCGAGGAGCTGGCGGACACGAGGGCACGAACTTCGCTCTCCAGGCCCTTGGCGGCCGGGCGGGTTTCGAGCTTGCCGTTGACGATGCGAGGTTGATCGGCGGCAGTGATTGGCAGCGCAACCAGGGCGAACCAGAACAGTAGTCTTCTCACGGTAGCCTCCTTACTTGTTGAGCAGTTCCATCATGAAGTCGGTAGCTTCTTTGGACTTCATGAGCGCCAGCTTGTTCACAGCGTCTTTCTTCAACTCCAGGTCGGTTTCCTTGCGCGCGACGTCGATGAGCGCCGCGGCATCCTTCTTGAGGAAGAAGGCGCTCAGTACGGCCTTGCGCACCCGCTTGTCGGAATCGCTGGAGTAGATGGCAGCCAGATCGCTGGTGGCGCCGTTCGAAATTCCGAGGAGCTCGATGGCTTTGACGCGCAGATCCGGATCCTTCTCGCTGCGCGCGATCGCGGCGATTTTGTCCGCGGCGTGGCCGACGAAAAGTGCGTCGAGGATTTCGCGCTTGACGCTGGCATCGGTCACCTTCGAATATAGGCCGGCCAGCTCATCGCGGCTCTGCGTGCCACCGAACACGCCGAGAAACTGGATGGCCTTCCGCTGCAAGTCGGGATTCGTGCCGCCGCGCGCGAAATCCGAGACGATCTGGCGCGCGCGAGGAGAGCCGCTTTGCATCAGCACGAACAGCGCGCGCTCCTTGAGGCGCGGGCTGCTGGGGCCTTGCAGCATCTTCTCGAGCACCGCAACGGCTTTCTCCGGATCGGCTTGCATGACGGCATTGAGGGCGAGCAGTTTCATCTCCTCATCGGATTGCGCGTCCGGCGAGACCGGCTTGCCCTCGGCCTGGCGGATCTCGATCTCGAGAGCTTTGCCGTCACTGGTCCAACGGCTTTGCGGGTAGGACTTGGCCAGCTCGGCGAGCGATGCCAGCGCCTCAGCGCGCCGGCCCGCCTTGTTCTGTGCATAGGCGGTCCAGTAAAGCGCGCCATCGGCCCGAGCGCTGCCGCGGGGCACCGCGGCGAAACTCTTGATGGCCTCTTCCCAGCGGCGCTGGTCGAGCGCCCGCGATCCGCTCTCGTAGGAGCGGTCGGCGTTGCGTTCCACTCGTTCCTGGGCGTCCGCCTCGAATGGCGCCGGCGCGGCGGCAAGTCCGGCCGCGGCCAGCGTCAAGAACAGGATGAATCTCTTCATAGCAGTGCACTCCTGGTTTGCAGATTGGAATCCGTCACACGCACCTTGAACACGATGCCCTGCGCTTCGATCCTGCCGCGCAGCTCTTCAAACTCGTCGCGGGACAGCTTCGGACTGCTGCGCGCGATCTCCATCAGCGCCCGTTCCAGATCCTCGAGTACGGCGGCGACGTCCCGGTCGCCGGCGGCTGTGGCGGCCTGCCGGTAGAGGCGGCTGGAGGCGACCAGGTCCTCGGCGCGGCTCTGTTCCTCTCGCAGGTCCATGTCGCGGGCCGGTGGCCGGTTCATCACCTCCAGAAGGACTCTTTGGGAACGGTCCAGATGGGCTGCCAGCGCGGCCAGCAAGATGTGCTCGCGATCCGTGGTTTGGACCGGCGCGGGGGTTCGCTCGGCGACGCTGGGGTAGCGCGAGAAGCGCCCCGCGAAGAACGCGACCAGCAGCAGAGCGGCCACCGCTCCGGCGGTCACCCATTGATGGTGGAACCAGAGCGGCGCCCAGAATGGCCTTGCGGCGGGCGCAGCCGTCAGGCGCGGGGCCAGGCGCGCCCAGACTTCGGCGCCGTAATCTTCGCCGCGTTCGGGCACGGGGAAGTCGTCGGCCGCATTCAGTGCCGTCGCGATGCGCGCCAGGGCCTCCCGGCAGGCTTCGCAGCCGGCGAGGTGATCGAGGCCGCCTTCCCCATAGTAGGCGTGCACCAGTTCTTCATCGCTCAGGTGTTTCATGTCGGCATCCCTTTGGAGGGGCTCGCGGCGACCCCGGTCATCACCGGTTCGAGCGCCTCCCTCAACTTCTGAACCGCCCGGAAAATGCAGTGGCGCGTCGCGCCGCCGGGCTTGTCGATGGCGCGGGCAATTTCGTCCACGTGAGCGCCTTCGTAGTGTCGAAGGACGAACGCCGCGCGCTCGACCGGGGTGAGCCTGGCCATGGCCGCCGCGAGGCGCCGTCTCACCTGGCCGTCGAAGGCGGCTCGCTCGGGGGAGGGTTCGCCGGAGGACAGCGCGAAATTCTGGTCCAGGGGGACGGCCGTCCCACGGCGGCTGCGCGCGCGCAGCAGGTCGATGGAGCAGTTCACCGCGATGCGGGTCACCCAGGTTTGAAACCCGGCCCGGCCATCGTAGCCGGCGAGCTGCTTGTAGGCCCGGAGGAAGGTCTCCTGCACAACGTCTTCGGCGTCCTGTTCGTTGCCCGTCATGCGATAGGCGAGACGGAAGACGCCGCGGCTATGGCGTTCGACGAGGACTTCGAAGGGCTCGGTTTGCTCGACGGCGGCTGTCTGCTCCATCTTCATCCGTTCATTAGACGGGAACGGCCTGAGGTTGTTAGGGAAAAGAACCCGCGACTGGATGGCTGCGAGAACGCACCGGACAGGCGAAACCGCCTGCCCTACTAGACGAAGTAGTCTTTGACCTTGTCGAAGAGGCCCTTTTCCTTGGGCTGGTTCTCGGCGGGAAGGGTCTCGGAGAGGGTTTCGAGGAGCTTCCGCTGCTCCTTGGTCAGCTTGGCGGGGACCTTCACCTCGACGTGAACGTAGAGGTCGCCGTGGCCGGTGGAGTTCAGCCGAGGCGCACCCTTGCCGCGCAGGCGCAACTGCGCGCCGTGCTGGGTGGCTTCGGGGACCGTCAGCGTCTCCGGCCCGTCCAGGGTTGGGATTTCGATCTCGCAGCCGAGCGCCGCCTGGGCGATGTTGATGGGCAAGATGCAGTGCAGGTCGCTCCCATCGCGGGTGAAGACCGGATGTTCCTTCACCCTCAGGACCACGTACAGATCCCCGGCCGGGCCGCCGTTGTAACCGGCCTGCCCTTCCTGGGACAGCCGCATCCGCGTGCCGTCGTCCACGCCCGGCGGAACGTTGACCTTGAGCCGGCGCTCGACACGCACGCTGCCCTGTCCGCGGCACTGGGTACACGGGTGCCGGATGATCTTGCCGCTGCCCCCGCACTGGCCACAGGGCCGCCGGATGGACAGGAAGCTCTGCTGGTAGATCACTTCGCCCCGCCCGTGGCAGGTCGAGCACTTGGCCTGGCCTGAGCCGGGCTCCGAGCGGCTGCCATGGCAGCGCGGGCAGGCATCGTCGCGCGGAATCAGGATCTCCGCGGACATGCCGCGAACGGCGTCCTCAAAGCCAATTTCAAGATCGTAGCGGAGATCCTCGCCGCGCTGGACTCGCGTGCGCTGGCGGCTGCCTCCGCCGAACAGGTCGCCGAAGCCAAACAGGTCGCCAAAGATGTCGGAGAAATCCGAGAAGGTGGAAGGATCGAAGCCCTGTGGTCCCCCGCTGCCCCGCAGGCCCTGGTGGCCGAAGCGGTCGTAGACGCCGCGCTTCTCCGAGTCGCTGAGGACGCTGTAGGCCTCCGCGGCCTCCTTGAAGTGCTCCTCGGATTTCGAGTTGTCGGGGTTGCGGTCGGGATGATGTTGCAGAGCCAGCTTGCGATAGGCGCTCTTGATGGTCTGCAAGTCGGCATCCCGGCCGACCCCCAGCACCTCGTAGTAGTCCCGCTTGCTCACGCTTCCGACTGCTTCCCGATGGACGGCGCCACAGCCACCCTGACCATCGCGGGCCGCAACAGCCTGCCCCGGAAGTTATACCCTTTCTGCAATTCCTCCAGAATCGCGTGATCCTCGAATTCGGACGTCTCCCTCATTTCGAGGGCATGATGAGAATGGGGATCGAACTGTTGGCCCTCCGTCGAGATCGGCTCCAGGCCCATCTTCCGCAACTCGCCCGACAGCCGCTCGAAGATCAGTTGCATGCCTCGCGTGTGTTCGTTATCGGCGGAACCGGCCTTGATCGCGCGCTCGAAATCGTCGAGCACGGGGAGCAGCAGCCGGATGGTTTCCATGCCCGAGAATTCCCGGATTTCGGCCTTCTCCTTCTCCGCCCGGCGGCGGAAGTTCTCGAATTCCGCCATCCGCCTCAACAGGCGGTCCTGCAAATCGGCCTTCTCGGCGGCCAGTTGATCCCTTTCGGCTTCCACCGAGGCCAGTGACTGGGCCGGATCGGCGGTAGCGGCCGCCTCATCGCCCTCCGCCGGGGGGCCGGCGGGCACTTCTCTTTCAGGCTTCTTCATGATTACTTCTTTCAGATTAACAAAGTGGTCAAGGCGGGTGGCCATTCGCCGGCAGGCAGGCGTGCCGGCCGGTTCACGACGGCAGGTTCTGCAGTGTGCGGCCGACGCCGAGGACCGCCGCCATTACCCTTTCGTAGTGCATCCTCATCGGTCCGAGAACGGCGATCTTGACCACCATCCCGCCGGGACGCGCGACCTGGATGCCGATCAGGGACAATTCCCCCATGGTGCTGTGAAGATCTCCGAGCCCCACCTGGACGCTGACCTCTCCCGCGGGTTGTTCGAGGAAGCGGTCCAGCAATTGCAGGATGCGCTTCTTCTCCTCGAGAGCGTGGAGCAGTTCCCCCATCTTCTCCCGCGTCAGGTGCAAGTCGAGGGCAATCAGGTACGAGGCGCCTTCCATGTGCACCGCGGGGTCGAACTCGACCTCCAGGAAACCCCTGGCGTGCAGTTGATTGAGCCGTTTCAGCAGCGCGTCGTAGTAGGCGCCCTCCACGCGCAGCCGGCGCTCGAGTTCCTGCCGCACATCCGACAACACCCAGCCGCCGAAGTTTACGTTGATGTAGTTGCGGATGGAGGCCAGCGCGTCGCTGGAGAGATCCTCGTCCACGGCGACGACGCGGTTCCTGACGATGCGATCCCGCGTGACCACGATCACCAGAACCCGGTGGTCCGGCAGGGGCAGTAGCTCGATCTGGTCGAGCGTTTGGCTGGTGGCCGGGATGGCGGCGGCGATTCCGACGTTATGCGTTAGATCCGTCAAGACCCTGGAGGAAAGCTCGATACCCTCTTCCAGACTCTCCACGCCCGTGAAGCCGGTGTTCAGCAGGAGGAGGTCCGCGGGCGTTGGCCGGGGCGCCAGAATCTCCCGCACGTAGGACCGAAAGGCCTTTTCGGTGGGAACCCTGCCCGCCGACGTGTGGGGTTGGGACAAGTACCCTTCGTCGGAGAGGTCCGCCATCACGTTGCGGATGGTCGCCGGGCTCACCGTCCCGCCGCCACGGCGGGGGCGGGCGATGGTCCGCGAAGCCACGGGCTCGCCCGTCTCGATGTACTCTCGAACGATCGAGTGCAGGACTTCAGCCTTGCGGCGCGATAGTGGGGTATGCTCCGCCATTCGGCCTCATGCGGGGGCAAGCCCCCTCTAGGACTATTCTAGCAGGCTGCGGAAACGGTCTTGCTCCCCAGCCTGCCACAGGATCCACAGAGGCAGGGTGGTTGTGCAGTACAATGTCAGCTTATGTATTTCAATCCATCTAGATTTGGAGATCTTCGGTGACTGTACTGCGGCGCATTGTCCGGCTTTATTCCTACGCGTTTAGCGTTGTCTGCGTGTTGTGCTTGCTGGCGATGTCTATCGTCATTCTCGCCAGCAAATCCGTCACATTGAACTTCTACCTGCTCCCATGGGAAGGGAAGGCGCTGCTGTACAGCATGATTGGCCTGGCGCTGGCCGGGCTGGCGGTCGTCGTGCTGACCTGGCGCGGCAAGATGCAGAAGCTCTTTCTGGTTTGGAGTCTGCTGGTCTTCTTGTTGATCGTGCGGTACTACTTCTTCACACCCAACTCCTTCACACCGGATTCAGGCGAGTTTAAATTCGCCCTATGGGTGGTGCTGGCAGCGGCCCTTGCGGCGGCGGGAGCGGGCCTCAGACCCGTGGCCGGCGGCCGCCGTGGCGCAAAATCTTGATTTGAGCCGAAACTCGTTACAGCCGCGGAGCGTCTGAGAGGTTGTATGAGAGCTTTACTTCTGCTGTTGATCGCGGTGCCTCTGATGGCCCAGACAAGCTTTCAGAAGCACTACGTCACACTTGGCGCGGGTGCGGGTTTGCCGAGCGGACAACTCACCGGGTTGTTCCGCAACGTCGGCGGGGCCGGGGTGAACTATGGATACCGCTTCCAGAAGAACCTGCAGGCGGACATCGGTTTCGAGACCTTGTTCGGCGCGGCGGGCGTGCGTGATTTTTTGAACACCGAGATTGGATACGCTCGTATCAGCGACCGGCAGTACTTCCTACCGTTCGGCGGCCGCGCGATTCTGCCGTTAGGCGAAGGCCGGCTGCTGCTCTCGCTGGGGGGCGGGGGAGCCTACCTGCGTTATGTGGAGCGCCTGAAACAGCCCAGTTCCTACTACAGTGTTCAGTGCCCGGATTGCGCCTCCCGGAGCGGCTGGGGCACCTACGCACTGGCCTCGGCAAGCTACGGGATCGATCACTACCAGATGTTCCGAGTCGGGGTTACGGCCAGGGCCTACCGCGGCCACACCGACGGGGACCCCTTGGGTTTTGTGCCGGGGATCCAAACGCGCGACCGCTGGCTCAGCGTGTTCGGCAACTTCACGTTGAGTTTCTAGGCCAGGGCTTTACTTGATTTCGGGACTGCTCACCGTAGCTGGATCCGGCCCCCAGTTTTCCCTCAAGGTCATGCTCTGATCGGAGTAGAAACTGCGCCGACCGTCCCGGTTGAAGGCCACAGGGGTTGCGGAGATGCGGTAACCCGTGGCGGTTTCTTCCACCACGAACTTGAAGCCCCCCTTGATGCCCGAGGCAAGATCCGCCTGGATGAGGTCGGCAGCGGCTGGACCGGTCTGGCCGCCGGTGGCCGCCGGGCCGAGTTCCGCCAGAGATTTGGCGAACCGGCCGAACTGAGAGGAGTATTGGGTTTGCGCGATGTGGATGGCGCGAATGCCCCCCAAAGCCGCCGTTTCCCGGGCATTCATCAGGTACTGGCTGAATTTAGGCGCGGCGGCGCTAATCAGCACCACGATGATGGCGATCACGATTAACAGTTCGATCAGGGTAAAGCCGCGGCTCTTCCGGCGCGTAGGCATAGTCTTAGACTACTCCCTTCTGTTTACGATGACGTTGGCGGGGCGTCGAACGTGGAGGAAATGATTCATCGCGGCGCGGAGGAGAGCTTTTCCGGCCAGCGCTGGCGACCATGGAAGATGGCGATGACTTCCAACCACTCCCCACGTACGCGGTACGGAATGATGAACCCGGTATCCCCGACGACAAGCTCGCGAGTCCCCAGCAGCCGGCCCGGTCGCCCCATCGCCGGCTGCGTTGCCAGAAGATCGACTGCGCGAAGAATCCGCTCTGCTACCAGCGCGGCGTTCCGCTCAGAATCCCTCTCGATGCGCCTTCGAAGAGCTACCAGGTGACGGATCGCCCTGGGGGACCATATCACCTTCATCGCGGCGCTTTCGTCTCACCCCGCTTGCCCCAAGACCGCAGCCACTTGGAGACCTGCTCGTGACTGACGCCATGGCCCGCGTCCAACTCATCGAGTCCGGTCTGGATTTCTCGGAGTTGCCACTCCTCTGCCTCCACGTAGGCGGCAATTGCCTCGGCGGCGAGGAATGATTTCGAGCGTTGGGAGCGCTTCGCAAGGACGTCCAAACGCCGCTTGGTCCCAGCGTCGAGACGAATCGAGAGAGTTTCCGTCATCTTGTACTCACCTGTACACATTGTCTCACAAGGTCGCGAGGGCGGAAAACGGCAGGGGAAGATGCACCGGTACCAGAGATGCGGAGGGAGAAGAGAGAGCAAAGAATCTCACCACAAAGCACGAAGAACAATAGGGATTGAAAACAGATAAGTTCTCTGCGATCTCCGCGCCTCCGTGGTGAATCCGGGCAACGGGTCGCTATTTGGGTGGCCCGCTCGGCGCCGCTGGTTTCGCACGGGGTTCGGGCGTGGCGTAATACCCGGTTCGAGTGCGGGCCACCGGCCGGTCGGGGCCGTCCACCGCGACACGAATCTGGCGAAAGGTCCCGTCGAGGTTAGGCTGCGAGGGGGAATAGCCGATCGTGAACTGATTGCGAACCTCGTGGGCCACCTGCACGGCGATCTGATCTACTTCGGCCAATTCCTTCGGATAGTAGGGCGCCCCACCGGTGGCTTCGGTGATCGTGTCGAGCGCTTTTTGGGCCTGCCGGGCGGAGCCGCGGTCCTCTTCTGTAAGCAGCCCGATGGCGTAAATCAGCACCTCAGCCTGCTGCGCCTGCCGGATGAGCTGCTCCAGTGTGATCTCGCTCAGATTGTCATCGCCGTCGCTGACCACCAGAAGAATCTTCTTTTCCAGCTTGGCGTTCATCCGCATGTAGTCGATGGACATGGCGATAGCGTCGCGCATGGCCGTCGTGCCGCGGGAATCGATGTGGGCCAGCGCTTCCTGCAGCCTAGGGATGCTGTTTGTAAAAGGGCAGTCAAGAAACGCCGAGTCGCTGAAGTTGACGATGAAGACCTCGTCCTGGGGATTGGAAGCTTTCACCAACCGCAGGGCGGCGGCCCCCACCATCTGACGCTTGTCGCGCATGCTGGCGCTATTGTCGATGACCAGGCCGAGGGAGATGGGGATGTCCTCCCGGCGAAATAGTCTAATCTCCTGCTCGACGTTGTTCTCGTAAACTTTGAAGGCCTTTTGAGGCAGGTCCTCTACCAGCTTTCCATCCTTGTCCACCACCGTGGCGTGCAAAACCACCAGGCGTGAGTCGGCGCGGAAAACGAATTCTTCCTGGCCGATGAGCGGAAGGGTCAGGAAGGCGAGGAAGAGGGCAACGAACAGAAAGTGTCCGTTAAAACGACGCAGACGGACAGTTGGCCCAAGGGGCCGTAAAGAATTCGAGGGGCTCATTCAGTTGGCGGATGCGGGCTTGGAGGCCACCTGTCTGGGTCGCGGCTCGGGGGTGGCGTAGTAACCCGTTCGGGTGCGGGCCGTGGGCCGATTGGGTCCCTCGACGGTGACTCGAATCTGGCGGTAGCTGCCGTCGAGCGCCGCATTGGAGGGGGTGTAGGCCAGCGTGAACTGGTTGCGAACCTCGTGAGCCACCCGCAACGCAATCTCGCCCACTTCCGCCAGTTCCTTGGGATAGTAGGCGGCCCCGCCGGAGGCCTCGGTGATCGCATTGATGGCCCGCTCGGCCCGCCTGGCGAGGCGGCGGTCTTCTTCGTTCAGCAAGCCGATCGCATATATCAGCACCTCGGACTGCTGCGCCTTTTGTACAAGCTGCTCCAACGTGATGCTGCTCATGTTGTCGTCGCCGTCGGTGACCACGAATACGATCTTCTTATCCAGCTTAGCGTTCTCCTTCATGTAGTCGATGGACATGCTGATGGCATCGCGCATAGCTGTGCCACCGCGCGAATCGATGCGTGCAATTCCCTCCTCCAGCTTAGGGATACTGCTGGTGAACGCACAATCCAGGTAGGCCTCGTCGTTGAAGTTGACGATGAAGGCCTGATCCTGCGGATTGGACGCCTTGACCAACTGAAGAGTGGCAGCCTCGACCTTCTGCCGCTTGTCCTTCATGCTGCCGCTGTTGTCGATCACAAGGCCGAGCGACACCGGAATGTCCTCGCGGCGGAACATCTTGAGCTGCTGCTCAACGTTGTTTTCGTAAACCTTGAAGGCCTTCTGCGGCAGGTCGGTAACGAGCCTGCCGTTCCTGTCCGCGACGGTGGTGTGCAGCACCACGAAGTTCGTGTCGGCGCGAAAGACGGGGTCTCCCTGACCGCATAACGAGACGGCGAGGAGGCCCAGGATCCCCGCAACCGGCAACGCTCTGCTATTGAGAAGGCGCATAATATCCAAGTCGCCAAAAAGCACGCAAAGGAGGAAGGCCGCGAGGCTGAACGAGCTTGATTTTCACGCGGCGGTACTTGCCGTCCTTCCCCTGGTTGGTCGAGGAGTAGCCGAGCAGGTACTGGTTCCGAAGTTCGATGCCTACTTTCGCGGCAATGTCCGGCAGATCGTTCAGGTTGCCGACCGCGTAGGCGCGTCCGCCGGTCTGCTCGGCCAGATCGCCCAACAGCCCCGGCCCGTTCAGTTCCTCCGGCGTTCTGCCCCGCATACCGTATTCCTCGTAAATTCCGATTCCATAGATTTGAGTATCCGCCTCCCGAACCAGATTCTTGATTTCGCTTTCGGAGTAGCGGCTATTATTGTCTCCACCATCGGATATGACCAGGATGGCCTTGCGGGGATTGCGGGCCTTCTTCATCTCGTGAAGGGCCAGATAGACCGCGTCGAGCAGCGCGGTGCTGCCCTTGGATTCCGTGAAAGTGATGCGGCTCTGCAGGTCCTCCACGTCGGTCGTGAAGCCCACGACTAATTCCGGCTGGTTGTTGAAGAGGACCAGAAAAAATTCGTCGGCCGGGTTGGCGGTCTTGCAGAACTGAGCCACCGCCTGCCGGGACTTGGCCAGTTTGCTGCCCATGCTGCGGCTGGTGTCGAAGACAATTCCCACCGAAAGGGGCGCGTCCTCGCTGGCGAAGTGGGAAATGGCCTGATCCACGTTGTCTTCCTGCACTTTGAAGTGCTCCTTTTCCAGCCCGGTGACAAAACGATTCATGGGGTCGGTCACAGTGACGGGAATCAATACCAGCGTGGTATCGACGCGGATATTCGTGCGGAGCGCGTCGGCCGAATCGGGAGCGGGCGGCGCCGGACGAGGGACGATCTCGACCCTCGGGGGCGGCCCCTGTGCGGGGTTGGTCTGCTGGCCAGCGCCGGTAAAACCAAAAGTCAAACACGCAAAAACACCCAGAAGGGGAAGGAACCGTCTACCTCGTGGCTTGCTCACCATGGCGACCTCCAGCGAGTGCATCCACTACCCCAAATATAGCATGCCGCTCCGAATTTTCATGGTATGATCTATCGTGCAGCAGGAGATTCTGGGAGTTATCCCAGCCCGCTACGAATCCTCCCGTTTCCCCGGTAAACCTCTCGCCATCCTTGCCGGCAAATGCATGCTCCAGCATGTGTGGGAGAGGGCCAAGTGCGCCCGGACCCTCAGCCGCGTGGTGATCGCCACCGACGACGAGAGAATCTTTCGGGAGGCGCGTCGATTCGGAGCGGAGGCGTGCATGACGCGCGGGGATCATCCCTCGGGATCGGACCGGGTGGCGGAGGTGGCGGCCGGCGCTCGGGCGGAAGTGATCGTGAATATTCAGGGAGACGAACCGCTGATCGATCCGGAAGCGGTGGACGCGGCGGTGCGGGGATTGCTCGAGGTGGAAGCCGCCCCCATGGGCACGCTGAAGAAGCGCATCGAGGATCCGGCGGAGCTCTCGAATCCAAATGTGGTCAAGGTGGTGACGGACCTGGAGGGAAACGCGATCTACTTCTCCCGGTTGGCGATCCCCTGCGCGCGGGGCGGCGTGGCGGTCCATTACAAGCACGTGGGGCTATATGTCTACAGGAGGGAATTCCTGCTCGGCTACTCCAGCCTGACCCGGGGTCCCCTCGAGGAGGCTGAGAAGTTGGAGCAACTGCGGGCGCTCGAAAACGGCTTCAAGATCCGTGTCGTGGAGACTGGCTACGAGTCCCTGGGCGTGGACACGCCCGAGGATTTGAGGCGAGTCTCGGCGCTCATCGAGACGAGACTAGCGGCGAGATGACCAGAAGAGATGGCTAAGTACATATTCGTAACAGGCGGTGTGGTTTCTTCCTTAGGCAAGGGCATCGGGGCGTCGTCCATCGGCTGCCTGCTGGAGAGCCGGGGGCTCAAGGTGACGCTCCAGAAGTTCGACCCGTACTTGAACGTGGACCCGGGCACCATGAGTCCCTTCCAGCACGGCGAGGTGTTCGTCACCGACGACGGCGCCGAGACCGATCTCGACCTGGGCCACTACGAACGATTCACCCACTCCCACCTCACGCAAGCCAACAACGTGACCAGCGGCCGCGTCTACGAGCGCATCATCACCAAGGAGCGGCGGGGGGACTACCTGGGCAAGACGGTGCAGGTGATCCCGCACGTGACCAACGAGATCAAGGCGGCCATCCGGAAGGTCTCCGGTGACGTAGACGTGGTGCTCGTCGAGATCGGCGGGACGGTGGGCGACATCGAGTCGCTGCCCTTCCTGGAAGCCATCCGCCAGATGCGCCACGAACACGGGCGGGACAACACCATCTTCGTGCACGTGACGCTGGTGCCCTGGATTTCGGCGGCGCACGAACTGAAGACCAAGCCCACCCAGCACAGCGTCAAGGAACTGCGCGAGATCGGTATCCAGCCGGATGTTCTGCTGTGCCGCTCGGAGCGGGATCTCCCGCAGGAGGTTCGGGACAAGATCTCGTTGTTCTGCGACGTCGAACTGGATGCGGTGATCACGGCGCGGGACGTCGAGTCGGTCTATGAGGTGCCTCTGGTTTTCGCCGAGCAGGGCGTGGACGAAATCGTTCTGCGGCTAATGAAAATGGAGGCCGCCCCTCGCGATATGCGGCGCTGGACCGCGATGGTCGAGAAGATGAAGCACCCGGCCGGCGAGGTGGATATCGCGCTGGTAGGCAAGTACGTGCGCTACGAAGACGCCTACAAGAGTCTCAAAGAAGCGCTGCTGCACGGCGGGCTGCCCCATCAGGTCAAAGTGAACGTCCACTGGATCGATTCGGACGTCGTGCTCGAACCCGGCGGCGAGCGCCACCTGCACCCCTATGACGGCATTCTGGTTCCGGGGGGCTTCGGCCACCGGGGCGTGGAAGGCATGATCGAAACCATCCGCTACGCCCGCGAAAACCGGGTGCCCTACTTCGGCATCTGCCTGGGGATGCAGACGATGGTGATCGAATTCGCCCGCAACGTGTGCGGGCTGGAGCGCGCCGATTCGACGGAGTTCGAACCGGCCACGCCGCACCGGGTGATCTACAAGCTGCGCGAATTGACGGGCGTCGATGAAATGGGCGGAACCATGCGGCTGGGCGCCTACCCCTGCCTGCTCGAAGAAGGCAGCTTCGCGCACGAAGCCTACGGGACGCGCGAAATCAGCGAACGCCACCGCCACCGCTACGAGTTCAACCGCGAATACGAGAAGGTGCTCACGGAACACGGTCTGCGGCTGACCGGGCGCACGCCGGACGGCGTGTACGTCGAGATCTGCGAGATCCGCGATCATCCCTGGTTCCTGGGCTGCCAGTTCCATCCCGAGTTCAAGTCGCGGCCGCTCGAGCCGCACCCGTTGTTCACGGCGTTTGTCGGCGCCGCCGTCCAACAGCGCGCCAGACGCTCCGCAGGAGCCCGCGAGCAGACGAGGCAAGTCACGCATGCCAGTTGAGCCGGCGCCGCCACGGAGCGAGGACATTCCGATCGGCGGGTCCAGCCCGCTCGCGCTGATCGCCGGACCCTGCGTCATCGAAAGCGAAGAGCACGTGCATTTCCTGGCGCGTGAGATCCGCCAGCGGGTGGGCCGGTTCATCTTCAAGGCGTCCTTCGACAAGGCCAACCGCAGCAGCGTGTCCTCCTATCGCGGGCCGGGGCTGAAGGAGGGCCTGCGAATCCTGGCGGGCTTGAAGAAGGAAGGCTTCACGATTCTGACCGACATCCACGAGACCTCGCAGGCGGGGCCCGCGGCGGAAGTGGCCGACATCCTTCAGATTCCGGCTTTTCTGTGCCGGCAGACGGACCTGTTGCTCGAAGCCGGCCGCACTGGACGCACGATCAACATTAAGAAGGGGCAGTTCGTCTCCCCGCACGACATCCGGCTGGCGGCGGAGAAAGTGGTCTCGACGGGAAACACGCGCATCATCCTCACCGAAAGAGGCACTTCGTTCGGTTACAACAACCTGGTGGTGGACATGCGCGGCCTCGCCATCATGCGCGAGACGGGCTGGCCGGTGGTGTTCGACGCGACCCACAGCGTGCAGTTGCCGGGCGCGGCGGGCCAGGCCTCCGGGGGCCAACCGCAGTTCATCGAGGTGTTGTCGAGAGCGGCGGTGGCGGCGGGCATCGACGGGCTGTTCCTCGAAGTCCACGAGGCGCCCGAGAGGGCCCTGTCCGACGGCGCCAACGCCCTCCGCCTGGAGGCGCTGGAGCCCTTGTGGACCAGGCTCCGCAAACTGGACGCGCTCGTGAAGAGCCCCGATTTCGTCCGCGTTTGACGCAGCGCGGCGACTAGAATTGCCCGGGCCCCCTCGGCGGTCTGCTGCCGACATGGCACGAACTTAGGTCAGTACTGAAAAGGCGGGTTTCGCCCCGGAACTCGAATGTCCAGGCTCACTTCACGATCGAGAGACACTGGCGTGCTCAGGAACTTCAGATAGGCTGCTCAGACGGTACCGCCCGCGACCACCCCAGAACCGGGCGAGCCGCAGTTGGATCCACGCCCGAGTGCTTAAGCGACGACCGCCAGACGCTACCATCACAACGCCGAGTGAACGAATGAAGTCAGCGGATTCCGGTTGGGGCGTCGCGGTTAAGCGAGCCCCTGCCTCCCTCAGGCGAGATAGCAATTCAATCCCCGGAAGGTCCGCATCCGAGACGCAGGAGACATCGACGACAAGCTGTTTTTGAGCGAGGATCGATTTCGCGGTGATCCAGGCATGTTCCAAGTCCCGCACCCGGTCGCCGACTAACTCCCCTCGAAGCACAAATCGGAACATCGTAGCAGAGTCATGTTGGTATATGTCCATCGGTTTTTACCTAAGGAGAGAGAGGTCATCGCAGCATTCGCAAACGACCGCTCCCTTACGGTCGCAGCTCTGAAACGACGACAACTTACAGAGCCGCCATCACGCGGAAATCTCCCGCCGCCCGGCTAGCCCGGACTATGGCCAATCATCTCGTCGGCTGTGCCATTGCACGTTGCTGCCCAATCCGGTCGGGACATCACGTTGGCGTCCCTCGGCGGTGTCGAAGGACAACTGGTCGCGAGCTCTGGCATGCTGTCTTGTTCCGCCATCTGCGCTCCCCGTCCACGCCCTGGCGGCGGCCGCCTACGACCTCAGCTACACGCGGGATGTTCGCATAGGTATAGTCTATCTGCGGCGGAATTGCTCACAATGTTGCAGATTACGTCTCGGGCGCGGACCTCACGGTTGGTACCGCCATGTCGGCACCCAATTCGTGTGTCCGGCGAAACCTCGAGCCAACGTCTAGCGCCAAAACTTTTGTATTACGAAGGTCGCGCAGCGCGGTGGGCTGAGTGGGTTCCCGCCCTTTGGAGGACTGCTCCTTGGACGTAGCGTCGATGCCTTTGGCGGAGCAGGCGGCATCACCGACGGCTCCAACGGAATGGCGATCGTAGCATTGGGGGCGAACGGGTGTTTCGTCCCGGCAAAACCGACTATTCCGAGCGGCAATACCGGCCCATGTTCTACGACGTCAACGGAATCTGGAAACACATCTCTGAAACAGAAACGGGTCGTTCCGGAGTTTCGGGGTGGCCTCGGCGGAGTCAATTTGAGGTTCTATACGCCTCAAACTTGCGACGTGTTCGCAGGCTGCTCCTCCGCGAACACTTACATTGAGGGCTCGAACCATTTTCAGATCCACACAGCGTCGTAGTTGGCTTCGGCTTCGGCGGACACTAGCGACGCGGCGAGTCCTGCGGGGAAGCGCCGGATTTCGGCAAGCGGAGGTCCGTCCCTCTTGCCGAAATCCGAGCGGCGCAACCGGTACAACTCGATGACCGCCGCGGCCTGAAATTAGACCGCGGGAGCCGGAGTGCTCGGAGATCCTCTGCCGGATCGACACGGCTAACAATGGTAAACCGAATATTGACGTGGGCGATCCGGATCTCATGTTGTCCGCTGTGTGATCTCGGCGTAAATCCTCCAATACCCTGCATGGTCGAGCAAAAGTTGCAGCTTCCACTGCAGATCCTTCAACTGCAAAGCTACTTTGTCCACGAGTGGGATCGGCACTCGAATTGCAATCACCTTCATAAAGTGCGTGTTTCTCCGGCATTGCACCTGAACGCGGAGGGAACTGGGATGCCTTTGGGCCACTGCAAACCGCGTGCTTGGTTGTTACGAATCCTTCTGCTGGGAGGCAGCCTTCTGCCGCCGGCGGTGGGTCTCCTTGAGGGCGGGTCTGACAAGTGGGTCACCGTGAGGGGCGCGGTTGAAAACATGCCCGTTGGTCAGGGTCTGTCGATTGAACTGGTGGTCCCTAAGTCTGGGTCCGTGCCAATTCGTACGCCCCAACCTTCAGCGGCCTGTTCATGTTTGAGAGGGTCCATCCCGGCAAATACCGGGCAACCGTCGTAGAAACCTTATACCATCGGGTGCTTTACAGCGCCTCCGTGACAATCACCGGCGCAAAGGACCTGACCATACGGCTCCCGAAGCAGGAAACGGAGGAGCCTTCTCCAAGCAAGGTGTCGGTACGCGAACTGCAACAGAGAATCCCCTCCAAAGCACGCAAGGAGTATGGAAGAGCGCTTGTCGAGTACCGAAAAGGGAACACCGGAAAGGCCATCGCCGATTTGGAGAAGGCCATCCAAATCGACCCCTCTTTTGCCGAGGCCCACAACAATCTCGGCGGCTGCTACGTGAAACTGGGTCAAGAGGACAAGGCGCTTGTGGAGTTCGCCAAAGCCTCCAGCCTGGACCCTGATTCGGCCGTAATGATGTATAACTTCGCCTTGACCCTTGTGGAACTTAAGCGCTTCACCGAAGCCGAGGGCGCCGCGCGCGCGGCCCTGAAACTCGATTCGAGCTTGGCCCAGGCTCACTTTGTGCTGGGCTACAGCCTTTACCAACAGAGGAGATTCGGACAGGAGGCCATCGACAACCTGGTGTGGGCGGGCAGACAGGTCCCCAGGGCTCTGTTGATCGCGGCCGAAGTCCTGGTGCGGGAGGGTCGCCAGAGCGAGGCGGCGCGACAACTGAAGCACTACCTCGCCTCGCCCGAAACCGGGCCGGACCGAGAGCGGGCGCAATCCTGGCTGAAGAAACTGGGGCAGTAGTAGGCTGGAAGCTCCATCACGGGAGGGCCGAACATTCAGGGTGCGAAGGGGGACACTGCAGAATGGCAGTGCGATGAGGTTAGCAGCCGAAGGAGTCATCAGAGGAGCAACACCTCGCGTGATGGTTGGCGGCGTTCTCGCATCTGCGACTCCCATGAGAGTCTTCTTGGCCCCCGGGCGCCGGCGCACCCGTCACTTACCCCGCCCGATCTGGACCGGCTGGATTTTCGCGCTTTGGCTCCGAGGTGGATGGCGATGGCTCTCACAGACGCGGTCAGAGCAGATGCCGGAAGGTCGTTTGACGGTGCTCTTCCAGGTGCAGCGATCGGAACCGTCCCAGCTCCGACGGCATATACACCCGCATCTCGTCGAGATAATCCGACAGCGGGCCTGGCGGGTGCCGAAGCCCGAGGCCCGAACGACGGAATGATCGTGCTCTGCGCGCCCGTCTCGCCGCGAACAGTTGTGGCTCCCCGCGGAAATCGACGACACCCTCGTAAACGACTCCCCCGGAGAGCACCGGTTGATCTTTCCGGCCGTGTATGTAAGGCCGCACGTGATGGAAGTAGATGTGAGGGTCGCACCTCTCCGGCGTACGGGCCAAGGTCGCGTGCATCCGCGTTAGGGTGGCGCCCTGGATCCTGAGGCCAGCCAGGACTGCCTCCCTGTTATCCTCTCGACGCGTAAGACAAAACCAGTGGGCGGCCCAAATAGCGCGACAGTTGACGCCAGGGCACGGCCACCGCGCGTGGAATGCGACTGGCCGGCTCCGCTTCGCCCCAGACATACGCGTGGCCGAAGTACGAAAGGAGAAGCATCCCCTTCTCCCCGAAAGCCTCCGAAGCGGTAAGCGGGGCGGCCTCCAGAATGGGAAGGCGGCCTAGTACCGAGCGGACATTTCCCGCGGCGAGTAGTTTAGGCAGATCACGGGGGGCTTCCTCCATGCCGAGTATTCCGAAGGCAGGCACGCCGCCGGGTCCGTCTCGGGCAGGAAGCCCCGCTTCATTACGCCTCTTACCTAAAGCTTAACTCCCGTGGGACCAGGCCGGTACTCAGGCACCGGCCTTCAGATCGCTGCCTGCCTGAAGCGACGAGCCAGCCGCATCCCGCGGATCAGCTCCCGGCCCTCCGGACTGTCGCTGGCAACCAAAACCTTCATCAGCTTCCCGCCGCCGCTACAGAGACAGAGTTACCGGAACGCAAGTCAAAGGTGAACCGGCTCCCCTTCCCTGGTTCGCTCTCCACTCGAATGCTTCCTCCGTGCTGCTCCACAAGCCGCTTCGTAATTGCCAGTCCCAGCCCCGTACCTTCTCTTCCAGTCCTACCCGCCGGCCCCACCTGATAGAACTCCTCGAAAATTGTTTTCTTGTTGGTGTCTGCAATGCCGATGCCAGTGTCACAAACGGAGATACTAACCAACCCGCCCCTCGACTCAGCCTCCGCCCAAACCTTGCCATTCTCCGGGGTGAATTTCACCGCGTTGCTGAGCAGGTTGAAAAGGATCTGCCTGAAACGCAAACTGTCTGCGAAGACCGACAGACTCGCGTCGATCCTGTTCTCGATGTCGATCCCCTTCGCGGAAGCCAGCGGTCTTGTGGTTGAGAGCACCTCCTCGACGGCGGTGCCCACCAGCAGGACTTCTTGTCGCAGGTCGGCGCGGCCGGCCTCGATCTTGGAAATATCCAGAACGTCGTTGATCACCTCGAGCAGGTGTTGGGACGCCTTCCGAATGTGGGCCACGAAGCGTTTCTGGCAGTCGTTGAGCAGCCCTGCGCTTTCCTCCGCCAGCAGTTCGGAGAAGCCCGTGATCGCGTTTAAAGGGGTCCGCAGTTCATGGCTCATGCCGGATAGGAAGTCGCTCTTCATACGGCTCACCCGGACCAATTCCTCGTTGCGCTGTTCAAGACTCCTGTTGGCCTCCGAGAGTTCCGCGGTGCGCTCCTCGATGCGGCATTCCAGGGCTTCATTCAGGCTTCTTACCTCCACCTCCGCTTGCCTGCGCTTTTCTTCCTGTTCGATAGACTCCAGCGCAAAGGAAAGATCTTCGGTCATTCCGTCCAGGAGCGTGACAATGTCCTCTTTGAAGAAGTCCCGTTCCGACGCGTAGACTGTGAAGACTCCGACAACTTGCCCTTGCACGAGCATAGGGAATGCAGCCGAGGATGCATAGCCGCGCTGCGACGCTTCTGTTCGCCACGGCAGCATTCTGGCGTCGGTTTGGATGTCGTTGCACACCAAGCGCCTGGCCTGGCGCAGGGCACTGCCTGTTGGGCCGCGGCCTTCCGGGTCATCGGAAACCGATATCCGCAAATTGTCGAGATAGCCCTGCTCAAAGCCATAATGGGCGGCCGGCTTCACCAGAGCCGCCACGGGATCCACCAAGCCAACCCACGCCATCCGTAGCAACCCGTGCTCGACAGCGATACGGCATACCTCTCGATACAAAGCGTCCCGGTCGCGAATCCGAACTATGGCCGCGTTGGTTTGGCTCAACGCGGCGTGGATCCGATTCAAGGCCTTCAACTGGCCTTCGCTGCGCGCGCGCCTTCCGATCTCCAGGTACAGGCTGTAGAAAACGATAAACAGAACCGTCAACCCAATGGCCGCGCCCAGTAATAGGATCACCGTGGAGCGCCTCTCGTCCTGCCGTGCGAGGGCCGTCCGCTCCGCCAGAAGTCGCTCTTGCTCGACTTTCATCCGTGTGACGAGATCCCGGATCTCGTCCATCAAAACGTGACCTCTGCCCGTTCGAAATATCCGCGACGCAGCCTCAAAGCCTTGGCTCTCGCGCAGGTCCATATACTGTCTTTGCAGGTTGAGCTTCTCCGTAATGAGGGGCTTCAGGCGGTTCAACTGGCCCTGCTGCTTCGGATTATCTAAGGCAAGCTGCTGATCGAGCTTCGCCAGCGTGTCGGTCACTCGCATTGCGGCGGGTGCATAGGGCTGCAGAAAGAACTTCTCGCCGGTCATGAGATAGCCGCGTGCCGAGCTCTCTGTTTCAGCAAGCTGCAGGAGAAGCTCGTCCAGCTTCGTGATCTCCGCCTGGCTGTCGGTCACGTTGTCCCAGGTTCGGACCAAGGCCTGTGTGCTTCGGTAGGCCAGGAACCTCATGCCGGCGAAATTGAGGATCGCAAAAGTTAAGCCAATCAGAAGCCAGTGTTTGTAGGGCATGTGCCTTGCCGCCCGCCAGTGGGCCGAATCTAAACGATTGTACTGTAGACCCAGCGGCACATGCACGGAAAGTCGCTTTCCCACCTCGCCCGTCGCCTGCAACAACCTGGAGGGGGGACATGCGGGGCCTCGCCATAATCCGCGAGGGGGCGGGTGGCCGGTGGTCTTTGACGCGACCCACACTGAGCTTTCAGCTTCTCTGTTCCGGCAATGGACCGAACCCTGTCAGCGTCATTTCTTCGGATCGTCCATCATCCCCTTCTTCATCATTGGCTCACTTTTCTTCTGCATGTCCATCGAATCCGGCATCATGGCCATATGGCCGGCCATCATCTGCATGTGATCCGTCATGGTTTGCAGGTGGTTAATCATCGCCTGCTGCAGGTCCATCTGGCTCTTCATGCTGGCTTGTTCCGTTTCCATGTGGATCTTCATGGCGGCATCGGCGGCAGCCATTTTAGCCATGTTGTCCTTCATCAGAGCCTGCACCTGATCCATCTCCGCACGCATCTGCTCCATCTGCGATTTCATGTTCATGGAATCCATGCCGGAACTTGGCATGGCCTTCTGGGCTTCGAGTGGTGCGCCGTAGGAAACCATCAGCAAAAATGCGATCACCGAAACGAACAGCATTCTCGTCATTGTCATTGCTTCATCTCCTGGAAGTTCTCGACCAGCTAGTACGATTCAACCGCAGCAACCATGGCCGCTCTTCGGCGCTCACGCAGGCTTGCCCAAGTATTGCTTCGGATTGAGATCGAACTTCTCTTTGCACTTGGAGCCGCAGAAGTAATACGTCTGCCCTTTGTACTCGGTTCGTCCAGCGGCGGTTGCCGTTTTAACATCCATGCCGCACACAGGATCTTTCACGGCTGTTGAGTCTTTCATTTTCATCTCTCCTTCATTCGTCTTCACCCCTACCTGCCCCGTTCTCAGGAACCGTATAGGGACCATCTATGTTTCCCTGCAGGAGACTGGCCATTTCCGGAACGGGCTCTAGGTTCGCCGGTTCTCCCGACGACAAACGCAATTCCTGCTACAAAAGTGCAGGTGTTGCCTGGGACGCTGCCCTAGAACGGCTCGATCTTGTCCACCTTGAGGATCTTGGTCTTCTCGTTGAGAGCGCCGGTCACCTTGACCTTCTGTGCGGCGAACTTCTCCGGCGTCTGCTGGTCGCTGAGGACGTACACGTTGGTGCCCACCACTAGCGCGTACTTGCTTCCGTGTTTCACGCACTCCAGGACGCACTTGCTGTCTGGTGTAACATTCATCGGCTTGTGGTTCGCGCCGCACATCGTGTCGGTGATCACGCCCGTAAAGCTTTGCGGGCCGGCGGCGGCCGCAAGCAGTCCGGCCGATAGAACCGTGGCGAATAGTATTTTCATTGTTTTTTCTCCCCTTCTTGAGCTGAAGTTAGCAGCTCTAGTCCTTTGGTTTGATTGAGCCGGCGCCAGAGGAGATTGAACTGCTTCTCGTCCAGCGCCTGCTTTAGCTGAAAGTTGAATCCTTTGAGATTGCCGTAATGCGTTTTGGCCCGTTCGTACGTGGTCAAGGTGAGCTGAAACGGGCCGGAGGTGCTGATGTTCTCGATGTCCCCGTAGCGCCAGGTGCGGCTCTGTCTCTTCTTGGTTGTCTTGTAAACAACGCGGTCCGGGCCGACCTGAAGCACGCCCTCTGAGCCTGTGACGCGGCCGAGCAGCTTCACGGGTACTTCCCACAGCGGTTGGATCTGTTCGTCGGCTACCGCGGCCACGAATCGCTGATCGAGCCGGTCCTTCAGGAGTGCGTACGCCGCGCTGATGCTCTGCCCCGGAACGAGGGAGAACTTGTACTCCTTGTCGAGTCCCAGCCGCCACTTTCGATCTTTGTACGTCACCAGAGTGACCTTGTCGGCCGACAGCTTGAGTTCCTGGATGTCCTGATAGTTCAACTCGAAGGCGTGCTTGGCCTGCTTCTTCTTCGTGACTTCCTGGAACGAAACGCCGCGCTCGGTGATGACCAGGGTGCCTCCGCCGGACTTCCACCAGTGATCGTGCCGGACCTCGTACTCGAGCTGTTGCCCGTAGATCAAAGACGCAACCAGCCATATCGCGCCAAGACGCAAAGCCGCAAAGAGGAACATGAATTTCTTTGCGCCTTTGCGCCTTTGCGTGAAACTCCTCAAGCAGCTAGTTCTTTTTTCAGTTCGAAATGCCATTTCCAGACCTCATAGATTGCCGGGTAGACCACCAGCTCGAGAAGAAACGACGTGAAAATGCCCCCGATCATCGGCGCCGCGATTCGCCGCATAACGTCGGCTCCGGCGCCCGTGGACCACATAATCGGAAGCAGGCCCGCGAACATGCAGGCTACGGTCATGAACTTCGGCCTGATCCTCTTGACCGCACCGTGCATAATGGCCGCTTGCAGATCGACCAGACTGCGCAACTTCCCTTCCCTCTTAGCCTGGTCGTGGGCCAAATCCAGGTAGAGAAGCATGAACACCGCCGTCTCCGCGTCCACTCCCATCAGCGCGATCAGGCCGACCCAGACGCCGATGCTCATGTTGTATCCGAGCAGGTACAAAAACCAGATCGCGCCCACCGCCGAGAAGGGAACCGCCAGCACGATGATGAACGTCTTCGCCATGGACTTCGTGTTCATGTACAGCAGCATAAGGATGAGAAACAGGGTCAGCGGCACCACCACCATGAGCCGTTTCCTGACCCGCTCCATGGCTTCATACTGGCCGCTCCAGGCGATGGTGTATCCGGCCGGCAGCTTCACCTGTTCGCGGACCACCTTCTTCGCCTCCTCGACATAGCTCCCCACGTCGCGCCCGGCGACGTCCACGTAGACGTAACCGTTGAGCAATCCGTTTTCGTCGCGGAGCATCGCCGGTCCTGAGGTGAGCTTGATGTCGGCCAGTTGCGATATCGGAATCTGCGCTTGTCCTCCCATGACGGGCACAAGGACGCGGCCCAGTTTGTCGAGATCGCTCCGATAGTCGCGCAGGTACCGGACGTTGACCGGGTAGCGCTCGCGACCCTCGATTGTCGTGGTCACATTCTCGCCGCCGATGGCGCTCATCAGGACGCCCTGCACATCCTCCATCGAGAGCCCGTAACGCGCCATCTCCGTGCGCTTCCAGTCGAAATCCAGGAAGTAGCCGCCGCCGGTTCGCTCCGCGAACACGTTGCGCGTGCCTTGGAGCTTCGGGAGCAGGCCCTCAATCTCGGTCCCCAGCCGCTCAATCTCCTTGATATCCGCGCCGTAGATCTTGACGCCTACGGGGGTCCGGACGCCAGTGGTCAGCATGTCGATCCGGCCTTTGATCGGCATAGTCCAGGCGTTCGACACGCCCGGCAGCTTGAGCGCCTCGTTCATCTCCTCGACCAACTGTTCGGTGGAGATGTGATCGGGTGTGACGTGCCGGAAGATCCCCATTGCCCACTGGGGCGCCCATGACGAGTACCAGGTGTCGATCTTGCGCCACTCGGTCTGAGGCTTCAACACGATGACCGTCTCCATCATGGAGAGCGGCGCGGGGTCCGTCGAAGTTTCCGCGCGGCCGGCCTTCCCCATGACCGACACGACTTCGGGAAACCGTTTGATGATGCGGTCCTGGACCTGCATCAGCTTCTGCGCGTCGGTCACGGAAATTCCGGGCAGCGTGGATGGCATGTATAGCAGAGTGCCTTCGTCGAGCGGCGGCATGAACTCCGAGCCGAGCATCATGTAAATCGGCACGGTGAGGACGACCATCGCAATCGCCCCGGCGATCACAAAGTACTTCCAGCGCAAGCTCCACGCGCAAACCGGCTCGTAGAGGCGAATCAGGATCTTGCTGATGGGATGGTGTTCCTCCGAGTGGATCTTCCCCACCAGGACCGCGTTGGTCGCTCGAGCAAGCCAGCGCGGCCGGAACTCGAAATTCTTCATGTGGGTGAACAGCAGCCGCATGGCAGGATCGAGGGTGATTGCCAGCACGGCGGCCACGATCATCGAGAAGTTCTTGGTATACGCGAGTGGCTTGAACAGCCGCCCTTCCTGCGCTTCTAAAGTCAGCACGGGCAGGAAGGAAACCGCGATCACCAGCAACGCGAAGAAGCTCGGCCCCCCGACTTCCTTCACCGCATCGATCACCACGCGGTGATAGTCCTCCTTCCTCCCGGTTCGCTCCCATTCCTCCAGTTTCTTGTGCGTCTGCTCCACCACGACAATCGCGGCGTCCACCATCGCTCCGATGGCGATGGCAATCCCGCCGAGCGACATGATGTTCGAAGTGAGTCCCATCGCCTTCATCGGGATGAAGGCAATGATGATGGCGACGGGGATGGTGATGACGGGAATGATGGCACTGGGAATGTGCCACAGGAAAATCAGGATGATCAGGGAAACGATCGCAATCTCTTCGATCAGCGTGCCTTTCAGGTTCTCGATGGAACGCAGAATCAGGTCCGACCGATCGTAGGTGCTGACGATCTTCACCCCTGGCGGCAGCCCGGGTTCGATCTCCTTGAGCTTCGCCTTCACGCGGTCGATGACATCCAGCGCGTTCTGCCCCTGGCGCATGATGACGATGCCCGAAACCACGTCGCCTTCGCCGTTCAGGTCGGCGAGGCCGCGGCGGATATCGGGGCCGAGAACGACGTCGCCCACGTCCCAGACTCGGATGGGGACGCCGCCAGGGCTGCTTGCCAGCACGATGTTGCCGATGTCGTCGACGGATTTCGCGTAGCCCCGGCCGCGAACCATGTACTCGGCCCCGCTGAACTCCACCAGGCGGCCACCTACATCGTTGTTCCCTTTCCTGACCGCCTCCACCACTTTCATGATGGGGATGTTGTACGTCTGGAGCCGGTTCGGGTCCACATTCACCTGGTACTGCCTGACGAAACCGCCCAGGGGCGCCACCTCGGCAACACCGGGCACGGCGCTCAATTGGTAGCGCAGAAACCAATCCTGAACGGAGCGAAGTTCCGCCAAACTGCGCTTGCCGGTCTTGTCCACCAGCGCGTACTGGAATACCCATCCGACGCCGGTGGCATCCGGACCCAATTCGGTCGTCACGCCCTGCGGCAAGCGTGGGAGCACACCGGAAAGGTATTCGAGAGTGCGCGAGCGGGCCCAGTAGATGTCCGTGCCTTCTTCGAAAATGATGTAGACGAAGGAGTAGCCGAAGTCGGAGAACCCGCGGATGTCCTTCACCCTGGGCGCGCCCAGCATCTTGGACACGATGGGGTAGGTGACCTGGTCTTCCATGATGTCGGGACTGCGGTCCCAACGCGAGTAGACGATGACCTGCGTGTCGCTGAGGTCCGGGATCGCATCCAGCGGCACGTTGTACATCGACCAGATGCCGGCGACCACCGCAAAGCCGACCAGCATGAAAACCAGGAACTTGTTGTGGCCTGCGAATTCAATGATCCGGTTAATCATTTTTTGGGCTCCGGCGTCGCGGGCATCCCCGGCATTCCAGGCATGCTCTCCTGGGTTGGCTGGGCGGGCGGCTTGGAGCCACCGGATTTCGGGGTCGAGTCCGGCGTCCCGGCCATTCCGGGCATCCCCGCCATACCCCCGGCCGCGGCCTTCAACTGGCTTTCCGAATCGATCAGGAAGTTCCCGGAGACGACGATCCGCTCGCCCGGCTTCAGACCCTTAAGGATTTGCAACCGGTCCCCGAGGCGCTCGCCGATTTCCACCTGCCGGGGTTCGAGGTAGCCGTTACCGCGATCCACAAAGACGGTTTGGCGCTCTCCGGAATTCAGAACGGCTGCGGATGGGACAGTGATGCGCCCCGGCATCTCGACGCGAAATTCCACATCCGCGTACATGTCGGGCTTCAGCAGCATTTCCGGATTCTCCGCTTCGAGGCGCACCTTCAACGTGCGCGTCATAGGGTCCACCTGCGGCTGGATGTAGCTCACCCTGGCACGAAAGGCCTTCCCGCGACCACCGGCAAGCGACACGCTGACCTGCTGGCCCAGCCGGACCATGGGCGCCTCGTTCTCAAACACGTCGGCCATGATCCAGACCTTGCTGAGATCGACGATGTTGTACAGCTCCGTCTCGGGAGTAATCTTCTGTTTGGGGAAGGCGTTGCGAGTGATCACATACCCGCTAATCGGAGAGTTTAGTGTAATGTTGGTGACCGGCTTGCCTGTCCGGGCGAGCTCCTCGATCTGGGCGTCGCTCAACTCCCAGAGCTCTAGCCGTTTACGGGACGCCGCCGTCAGTGAGTCGCTCTGTTGGACCGCGTCCACAAACGTGCTGTTCTTCAGCATGTCCTTGCTCTTCAAGGCCAGGAGGTACTCCTGCTGCGTCGCCAGCATCTCTGGGCTGTAGAGCGTCAACAGTCGCTGCCCTTTAGTAACTAACTGGCCAGTGAAATCGACGAAGACCTGATCGATCCAGCCCTCCACCCTGGCGTGAACGCGGGCCATGCGAGTTTCGTCGAAGGCGACTTTCCCAACGGCCCGAAAGATATGGACACCGGCCCCGGATTCAACCTGGCCGTAACTCACGCCGATCAACTGCTGCTTCTCGGAATCGACCTTGATGGTGCCCATCGGCAGGGCGGCGGCATCGTCCGCATACACCGGTTCCAGATCATTTCCCGTCTCGGGATTGAGCCCCGGCTTATCGGAGGTGTAGCTCGGATTCTTGGGGTCCCGGTAGTGCAGGATTTTGCGCTCCGCCGCGGCCGGCGACGCCGCCCCGCCGTCTTCGTAGACGGGCTCCAGCTTCATGCCGCAATCGGGAGCGATGCCCGGCTTGTCCGATTTGTAGGCCGGGTGCATCGGGTCGACATAGTAGAGGATCTTCCGGCCGCCTTTCTGGGCGGCGCCGCCCGCATTCTTGCCATACCAACTACCGGCCACGAAGACGGCCGCGAAGACGGCGACAACCAGCACAATCAACAGCAGAACTTCGAACGATTTTCATGGTGCTTGCCTCACTGGATCAGCGGCATCGCGGTCATCTCTTCCAGCCGGCTCAGCGCCAGGTAGAAGTTCTGCACTTCTTCGTAGTAGTTCATCTCGTACTCGACCACTGCGATGTAGTTGGTGAGCACCGAGAGGAAATCGACGGCCCCCGTCTCATAGGAGGCGAGGGAAGACTCCAGCGCCAAGGTCGCCTGCGGCACCACCGTCTGCCCGTAGAGTTTCATCAATTGCGAGGAGGTGGTCGCCATCAGGTAGTCGTCCTTGATGCGAAAGTGCAGCGACTGGTTGGTCGCTTCGTAGGTGTGCCGGGACTCCGCCAGACTCTGCGCCTGCTCGGTGAGGCCCGCTCTCTGTTTGCGCCAGAAATAGGCCGGCAGCTTGAAGTCCACGCGCGCCTGGTACATGGCCGGCATGCTGCCCTGGTTGAAATACCCGAAGGAGACGGTGTAATCGGGGTAATACTCTTTGCGGGCCATGTTCATGGCGATCTCCGCACGCTGGATCATCTTCTGATCGCGGAGCAGCATGGGGGCACTGCGGCCGGCTCCGGCGTACAGATCCGCCAGCGGCGTCCCGAATTCCTGAGGTTGCAGCTCGGGAGGTCCGACCCAGAGGGGCGCCGGGGGGGCGGTTCAGAAGACTGTCGATCTCGGCTTCCCGTGCATTGTGCTCGCGCTGAAGGTCCACCAGCTTGATCTCCAGGATCGACAACTGCGTCTGCGTCTTGAACACGTCCTGCTGCGCGGCTCGCCCGACGGAGTAACGTGCTTCGGTAATGCGCAGCAGTTTGCGAAGCAGCTCGCGGTTCCTTTCGAGGACATCTCTCGCCGCGTACGAGTAACTAAGCCTGTAGTAGGCCTGCTTGAGCTGCGAGAGGACTTTCAGTTGTACGCCTTGGTAGTCCTGGAACTCCGCCTCGGCCTCCTTCGCGGCCACCTCGCCACGCAGCTTCTGTTTCCCCGGAAAGGGGAACTCCTGCGACAGCATGAAGCCAATCGACGAAGTGGGGCTGACACCCAGTTGCGCCCCGGGCAGCGGGTTCCCGTTGCTGGTGTAACCCGGCGAGAACATGGGGTCCGGCAGGCTGCTGGCCTGACCAGGCCGTTGCCGGGCAGCCTCATATCGTTTTTGGGCAGCCAGGATCTCGCGGTTGTTGCTTAGCGCCTCGGCCACGAGGCCGTCCAGTCTCAAGGGGTTCTGTTGCCCGCGAGCGGACTGAGAGCACACCAGTGTCACTAACAAGATAGAAAACGCTCGGGTATTCAAGATGACCCTCCTTCCCCAAAAACCGGCTAGAGAACACCTAGACGGGTCATACTGCAATTATTGCGCAGCAGGGGAAGAGCGGATCAGATCAGCAAAACGGAGTTGTGTAGAAACAGCTCGGGAGGCGCGTGAACCACCGGCGCGATGTCCACCGCAATCTGGCTGTGGATCGGCACGGGCAATTCGGCTAGTGTCAGAACCGCAGCGCCAGAAAAGGGCGCCGGAGCGCTCTGAAGGGAGCCGGCCTCAACGCTATCGTACGCATCCGCGGCAAGACTGTGCCTTGGGCACGGCTGATTAGAGGAAGGGGTGCTCGTGGAAGTTCCCTCCGGATCGCAGCAGCCATGACGCGCTGGCGGCGCAGCCTGGCTATCCGGGCACAGGGCACACGCGCCCCACGCCGTACTCAAAACGAGGAAACCGGCAACCACGATATGAAGAGCCCAGTGCCGCACTTGCCTTCAGTGTAGCACGGCCGCCGGAAGGGGCAGGCTCAGATATTCAGTCCCAACAAGAAGTCTATCTGGTCTTGGGAGGAGAGGAGAGAGTAGCTCAACCTCCGCGTCACCGATCGCGGCAATCCATAGTTCGTCAGCGGTAGGCCTCCTTGCGATCCATTGCCCTCGCCGATCTGGACATAGCGAGCCAGCGTCTTGAGGATCTGCAGGGCGATGGACTGCTCAATGCCGCGAACGTCGGCTTTAGCTTGTTCGGTCCAGACGATGCGCTTAGCCATTGCGGCGGGGTGTTACTTCCGGCAGCGGCTCCTTGCCCATCTTTTCCCAGTCGGCCAAGGTCAGGCCGAATTCTGCGAGAATTTCCTCATGCGGAATCGGACCGTTGCTCTTGAGCCATTCATCGGCTTCGGCGATGGCCTTACGTTCGGCTCTGCTCACAGTGACCCCATCCTCGTCAGGTGAGACCATGGATTCCAGCAGATGGACCACAGCGGCGAGCTGACCGGGGCCGAGCTGGTCGAGCAAATGGTGGGCGTGCTGATTGTCCGGCATGGCCATGGCAGTCTCCTGCCGGCATTCTACCGCTCCACTGAGGAGGACCGCACGACGCCGCCCCGCCCCTAATGCCGTCGGTGCGGGCTGGGCGCCGGGATGTCGCCCGCCTTGGAGGGGAACACCAAGTTCCCGGGCGGGCGCGCGTCGTCGGCCGCAACCATCAGGCCCCCGGCAATCGTGGCAATCGCGCACAGGCCAATCAATCCACGCATAGCAGGTCCATCATATATCAGCGCACGCCGCTTGGCCTGTTGTATACTCCGGACATCCCGTGACGCCAACAAATTCCGGCTATTTCCACCCCACGGCCAAGCCGTACCGATTCACCATCCTGGCCTTCGCGGCGCTGATGGCGTTTGGCAGCTACTTCGCCTACGACAGCGTCGGCGCCATCGAGACCACTCTCATCAAGGTGTTCGACACGGACCGCGCGGCCATCGGAGCCATGTACTCCATGTACAGCCTCGCCGCGGTCTTCGCCGTGCTCGCCGGCGGCTTCCTCATCGATCGCGTGGGCGTCCGCCGCGCCAGCCTCATCTTCTCGACCTTGGTGGTCGCCGGCGCGGCCATCGTCGCGAGCGCGCCCAGCCTGACGGTCATGTATCTGGGCCGCATCCTCTTCGGGGTTGGCTCGGAATCGATGATCGTGGCGCAGAGCGCCATCACCGCGCGTTGGTTCAAAGGCAAGGAACTCGCGCTGGCTTTCGGCATTACGCTGACCATCAGCCGCCTGGGCACCTTGTTCTCCTTCAACACCGAGGAACTCCTAGCGACCCGCTACGGTTTTCGCGGCGCACTCTGGATCGCCGCCGCACTGTGCGTCGCGAGTTTGGTCGCCAACTGGATCTACACGCTGATGGACCGCCACGCCGAGCCGGTGCTCCATCTGCCCGAAGCCGGCTCCGGCGACAAGATTAAGTGGAGCGATATCGGAAAGTTCCGCGCATCCTATTGGTACGCGGTCATGATCTGCGTAACGTTCTACTCCGCAATTTTCCCCTTCACCGCGCTCTCCACGGACTTCTTCCACAGTAAGTGGGGCCTGCCGATGGCGTCGGGAGAGGGCTTGGGCTTCTTCGCGGGCATATTCTATAACTTCACGCACATGTTCAGCACCGCGCAGGGGACCACATCGATCATCATCGCGGCGTCGATGTTCCTGGCGCCGTTCGCGGGCAGTTTGGTGGATCGCATCGGACGGAGGGCCAGCCTGATGGTATTGGGATCGCTGCTCATGATTCCGGCTCACCTCCTGCTGGGACTCAGCTCCATGCAGCCGTTGATCCCGATGATCGTGCTGGGCGCCGCGTTCGTGCTGGTCCCCGCCTGCGTCTGGCCGTCGGTGCCGCTGATTGTCGATGAGCGGCGTGTCGGGACGGCATTCGGGTTGATGACGGCAATCCAAAACATCGGCCTGCTGGCGTTCCCCTACGCGAACGGATCCTTGCGCGACGCCACGCACGGCTACACGTCCAGCCAGATCATGTTCGCTACGCTCGGCCTGTGCGGCCTGATCTTCTCTGTCCTGCTCCTGCGCGCCGACCACCGCGAAGGCGGCCGCCTCGAACGCGCGCAGTAATTGGGTGCTCGTGGTCTGGAGCCCACAACGGGTCGCGATAGGGATGCTGGATCTCGACTCTCGGCCAGTCAAACTGCGGTTGCGGTATCTTTGGAGTGGTGAAGGTTCGCGACCTGATTCGATTCTTGGAGTCAAGAGGGTGGCGGCTGAAGGCGGTGAGGGAAGCCACCGCCAATTCAAACATCCCGACAGACCGAGGGTCGTGACGGTAGCAGGACATCCCGGCAAGGATGTCCCCATCGGGACCCTGAAGTCGATTCTCAAGAGCGCAGGGCTCGAACAGGAGGACGCTCAGTGAAATACACAGTGATCTTTGAACGCGGCCCCTCCTCGTGGGGTGCGTACGTCCCCGACCTCCCGGGCGTGATCTCCGTCGGCGACACCCGTGAGGAGGTCGAGCGGCTGATCGAGGAAGCTGTCGAATTACACGTCGAGGGAATGCGTGAGGAGGGTATCCCCATCCCGACGCCATCCAGTTTCTCAGGAGAAGTCGAGGTCACTCCGGCCGCGTGATTTCTCAGATTCTTGCCTCCAACGGCCCCTACAAATGAGTCTGCTAACCGTCGTCACGCTGACCCCCAACGCTGCACTGCACGAGCCCTCATGAAACGCGACACCACGCTTTCCGAATCCGTTCTGCTCGAGCACGTCCGGCGCCTGCCGCACGCGCGGGCTTCCACCAAGCAACTCATCCGCGAATTCGGCGTGCGCGGACCCATGCGGGACCAACTCGAAGCCGCCCTCGACCGCCTCACCGCCCGCGGCGAACTTATCGAACTCAAGCCCGGCTTCTACGTCTCCGCCGCCCACACCCGCGAGTTCGTCTCCGGCCGCCTCAGCATGCACCGCGATGGCTTCGGCTTCGTCATCCCCGATCGCCCCATCGAAGGCGTCCAGGGCGACATCTACCTCTCCCCTTCCTCCGCCTCGGAGGCCATGCACGGCGACCGCGTGCTGATCCGCATCACCCGCGCGGATTCCACCGGCCGCGCCGAGGGCAGCATCCTCAAGATCCTCAAACGCGCGCACACCACCGTCGTCGGCGAGTTTCGCGCGCGCCGCGGCAGCAACGTCGTCATCCCCCATGACGACCGCATCACGGCCTGGATCGAAATCCCCGCAGGGCTCGAAGTCCCGTCCGCGCCTTCCCAGGACCGCATCGGCGCCGTCCCCGCCGAGCCCCTCTCGCCCGAAGAACTCGACGGCATGATCGTGGATGTCGAAATCCTCGAGTTCCCGCAGGGCCGCGAGCGCGGATCGGGCCGCGTCATCGAGATCATCGGCCACCCCGACGACTTCGGCGTGGACGTCGAAATCGTCATCCGCAAGCACCACCTGCCCCACCGCTTTCCGCCCGAAGTGATCGAGCAGGCCGCGCGGCTCGACGCCGCCATTCCCGCCCGCGAAATCGCCGCCCGCGCCGATTTCCGCGCGCTCGACATCGTCACCATCGACGGCGAAACCGCGCGCGACTTCGACGACGCCGTCTGGGCGGACCTGCTCCCCAACGGCCACTACGCGCTCCAGGTCCACATCGCCGACGTCAGCCACTACGTGCGCCCCGGCACGCCCATCGATCGCGAAGCCGCCCTGCGCGGCACCAGCGTCTACTTCCCCGACCGCGCCGTCCCCATGCTCCCCCTGGAGCTCTCCACCGAAATCTGCTCGCTCAAGCCCAAAGTGGACCGCCTGGTGCTTTCCGCCCTGCTCGAAATCGACCACCACGGCGACATCGTCTCGCAGCAGTTCACCCGCGGCATCATCCGCAGCGCGGAGCGCCTCACCTACACCGCCGTACACCTGTTCCTGGAAGGCGACCCCGCGGAGCGCGAGCGCCTCGGCTACCTCACCGCCCGCATCGAGCACATGCGCGACCTGGCCCAGATCCTCAACCGCAAGCGCGTCAAGCGCGGCTCCATCGACTTCGACCTCCCCGAGCCCCTGATCGAATTCGACGAGTGGGGCGAGATGACCGGCGTCACCCGCGCCCCCCGCAACTTCGCCCATCGCCTCATCGAGGAGCTCATGCTGGCCGCCAACGAGGCGGTCGCCTCGCATCTGGAAACCAACGGCATCCCTTCCATCTTCCGCATCCACGAGCAGCCCGCCCCGCAGCGCGTCCTGGAGTTCGAGGACATCGCCACCAGCTTCGGATATTCGCTCGGCCTGGGCTCGATGCCCGTGAAGCGCTTCCCCGTCGTCGACCGCAAGCGCGACGGGCGCAAAGTCCGCAAGGACATCGTCCTCGCCGACGAGCGTCTGCGCATCTCGCCGCGCCACTACCAGAACTTAGTGGCCAAGATCGAAGGCAAGCCCGAGGAACGCATCCTGAGTTACTTGATGTTACGCTCGCTCAAACAGGCGCGCTACAGCCCGGAGAACACCGGCCACTTCGCCCTCGCCGCGCCTTGCTACACCCACTTCACCTCGCCCATCCGGCGCTACCCCGATCTGATCGTCCACCGCATCCTCTCGGCCACGCTGGACGCCGGCGCCCCGCCCCGCGTCATGGACCTCGGGCGCATCTGCGACGACTGCTCCTCCACCGAGCGCCGCGCCGCCGACGCCGAGCGCGAGCTGGTCGAGTGGAAGAAGGTGAAGTTCATGGCCGACCGGGTCGGCGAGGACTTCGACGCGCTCATCATCAGCACCACGAAGTTCGGCTTCTTCGTCGAGCTGGCGAACCTGTTCATCGAGGGGCTGGTCCCCATCGACACCCTGACCGGCGACCGCTACAACTACAGCGAGAACACCCGCAAGATCACCGGCGAGCGCACCCGCCGCGCCTTCTCCATCGGCGACACCGTCCGCGTCCGCCTGGACCGCATCGACGCCGTCGAGCGCAAGCTCCAGTTCTCGCTGGCGGAATCATCCGCGCCGAAGCGGCGGTGAGTCGCGGCTTTCCGCCGCTTTTCATCTCTGAGACACTCGAGTTTGAATGCGGGCTTTTTCTCTGACGCTGGCGCTGCTGCTGTTGGTGCCCTCGCAATCGCGCCAGGCCAACACCCCGGCGCTCGCCGGCAGCGAGTCGCTCCAGTATGCGGCCGAGTGGCGTCTGATTCGCGCGGCAACCGTCGAGCTCCAGATCAAGGACTCCGGCGGCGGCCGGGAGGCGCGGCTTCAAGTGCGGTCGACGGGGCTGGTTTCGACGCTTCTACCCGCTGGAGGACCTTTACGTTGCCCAGCTCGGCAAGGACCTCTGCGCCGCCAGCACCATGCTCACGTCCAAGGAAGGGTCGCGCTTCCGCGAGACCAAGGTGACTTACGACTCCCAACGCCGCAAGGCCAACTACCTGGAGCGCGACGTTAAGAAGAACACCGAAGTGCTCGTCCGCGAGATCGACACGCCGGCCTGCGTCCACGACGTCGTCGGCGGCCTGTATTTCATGCGGACGCTGAGCATCCCCGTCGGGAGAAGCGTGGACGTCCCCGTCAGCGACGGGAAGAAGAGCATCATGGCGCGCGTGGAGGCTCAGAAACGCGAGACCGTTACGACGCCGGCAGGGAAGTTCAACACCGTCCGCTACGAAGCCTTCCTGTTCAACGGCGTCCTATTCGGCCGTTCGGGCGTCCTGTACGTCTGGCTCACCGACGACGACCGGCGCCTTCCCGTGCAGATTCAGGTCCGCTTGCAGTTCTACATTGGCACCATCACCCTGCAACTTGAGAAGATAGGGTCATGAGGCGGCTCGTTGCGCTTGCGCTCCTGACGGCGGTCCTGGCCTGGAGCCAGGCCCCCTTGACCATCCCACAGATCGAGTCCTTTGTGCGATCCTCGATCGAGCTGAAGCATCCCGACCGCGATGTGGCGGCCTACCTGCGTACCGTGAAGCTGCGCAACAGCCTCGACGAGCGGGTCATCATCGAGTTGCAGGCCGCCGGCGCCGGCCCGCGGACCGTCGAGGCCCTGCGCGCCTTGCAGGAGGCTTCCAAGGCCCTCCCGGCCTTGCCCGCGCCCAACCTCACGCCACCCCCCGAGATTCCGCCGCCATCCGCCGCCGAGTGGAGGAAGATCATTCAAGCCACTCGCCAGTATGCGATGAACTACACGAAGCAGTTGCCCAACTTCATCTGCACCCAGGTGACGCGCCGCTACGTCGATCCCACGGGTCTCGAATTCTGGCAGAGCGAGGACACCCTGACCGCTCGCTTGAGCTACTTCGAGCAGAAGGAGGACTACAAGCTCGTCGGCGTCAACGGGTCCTACACGGAAGTGCCCTTTCAGAAAGTCGGGGGGGCCACCTCCACGGGGGAGTTCGGAAGCATGATGCGCGAGATCTTCGACCCCAACACCGAGGCCACCTTCCAGTGGGAGAGGTGGGCCACGCTGCGGGGCCGCCGCATGCACGTGTTTAGCTATCGCGTGGACCAGCCACATTCGCAGTGGTGGCTGATCTATCAGGAGAGCGACCGCACCAAGCCCGCCTACCACGGCCTGATCTATGTGGACCGCGACTCCGGCATGGTCAGCCGCATTACGCTGGAGGCGCAGGACCTGCCGACTGGCTTCCCCATTTCGGCCGCCTCCAACATGCTCGACTACGATCTCGCCAAGGTCGGCGATCAGGAGTACGTGCTCCCTCTGCGCGCGGAGATGCACATGCGGCAGGGCAGAATCCTTACCAAGAACGAAGTCGAATTCCGCATGTACCGCAGGTTCTCGGCGGAGGCCTCGATCACCTTCGAGACTCCCGAGCCGCTGCCGGCGGACAAGACCACCGAGCAGCCGGCCAAGCCCTAGCCATCCGCGTGTGCTGTGGCTGCGATCTCTGTTATGATTCGGTTTCTATGACTCAATACTCGATTGGCGTGGACCTCGGCGGCACCAATTATCGGGCCGCGGCGATTGACGGCTCTGGCAAGCTGCTCGAGAAGGTTTCCGGCACCACCAACCCCATGGGGGGCCGCGAGGCCATCGTGGGCGAGATCGTCTCCGCCATTTCGAGATTGCGCGCCGCCCGCGCGGGCGACGAACTGGCGGGCATCGGCGTGGCCTTGCCGGGCTTCATCGTGATGGAGACGGGGGTCATCGTGAGTTCGCCGAACATTCCCCCCTTCGAGAACTTCCCGGCGCGAGACACGTTTCAGGACCGCCTGAAGACCCCCGTGATTCTGGAGAACGACGCCAACGCCGCGGCGCTCGGCGAGAAGTGGATGGGCGCGGGGCGCGACGTCAACGACCTGGTGCTGCTCACGCTCGGCACCGGCATCGGCGGCGGCATCATCTCGGATGGAAAGGTCCTGCACGGCTATCTGGGCATGGCGGCGGAGTTGGGCCACGTCACGGTGGATCCCACCGGGACCCCTTGCGCTTGCGGCAACACCGGCTGCCTCGAGAAGCACGCCTCGGCCACGGCCATCTCGACCAATGGCGCGGCACCTCAGCCTGGGCGACAACTTGACGTCCGAGGATGTCTACAAGCTGGCCATCGGCGGCAACGAGCCAGCCAAGCGCATCTTCGAGTACATGGGGCGCGCGCTCGGGATCGGCCTGGCCGCGTTACGTCCAGATCTTCAACTTCCCGCTGTACCTCTTGAGCGGTGGAGTGCTGGCGGCTTGGGATCTGTTCGCACCGGCTATGTTCGACGAAGTCGGCAAGCGCTCGTTCACCTTCCGCAATTCCAAGACGCGAATCGAGAAGGCCACTCTCGGGAGCGACGCCGGCCTGTACGGCGCGGCGCGCCTTCCCTTCCTCGCAAAGTGAGAATCCAATGTACTGGTTAGGCATCGATATCGGGACCGGCGGCACACGCGCGTTGCTGGTGGATGAGAAGGGCACGTGCAAGGCGGGGTTCACCGCGCCGCACGAGGACATGCGCATGGAGAAGCCCCTCTGGGCGGAGCAGCGCCCCGAGGACTGGTGGCAGGCCGCGCAGAAAGCCATCCAGGGTGTCCTGGCCGAGGCCAAGGTCAAGGGAAGTCAGGTCAAGGGCGTGGGCCTCTCGGGCCAGATGCACGGGCTGGTGCTGCTCGACGAGAACAACGCCGTGATCCGTCCCGCCTTGATCTGGTGCGACCAGCGCAGCCAGGCGCAGGTGGACTCGATCAACCGGATCGTGGGCAAGGACAACATCCTCACCTACACGGCCAACCCCGTGCTTACAGGGTTCACGCTGCCGAAGCTGCTGTGGGTTCGGGACAACGAGCCGCAGTCGTTCGCCCGCGCGCGCAAGGTGCTTCTTCCGAAGGACTACATTCGCTTCGAGCTGACCGGGGAGTACGCCACGGAGGTTTCCGACGCCTCGGGCACGTCGCTGTTCGACGTGGTGATGCGGCGCTGGTCGCACCAGATGCTCGACCGGCTGAACCTGGACCGTTCGCTGCTGCCGCGGGTCTACGAATCGACGGAGGTCTCCGGAACCATCTCGGCGCGCGCGGCTGAACTGACCGGCCTGAAAGAAGGCACGCCCGTCGTGGGCGGGGGCGGCGACCAGGCGGCGAGCGCCGTGGGCAACGGGATCGTCGAGCCCGGCGCGTTGTCCTGCACGCTGGGCACTTCCGGCGTGGTCTTCGCGCACATGGACAAGCCGAGCTACGACCCCGCCGGCCGCGTCCACACCTTCTGCCACGCGGTGAAGGGCGCCTGGCACGTCATGGGCGTCACGCAGGGCGCGGGCCTCAGCTTGCAGTGGTTCCGCAACCAACTCGCTCCCGGCACGGATTACGACGCGCTCACCGCCGAAGCCGCCAATTCGCCGGTCGGCGCGCAGGGGCTGTTCTGGCTGCCGTATCTCATGGGAGAACGCACGCCTCACCTGGACTCGACGGCGCGCGCGGCCTGGGTGGGCCTGACGGCGAAGCACACCCGCGCCGACATGATCCGCGCGCTGCTCGAAGGCGTCTGCTACAGCCAGAAGGACTGCCTGGATCTCATCGACCACATGGGCGTGCCGGTGGACGTCATCCGCTTGTCCGGCGGAGGGGCGCGCAGCGTCTTCTGGCGGCAACTGTTCGCCGACGTGTTCGGCAAACGCGTGGTGACGCTGGCCTCGCAGGAAGGGTCCGCGTACGGCGCGGCGATCCTGGCGCAGGCCGGCACGGGAGTCTATGCCACGGTGCCCGAAGCCTGTCGCGCGTCGATCAGGGAAGTGGATTCGGTGCTGCCCCGCCCGCACGAAGCACAGTTATACCGGCGCGGCTATGAAGTGTACCGGGCGCTATATCCCAGCCTGCGGCCGATCTACAGCTTGATCGAGAGCCTGCGGTAGGGCAATCAACACCCGAGCGTCGAGATGAGTCTCGACGCGGCACGCGTGGGCGCGTGCGCTACAAAGACGGGAGTCTGGCCTTACTGCGCCACGGGCTCGAGGACTCGCTTGTACTTACACTCGGCGTTGGGGCACTGGAGCACGGCGCCCGCCTTCAGCCACTTCTCGACCAGGTAGGGGCCGCCGCACTTCGGACAGGCTTCGGCGATGGGTTTGGCCCAGGCGACGAAATCGCAGTCCGGATAGCGGTTGCATCCGTAGAAGGTCTTGCCGCGCTTGGAGCGGCGCTCGATCAGGTCGCCCTTGTTACAGGTGGGACAAATGACGCCGATGGTTTTCTGCTTGACATACTTACACGTCGGATAATTGCCACAAGCGGTGAACTCGCCGAAGCGGCCGCTCTTCAGCACCAGGTTGTGCCCGCACTGAGGGCACTTCTCCTCGAGCGGCACGTCCGCCTTCTTCTGCTCGCCGCCGACGGGCTTGGTGGTCTTGCAGTCGGGATATCCGGTGCAGGCGAAGAACTGCCCGAAGCGGCCCTTCTTCAGGACCATCGGGCGGCCGCAGTTCTGGCAATACTCCTCGTCTCCCTGCTCGGTGAGGTCGGCCTTATCGACGTCGGGCAGGTCGACGTTCAACTCGCGCGTGCTGGTGCATTCGGGGTAGCCGGTGCAGGCGATGAAGCTCCCATGCTTGCCCCACTTGATCACCATCGGCTTACCGCACTTATCGCAAATCAAGTCGGTGGGTTTCTCCATCCGCTTGATGTTAGTCATGTGCTCTTCGGCTTGCGTAAGGTCGGCGCTGAACTTCTCGTAAAATTCGCCGAGCGCCACGCGCCAGTTCAGCTTGCCCTCTTCGATTTCATCCAGGGCATCCTCCATGCGGGCGGTATAGGTGACGTCGAAGATGTCGCCGAAGCTCTCGATCAGGAGATCGGTCACCACCATGCCAAGCTCGGTGGGGATGAAGCGCCCGCCCTGCTTGTTTACGTACTCTCGCTCCTGAATCGTGGACAGGATGGCGGCGTAGGTGGAAGGCCGGCCGACGCCGTCGGCTTCCAGTTCCTTGACCAGGGTAGCTTCCGAAAAGCGCGGCGGAGGCTCGGTGAAATGCTGTTCGGGCTGGAGCGACTTGAACTTCAGGCTTTCTCCCTCGGCAACCAGCGGGAGCCTGTGTTTGAGTTCCTCGTCCTCTTCGTCCTTCTGGTCCTTGCCCTCTTCGTAGACGGCGAGGAAGCCGTCGAACTTCGGTACGCTGCCGGTCTCGCGGAGCGTGTAGACGGCGCCGTCTTTGCCCGGCGCGGTGATGTCGAGGGTGGTCTGGTCGAATAGCGCGGGCATCATCTGCGAGGCGACGAAGCGCATCCAGATGAGCCGGTAAAGCTTCAGTTCGTCCTCCCCGAGGAACTGCTGGACGGATTCCGGCGTGTGCGCCACCGAGGTGGGCCGGATGGCCTCGTGGGCGTCCTGCGCGTCCTTCCTCCCTTTGTAGACGTTGGCGGATGGAGGCAGGTACTGCGGGCCAAAGCGCTGGGCGATCAAGTCGCGCGCTTCCTGGAGCGCATCGGCGGAAACCCGGGTCGAGTCCGTGCGCATGTAGGTAATGAGGCCCACGGACCCCTCGCCGCCCAGCTCCACGCCTTCGTAGAGCCGCTGGGCCAGCATCATGGTCCGTTTGACGCTGAAACGCAGCTTCCGGCTGGCCTCCTGCTGCAAGGTGGAGGTGATGAACGACGCAACCGGGTTGCGCTTCTTCTCGCGGGTCTCGACGGACTTCACGGTGTAGCTGGCGCCATCGAGCGCCGCCACCAGCGCGTCCGCCGCCGCCTGGTCGGGGATTTCCAGCGCCGCGTCGTTCTTCCGAATCAAGCGCGCGACGATCACGGGGGGCTTCTTCGCGCCAAGGCTGGCGTCGATGGTCCAGTATTCCTGCTTCTGGAACGCGCGGATCTCGCGTTCGCGATCGACGATCAGGCGCAGCGCGACCGTTTGGACACGGCCGGCGGACAAGCCGCGCCGGACTTTGTCCCACAGCAAGGGCGAAATCTTGTAGCCCACCAGCCGGTCCAGCACGCGGCGGGCCTGCTGGGCATCCACCAGACCCTGATTGACCTCGACGGGGTGCTCGAAGGCCCGCTGGATGGCGGTCTTGGTGATCTCGTTGAACATCACGCGGTAGATCCGCGGGCCGCTGTTCTTCTTGCCTTGCAGCTCCTCGGCCAGGTGCGCGCAGATGGCCTCGCCCTCGCGGTCCGGATCGGCCGCCAGGTAGACGTTTTCCATTCCGCTGGCCGACTTCTTCAACTCCTGGATCAGCTTCTTCTTGCCTTCAATGATCTGATAGGTTGGCTCGAAGCCCTTGTCCACGTCGACCGCCAGATCCTTCTTGGGGAGGTCCTTGACATGGCCGAGGGAGGCCTTCACCGTGTACGTGTTTCCTAGGTATTTGCCGATCGTCTTCGCCTTCGCGGGAGACTCGACGATCACGAGAGATTTGCCCATTGTTCCTATTTGCCTATGTGCCTGGTGGCGGCCCAAAACGGGCTTCGTCACCACACTTTCACAAAATTTCTGCCCGGCAACTGCCTTATTAACCCTAGCATCTCCAGCTCGAACAGCGCAGCAATCACCTCGGAGGGAGAGCAGTCTTCCGTCTGCCCGAGCAGCCCGTCGATGTGCGTGTTCGCATCTATCTTCAATAACGCCAATAGCTTGCGGCCAATCTCGGCGGACGGCCCCAGAGGCAGATTCTGCTGCTCGAGCCCCCCGGTTGCCTTAGCCGCGGCGTCCGCGCCGCCGAGAATCCGGTCGCGTCCGGCCTCAATCAGGCGCTGCCGCTCCCGGTGCGGCAGCTCCGCAATGACGTCGTTCCACTCCTGAACGAGCTTGGCGCCCTGTTTGATCAGCAGGTTGGGGCCCCAGCTCATCTTCGACGTAACATTCCCCGGCACGGCGTACAATTCGCGGCCCTGGTCCAGCGCCAGGCGCGCGGTAATCGCCGATCCGCTGTACTGCGCTCCTTCCACCACCAGCACGCCCGCGCTCATGCCGCTGATGATGCGGTTACGGATCGGGAAGTTCTGCGGGTAGGCCGGCGCGCCCATGGGGAATTCCGACACTACCAGACCCTTTTGTTCCAGTTCCGCCGCCAGCTTCCGGTTTTCCGAAGGATACACCAGGTCCACGCCGCAGCCAAAAACGGCCACCGTGTCGCCGCCGACCGAGAGCGCTCCCTTGTGGGCCGAGGTGTCGATTCCACGCGCCATCCCGCTCACAATCGTCAGGCCAGCCCGCGCAAGATCTGCAGTCAGCCTCTCGGCCACGGCGGTGCCGTAAGGCGTCGGGCGGCGAGTGCCGACGACGCCGAGCATTACCGACGCCAGCAGTTCGATCCGGCCGCGGGTGAAGAGCACCACTGGCGGATCGAAGATCTCCCGCAGCTTGGCGGGGTAGCGCGGATCGGAGAGCGCGACCAACGCAGTCCCGTGCTCCAGCATTTTTTCCTGCTGACCCACGGCGTCATCGAAAGTGCAGCCGCTGGCGATGCTTTGCGCGACGCCGGGAGAGACCCCGGCGGCCTCCAGTTCCGACCGAGGGGCTCGGAAGATGGCCTGCGGGGTGCGAAACCGTTCGACCAGTTGGCTCGTGGTTCTGGAGCCTAGGCCGGGAATCAACCGGAGCGCGAGCCAGTGAAGGGTCTCTTCCTGGGCAATGACCGTATCGAGCATAGATCGGCGGAGTGCCGAGGTTGGCGGATCGGCGCACACGACGACACTCCTAAGTTCAGATGGTGCCTCGCGCGGCCGGGATTTCTCAGGGCATCTCGCAGGGCCGCAGCAGTCCCCTGAAAACATCGGCCTAAATTATTGAATTCAGACGGCTTGGGCGAAAATGGCTTGGTTCGGCACTTTTTCGTTTCGGCTGCCGTTCTGGGCCCCCATCCGAACAACAGCCTCCTGTTCAGAGTGTACCCCGCGCGTCAACGGATTCCGGGCTTGTTTCCGCGCAAGTGGCTGAAAACGGGGCAGAATGACCGTCCAGGATGGGCGTGATTCCATTCCGTGCGGACTTCTACCCCATCCAGAAGCCCTTGCGGTGGGAGATGCTGAGCACCTTCCGGCACGCGGGGCAGAAGTAGATGTAGCGCTTCCCGAAGTAGCTGCTGACTTCGCGGCACCACACCTCCCGGATCGGATCACCGCAATGGGGGCAAATCGGCGATACGTCTTCCTTGTCAACGCATTCGATCATGGGAATTCATCCTCTTCTACTGCAACGAAATCACCTTGGGCGGGAGGGTTTGGCGGTGGGCCGGCAGGACCTATCGCGCCACAGTCTCTAATCGCCAACCCGTCTCACTTCGCCTGGACGGGTCGAGCTCATGCTCGATCGACACGCCAAGCAGAATCTTCATCCCAATTGGCCGACAAGGAGCGATTTCGCCAGTTCGAGCGCCTCAACCGCCGCGTCCTTTGTGACAGTCGGGAAATCGTTCATAAACACGTCAAGAGTCTGCCCGCCTTCCAGGTAGTCTAATAACGCCTGAAACGGAACACGGGTGCCTCGGAAGACCGGAGTCCCACCGAGGATGTCCTGATCCTTGACGATGATGTCGTTTGGTTGCACGATGCCTGTCCTGGCTTGGCCGCTCGCCGCTTCCAGTTCATTCTATCGCACGTGGAATTTGGGGTTTGAGTGTTGGAGTGAACCCCATTTTTGAGACAGGATAATGAGTGACAGTTCTCAGCGAATGGAGGACTGACATATGGGGCAGACCAGGGGACCCCGCGTGCATAGCCCGGCGTTCAAGTTGCGGGCGGTGGAACGGATGAGGGCAGGCGAGAACGTGAGCGCGCTTGCCAGCGAGCTGCGGGTGCGGCGCAAGCTGCTGTACGAATGGAAGCAATTGGTTGAACAGGGCCGCCCTCTGCGCACGATGGGGCGGCCGGCGCGGACGCCGACCGATCCGAAGGCCGGGGATCCCGGCGGCGCAGAGCGCATACGCGAGTTGGAAGGGTTGGTCGGGCGCCTGACGCTGGAGAACCGTTTTTTCGAGGGTGCCTTGCAGCGCATCGAGGAACTACGCCAGGCGAGCGGCGTGAGTTCGAGCGCAGCGTCTTCGCCCAAATCGAAACGCTGATGCGACGGCAAGGCGAACCGGGTGTGGCCGAGATGTGTGCCCTGGCGACGCTTAACCGGGCGACGTTTTACCGCTGGCTTCGGCGCAGGGCGCCCCAGGACAGTGCGATGGAGTTGCGCGAACAGATGCAGCGCATTTGTGTCGAGCATCGGCGCTACGGCTACCGGCGGGTGACGGTGGCGCTGCGTTACGCGGGCTTTGCGGTGAACCACAAGCGCGTGCTGCGGCTGATGAAGCAAGACAATTTGCTGGCTCTGAGGAAACGCAAATTCGTGGTGACGACCGAGAGCGGGCACGTACTGCCGGTGTACTCCAACTACGCCGCGCACCTACAGATACAGGGGCCGGACGAGCTGTGGGTGGCCGACATCACTTACATCCGGCTGCGCCGCGAGTTCGTCTATCTGGCGGTCGTGCTGGATGCCTGGTCACGCAAAGTGGTGGGCTGGGCGCTGGAGCGGCACCTGCAAGCGTCACTGTGCAAGGCGGCGCTGGAACGCGCGATCGAGGTGCGTCATCCAGCACCGGGACTGGTCCATCACTCCGACCGCGGAGTGCAGTACGCCAGCGCGGAATACATCGGCGTGCTGGAACGGAATCGCATTCAGGGGAGCATGAGCCGGCCGGGCAATCCCTGGGACAACGCACGCTGCGGGAGCTTTATGAAGACGCTCAAACAAGAGGAGATTTACTGCGGCGACTACGCCGATCTGGAGGATCTCCAAGCGCACCTGGCGGGCTTCATCGACGGCTACTACAACGTGCAGCGGCTGCACTCCAGTCTGGGCTACCGCTCGCCGGAAGAGTTCGAACGACAGCGCGCCGAGCCGGCCGCGTGAAGCACGAGGAGGGTTGAAGAATGAGTTTTTTGAGGCATCGGGAGATCTATCGATCCGATGTGGAACGGGAACCGGCAGCGGCGACCGGTTGCCCGGTTGTCAGCAGAGGTCTGCCAGGTCGCTGAAGACTCCGTAGGCGGTTTGGTTTACGGTGGGGGCTACGGAGAGGGTGCCTATGGTTCCCATCAGGTCGGTGTGGAGGAGCAGGAGGTTCGAGGTGCCACGCAGCCCGGCCAGGATGTCGGTTTCTTCGATCACTTCGGCGCGGACTCGCAGGCTCACTCCGGTGCTGGTGAGCCTGGCGCGGCTCACCAGGCAGACGGTTTTCCGTTTTTCAGCGAGTTCCATCAGGCGCTCTGGCGTTAGCCGGCGGATCCCCCGCGTGGACACCTGTTGCGGCGTCACCTGTGCATCCATTAGCACGTTGGCAAGGGCCGCGGTCTTCGCCGCCGAGTCCCAGCCGTCGATGTCGTAGGCGGCGTCGGCTTCGGCGATGCCCATGCGGCGGGCCTCCTCGATCCCGTCCTCCATGCTGTGGCCCCGGCGCATGGCTTCGATGGCGATCTTCGATGTCGAATTGAGGGCACCAGTGAAGCCCAGCACGCGGACGGCGGGCAACGTGCGGCGGACCAGATTGAAGACCGGGGCGCCGTCCATCACCGTGGATTCAAATCGAAAGCCAATCCCCGCCTCCCGAGCCTCGTCGCGCAGGGCGGCGTAGGCGTGCGCGATGGGGCCCTTGTTGGCAGTGACCACATGCATGCGGCGGCCGAAGGCGGCGCGAAGGTGCGAGATGGCGGGCTCGCCGGTAGCGGGATTGAGCGGGGTCAACTCGACCATCACATCGGCTTTCGCACGGTCGAGGAAATCGCCAATAGAAGCTGCCGGTGGACCGAAGTCCGGTAGGGGCGGTAAGCCATCGGGAGCGAAGGCGGAACCGTGACGCGCCGTGTGGATGGCCACGATTTGAAATGGGAAAGCCGCGCGCTGGCCCTCCAGCAGGCGGGCCAGCGCGCGTCCTACATTTCCGAAGCCGATCAGGGCGAGCTTCAAAAGTCCATCTTCTCGATCAAGGCGTTGAGTCCCGATTCTAACGCAGCCTTGGTCTTGCGGAGTTCGGCCTGGCGGTCGCGCAGCGTAGCGAGACGGGTCTCCTGGGTGGCCAGTTGGCGCGCGTACTGCTGCACCTGCTCCTGCTGGCCGCTGACACGGTTCAGGCTCTCGATGTTCTGCCGCAGGCGGTCCTGGTCGCGGGTGAGGTCGGTGAACTCCTGGGTAGCCCGGGTGATGGCCGCGTCGTTGTCGGCGATGGAACGCTTTGCGGTGACGACGGCCTCCAGTTGCTTGCGGGCGGGTTCGCTCAAGGCTTTGTTCTGGACATAGGTAAGGAGGAGGTCAGGGGTCAGGTTGGCGATCGAGTAGCTGGCATCGAAAACCCGCTCCTCGTTCACCGGCAGCTCCGCCGTGCCTCCCGCGGCGAGCTTGACCTCGAAGCGATAGGCGGAGGCGGTCTTCTCGAGGGGTTTCAGGTCCATCAACTGGTAGCCGGGGCGGGCGGCGTGTTCGATGATCAGCGTCTTGGGCTTCTGATCGGCGTTGCGCACCGTGTAAGTGCGGGTCTCCTGGACCGCCTGGCGGGCGGTGAGCACTCCGCGGCGGAAGTGGATCTCGCGGACGATGTCGCTTTTGGAGCCGAACTGTGTGGTGATCCGGGTGCCGAGGTCGACGGCGTAGCTGATCATGCGCTTGTCGGTGGCTTTGAGCGTTTCCATGAGCGCTTCGCCACCGTAGGCGCCGCTGTCATAGACCGTGATGGGGCCGCCGTCGAGGGTCTTGCCGGTGTCATTGGTGAGCTCGGCGGCGTTCAGCGGGTGGGCGGAAGAGGGGTCGGAGTAGATCAGCAGTTTGCGCGCGGAGATCTTCTGCTGGAGGAACGGGAGCATGGCGGATTCGCCCTTGCGGACCGTGACCGCGGAGGGGAAACTGTATTCGAACAACTCTCCCAACTCCTCGGCCAGGGCCGTGGAAGCCAGGGAACTGGGCTCGGCCTTGGCTCTCTCCATCGCCGGCGCAGGGGCCGCAGCGGCCCTGTCGAACCGCATGTTGCCGCCAGCCGCCGCGCCGGCCTTGAGCACGGCCATCTCGTTGGTTGCGATGCCTCCAATTACACCGCCATAGACCGTGGGGGCCTGCGCGCGATTCTCCTCCAGTTCCGCCGAGGGACGGGAGACATAGCGCGGCTCGTAGAGCTGGCTGACGAAGGAGACCGGACGGCCTGAGACGACCGACAGCCGCACGTTGGTCCAATCCTCCCCGGTGATGTTATCGACGATGGCCCAGCCCTCGAAGGTAGCCGCCCCGGCGTCGCCAAAAATCAGGCGGTAGGCGGATTTCCAGACCGGCATCGGAACGACGTAGCTGGCAATGATCTTGCGCTGGCCGGGGCCGGTGGAATCGATGTAGACGCCGCGTTTCTCGGTGGAGCGGGACTGGTTGACCAGCGAGAGGTACTCCTTGAGTTTCCCCTGCAGGTCGGGGTCGCGCAGTTGCAGGCTGGTGGTGGAGGCCAGGTCCACGGTGCGCAGGTCGCCGGAATCGAGGAGCAGCGTGAGCAACTCCCGCTCCGGCTGTTGCGCGGTGGCGGGGGTTTGCCGTCCGCTGACGATGACGCCGGTGAGGACCTGACCGCCAATGCTGGCGTCCAGCCGGGCGCCTTTGAGCATGTCCAGGAACGAACTGAGGGGCGCGCCGGGCCCCAGGGCGAAGGGGAAGGCCGCAAGTTTTTGAGCCAGGGGCTCGCTGGAATCGTAGCGGATGCCGGAGATCTTTCCTCCCGAGGGGTCCTGGACGATCAGCGATTTGAGGACGTCGTTCATCTCCGACGGTTTGAAATCCAGCCGCGCGCCTTCGCCGGGCTGCAAGTCACCGACGCGCTCGAAGTAACCGACGCCGTGCTTGTAGAGGACCACCTGGCGAACCGGAAGGTCCGCGGCGAGCGCGGCCGTCAGGAATGCGGTGACCAGCAGGGGGGATAGCTTCATAGTGCCTCCAGATTCATTATGTGCGACAGACTGCCTTTCCATCCATGAATGTCGTTGGTGGAGGAATCCTTTCAACCGTGAGAAGGGCGGGAGAAGTTGAGAACTTGACAGGTTGGGTGGGGCGCGTGAGACTCTGGGTGTTGAGATCGCCTGCCTGCATCGAAGCGGCGCATCCCCAAAGGGAGGGAGCTTGAGACGCTCGATCGCGCTCTATGTGGTCCTGTTCGCCGTGACGGCGGCCGCGCAAGTCGCTGAAGACCCGGGTCCCAGCATCCTGAGCCGCGGAGTGGCGGCGGTGACGGATACCGGGGGAGGTCTCCCTACGATCAAGCCGTTTCTGTCAGTGAGCGGCGTGTACGACACGGGGTTGACCGCGGTCTCGGTGGATGCCACGGGCAAGATCCCCCAGACGGACGACTTTGGGGGTGAGGTCGGGTTCGGAGCGATAGGATACAAGCGGTGGCGGCGCACGGTTCTGGGCATCGACTACCGGGGAAGCCTTCGGAAGTATGCCAGGGCTTCCTACTACGACGGCTCGGACCACATGCTCAGCCTCAGCGTGACGCGTGCAGCTTCCGGGCCGGACCACGCTGGTTCTAAGAGAGGCAGCCGGCTCGTTCGCACGCAGCTTCGGGTTGGCCAGCGGCTACGCGCCTTTCGATCCCGCTATTGCCGGGGTGCCCGCGAACGAGCTATTCGACTCCAGGACCACTTACCTGTCCAGCATGGCCAACCTGAGGTTCCAGAAGAGCGCTCGGTTGTCTTTCGGCATTGGCGGAAGCGGGACGATCGTCCGCAGGCGGAGCGGCGCGCTGGTCGGGAGCACGGGTTGGAACGCCAGCGGGGATGTGTCCTACCGAATGAACCGGAGCATCACCCTGGGCGCCGACTACAGCTTCGGGCATACTGCGTTCACCAAGGCCTTTGGCTCGTCGGACATCCACTCCGCGGGTTTCAATGCCACCTTCCGGCTGGGACGCCGCTGGGAGCTGGGCTTGCGTGCCGGTGCGGCGCGGGTGGCGATGCTGAGTCTGGTCCGCAGTCGATTTCGACCCGATCGTCGCGGCCATTCTGGGTCAGTCGTCCGGGGTCGTCGTGTTCCGTGACACGTACTTCATCCCCAGTTCGGGGGCGAAGCTGAGCCGGGCTTTCCGGCGCTCCGTCTTCTCGATCGATTACAGGAACGAGCCGACCGCCGGTAACGGGGTCTACACGACTTCGAGGTCCCAGGGCTCGGGCGCCAGTTACAGCTACACGGGGTTGCGGCGGTTGAATTTCGGGTTCTCGGCCGCGTACATCACCTACGTCAGCCTCTCGCAAGACCTGGGTAAATATAAGAGCTACTCGGGCGGAGCGGGCGCCAACTACCGTCTGAAGGACTGGCTCCACTTGACGAGCGCGGTACGATGTGCGCAAGTACGATGTATCCGAAGCCTATCTCCGCCGCCTCAACCACAGGGTTACCATCGGCCTGGCGTTCAGTCCTGGTGAGCGGCCTCTGCCGTTGCGGTAGCGGCAACCGGGGCAGGCGTTTCCGCCGGCTCCTCGAGTTCTCCATTTCTCTGCGAGAATTGTGGGCGTCGGGACTCACTCTACAGACCAATGGTCTGGCGGATAGCAGTGGGGAAGCCGCCGATGAGACTCCATACGAAGAGGTGGAGTAGGGGGAAGAAAGTCTCGCGTCGAGATGAGTCTCGACGC
>CAWDER010000025.1:0-104675 GCA_963801345.1 Bryobacteraceae bacterium
ACCAGCAGGTCAGCCCGAACAACAAGTTCTTCGTCCGGAATTCGTGGAACCGGCACCGCCAGCCCGCCGCCCGCATCCTCGTTTACATCAACGACCGCTTACTGGACCCCACGACTGGCCCCGGACGGCCGAACCCTATCGACCAGCAAAACTGGGCCTTCGCCGACTACCACACCTTCACCCCCACGCTAATGAACGAGTTGCGGCTGGGCTTTGGGCGGCGCGTGAGTACCACCAGCCCGCCCACGGTGGGTCAGGGCGTGGGCGCAGAAGCTGGGGCATCCCCAACGTGGGGCCGGAGAACTTCCCCAGCTTTGGCCAGTACGGCATCGGCCCCGGCGGTTTCGACGCGGACCATCAACGAGGACGTCACCTTCCAGGACAACGTGACCAAGCTGTTCGGCAAGCATGCGATCAAGTTCGGCTATGAGCTGATCCGCACGCGGGAGAACAACGTCGACCAAACTCTGCCGTCGGGCAGCTATAGCTTCAGCACGGGAGGCACGGGGCTGCCATTCACGCCCAACACGGGAAACAGTTTCGCCTCCTTCCTGCTGGGCGCGGTAGGCTCGGCCACTTACACGCAATCGATCTGGAATGGGCTCCCTCGCTGGTGGAGCCATGCGGGCTACATTCAGGACGACTGGAAGGTGAGGCGGAACCTTACCCTGAATCTCGGATTGCGCTACAGTCTGGAGACGCCCTTCCGCGACAAGTGGGATCACCAGTCGCAGTTCGACCCGACCGTGGTCGATCCACTGACCGGCAAAATGGGGGGCGATCACGCATCCCAAGGGCGGGGTCTACAAGACCGACCGCAACAACTTCCAGCCACGCATTGGCATGGCCTGGAACTTCAACTCGAGGATGGTGTTTCGGGGCTCCTTTGGCATGCTTGCCCAGGATGTGATGCCCAGCGCCGGCTTCCAGGACTACACCGCCACGGCGGTGGTGCAGCAGGTAACCGGCGATCCCCGCCCGGCGTTCTATCTGTCGCAGGGCCCTCCGAATCGCAACTTTGTTGTCAACCCCGACGGCACGTCGCAGTTCCTGGGCACCAACTACAGCAGTCGCGGCGCCACCTTCATCGATTCCAACCTGCGCCTGCCGTACATCCTGAATTGGTCAGCGGGCGTCCAGACGCAGATGGCTCCCTCGTGGATGACCGAGGTGATGTACCAGGGCTCTTCGGGCGTTGGGCTGACGAGCAATGTCAACATGAACCAGTTGGCTAACTCCTACTACACTTCGACGGACCTCACGCTGCTCAACGCGGTGTATGCGGCCACGCAGAACTACAGGCCCTACACGCAGTACGGGACAATCTCCTACCTCACGAACGGAGGCCACAACAACTACCACGCGTTCACCGCGCGAATTGAGAAACGCTACGCGTCGGACGGGCTGACGCTGAACGCGCATTACACCTGGAGCAAGAACCTCGCGGGCACCGTCGGCGACGGCTGGCAATATTACAACTGGCGTCTGACCAAAGCCGTGACCAGTTTTGACACCCGGCACCGGGTCATCCTTCAAGGGGCGTACGACCTGCCCGTGGGCAAGGGCCGCAAGTTTCTGAACTCCGGCGGCTGGCTGACCCAGATCATCGGCGGCTGGAACGTGCTCGCGACCTTGAGTCCGCAGTCAGGGCCACCGGTCACGTTCAGCTTCTCGGGCAGTCCCTCCAAGTACCTGTCGGGAGGTCCGTCTCGGCCCAATCAGATCCTGTCAAACGATGAGGTCAATGTCGCTAACTGGAGCATGGGAGCCCGCTTCCCGCAGAGCGCCCAGAACCCGTATTTCAACATGAAGGCTTTCGCCTACCCGGCTCAGTTCACCTACGGCGCCCTGGGAGCGGGCACCCAGAGGGGACGCTTCACCCTTTCGCAGCAGTGGTCGGTCTCCAAGAGCTGGGCGATCAAGGACCGGTACAAGTTCACCGTACGCCTGGATGGGAACAACATCCCCGTGGTCTTCATGCAGACAACGCCGAACACGACCGTGAACTTCAGCAGCCCGGAGACGTTCGGCAAGTTCGGCCTGCAGACCGGCGGAAGCTACAACGCTATGTCACAAGAGAACGGCCAAGTGATCTTGAGCGGCCGTTTTCAGTTTTGAGGTATTCGCAGTTTTCTCAGGACCGGGGGTGGCGCTCAGCCTTCCCCGGTCGTGTCGAGTTTAACCACTGAGCACGCGGAAGGAGGTTTCAAGTCCGCGTGATGGAAAGGGCCTGAAGCCATGCACAACAAGAAGGGACTACTGAGTCGCCGCAACGCGGTTCGGCAGGCTATCGGCGCGGCCGGATTGAGTGCAATCTTCAAGATGACAGAAGGGCCGGCTGAGGCCCAGGGACGCAGGGGCGGTGCCGGCCAGGTTCCCGGCGGTGCGGCTCCCGCCGGCGCGGCCCGCGGAGGCGGCGGTGGGGGCGGTCGGGGTGGCGCGAACGTGCGTTACGGCGCCATCAACAAGTACTCATCGCCCAGTGACCTCCGCATCACCGACATGCGAGCCCTGACGGTCGCTGCCAATTTCGACTACCCCATCATCCGTCTGGACACCAACCAAGGCGTGTATGGGTTGGGAGAAGTCCGAGATGCGGGCACTAAGAATAGCGCCCTCATGCTGAAGCAGTTCGTCGTTGGAGCCAACCCGCTGAATATCAGCAGTATCCTTCGCACCATACGGCCATACGCCTGGCACGGCCGCCAAGGGGGCGGTTACTCAGCCGTGGATTTGGCGCTGCACGACCTTGTGGGCAAGGTCTTCGGGGTGCCTGTGTGGCGACTGCTGGGCGACAAGTACCGCGACCGGGTCCGGATGTACTGCGACACTGTCTCGTCCAAGGACCCCAAGGTGTACGCGCAACGCATGCAGCGGCGCAAGGCCTCCGGCTACACCTTCTTCAAGATGGATTTGCAGACGCAGCAGTTGATCGGGGACAAGCCCGGTGCGGTGGACTCGCGAGGTGTCGCCACCGCAAAGGGCCTGCTGATGCTCTGCGAGTATATTGCCGCAATCCGGGACATTATCGGATGGGACGCTCCGCTCGCCGTCGATCACTTCGGTCCTCTGGATGTCAACGACTCCATCAACTACGCTCGCGCCTTCGAGCCCTACCGGCTCGCATGGGCCGAAGACATACTCCAGGTCAACACCCTGAACCGCGGAGACGCGCCCTTGAACTGGCGCGCGTACAAGCAGATCAAGGCCGCAACTGCTACGCCCCTGGGAGGTTTCGAGAGCCTCTTCGGGTTGGAGGAGGGATACAAGAACTTCCTCGACAACGATGCGATCAGCGTCATCCATCCGGACCCCGGAACGTCCGGACAGTGCCGCGAAACCAAACGGATTGCGGACTACGCCGGGCAATACGGAATCCCTACCGCGATTCACATGGCCGGATCGCCGTTGGGCACCATGGGTGCGGTGCACACCGTCGCTACCGTTGAGAGCTTCCTCGCCATGGAATGCCATGCCGCGGATTTCATGTCCTGGTGGCAGGAGCTGGTTGCTGGAGTTCCTAAGCCGATTATCGACAAGGGCTACATCACCGTGCCGGACACCCCAGGGCTGGGGATTGAGCTGAACGAACCTGTGGTGAAGGAGCACCTCCGCTATCCCGGCTACTTCGAACCGACCGCCGATTGGGACAATGTGACGGCGAGGCCGCAAGGCACCACCGGCTATCCGCACTTCAACGCCGAAGGTCAGTGGGTTACGACCCGGGAGGAGTAGACAAGCACAACAGGACCGGAGATGGCTGAGAGCCACCCGCGGTCCATAAGGGATTCTGGTCAAGACATGTAATGGATGTGAGAGGTTTTGATTCGTGAGGGAGGCGCTATGCGTAACTGTGTTTCAAAGACTTCTATGCGACTTGTGATCGCGGCCCTGCTGGCCGCTTCCTGTCTTCTTGCCGCGGATCCGTTCTTCCTGCGGCGCTCCATTTCCGATGCCAAGCCGGCACCGGACGACCTGACGGTGAAGGCGAAAACGGCCTCCTACAAGCCGCTGTTCGGGATCGGCGACGCCGACGCTTCCAAGCTCGTGGGTGTCGCCCGCTACGGCGAACTTGTGGTGGGCCCCGGCGGCGCCAGTGCAGTTGTCAGCTACCCGGCCGAAGAGCAGATGTACTACATCCTGGAGGGCAGTGGGACGCTGCTGTATGACGGCCAGAAGGTCCCGGTGAAGCAAGACGATTTCATGTACCTGCCTATCAACGTGAAGCACGGAATCGCGAACGCCACCAGCGCTCCGGTTCGCGTGATCGTGATGGGCTACAAGATCCCCGCCGGCAAGCAGGTTGCTCCAACACCGAAGTTAATGCTCTCGACCTCCACGGACGTGACGCTTCAGGTGCTGAGCGGGCACGGCCCGACTACGCAGTTCAAGCTGCTGATGGGCACGACGGAAAGCACGCGCGATCGGCTGTCCGCGGCCAGCGAGATGACCAGCCTCTTCATCATGGAATTCTGGCCGGGAGGCACCAACAATCCCCACAGTCACGCGAGGGAAGAGGAAATCTACCTCCTGTTGCGTGGCTCAGGCGAACTGGTTGCCGGCAGGGGCGCCGACGGGCAGGATGCGCGCTTCCCGGTCAAGGCGGGCGACGCGTTCTTTTACGCTCCCGGCACACGGGTGGGCTACTACAGTGGCGCCAAAGAGGGCCAGTTGCATGACCTGATCCTGGCCGTGCGTTCGAACCTGCCCGGTGCCGGTAGCATGGGCCAAAGAGGAGGCCAGGCGCCACCGGCTCCCGCAAAGTAGCAGCCAGAAGCCACCCAATCTGAAGCCTGCGCCGGGGATTTTCATATTCCCGAAGTGCATATTAAATCGGTAAGGATGCTTTTCAACGACTTGGGTCCGCCGCCACGCCTGAGATCCGTTGTCCTTAGCCACAACCGGATCCGCCGCGCGGAGAGACGTTATGTAACGGTGCGTTGGCGACAAATGTGGGTCTGCGGGGCTGCGCGAGGAGGAGGCGACCACGGATTCCCGCCGACACTCACCGAAACGGTTTGGACAGCTCCGGGCCCCAGTGCACTTGTGGCGGCCTCCCTCGCCGAGACCTGCAGCCCAGCGCACGTCGTCGGTGATTCCGAGGGTGACCATCACGGAGAACCGCAGACACAGGGTCGACTGAAGCGGAGCATGAACCGACCGAGGTCAACCGGCACTTGGCGAAGGAACGGCAGAATTGAGCAAGGCTCAGGAAGCAGCCAGCTGAGGCGGGCATAGGCGTTCAGGATCGCATATCGGGAGGGCCCATAGAATCAGTGCGTTGGTGCCCGGATGGAATGCTAGCGGACGACAGCGCTTCGACGTGCTTCGACGGCTCCAAGACGCCCCGATTGTGGTATGCTGATGCCCGCCGCAAGGCCAAGAAGGGAATTGTGGCCAGAATGTTGTGCGCCGCGGTTGCGAGCCGGTTCCGGCCCGCGCAACCGGCTCGGAGGGAATATGCGACTCCATAATCTGCTCGTCTGTTTTGCGGTGGCCGGCTTGACGGGCGCCGCCGCTCAAGTTCAACAGCGGGACGGTGCCTGGACGCTGGAAAACCGTGCGCTTCGGGTCACCATCACCCCCGCGGTTGGACAACTCACAGTCCTGGACAAGGCTGCGAATTACGAGTGGCGCCAGGCCGCTGCTCCAGGGGTCACAACCACGTTCCGAAACGTGCGCGCTCTGGCCGGCCCGGAGAGAGGTGTCTCTTTCGAGGCCGAGTTTCCGGCGGCCGGCGGGGGAGCCCATCTGGTTCGAGTAAAGCTCGCCCTTGCCGGCCCAACCGCCGATCTCATCGCGGAAGCGGACATGCCGGACCGCTCTGCGCAAATCGAGAATCTGAATTTCCTCGATCCGTTCCTGCTGGACACTCCATCGGCCGCGCTGGCAATCGCCGACTACTCCAATGGGCATCTGTACCCTCTCGACTTGCAGCCGTTTCCCAAGAAACGTTTTTCACTCGACAACATCGATATGCCTTGGCTGGGGGTGTGCGATGTCGACCGAGGGTTCGGCTACGCGTTGATCGTCGCAACTCCCGATGACGCCCTATTCGAGATGCAGCCGGTGGAGCGCAACGGGCGCCGGACCGTGGCGCCCCGTGTCCTCTGGGCTGCGAGCAAACGTCAGTTCCGGTATCCGCGCCGGTTGATCTTCCACTTTGCTGCTCGGGGAGGGTATGTGGCGCTGGCCAAGCGCTATCGGGCCCATGCCAAGGAACTCGGCGTCGTCGTTCCGTTTTCCGAAAAGCTGAAGAAGAACCCCAATATCGCACGTCTGTTTGGGGCTCCCGACCTCTGGGGAGACCCCAGCCTCAAGTTTGCCAGCGAAACCAAGGAGGCAGGCGTTGCGAAGATGATCCAACACACCAGCCCCTCGGAAGGAGTTCGACGCGGGGTTACCCCCGAGGATATGAAGGCCATCAACGCTTTGGGGTACCTCAGCACCACTTATGATGTATACGCTGACATCCTGCCTGTGGAGCCCGGCAAGGACGTCACGCCGCACTACGACCGGGTGCCGGAGACCGTGGTGCTGCGCGCGGATGGCCAGCGCATGACAGCCTGGCTAACGGCAGACAAGAAACAATACATGAAGCGCTGCCCGCTGCTGTGGACGGACGCCGCCAAGCTGGTAATCCCCAAGGACCTCGCGATCTTCCCCTATCTCGGGCGATTCATCGATGTCATCACCGCCGAGAGTCTGTACGAGTGCTATGACGAGCAACATCCTCTTACCCGCACACAGAAGCGGGAGGCCAATGTCGCCATGTTGAGTTATGTTCGGTCGCTTGGCCTGGTCACGGGTTCAGAGCACGGACGATGGTGGGCAGTCCCTTATGTGGACTACATCGAAGGCATGATGGGCGGAGGCTCCTACTCCTGGCCGGCCGGCTATCTTACCCGGCCCAAGTCCAAGGACCAGGAGTTTGTCAGCCCCTCTGGCAGCAAATACCCCAAGTGGGAAGAGTACGCCAAGTGGGGGATCGGCCACGAGTATCGAGTCCCGCTGTGGGAACTCGTGTTCCACGATTGCATCGTCTCAACCTGGTACTGGGGAGATTCGAACGATTTTCTGCTGGCGGCGGCGCCCGAAGTCACGCCGAAGAAGGACGCCTTCAATGTCCTGTACGGCACCATCCCAATGATGTGGGCAGGCCGGTCCGGCTCCTGGCCCGCCGCCAAGGACGTCTTCCTGACGACTTACCGCAACACCTGCAAGCTGCACGAAGCCATTGCCGGAACGGAAATGCTGACACACGAGTTCGTCACGAAAGACCGTGCCGTGCAGCGTACGAGGTTCTCCGACGGCACGGAGGTTGTCGTGAATTTTGGTGAGAAGCCCTATGCTGCCAGCCTGGGCGGCAAGAGCTACTTGTTGCCGCAAAATGGTTTCGCGGCGAAGGGGCCTAAGATCGAGCAGTCGCTGGAACTCTCCAAAGGACGTCCAGTCACCATCATCCGAGCTGGATCCTACCAATACGACGATTCGAGGCGGTGACCGCAGCACCCCGGGAAATGGCTTGGCTGCCCGGCCGGAAAAGAGCCACTGGACGGGCATACCGCAACGCACGCCTTCTGCTTAGGGGCTGTGGTGAGGAAGCGCAAAGGACCGCACCTTCTTCCCCTATTCGAACAAAATGGCTGAATCTTGTTCGCTGCTCAAAAGGGGTCCGATCATCCCCCACCGGCACGTCGTTGTGGCACTGGCTTCCGGTCGGACAGGCTCGCGGCAGGCTGCTGCGGAAACCTCGCCTGCCTATGCGCGCGTGTCCGTTCCGAGCCCCGAACGTAAGAGAGGGGTAAAGGATCTTCTGAAACGGCAGTCTAGACTACATCCACTCCCATGCTGCGGGCCGTGCCCTTCACCGACTCCATCGCCGACTGCACCGAAAAACAGTTGAGATCCGGCATCTTGATCTTGGCGATCTCCTCGACCTGCTGCAGGGTGATCTTGCCGACTTTCTGCTTGTTCGGCTCGGCCGAGCCCTTCGCCAGATTCACCGCCCGCTTGATCAGCACCGGCACCGGCGGCGTCTTCGTGATGAATGTGAACGAACGGTCGGCGTAGATCGTGATCACCACCGGGATGATCAGCCCCTCCTGGTCTTTGGCCGACGTCTTAGCGTTGAACGCCTTGCAGAACTCCATGATGTTCACGCCCTGAGGGCCCAGCGCCGTGCCCACGGGAGGCGCCGGAGTGGCCTTCCCGGCCGGAATCTGCAATTTGACCTGCGCGGTTACCTTCTTTGCCATTAGAAACCTCGAACATCCCCAACTGCTAAATTTTTTCCACCTGCAAGAACTCGAGCTCCACCGGCGTGGCCCGGCCGAAAATCGTCACCAGCACGCGCAGCGTGTTGCGCTCGCTGTTGACATCGTCCACCTTCCCGGAGAAATTCGTGAACGGTCCGTCGATAATGCGGACCATGTCGCTCTTCTCGAAGCTGAGCTTCGGCCTGGGCCGCTCCGCGGAAGAAGCCTGCCGGTACAGGATCTGGTTGACCTCGTCGGCGCTGAGCGGCACCGGGCTGTTGCCGCCGCCGACGAAACCCGTCACCCGCGGCGTGTTCTTCACCGCGTGCCACAGATCGTCGCTCATCTCGATTTCAACCAGCACATAACCGGGGTAAAGCAAACGCTTGCTGGTGACCTTGCGCCCGCCCCGCAGTTCCACAACCTCTTCGGTCGGGATCAGAACCTGTCCGATCTTGTCCGAGTACCCGTAGGCTTCGGCGCGGCTGCGCAACGAATCGGCGACCTTCTGCTCGAAGCCCGAGTAGGTGTGCAGGATGAACCACTGCTTGCTCGACGCCGCATCGTCCAAGACCGGCTCCACGGCAGCGGGCTCGCTCTCCGCCTCCGCGGCCGGCGCCACCGGCGTCTGCGGTTCGGTTTCCGCCGGCAGGCTTTCGCCGATTTCCAGGTTGTCTTCTTCCGCCATGGGTAGTCCCGTCTACTTGGTCAACAGCGTGTACACTCTTCCGACCGAGAGCATAATCAACTGGTCAACCACGAAAAAATAGGCCGCGAAACAGAACACGCAGACCAGCACCACGCCCGTCGTCGCCCGAACCTGCTTCCAGGGCGGCCAGGTCACCCGCTTCATCTCAAGCTGCAGTTCCTGCACATAGGACTTGGTGGCCGCGGGCCAGCCCACCACCTGCCCGATAAAGTTCTCTGCTTTTTCCGCCATGATGACGCTCTTCCAAGACGAGGGTTGCTGGCAGGGGCGGAGGGATTCGAACCCCCACTCGCGGTTTTGGAGACCGCTGGTCTACCGTTAAACCTACGCCCCTACTCGGGCCGCCGGCCATGGAGCGCGGAACCAGGTTCCACGATCCACGTCCCACGATCCTATTTTATCTCCTTATGCACCTGGTGCTTGCGGCAGTGCCGGCAGAACTTCTTCAACTGGATCCGCTCGGTGACGGTCTTCTTATTCTTCGTGCTCGTGTAGTTCTTCCGCTTGCACTCGGTGCACTGAAAAGTGATGATTTCGCGCGGCATTGTCCCTCGCCCCTACTTTATGATCTCCGTGACCGTGCCGGCGCCCACCGTGCGGCCGCCTTCCCGAATCGCGAACCGCAAACCCTTGTCCATGGCTACCGGCGTGATCAATTCCACCACCAGGTCCACGCTGTCGCCCGGCATCACCATCTCGGTTCCTTCCGGCAGTTCCGCCACTCCCGTCACATCCGTCGTCCGGAAGTAGAACTGCGGCCGGTATCCCTTGAAGAATGGCGTGTGCCGCCCGCCTTCATCTTTGCTCAGCACGTACACCCGCCCCCGGAATTTCGTGTGCGGCGTGATCGTCCCCGGCTTCGCGATCACCTGACCCCGCTCCACGTCCTCCTTGGCGATCCCGCGCAGCAGCAACCCGACGTTGTCCCCGGCCCGCCCTTCGTCCAAGAGCTTCTTGAACATTTCCACGCCGGTTACCACCGTCTTCCGCGTGTCCCGGAAGCCCACAATCTCCATTTCCTCGCCGACCTTCACGATCCCCTTCTCCACCCGGCCCGTCACCACCGTCCCACGGCCCTGGATCGAGAAAATGTCTTCAATCGGCATCAAAAACGGCTTGTCGATTTCCCGCTGCGGCATCGGAACGAATTCGTCCACCGCCTTCATCAGATCGAGGATGCCCTGCTCCCACTGCGCTTCCCCGTTCAACGCCCCCAGCGCCGATACCCGCACCACCGGCAACTCGTCGCCCGGAAATTCGTACTTCGTCAGCAGTTCCCGGACTTCCAACTCCACCAGGTCCAGCAACTCCGGATCGTCCACCGCGTCCACCTTGTTCAGGCACACCACGATGTGCGGCACTCCCACCTGCCGCGCCAGCAGCACGTGCTCCCGCGTTTGCGGCATCGGCCCGTCGGTCGCCGCCACCACCAGAATCGCCCCGTCCATCTGCGCCGCCCCCGTGATCATGTTCTTGATGTAGTCGGCGTGCCCCGGACAGTCCACGTGCGCGTAGTGCCGGTTGGGCGTCTCGTACTCGATGTGCGCCACCGCGATCGTGATCCCGCGCGCCTTCTCCTCCGGCGCGTTGTCGATCGAATCGAAGCTCCGGAACTTGATCTTCGGATTGTTCTTCCCCAACACCCGGGTGATCGCCGCCGTCAACGTCGTCTTCCCGTGATCGATGTGCCCGATCGTCCCGATGTTCACATGCGGCTTGCTGCGGTCGAATTTCTCCTTCGCCATGCTGTCCTCTGTGATCCTCTTAGAAATGAACTCTGGAGCCGATGACCGGGATCGAACCGGTGACCTCGTCCTTACCAAGGACGCGCTCTACCGACTGAGCTACATCGGCCCTTCAAATCTGGTGGACGGGGGAGGATTCGAACCTCCGTAGCCCGCAAGGGGCGGCAGATTTACAGTCTGCTGCCATTAACCGCTCGGCCACCCGTCCATGTGCTTTCTCCCGCGCGGATTGTCTGGATCCGGACTGGAGCTGGCGGAGGGATTTGAACCCCCGACCCTCTGATTACAAATCAGATGCTCTACCAACTGAGCTACGCCAGCGGGCAAACCATTGATTCTAGCAGATTCCTCTGGAGCGGGAGACGGGAATCGAACCCGCAACCAACAGCTTGGAAGGCTGTGACTCTACCATTGAGTTACTCCCGCCCTGCCAGCGGAAGACAGCGGCTGCCGCGGGCGCCGCGGGCACACCTCCCCTTCCTTTGTTCATTGTACGGGAAGCCTCCGGCCGTGGTCAATTCGGGGCGAGGCGGACCCGGATGCGGAAGGACCCCGGAACGGGCTCCCGCGATGCCACCAGGAGGTAGCCGCCGCCGCAACCGGAGTACATCGCGCCCGCATAGCGCGATTGGTAATAGCGCAGTAGGCCGCTCAGATCGATGCGGATGCTGGGGTGGCGAACGGTGTGGGGCAGAATCGCCTCCCAGCACCGCATGCACTCGTTCATCGAGGCGCCCAGCCCGCGAAGATCCATGGCCGACCAGCGCGTCGAAGCAGTCCGCCCCAGTCCGCCCCAGCCGGCTGATCCAGGCCGGATCGAGGTTCATGATCCCGAGCGGGTTGTAGCCTTCAGGGCGCTGCGCGACGGGAATCACCTGGAGGACGTCTTCAATCCAGGCGGCGACCTTGGGGTCGCAGTTCGATTCAATGTGGGCCGGAAAGACACCGCCCTCGAAATCGGCGTTGTAGTCGAGCCTGTTTACGCCGGGATATATGATGCCGATCATGTCCTGCGAGCCCGAGGGTTCCGCCTTGCCGCGATTCTCGGCATCGTACAACTCCCGCACGAGCGCGTCCGGCGCCCGATCCGGCAGAACGCCGCCCCACTGCCGGATCGCCACGTTGCGCGTCCCGGTCGCCATGCCCGCTCGCTCCATCATGAGACTCACCGGTTCGAGAGATATGACGACCATGGATCCAGGGGGCGTCGGATTGACCCTGGACACAAACGGCTGGTCGATCCACCCGCCGGCGAGCGCGATGCGGTACGGAATCCGGCTGATCAATTCGGTAATGGAGTTCATGGGAGTGTTCGCACTGCGTGCTTCAAAGTGTGGATTGCCTGGCGATCGGCATAGAAGGCTTCCTGATCGACCAGCAGCGCAATCTCGGCCGAACTGTAGCGGTCGGCCGTGAGGAAGGCGCGCGTCTGTTCGGGCGTGGCTCGCGCGGCATCGAACATCCAAAGCCAGCGCCGGTAGCCGCCGCGTTCTTTCTCGGCCGGGAACACCCGCGCGTTCCAGAGGGTCCGGCCGGGTGGAGGAACCGCATCGTCCCAGATCTCGGAATCCGGCGCCCCGACCGCCCGGAGCCATTGATCGAGAGGCATGCCGCAGAGGCTCGCGCCGGCGCCCAGCGCCTGTTTGAACGTGTCATTCACTCCGTGGCAGCGCACAAACCACACCGGCTCACCGTGGCGGCTACGTCCTTTCGATACGTCGAGGCACGCTCCGGCCGGCAGGTCGAGCGGTTCGGAGACATCGACGCCGGCGAGCACGTTGCTTCCGCGGAGCACCAGGGGGGCGCGCACACGGCATGCTTCCACCCACGATTCGGAGGCCGTGACGGGCACCCCCGGCTGAACGTCGGTGGTGATCAGCAATGCCGTTGAGGCCGGAGCGGCTCCGCTATCCTCGGCCACCAGCGCCAGGCCACTCGAAATCAACTGCCGTGTGGACCCGAAATGCAGAAACGTGCACGGGTCGAGAACCTGCAAATTGAGGGGGACCGCTCTCAGCGCGGGGAACAAGCGTGCCAGCGCGGGTTCCTCCCACGTGGACCCGCTCGCGCGCGCGGTGCGGAGGTAGTGATCCAGCGTGGCTTCGGTTCCCATCGCGCAACAAATCTCGCGGTAGAGGTCGAGGCCATGCGCCAGGACGGCCTGGCGCATCTCCGGCTTCCAGACGAGTCTGCCGCCGGCCACGTCGCAGAAGACCCGCAACAGCGCCGCGGCACTGGGGCTGTCGAGGCTCATCACCCCGAGATCCACATATGGAACGGCCCGACCCGTCGATGGCCCCGGTCGCACGTTGATCCCGGATCGCCGGTTTCTGCAAGTAAATGCGGACGGCCTGTCCGCCCGGCACGGCGCAGAATACGCCGTGACGGGAAGCCTCTTCGGGCGTGGTCCACGCTCCCAGCGCGGTCAGTCCCGGAATCGAGAGGTCCACGGCGGCCGGGTCAAAGCCGAGGAGTGCGTCACCGGCGGCGACCACCACCTGCCCGAGGCCCGCCGGGCCAGCCCGCAGATCCAGGAAGGTCGCTACGAGCCGGTCAAACAGGGTAGTCACCCACGGCGAATCGATCTCGCCGGGCAACGGGACGAAGATCTTGCCGCACGAGGAATATGCCGGCAGACGGCGGGAGTCGCCGCCCGCGTGCACAATCAAAATTCGGAGCCGGCGTAGAATCGCCTCGGCTTCCGCGAAGTCGCGCACGCCGTCCTGCTCCGCCGACTCGCGGTTCACGAGGGTGGCCAGGCAGTGCAGGGTACTCGCGCCGCTCCCAATGCGGCGCCCCTCCATGTCGGGAACGACGAGCACTTCGCGAACCTGTCGAAGCCGTCCCGCCTGCCGGCGAAAGCGAATCTGCGCCTCGTACGCTTCAGCCTGGGCGGCGTTGGCGGCGGTGACGATCAGGTAATCCCAATTGTGTGGTTTCGCCGTTCTCTGTCTTCCTTCGTAATGGTAAACGATAACAGATTGAGCTCCGCCTCCGCGCGCTATAATGCCGTTACTGTGACACGACGATCTCTCCTGTTCAGCAGCGTGGCGCTGGCACTTCGCCGGGAGAGGCTCGACCAGGCGGTGCAGCTCATCAACACCAAGGTGACGGCGGGCGAGGTGGCGGCGGCGGTCTTACAAGTCAGAAGCGGCGATCAGATATTCACTCAGGCGTTCGGCGCGGCCCGGACCCCGCGGGCCGTGTTCCTGCTGGCTTCGATCACTAAGCCGATGACCGCCACGGCCGTGATGATCTTGGCGGATCGAGGAGAACTCTCTCTCAACGATCCGGTTCAAAAGTTCATCCCGGAGTTCCAGGGCGGCGAGCGAAACCGGGTGATCCTGCGCCACCTACTGACGCACACGTCCGGCTTGCCCGACATGCTCCCTGAGAACGAAGAATTGCGCAAGCGGCACGCGCCGCTCAAAGAGTTCGTGGCGGCCACCTGCCGCACACCGCTGCTCTTCTCTCCCGGAACCAGGGTGCAGTACCAGAGCATGGGAGTGCTGCTGGCAGGTGAGATCGTGGAGCGGGTCGCGCGCCGGCCCCTGCGCGATTTCCTCCGCGCACAGGTCTTTGCGCGGCTCGGCATGCCGGACACTTCGCTTGGATTGGGCGGGAGGAAGATCCCGGATACCATGCAAAGCCAGGTGGACGAGCATACGGATTGGGACTGGAACAGCGCCTATTGGCGCGATCTGGGATCGCCTTGGGGTGGGGCCCATTCGACGGCTGGTGACGTGAGCCGTTTCCTGCAATACTTCGTGCATCCGGATCCCGCCGTGCTGAAGACAGAGACGGCGGCAGCCATGATCGCCAACCAGAACCAGGGGCTCAATCTGCCCTGGGGCCTGGGCTGGATGGCGGGTGCGGGCAGACTCGCGAAGGGCTCTTCCTCACGGACGTTCGGCCACAGCGGATCGACGGGCACGATCGCCTGGCTCGATCCGGAGAAGGACCTCAGTCTGGTGCTGCTGACCACCAAACCGGCGGCGGTTTCGCAGAAGACACTGCTCGGGCCGGTGTCGGATGTGGTCGCCTCGACGGCGTAGGGCCTATCTCGCTGGGCGGCCACGATCAACCGGTCAAAGTCATGCCGGGAATGGCCAGACGCGCTGGATGGTCTGGCTCAGGATCCAGCGCTTGTCCTCGTCGTTGAGAAACTTCATCTCGTCGCGCACCACGCTGAGCGTGCGAGCGTAAGTGGTGACCGCTTCCGAGATGGGCCAGTCGGTCGCCCACATCAGCCGACTCGGCCCAAACGCCTGGTGCAGGCGCTTCACGTGCTCCTGGGCATCCAGCCACGGATACGCCTGGCGCGAGAGCGACCAGGTATGCGAGATCTTCACGAACACCCTGGGATAGCGGGCCAGCGCGATCAGTTTCTCGAGTTCGGCGGGCTGGTTGACCGGGCAGTCCGCCATGTGGTCGATGACCACCGTGAGGCCGGGGAGCGGATCCAGGAGCGGGACGACGTCGGGCATCCGGGTGATCGGCGCAAGGACTGTCATCGGAACCTTGAGCTCCTCACAGCGCTTCCACAGAGGGGGCATGAGCGGCCCCCTGAACCAGTCGCCGGAGGAGTCACCAGCGGGGCTGAGGCGCACGCCGCGGAATCCCTGCTCCTGGACCAAGCGCGAGAGATGGTCCGGCGCGGCGGGGTTCAGCGGATCGACCCGGCAGACACCCTGGAAGTACCGCGGGTATTGCTTCAGCACGTCCGCGAGGTAACTGTTGTCGTAGCGGTAGTGAATCACCTGGATGATGACAGTCCTCGAGACGCCGTTGGCTTTCATCAGCTCCAGCAGCATCTCGGGCGTGGCATCCTTCTCCGGAGGCTTGGCGGTCTCTTTCGCCCAGGGGTAACGGGGGTCCTTCTTCCAGACGTGCACGTGCGGGTCGATGATGGGATCGCTCGCCGCCAAGGCAGTGGCAGCGGCGGCCCCGAGGAGACTCCGGCGCGACAGATCAGACATAGACCGGCTCCAGTTTGTTCACGACATAGGCGCCACAGCGGTCGTAACTGGTGCGTATTCCCTGGCGGGCCATGTCGAGATCCACGCAGATCCAGCCCTTGTAGCCCATGGACTTGAGCACGCGGTGGCAACCCGGGAAGTCCACGTTCCCATCCCCCATGTCGCAGATGCGGTCGAGCCATTTCCCTCCGCCCGGCGAGACGTCTTTGTAGTCCAGAATCATGAGCCGGTTGCGATGCTTGTCGAGAGACTTCACCGGATCGATGTTCGCCAGAGCAAGATGCGCCACATCCGGAGCGTAGTAGAACAGTTTCGGCTTGGTGAGGGCCATGCACCGGTCGACTTCCGCCTCATCCTGGACGATCTGCCCGATGTGGTTGTGCAATCCGGCGCGGAAGCCCATGCCGCCGGCGAGCTCACCCAGTTGGTTGTAGCAGTCGCACATGGTCTTGAACGCGGCGTCGCTGGGCGGTTCGATGCGGCTGGGCGAGAACACGACCAGGTGCTGCGCACCGAACCCCTTGAGGAACTCCATGGCGGTTCTGGCGCCGGCCATGATCTCGGCGCGGCGTGCGGGGTCCTGTGCCGGAGCGTTGAAGGAGATCGTGATGACGTGGAGATTGCGCTTGGAGACTTCCTTCTCCATTTGCGCGGCGGTAATGTCGTAGGTCTTGAGAATCTGGGGGAACTGGGTCAGCCGCACTCCGATGAACCCGGTGTCCTTCATGAGGTCCAGGATGTCGGTGAAGGCAACCCTCGGGAAGGAGTTCCAAAGGTTGGTTCCGAGGGCCCAGCGGATGTTCTTGTTGGCCGGGAGGCGATTGGCCGCGCGGGCCAGCGAGCATGCTGCAAGGGTCAACACAGCTCTGCGAGTCATGCCAAATGTTACCATCTGGGACGATCCCTACCCGAAGGTCGATAGAAATTACGCATGGCGTAAGCCATGGACACGGCATCAGAACCCGGCCCGGCCCCCGCCCGGGGGCGATGCCAGCCGCTGACGGCTTCTGCGTTCTGGGTTCTGAATTCTGTATTGTCTGGTCATCGGCTTTGCAGGGCATGGCTCTAGCCGTGCCGCGCCGCCGTAACGGGAAGGAACGGGCTCCAGCCCCCGCAGGCCGCGACGCCATCAGACGCGCAGGTATGGCTTCAGCGGCTCGAAATTGAACTCGATCTCGCGAATGTCCTCGGGGGTGAGCTGGATCGTCTGCTGGCGCGAGACGATGGTCTTGAAGACCCCCCGCTTCTTCATGAGGTAGAGCGGCGTGGCGGAAACCTGCCGCCGGAGGTTGGTGAGCAGGAGGGTCTTGCTGTAAAGGTCCAGGGCCTTTTTCCGATCGCCGGCCTGGAACAGATCCCAGATCTGAGCGTAGATGTCGGCATAGGCCGCGTTGGGCATATTGCCGTCGCAGCCGGCGCTCATCTCATACATCAGCGCGTTGGCATCCGAACCGCCGTAGATTCGCTGGACCGCCGGCCGAAGGGCCGCCAGAGCCCGGATGCGCTGCATCACCGGCGTGCCTTCTTCCTTGACATACCCGCAGTGCGGGAATTCGCGAACCAGCTCACCGATGAATTTCGCGTCAATATCCAAGCCCCGCGCGCCGCCTGTGCTCTGGACGATCACCGGGCGCTTGGTGAGTCGCGCGATCGCGCGGTAATACTCGCGGACTTCCTCGATGGTCTTGCCCTCGCTGGGCGGGATGGCGATGAGGGCATCGGGAGCAAGCGTCTCGGCATACTGAGTGTACTCGACAGCCGTCTCCCGGTTGGGCCCTTGAACCCCCAGCACCAGGGCCGGGCGCTTACCCTTGGCCGCCTTCGCCAGGAGTCCCATCCCGCGCATGCGTTCTTCCTTGGTCAGTTGCCACACCTCGCTGCCGAGCTGCGGCCAGACCATGCCGTGCGTGCCGCAGCGGTCCAGAAAGTCCACCTGCTTGACCAGGTCGTCGTAGTCCAGAGCCTTGGCCTCCGTGTAGGGGGTTGTCATGATGATGAATATCCCCCGCATCGCCGGCCGTGCCGCGGGCTTCTGTTGAGACATCACGAGTCCCGGCAGGCTCAATCCTGCCAGAAGTTCTCTTCGGGTCAAGTCCATGTAACTCCCTCCTAAATGCTGTTGTGTGGCTGTAGCGCACCGCATGTTTGCACTCATACGTGCCGCATCGAGACTTCATCTCGACGACTGGGGCCGGCTTGCCGGCACTTAGTAATCCTGCGTTCTCTCGTTCACCCACTTGCCATCCCGGTCAAAGTGCGGCCAAGGTCCTGAGGTCGCAGGTCCGAGGAACCGAACGTTGTCGTATTCTGGCGTTGGCTCGAAGTAGCCCGGCAATCGCAGGTGTTCCTTCACCACCGGCTCATTTAGTTCGATGCCGAGTCCCGGCGCGTCTGGCACCGTGATGAAACCTTTGTCGATGAGTGGCTGGGGAACCCCCGTCACCAACTGCTGCCACCAGGAAAGGTAATCCACGCTGTGGCATTCCATGCAGACGAAGTTGTTCAGCGTGGAGCCCACGTGGGCGCCGGCGATGGCGGCCACCGGCGAACTCCCCATGTGAAAGACCGTCTGGATTCCCTGTTTGTGGGCGTAGTCGGCAATGCGTTTGGTTTCGAGACACCCGCCAGCAGTCTGCATATCGGGCTGGATGAGATCGACGGCACGGTTGTCGATCAGATCCTTGAACCCTTCCTCCAGACCAAAGGTGTCTTCACCTGTCAGCAGCTTGCAGGTGGTCGCCGCCCTGACTTCCTTGTACCCCTGCCAGTTCTTGAAGCCCATCTGGGTGCCGAATAGATCTTCCACGAAGGCCAACTGGTACTTCTCGAAAGCCTTCGCGGCACGGATCGCGTCCCTGACGGACCTCCTCACCCCCAGCCCGGAGACGTCGATAGCCAGCGGTTGGTCCCAACCGATGGCGTCCTTGACGCCGGCGATAAGCTCCCCCGCGGCAGCTAGTCCTTTATCCGTGGGAACACCGTACACGTCGAGGATCCCAGGCGTGTTGCCCCCGATCCAGTTGGTGTTGACGTCCATCTTGAAGTAGGTGAAGCCCATGTCCTGGCGCTGCTTCATGAGCTTGCCGTAGTGCTTCGGATCCCTCGATCCCTGGGTGTCGCAGTAGATGCGGATCCGGCTGGTCTTCTTGTCGCCCAGCAGCCGCCATACCGGCACCCCAAAAATCTTGCCGTTGAGGTCGTGCAGCGCCATATCCACGGCGCTGTAACCTCCACCCTGGCGGCCGTGGCCGGCATACGACCGGATGCGGTCCAGGATCCCCGTAATATCCAGTGGGTTCCTCCCCACTACCAGCGGCTTCAATCCGAGCGCCACCCCCTTGGGCGCGAAGTCGCGGACTTCTCCATACCCGTACACGCCCTGATTGGTATCGAGCCGGATGATAGGAAAGTCAAAGGCTGACGCGATGACGATCGCCCGCATGTCGGTGATCCTCAGGTCGCTAGGGGCTGAGAGCTTGTTGATCGGTCCGTACCTGACCCCGCCCTGGGCTTTGGCCTCCCCTTGGGTCAACTTGAACAATGGCCCTAACGCAGCAACGGCGGCGGCCCGCTCCAGCCACCGGCGGCGGCTAAGCGTACTCTTGTCTGTGGTAACCATCAAGCGTCCCTTTCTCTTGAAGTTGATCGGGCCCGGAGGTGGCTCCGCGCCACTCCCGGGCCAAAAGAGCTGCAAACTTCTCAAAACTCAAGTCTGAAGCAGATAGTAAGGTGGCCGTTCGGGGTCCCGAGCTGGGAGGTATTGACCCCTATCGGAGCGAACTTGCCGAAGTTCTGCGGGCTAGTGATGTTAACGGTGGTATCCGGGTTGGTCAGGTTCAGGCGCACCGGGATGTTCTGGCCGTCCAGCCGCAAGCTGAACTTGTAGTGTTCCTTTACCTGCCAGAACTTCTCCAGCGACCACTGCGGCCAGACCAGCCAGAGTCCCCGGCCCGTGCCGTTCCCCAGGGTGCCCGAGGTGAACGCCGCCGGATAGGCGAAGGCGCTGATGTTCCACAGCGGGTTCTGTGCGCTCTGCGGGAAGCGGTTCGGCCCAATGGTCCAGTTCTCCACCATCACTTGGTCGTTGGGCAAGATCTGGTTGGGTCGTGACTGGCCGGGCAAGTAGCGGTAAGGACTGCCGCTCAATCCGAAGGTGATCGGCGGACCCGACAGAACGGTCTCAACCCAGCCCAACTGCCAGCCGCCCAATGTGTATTGAAGAACCCGGTTGCTGCCGTTCATGAACTTCCGGCCTTCGCCGAATGGCAGCTCGTACTGCGCCGTGACGATGATGCGGTGCCGCGTGTCAAAGCTCGTCGGCCCCTTGGTCAGGCGCCAGTTGTAGTACTGCACCCCGCTGCCCGTGCCTCCCGAGAGGTTCTTGCTCCAGGTATAGTGGGCGTTTAACGTCAGCCCTGTTGACGTGTAGCGCTTCTCGAGGCGCGCCACTAACCCGTGATAGGTGCTGTGGCCCGCGTTGCTGACATAGGAGATCCCGCCGAACTGGGTATACGGCTTGTAGTTTTGTTGGGCCGAGTACACTGCGTTCAGCAGAGTCAGATCCGTGGAATCGTAGATGGACTTGGGCAACTGGTTGATGTCCACGCTGGAGCTGAGGCCCACGCTGGCCGAACCCTGGTAGAGGACCTCCTGCATCCACTGGTGCCCCAGATCGAACTGGAAACCCGCCGACCAGTTCATCACGTAGGGGATCCGCAGGTTGGGGTCGACATAGGTCGCTCCACGGCTGCTGTAGTTGGTGCCGATGAACGACGATGTGCCGTCTGGATTGGTGATGTAGTCGCGATTGGGGGGGCCCTGCGAGAGGAAAAACGTAGGACGCGGGTCGCCCGTCGGCTGTTGGATGGTCACCGAGGAGGAATACTCCTGGGTTCCGGCGCTGGGCATGTAGTCTTGGAAGAGCAGGCCCCAAGAGCCCCGGAAGACCACCTTGCGGTGGAAACTCCAAGCGGCCCCGACGCGCGGCTGGAAGTTGTTCTTGTCGCCCGCGTAGACCGTTCCCGCCGGATGCGTGATGGCCCCCATCATGCCGCTTACCGGATCGACAACCGCCGGATCCCATTGCGACTTCTGACCGTACTTGGTCTGGTACGGAGTCTCGTAACTATACCGCAACCCGAGGTTGAGAGTCAGTTTCGGGAGTGGCTTGTAGTCGGTCTGGAGATAGAACGAGTGGGTCCACCAGCGCGGCAAATGGTTGAAGCGCTGCTGCGAAAAACTGGCCGAAGTGACCGAGCCCAGCAGGAAGGCCGCAAAGCTATTGCCTGTGTTGGGCGTGAACGGCAGACCAGTGGCTCCGAAGTTGTAGTTGCCCGATTGCGAAGAAGCACTGATATTGTTCGCTCGGGTCCGCAGCGCCTCATAACCGAACTTGATTGTGTTCCGGCCGGTGACTTTCGTGGTGTTGTTCTGCAAGGTGAGGTCTTCGCTGATGCTCCGCGAGAAGGAGCCGGGACCGATTCCATAGGAGCCAATCCCGGGGAAGTGCTCTCCACCGACGTTCGGAATGCCCAGCTTCTCGGCCCAACCCTGGTTCGCCGTGGGCGGGTCGACAACGCTGACACGGCGCTGAAAACCCAGCCGCACTTCGTTCATGAAAGTGGGGCTGAAGACGTGGTAGTCCGCGGCGGCCCAGTTCTGCTGATCGACCGGGTTCGGCCGGCCGAAGCTCGGGCTCGAGCTATCCAGCAGGAGATTGTTCAGCCAGGCGTTGGTGCTGGTCACGCGGTGGCGGTTATAGGACTCCCGGATGAAGAACTTGTTATTCGGATTGATCTGGTGGTCAAACTTGACGTCATAGCGGGTGCGGTAGGAATTCTTCTTTTGGTAACCGTTCCAGTTGTTGCTGGGACCACTGCGTGAGTATGAGCCGGCGGTGGTAGCCTGCTGCCAAGGGTCCAGAGCCAGAAAGTTCTTGGAGACCTGGTCCCAATCGGCTTTGGGAACGATGTTGCCCACATAGGGGTCCGCTATCCAGGTGGAGCCGCTCTGCCGGATGGTCCTGGGGTTGTAGATCGGATATCCGCCGCCGCTAACTTGCGGGAAGGAGAAATCGCCGTTCAGCATGTTGGCGTCGGGTACGGTGGAAGTCTGAGGGTTTTCGACCCTCTCGTCGTGCCTGCCGAAACCGAAGAGGAAGAAGGTCTTGTTCCTCCCGTCATAGATCTTGGGCAGTATCACCGGCCCCGAGACGGTCCCCTGCATCTGGTGGAAGTTATAGGGATTCACCCGGGCCAGCGCCTCCAGGTAGTTGCGGTGGACCATGCTCTTGCTCTGGTAGCGGTCCTCGAAAGAGCCATGCAGCGCGTTGGTGCCGCTCTTGAAGGTGAAGGCAAGCATGCCGCCGGCGGCGTGGCCGATTTCGGCCGGCGCCCCCGTGGTGTAAATCTTGGCTTCCGCCAGGGCATCGATGGCGGGCTGGACGGTGGCGTCCATGTCGCCGATGCCGTCCCGTACGGAGGTCTTTCCGCTGACACCATCCAGGGTGAAGCCCAACTGGTTCTCCTGGAGACCTACCACGCTGGAATTGGCGGCTCGCGACGAAACTCCCTCCAGGTAGTACAGCAGCCGGTGTGCCTTGAGTTGCAGGATGGGAAGCGCCACCAGCGTGGCGGCCTCCACCGTTTGGCTGACCTGCGAAGTCTCGGTCTCGAGGAGCGGGACGGTCCCCGTAACCTCCACGGATTCGGTCACCGCGCCGACTTCCAGCTTCGCATCGATGCGCGGCACCTCGCCGGCGCCCAATTGAAGCCCCGCACGAACGAACTTCTTGAAGCCGGCAGCTTCGACGGTCAACTGGTATGAGCCGACGGCGAGGAAGGGGATGTAGTAGGCCCCTTCCGCATTGGTCGCACCGTTAGCCTCGAACTTTGTTTCTGAGTTCACCACGATGATCTTGGCCCCCGGAACTGCGGCGCCGGTGGCGTCCGTAACGCTTCCTACCAGCGTCGCCGTTCGGGCGGCTTGGCCCATGGCGCATGACGTGAAAACGAACAGGGCGAGTGCTAATACATACAGTGCTTTCATAGGATGTGACCTCTTTCCTCCTCCTCGAACCGCGATCCGGAGGGGTTCTAGCTTTAACTGTTCACGGGGAATCGCGGGACTCCGCTTCGACCAAGTGGCGGCGGAGCGCCGATCCCTACAGATTCGGTAACGTGACCGTCGTTCGGCTCGGTTTCCACGCCCGCCACCGTCACAGATTGCCGCTCATCTCCCGCCACACCTTAAGCGTTCGTCTAGAATTATGCTTTGAGCCCCGGGGATTGTCAAGAACTTTTTGATACACTGGCAGCAAAATCAATCCTGAGACGTTGAGTTTCGAACCAAATAGCAAGAATGAAACATTGGAGCTACAATCGAGATGGAGGCAAAAACCCAGAGAGCGCCTCCCGTGGGCGAGTTTCGATCGAGGCCGCAGCACCACGCCCCTCGAGCGCCGGGGCCGGACTTCGGTTTGGCATCGCGATTTAGCCAAGAGGGGAAACCTTTCCTCCGGCAAAGGATTTCCATTATTATGGAGCTTGTATCACAAGCCACTGGAGCTTCGATGAGTTCCACAAGAAAGCCCCCCCTGGGTAGCGTCGTTCTGGAAGGAAAGGCCGTGACGAAGGACCCCAAATACTATTCGAGGGCTATCGGGAAAGCTTTTGAGGTTCTCGCAATTCTGAAGAGCAATCCCAAACCTGTCTCGTTCAACGATCTCTTGCGCAAGGTCAAGCTGGTGAAGAGTTCGTTCTTCCGAATCGTGTACACCCTTGAGGTTGCGGGCTACATAACCAAGACCGACGGAGGTTTGTATAGCATCTCACCGGATATAGGTCCTATGGTCGATCGGCAGTTCACCAGGCACCTCGTTCGGGTTGCGACTTCCTGGATGGCTCAATTGAACAGGGAGTTTCGGGAAACCGTCAGCCTCGGCGTGCTCCTGGCCAACCACGTTGAAGTCGTGGCGGCAATCGAGAGCCTCGAGTTGGTGCGCATGAGCAGCGTGGTCGGCCGGATCCTGCCGCCTCACGCCAGCTCCTTGGGGAAGAGCATCACGGCCTTCCAGTCCGAAGATCTTCGAGAAAAGCTCGTGAGAAACTATGGACTTTCCCCCTTCACCTCCCACACCATCACGGACGAGACGCTGCTTCGGGAAGAATACGCCAGGATCCGGACGTTGGGTTACAGCGGCGATATCGAGGAGACCACGCTCGGCGGGTGTTGCTTCGCCGCCCCGATTTTCATCAGGGGCGATTCCGCCTTGAGCGGAATCAGCGTGTCCCTCCCAAAGATTCGGCTGGCCGACAGGCAGCCCAAGCTGGTCGCCGGGCTCCAGGCTGCCGCCAAGGCAATCGCCAAAGGCCTGAGTTGAACACGCGATATCCGTCTCGGCCCGCGCCGGGCTTCGTTGCGCCGCCGGCGGCGCGCGAAGATTCCGGGCGCAGCCGAGGGCCGCGCTGAAGCCCCGTGCCGGCTGTGGCGCGTCAGATCTTGGCGTGTTTGCGTGAGAGGTCCTTGCGTGAGACTGACTGCGTCTAACGCGAGCCCGGGCTCATTAGACCGAGACGCTGACCACTTGCTCCGCCTCCAAAAGCGAGGATAGCTCGTCCATGCAAGAACGCACCGTCTCCCGCTCCTCGGGCGTGAAAGGCTGTAGCGGGTAGGCCATGGTCTCCTGACAGATGCCCAGGATCGAGAGTCCGCATTTGATGGCCTTGAACACGCTCGACGGAGCAGTGCTGGCCCCGTAGATCCGCACATTCACGTACATGATCAGCGCGTGCAGCCGGGTCACCCGCTCGAAATCGCGGGCCACCGCGGCTTCGTACAGATCCACGTACAACCTCGGCCAGAGATGCGCGCCGCCGCTCACCCCCCCGTGTCCGCCCCATAGCAGCAGGTCGGCCAGCAGCTCTTCCGGCCCCACCAACATGGCGAAATCCGGAGCATCGCCAAGAAGGTATTTCACGTTGTGGAAATAGATCCGATCGCCGCCGCTATCCTTGAGCCCGACCACCTGCGGCAGGTTCGCCAGGGCCTGAACGGTCTTCGGTGCATACCAGTGCTTCGTGAACGACGGCGCGTTGTACAGAAGCACGGGCAGCGGCAGTTCGGGAGCCATCCGCTCCACGTAATGGACCAGTTCCCCCTGCGAAGCGGACAGGTAGTACGGCGGAGCCAGCACTAGACCGGAGGCGCCGGCGTCGTTGGAAACCCCCGCCCAGCGCACGGATTCCGAGAAGCAGGTGTCCGAAATGCCAACCACCACGGGCACGCGGCCGCAAGCCTGTGCGCAGACCTGCTTGATAATCTCCTGGCGCATGGCGGGAGGCAGGCTGGGACCTTCACCCGTGCTCCCCAGTATGAACAGCCCATGCACCCCTCCATTTATCAGGCGCTCGACAATCTGCTCCAGGGCCGCTGGGTCCAGACGGTCTCGATCCAGAAGTGGCGTAACCACGGGAACAATGATCCCGCGCAGCGGAGTTGGGAGTGGCAGAACATTCATAAGATCGCTTCTCCTTCAATGGCGGCGCCCCGCTATGCAATCCGGGTGCGCCACGTCCAATTCTGGGACCAGTCGTAAAAAAAGTCAAGGAATATCGGCCATGGCTTAATATTTTCGATCTTTTGAGCAATAAAACACCACTCTGGCATTTTTTTTGAGACTCAATTGTGTTTTGTCTTTACACGGCCCCCAAGTCTGCACTACACTCTGCAGTGGGCATCCAAATTCTCGGTCGTCGGCCGCGAGCCGGCATTCGTCGGCGAATCGTGGGCCCAACCCAAAGCATGATCGGAAGGAGACTCTTATGAAGAAGATTCTCAACGAACCATCCCAATACGTCCTCGAAATGCTGGAGGGACTCTGCGCCGCCCATCCCGCATACTACCGGCGAACCGGCGACGAAGGCAGGGTGATCGTCAGGCCCGGCTCGCCTGTCCCGGGCAAGGTCGGCATCGTCAGCGGCGGCGGTTCCGGGCATCTGCCCGTCTTCACGGGCTACGTCGGCAAGGGCCTGTTGGACGCCTGTGCTATTGGTGAAGTTTTCTCATCGCCTGGAGTCGACCTGATGGCCGGCGCCATCCGTGCGGCGAATGGAGGCGCCGGCGTTCTGCGGCTGTACGGAAACTATGGCGGCGACATCATGAACTTCGACATGGCCGGAGAACTCGTTGACGTCGAGGGCATCCGGACTACCACCGTGCTCGTCGCCGACGACGTGGCCAGCGCCGGCCCCGCGGAGCGGCAGAAACGCCGTGGCGTGGCGGGCATGGTCTATTGCTTTAAGATCGCAGGCGCCAAGGCCGCCGCCATGGCGGCCTTGGACCAGGTGACCGCAGTGGCGCAAAAGGCGGCCGATGCTTGCCGCTCGGTGGGCGTTGCCCTGACGCCTTGCATCGTTCCCGCCGCCGGGCGCCCCACCTTCCAGCTCGGGGACGACGAGATGGAAATCGGCATGGGTATTCACGGTGAGCCGGGTGTGCACCGGGGTCCTTTGCGCCGGGCCGATGAGATCGCCGAGGACATGCTCAAGATGTTGCTCGACGATATGCCGCTTGGCGGCGGAGACCGGGTATCGGTGCTCTGCAACAGCCTCGGCGCGACGCCGCCCGAGGAGCTCTACATCGTCTACCGGTACGTAAGCCGGAGGCTTCATGACCTTGGCGTGACCATCGTCTCCCCGCTGGTGGGCCGCTATGCCACATCCATGGAGATGGCCGGCATGTCCCTCACCTTCTGCAAGCTCGACGCGGAGTTGGAGGCGCTCCTTTCGGCGCCCTGCGATTGCCCGTTCTGGAGGGTCTAGCATGGCGTCCGCGTTGACCATCCACTCCATCCGCTGGGGCGCGGGCCAGCTGTTGGAGCGCATGAAGCTCGCAGCCGAGGAACTGAACGCTCTGGACGGCGCGCTCGGCGACGGCGATCTCGGCGTAACGCTCGTGCGCGGAACGGAGCGGATCGCCGCCGGGCTCGCCGAGCTCCCCGACGACGTGGGCCAGGCTCTGCTCCAGTGCGGCCTCGCTTTTACCAAAGTCGCGGCATCCACCTACGGGACCCTCTTGGCTACCGGGCTCATGGCGGCCGCTAAGCAGACTCGAGGACGAACCAAGGTTCCGTGGTCCGAGCTCTCCTCGCTGCTCGAAGCCGCCGTCCGCGCCATGTCCGAGCGGGGCAAGAGCGCCTTAGGAGACAAGACGGTGCTGGATGCCGTGGATGCGGTCCGGCAATCGGCGGTAGGTCTGGAGGATCCCGCGGCCCTCGCTTCGGCGGCGGTCGAAGCCTTAGAGGATGAACTCGCCACGTTTCGGAATCGGCCGTTTCAGCAGGGAAGGGCGCGCATCTTCGGGGCCAAGGGCATCGGCCGCGATGATCCCGGCATGGTGGCCTTCCAGAGGATCGTTCAAAGCCTCGTGCCAGAGCAGGAGGGCGGGCTCTAGACCGGCTCTCGGCAAGAATCTAGCGGATAGTAGTACTGCAGGAGAAAGGAGCATCGAATGACTGTAACGAATAACAGAGAATTCGGCCGCCGCTGGTTGTTGAAGAGTGCTGCGGGGGCTGCTGCTTTAGGGTCGGCGTTCAAGTTCACCCAAAAGGACGCCAGCGCTCAGGCGCCGCGGCCGGGCGGTGTCAACCGGAACTCAGCGCCCAGCCAGTTGAAGATCACCGACATGCGGGCTTGCCGTGTGGCGTCCAGCGCTGATTACCCCATTATCCGCATCGACACCAACCAGGGCGTCTACGGCCTGGGTGAGGTGCGAGACGCCGGCGTGGAGGGAATGGCGCTGATCCTCAAGCCTCACATCGTGGGCCGCAATCCGCTGCAAATCGAGCCGCTTCTCGACCGCGTGCGCAAGTTCACGAATCACTACCGCTTCGGCGGCGGCTACAGCGCCTTGGACATCGCCCTGCATGACATCGCCGGCAAGGTGTACGGCGTCCCTTGCTGGCGCCTCATCGGGTCTCAATACCGCGACCGCGTGCGGGTCTACTGTGACACGCCGCAGACTTCCGACCCGAAGGTCTTTGCCGACCGTCTGGTGCGCCGCAAACAGATGGGCTTCACCTTCTTCAAGATGGACCTCGGCACCAGCTTGGTTCAGAAGATCCCGGGTGCGGTGGACTCCAGGGGGGTAGCCACCGAGAAAGGCCTGAAGCTGCTGTGCGAATACGTGCAGGCTGTCAGGGACGGCATCGGTTGGGACGCGCCGCTGGCCGTTGACCACTTCGGCAATCTCGACGTGAACGACGCCATCGCGTATGCGCGGGCCCTCGAGCCCTACCGTCTCGCCTGGCTCGAGGATATGCTCCAGGTCGGGACTCTCGCCTACGGGTATGGCGACGCCCCGAAAAACTGGGAAGCGTATAAGGAGATCAAGGAGGCCACCACCTCGAAAATCGCCATGGGCGAGAGCCTCTTCGGCCTCGAAGAGGGCTTTCGGCCTTTCATCGAGAACCGCGCCGTCGACATCATTCACCCGGATCCGCTGAGTTCTGGAGCCATTCGCGAAACCAAGCGGATCTCCGACTTCGCCTCGCTATACGGCATCCCCACGGCCATCCATTTCGCCGGCTCGCCTGTGGCCGCCATGGCGGTGGTGCACCTGATCTCCACGCTCAAGGACTTCGTGGCCATGGAAAACCACGCGGTGGACATTCCTTGGTGGGGAGACCTCGTGACCGGCCCGTCCAAGCCCATCGTCCAGAAGGGCTACATCCCGGTGCCTGACGCCCCTGGACTGGGAGTGGAACTGAACGAAGCTGTCGTCAAAGAGCACTTAAGAATCCCCGGGTACTTCGAGCCGACCCCGCAGTTCGATAGGTTCATCGTGGACGATTACCGGCTCGGCGGGCCGTATCCGCACTTGGACGAAAACGGGAAGCCCGTAGTCAGTCAATAGACTCCGCGCCACCCATGCGTGGTTCCCGATCCCGCGCAGACTAAAGTCCGCGCCACCGCCAGCCCGATCGTGGCGCGGCCTTCCAGGCGGCATCTCGCTTTCGAGCCGGCATTCGAAAACGCGGGGGTCGAACGTGCGCTTGAAAAGGCATGATCGGCCTTGTATCAGGGCGTGGCTTTAGCCGTGCCGCGATGTTAGCGGCAAGGAACCGGGCTTTGGCAGCTGTTGCCTAGGCCGCCTTCCGCTTGACGCAGACCACTACCCGGCGGGGAAGCGGATGGGTCCTTCGCGAGGTCCGATTCGCGGGAACCGGTCTTCAGCGAACGACGATGGACCCCAGGCGGTAGCGGCGCTGACCGTCGTCATCAGAGAGCGGCAACGCAAGCCTGGGTGTGCCGGTAGGTGTCCCGGCGGAGATGAACAACGTGTACTTGCCGGGCTTCAGAATGTGAGCCGGCGGCAAGCTGAATGAGATCAGCGGCCGAGACGCCTGCGAGATGCTCTTCGTCTCCCGTCCCACCGGCACGGCCTGCCCCGGTGCGCCGACGGGCAGAGCGCGCATGTCAAACTCCTCGTCGACGAAGACGCCGGCGATGCCGCCCTTCTCATTCTTGAGTGTGATGGTGGGATGACCGCCCGGCAGGCAAGGCGCCACGCCCGCGTTCCTCCAACGATAGCCGACGGTCATGGACGTTCCCGCCGCCGTCTCCGCGGGCCAGGAGGCCTCGAGCAATTGCAGGCGGTACCCCACGCGCAGGTTGATCTTGTCAATCAGCTCACGGTTGGCCTGCAGGAATTCGCGCGGGTACCAGTGCACGGTCACCCAACTGGCGTGGTAATCCTCCACCGCTTGCAGGTACAGGCTTCCGTCGCCCCAGACGCCGCGCTTGACCGAGGACCCGTAGTGCTCCGATTCGAGCACCACGGGGAGCTGAGGCCAGAAGTAGGGCGCCATGTAGGCGTGGTGGTAGGCATTGGCGCCGCCTTCCACCAGGATGCTATCGTCGCGCAGCGTGATTCCGAGGTCGCGCGCGTAGAGCAGCACCTCGAGGCCCCGCCCCTGATGGGAGAAGTCATCATTGACGGCAAGCAGGGTCCGCTTGAAGTGCTTTTTGTGGAGATCCAGGTGACGGCGCATCGTTGCGGGTGAGTAGGGCAAGCGCGTGCTGGAAAAGGTGTGTCCTTCACCCCAAACGCCGAGCGACCCGATGTCGATGTAGGCCACTTCCGGATTGCCATCGTAACGGGCCGCGGCGGCGGCGAGGAAGTGGTCCAGTTTTTCGAGAAAGACAGGATCGTCAAAGTCCGGCTCCCAGTTCTTTCCGTTGGGGTCGATGCCCTTGCCCGGCGTGAAAAAGTAGCCTTTGGCCCCCGCCTTTCGGACCCACTCCGGCGTGGCGTAGGGTTGGTCGCCGCCGGACTCGCTTGCGCTAAACCGGAACGCCACCTGCCGGCCCTTCGCGATCCAACGCTGGGCGGCGGAGTCCACGATGGACCAGTTGTACTTGCCCTCCTCCGGCTCGATAAAAGACCAGGCGAGACGAAGATACGTACCGTTGGCGCCTGGGAATTCGTCCACCGTGTCGGAGGGGTCCAATTGGAGGCCGTAGTTGCGCAGGCCGTTGTCGTAGTGATGAAACATCCAACCCATTCCGGGATTGACCAGGGCTGCGCCATTGTCTGTCGGGCGCACGATGATGCGGCTGTCCTGGGCATCCAACGCGCCGCCGATTAGGGCGAGCGCCGCAATGATGGCGATCATGAATCGCATGGTTCCCTCCTGCCGGAGCCGTTGTGCCTGAGCCGTCTACGGTGGGGCGTCAGCCGCGGGTATCAAGGCACGATCTTGATGAGCATGACTTTTTTGTCGAGTTGCTTCCCAACGTAATAACCGCCCACTGTCCCGGCTGAGGCGATCCCCAAAAAGGTGGCGATGCCGGCGCCCGCCGAATCGGCGGTGACCGCCGCGACATAGCCGCCCAGGACAAGTCCGGAAAGCACCCCCATAACCGTCCCGAGCTTCCTGCCCCAAGAGCCACGCCGTCTCTCAACCTGGATCAGGGTAACCGAGGCACGCGGGATGGTTGCACTTCCTTTCGGGTAGGCCTTTGCGTTCGACGTGCCTCGGACGTCCATGACGAGCGCTTCCTCTCGCACCGCAATGGCCTCCCCCTTAATCGCCGTGCCCTCCGGCAGCACCAGTTGTACTCGCTGTCCCCCAATGATCGGGGAGAGTTCGCCCCATTTGAGTTCCAGGGGCCTCGATTCGGCCAGAACCAGCACTTGGCCTGCGCACATCAGCAGAACAAGCGCGATCGCCCGGAACGGTGAAATCATTTGCTCTTGGCGCTGCTGCCCTTCAGGCAACAGCTCTCCTTCCTGGAGGTCCCGAACCAGCGTTCCCCTTTCAGTAACAGGACTTCCGCACTGGCCTCCTGGCTAATGGCGATCATACACCCAAACGTCGCGGCCGAAGACCGACTGGACGTGGCTTGCAACAAGTCGAAACCAGATTCCTCCTGGATCCCGGCCATTTCGGGGAGGGGATGGTCAACGCCGGGTCGGCCTGGTATCCACAGTACGCTTCGCGGCGTGAGGCTTGACACGGCGCTCCTGGGGCTTCTTCGCGGGCCGGACGTCCATGCCGGTTGCCTTTGGGGGGGCCGGGATTCGGCTGCGGATCAGTTGCAGGTCACCCACGGCCTCCGCGTAGTTGACGCCGGCGGCGCGGGCGCACTCCACTGCCCGCTCCACGAAAAACTCCGCCGCGTACAATTCCCCCTGGAACATCAGGATGTTTCCCAGTCCGTTTAACGCGCTGAACTCGAGCGGGTTGACGAACAGGGTCTCGAAGAAGAAGCGCTCGCCTTCCTCCAAGACGGGATCCGCTGGAAAGCGACCGGCGCAATATTCCTCCCAGTGCCGGAGCATGTACCAATTCTTGCGGTGGTAGCCCGCCAGATTGAGAATCGTGGGATCGTAGCGCCAGCGATCCTCGGCAGCGCGCATTTCCGGGTCGAGCTTCGCCTGCAATTCCCGGGCGGCTGTTCTATTCGATCCCAGACGCGCCAGGATGGTTGCTTGTTTCGCGCAGATGCCGTCTATCGCCTTCATCAGCTCCGGATCCTGGTAAGGTTGCAGCGCGGGGAACTCGTTTCGGGAGCGGGGGGCGCGCTGGAGTTGCTCGGCGAGGCGTGCCAGGACCTCGCCGCGTCCACGGCGCAGATCACAATAAACGGAGCGAGACAGAAACTGCGGCAACGCGTCGCCGGTCAGCACGCACGGCACGATGAACCGGTCGAGGTGGTAAGCGGTCAGCAGTTCCGCCGCTACCCAGCGCGAAGCCGCGGCCGCCTCGGACCAGATCAGGACCACCAGTTCGCTCGCCGCAATCGACTGCTGCAATTCCTTTCCGAGCAGGACGCCCAGGTGGATATCGGATTGGTCGAGCCATGGGTCGAAGCGCGCTTTTAGGGTAGCTTGCACCTCCAAAGCGACGGGAAGATTGGCCGACGCATGACTGATGAACACGCGCGCCAGTTTCTTGGACTCCTTGGTTTTCCGCACATCGCCTCCAGTCGATTCCCGGAATTGGGGTTTGAGTACTGTCCCCGGTTGGATTTCAACGAAACTGGCCGAGGAAGGGGTGGTAAGTGTACGTGGTCGAGAATGATTCCGGCAGTTTCCAGCGGCGGCGGATGATCTCGGCGGGCTGGAGAAACCATTCACCCAGCGGCCGGGCCCGGTCCTGTCCATCGAACCAGCCCCAGGGCGGCCGGGACATGTTGGCTGCGCCAACCACGCCATTCAAGGCCGAACCCATCACACCGAGCCGGATGTGGCGCAGGACGTCTTCCTCGCCCTGGGCGAAGCGGGCAGAGACGACGCCATAGTCGTGTTCCTCACCGCAGGTCTCGTTCTTGCCCGAGCGAGCATGGGGCCAGAAGCTCTCATAAGTCGGCAATAGCTCGTATCCGATGCCGCGATCGGACTTTGTCTCCGGATCCTCGGCCGCGGCGGCAAACACGTAGACCAGAAAACCGTTCTCCGCCATCTTGTGCTGCTCGGGATCGTCCCTCCAGGCCTCAATCCCATGCCCTTTGGGCTCGACAAACAAGCGGGGCCGGACGGTCTCCAGCATGAGCGGATCGCCGGAGAGCGAGCTTCCGGGCGGCACGTACTTGAGGTAGTTGTTGTGGGCCAGTGTTTCGACAAGAGCGAGCCGCGCCTTGGTGTAGTCCTCGCCATCTTTCTCGGCGACAACGAGGGCCCCCTCCAGGTCATTCTCGTGGGCCATCACGGCCTCGCCCGACCGGCCGGTGGGGTCGTATTGGCCGCCGAGGCTGAAACCCGCCCGCATGGCCTCGCTCAGCAGGGCGCCGCGCTTCTCGCCGCCCTTGTAATCGCGAGGGTGGAAAGCGGCGTAGTGAATGAAGAAGTGGGTACGGCTCTCAAAGACGGAGTAGTAAACATATGCCTTCAATGGGTAGCGGCGATCCTCGGCATTGTTCCAGTTGTTGTCGCCTCGCCAGTCGCCGTCGAAGTCGAAGTTGGTGATGTAATCAAAGCGCGGCGCGGGTCCCAGCGCCTGGTGAAAAACAGGCGCGAAGCGGGCTGCGATGTCGCGATCGCGGGCCATGTTTCGGGAGCGGACGCCGGCTTCCGGTTCGGCGGGCGGTCGAGCCGCGGCAGCGATGGCAGCCGCAGCCTTGGCCGCTTCCACTTCAGGGCGAGGCAGGGCGGCCAACTGCTTCTTGACGTCGCGGAAAGCTGGAGTATCCGCACCGACCTTGGGATTGGCAGGAAAAGTGGCAATCAGGGTGGAGACGTTGTTCGACCGCTCGACGGGGTTCGGGTGCGAGGAGAAGAACTTCAGGACCGCGTTAGGCTGGCTCTTCTGTAAACCGGCCAGCTTTTCGAAGAAGCTAACCATGGCCTGCGGCTGCAAGCTGGTGTCGTAGAGCATGCGCGCGCCGAGGCGGTCGGCCTCGCGCTCGGCCTGGCGGCTGAACCTCATGAAGACGCCCGTGGCGACCATCTCAGCGGCCGTCTTGCCGATAGACGAGGATGTTCCGCGCCCGAGCAAGCCTCCGAGTGCGCCGAGCCCGGTCTGGGCCAGGCCGGCGCGTGACGCTTGGTCCGCGCCATGGCGCGCAACAACGTGCCCGATTTCGTGCGCTAGAACTCCGGCCAGTTCGTCCTGCGTCTCCGCCGCCTCAATCAACCCGCGGTTGACATAGATGAAGCCTCCCGGGAGCGCGAATGCATTGATTTCGGGGCTGTCCACGACCTTGAAAGTGTACGTGATCCCCTTCCGAGTCGACTTCTGGACCAGGGATTGTCCGAGATCGTCAATGTACTTGACAACCGCCGGATCTCCGATAAGGAGAACGTCCTTCTCGACCTCCCCGGCGGCCAGGCGGCCGAGCTCGACCTCATCCTTTTCACTGAGAGTGAATGGATTCTGGGCGAAGCCTATCGCGGGAATCGCGACCAGGGCCAACAGCCCGAGGATGCGCCGCAGGTCGCTTGTTCGATCCAGCCAGCTTGCCACGGTGTAACCTCCACAGCACCGCCAACACAATGTATTGTATCGCGTGGGTTGCGTTGGATCGCGCGCGGATTGCCGAGTCAGATGCGTACCGACTGCGGTCGACCCGAGCAGGTTCGCCTCTACCCTTTGGTGGGCTTGTCTGCCTGCCGGCGTGTCACCAAGTGCCGGACTACGCCAGCGCGTTCTTGCAGTACGCGACGCACTTCTTGACCTCGGTGAGCACATCGGACCCTGCCGGGACCGGGTACTCGAGCTCGATGCTGGCCGGGAACCGGTACCGGTTCTTCTTCATTAGCTGCAAGACTTCTCGGAGCGGCGTCTCGCCTTGCCCCCAGGGCATGTTATCGCCGCCCCGGCCGGCGCCCCGGCCCTGGGCAGTGGTTTGGGCGGGGCTGCCCGGACCTTTCCGGTCTTTCAGGTGCAGGCTCGCAATCCGGCCGTGGTACTTCTCGACCAGCGGGGCAGGAGACTCGCCATTCACGCCGTAGTAGTGGCCTACATCGAAATTGAGCGTGGTGTACTGGGACGCCCCCAGCACTTTGTCGAAACCGGCAGAACCGCCTTGGCCGTGAGTGTGGAAAGCAATCGCGAGTTTGCGCTTCGCGGCGTAGTCGGCGACCCGTTGGAGAAGCTTGTCATCCGTGGGCAGCTCCATGGTGATGTGGTCCGCGCCCAACGTCTGACCCACGTTCCAGATGTAATCGTACTCGGCGTCCGACATCCCCAAGGTTGGCGGCAGTTTGAAGGCGTAGATCTTCACGCCGGCGGCCTCGTACATCTTCCGGAAGGCTTTGTACTTGTCCATGGAGACAGAGAGCCGCCAGTTGGTCACCGCTTCGGCCGCTTTGCGCCGGGCTTCCTGCTGCTCGGGAGTCGCCTGTCCGCGGCCACCGCCCGGCCCCCGGGCCTGGCCCCCGGCGCCCGCTGCGACTGGAGCACCCGGCGCGCCAACCGGTCCAGATCCGCGCCCTGCCTGCGCCGGCGAGCCGGCATAGCTCTCCGCCACGGGGCTCATCAGTTCGATCCCACTGATTCCGCATTCAAGGCAGTACCTCAGAGTCTCCTCGGCGCTTGAGGGCAGTTGGCGGAAACTGTAGGTGATGGCCCCGATCTGCACACCACCGAAGTTGGAGTTCGGCTTGGCAGCCGCCATCATTCCGGTCACCGGGAGGGCGGCCAACGCGATCTTCCCGACTTCTCGTCTTGTGTATGTCATTTCGGTTTCCTCAGAATTCCGGATTATCCAGGATCTCCATCTTCACTATCCAGGCCACCGGCCGGTATACTCCCAACCCCCTCCAGAAGGCCGTTGCGTGGAAGCACGCCGCCCGGGAGACCAAGATCGATTTCCGGCTCATTCCGCTTCGAAGGAGCGCACGTCGTTCTCGCGGACAAAGTCCTCGTACTTCTCCCAGAGATCCTCCAGCCGGCAGCGCATCAGGACAAGGTCCCTCCTGGTTCCCTGCATGTCTTTGACGTAGTCGCGAAGCACGACTTCGTGGCGGAATCCCAACCTATGGAAGATCCTAAGGGCGGCAGTTTGGGAGGCCATCATCTTCACGACAATCTCCTCGATGCCCGCCGACGCCGCAAGATCGTGGAGGGCGCCCGCCATCAACATGCCGAGCCCTTTGCGCTGATAGGGAGTCGCAACGAACAACCTGAGCTCAGCAAGGTGGCGTTCCCAACCGAAGTGGGAGAATTCGAGCGCACCATCGGCTACGATCTTGTCATCCGCAATCGCGACCAGCCTCTTCACGTCGCCCTCTTCCATCTCGCGAATGCGCTCCTCGATGACCTCGCGAATGGTCATGTCTCTTCGGAGACTGAGCCGGTGCTCCTCGGGGAGCTCGCGGAAGAAAACGAAGGATCCTTCCAAATCCTCTCTCCGCATGGGGCGAATGAGCACCTCCTCGTTATCCTTCAGCTTCACGGATCTTGGTTCAAACACTTTGAATCTCCTGAGCAGAATCGGCTCTATCGACGTCAGTCCAGGATCTGCCTTGCAGCGTCCAGGTGGGTCAGATTATACACCAGCAGCTTCCGCGGTGCTTCGCCACCGGGTGGAACTGGTCACCCCAGGCGGTGGTTCTACTGCTTGCCTGGGGCCTCGCGCCACATGCCTTTCAACTCGTACAGGTTGATCGCGTGGCGCTGCAGGATGTCCTCTCCGGCTCCGATGGCGATGCGCGTCGTGGTGTCCGCGCCGTAGCCTCCGAACGCCGCCGAACGCACGTCCGGAATGTATCCCGGCCAGCTATCCCCCGCGCTGATCGTATAGCCGTAGAACAGCGGCCAGCGGACGTCGGATTGCGATTTCCAGAGCGTTTGCAGCCGGTGCATGGGCTCCCCGGGCACCGCGGCGATGGCGATCTCATCGTTGATCAGAACCGTGGTAATGCCCACTTCCACCTTGCGGGTCTTGTCCCAGCGCTCCGGGAAACTCAGGATTTCGGACTTGGCGCGGACACTCGGGTTCTCCGGCGCAACCGCGCGGGTCTGGCTCACCACGCGCAGGACCTGCGACGAGATCAGATCGCCCATCTTCTCCAAGACCCGGAAGTCTTCCTGGGTGTTCTTCGCCATGCCCATCATCATGGGATTGATATCGCCCGCGCCGCCTTGCACAAACATGCACTGCGAGCCGGCCAGCGCCGCTTCCACCTTCGACTGCATGAGGCCCGGCCAGTCGGCCGAGTACAGGCAGTTCCAGCCCTGCATGACCACCGCGTGGCAGGCGTAGTGGACGACCACCGCGCGGACTTTGCCGGTTTCGTCTTCTACGCGCAGCACCACGAATTCGGGATCCACCGGACCGTAGGGCACGTGCGCCAGATTGGAGAACTCCGCCCGCGCGCGGCCGTCTTCGCGCAGCACCAGGCGGTTGTAGCCGAGTTGCAGCGAGCCCTTCCCCACCCCCAGCCTCGCCGGGAAGAGCGATTGGGACGCCCGCTTCACGGCATCGAAGATCATCCCCTCCAGTTCGGCGCGATACTGCCGCTGCGCGGCCACGACGGGTGTCTGTGCCTGGTCTTCGCGCGCGAAAAGTGGGCCCGAGTGAGTATGCGAAGAAGACACCAGCAGCACGGGGATACCGAGTTCCTTGGCCACGCGCTTCTGGAGCGCGGCCGAACCGAAGGTCCCGATGTCGATCGTCACGATGGCCACACGCTGCTGGCCCGCCGCCAGCACCAGCACCTTGGCGTTGAGCGGATCGTGGGTCCCCTCGGCCACCGGGCAGGTGCGGTTGGGGTAACCGTACATCGGCAGCATCACCTTCGGCGTCGTCTCCACCCGGGCGAGCCCGGCCTGAAGTTGTTGGGCCACCATCACAGAGGCCAAAGCCAGGAACAGTAACAACAGACGTTTCATTAACGCACCTCGAATTCTCCGTTCAGCCGGATGTCAGCCGACGAACTCCCTAGCATGACGCGAAACGCCCCCGGCTCCACGATCCTTTGCAGGTTTTGATCGAGCAGGGAGAGGTCGTCCGGCGATAGCGTGAACCGGACGGTCCGTGTTTCACCCGGCTTCAGCGCGATTTTCTCGAAACCGCGCAGTTGCTTCACCGGGCGGGTCACGGAGGCGAGCACGTCGTTCAGGTAGAGTTGGACAACTTCCTCGCCTTCCCGCGCGCCCGCGTTGCGCACATCGACGGAGATCCGCACCTCGCCGGCCGGGCCGATGGTCTTCGGATCGATTTGCAGATTGGCGTAGTCGAACTTCGTGTAGCTCAGGCCATGCCCGAAGTTGTACAACGGCGCGGCGCTCATGTCCGCGTAGCGCCGTCCCCACCCACGCTGGATCCAATAGGTCTTGGAGGGCGCGGAGTTGTAGTAGACCGGCAACTGCCCGGAGTGACGCGGGATGGTGATAGGCAGGCGGCCGCTTGGATTATAGTCGCCGAAGAGCACGTCAGCCACCGCGTCTCCACCGCGCTCCCCCGGCAGCCAGGCTTCCACCAGCGCGGGGACCCGCTCGGAGATCCAGCGCGTCGAGAGGGGCCGGCCGTTGATGAGCACGACCACCGTGGGGGTCCCGGTTTCGAAAACCGTTCGGACCAGGTCTTCCTGCACACCGGTCAGGTCCAGGCTGGCCACATCGTAGCCCTCCCCGTTGGTGGGAGCCTTACTGCCCTGCCCGTTCTCCCCCACCACGACAATGGCGACATCGGCATTCTTGGCCGCCTGCTGCGCGTCGGCGAATCCACTCCTGCTCTCACCGAGCACATCGCAGCCGCGCGCGTAGGTCACCGTGGCCGATGGGGAGACCTTCCGCCGGATTCCCGCCAGTACCGTGACGATCTCATGCAGGATGGTCTTGGGAACATAGTCGCCAATCTGGTTGGCCTTGTCGTCGGCATTGGGCCCGATCACCGCGATGCGGCGGAGCTCCTTGCTTAGCGGCAGAAGCCCGTCGTTCTTTAGGAGGACGATGCCCTCCCGCGCGGCGCGTAGTGCCAGCGCCTGCGCGTCCGTGGTGTGGCTCACTCCGACCGCGCGTTCCGGATCGACGTAAGGACGGTCGAAGAGCCCCAGCACGAACTTCTGGCGCAGCACGCGCCGAACCGAGCGATCGATATCGGCCATGGCGGCTTTGCCCTCCTTGACACTTTCCACCAGAGGACCCATGAAGCCCGCCTCGTAGGAGATGCCCACATCCAGACCGGCCCGCAGCGCCAGTTGGCCGGCCTCCTTTTGCGAGGCGGCCACTTGCTCGTAGACCAGAGTGCCGATGCCCCCGCCCTCGCCGAGCACCAGTCCTTTGAACCCCAACTCCTCGCGCAGGATCTGGGTGAGGATTTTCGATGAGGCGTGGGTGGGGACGCCGTCGATTGCGGGGTAGGTTGCCATCACGCCCAATGCGCCGGCGCCCTGGATACCGGCCACCCAGGGCGGTAGGAACACCTCGCGCAAGGTCCGTTCGCTGATCTCCATGGCGCCGCGTTCCAAGCCGCTCACCGGCTGGCTCTGCCCTGGGTAGTGGCACAGGCCGGCCACCACGCGGTCGGCCGCGGAAACGTCATCGCCCTGGGCCCCGCGCACGATGGACTCCGCGATGCGTGCGCACAGGAACGGATCCTCGCTATAGCCCTCCTGGTTGCGGCCCAGGCGCGGATCGCGGTTCGGTTCCACCACCAGCGTGTAGAGCTGGTGGATGCCCACGGCGCGCGCTTCCACGGCCGCCGTCGAGTAGATCCGGCGCACCAGATCCATGTTCCACGTACTACCCAAGGTCAGGCCCTCGGGGAAGATGGTCTTTCCCGAACACATGACCCCGTGGGTACCCTCTTCCGTCTGGAGCAGCGGAATTCCCAGGCGCGTCTTCTCCATGGCGATCTTCTGGAGTTCGTTGAAGTAGCCGGCCTGCTGCCGGGTTCCTTCCTGGAGGATGGTGTTCGCCAGCGTGAAAAAGCCGCCGCCCGGGCCGATTTCTTCGGTGAAAGTCCCTTCGGCGAATCTCCTGCAGGCGGCCGTCTTCGCGGGGATGTCCCGGCCCAGATTGTTCACGTAAACGCAGGGCATGTTGAGCTGGCCGATTTTCTCGGCAAGCGTCATGCGGGCGAGCAAATCGTCGATTCGGCGCTCGACCGGTTGCGCGGGGTCGCGATACAGGGGGCGGTCAGCCGCGCTTTGAGCGGCCAGGAGTACGGCCAGAAGAGCCAGCACCACAACGCCAATTCGCATGATTCCCTCCGCCGGGGAAGCGGTCCCGTCAATCTTGCGGAATTTCGAAGTTTACCAGTTCGCGCCGGAAACCCTTCGTCCGGTACGCACCGTAAGCGATCCCCGCGGCCATCCATGTGCCGCCCGCCAACTTGGCCGGCCACTCCAGGTTCAGCCAGATGAAAAGACACAGCGCAAAGCCGATCACCGGGGGAATCGACATGGTCCACCGCTTGTGCTCCGCCCGCCAGTAGTAGCGCTTGAAGGCGGCCGCGTTGACGCCCATGAACGCCAGCAGGGCCCCGAAGTTGATCATCTGCGCCCCCAGCGAGTAACTCATCGACAGAGCCCCAACCAGGGCCAGGGCGCCAATCACGAGCACGTTGTTCCGCGGGACCCCGCGCTTGGGTTCGATCGCCCCGAAGAACCGTTTGGGCAAGGCGTCGCTGCGGCCCATGCCGTAGAGCAACCGGGCCACCGCGAGTTGCGTCCCGGTGCCCGAACCGATGGTGGCTACCAGCAACGTGAAGTTCACCAGGGAGAACAGAAACGCCCCTCCGGCTTCGCCCGCCACGAATGAGAATGCCGTATCGGCATCCGGGAAGGGCCTCGACGCGGGCCAGATGAGCTGGCCAAGATAGACCTCGGCAGACGCCAAGACTCCCGTAATCAGGCAGACCAGCAGGGTGGCGCGGAGCACGTTTTGCCGCGGGTTCTTGACCTCCTCGGCCAGGGTCGAGACGCCATCAAACCCGATGTAGGTAAGCGCGGCGATGGAGGTTCCCGTAAACACGGCGCCGAACCGGAACGTGTCGGGATCGTAGAACGGCCGGGTCCACTCCTGCGCGGCGGGGTGGCCGAGCAGATACCGGATCGCCGAATAGAAGAAGATGAGGATCACCACTCCCATACCCGCGGCCAGTCCTTCGTTGATGCGCGCCGAGGCCTTGACGCCCCGCAGGTTCAGCAAGGTAAAGAGCGCCGCAAAAAAGACCGCCCAAGCCGGGTAGGGAATCTCCGGCACGAAGTTGCCCGCCGCCTTGCTGCACCAGATGGTGCAGATGAGCGGATTCATGACGTAGTCGAGAACCATGCTCCAGCCGGTGATGTAGCCCAGCGTGGGGTTGAACTCGCGGCCCACGTAAGTGAACGCGGAACCGGCGCTGGGGTAGGCGGCGGCCATGCGTCCGTAGCTGAGTCCGGTAAAAAGCATGGCCACCATGGCGATGAGCACCGCGGTGACCACGTGGCCGTGCGCCTTCTCGCTGACCACACCGAACAAGGGCATGGGCGCCGTCGGCTGAATCAGGATGATGCCGTAGAAGACCAGGTCCCAAAGACCGAGTACGCGCCGGAGGCGCGCCGGCTGAGGCGCCGCAGGTGTGCTCATAGGTTCTCCGGCAGCACTTTACCAAACGCGGCGATGATATCAAGTTCATCCTGGGCGGTCAAACACGACGGGATAGGCAGCAGGAGACTGCGCTCGAACAGGGAGTCCGCCATGGGGCAGGCGCCCTTGGCGTAGTCGCCGCCCAGGCCCTGGTTCTCGGCCAGCCGCCAGGGGAAGCCGCCGCGATCCACGCTGGTGCGCTGGACGAGGCTGGCGATGTTGTAGTACAAGTGCAGCCCCCACTCCGTCATGAGCACGTTGGAGACGCCTTGCGGCGAGGTCACAATGCCCTCCGCCCGCAGCGCCTGGTTCACGCGCCGGGCGGTCCCGGCGTCCTTGTAGGTAGTGATGAGGAAACACCCGGTGTCTCCCGCGGGGTCCTGGATGCGCCGCAGCCTCACTTCGGGGAAGCCCGCCAGCGCTTCCCGGATGCGGTACTTGCTTTCGCGCATCGCTCCAACGATCGCCGGAAGCTTGCGCAGTTGCACGCGGAGAATCGCCGCCCGCACCTCGTCCAGACGCGTGCCCTTTCCCCACAGGCACAGATCGGGCACATCGAAAACCAGGCGTCCGCTGTCGTCCCGCGCGTAGCCCAGATCGTGGCAGGCGGAGGCTCGCGCGGCGAGGCGGTCATCGTTGGTGACCACGCAGCCGCCCTCTCCCGCAGTCATGTTCTTGTTCATCTGAAAACTGAAGATGCCCAGGTCGCCGAAAGTCCCGACTTTGCGGCCGCCGATGCTGCCTCCGGCGCATTGCGCGCAATCCTCGAGCAGGAACAACCCCTTTTCGCGAGCCAGAGACAGAATGGCGGGGGCGTCGGCCGGCGCGCCGCTCATGTGCGCCAGAATGATGCCGGTGGTGCGATTGGTGATGCGGGCGGCGGCGGAGAGGGGGTCCATCCCGAAGGTGCAGTCGATATCCGCAAGCACCGGAATGGCGCCTTGGTTGACCACCGCCGCCGCGATAGACACCCACAAGTAGGCCGGGATGAGCACCTCCTGGCCCGGACCGACGCCAAGCGCGGATAGCGCCACCGACAGGGCGCCGGTCCCGCTCCCCACGGCGATCGCGTGCTTGACCCCCAGGAAGGCGGCGAATTCCTTTTCGAAGCTCTCGGCTTCGCCCTGTAGATCCAAGCCGTAATAGCGGAACGGGGAGCGGGACCGCAAGACGCGCGCGACGGCCTCCAGTTCCTGCTCGTCGATGAAATGGACGCCGGGGAACTCGAGCGGAAGCGGTTTCCGCCGAGCCGGTTCCCCCGGAGGGAAAGTTGTGCTTTCCAGGGGCATAATCATTCCAACATATCAAGGAAGCCCGGCTGTGTCTTTGGTCTCAACACGCTTCAGGACGCGGGGGGACTCGTCGCGTGGAGGGATGGGGCGACAGTGCGGCTCACGGGGCGAGGAAGGCAGCCAGGGCCGTTGCAGTTGGCTTGAAACCTGCGGCCGGCGTCCAAAGACCGCGACAGCAGCGCTGAGGAGTTGGCCGTGCTGAGGCGAAGGCGATACGGGAAATGCCCGCACTCGATTCTCGCGGCTGACCTCCGCTCGCTCTGAGCAGATCCCCGGTGACCTCGTAGGTCGCGGCACCCGGCTCAGAACGGCCATCCAGCCCAGGTTATACTAGTTCCGATGACGGTCCACCTCTCACCTCACGGGCAGCAACTGCTTGAAGCAGCACTCGCCCGCGGTGTGGGCCTCTCGCCTGAGGAAGTCGTCGAACGGGCTTTGGAAGCTGCTACCGGTGGTGCGGTTGCACTTTCCGATAAAGATCGCGAACGGCGGCGACAGGCCGTTGCCAGTATGATCGCTTTTCGGGAAGAGTACCACGTCAACCTGGGTCCCGGCGAGCGCATTCAGGACCTGATCCACGAGGGCCACAAGTATTGACCGGTCCGTTCGTCCTCGACGCTTCGATGACCCTGAGTTGGGCCTTCGAGGGGGAAGCCACGCCGTTCACTTTGGCGGTCCTCAAATCCCTGGAAACGGTTCACGCTGTCGCGCCCGCGCTGTGGCCCTTTGAGGTCGCAAGTGTCTTGAGCGCCGCCGAACGCCGCGGCCGAATGAACGCGGCGGCACAGACCGCGTTCCTGGAGCGGCTGCGACGGTTGCCGATCGCCATCGAGCACCGCCCCGCCACCTGGCTCGCTCAGCAGATTCTGCCGCTGGCGCGGGCCTACCGCCTCAGCGCCTATGACGCCGCCTACCTCGAACTGGCGATCCGCGAGGGATTGCCCCTAGCGACGCTTGATGACGGCCTCTACCGGGCCGCCTCCGCAGCCGGCGTGGCACTCGTCGACCCGGCGTGATCGCTGAACACCGACTCCGCGGCAACCGCGTCTGGACTCCTGCTGCCACCTCTACAACCCGGCGGACCCCTGCCGTTACCCGCCAGGGTTCAATCTTCGTTCAAGCTGGAAGCGATGGACCGCCGAACTGGCGGGTCGCCGGGTCAGAAGCACGGATCGAGCCCCATGGCGCAATCAGACGTCTGATGCTGCGCCGCACCAGCCTCTCGGGGTGGATCGTGTATGAAGTGCGGGCGTCCAAGCCTTCTCAGTCTGACTGTCCGTAGGCGTTGGAAAAGAATGGTGGGCCCGCGGCGACTCGAACGCCGGACCTCTACCGTGTCAAGGTAGCGCTCTAACCAACTGAGCTACGGGCCCCTGGTGGTCTGCTGTTCCCGAAGTTCGTCCACCGCTCCCTGACGGTCGCGGCTCTGTTCCGGGGCCGCCTTCAGAAGCACCACACTAGCGGCTGTTTGTTGATTTTATCACACCGCTTGCGGTTCCGATTGTGACAGAATCGTCCTATGCGTAAGGATTCGCACCTGCCCATCGCCATCGCTGGCACCGGCCGCGTGGCCCAGGCGCTAGGCCGCCTGCTGGCCGAGCACGGCGAACCTGTGGCCGCCGTTGCGGGCCGCAACCCGGAGCGCACTCGCGCGGCCGCGGTGTTCATCGGCCATAAAGTGAAGCCGGTCGCGCTCGGCACGCTCCCGAAACGCACCGGGCGCCTGCTCATCGCCGTCTCCGACAGTTCGATCCCCGAAGTCGCCGGCTTGATCGCCGGCAGTGGAATGAAACCAGGCATCGCCCTCCACACTTGCGGCGCCATGGGACCCGAAGCGCTTGCGCCGCTGGCCGGGGCGGGGGTCTCCTGCGGCGCCCTGCATCCGCTTCAGACGTTCGCCACCCCCGAGCAGGGCCTCTCCGCGCTCACCGGGTGCACGTTCGGCATCGACGGCGACACGGCCGCCCTTGAATGGGCCGTGCAAATCGCGCGTCTTTTGGATGCGGCGACACTCCGCATCCCGCCCGCAGGCCGCCTTCTCTATCATGCTGCGGCGGTCATGGCCAGTAACTGTGTTGTCGCTCTGGTGGACGCGGCTGCTATGCTGATGGATGCAGCGGGAATCGAGCCGAATCGGGCGGTGCGGGCGTTGGGACCGCTGGTCGAGGCGAGCGTCGGCAACGCGTTGCACATGGGCCCAGTCGAAGCGCTCACGGGTCCCGTGCAGCGCGGGGACCTGGCGACGATTTCGGGCCACCTCAGCGCACTTCGCCAAGCGCCCGAGTCGGTACAAGCTCTATACCGGGCCGCCGGGTTGCACAGTGTCGGCTTGGCCGTGCGGGGAGGGTTGGCGCCGGACCAAGCCCGGCTGTTGGAAGACCTCTTCCGGGAGAGCAACCGAGGAAATGGCTGAATCGACTAAACGCATCCGGGTGCCGGATCTCATCGAGAAGAAGCGGCGCGGCGAGAAGATCGTCGTGCTGACCGCCTACGACGCCACCATAGCCCGCATCCTGGACCGCGCCGGCGTAGACGTGCTTCTGGTGGGAGATTCGCTCGGGAACGTGATACTGGGATTCGACACCACACTGCCCGTCACGCTCGACGCCATGGTGCACCATTGCGCTGCCGTCAGCCGTGGCGCCACGCGCGCGCTGGTGGTCGCCGACATGCCTTTTCTCAGCTTTCAGGTGAACGTCGAGGAAACCGTGCGCAATGCGGGGCGCCTCATGCGCGACGGCGGCGCCGCGGCGGTGAAACTCGAAGGCTGCCGGCCGTTCATCGACGCGGTCCGCCGCCTGGTGGATATCGGGATTCCGGTGATGGGGCACCTCGGCCTGCTTCCGCAGTCCGTCCACCAGTTGGGCGGCTACCGGAAACAGGCCACGCACGAGGCGGACGCCGCCAGGCTCTTGGAAGACGCTCTGGCGCTCGAGGCCGCGGGCGCGTTTGCCATAGTGCTGGAGGCCATTCCGGCTGAAGTTGCCCGCGAAGCCACTGCCGCGTTGCGCATCCCCACCATCGGCATCGGCGCGGGGCCGCACTGCGACGGGCAGGTGCTGGTCTGCTATGACATGCTTGGCCTCTCGCAAGGCGCGGTCCCGCCGTTCGTGAAGAAGTACGCCGAACTCGGCGAATCCGTAGCCAAGGCGGCCGGGGATTTCGCCGCGGACGTGCGGCAGGGCCGCTTCCCCGCCGTGGCCCTCGAAAAGGAGCAGGAGTGAGCGCCGAACTGTTTCACGAAGTCGAAGTGATGCGCGAGATGCTGGCCCGCGTGCGCCGGATGGGCGCCACGATCGGCCTGGTGCCGACCATGGGGGCTCTGCACGAGGGGCATGGCCGCCTGATCGACGCGGCGCGCCGGGAGACCGATTGCGTGGTGGTGAGCATCTTCGTTAACGCCATCCAATTCGACCGGCCGGACGACTTCGACCGCTACCCGCGCACGCTCGAAGCCGACAGGAAGTTCTGCGGCGAGCGGGGCGTGGATCTCATCTTCGCGCCGTCCGCGGCGGAGATGTACCCCGCCCCGCAGCGCGCCTTCGTCGATGTCACCCGGATTGGCGAACGCCTGTGCGGCGAGTCTCGCCCGGGCCATTTTCGCGGAGTTGCGACGGTCGTGCTGAAGCTCTTCAACATCCTCCAGCCGGACCGCGCCTTTTTCGGCGAGAAGGACGCCCAGCAGCTTGCGATCATCCGGCGCATGGTTCGCGACCTCAACCTGTCCGTGGAAATTGCGCCAGTCCCTACGGTGCGGGACTCCGACGGTCTCGCGCTCAGCTCGCGCAACAAGCACCTGAGCGCCGAGGAGCGAACGGTCGCGCCCATCCTCTTTCAGGCGCTGCTGGTGGCGCAGGGACTCATCGCCACCGGAACCACCGATCCTGCCGAGGTGAAAGGCGCGGCGACCGCCATTTTGGCGCAGCAGCCCGCGGTGCGCGTGGAGTATCTGGAGGTCGTCGAGCCCGAGGAGATGCAGCCCGTCGACCGCATTGCGGGTCCTGTGCGGGTCGCCGCCGCCATCTGGCTGGGCTCCACCCGCTTGATCGACAACATGCTCTGCGAGCCGGGCCCGGCCGAGGGCGCAATCCTCATCCAGTAGACGGCGCTGCAAAACTCGCGCACAACCGCCCGTAAAGGAGCGCGCTTGTTACAGCTTCAGCTCCCAACCTTTGCGGAACAGGGGCTTGACGTACTTGTTGGCCTCGGCACTGTTGGTGAAACGCTGGTTCGGGCCATCCCATAGCAACTTGCCGGGGACGCGGAAGGCGATGACGCCGAGGGTCATCCACTCGACGTAGGGCGACGTGATGCTGAAGTCGGAGCAGGAAGGATCGCCGCCCTTGCAGGCGCGGACCCAGTCCAGCATGTGGCCGGGCGAGCGTGTCAACACCGGCGGCGGGAGCACGTACTCATTCCATCTTTCGGCTGGCAACAGGTGGACACCTTCCCCTCGCTCGACGGTGGTCAGGATCCCCTTGGAACCTATTAGGACCGCCCCGTTCCCGGAGAGAACGCCGGGCTGCGCACCCTGGCCCCGACCACCAGGAGGGTCGAAAACCACGACCCCGGGACCGCCGGCTCCGACCCGTGGCCCGGCGGGGGCCGCCGCTGGTCCACGCGCGGCTCCGCTTGGCGCTACGACGGGCACTGTGCCTCGACCGCCCGCCGTGCGAGTCCTCTGCGCCAAATTGTTGGGCCGCGGCAGGATGGTTTCGTTCTCCATCCCGGGCACGCGATAGGCTTCGGGGTCGCCGGGACGCCCGGAATCATGCCAGTAGATCGAGACCGGCGGCATTTCACCGCGGGCCGGGAACTCAAACCGAATCACGGCGCGATGCGGGAAGGTGTAGTCGCTCGGGCTCTCGATCGAGAGCCGTTCCACGCTAGACGGCGCGCCCAGTTGCAGAGCAAGATGTACCGGGCCCATCGTATGGATCCCCCAGTTTCCGATTTGGCCGGTACCGAAATCGAAGAAGCCCCGCCAGTTGTAGGGCACGTAGTTGAAGCTATAAGGACGCATGGCCGCGCCGCCCAGCCAGAGGTCCCAATCCAAGGACTTGGGGACGGGCTCTGCCTTGGGCAGTTCCCGCAGACCCGTCGGGTGGGTGCCGGGAGACGACGAAACGTGCGCCTCCTTCACGTCGCCGATCGCACCCGACCAGACGATCTCCGAGGCGACGCGAATAGCTTCGTGGGAGAACCCCTGGTTCCCCATTTGGGTGGCGACTTTGTACTTCAGCGCGGCCTCCTGCAGCAGGCGCGCCTCCCAAGGAGTCCGGGTCAGCGGTTTCTCGACGTAAACGTGCTTGCCGCGCTGCATGCAGGCGAGGGCCACGGTGGCGTGCATGTGGTCCGGGATGCCGATGGTGCAGGCGTCGATATTCTTGCCTTCCTTGTCCAGCATGACGCGGAAGTCCTTGTACATGGGAACATTCGCATAGCGCTTGAGGTTTGGCGCGGCGCGCTCCGCATCTACATCGCACAGCGCCACGATGTTCTCCGTCCGCGCGGCGTCGTTCAGGATGCTTCCGCCCTGGCCTCCACAGCCGATGGAGGCGATGTTCAGCTTGCTGTAAAAGGGTTTATAGCCCAGCGCCCGCAACGAGGGCACGCTGCCAAAACCGCCGGCGGGAACAGCCCCGGCCAGCAGCGCCCCATAGAAAAAATGCCGTCTTGAAACACCATCCGACATCGCGGATACCTCCCCGACTCCCAGTACAAGACGGGAGTCTTGTCCTACAGCATACAACGACGGGGGTGGATCAGATGTCGGATCGCGACGCCCGCTGGTACGCTTTGTCGATGTACTTCGCGGCTTCTTCCTGGGCTCCCTGCGTGTTGTCCTTGGTCCGGATGGCCAACTGGAACTCGTTGCGGGCGCGCTCGCGCTGGCTGGTGACATCGAAGATCCGGCCCAGGTTGATGTGCGACCAGACTTCGATCCACTTGGGCTCCAAGTCGCCGTTCAAGGCTTCCCGGAACTTGTTGGCCGCGTCCTGGTAGATGTTCTGCCGGAAGAAGACCTCGCCGGTACGGTAGAGGGCCAGGGAACTGTTGCGGTTCACTTCGAGCGCCTTCTGATATTCCTTGAGCGCTTCGGGGAAACTGCCCAACTCGGCGAACTGCTCGCCGCGGCGGATGGCGACCGCGACGCGGGTGGCATCGCCCATGCGGAGCACGTGATTGTTGGGGTCGAGGGTAACGATCCGGGGTTTGCCAAAGGTCTCCACGGAGAACTCCGAGGAAGTGCCGACCACTTCCACGCGCTTCTCCTCCGGGTTCCCGTCGGTTTCGATCCGGATATCGACGGGCATCCGGAAGGTGTCCATGTCCTGCGTGACTTTACCCACCACCCGGAAGCCCTTGGTTCCGATCCTGAAGACGGTGTACTCGAGGTGAAACTCGGGCGCGCTGGTGGACTCGAGCCACTCCCGGAAGAAGTACTGCAAGTCGGTGCCGGCGAGCTCCTCGGCGGAGCGGCGAAAATCGGCCGTGGTCACTTCCTTCCAGGCGAACTTGGCCGGAAACTCTTTCAGCAGCTTCGAGAAGTTCTCCTCCCCAATGACGCCCTTCAACATGTTCAATACGGCTGCCCCTTTGCCCGCCGTCAGGGCCCAGAATTCCGGCGAATAGTCCTCCATGCGCCCGGATTGGATGAGCGGCGGCTCGTTCACCGTCAGCGCCTCGACGAAAGTGTCGCGCAGCTCCGCCTCAAAAGCGCCGGCGCCGGCGGTTTGTTGCACGTACAGCAATTCCGAATACCGGGCGAGCCCGTTGATGAGCCAAAGATGGTCCCGGGTGGCGGCGGAAACCAGCGTGCCCCACCACAGCCGCGCGATCTGGTTGCTGAGCAGCCGGGGGTTCACTTGCGTGCCAATGGCGGAGGGAGACAGGAACAGGATCCCTTCGCTGGCGTAGCCGTTCGGGGCGTCCCGCTCGGTTTCCACGATGGTGACGCTCGCCAGCGGGGGGACGCCGTACACGCTGGTGAGGTAGTTCAGGATCTTGCCGGACTCCTCCCCGTAGGGGCTGGCCAGGGGGGCTTCCGGCCCGCGGAAAAACACGGTGGCGGGTACGCCTTCGGAGGAAACCCGCACGGGATCGCCTTGGACCACGGCGATGCTGCCTGGGAATGCGGGTTTCGTAGTGCTGAAGCTGTAGCGGACCTTGCCGGCCGGCGCGGATTCGGTTTTCTCGGCGCCGCTCGCAATCACGCGGTTACCCGCCGGAACCGTGATGGTGGCCTCATAGGTGTACCGGTCGGAGGTGTAGCCGCTGATCGGGAACCAGCGCGCCGGGTAGAGGAGGTAGGTGAAATCCTTGTGAATGGCGGCGAACTTAATGCCGTAGATCGGCGAAGATTCCGATCCAGTCAGGGCGCCATCATAGCGAAACACCAGGGTCGTCGGCTTGCCCTTCGCCAGGGGCTCGGAGAAGCTGACGCGGATGCCTTCATCCTGAGGCAGGCGCGCCGCCGGCAACGGCTGCCCGCTCTCGCCGGTGACCGACGAGACGCTCAGAGCGTTGTTCAGCTCGAAGGAGAGCGATGACGTGCCGTCATCGAGCGGAGTGAATCGGACTCGTACTTCGGCCTTGAGCATCTGCGAGTCGGGGTCGACTTCAGCCGTGATGACGTAATGCTCGACATCGATTCTGGATCGCCGCTCCTGCGCGGCCAGCGTGGCGCCGAGCGCCAGCGTCAGGGTTCCGGCCAAAAAGCTACGCCACATGGGAGACTCCGTGATTCGTGTTCAACAATTGCCGTATGATCGATGCCGCCCGTCCCATTGGATCCGATTCGCCGCTCAGCCGGGCGGCCACTTCCGTCAGGCCCATCCGCATTTCGTCCCGCTTCCCGGGCCGCTCCAGAAGCCGCAAGGCCTCCTCGGCGAGCCGTGCTCCACTCATTTCATTCTGCATCAACTCGGGCACCACCATGCGTCCCGCCACCAGGTTCACCATGGAGTAGTACGGCACATCCACCAGAAACTTCCCGGCGAGCCAACTCAGCGCCGTCACCTTGTAGAAGGTGACCATGGGCGTTCCCAGGAGCGCCGCTTCGATGGTGACCGTTCCGCTGGCGGCCAGCGCCAACTCCGCATGTGCGATCACATCCCACGTCTCTCCTTCGATCACGCGCGCCGGCGCCGACCGAATGCGCCGCAACCAATCCGAGTCGCCCTCCCTCCAGAAGCCCTCGGGCGTGGCGACTACAAAAACCGCCTCCACCTGGCGATGAATCTCCGGCACCGCGTCCAGAATCGACGGCAGATGGCGAAAGGCCTCGCCGCGCCGGCTTCCCGGCAGCAGGGCGATCCACGGCCTGTCCAGCGGGAGGTCGTGCTTGCGCCCAAACTCCTCCCGGGAAACCGCCGGCTTCACCAGCCTGGACAGCGGGTGCCCGATGTACTCTGCGCTTACACCGTGCTTCCGGAAAAAAGACTCCTCAAAGGGAAAGATGCATAGCAGACGATCTATGTTGCATTGGATTGCATGGATCCTGCGCTTTCTCCAGGCCCAAACCTGCGGCGCGATGAGGTAAACGACGGGAATGCCTAGCTTTTTCAGGCGTGCGCGCCAGCCGGAGGTGGAAGTCCGGGCTGTCGGTCAGGATGGCCAGATCCGGCCGCTCTTGGCGGGCGGCGCGGATCATTTTCCGGTAAGCGGCGTAGATCCGCGGGATATGGTGGACCACTTCCAGCAACCCCACCACGGACAGGGTTTCGGCCTCGATCACCGGCCGGACCCCCGCGGCGCGCATTCTGGCGCCGGCGCAGCCGAAGAACTCCGCGTCCGGCAGTTCGCTCCGCAATCGCTCCACCAGGAGCGCGGCGTACAGGTCACCCGAGGCTTCGCCGGCGGAAACCAAGATCTTAGGACGCACTACGGGTTAGTCTATCAGGCCCTGGATTCCCACCTGGCCCCGGTGCTACGCCCAGGTTGCCAGGGGCGGGCCAGAATGGCGGTACACCTTTGATTTCATGGGCTCTATTCGCGGAATTGGAATCCGCCATGTGAGGCTACGGCCAAGGCCGGGAAGACCAATAGAATCCAGCGACTAGAGAACCTGGGTGGAGTTGTGACTCGGGATCGGCCAGGCCTGGGTCTTGAGTTGCTTGGTGGAGGGGAACTCGAAGCGCTGGGCGTCGAGTTCGCAGATGGCGTGATCGGGGGCCACCCGCACGGTGATACTTGCGGAAGGATGGCGGGCGCGCAGGAGATTGGCCAGCAGCATGGCCTTCTCGACGCCGTCGCCGCGCTGATAATTCCAGACTTCGTCCGGCTGGGCCAGGCGGCCGTCCCCGTCGTAGATGGACTCGTTGGGCATGGCGCGGATCTTCTCGACCAGCGCGGCCTCGTCCAGGGATTGGCTTCCGCCCACCGACACCGGGCTGCGCTCGATCGAGGAGTACACGTAAGGTTCGGGGTCCGTGCGATTGAGGTCCCGGTAGGCGTAAAACGCCAGATCGACCGTAGAATCGGACCGCCGCAGCGTTTCGAGGCGCTGGATGATCCCGTCGCGCCCCATGCCGGCCTCGATCCCCAGCGCCTGCTCCGCCCCTTGCGTGAACTTGCGGGCCGCGGCGTTCGGGAGCTTCGGCTCGAGGTGGCAGAAGCGGATCAGGCTGTCAATAGCGGTCTTGGCGTTGAGACATCCGCAGGCGAACTTCTCCTTCAGGGCCTCGACGTCCCGGGGCTTATCCAGGTTGATTCGGTTGTCGCGCGCAAACGCCTCGAGGTCGTTTAACACGATCCGGTCAGGCAACAACTGCGGTTCGCAAACCTCCGTGTCGATTTCCTGCATCAGCTTGTCGCGGGTGTTGTCCGTCACTAGGTAGGGAGAGTCGCGCTCGTAGGCGAAAACTTTCTCCAGGGGGAACGTAGGCATCCGCGCCGCGGCACTGCCAGCGCAACTGGAAGCAGGGCTGCACCTCGGGTGACTGCCGAATAAAATTGCCGAGAATCTCCACGGTCAGCGGGGTTCGGAGATAGTGTCTCAGGCGCTTAGCGAAGTGATCGTAAGCTTCCGGACCGATGGTGGCAGACTCGTAGATCGTGTGGATGTATCCCGTCTCGTGGGCCACTACGGTGACCCGCTCGTTCTCGAGCGCGCGGCGCGCCTGGGCCGAAAGCTCGGTGCCGTTGAACCACATGTTTTTGGTCACCAGCCGCCGGTTGTTGGTGAGGATCCCCTCGCCGATGTCCACGTAATTCTGCGAGTGGAGCGGCGTGGCCATAAGGTAGATCTGCTTCAACGGGACGCCGGCCACAACGAAGAGAGCCGCGGCGTAAAGCGTGGCGAGGGATACGCATTCTCCGGCGCCGGTGGGATACGCCGGCTTAAACCGGAAGGCGTCCATGGCCTCCACGGTCTCGGTCTTCCAGTAGGGGATGACGTTGCCCTCATACTTGTCCAGCCCGAAGTGCTGGCGGATGCCGGTGTCGAAATAGTACCTGTCACCCTGGTACCCGAACAGGGCATTGGATTTGGCCAGCGTGTCCTGGTCGATGAAGTCCTTGAAGCGAGCCAGTTCGCGTTCCTGCGTGGTCAGGCCCCAGGTATCGAGATCCAGGTTGAAGATGTAGTGATCCATGATGAACTGCTTCAACCGGGTGATGCGGCGGTAGGGCGTCATCTTCGCCATGCCGTCGAACCAGGGGTCCTGGCGCCACTTCCAGAGTCGGGGCGACATGATGTTGGCGAGCACGAGGCTGTACATCAGCTCCGGAAAGATGAAGATTTCCATGTCGGACAGGGTGTAGGCCGACGATTTCTTCTCGAGATCCTGGTGGTTCGGTTCACTCATGGCAGGCGTGGTGGAAGAACAACCATCCTACTCATCTTCCCATTCTCCACCGCAGTCGGGGTTGGCGCGCGAATCCGTAGGATTGGAGTGCACTCCCTCAAGGGAAGAGGTTTCTGAATCACTTGTCCCCGCGCGCCATGTCTTGGTAGCATCAAGGACGCCTGTGCGGCCTCTTTGAACGCAGGCAAGTCCGACGATTACCAGCTTTGAGGTTTCACCACTATCGTTAGCGGGAATCGGAACCGATTAAGTTAATTGGGGTTCCAGAGTTCGCCCGGATGCGCGCGGAAATTGCCGCAAGCCGGCCAGGGAGAACTCCAGCAATTCCTAAGATCCAAGCGAGGGGGAATACGCTCCGATGAAATCCGAATGTACACGTAGATTCTCTATCTGCAATTCGGCGCTGTTGTGCGCCGCGTGGATCGCTGTGGCGGCCCTGACGCCGACGATCTTTGCGCAACGGGTCCGGCCCGATGCCATACCGCTGAAGAACTGGCCCATGCGCAAGCTGAGCAACGGGGCCCAGAGCGGTCAGATCCCGGCTGCCGAGGCCAACACCGCGGGATTGGTTTTCATTGCGATCACTCCCTGCCGGGTCATGGATACGCGCGGCGAGGATGGTTCGGGTAAGACCGGACTGTTCGGCCCTCCCTCGATCGTGCGCTTTCAGCCACGCGTGATTCCGGTTCCCTTGTCCAACTGCGGGGTGCCCGCTGCCGCAGCGTACTCGATGAACTTCATTTCCATCACTCCGCTCGGCCAGGCCGTTGGCTGGTTGTCAGCCTGGCAGGATGATATGCCGTGGCCCGGCACCGTGGTGGTGAACGCTTCGGACGGAGGCGTTGTGGGCAACTCGGCCGTCGTGACGGCGGGCGCCGACGGAAGAATCCAGGTGATGGCCAACGACAACCTCGACCTGGTGATTGACATGAACGGGTACTACGTTCAGGCCACTACCGTGGAGGGTCCCGCTGGGCCGCAGGGGCCTAGCGGACCCCAGGGGCCGGCCGGGTCCCAGGGGCCGCAAGGGTTGTCGGGGCCGCAGGGGCCGACGGGGGCGACCGGAGCCACCGGGGCGGCCGGACCGCCGGCCAATTTCCAGGGAGCGTGGAACTCCAGCGCGGCCTATGTGGCCGGCGCCGCGGTTTCGTTTACAGCCTCCGGAGGCGTGAGTTCGAGCTACATCAACCTGACGGGAACAAACACGACTACTTCTCCGGATGCCGACACGACCAATTGGGCGCTGCTGGCCCAGGCGGGCGCGACGGGAGCCCAGGGTCCCCAAGGAGCGACAGGAACAACGGGAGCCACCGGGCCGCAAGGGTCGACGGGCGCGACCGGAGCCACAGGGCTGCAAGGGCCGACGGGCGCGACCGGAGCCACGGGGCCGACCGGACCGCCGGTCGCCTTCCGGGGAGCGTGGAACTCAAGTACCTCCTATGCAACGGGCGATGCGGTTTCGTTCACGCCCTCGGGTGGTGTTAGCTCGAGCTACATCAACCTGACGGGAACGAACACGACTACTTCTCCGGATGCCGACGCGACCAATTGGGCGCTGCTGGCCCAGTCTGGAGCGACCGGAGCCCAAGGGCCACAAGGAGCGACAGGAACAACGGGAGCCACCGGGCCCACCGGGCCGCAAGGGCCGACGGGAGGGACCGGGGCCACGGGGCTGCAAGGGCCGACGGGCGCTACCGGAGCCACGGGGCCGACCGGACCGCCGGTCGCCTTCCGGGGAGCGTGGAACTCAAGTACCTCCTATGCAACGGGCGATGCGGTTTCGTTCACGCCCTCGGGTGGTGTTAGTTCGAGCTACATCAACCTGACGGGAACGAACACGGGTGTTTCTCCTGATGCCGACACTACCAACTGGGCGCTGCTGGCCCAGGCCGGCGCAACGGGAGCCCAAGGGCCCCAAGGAGCGACAGGCGCGACAGGAGCCACCGGGCCCACCGGGCCGCAAGGATCGACGGGAGGGACCGGGGCCACGGGGCTGCAAGGGCCGACGGGCGCGACCGGAGCCACGGGGCCGACCGGACCGCCGGTGGCCTTCCGGGGAGCGTGGAACTCAAGCACCTCCTATGCGACGGGCGATGCGGTTTCGTTCACGCCCTCGGGTGGCGTTAGCTCGAGCTACATCAGCCTGACGGGAACGAACACGGTTGTTTCTCCGGATGCCGACACGACCAACTGGGCGCTGCTGGCCCAGGCCGGCGCAACGGGCGCCCAAGGGCCCCAAGGAGCGACAGGGGCGACAGGAGCCACCGGGCCCACCGGGCCGCAAGGGCCGACGGGAGGGACCGGGGCCACGGGGCTGCAAGGGCCGACGGGCGCTACCGGAGCCACGGGGCCGGCCGGCGCAACCGGGGCCACGGGCGCAACCGGGGCAACGGGGCAGCAAGGACCGGCGGGTCCGTCGGCGTCGATCTTCGGGGACGGTTCCGACGGCGCGGGCAGCTTCGGCACGGTCGACTGGAGCTCGAGCCCGCCCAACAGCACCCTTCAGTTCACGACCCTCACTGTGACTGGGACGCTCACTGTACCCGGCGGCGCGATCATTCGGGCCACCGGCAACGTGACGATCTCCGGGCAGATCATAGCAAAGCCGAGTCCGAGTGCGGGCGCTGGCATCGGCAGCGTGGCAGGGCGAAACAGCGGGAACGCCTCCGTCGTTCTTGGCGGCACGGGAGTGTCCAGGTTTCTCGCCAGATTTCTTGTGAATCCGGGAGCCTACGCGGGAGGAGTGGGTGGTGGCATCTCAACGGCTGACGTGGCGGGATCCGGGGGAGGCAGCGTGGTAATCCTTGCCGCGGGATCGATCACCATCAACGGAGGTGGATCCATTCACGCCGACGGCGGAGCCGGCTCCACGGGTCCGCCGACAGCGTCCAGTGGCGGCGGAGGAGGAGGGGGCATTATCGTGCTCGCCTCCAGGACGTCCATCACCAACAGCGGAACCCTCAGCGCAAATGGTGGGGCCGGGGGTAACGGAACGCCCCAGGTAGGCGGGGATGTTAATACCGGATTCAGCGCGTCGGGCGGAGGAGGTGGCGGAATCATCAACCTGATCGCACCCGTCGTCACTGCCGGCACCACCAGCGTCATCGGCGGCGCCGCCGGAGGGAACGACAACGCTATCGGGTATGCGAGCTCTGGCGGTGCATCCTATGGCAACGCAGGGCAATCCGGCCCAAGCCCGGGAGCCGGAGGCGCCGGCCAGGTGTTCACGAAGACGACCAGCGATCCTTCGACGCTGTTTGTCCCGGCGGTACGTCTGTTCTGAGAAGGCGGCGGACAGCTTCTCCCGCGGGTCAGGCGGGGGCCCAGCGTCTGGGTTTGACTCTGGTGCCACGAATCATCATACTGGGCGCATGGTGCAGAAGGTCGCCGTGACCCTGGAAAAGAAGACCGTTGCGGACCTCGACCGGTGGGTGCGCGAGGGACGGTACCCGAACCGAAGCAGGGCGCTGCAGCGGGCAGTCGATCTGCTGGAAGAGCGCGAGAAGAGATCGGGACTGGCGCGTGAACTGGCGAAGCTCAATCCGGCGGAAGAGCGGGCCATGGCCGAAGAGGGATTGGGAGATGACTCGTGGCCGGCATTCTGAGGGGCGAGATCTACTGGGCAGATCTCAACCCGGTTCGCGGGAGAGAGCAAGCGGGCCTGCGCCCAGTTCTCATCCTCAGCAACGATCTGTTTAACCGCCGGTCCGGCACGGTGATCGCCATGGCCATCACCAGCCAACCGCAGCGCGCGGGTTTTCCCTTGACATTCACCCTGCCCGAGGACAAGCTCTCAAAACGATCGTGGGTCAAGATCTCCCAGGTGCGAACGATCTCCGTCGAGCGCCTCGGCAAGCGGCTGGCCGCTCTCGATAAGGAGGACCTGGACCGAATTCTCGACGGCCTCGTGGAGCTGATCAATTAAAGCTCAGGTTGTTCGCCGCGGCGCGCCCCGCGTGCAGCGGGCCTACTTCGCTTTCCGCTCTAGAGTCGCGCGGAGTTGCCGGTAGGCCATTTCCTCGAATTCGTTCTTGATCCGCTCGAACCCCTCGATCTTGATGGCGGCGCCGTCGGCCGGGGTCTTCTTAAGGCAGCGTCCGAGCATCAGGATCGCTTGCGGGTCTTCCGGCGTCAGGTCGAGCACGGAGCGAAAAGTGTCCGCCGCAGCCTGGAACTCCCCCTTTTTCCAGAGGGCATAGCCGAGGTTGAAGCGATAGGCCGGATCGTTGGGGTCCCCCTCGAGCGCCTTGCGGAAGCTCTCCACCGCCTCGGGCAGGTTTCTCCGCGATTGCGCCGCGCCCAGGTTATTCCATACTTCGTTGAGAGGCACGAACCCCACCGCGACCCGGAAGGAAGATTCCGCCTTCTCGAAGTCGCCCAGGGCATAGCGGCACAAGCCCAACAGGAACTGAGCTTCGACGGCGTTTGGGCTATCCGCGGCTACCCGTTCCAGCCATCCCGCCGCCACGCTGTAATTCTTGCTGCTCCACAGCAAGCGACCAAGCTGAAAACAGGGCTGCGAGAATCCTTCGTCCAGCCGTGCCGCCTGCGTGAAGAACCGGTGCTTCTGCTCCGCGGAGGTCGCCAGCAGCCCGCGGATATAGCTCTCGATGGCGTCCAGCCGCACCGGTTTGCGTTGTTTGAGAAACTGCTCTTCCGAGGGGACTCGCCCGGGCGGCAACTGACCTTGCAACGCCAGCCAGGCCAGCCGGTTTTGGATTTCCGCCAGGTCCTGCATCGATCCGGAGGCCGACTGCTCCTCGCCCTGCTTCATCTGCCGCAGGTCCAGCATCCGGACGGAGAACTTCAGACTGGTGTTCTCGGCGGGGGCCGACTCGGGCAGCCAGGGGGTAGCATCAAAGGAGCCGTAGATCACCCGCTCGGCGTCCAGGACGTCGCCTACCTTGATCACCGACGCCAGGGTTAACTGAGCCGAGGGCCGCAAGGAAAGGCGCCGGTATGCCTCCAGGCGGCTTTCCCGGTCCAGCACCAACACGCCTTCGGCGGCAAGGGCCTCCCGGATGGTCTCCGACACGCTTTCCCCGATCCAGTCGAGACTCGAGGATCCCGAGAGGTTGAAGAAGGGGAGAACCACTACCGTTTGCCCCTGCGCTCGTGCCAGGCAGACCACAGCCATCATGAGGAGGAGCCGCCGCATTCCAAATCAAGTCTATCAAAGGGCGTCTTACGCGCCGCGGGCCAGATGCAGAGCGACTTGATCGAGGACCGCCTCGCGCACGCCGCTCTCCTCGCCGAAGCCTTCCAGCCACTGCATTGCCGCCGCCCGGCGAAACCACGTCCACTGCCGCTTCGCGTACCGCCGGGTGTTCCTCTGCGCCTGGTCTATCGCCTCTTCCAGCGTCAGCTCCCTCCGCAGGTACTGAAGGGCCTGCCTGTATCCGTGCGACTCGAGCGGTTTGACGCTGGGTGAAAAGCCCAGGAGCAGGATGCGGCGTACTTCGTCGACCAAGCCGCCCTCGAACATGCGCCCGCAACGCTGGTCCAGCCTCTCGTAAAGCGCGGATCGCGGCGGGGTGAGACCCAGCTCAAGCACCCGGTATCCCTCGAGCCTGTCTCTGCCCGCGGCGAACTCGGCGGTAAGACTGCGCCGGGTCAGCAGGCAGACCTCCACCGCGCGCACGAGCTTCTGGACGTCGTGCGGATGGATACGCCCCGCCGCCGCCGGGTCGAACCTTCTCAAGAGCCGGTGCAGCGAGCCTCGACGCCGGGCTTCCCGCTGCGCCAATCTCCGCCGCAGAACCTCATCCCGCGCGGGGCTTGGGAAAAGGCCGTCGATGAGGGCCCGCAGATAGAGGCCCGTTCCGCCGGTCACGATCGGCAGCCGGTCCCGGCCGGCGATCTCCGCCAGCGCCGCCCGGGCCCTCCGCGCAAACTCCCCGGCGCTGAATGGCTGGTCCGGATCGACCACGTCCAGCAGATGATGAGGAATCCCGCGGCGCTCCTCGAAACCGAGCTTGGCGGTCCCGATGTTGAAGTACCGATAGACCTGCAGCGAGTCGCAGTTGACGATCTCACCGCCGAACTTCTCCGCGACCGCCAGGGCCAACTCGCTCTTGCCCGAGCCGGTGGGACCCACAATCGCAATCAGAGGCCGGCCGCTCCGTGAACTGGACATTCTCGTCTCTAATAGTCTACGGCCTGGCGGGTGCGCTGGGCCGCCACGCACAAGACGCTATACTAGGTTCGAGAGGAGTCTTGCGAGCCGCCCGCAAGCTGGGATCGGCGAAACAACAGCCTGGGCAATGAACATACCTCAACGAGCGGCGATCTTACTGTCTCTGCCGGTCTTCCTGTGCGGGATTCTGCCGGCTGCCGACGCGCCTGCGCCAAAGCCCGTGGACCGGTCGGACGCCTACTACAACTACGCCATGGGGCATCTCTATGGCGAACTGGCCGCCGCCTACGGCAACCGCGGCGAGTACATCTCCCGCGCCATCGACTTCTACAAGGAGGCGATCAAAGCGGACCCCTCCGCCGCCATGCTCAACGACGAACTGGCGGGCCTCTATTTTCAGGCGGGGCGAAGCACCGAAGCCATTGCCGAACTGCAAGACCGGTTGAAGAAGGACCCGAAGGCCCTGGACGCGCGTCGTTTGCTCGGCCGGATCTATCTCGTTCTGATCGGCCGCCAGGATCGCGCCCGCGGCGTCGACGAGGAGATGGTCAAGCTGGCCATCGAGCAGTATCGAACGATCGTCGAGCAGGACCCTAAAGACATCGACAGTTGGCTGCTGCTCGGCCGTCTCTACAAGGTCGCCCAGAACTCCCTGGAATCCGAGAAGTCCTTTCAGAAAGTTCTCGAATTGGAGCCGGGAAACGAAGAGGCCATGACCGGCCTGGCCATGGTCTACAGCGGCCTCGGAGACAACCAGCGCGCGCTCGAAATATTGAAGCAGGTGGCCGACCAGCAACCCCAACGCGCGGACCCTGACCGCCCTGGTCGACGCCTACGAGAGCCTCCACGATTACGCCGCGGCCGCCGATGTTCTCCGCCGTGCTTTCGAGCTGGATCCGTCGAACCTCGATTTGAAGCGCAACCTGGCGGAGGATCTCCTGCTGGCCGGCAAGCCGGAGGAGTCCCTCAAGATCTACACCGAATTGACTCAGGAGGACCCCAAGGATCCCGAGCCTTTCCTGCGCCTGTCCCAGGTCTACCGTCAGATGAACGACTTCGCCAAGGCCCGTACGGCGCTGGACCGCGCCAAGCAGTTGGAGCCGGACAACTTCGAGATCCGCTATAGCGAAGTCAACCTGCTCGAAGCCGAAGGCCGCCATGCCGACGCCATCTCGATGATGAAGCAGTTGGTGGACTCTACCGAGAGCCGGTCTTACAGCCCGCCCGAGCGAGCCAATCGTATTCGCCTGCTGGACGGGCTGGGAGACCTTTACCGCTCCAATCAGCAGTATGATTTGGCCGTCGAGACCTTTCGGAAGATGCAGGAACTCGATCCCGACGCCGGCCCTCGCGCTTCCGGCCAGATCATCAACACGTATCGAGAGGCCAAGGATTACACCCGCGCCCTCGCGGAGGCCGAGGCCGCCTATAAGAAGCACCCCGATGACCGGGGCGTGGGTCTGACGCGCGCCTCTCTGCTGGCTGAGCTGGGCAAAGGCGAGCAGGCGGCCGCGGAAGTCAAGCGAATTTACGCCGGAGACAGCGGCAAGGAATCCGGGTTTGCCCTGGCGGGAATCTACGAGAAATCCAAGAACTACCAGGAAATGGGACGGGTTCTCGATGCGGTGGAGAAGCTCGCCGCCACCGAAGGCGAGAAGGTGAACCTCTACTTCATGCGCGGCGCCATGTACGAGAGATCCAAGCAGTACGACCAGGCCGAGAGGGAGTTCCGCAAGGTTCTGAAATCGATCCCGACAACGCCTCCGTCCTCAACTATCTCGGCTACATGCTGGCGGACCGCGACGTGCGCCTGGACGAAGCCCACAAGATGATCAGCCGGGCCCTCGAGCAGGACCCCCAGAATGGCGCGTATCTGGACAGCCTCGGCTGGGTTTACTACCGCATGGGCAGGTTCGCCGAGGCCGAAGCGAGCCTGCGGCGCGCCATCGAGCGGGTTTCGCGGGACGCCACGGTGCACGACCATCTGGGCGACGTTCTGGCGCGCCAGGGCAAATTGAAAGAGGCGGTCGCCGAATGGCAGATCTCCTTGAAAGAGTGGGACGCGAGTTCCCCTTCCGAGAAGGACCCGGCGGAAGTCGTCAAGATCGGCAAGAAGTTGGAGGGCGCCAGAGTGCGCCTCGCCCAGGAATCCGGCGCCCGCCGCACCCCGTAGGGCGGGGGCCGGGATTTCTCGAATGCTCAGACTCGTCTGCGTACTGGTCCTGCTTTTTGTCACGCCGTGGAACACCTGGGCGGCCGATCTTCAGAACCCCACGCGCACGCCGCCCAAGCTGGTGGTGGTCATCGTCATCGACCAATTCCGGTACGACTACCTGACCCGCTTCCGCAGCGAGTACACCGGCGGCTTCGACCGCCTGCTGAAGACCGGCGCGGTCTTTACCAACGCCTATCTCCAGCACTTCCCGACCGTCACCGCGGTCGGACACTCTACGATTCTTACCGGCGCCACGCCGTCTCTCAGCGGCATCGCGGGCAATGAGTGGTTCGACCGCGAGTCCGGCCGTTCCGTGACGAGCGTCGCGGATTCCCGAGTGACGCTGCTGGGCGGCACAGGAACCGGCGCTTCGCCCAGCCGGCTGCTGGTGAGCACGGTCGGCGATGAATTGAAAATTGCCGCCAGGGGCGGAACCCCGCGAGTCATCGGCATTTCTCTAAAGGACCGTGCGGCCATCCTGCCCGCCGGCCGCATGGCCGACGCCGCTTACTGGTTCGACAACACCAACGGCAACATGGTGAGCAGCACCTTTTACTTTCCGGAGGCGCCCGCGTGGGTTCGCGAGTTCAATGCCCGACACACTGCCGACGCATTCCTCGGCGCCGCGTGGAAGTCCGCCGCGGGGAAACCGCTGGCCAATCTGCCCGCGGAGCCCAACGCGAAGAAGTACGACGCGTTCGAGCGCAGCCCGTATGGCACGCAGTTTCTACTGTCCTTTGCCCAGCGCGCCATCGAAGCCGAGGCGCTAGGCTCCCGGCCGGCCACCGACTTGATCTCGGTGAGCCTGTCCTCCACCGATCTTGTCGGCCACGCCTACGGACCCGACTCGCCGGAGATTCACGATCTGAACCTCCGGACAGACCGCTTGCTGGGCCAGTTCCTGCAGTTCCTGGACAAGCGCCTCCGCCCTGGCAGTGTGTTGGTGGTCCTCACCGCCGACCACGGGGTGGCGCCTCTCCCGGAAGTCCAGGCAGCCCGGAAGATGCCCGGCGGACGCGTCCTCGAGTCGACTCTCCGGACCGCCGTGGAGTCCGCGCTCGTCGCGAAGTTCGGCGAGGGCGCGTGGATCTCGAACGCCGCCTACGGCGCCTTCTGGTTGAACCGCGCCACCATTCGTGAGAAGAAACTGGAACAGGCCGCCCTCGAGGAGTGCGCCTCACAGGCCTTGTCCGAGCAGCCGCACGTGTACCGCGTCTACACCGGGACACAGCTCCTGGCGGGCTTATACGGCAGCGACCCCGTCAGTACACGGGTCGCCAATGGCTTCTATCCCGGCCGCTCGGGCGACGTCATCACCGTCCTCGAGCCTTACTGGATCTACGGCGCCAAGGACGCGTCGCACGGGGCTCCCTTCGGCTACGACACGCACCTGCCGCTCATTTTTGCGGGGGCGGGCGTCAAGCGCGGCATTTACGATCGGACAGTCGCCATCAACGACATCGCCCCGACCCTGGCCACCATCCTCGGAATCGAGACGCCCAGCGGCTCCACCGGCCGCGTGCTCACCGAAATGCTCGAAGCTGCGCGACGTGACCGTGCCCGCTCCAGTTCCGGCAGAGGCCAAGAAGTAGACCTGAACCTATGGCCCCCGTCACAGAGGACGTTCCCCGTCGCCGGCTGGCCACCTGGCTGATCCCGGTCCTTGGCTACCTCGTCTCCATCGCCTCGCTGATTTGGGTCTACTGGGGCTTTGACTGGAAGACCGAGGTGCCGAAGTTCGCCCATGCCAACTGGTGGTGGGTTTCTCTGGCCTTGCTGAGCGACGTCGCCGTCTACTTCTGCCAGGGTTGGCGCTGGAGCCTTCTGCTGCGGCCGGTCGCGCGGGTGCGCTGGCTTCGGAGTACGCAGGCCGTCTTCATCGGCCTCCTGGCGAACGAGGTCCTTCCATTCCGCACCGGCGAACTGGTGCGCGGCTACATTCAGTCCCTGTGGGCGCGCATCCCGTTTTCGGTGGTGGTCTCCTCGATCGTGGTCGAGCGCCTCTTCGACGGCATCATTCTGGTTGCCGGCTTCTACGTCACAACGTTTTTTGTGGAGGTGCCCCGCTATCTGCGGGACATCAGCCTGAGTCTGGCCGTGATCCTCGCCGTCGCGGCCCTGCTGGTGATCATCGTCATGTTCCTCAAGCACCACGCGCATGCCGCGGTTTTGCGCAGCCGTTGGGCCGCGATGCTCTGGCACGTTGTGGAAGGGCTGCACGAGATGGGGAACTCGCGCTGGTTTTACGCCTCGGCCTTGGTGAGCGTGCTCTACCTCACGCTGCAAGTGGTTCCCATCTACGCTTTGATGAGGGGCTACGACTTGGATCTTTCGATCGGCGTCGCGGCAGTGGTGCTGGTCGTTCTGCGAATCGGGACCATGGTGCCCCAGGCCCCTGGCAACGTGGGTGGGTTCCAGTTCTTCACAGTGGTCGCCCTGCGGCTCTTCGACGTGGACAAGAGCGCGGCCACCAGTTTCGCAACCATCCTCTTCGCGACGGTGACCGTTCCGCTGTGGATCGGAGGAGCGATCGCCGCGGCCGCGGCCGGCGTGCGTCTGAAGGACCTGCAGCGGCAGGCAAATTCCAGCCTGCAATCCTCCGTCGCAGGCGGCGGCCAGACACCACCCCGCGGCTAACTCGAATACGGACCGCACCGCGCACGCGTAGCGCTGCGCTACGTCGAGCCGCCCAGCTCGGAACGCATTACAGAGCCGCGCGCGTAAGCAAGCGGTCATTGGGGCGGTTTCTGCAGCAGCCGGATGGCGAACGTCAGGCCCTCTCTTGATAGGTCCCTTCCGCGGTGTTGACGCGGATCTTCTCTCCCTCGACGATAAACGGGGGCACCTGCACCACCAGGCCGGTTTCCATCTTAGCCGCCTTGGTGACGTTCGACACCGAGGCGCCCTTCAGGCCGGGTTCGGTCTCCACCACCGTGAGATCCACCGTCGCCGGCAACTCCACGCTGATGGGCTTGCCTTCGTAAAACTCCACATTCACTTTCAACTGCGGCACAAGATAGCTGACGCCGTCCCCGAGAATGTCCTTGGTGAGGTGCATCTGCTCGTAGTTGGTGGTGTTCATGAAGTAGTAGAATTCGCCGTCGTCGTAAAGGTACTCCATCTCCTGCTCGTCCAGCATGGCGCGTTCGACGCGGTCTTCCGAGCTGAACCGGTGCTCGATCATGTTGCCGTTGCGGAGGTTCCGCATTCTCGCCTGGACAAATCCCCGTAGATTGCCGGGGGTGCGATGAACGACGCTGAAGACGGAGAACAGGTCGTTGTTGAACTTGACCACCATGCCTGGACGCATTTGTGTGGAGGAAATCATGGACAGAAGTACTCCCTGATTGACGTGTCGATTGTTACCGCGGGTCGAAATACTATTCTAGCAAAGAGCCGCCGAATCCTGCGATAGGCTGAAATCATCCAAAACCTCATAGGAGGTTGTTCTTCCATGGTTGCAGTAGGGAAACGTGTAGGCGTTTTCGCGTTGAGCGGCATTGCCTCGGTTGCGGCTGTGCTTCTGGGAGCTTCCGCGCCCCCGGAAAAGATCGAGCGCGGCCGGTATCTCGTCGAGCGGGCGTCCATGTGCATCGATTGTCATACACCGATGGACGCTAAAGGCATGCCCGATCGTGCCAAGTGGATGCAGGGTTCGCCCATCTTCTTCAAGCCGACCGTAAAGGTCCCTGCCTGGGCCGATACGGCGCCGTCACTCGCGGGGTTGGTGGGGTACACGGATGCCCAGGTGGTTCGGGCTCTCCAAACCGGAGTGGGCGCAACCGGAAACCCGTTGCGGCCTCCGATGCCCGGGTTCCGGTTCTCGAAAGAGGATGCGGAAGCGATCGTGACGTTCCTGCGGACTCTGAAGCCGGCCACGGCGGCCGGATCCAAGCGCTGATGAGCAGCCTGCGCTTGTCGGATAATACAAGTTCGTGATCGTCTCCGTCGAAGGGTTGAGCCACAGTTACGGTTCGCGCGCGGCCCTGTCGGCCGTCAGCTTTCAGGTGGAAGCCGGGGAGATCTTCGGGTTGTTGGGGCCGAACGGCAGCGGCAAGTCCACGCTCTTCCGCATTCTCTCCACCATGATGTCGGCGGCCTCGGGCCGGGCCACGCTCGCCGGCTTTGATGTCGGCGCCCGGCCGGACGAGGTCCGGCGGCACATCGGCGTGGTCTTCCAATCCCAGAGCCTGGACAAGAAGCTCACCGTCGAGGAGAACCTGCGCAGCCAGGGGCACTTGTTCGGGCTCTCCGGCTCCGCGCTGAAAGAGCCGGGCGGACGAGGTCATGACCCGGTTCGGGCTGGCCGAACGGCGGTCCGATCTCGTCGAAGCCCTGTCCGGCGGCTTGCGGCGCCGCGTGGAAGTGGCCAAGGCCCTGCTGCACAAGCCGCAAGTGCTGCTCATGGACGAACCTTCCACGGGCCTCGACCCGGGCGCGCGGCGCGAACTGTGGCAGTATATCGAGGAACTCGTACACAGCCACGGCGTAACCGTGCTCCTGACATCTCACATCCTGGAAGAGGCCGAGCGCTGCGACCGGCTGCTCCTGCTGCACCAAGGGCGTGTCGTCGCACAAGGCACACCCGCGGAGTTGAAGTCCCGAATCGGCGGCGACGTGGTCGTTTTAGAGGCCGCCGACCCGCAATCTCTCGCCCGGGAAATAGCAGAGCGCTTCGGCGCACCGTCTCGCATCGCCGACGGCAGCGTGCGCGTGGAGATCGCCAACGGGCATCGCTTCATCGCGGAGGTCGTCGAGGCGTTTCCCGGCTCGATCCGCTCCGTGGCGCTGCACAAACCCTCCCTCGAGGATGTGTTTCTCGACGAGACGGGGGTGTCCATTTGCTAGGGAAAGCGTTTTGGCTCCCTGTCGCCACGCTCTGGCGGCGCGAGTTGATCCGGTTCTGGAGGGAGAAGGCTCGTGTTCTCGGCTTTGTCGGGTCTCCGCTGGTATTCTGGCTCGTGGTGGGCTCGGGATTCGGCAACCTGGCGTTCTTTTTCCCGGGAGCGCTCACTCTGACGGTCATGTTCTCGGCGGTGTTCTCCACCATGTCGCTGATCGAAGACCGGCGCGAGGGGTTCCTGCTTTCCATGCTGGTCTCCCCTGCCCCGCGCAGCGCGCTGGTTGTCGGCAAGACCCTTGGATCCGCGACCCTGGCCTGGATCCAGGGGCTTATCTTCCTGGCGTTTGCTCCGCTGGCAGGCGCCCGCCTGGGCTTGTTTCGTCTAGTCGAATGCATTGGCGTGATCTTCTTGATTTCGATTACTTTCACCCTGCTCGGTTTTTTGATCGCCTGGCGCACCGACAGCTCCCAGGGATTCCACGCCGTCATGAACCTGCTGCTGGTTCCGCTTTGGATGCTCTCCGGCGCTTTGTTTCCAGCCTCCGGCGCGCACGGCTGGATCAAGTTGGTGATGGCCGCCAATCCGCTCACGTACTCGTTGGCGCTTCTGCGGCACGTTCTCGACCCAACCCCGGCGGCAGGCAATCCCAGCCTGGAGACGAGCCTTATTGTGACCTTGGCGAGCGCGGTCGTGCTGCTAGCCGCATCGACCGCCATGGCCAACCAGAAGCGCGACCGAAGCTCAGCTTAGGCCCCTACTACTGAAGAATCAACTCTCTGCCGCCGCGCGTGATCTCCGTTCCGGCGCACGAAGGGCCGCGCCAGCGCCATTAGGATCAGGGCTACGGCAAACGTGCAGACGATGGTGGCACCCGTGGGCAAATCGACTTTCAACGAAAGGTAGACGCCGACCGCGGAGACCACAGTGCCCATGGTCCATCCGATCGCCAGCCGCGGGCCGATGCGCGCCGAGTACAGCATGGCCCCCACCGACGGGACAATCAGGTAGCAAAACACCAGCAGTACTCCGGCGATCGCCACCGACGAGGTGACCACGAACCCGAACGAGGCGTAGAACAGGAAGTCCCAGAAGCGCAGCGACAAGCCTTCGGCTTCGGCCCGCTGCGGGTCCATTGAGATCAGCAGGAACTTGCGCCGAAAGATGTAGTGGAACACACCGACCGCGCTGTACAGCAGCGCCGTCTTGAAGACCTCGTGCCAGGTCACGGTGAGGATGTTGCCCACCATCATCTCCTTCAGGTGCTCGGTCTGGGCGGTGGACTTGCTCATGGCGAGAATGGCCGCGGCGGCCGCGACGGCATAGGCGATTCCGATAATCGCCTCCTGTGGAATGCGCACCTTGCGGCCGCGCAGCGTGGAAAAGACCGCCGCCCCCACAAATGTGAAGGCCAGGCTGACTACGTAAGAGCCGTCGGTGTCCGGTTCCAGGCCGAACATCACGGCAATCGTCATGCCGAGGGCCGCGATCTGCGCCAGCGACAGGTCCACGAAGATCACTCCACGTTCCACGACGTGGACGCCCAGGTACGCGTGAATCCCCGTGAGGATGAGACTGGCAACGAAAGGGGCCAGCAGAAACAAGAGTGGATCCATGGAGTCTCCCTATTTCCCTTTGGCGAACGCATTCACCAGCATGTTGACATCGTAGTCGAATAGCTGGAAGTAGTCGGTCACTTCTTTCACGCCGCCGACCGAGGGCAGCAACACCACAACCTGTCCGCCGGTCTTCTCGGCGATCGACCTCGGCGTGTCAATTGCGAAATACGGTTCCACCAGAATCAGGCGGATGCCTTCCCGCTTGATGGTGCCGATCAAATCGAGGGTGTGACTCGGCGATGGCGGGATGCCCGGCTTAGGTTCCACGTAGTCCACGACGACCAGACCGAACCGGTCGCAGAAACTCGGCCAGGAGCGGTGGTAGGTGATCACCTTCCGGCCGCGGTAGGGCGCCATCTTGGCGTCCCAGACCTTCTCGGCGGCGGTCAGACGCTTGTCGAAATCGGCGTAGCGCCCGGCGAAGTACGGCGCGTCGGCGGGCTGCATCAGGCTGAGCTTGTCGGCGAGCGCCTTGGCGATCCGGCGCCCGTTTTCCGGGTCGAGCCAGTAGTGCGGGTTGCCCATGGGATGAACGTCTCCCATGGCGCGAGTGACCTGCCCCACCGGTATCTCGTCGATGCGGCAGAAAGAAGAAGCATCCAGGTAGCCGCCGGCGCCTGGCTGGATTTTCGAGTTCCGGCTTTGAGTGATCAGAGGCGGCAGCCAGCCGATCTCGAGTTGCAGGCCGATGACCACCAGCAGGTCCGCCTTTTGAAGCTTGAGCACGAAGCTAGGCTTGGGCTCGACGAAATGCGGGTCCTGGTAGCCCCTGGCGATGGAATCCACGTTGATCCGGTCGCCGCCGATCTCGCGGGCGAGCGCGGCAAGGTCTTCCGTGGAGCCGACGAGATTCAGTTTGGAGGCGGCAGCCGCGGTTCCGGCGCCCAGCGTTGCCAGCACGGCCAGCGTTCCCAAGAGTCGTTTTGCAGTGTTCATGTCTTTACCCTCCCTGAAATCAGAACGCATGCGCCCCATGCGCGCCGATGGCGAACTGGATCTGGAACAACAGTTCGTTGGCGGTGAGGCCTTCCGCGTACCCGGTGCGGCGGAGCTGGCCGCGAATCTGGGCGAACTCGCTGGGACGGTAGGTCAAGAGGATGGAACCGCCCGTGTCGGTCTCGTTGCGGGCTGAGCAGCCGGTCCGAACGATCGAACCGCCCGCCCAGGAACCAGCGCCTGGCCAACTGGTAGTCCGTCGAAATGTAGTAGCCGAAAGGCTTCAGCAATGCGGGCGGCAGCGGGCTTCCCGTGAGGATCGGCGCTGCCTCCGCCCGTCCCCACACGAACTCGCTGCGGGCGATGAAGGAGTTGTAGATGGCGCGGCGCAACGGCTTCCAGCGCAGGGTCGCATCAACCCCATAGACCTGATTGGCGCCATCGGCCAAGGGGCTGTGGCCGCGCGCGTAAGAGAACCCGAGATCCAGATTCGTGGACTCTGTGATGTCCCGGAAGGCGCGCAGATGCCCGACGGTCGAGATGTCGCTGCGACGGGCGGCCTGGAAAAGCCCCGGGGTGTCGCCCCGGAAGACCTGCGCCGTACCTTCGAGGAAGATGTTCTTCGGCGCCGGCAGCGTGCGGCTCAGGGACAGCCCCGCGTCGTTGATCCCGTCCTCCCCGGCTAAGAGGTTCATGGTGACCAAGGGGCGGTCCGTCCATGGCAGAACGTGCGTGTGCAAGCGAGTTCACCTTGCCGAACGCGGCCCGCATCTTGCCCACGCGCAACTGCAAAGCGCCGGGCAGCGAGGTGAATGTGAGGTAGCCCTCTTCAAGGCTCACGCCCTCTTCGCCGAAGCTCAGGAAGACATCGGCGCGCGCATACGGATCGACGACCGCCTGGATGCCGAGTTCGCTCTCTTTCATCTCGAGAGATGGGGACGGGTGGCCGGCGGAGTTGCCCTGCGGCCCCGAGGAAGTTACCGAGCAGGCTGATGTCCGGATTGAGTGCCTTGGCCGCCGCCCCCCCGGCGCCGCCAAGGCGCTCCTCAACGGGTGCAGGCGGCTGCACTACGGCGGCCGGCGGCTGCCCTTCAGTGCTCGCACTTCAGTTTCCAGAGCGTTGATGCGATCCTCCATTGCCTTGATGCGGGCCAGCAATTCGGCGGTGTCTTGAGCGTCCAACTGGAGAGCGAACATACACGTGATCCCAGCCGCGATGACGAAGCGGCTTGGTTTCATTCGCAGCAAACACGCAGTTCTGTTCGTCACGGCTCAACTCCTAACTGCTGCTCTTAACATACGTCAAAGCCTGCCGCTGGCACGTCCCGCCAGAAACAGGCCCAGCCAAGAGAGCACAAGAGCTACTTGGGGGGAGCCCGCGAGGAGCAGGCCGCGAGGATGGCATCACGAGGGAAACTCGGGCCCGCGGAACCGTGAAACCAAAGCACCAGGAAGAGCGCCGCGAATGCCGCGGACAGTCCTGGCTGCAGGAAGGGGAGCCGGCTGGCGTGACAGATGGCGCAAGATTGTCCCAGGCTGTGGTGGTGGGTGGCGTGCGGAAGGCAGGTAACCGCGCAGAAGCACAGCAGCAGAAGCGCCGTAACCAGCACTCCCCCGTGTCCCGCGAGCCGCCTCGCCATTTTCGCCATGGCTCTATTTCCGGGCGGCCTGGCCGGGCTTGGCTTCGGACGCCCTATCCGTATAGATGCGTCGATACATCCAGGAGTTGCGGAGAACGGCCTGTACATACGTGCGAGTCTCTGAAATCGGAATCGTCTCCATGAATTCAGCCGGTTCCGAGAAGGGTCCCCAGGTCAGCCAATCGTCCACTCTGGTCTTGCCGCCGTTGTAGGAAGCCAGGGCCGCTTCGGTGGATCCTGCCAAAGCGTCGAGCAGGGATCGGAAGTAGAAGGTTCCCAAACGGATGTTGTAGCCGGGGTTGCTGAGCAGGCTCGTTCCAAACCGGCCGAGTTTGAGAGCTCCGGCTGAGTTCCCGGCCGGTTGCGGGCATCACCTGCATCAGGCCGTACGCCCCCGCCCGGGAGACGACGTCCGCGTCGAACTCGGATTCCTGCCGGATCAAGCCCGCCAGCAGGTAGGGATCGAGCCCCTGCGCCTTGCCGTACGTCTCGATCTGCTGGCGGAAGGGCAGCGGAAAAGCCAGGCGCCACATCTCGAGCGACGCAGGGTCCAGCGGCGTCCCGAGGTAGTTGGGAACAAGAGCCTTGATATGAGCGGATGGCCTCCTCCGGCGCTCCGCGGCTGCTCGCCTGCCGGGCGAGTTCGACGGCGATCGCCTGCGGTTGGCCGTCTTCCTTCGCCGAGAAGAGGAGCTCCTGGTTGGCCCAGTCGGACAGACCCGCCGAAGCCAGCAGCCTGGCGCGGGAGATACGGCGGGTGCTGGCGGCGGATGGCGCGAAGTCGACAGAAGCGGGTGCGGCCGGGGCGATGGTCTCCGGCTTCAGCCGTTCCGCCGCCAGTGCGGCGTAGTAGTTGTTTGGGTAGGCTTCCAGGATCTTCCGATAGGACGCCCGCGCACCCGCTTTGCCCGAAGCAGCCTCTGCAAGCCGGCCCAGGAAATACAGCGCCGCGGGGCATTTATCCGACTGCGGAAATAGCGTCAAATGTTCGCTGAGGAGTTGCCCGGCCTCCGCGCGTTTCTCAAGATAGGCGGTCCAGGCCACTTTCCAATGGCAGTAGGCTGCCGAAGGATCGCCTGGAAAGGCCTCATAGCAGGCACGGTACAAGGGCAGATAGGAGGCCCGATCGTTCTTCAGAAGATAATAGTTGCCGGCCCAGATGAGCGCGCTGAGCCGCCATTGGGAGTCCGGATACTGGACCTTGAGCCGGTCCAAGAAGTCCAGCATGCCTTCGAGATCTTCCAGCGTCCGCTCGCAGCGCACCAGGTAGTAGAGCCTCTCGGCGTCCGTGTCCGGAGCGTTGAGCACCAGCGTTCGAAGGTAGGCGTCCGCCTGCCGGGCATTGCCGGCAAGGTAGAGCGCGGCCCCAGATCGGACCTGGGCCAACTCCCGCTCAGCTCCGCCCAACTGCGGGATGAGCGCTTCATACTCGGTTCGGGCGCGCCGGTAATCTCGCGCTTCCAGCCACTTCCCGGCGCGTCCGAGCATCGCGCCCGGCAACGGCGGCGGATAGTCCGGCCCGAGCCTGTCTCGCATGCGCGCCAGGAGTTGAGCCGCATCGACGGCCTGCCGGGACACCGGATACGCGTAGTACACTCGCTGGCCGAAGGAGGCGGCCAAGGGCAGTGGACCGGCCGATTCATAGGCCGTGGCCATGGTCAGATCGCCTTCCGGTTGCGGCAGCCGAACCAGAGTACTGCTTGAGCACTGCCACGGCTTTCTCGGGGGACCCGGCTTCGAGATGTGCCTTGGCAGCCAGCAGTGCCGCCTCCCCTGCCAGCGGCGAGACCGGCGTGGCTGCCAGCACGGACTCGATCCTGCGCAGCGTCTGATCGAACTCCTTGCGGCCAAAGTGCGCCTTGGCAAGAGAGAAGGCGACGTAATCGCCGAGTTGCGGAAGCCTCGGCGCAGCCGCCCCCAAGTGACGCAAGGCTTGGTCGTATTCCTGCTGCTCGACTTCCGTGGCGCCCGCTGCCAGAAGCGCGAGCGCGCCGTTCGAGTCGTTGGGATGAGCAGCGGCGTACCGGAGCAAGGCGTCCCGCCGCGCGGACGACGGGGAATCGCGGTACGCGCGTGCCAGCGGGGCAAGCTCCTGCGGCCCTTGCGTGAGTCCCACCACAAGGGAGACCGCCAGCAACAGCGGAGCCAGTTTATACCAGCGGCCCCGGATAGGCCGGGCCCAACATGCGCGCATCATCATTCGCCAACGTGCGAACCAGTTCGAGGTGCAGGTAGTCCACCATCGATGCCGAGGCGCCGGCGAAGATTCCGCGAAACGCTTCCCGCGCCGCATCGATCTCCTGTCTCAGCGTGGAGTACAGATCCTGCCGCAGGCGTCCCTCTTTCACCGCCTGCGCTTTGAAAAGGCGCATCTCCGCCACCTGAACCCGAGCGAAGCGCCGAGCCTTCGAATGGATCTCCTGGTCTGCCCTGGAAAGCCCGGACCAGTCGGGCTCCAGCGCACCTGGGGCGGGCGCGGGAGAAGCTTCGGCAATCGTAACGAGCGCCAGCCGACTCAGCTCCGCCGCGGCCCGGGCATCGAGGATCACTCCCGCCATCGCGGTGAGCAACTCCAGTCCGCCGAATTCCGCATCTTCTCCGCCGCCCCCCGCGCACAGGACCGCGACGGTCTTCTCGCCCGACACGACAGGGAAGAGCCCCACTTTGGCGCCCGGAGCCGCCTCGAAGAAGGCGGCGAACTCCGGCGAAAGCTCGGCCGGCGTGCACTCGGCAACGGTCGTATCTTTCGCTTCTATCGTGCTGAGCACAGCCGGCGCCGAAGACAGGGGCAGCTCGATACCGGCCACTTGCCCGCTCCCCTCGGCAGCGAAATCGCGGGAACCTTCACAGCGCAAGACCAGCCTATCCACGACCAAGAGCGCCGCCCGGCGGCAAAACGTCCCCGACAAATCAAGGAGATTGACGAACACCTCGGGCTCGGAGGCGCTGTTCCGCAGCCGTCGGAGAGATTGGTTGAGCCGGTCCGCCAGCTCGCGGCGGAGCGCGCTCCGCAACTCGGCCAGCCTCGCCTCGAGCTGCGCGGCGAAGGTTTCTTCGACACGCCGCGAAATCTCCTGGAAGCGCTCGTCGGCCACGTGCGCCAAGTGCTGCCGCCAGCCCGTCGAGAGCTGTTCCTCGACGCGCGCTACCTGCAGTTGCCAGGCCGCTTCGATTTGTTCGAGCGCGGCGGCGCGCTGCTCGTCGAGCGTCTGGCGCAGGCTTGATTCGGAAGAAACAACGGGTTGAGGGTTATCCATTCTCCGGCCCGACTCTCTCGCTCCAATGGCCATTCTATCAGTCGCGCTTCGGCCAATGCGCATTCTGAACAAAGAGAGTCAGCGGCGCTCGGCGACTTCCAGGCGGATTGGATCCAGGGTACCCGCCAGACGGAGACGCTTCTCGCCCTGGGCCAAGTCGATCCGAAGCTGGCCGGGTTCGGTGGCGAGTCCCTGGCCGGTCAGGAGGTCACCGCCCTCGGCGAGACGAAGATCGTTCAGTTCCAGACGCGGGTGCTTGCGATCCCAACGCAGGCCCCACGCGCCGGACAGCGCGCGGGCTTGGAGATCCTGGCCCAACGTTACCCCCTGGGCCCGGAAGGAGCCGTCGGCGCTGAGGTTCCAATACAGATCATCCCCGGCGCCGGATGTCCGGATCTCGCCGTCTCCGCTCAAGGCTCCGCCCATCCAAGCCGCACCCTCCAGACTCCCACCCAGCACATAGGTGGGCTGCCCCGCCCCGAGACTGGCCCTGAAGTAGCCCACCGCCTGACCCCCTCTGACACGAGCCTGGAAGCGAGACACGTCCAACTCCGGCCCATCCAGGAAGAATCTAAGGCTGACCGGCTCAAAGGTCTCCCCGGCCAACGCGAGCGAGTCGATCTCAAGCGTGCCTTCGGCCCGCCGGGCCGCCAGCCAGTCGGGCACTGCGCCTCGTCCAAGCCGTAAGGCTCGCGAGAGAAAGCTCTGTGGACGGAGCAGCGCCGGAGCCAGGAGATTCGCAATTTCGGAAGCCTCCAGCTTGGGGATGCGGCACACCAGATGGTGCGGACGCAGCAGCTTTCGGATTGAATCGGTACTCTCCGCGAATCTCCGCTCCGCCGGCTCTCGCTTGGAGCATCTGTACGGCGATTCGTTCGCCCTGAATCTCGACTTCCGCTCGCTGCAACTCCAGGGGCTGCGCCAGTCCGGACAGGGATACCCGCGTCCCTTCCAGCCGGATCGCGCCGGACCACGGGTTGGGCGCATCGCCTTCCCGAAAGCGCAGCCAGCCGCTCCAGATGCCGTCGTGGAACTCCGCGAAGAGAGGCGGCAGAAGCAGGCCAGGCAAAGATCCGCCTTCTGTCTGCAGGGCGGCGATGCTCATGGAGTTCGTGGAAAGCCTGAGGTCCAATCGCTGCGGAGCGATGAGGTAGTCAAGCTCCAGCCTGGCGGTTTCGGTAGGGCCCACGGCAACCACGGCAGGAGCCAGCCGGACACGGTTGCCGTCCAGCGTCAACCTGGCCTCCTGGAGACGCAGGGAAGGGGCGTTCGAGACGCCGATCACCGCTTCCTGGAGCAGAACAGCGCCGTGGACGCCGTCTTCAGGGGAATAAGCGACGGCCCCCAGCATGCTCCCTCCGGCCGTCAGGGACTCGGGCAGCCCGGTTCCCAAGTGCCGGGCGACGTCCACGAGCGGCTGCAACGGGAAGTGGTCCATCGTCAGGGAGACGCTCCACAAGGGGCGCGCCAGGTAGTTGGACGCCCGGAAGCGGACGACATAGTCGGATCCGGCAGCGGGCACAGTCTCGATGTCGAGCTGCTGTGCCAGTAAGTCGAGCTTGCCGCGGAAATTCAGGAGCCCGCCCGCCGCGTAGGGTGGCAGCAAGTCCCAGCGGTGGATCTCATTCAATTGCAGGGAGCCCGCGAGGTCCAGGCTTGACAAGGAACCACGCAGACTGGCGCGCCCGCCGACCTGGCCGTGCACCCCGATGTCGTGACCATGGATGAGTGCGACCAGTTCACCCAGGGAGCTCTTCTCCAGGTCCGCATCCAGCCGGAGTTCGTCTTGCACTGGGCCGGGGCGCCAGCTTCCTCGTCCCCTGAGACTGCCGAAACCGCGGGCCGCGCGGTCCGTCCGTGAAGGTTCACCGGAGAACTCGAACTGGAAGGCGCCTCCGGTTTCGCGGGGTGGACTCACCTCGAGGTCGGCATTGCTGAAATAGAACACCGACTTCACGCCCCCCAGCTTGAAGTTGATGCGCCCACCGCTGACCGTGATGGCCGGAGGACGGGCCGTGACCGCCTGATTCAGGAGAGGCTGAAAGTTCCACACGCCGGCGGCGGACTTGACGAGATTCACGCTGGGCTGCTCCAAACGCAAGCTGGCGAACTCCAGGCGGCCCCGCCACAAGCTGGTGAAGCGCACCCGCGCCTCGATGGAGGTCACATAGGCGAAGGGCTCGACGCCCACGGCTGGATCGTCGTGGATCACCACCCCGCGCAACGTGAAACCGGGCCCCCGGAATAAGTTGAAACGCACGGCCGCAATATCGACCTGGCGGTCCAGGGACCTGCTCCAAAGCCCCCCGGATCCGGTCGCCGAAGCGATCGGCGTGGAGATAGGGAGCGACCACTCCGGCCGCGACGAGAATTACCAAGCCCAGCCAGAGGGCGCGCCGGATTGTAAGCCTGCGCGTTCTCATCCGCGGTGCGCTTTGTAGCCGTAATGCAAGTCTCGTCCTCCCGCTACGCAGTTCCCAGTAAGAAGAAGCAACCACCCGGTGGGGCGGACCATCGCCGGTTGTGGTCCGCCGCGCTGTGCAAACCGCTACGTAGGCTCACGCAGGCGACAGAAGACGATCGCCTGCGCCACGAGTAAGAATGGGCATTGTGCATGACGCGGACCACTAGGTTCTCGCATTGTACTGCGAATCCGCCCCTCGGCGAAACGCCGATCTGTGTTATGATCCGCTTCAAGTGCCTTCAACTCAGACCACGTTCGTCGGGTTGGCGCTGCTTTTCGACCTGGACGGCGTAATTGTCGATTCGAACCCCGTTCATGTCCAGGTTTGGCGCGACTATCTGAGCCGCTATGCAGTCGATCCGGGCGATAGCCTGCCTGCCAGAATGTACGGCCGGCGCAACGATGAGATCGTCCGGGACCTCTTCGGCAGCCACCTTTCCGATGGGGAAGTGTTCTGGCATGGGGCGGCAAAGGAGGCTCTCTACCGGGAGGCGATGCGGCGCCAATTGGCCGGCCGCCTGGTACCGGGCGTCGTCGAGTTCATCGAGTCGCAGCGAGGGACGGCGATGGCCGTGGCTACCAACGCGGAGCCGGCCAACGCGGAGTTTATCTTGACCGAAACGGGCCTGCGGAACCACTTCGCGGCCGTCGTGGACGGGCACCAGGTCGAGCGCCCCAAGCCGGCGCCCGATATCTACCTGCGGGCGGCGCAGTTGCTCGGCAGGCCGCCGCGAAATTGCATCGTGTTCGAGGATTCCTCGGCGGGGGTAGAGGCGGCCAGCGCCGCCGGAGCGCGCGTGGTGGCCTTGACAACCACCGGGACCAGCTTTCCGGCGGCGGACTTGTGCATCCAGGACTTCCTGAGTCGGGAGTTACGGCCATGGTTGGATCGACAAACAGTGCGGCCCTGAGGCTCGGGCTACTCGCTCTGACCCGGCTGTCCGCACTGTACTCCCAGGGCCCTCCGCGTGACACTCCCTACAGCCCCCCGGCTGCCGGCGATGGAGGGGCTCTTTGGTATTTAACTCCATTGCCGGTGCCTCCGTGGGTCCTGGCGGCAGCAGCTCTGGTGCTGGCCTTGGCGGCCTGGATCTTGCGCGAGCGCCGTCTCTCGGCCCACCCACGCAAGATGAGGCGCTTGTACAAGCTGGGAGAAGAACTCGGATCGAGCGGCGATCCGATGGGGAACCTGATTCTGCTGAGGCACTCACTGCCGCAGTTACTCGGGGTTACAGAAGTCAACATATATCTCCACGACCGCGCCTCCGGCGCCTTACGCCCGCTCGGAGACGACCCGGCATCCCCCCCTCGGGTTACGCCGCTCCTGCTGGAGGAGCGGGCCGGCTTTCGCGAAAGGACCGCGACGCTGTGCTTTCGAAACCGGGCTTTGATAGCCATTCCGGATACCCGCCGCAGCCCCTTGTATGAGCCCGCCGCGGACACACCGCGCTCCGCGATGTTCGTGCCGATGTTCGCTCCCGAGGAGGTGGTGGGCGTCCTTGAGATCGGTAGCAGCCGGCGCGCCCACTCCTTCAGCAGCGATGAGCAAGCCGTCGCACAGCACCTCGCCAACCAGATTGCCATCGGGATGCGGCTGCTGGAACAGAAGTCGTTGCGGCAGAGAGCCGCCGGCAACGAGAAGTTCGACGTCATGTGCCAGTTCGTGGCACTGACCGCGCAACAACTCTCGGAACCTCTAGACAGAATTCGAGCCGCGTGGCGCACGCTTGGGGAGCCGCCCGAGATATCCTCCGAATTGGAGAAAGTCGAAGGGACCCTGTCACGGATCCTGCGGCTCACCGGAGCCCGCCCGGAGGAGTACACCGTCGATCTTGTCTCCCTGGTGCGCAACGTGGTGGAGGGCCGCCAGGCGGCTTGGCAAAGACTCGGCATCCGGTCCAGCGAGTCCCTCCCGGCCGAGCCGGTGGTCGTCGTCGCCGTGGCGCCGAGCTATCTCGAGGAGATGCTGGTCAGCCTCTTTCGAAACGTCGAAGAGATGTTGGAGGGACGCTCCGAAAGGCTCCTCCGCGTGCGGGTCTCCCGCCTGACGGGAACCGCAGAACTGGACATCGGCTTTGACGGAGTACAACCTGAGAGCGGAGCCGATCCTCTAGACGGCAGGCCAAGCCAGGCCGGTGACGCGCTGAGCCTGGCCGTCTGCCGCAGCCTGATCCGCAGCTTAAGAGGCGACCTGAGGCTGACGGGAGATGCGGGGGGCGGGCTGCGATTCGAGGTCGAGCTGCCTTTGGCCCAACCCGGCTCGGAAGTCGCACAGGTTGCCGAGCTTGCACCGGAGCGGCCGGCCTCTCCGGCGACCGTGCTCATCTTGCAGCCGGACCTTCCTTCGCGGCGAGCGCTGGTGTCCCTGCTCGGTGAGATTGGCTACCGTAGCGTGGCTGCCGCGAATGTGGACGAAGCCCTGGACGTGGTCAAGCGCATTCGGTTCCAGGCCCTGTTCTGTTCCGCCCACCTTCCCGGGCAAGGCTGGCCGAGGTGCTTTGAAGGTTCGCACGGCCACTTAGGCGCGTTTGTTTTGCTCACGCGCGGCCACGATCCGGCCTTGGCCGGCGTGCTTTCGGAGAGCGGAGCATTCGCCCTTTCGGAACCGGTTCGCACCGATGAGCTGAAGCACTTGCTGGAGGAAGTCGAGACCCGCGAAAGGGGAGCCGGGCAGTACAATGGAGATTAAAGCTATGTTTCGTACCCTCTTGCCACCAGCCGTCTTGGTTCTGGTATCCCTCACCGCCGCCGGCCCAGCCGAGAAGTACACCGGTTCGTGGCCACCTAAACAGGACGTGCCGTATCTGGTGCACGCCGACAACCTGATCGAAACCGAGATCGCCGAGGCGAAGAATGAAGATAAGGGAAACGACCGCACCGCTTGGGTCCCCGGGGTCAGTTCCCCAGTGCGCACACCGCTGGCCGAGCCCAGCTTTCTCATCGAGGTTCAGAAGCTGACGCCAGAGAAGATCGAACTCTATAAGTTCGATGTTAGGCGGGGACGTCGCGAGGTGATACTTCCGCTGAAGTCCCGTAAGGGCGCATCGCGCCCGCTGCGGCTGACCGTCACTCGTATCGAAGGGAAGCTTTACCGGCTTGAGGCGAACGAGGGATTGGAGAACGGCGAGTACTCACTCAGCCCGGACGGTTCCGACCAGGTATTCTGCTTCCAGGTCTACTGACCCATGGGCGGACAGGCGAAACCGCCTGTCCTACGGGGTGCGCGGTCCTCGCTCTCCCCGATAGAATTGAAAGATGGTGAATCTTGCAGCCGTTGGGTTTCTGTTCCTCTCGCTTGCGGCGCCGCCCTCCGAGCTGGTGAGGGCTCGGGACCGCCAGGATATCCCCGCGCTTGAGACCCTGGTGGCGAAACTGGCGGACGCGGCGGGCAAGTCGCCGAACGATGCCGGCGCCCAGTACCGAGTGGCGCTGGCGGACTCCTACCTGGCTGAAGTCGCCCAGGAACTGGGAGACAAGGCTACGGTACAGAAAGCGGCGGTGGCGGGCATTGTGGTCGCGGAACGCGCGGTCGCTTTGCAGGGGAATGTCGCCGAGCACCATCGCATTCTCGGCACCCTATGCGGCCAGGCGGTTCCAGCCGGCGTGATGCTTGCGGTCAAGTACGCCCAGTGCGCATCGGCGTCGATTCGCAAGGCCATCGAACTGGACCCCAAGTCGTCTCTGGCCTACGTCGGACAGGGCGTCGGCAACTATTACCTTCCGGCGGCCTTCGGGGGTGGCGTCGAACTGGCCATTCGGGATTTCCAGAAGGCCGTACAACTGGACCCGAAGTCATCGGAAGCCTATCTTTGGCTCGGCATTGCCAGCCGCAAAGCCGGGCGAAACGCGGAGGCTCGGGCCGCGCTGCAGAAGGCGGTGAATCTCGGCCCCGAACGGGTTTGGGCGAGGAAGCAGCTTGAGAAGACACCGGCGAAGTAATCCCCCTCGCGGCACACCAGCATGAACGCCCTGCGCACGAATCTACTCATTGCGGCGCAATTGCGGTCTTGACTCTGCTCGGCTTCTACCAGTTTCCCGGCCACACTTACCTTCAGTCGGACACCCAGGTCTACGTGCCGATGCTGGAGCGCGCCTGGGACCAAACGGTGCTTCAGCGGGACTTCATGGTCCAGAGCCCGCAGATGACCCTCACCATCTACGACGAAGCGGCGATCGCGCTTCGCCGTCTCACCGGCCTGGGTTTCCAGGAAGTGCTGGCGGCGCAACAAATCCTGTTCCGGGCGTTGGGACTAGTGGGCGTCTTCCTGATTGCCGGGTCCCTGAAGCTGGGCGCCCGCATGTCGCTGCTGGTGACGTCGATCTTCGCTCTGGGCGCGTTCATTGGCGGACCCACGGTCCTGACCCTGGAGTACGAGCCCGTACCTCGGGCGTTCGCGCTGCCTCTGCTGCTCCTGGCCGTCGGCCTCGTCGCGCGCGAGCGCTACCTGGCCGCCGGCCTGGCGGCCTCGGTCGCCTTCCTTTACCACCCCACCACCGCTCTGGCCTTCTGGGCCGTCTACTTCGTGCTGGCTTGCCGCCCGGCAGGATTCCCGGTGATGCGCCGCCGCCTCCTGGGCCTGGCGCCGCTGCTGGTTGCGGGGATTTTTCTGCTGTTGCCGGCGTGGCAAGCCGGGGGAACGCAATCCTCCGGTCTTTTCACCCGGATCGCGCCGTGGTGGGAGCAACTGCTGAGGCTGCGCTCCACGTACATCTGGGTATCGCTTTGGTTCCCGCGGTGGTACTGGCATTACGCGATCCTGTGGATCGTCACGCTGGCGGCATGCTGGCGGCTGCGGAAAGAGACCGCCGGCGATCTGCGCTTCTTTTGGATCGGCCTTCCTCTGCTCGGCGTCCTGAGCGTTCCGGCATCCTATCTGTTTCTGGAGGCGGAGAAGCTGGCGCTTGCCCCGCAACTCCAGGTAGCGCGCAATGTGCTGTTCGTCACGCTGGTCGCCGGACTGCTCTCCTCGATGGCGGGCATCCGGGCGGCGCAGGCGGGACGCCGCCTGGAGAGCTTCGTGTGGTTTGCGGCCGCCTTCGCCATTCCCACGGGGGACCCCATCCAGTGGACCTTCTTCGCCAACCTCGGCGACCCGGTTGTCCGACGCCGCCTGCTGCTCGTCGCGCTGCTCGCGGCCGTGGCAGCCGTGGTTGCATGGGCGGAGCAGGCGCGCTTTCGATGGGGAATTCCGGCCTGGGCGGCTCTCGCGCTGCTGCCGTTCTACTTGTATCCGACCTACGGGAAGGTAGAGAACTACCCGCGGCTCCTCAACCCGGACCTGGAAGAACTCTCCCGCTGGGCGCGATCCTCCACCGGGAAAGAGGCGATGTTCCTGTTCCCGGATGCCGGGCGCGATCTCTACCCGGGCATCTTCCGGGCGCGCGCGCTGCGCGCCGTCTACGTGGACTGGAAGTCCGGAGGGCAGGCGAATTACTTCCCCGAAGTCGGCCAGGAGTGGTGGAAGAGGTGGCAGGAGCTAGGGGCGCTGAAGTACCGGCGCGGGAGCCCCGGCAGGTACGCGCAATACGGGATCGATTACGTCGTGCTGAAGAAGTCGAACGCCGCGCCCCGGGAGCCGGCGGTCTTTGAAAACGCGTCGTTCATCGCGTACCGCATTCGGTGAATTTGGCAGACGACAAACTGCGATCGTCTGCCCCACGGCGCCTGGGGCTCAGCGGGTGATGTCGACGCCCAGTTTCTTCAGCTCCTCGGCGTAGTAGCGCCGGTGGAGCAGATCCCACTCTTCGGTGCCTTCGGCGATCTCGCGCTTCTGCGAGCGGATCTTCAGCTTGGCGGCCCGGTCCACCTTCTCTTCGGCATGAAGAAGTTCGGTGATCTCCCGAACCATCTCCAGCCGGACCTCGTTGGCATCCCGTTTCACCCGCACCTCGTGCGACTTCCTCAAAGCGGCCACCAGCTTGTGCGAGATGTCGTTGATCTTGTCGCGGGACAGTTTCATCTGATCGCCGGTGTCGCGTCCGGCGGCCCGAATGACCTTGCGCTGGGAGATCAGGGTGTTCTTGATGCGGCGGAACATCTCCTGGTAGCTCACGCCCTCGCGACGCATGTACTCGCTGTACTGGCTGAGGATCTCGCGCACCTCCTCGTTCAGCCGGTCCTCCACCTGAAGCTCGTCCACAATGACCGTCGAAATCAACTCCGCAACGGCCTGCGGCTGAGTGGTTTCAATAATTTGTGGGCTTAGCTTGATGACCAACTGGCGCGCGAGATAAGAGACTAGTTCCCTGGGAAGAAGCATCCGTGAACTGTTGCGCTCCTACGCATTCCAAACTTAAGTTTACTTTTACGCCGAAGGCCTGTCAAACGGCAAGAGTCTTTCGGTTCAGCCGGACCGCAGCGAAAACGAATAGAGGAGATGCGCTCCACTCGCTTCGGCGGCGGGCTCGGGACCCGTATCGCCGGCTTCGGGTTCGGGTGCAGCCGACTGTCCGGAAATGGGACTAGGGTCGTTTGGTAATTTGATGTCTTCGGCGAGCGGCGCTGGCTGCGCCGTGGGTTCGGGACGCATTTCGCCGGCTTCGGGTTCGGGTGCAGCCGATTGTCCGGAAATGGGACTAGGGTCGTTTGGTAATTCGACGTTTTCGGGCGGAGTCAGCTCTGGCAGGGAGCGCATCAGGATGAGGTTCGCCAGGGCGCGCTGAAAGATCCGGTGGAGACGCGTCTCATAGCGGTGAACCAATTCGAGGGGAGGCTGAGCGGCTATTGAGTTGAAACCATTGGCGAGACGGGCCAACTCGTCTGCATCGGGGGGTTGGGTGGCAATCGCGTCATCCAAGATACGGGTCTCGATGGCCCAGGCGCGGCGCTGGCGCCAGAAGGCGGAAAACATCTCCTCCACCAGGCCGAGCTCAACGCCGTCGGTGGGATTGAAGCGCTCGACAAAGCCGGCGAGGAGGGTATCAAAGGCCTGGCGCGATTCGTTACCGAGGACAACGCACTTGGCCATCAGGCCGTGGCGGGTGGCGTTTCTGGACGAACGGATTTTTCCGGCGGGGGTGATCGGCCCCTTTGAGAGGGCTCCATTGGCCCTGGACGAGATTGTGCGTCTTAGGGAAGACATTGCGCACCTCCAATTACAGTGTAGATCGGGCGCCGGTTGGGAGATTTAGTTAAGATGTTTATTTTCAATTACATGAGTGTTGTGAACGGCTTTTGGGGCAGGAACGCGGGACTGCGGCGGGCAGGGGCCACGGATTAACACGGATGGACACGGATTACCTTGATTATAAAGGGGATATTACTGGAAGCAGGACTCAGATTTGGGGGTCATTCGGGCGAGCGGTCATTCTCGCTACCTGAAGGAACATTGCGCCGACGGCCCCCTGCGCCGGAAGATCCGGCGCTCGCCGGCAGGAAGAAGCCGACGCCGAGGGCCTGGACTTAGGCGCCCAGCAGGTACGCCATCAGAAACCCACCCCAAGGTTCTGCGCCAGTTCGTGAAACGTCGCCATCTTCTTGAGGCCGAGAAGACGAAAGGCTTCCGTGAACGGGGACCGGCCCTCCAGCGTGCTGGCGACGAGCGCCCGCGCAAATCGCTTGCTGGCGCGGGCGCCGAGCGTGAGATAGAAATCCCCCCCGCTTCCCTTCGGCAGGGCGGCAATCCTGGCTACTTCCGCGCGATAGGCCTCCCAAAAGCGGTCCGTGGGGAGGCCCCCCGCGTCATGGATACGGCGCAAGGCCACGAGCGTGCTCACCTTGAATCGTCGCGCGAGCCGGCTCGTCTCCGTCTGCAAATCGGCTCCCCTCCGATACTCATTGCGGATGTCGGCAAGGGGAACCAGGAACTCAGCCGCAACCTGGTTGCACCAGCGCTCCACGCGATGGTCGGGGGCGGCCGAGGCCTGCGCGTCGGACACCGCCGATTGCCCCAGCCAGATGTGCGCAAGTTCGTGCGCCAACGTGAACATCTGGGCAGCCTTACTGTCGGCTCCATTAATGAAGATGAGAGGCGCTAAGGAATCGCACAGGGCGAAACCTTGGAACTCGTGCGGGTCGAGCTTATAGTGCGTGTTGCTTCCCACGACGCCGCTCACCATCAGCAGGATGCCCGCCTCGTCTGCCTTGGCGATGAAGAGGCGGAGGGCTTCGGTCCAGTTCGGCGCCTGGGCACGCTCGTCCGGGCCGAGCCGCAGGCCCGCCCGGATGCCCGCCGCGGTCTCTTCGATGCTGCTTTCCAGAGTTGCCGATCCCACGAACGGAAGCGGCGTCTGGCTCTCGATATTGGCGAACTCCCGGTACCACTCCTGACGCTGCTGGCAGAGGTAGATGGTGTCGAGCAGGCCGGGGCTGGGCCGTTCCAGACTCGCGCCAGCTCGGGTGCGGAAGTCCGGGATCGGAACGCGCTCCTCGGGCGGTTCCGGAAAGAAGAGGAAACCTACAGGCGTGTGCGTCGCCTTCGCAAACTGCTCGACTTGCCTGAGCGTCGGAATAACCTCGCCGCGTTCCCACTCTTCCAACTTGGGAAAACGCCGGGCCAGCGCTCCTGGAGGGAGGCCGCCGCGCTCGCGTGCCCAGCGCAGCAAGTCGGGTTTTACCTCAGCGCGCATTCTGTTCCCACTCTCGCACTACTGCGTTGGCGTTTCAACGGCGGCAGAACTATTCGCATTCCGGACCTCGATTGCGCCCGATACTGCGGCGGCGATGATTGGACTTCTGGGCGGCAGGACTGGTGGTCCCGTTGGGGTGGGCGTTAGGTAACGTATGAGGCGGAGCTTCTCTCGGTGTGATAGAGTCATGTGCCGAAGGAGCTTCTTCAAGAATGCAGCCTTTTCCTGACTTCTTTCGAGGTGCAACAAACTATCATCCGTACCCTTTTCAGGAAAGGCTCGCCGCGCAGCCAATTGTCAGCCGGGCTATGCGAGTTCCAACCGGTGCCGGCAAGACCGCGGCGGTTGTTGTCGCGTGGTTATATGGCCTCGCCAAGGGCCATTCGGACGCGCCCCGACGATTGGTGTACTGCCTTCCGATGCGTGTTCTCGTGGAGCAAACCGTGCAACAGGCGCGCGAGTGGATCTCGGCACTGAAGCTACCCGTCGGCGTGGCTACTTTGATGGGCGGCGAGGTCGACGCAGAATGGGAGATCTACCCAGAGCGCCCGCACATTATTGTCGGGACTCAGGACATGCTTTTCAGCCGCGCGCTAAATCGCGGCTACGCGATGAGCCGGTACCGATGGCCAATGCAGTTTGGCTTGCTTAACAACGACTGTTTGTGGGTGTGCGACGAAGTGCAACTAATGGGCGACGGCCTCGCTACGTCGGCGCAGCTCGCCGCGTTCAGGGAACGCTTTCTGACCTTCAAGGATTGCCCAACGATTTGGATGTCGGCGACGATCGATTCCAAGCTGTTGCGCACTGTGGATATGCAGCAAGCCCCGGACACCTTTGAACTATGTGAGGAGGACTTCGCACGAGAGGACCTCAACCGGCGCTTGACCGCGCGGAAGTATCTTCAAAAGGCGCCGGATGGCTGTGCCAAAGCGCCGGACCTGGCGCGCTTCATCATTGAACGCCACCTTCCAGGAACGCAAACTATCGTTGTTGTCAATACAGTCGCACGGGCTCGCGAGGTCTTCGACCAGCTCAGCAAGCTCTCGAGCGATGGTGTACCCTGCCATCTTCTCCATTCACGATTCCGGCCGGCGGAGAAACGGCGTTGGGCGGGACTCTTTAAGTCAGAGATCCCCAATGAGGGCCGGATTCTGATCGCGACCCAGGTTATCGAAGCCGGGGTAGACATCTCCTCTTCGCTTCTCATGACGGATTTGGCACCGTGGTCGAGCATGGTGCAGCGTTTTGGCAGGTGCAACCGAGCAGGCGAATTTAACTCAGCACAAGTTTTTTGGATCGATCAGCGTCCACTAGTGGGACCCTACGAGGCAGCCGAATTGGAACGGGCGGAGGAAATCATCAGGGATTTGAAATCTGCCTCGCCTCGCGATCTTCCCGAGCACGCGCCCCGTTACGAGCCTATACACGTACTTCGCAAACAGGATCTGGTCGATCTTTTCGATACAACGCCCGATCTGTCGGGGTACGATCTCGATGTCTCGCGGTTCATTCGCAGCGAGCAGGACCGCGACGTCCTGCTCGCCTGGCGCTCTACTGAACCGGTGACAAAAGATGATGCGCCCGGCCGCGACGAGTTATGCTCCGCGCCGATTTACGAGGTTAAGACCTTCCTCCAGAAGAAGACGGCGTGGACGTGGAATGCGCTGGCTGGCGAGTGGGCCCGCGCATCTGGGGAGAACCTTCGTCCTGGGATGGTGCTAGTTTTACTCGCGAAGGACGGCGGGTATGATGTCACGCGCGGTTTGGACCTGAAGTGCACGAAAACCGTGGGTCCCGTTCCGGTCGCCGCCGCGTGTGAGGAAGGCAACGACGACGACCCGCGCACGTTCCTTCATTACACCCAGACACTCGCCGCACACTCGCTCGAAGTGCAGGCGATGATGCAGAAACTTCTCGACGCACTGGGACTCCCAGAGTATCAGGAGGAGTTGCTCATGGCGGCTCTGCACCACGATTGGGGGAAGGCGCATCCGGTGTTTCAAGCCACAGTGAATCTGGACGGCCGCACCGATCTGTTGGCCAAATCCGAGACCCAGGGGAAGCACGGCCGGAAGCACTTCAGACATGAACTCGCAGGCGCACTTGCGCTCCTCCAAACCCGGGCGCCCGATTTGGCGGCGTATCTTGTGGCGGCGCATCACGGAAAGGTGCGGCTCTCTATCCGCGCCCTGCCGAACGAAGATAAGCCGAAAAGCGCAGGCGCCAAGTTCGCGCGCGGTGTTCATGACGGAGACGCCTTGCCTGAAGCCCGACTCGGTGACGCTGTCAAACCCGCGCTGACGCTGGATCTGGAGCCGATGCTGCTGGGCGCCTCGCCCGCTGGTGAACCGTCGTGGATGGACCGGATGCTCACCTTGCGCGATGGAATCGGCGTGTTCCGGCTGGCTTACATGGAAGCGCTGATTGTCGCCGCGGATTGCCGCGCGAGCGCGGAGCCGAAGGAGGTTCTGTCATGGCTCATCAAGTGATTCTGAAAGGCTGTTCCACCGAGCCGATGGCCGGATACCTCAAAGCACTCGCCGTGTTCAGGCTCGTCGGTGAGCAAGCCGACCCGTGGGCGCGCGGCTGGTGGGCCGGGAACTCGTTTTGTCTGGAGTCGAAGTTGGACGCGGACGCGCTCTTGCAGTTCTTCCTCGACGAATACGTTCCAACACCAATCGTCGCGCCATGGAATGGTGGCAGCGGCTTCGTCGAAGGTGATCGCCGTGTGGGTATCGACGCGATCCTGGCGAGCGGGTTGCCACGGCTCGCCGAATACCGGCGGACGATTGGACAGGTCTTCAGCTGGCCTGAGTTCAGCGGGGGCGAGTCAACGTTGGGCCAAATGATCGACGCTGTTCATGCAATGGTTCCGGGAAAGCCAAGAGACGACGCGCTCAGGCTTCTTGAGGCCGTCGAAAGGGTGATGCAGGGTCTCTCCTCTCCGATGGAGTCTCTCAGGCCGCTCACGACGGCGGAGTTGAAGATCTCAGCGCCAACCCTCGTTGCACCGGTGCGAAAGCTGCGAACGGCGGTGAACAAGAGCAAGCGTTCCGCGGGGAAAGAAGAAATGGTACGGGCCTGCCGAAACCGCCTCGGTGATGGGTCGGTCGCGTGGATCGATTGTGCCGTCGTCCTGCGCACAGCAACAGAACTGAAGTACGCTCCGCTGCTTGGAACCGGCGGAGGCGAGGGACGCCTGGACTACACCAACTCCTTCATGGAGCGAGTTAGCTCGCTGCTGCTCAAGCCTGGCCCTGAAGCGAGAAGCCTGCTCCAAAATGCACTGTTTGCCATCCCTACCGACGAACTGACGGATGCGGCGGTTGGTCAGCACGACCCGGGACGCGCCGGCGGATTCAACCAGGGTCCGGAGGTCGAGACAAAGGACTTCCCCACAAATCCATGGAATTTCGTGATGACGCTGGAAGGCGCCGTTGCTTGGGCGAGCGGAGCCGCGCGACGCCAAGGTACAACAGCGCATGGGGTCTCCTGTAGTCCATTCACCGTACGAGCGCGCGCCATCGGCTACGGATCAGCGGAGGCCAACGACGAAGAAGCAGCTCGCGCGGAGGTCTGGATGCCCACTTGGGAGCGACCGGCTCGGTACGAGGAGTTCCGGATACTTCTGCGCGAAGGGCGGGCCGAGTGGGGAGGAAAGCCGGTGAACAACGGGCTCGAATTTGCCGAAGCGGCCGCCTCGCTGGGGACGGACCGCGGCATCGCCGCATTCGTCCGCTACAGTCTGCTCAAGAGGCGGGGCGACAGTTATGTGGCTCTACCGGTCGGTCGTGTCCCTGTCCAGGAGCAGAAAGACTCGGATCTTCTCCAGGAACTTGACCGCGTTCTCCAAACAGTCGATGGTTTCGCGCGTGGATTCAAGTCAGGCGGCCCTCCGGCTCAATTCGCTTCGCGCAGACGGCAGATCGACTCAGCGATTTACGAGTTCGCGTTGCGCGGCGGCGCGGAACGATTCCAGCAGATCCTCGCCGCGCTCGGTCGATTGGAGCAATTCTTTGCGCAGCGAAACCTTAGCATCGAACCGAAACTGCGCGCGCCGCTCGCGGGGCTTAGCCCCAGATGGCTGCTCGCGGCGAATGACGGATCGCTGAACTACCGAATCGCGGTTGCGGTCGCATCAATCGGCCGCACTGGCGACGTTGGCGGCATTCGAGCAAACCTCGCACCGATCGAACCAACCAAGCCATGGACTTGGGCGACTGGTAAAGGCCAGGTGGCCTTTCAAGGCAGCAGTCTGGCCGAGCGGTTCGTGAGTGTTCTGCGCCGGCGCCTCATGGACGCGGAACGGTTGAATTGCGAATCGCTCCCGTTGTGGTCCGCCGTCACCGTCGCTCCCGAGGATGCGGCAGCGTTTCTCAGATGGGAGAACGTCGATGAGTCCCTCATCGAACAGCTACTCTTCGGCCTCACGCTCGTTCAGTGGTATGACCCCACTCTAGAAACAGCGCGGGCGGAGCTCTATCACTCGTGGCGACCAGCGGGAGCGATTATCCCGCGAAACTACGCCCTTCTGAAGCATCTGTTTCATCCTCAGGTCGAAGCACGTCCGGAGCCGTCGATTCTTTCGCTGCTTCTGGCCGGACGCACAAAGGCCGCGTGCGAAGTTGCCCACCGCCGCCTACGAAATGCTGGGCTTTCACCACGAGACGCAGATTTCCCCGATGAACTGAACGCCGTGCGCCTCGCGGCGAGCTTGTTGGTTCCTATTTACCCCATCGAGAGCCTTTCGCGGCTGGTTCTTCGAGAACATGGGGAAGCCGCTACACAAACGACAGGAAGGTAAGCATGTTTGAATCCTTGAAAAATGTTCCTCGCCTGCTCCTCGAGCAAGAAACTCCGGCCCATTCAGGGGGATCGCTTTCAGCCCACCGGATTCGCCGATCTCGGGGCCGCCGACTATCGGCTCCACGACGGCAGGCGGATGCTGCTTGTCGAAAGCGCGCAGTCTGTCGCGAACCATCTCGAACAGACTTGTCTCATCGGCTCGGGGCCGGACATCGCTCCCGAACTCGCGGGACTTCCGTACGTCAAGGCCAGGCTGCAAGGCGCCTCCAACGCCGAGACGAGTTCGCTGATTGAGGCGCACCGAATCAATTCGCCATTCATTATCACGGACGCCGACTTCCAGGCAGCGTTTCTCAGTCTCTCCGCCTACGAGAAGGGGAAGCCCGTAGATTGGAACAGGGCTGCGGCGGCGCTGTTCCACTTTGACCCGAACGCGCTACTTCACGGCGTCTTCATGGCAAATCTGCTCGATGGACGATTGAAGTTCCCTCGGGCCGTGACTGGCTTTATCGAAGCTTCGGATGTGATGGAAGCCGCCTCGGGAGGGGTGAAGAATAACCCACTCGATCCGACGGGCAAGATTCGAGCGAAGGGCTACGACAAGGATGTCTATAGCAACGTCCCTTACGGCCGCATTGAGTACACTGCCGCGTCCATCAAGGCGTACTTCAACCTCGACTTGGCACTGATCGGTGGCTACGGTCTCGCCACAACCCGCGTGTGAACTACTCATTGCGCTTGCCCTATTGAAGGTTCGGCGCTTCCTGGCGACTGGCCTTCGCTTGCGCACGGCCTGCGATCTCGCGCCCTCGCGCGAGATGGACGTGATCGCCCCCGCCGGGTTCGCCATTCCCGGCGAAGCTGCGCTTCTCGCCGGGGTTCAGGACGGGAATTCAAGCATGCACGGACGGGGGCCTGTTTGCGGCTCCTCCGGTAACGATCATCGATTGTCCCGTGGTGGTGAAAGCGGACGAGAAGGACGAGCCGGCCGCCGGCTAAGGAAGACCAGCCATGCTGTTGATCGAACTCGCATTCCCGGCAGGCCGCTACCATGCAACGCCGTGGGGACGCCACGTCAACGAGGGTGTTTGTGAATGGCCCCCCATCGGCGTACCGCCTGATTCGTGCGCTCTACGATGCCTGGAAGCGCAAGCGTCCGGACTGGCCCGAACAACGGGTGGCAAAGGTCCTGGAGGGGCTCGCTTCCACGCCTGCCGTTGTACCACATTCCGTCAGCGGCGGTCTCGCACACGAAGTCCTATCTCAGCCAGAACGAACGCAACCCGACCGCGAAAACAGCGATCTTCGATGGATTCGTCGCCCTTTCGCCGCGCTCCTCCGTGCTCATGGGCTGGCCAGATGTCCGAACTCGACATGGCCGTGAGCGCCGATCTCGATGAGCTGCTCTCTCTCCTCAACTACCTCGGTCGGTCGGAATCGTGGATCGCTGCCCGTCTGATCGCGAGGCGTTAGCAAGGTTGACTGGAACTGCTTCGCGGCAACAGAGGGAGAGCGGCGTGATCGAACAACGGATCTGATCCCGATGGCTGTTCCGTTCAGTACCAGCGGATTATTCGCCACCCAAGCTCAAGAAGCAGGTCAACGGCAAGAAGCCCCTGTCATGGATGGATGCAATCGCCACAGGGACGGATACCATTCTGAAGCTGGGATGGAGTCATCCCCCCGCCATGCGTTTTGTTGACTACCTACGGCCTGCCGATTGCTTCACCGTCTTGGCTCAACCGCGGCCGGCGCGGCGCGCCCGATGCATCGATTCGGTGCTCTACGCTTTCGACTCGAAAGTATTGCCGCAGGTGACCGAGACGGTCGAAGTGGCCGAACGTGCCCGCACCCTGTTGATGGGCATTCACAAGCGAATTGTGGGGGACCCCGCTAAAGTCTCACCGAGGCTCAGCGGCAAGAGCGCGAGCGGGTCACCTAGCCAAGGACATCATCACGCCTTTTTCCTGCCTCAGGATCGCGACGGCGACGGCCGGATCGACCATCTCCTCGTCCGGGCCGTTCAGCCGTTCGAGGACAGTGTACTTCGTGCGCTCGACTGTCTCAGCGCTATCTGGCAACGCGACGGCCGACCTGAGCTCACTTGCACCCCAGTCCAATGGGGTGCATCCGAACAGGCGCGCTCCCTGGAGAGTGCGACGCCGTTCATTCCTCCGCGCCATCGGCGTCCGGGGCGCGGGCCTTTCAGCCAGTGGTTGAGCGAAGAGGTGGCCCGAGAGTGCCGCAACCACGGTCTTCCAGAGCCGGTCAAAGTCGAACCCATGGCCGAGTTGTCGATCCGGGGCAGCCGCTCGATTCATTGGATGGAGTTCCGGAGGAACCGGAAGGATGATCGCGCACGCTCCGGCTACGGGCTCAGGCTAGATTTCGACGATTCCGTGCCGGCGGCGTTAGCGCTGGGCTACGGATGCCACTTCGGGCTTGGGCAATTTCGGGAGGCGCGCAAGTAAGCCGATACGAAGGAGACGTTGTAGATTACCTCCATCCCTATCACCCGATGATGGCCGCGAGCGGTCCGGCGGCGAAGAAAACCCCGTGGCCGCTCGCAAGGGATAAGTGGTATAGGTTCTAACAACTTGAAGCGATGTCGGAAGAATGGAGCTTCTGAAACGCGCGTGTCATGAGGAGCCGCTCGCGACAGCCCGTTCAGGTCTTTGAAAACAGAATAGGATAGGAGAGCAGCTACTTCCGCAGCCGCAAGGTTGCGGCCCCATTGAAGCTTCGCTGCGATGCGCGCCATGCGGGCATCGTTGGAATACTTCCGCAGCCGCAAGGTTGCGGCCCCATTGAAGCGCCAACTGCGTCTCGCGCGGAGTCAAATGCCCATCGACTTCCGCAGCCGCAAGGTTGCGGCCCCATTGAAGCGTAATTTTCCAGGTTCACCCGCCGGAAGGGAACAATACTTCCGCAGCCGCAAGGTTGCGGCCCCATTGAAGCTGCGTGGAGGGCTTCCCGCTGGTGGGTGGCGAGCACGAGACTTCCGCAGCCGCAAGGTTGCGGCCCCATTGAAGCTGTTTGTTGACCGGGCCAACCATCAGGATCTTGGGCACTTCCGCAGCCGCAAGGTTGCGGCCCCATTGAAGCCAGACAATGAACACCAACGACCGGCTGTGGCAGATCGACTTCCGCAGCCGCAAGGTTGCGGCCCCATTGAAGCGGGAAAAGAAACCGCAGGTTTCCGTTCCCGAGGCTGCATTTCCGCAGCCCGAAGGCTGCGGCCCCATTGAAGCGTAACTTCATTTTCAGCCCCGTCTAGCGCCTCTATCCAGTTCCGCAGCCGCAAGGTTGCGGCTCCATTGAAGCCACATGACGCGGCGCACTTTCGCCTCGCTGTACCAGACTCCCGCAGCCCCAAGGTTGCGGCCCCATTGAAGTGACAAAACCTTTAAGCCGGCGCGTTTTGGGCTCGGCAAGTTCCGCAGCCTCAAGGCTGCGGCCCCATTAAAGTTAGGGTGAGCGGTTCCCGGCACTGGTTCAGCCGCGGGATTTCGGCAGTTGCCGCTCTGGGTCTTGCCTGCTTCGCCATTCGCCAGGCAAAAACGACAATCGTCTTAATGGCCGTCCACATCACGCCGGTCAGGGCGAGTTCGCGCTGCGCGCGCCGCATCCCGAAGCAGCGCGCACCGTAGGGCGCTCGAAAGAGCACCGGCTCCACGCCGGCCGCCGCCGCGATGGTTTCCTGCGCCGTGCGGATTTCCCGCGCTACGAAACCCTCCTACCTAGGCCCCCAGCTCAGGCCAGCCACGAGAACATCGCCAAACACGCACTTTTCTTGCATTGTATTCGCCTTTTATTCGCTGTACAATCGAAAGTGTCTGCCTTGGCAATCCAGCCGGTCGGGTCGGCTCCACTTGCAGGGCTAGTATGGAACAAATAATCGAATGCGTTGGGATTCGGCTGTACTTTTCAGCGGCCGAGTTCAATGCGAGTGGCACGAAATGATGGTACAAGGAACAATGGTAGGGGTAGACACCATGCCAACCGACTACGCACTAGAGATGCCGGGCTCGTTTATGCGTGCTGTCTCGCCCTTCCGGGAGATGGGCGCATACGAGGCTCTTTGGTCGGAAGCGAAGGCTAGTTTCAAGTGGATGGCCGACAAGTTCCGTGAGCATCCCGGTGCCGTCCCCTCGGACTTCGTGCCCGACGGAATTGCCGCCGAATTCGCCAGGAAGACGCTCGACACGCTAGCAGGGGCTGGCGTCGAGCATTTTGGAATCCGGGTCCACGGCGCCGGCGAGTACCCGATGAAGCTGCGCGTGGCGGACCACCCGGTGGAGCTCCTCTACTTTCAGGGTTGGTGGGATCTCGTTGAAAGTCGAAGCGTCGCGGTGGTCGGAACCCGACTGCCTTCAGCAGAATCCGTGGCTCGAACGAGACGCCTCGTTCGCCGCCTTGTGGACGATAAGTTCACGGTGGTTTCCGGCCTTGCTAAGGGAATCGATACGATCGCTCATCTGACAGCCATCGAGCACGGGGGCCGAACGATCGCAGTAATCGGGACGCCGCTCAGTGTTCGGTACCCCAGGGAGAATGCCGAACTTCAGGAGCAGGTCGCGAAGGATTTTCTGGTGATCAGCCAGGTTCCCGTAATCCGGTACGACCGGCCGAACCCCACGGAGAACCGGATCTTCTTCCCGGAGCGCAACATCACCATGTCCGCTCTGACTGAAGCGACAATCATCGTGGAGGCTGGCGAAACGTCGGGAACTCTGATTCAGGCACGCCACGCACTGAAGCAGAAGAAGAAGCTGTTCATTTTGGACAGCAACTTCCACAACCCGTCTCTCAAGTGGCCGCACCGCTTCGAGGACATGGGCGCCATCCGCGTGCGGGACTACGAGGACATCCGGAAACATCTTGCCGATCCGCCTCTCCAAAATTGACGAGCTGACGCGCCCGGACCACACATTCATTGAGGCCGAGGATGAGTGTCTCTACTTGGGCGAATACACGGCAAGAAAAGGCTACCAGTTTAGTGACACCAACAATCTGATCATCAATTTGAAGAAACCGATGGACCGCCGCGGCCAGCCGGGCTGGCATTACAAGAGGCGTGCTGTTGAGAACGCGGGCCGGCAAATGAGGGCGGCATTGGACGCCTTGAATCCGAAGTGGCTGTCGTTAGCGACTCTGATCCCGATGCCGCCGTCGAAGGTCAAGCTTGATCCGATGTACGACGATCGGTTGATGCAGATGCTTCAGGTACTCGGCACTGGGCTTCCATTGGACATTCGCGAGATGATCGTGCAACGCGTGAGCACCGAGGCCGCGCACTCGACGGAAGCCCGTCCAGGGGTCGGTGAACTGTGTGAGAACTACCTGATCGACGAGTCTCTCGTTGATCCTCCGCCTCGCGTCATCGGGGTTATCGACGACGTGTTAACCACGGGGTCGCACTTCAAGGCTGCTCAGCGTGTGCTACGCAGCCGTTTTCCCGCCGTGAAGATCTACGGCATCTTCGTGGCGCGACGCGTACCGGACTCCGGGGACATTATCGGTTTCTGATTTCGGGGGGCCGCAGCCGTTGCCGACGCATGCGCTGCTCGTCCTTGTACCGTGCAGAAACTCGACTGCGTGAGGTCTAGGTCCGGGGAGTTCTCTTTCGCCCCACGGGGGCTTGCGATTGGGTGCCAAGTCCCCATCGCTGACGCGATGGGCTACTATCTGGCGCCCCTGCCGGGGCTTGCCGAAAGGGCGCGCCGATCCACACGGGCGTGCAGGGGGGGTCCGTGGCAGGCAACGGTGATCAGGTGAACCGTGGGCTGTGGGCCAAAGTCAACAGCTCCTTTGCAGACGCGGTTCAAATCCGTGAACGAACCGATGCATGGGTGACAGATCGATCCAGGCAGATAGGTAACACATTAGCACTCCTCCGGAGGCTCTGCCTCGGGTGGCTCAAGCGGAAGGAGCCCGGAGGGCGACTGGAGCTTGAGCCACCCGACTCGCCGCTGGGAGCCCCGGATACCTCCCATGCGCTCATCAAAAACCCCCAGACACACCCCATGAAACCAGACCCGCCACCAGTTCTCGCGCGCCGGCTCCAACCCAACTCGTTCTCCACTGAGCGCCCTCCCTAGGGACATCCGCGCGTAGTCCCAGCGGATGTCCCCGTTGCGACTCACTCGCCGAACCTCAAAGTGGCTAGGATAGTCCGCCTCCGTTAGCCGATCCGGGAAAGGCCGTGAGGATGGTGCGTAGTAGGTGGACGGCACCGCAAAGTCCAGCGCCTCATGCGGCCGCTCGTGGTTATATTCCGCCTGGAACCGGTCAAACCGTTCCTGTTGGGCCCGGCGATTCCGCGCCGCCGGTTGCGTCGTCTCCGCCTTCAGCGTGCGGTGCATCCGCTCATGGCGCCCGTTCTGCTGCGGCTCGCCTGGTTCAATCCGTTCCGGCCGAATCCCCAGTTTGATCCACCACACACTTAACCGGCTGAGTCCCTCTACGCCCACCGTGGCAAAGGGTGACCCATTGTCCGTGCGGATCGCCTCCGGCATCCCGTACTCCCGAAACGCCGCTTCAAATACGCGCTGGGCCGAGACCGTCTCGGACTGCTGCATCGCCTGGCAACGCAACAAGAACCGGCTGTAGGCGTCCGTAATCGTCAGCGGATAGCAGCGTTGCCCGTTGCCATACACAAACCAGCCCTTGTAGTCCGCACACCACACCTGGTTCGGTCCCCCCGCGTGCGCCAGCGGCTGCTGGCTGGGTGTGGCCCGTCTCCGCGGCCGTCGCGCCCAACTCAGCCCGTGACGCTGCACGATCTCTCCCATCGTGCTGCGGGCCGGCCAGTGGATCTCCGGTTCTCGCCGGGCTAACCAGATGTACAGCTTCTTCGGACCCCAACTCGGATGCTCCCGTCGCAACTCCAACACCCGTTCCTCCACCTCGCTGGCCACTTGGTTCGGATGCTGGTGCGGAGCCCGGCTGAGATCCTGCAACCCCTCCATTCCCGCCTCCTCGTAGCGCGCAAGCCACTTATAGCCCGTCTTCCGGCTCACGCCAAACCGTCGGCACAGTTCCGTCAGGGAACCTTCTTCCCGCTCGCAGGCCTCGATCAACCGAAATCGCTCTTCCATCACACAGGTCGCTTTCCAGGTCATCAAAAGCTGTTGTACAGCCTCCGCGACCAAAACTGTCACCCATGTGCCTGGATCATTCTGTTACCCATGTCCCCGGTTCATACCTCCGCCAAGCGTCGACATCAGTGTCGACGCTGCACGCGTGGGCGCGTGCGCTACACGGTGGCGCGGACTTCAGTCTGCGCCGCGATTTTCCCACGTTGCGGGCGCACACAGGGGCCGCGTATGATTGGAGATCATCGCCATGATTCTGGACAGCGTTTCCGAAGGGCTCACTTTTGACGATGTACTTCTCGTGCCGGCGCGCAGCGCGGTGATTCCCGCGGAAGCCGAGACGCAGACGTGGCTGACGCGCAGGATCGGCTTGAACATCCCGATCGTCAGCTCCGCCATGGACACCGTGACGGACGCGCACATGGCCATCGCCCTGGCACAGCAGGGGGGCATCGGCATCATCCACCGCAACATGCCCATCTCGAGGCAGGCCGAGGAAGTGGACCGGGTCAAGCGCAGTGAGAGCGGCATGATCGTCGATCCGGTTACGATCGCCCCCGAGCGGAAGATTTTCGAAGCGCTGGAACTGATGAAGCGCTACCGGATTTCGGGCGTGCCGGTGACCACGGACGGCAAGCTGGTGGGAATCCTGACCAACCGGGATCTGCGCTTCGAGACCCGTTTCGACCTGGCCGTCTCCGAGGTGATGACCAAGGACAACCTCATCACGGTCAGCGTCGGGACCACGCTGGAGGAGGCTCAGGCGATCCTGCACCGCCACCGGGTGGAGAAGTTGCTGGTGGTCGATAAGGACTACAACCTCAAGGGCCTGATTACGGTCAAGGACATCCAGAAGAAGTTGAAGTACCCCAATGCGGCCAAAGACGGCCAGGGCCGGCTCCGGGTGGGGGCGGCCATCGGCGCGGGCAACGACTTTCTGGAGCGCGCCCAGGAACTGGTCGGCAAGCAGGTGGATGCCCTGGTGATCGACACGGCCCACGGCCACAGCGAGCGGGTCCTGGAGGCGGTTGCGGCGGTAAAGAACGCATTTCCCGATGTGGATTTGCTGGCGGGCAACGTGGCCACGTTCGAAGGCGCGCGGGATCTGATCGCCCTGGGAGTGGATGGCATCAAAGTAGGCGTGGGGCCGGGATCGATTTGCACGACGCGGGTCGTCTCGGGCGCCGGAGTCCCACAGATCACCGCGATCGCGGAGGCGGCCCGGGCCGCGCGCGGAACGGGCGTGCCCATCATCTCCGATGGCGGCGTCAAGTACTCAGGAGATATCACCAAGGCCATCGCCGCGGGCGCCGCCTGCGTCATGATCGGCAGCCTGTTCGCGGGGACCGACGAGAGCCCCGGGGAGACCATCCTGTTCCAGGGCCGCACGTTTAAGAGTTACCGCGGCATGGGGTCCATGGGGGCGATGGCGCAAGGATCCAGCGAGCGCTACGCTCAAGATCCAAATTCGAAGCTGGTTCCCGAGGGGATCGAAGGCCGGGTGCCTTACAAAGGGCCGATCTCCGAGATGGTCTACCAACTGGTAGGCGGCCTGAAATCGGGGATGGGCTACTGCGGATGCCGCACGATTTCGGAACTTCAGGAGAAGGCGAAGTTCCTGCGGATCACGGCGGCGGGGCTGAAGGAAGGCCACGTCCACGACGTGATCATCACGAAGGAAGCTCCGAACTACCGTCTGGAATAATAGAGGCCCGTGGATCAGGTGGGCAGGCGAAACCGCCTGCCCTACTGGCCAGGGGCGGAATGGGTCACCTTGGCCCGCAGGCGCCCGCTGGCAAGCCGCACATCCAAGGCAGATTTGACGGGGGCGGCGCTGGCCTCCTTGATCACCCTGCCGCTTTCGTCCTGCACGATGGCGTAGCCTCGCTCCAGAATGCTGAGAGGGCTGAGGTGCGCCAGTTGCGCCGAAAGCGAGTCCAGGCGGCCGCGCACCAGGACCATCCTCATCCGGACACGCTCGGCGGCCTCCCTCTCCGCCGCCTCGAGGCGCCGCCAGCCGGCGGCGAAGCGGAGCCGAAGGTCCATCCTCCGCAAGCGGGCGTCCAGGTCGAGGGAGCGGCGCCCGGCTCGCGCAAGCGCCTCCCGCAGCGTGCCGCGGAGGCGGTACTCCAGATCGTCCACGTGTTGCAGCCGCCGGCCCAGGGAACGCTGCAACAGGGCGCTGGCGCGCTCGATTCCCTGTTGCTGCAGGCGGCGCTCCGCATCGGTCAGACGAAACCGTACGCCCCTGGCCAGGCTCACGCGCGCCGCCTCGATCCGATCGAGAAACTCCCGCCGCGTGCCGATCACCAGTTCGGCGGCTGCCGACGGCGTGGGCGCGCGCAGGTCCGCCACGAAATCGGAAATCGTGACGTCCGTCTCGTGGCCGACGGCGGAAATGACGGGAGCCGCCGAGCGCGCGATGGCCCGGGCGACGGCCTCTTCGTTGAACGTCCACAAGTCTTCGAGCGATCCCCCGCCGCGGCCCACGATCACCACATCCGGCCAGCCCGACTGGCTGAACCAGTCGATGCCCGCCGTCACTTCTTCGATCGAGCCCTCCCCCTGCACCTGTGCCGGATAGAGGCGAATGTGCAGGCCGGGAAAGCGCCGCTCCAGGATTTGCAGCATGTCCCGGATCACGGCGCCGGTCGGCGAGGTGACGATGCCGATGCGTTGGGGAAGGCGCGGGAGAGGGCGTTTGCGGGCGGGATCGAAGAGGCCTTCCTCGGAGAGCTTCTTCTTCAACTGCTCGAAGGCGAGCTGCAGCGCACCGAAGCCTTGCGGCTCGAGGGCTTCGACCAGCAACTGGTACTCGCCGCGCGGCTCGTAAACGTCAATGCGCCCGCGCGCCAGGACGGCGATTCCGTCCTGAGGCTTGAAACGGAGGTAACGGGCCGCGTTTCGAAAGCACACGCAGCGAAGCTGGGACTGCTGGTCCTTGAGGGTGAAGTAGTAGTGGCCGCTGGCGGAGAGTTTCACGCCGGAGATTTCCCCGGCGACCCAGATGTCCTGAAAATGGCTGTCGAGCAGGGTCCGGATGGCGAGGGTCAACTCGCCCACGGTAAGGACCATCCGCTCGGGTTGGAAATCCAGGCTGATCTGCTCTATTTCCATGAGATGTCAGCCCTTAGGATTATTCACGATTCTTTCGAGCCCCATCACTATTTTCTATTTGACCCTCTCCGGCGGCTATCGCTATGCTGAGACTTCACTGGTCGGAAGCAGACCTCTTTGCTATTGTAATCATCCACGGAGGAAAGATGAGCCCGAAAGAATTACTTGAATTCGCACAGAAGAACGACGCCAAGCAGATCGACCTGCGCTTTACCGATTTGCCGGGCTTGTCCCACCACGTGTCCTATCCGATCCACCAACTGACCGAGGAGTGCTTCGAAGAGGGCTTCGGGTTTGACGGCTCCAGCATTCGCGGCTGGGCGGCGATCAACGAGAGCGACATGCTCTTGCTGCCGGATCCGAACACCTGCTTCATGGATCCGTTCGCCGAGACGGCCACTCTGGTGATGCTGGCGAACGTGGTGGATCCCATCACGCGCCAGCACTACGAGCGCGACCCGCGCTGGATCGCCAGCAAGGCGGAGATGTACCTGAAGAGCAGCGGGCTCGCGGATACGGCCTACTTCGGGGCCGAAGCCGAGTTCTTCATCTTCGACAACATCCGCTTCGACCAGAACGAACACTGCGGTTACTACTACATCGACGCCGAAGAAGGGCGCTGGAACACCGGGCCGGGAGAAGGACAACCTGGGCTATCGCCCGCGCTACAAGGAAGGCTACTTCCCGGTTCCTCCCACGGACCACTACCAGGACCTGCGCAGCGAAATGGTCGAGACCATGCTGAAGTGCGGGCTCGATATCGAGTGCCACCACCACGAGGTCGCTACCGGCGGACAGGCCGAGATCGACCAGAAGTACGACACGATGGTGAAGTCCGCGGACAACATGATGCTGTTCAAGTACATTGTCCGCAACGTGGCCAACCAGTACGGCAAGACCGTGACCTTCATGCCCAAGCCGCTCTTCGCCGACAACGGCAGCGGGATGCACGTCCACCAGAGCTTGTGGAAGGGCGGCAAGCCTCTGTTCGCGGGCGACGGATATGCGGGCGTCAGCCAACTCTGCCTGTGGTATATCGGCGGCCTGTTGAAACACGCCCGGGCGATGTCGGCCATCATCGCTCCCACCACCAACAGCTACAAGCGGCTGGTGCCCGGCTACGAAGCCCCGGTGAACCTGGCGTACTCGCGCCGGAACCGGTCGGCGGCGTGCAGAATCCCCATGTACTCGGCCAGCCCGAAGGCCAAACGCGTGGAATTCCGGCCGCCCGATCCTTCCGCGAATCCTTACCTGGCTTTCGCCGCGATGACCATGGCGGGCCTGGACGGCATCCTCAACAAGATCGATCCGGGCGAGCCGCTCGACAAGGACATCTACGATCTCTCTCCGGAAGAGATGAGCCACGTTCCTTCGATGCCGGGATCGCTCGAAGAGGCCCTCGATTGCATGGAGAACGACCACGAGTTCCTGCTCAAGGGCGATGTTTTCACCGAGGAGCTGCTCGAGACGTTCATCAACTACAAACGGAAGAGCGAAGCGGACGCCGTTCGCCTGCGGCCGCACCCCTACGAGTTCGCGCTGTACTACGACATCTAGAATACGCACTGCTCTGGTGGCGCAGGCGATCGTTGTTGGTCGCCTGCGTCCGCTGGGCAGAACGGTTTGCGGCGCTCGGCAGACCACGGACCGCGATGGCCTGCCCCACCGGGCACACGGTATAATCGCACTCGGAGATCACGCTGTTCGCGCCGCATGAAGCGCCTGTTTGAGACGGTCCGTTTTCGCAATCCCTCGCGCGCCGCCGAGAATGCCGCGCGTCTGACCCCGGCTCTTTCTCCCGCCGTTCAGACGGGCATCCGCTCTTTGCTGGCCGCCTCCCCCGACCCCGACAGCGCGCTGCACATGCTCACGAGCCTTCGGGAAGAGAAAGCCGGAGGCCTTCGACCGTCTCACCTCTTCGGTAGCCGGCCTGACGTTCCTGGTCACCGTACCGTCCTACAGCCATTTCCTTTCCCAAGACGTGCTCAAGCGCCCCGACTGGCTGGAGGAGCTGACGAAGTCCGCGGACAACGACCGGGTCCTGTCGGCGGAGGAGTACGAGCGGAAACTCGAGACCCTTTTGGACGAGGAAGAGTTTCTGGATCCCACCGCAGCCGGGGCGCCTTCCCCGCTAACCCTAGCGCTGTTTCGCCGCCGGCAACTTCTGCGAATTCTGATCCGGGACGTGCAGGGATTCTGCACTCTCCCTGAAACCACCGAAGAGCTGTCCAACCTGGCGGACGCCATCCTCGCCGTGACCTGTCGCCGCCTGCGAGCCGATCTCGCCGCGCGCTACGGCCAGCCGCGCTCGCCGGAGCCGGGCGCGGAGGAGTGCGGGTTTGCGGTGCTCTCCCTGGGGAAGCACGGCGGCCGGGAACTGAACTACAGCTCCGACATCGACCTGATGTTTCTCTACGGCGGGAACGGCGAGACGGACGGGCCGGCCCCGATCGCCAACCAGGAGTTCTTTAAGAGGCTGGCGAACCGGTGCGTCGATCTGCTCTCCACTTACACCGAGGAGGGGCGCTGCTACCGGGTGGATATGCGCCTGCGGCCGGAAGGGCAGGTGGGCGAGATCGCCCTGTCGCTCGACGCCGCGCGCAACTATTATCAGAATCGCGCGCGCGATTGGGAGCTGCAGATGCTCATCAAGGCGCGCGTGTCGGCCGGCGACCGGCGTGTGGGCCAGAGCCTGCTGGAATTCCTGGAGCCCAAGATCTACTCGACCACACTGGACTTCTCCGCCGTCGAGTCGATGTCGGCGACGCGCCTGCGGACTCAGCGAGAAGCTGGCTGCCCGCAAGGGCTGGCAAGCCGGCTTCGACATCAAGCTGGCTCGCGGCGGAATCCGCGACATCGAGTTTTTGGTGCAGTGCCTGCAGCGGCTCCACGGCGGCCGCGAGTCGTGGGTGCGGCATGGCGGCTCCATGCTGGCCCTGTTCCGCCTGCGCGACAAAGATCTGCTTTCGGGCAAGGAGTACTCCAAGCTCGCTTCGGCTTATCAGTTTCTGAGGAATCTGGAGCACCGGCTCCAATTCGCCGACGACCGGCAGACGCACACCTTGCCGTCGGACCCCGAGGAACTCAGCGTGCTCGCGCGGAAAATGCCGGCGGACGAGCATGGGGGCCTGGTTTCGGGGGACACGCTGCTGGCACAAGTGAACCGGCATCTGGAGGAGGTGCAGGATATCTACGCGCGCATCGTGCATGCCCAGCAGCCGATGTATTACAGCCATATTCCCACCGGCGACCCCGGGGAGCGCGCTCCGGAGGAGGAGCCCGTCTACCCGGCGGATGGCTCCGCCAGCAACGTGATCCGGTCCCTCGACTTGCGGGCCCCGAAGCTGGCCGAGTCGCTCTCGCAGAGAGACATGCGCCGGGGGCGGAAGCGCTTCGAGCACTTCTTGGAGCTTATTCTGACGCGCACGGAGTTCCTGGGCTGGCTCGACGAGGACCCGATTCTGGCGCACCGTACCACGGACCTGTTCGAGCGCAGCCATTACTTCGCCGAGCAACTGATCCGCAGCCCCGAACTGCTGGGGGAACTGCGTTCGATCGAGAGCGATTCCTCCGCGCCGGTGGCTTTGCAGGGCGACGGCATCGACGAACTACGGCTCTTCTTCTTGCGCCGGATGTTTCAGATCCAGAGCCGCAGCATCTGCCTGGGGGCGCCCATCTTCACAACCTTGGAGGAGACCTCCGACCTCGCCGACGCCCTCCTTCGCGACGCCTACCGGCTGGCGGTGGAGCACGTGCTCCGCTCACGTCCCCCGCAGAGCGCCGGCTACGCCCCGGCCAGCCAGATGATGGTGGTTTCCCTGGGCCGGCTGGGCATGCGGGAGTTCGATCTCGGAAGCGACGCGGACCTCGTGTTCGTCCTCCCGGACGCGGACGCCGCGGAACTCCCCTTCTGGACCCATGTGGCCGAGCGCACCATCGAGCTGATCACCTCCTACACCGGACAAGGAGTCATGTTCGCCGTCGATACGCGCCTGCGGCCCAATGGGCGGGAGGGCGCGCTGGTGCAACTGGAATCGAGTTACCTGAGCTATTTCGCGAAGAGCGCGGAAGCCTGGGAGGGCATCACCTATCTGAAATGCTCGCAGCGTGGCGGGCGACGCCGAGCGGGCGACTTTGTTCCTGGAGAACCTGCAGAGCGTGGACTGGCGCCGCTATGGACAGAGCGGGCGTTCCAGGGGGCAGCTCATGCAAATGCGCCTGCGGCTGGAGAAGGAGCAGGGCGCGTCGAATCCTCTCAAGGCGGGCCGCGGCGGCTACTACGACATCGATTTCGTGCTCATGTACCTGCGCTTGAAGGGCGCCGGAATCTTCTTCAAGGTGCTAAACACACCGGCCCGCATCGATGTCATCGAGAAGATGGGGCACTTGGAACGCTCCGACGCCAGTTTTCTGCGCGACGCCGCCACCTTCTACCGCGCCGTCGATCACGGCCTGCGAGTCGGCACCGGACACACCGAGGGAGATCTCCCCGTCGCGCCGGCCGAACTCGAGAACCTCACCGAACTGGTCGGCCGCTGGACCCCGGATCATTTGCACGACCAGCCGCTGGACATCGAGCTGGCGCAGATCCAGACGCGCACCCGCGAGCTGTTCAACCGGCTGTTCAGCGGGTAGGTCCGTTTCTCACGCAAAGGCGCCA
>CAWDER010000026.1:0-19522 GCA_963801345.1 Bryobacteraceae bacterium
ACTCTGGCGCCGGCGCCGACGTCGGCGATTACCACAGGGCGCAGAAAGTAACCTTCGGAAGGCTCAGGATCGCCGCCGGTTAGAAGTCTTCCTTCCGTCCGTCCGATCTGCACATAGGCCAAGATGGCTTTCAGTGCCCGTTCGTTGATCACCGGCCCCATGTAGTTACTGGGATCGTCCGCCGGACCGACTCGAATGGCTTCCACCTTAGTAATCAGGCGCTCCAGGAACTGGTCATAGACCTTGCGGTGAACGATGGCCCGGGAGCACGCGGAACATTTCTGACCCTGGTAGCCGAAGGCGGAAGCGAGCACGCCGTCCACGGCGCTTTCCAGGTCCGCCTGGTCGTCGACAATGATGGCATCCTTGCCGCCCATCTCGGCGATCACGCGTTTGATCCAAAGCTGCCCGGTCCCCGGTTTGGCGGCCAGTTCGTTGATTCGAAGCCCCACGTCGCGGGAGCCGGTGAAACAGAGGAAGCGCGACTTCGGATGGGTGACCAGGGTCTCACCGGCTTCGCGCCCCCCGCCCGTCAGGAGGCAGAAGCTGCGTTCCGGGAAGCCGGCTTCGAGGAGCACCTCGGCGAACTTTGCGGCGATGGTCGGGGTATCGCTGGAGGGTTTGATGACGGCTGTGTTTCCGGCAACCAGCGCGGCCGTGGTCATGCCCGCCAAGATCGCCAGCGGGAAATTCCAGGGCGCAATCACGGCCCCGACACCCAAAGGCAGGTACACCAGTTCGTCCACTTCCCCCGGCAGGTGCAGCATGGGATGGGGGCCCGCCAGGCGGAGCATCAGTCTGGCGTAGTATTCGCAGAAGTCGATGGCTTCGGAGACGTCCGCCTCGGCCTCGGGCCAGGTCTTGCCCGCTTCGAAAACCAGCCAGGCGTCGAACTCCAGCTTCCGCCGGCGGATCAGGTCCGCGGCGCGCAGGAGGGTCCGGCAGCGCTCTTCGGCGGGCACGCGGCTCCATTCCGGAAAGAAGCCGAATGCGGATTCGACGGCTTCGGCAGCCTGGGCGGCTGTAGCTGCCTGATGGACTCCGACGATCTCGGAAGGCCGCGAAGGGTTGCGGGAGTCGAACGTGCCGCCGCCCTTGACAGCCTTCCCGCCGATCCAAAGGTCGTATTCCCGCCCGAAATGGCCGCGGACGGAGCCCAGGGCCGCCTGCATGGCCTGTCGGTTAGCCGGCACGGAGAAATCCGTGTAAGGCTCGTTGCGAAAGGCGGCAAGGGAGTCCGGTTGCCGGTTTTCCGGTGAACTCATGGTGCTACCTCCCAACGGTTTCAGATTCCGAGGGTGCTCAGAGTGCCAGCTTCTTCCGGCCGCGCTCTAACATTTCGCCAGCCTCTTCGGCGATTTTGCGGCCTTTTTCGTAATACTCGCGGCCTCGATCAAGGACGTCCTTGCCGAGCTCGGCGAGCGCTTCCTGGCTGTCCTCCGTTTTTCTCCGGATGAACTTTCTGGATTGACGGCCGGATTGTGGAGCGTACAGCAGAGCAATGGCGGCGCCGGCGGCGGCGCCGGTCAGAAACCAGACCAGGCTGCTAGCGTTGTTGTTGTTTGCCATGATTGGGACACTCCTTTCGCTTGAGTTCGATTCCGCGCACGGTCATCACCGGCCAAAGTACGCGGCATTCCGTGCCGTATACTCGGCCCACTTCTCGGGCAGGTCGTCCAGTGGGAAGATTGCCGAAACAGGGCACACAGGCACGCAGGCGCCGCAATCGATGCACTCGACCGGATCGATGTAGAGCATCACCTCGTTCGCAAACTTGCCATCTTCCTTCTTTGGGTGAATGCAATCGACCGGGCAGGCATCCACGCACGCGGTGTCTTTGGTTCCGATGCAGGGCTCAGCGATAATGTACGCCATCGGTTTCCTCTACCTTTATGGTACGCCCAACGGGGCTACTTCGGGATCACCGGCAGCGTGGAGATGGCGTCTCCCCCAATGGACCGCAAGCCTATGGCCGACACCAGGGTGTCCGCCGAACAGTCCAGGGTTCCCCGGCCGGTGAGCAACGGGAAATTGAAGGCCGTGTAATGCCCCAGCGGGCCCAACGCCGGTATCTCCACCGCGTTGGGGATCGGCGCGCCCGACTGGTCCCGTGCCGTGCAAACGAAGTGCGCCGATGCGCTCGGGTTAAGATTCACTACCGCGAAAGCCGTGAACAACTGCGCCCCGGCCGGAGCGAACGTCGTCACGTCGAAGGGCATCACGAACCGCGAGTAGCCTCCACTGCTGGGCACGGCAGCTTCGTAGAACTGCCCGTCGGCGGTGTGCCGGCGGAAGGTGGCTTGTGCAACGACAGATTCATCCGCTGTGACCAGCGCCCAACCGGACGAGTCGCCCACACCGGGGTTCTCGGCCTCGTAGTACCTCATCCCCCCAGGCGAAACGGTGTCGGTCAACGTGCTCAAGTTGCCCAATCCTCCCGTGAACGGCAACGCCAGATTCGCGCCCGCGTCGCCGTAGAAACTCACGGAAAAAGTGCTGGCAACCGTTCCGGAGCCGATGGCGGATAGTCCGGTGGTCCACTGGCCTCCAAACGCCAGGTGAGGCAGAGCCCGCAGAACGCAGGTGGCCAAACCGCCGCACGCGGCGGCGTCCAACTGACGGACCGGTACGGACACGCCGCCAATAGACAGCGAAGCCGATTGCACTCCGCCCGAGTTGACGCCGGCATCCAGCGTCACGGTCGAGGGCCCGGTTCCCTGAGTGCTGCCGGAAACGGTCAACCACGCCGGGAGGTTTTCGATCGACCAGGGGCAACCGGCATCCGTGTGTACGGTAAGACCGATGCTTCCTCCTGGCGACGGCACGCTTAGGCTGCTCGTGCTAATCGCATAATCACACTGAACCGGTATCATATTAATCGGTCCATGGTCGGCCACACGCGCGTTGTTCGATTCGTCACTTTCAACAACTGCGGAGGCATCGTCCGCAATTGTACCCACATAGTAAAGACCTGGCGCGAGGGACGCCGGAACCGCAACTGAGCCATCGCATCCGGTTGAGTACCCTGCCGACAGGCCCGATGGAAAGTTGCAAAACCAGCCGCTGAAAACGTCCGACGTCGTAATGACCGCGTCGACAGAGTAGTACACTCCGACTCGAAACGCGCCTGCTCCGATGGAGCCCTGGTTGCGAACAGCTAGTGAAACGGAAAGAGTCCCGCCGATCGTGCCGCCCGACGGGGCCGACAACGAGGTCATGATAAGGTCGGGCAAGGGCTGGGCCTGAACCGTGACACTCGCGGTGCCCGTTCCCGAATACGACCCCTTGGCGGCCGTGGCGGCCACGGAATACGTACCTGGAGCGGCGCCAACCGGCGCTGTGTTACCGATGCCCGCCGTTTGCGTCTGTCCCTGGGGAATCGTCAGGGTAGACGGGGTGATTTGGGAAGTCCACCCAAAGGGAAGAGAGGATGACAGGATGAAAGTATTGTCGCTGCAACTGCCAGTGTCGTTGTTCGTGACGCCGACGGTGTACTGTGCGGTGTTACCGGCAAATACGCCTGGGTTGGCGGGGGACAGCATGACGGTCGGGTTAGCCAGGGTGCAGGGGGCGGCTCCGAACACCACGGCCAGCGAACTCCCGGCGTACCAGCCCTTGATCGTCACACTTCCGTTCGAGCCGAACCCGAACACGCGGTCGTCGCCGGTCCGGGTGTCGGCAACCTCGGAGGAAAGGTAGCCGGAGAGATCCAGAGTGTCATTCGGGGAGGCGCCGTAAATCACGTCATTCCCGGTCGAGCGCGTCCGGCTGTAACCTTTGAAGACGTTGGGGTGCGGGTTGGCGTAGATCGTGTCGGAACTGGAGGAGTTTACTAAGTCACGAAACGCAACGCCGTTGGCGATCACCGTGCCGTAATCGAAGTCGTTCGTGTGGTAGCTCTCATTTGCCGCCAGCCAGCCCAGATCGCGGATATCCACCCGGTAGCCGGCGAAGATGTACGGGAGGTTGGTGAAGTCGAGCGTATTGAAACCTCCGCTGTCCCAGATTGTCTGGCGGGTGTGATTGGAGGTGTTGAGATAAAGTGCACCGCCCAGGTTGTACTGGTCGGTGCCGCGCGTGGTGAACTGGTAGCTCCCGTCACCTGTGCGGAACGGCCTGGGCCCGTAGCTGTAGTGCAGTGCCATGACATCGTAGCCCATGGGCGTTCCGGGCTCGTATCCCGTGACGGTGTACGTCATGACCGTGTGGGAGTCGTTGTCCTCCTGCGGCGGAATCGTTGTCCCACCTTCAAACGAATGCTTCAGCCCCAGGGCGTGGCCCAGTTCGTGGACCAACGTCGTATAACCGTGCTTACCAGGCGGGTGTTGAAACCCATTGGTGTCGCCGAGGCGGTCGTAGGTGGGGTTCAAGATGACGTCACCCGCCACGCTGGTCATTGAGGTGCTGCCTGGGAAGTACGTGTATGCGTATGACGCGCTTGTGGAAAGCATCACGCGGATCATGCCGACGCTGGTGGGCACGCCTTTGATGTCCGCCGCCTCCGCCACCTCCACAAAGCTGACGTTCATCATCGTGCCGTACCAGGCCATGATTTGCCGAACGTTGGCCTTGAGGGCTGCGCTCACCTCGCGCACTCCAGTCTCGGATGTTCCGTAGTAGGCCCCATGGAAGACATTGTCTGCATAGAAACTATAGGTGACCGTGAGGGCGCTCCATTTGTAGGGAGACAAAAGCGCGTCGATGCGGTAGTCTCCGCTAGCAGCTGGAGCCGCTGCCATGGGGGACAGAAATGCATCGGGCGGAACCCTGGCATCGTTGGGCTCGTGCAACCGCTCCACACCATTTTCGGGTTCGAGCAGTGCTACGGATGCCCCGTCGGGCACTTGGCGTACTTGCGGCCGAGACGGCACTGCCGCCCAGAGGAAGGCCAGCGCCGCGGAGAGCCAGATTGCGCCCCGGTGAGATCGCGGCTTCCGATTCAAACGATCACCTCCCACACCCCGGCCTCTGGGCGCCGCGAATCTGCTGAACCCCTTACCAGTCTCGCATTCTTGGGGTTGACTCACGTCTCCAGTGGAGGCGTCGGGGTGGGAGGCCTGACGCCGGTCATCCCTTGCGCGCGGATGAGTTCGCGCGCCTGTCGGCGGAAGGCGGGAAGGCGTAACTCGTAAACCACGGCGGCCCCCACGCAACTAAGGCCGCCGATGGCCACCGTGACGGGGGCGCCGATTCTTTCAGCCAGCGCGCCGGCCAGGAACGCGCCGAAGGGGGCCATCCCCATGAACATGACCGAATAAAGCGCCATGACGCGGCCCCGGAGGTGATCTGGGACCATGGTCTGGATGAGCGTGTTGGAGCAGGCCATCTGCGTCATCAGCGCGAAGCCCACCGGAATCAGCAGAGCCAGGGAAATCCAGAACCAGTGTGATAGCGCGAACAATGCCAGGCAGGCGCCGAAACCCGCGGAGGCCCGTCCGTTAATCGCCGCCAGCCCCTTAACGCCGGTTCGGGCGGCGACGGTCAGTGCGCCGAGCACCGCCCCGATGCCTGTGGCTCCCATCAACAACCCCAGCCCTCGCGGCCCAGAGTGGAAGATCCCCTCCGCGAAGATGGGCATCAACACCGAGTAGGGCGTGCCGAACAGGCTGACCACCCCGAGCATCATCAACAAGTCGCGTACGGGTGGGGCGCCCCGCACGAAGCGCACCCCTTCCAGCAGTTCCGTCAGCGCCGAACCGCGCGCCCGGGAATGCCCCGGCGGCGCCAGCCGCATGACGAGGAGTCCGGCGATCACCGCCAGATAGCTGATGCCATTCACGAGAAAGCACCAGCCTTCGCCGATGGATGCGACCAGGATCCCGGCCACGGCCGGCCCGGCCACCCGAGCCGCGTTGAACATCGAGGAGTTCAGCGCGATGGCGTTCACCAAGTCCTCTTTGCCGACCATCTCGACGAAGAACGACTGGCGGGCGGGTATGTCGAAGGCATTGACCGTGCCGAGCAGTGCCGCCAGCACAACAACGTGCCACACTTGCACGCGGCCGGTCAGGGTCAACGCAGCTAGAACAAACGCCAGCAGCATGGCGGTGGTCTGCGTTGCAACGATGATGCTGTGCCGGTTGTGACGGTCGGCGACGGCCCCGCCGACCGGCGCCAGCAAGAAGACGGGAATGTTACTGGCAAACCCGACCGTCCCCAGCATCAGAGACGAGCCGGTCATTTTGTAGACCAGCCAGGCCTGAGCGACGTTCTGCATCCAGGTTCCGGTGAGCGACAACAACTGGCCTCCGAAAAAGAGCCGGAAGTTGCGGTGCGTCAGAGCGCGCAGGACCGTGGGGAGTCGGGTTGTCGCCAAATAACCTCCAGAAGGACGGGCGCCCGTTGAGGGCCAAGAATCATTTTCTCTCCATAAACGTTCCGAAAAGCAAACGCACGCGCATACAATGGAGAGCATGGCTTTCACCGTGCGCAAGGCCGTCTTCCCGGCGGCGGGGTTGGGGACCCGCTTCCTCCCTGCAACCAAAGCCCAACCCAAGGAGATGCTGCCGCTGGTCGACAAGCCGTTAATCCAGTATGGCGTCGAGGAGGCGATCCGCTCCGGCGTGCAGAACATCATCATCGTCACCGGCCGGGGCAAGAGCGCGATCGAGGACCACTTCGACGTGAGCTTCGAACTGGAGCATCTGCTCGAAGCGCGCGGCCGGCTCGATCTGCTGGCTGAGGTGCGGAGCATCTCGGACATGATCGAGATCGCTTACGTCCGCCAGAAGGAAGCGCTGGGATTGGGGCATGCCGTGCTGAGGGCCCGGGAACTGGTGGGGGCGGAGCCTTTCGCGGTGGTGCTCTCGGACGACGTGATTGACGCCAAGGTGCCGTGCCTGCGCCAGCTCCTGGATATCCACGCGGCCTATGGCGCCTCCGTGCTGGCGCTGATGGAGGTGCCCCCGGACCAGGTTCCCATGTACGGCGTCGTGGAGGCGGAACCGGTCCGCCACAACGGCGTCGACGACCGTCTGTACCGAATTCGAAGCCTGGTGGAGAAGCCCGTGGCCGCCGACGCACCCTCCAACCTCGCCATCATTGGCCGTTATGTGCTGATGCCCGAGATCTTCGCCTCGATCGAGGCGATCGAGCCCGGGAAGGGCGGAGAGATTCAGCTCACCGACGCGCTCAAGCATTTGCTCGAGGAACGCCCCGTCTACGGCTACCGTTTCGAAGGAACGCGCTACGACGCGGGTGACAAGTTGGGGTTTCTGAAGGCTACTATCGAATTTGCCCTGCAGCGCCCGGATCTTGGGGAGCCTTTGCGCGAGTACCTGGTGGAATTGACCAGGCCGGATCGCCCGGGCGAAAGGTAGGGGTCTATGGAACTGTCCGTCAAACCAAGCGATGCGGCCGCGCTGGCCGAACTCGTTTATCAATCCGCCAGTCTTGATTTGGACCGGCGTCTGCGCGACGAACCGCGGGCTCCCGCAGAGGCGTTGGTGTTGTCGAACCTCAGGCCCTTGTTCGAATCTCTGACGCGACACCCAACCCAGCCTGCGACTTTCTACCTTGCGGCCGACGTCATACAAGGTGATCGAACGCAGCCCGTGCTGCTATCCTTTGCCCCCGCCTCGTCTTCCCCGGAGAGTTTTTTTCAGGACGCGGTGGAGGTAGTCAGCACCAGAGCGGCAGGTGGCAGGGAGGTGGCGGTCGAGGCCATTCCGTTCCGCTCGACGGACTACGCGAACGTGCGCGCGTTCGCCGAGACCATCGACCGAGCCTTCCTGCCGAGACCGCAAAGAGAGCTGCCGGCGATCGCCGCCGGCAACCGGCACCCGGAAATCAGTCTGCCGGGGGTCTTTGAAGCCTACCGCGCCATCCTCGAGGACACTGGCGCGAACTGGGCGTCCACGGTGCAACTTTCGGCGACACGGGAGATGACGCTGGATTCTGTAGTCGAAGCCAGAGACGGCGAGAACCCCATGGCGATCGGCCACACCAGGGTCTCGATTCAGCACCTGTATCACGCCGGCCTCTGGGCCGCGGTGCGCGCCGGTTGGAGGGAGGGTTATAGCGCGGAGGCAGACCACGTCATCGTCACGGGCAACGATCCGCACGAGATCGCCCGTTCGATCGAAGCCGCCAAGGAAGCCATCCGGCAGGCTGCCGGATACAGCAAGTTCACAACGGATACCTCGCGGCTGTTCGAACTGCATGCCGACCCAAGACATCCGCAAACCTGGAGCGATGCGGTGGTGGTCGAGAAGTTCGAGGCGGTCTTCACCGCGGAGGAACGCCGGTGGATTCTCGACGAGTTCACCAAGCCCTTCCAAATCGAGCAGCGTACCTACCGTCTGAGCCGCGAGCAGGTGCTGCGGCTTGCCGTGAAGTTCGGCCCGAGCCTCAAGCTCAACGAGGAACTCTACGACTGGATCGCGCACGTCAAGAGCACGGAAGGGGCGGAGGCCGCTTTTGACTTCGAGCCGTCCCTCGACGAGGCGGATACGCTGACCACTCCCGAAGAGCTGCTTTTCTCCATGCACTGGCTCAAAGCGCGCGGCAGGCCGGCGCAACTTGTCCCGCCCAACCTCGGCTTCAAGAAACGCCAGGCCTATCCGGCCGCCCTCGCCAGCGGGCCGGAAACGGGCATCGGGTTAGAGGAGTATGTCCAACATAAAATGTGGCCTGATCTGATGCCCCGGGTGGCGGGCGAGTTCGGCGGCCGGCCCCTGGCGGAACTGGGCGCCCGCGTGCGCGGATTGTCGGCGGTGGCGAGGTTCTTCAATGGCACGCTCAGTGTCCATTCCGGCAGCGGCAAGCAGGCCGAGGTCCTGGAGGAGATCGGCAGGGCCACCGCGGGGCGGGTGAACTACAAGATCTCCGGCGAACTGCAGTTGCAGTTGTTCGACGTGCTTCGCGAGCAGGCGCCGGGGACATACTGGCGGGACCTCTACGAGCGCATGGCGGCGCGTGCGAGCCGTTTCGCCGCGGCCGGCGCCTTTGGGGAGGAGAGCGAGCTGGCGGCCCGCTATCTGGAAATGGGGAAGGCCTCTTCTCTGGGAGATTCCTCGCGCGGGCGGGTGGACGGCAACCTTTTCCTGGTCTTCTGGGTTGGGAATCTGGTGGGGACGCGAGACCTCGATTCGCCCGACGGCGACCGGCGCTTCTTCAAAGAGAAGCTCGACGAACTTCCAGCCGGACTTCTCGCGGAGACACGGCGGAGGAACACGGCGTACATCGTCTGGCTGGCGCGCTGCCTTCGGGGATAGGCAACCGCTCCCTTACGGTGGCGGCTCTGTTCCGAGCCGCGCGCGTCAGCAAGCGGTCTTTCGTTGGTATGATGGATAGGTTTCAACCCTTATGACGCTTGGTGGTCTCCACAACGCAGTCTGCGCTCACAGCCCGGACTCTGACGACGCCTTCATGTTTTACGCGCTGGCCACGCAGAAGATCCGGTCGAGTCTGGTTACGTTCCGGCACGTCCTGGACGACATCGAGAGCCTGAACCGCAAAGCGCTGCAGAGCGCTTACGAGTTGACGGCCATCTCGTACCACGCCTACCCGTACGTGGCCGACCGCTACGTGCTGATGGCCAGCGGCTCGAGCGTCGGAGACGGCTACGGCCCGCTGGTGGTTTCCACGCGGCCCATGGCCCCGGCGGAGTTGAAGGGGAAACGGATTGCCGTACCGGGGAAGATGACCACTGCCTACTTGGCGCTCAAGCTGTTTGAGCCCGACATCCAGGCCGTGGTAATGCCCTTCGACAAGATCCTGGATGCCGTCAAGGAGCACTCGGTGGACGCCGGTTTGGTGATTCACGAGGCGCAACTCACCTACAACCGGGGCGGGCTGCACGGCGTGCTGGACCTGGGGCGCTGGTGGAAGGATAAATACTCGCTGCCGCTTCCGCTGGGGGCCAACGCCTTGCTGCGCTCGCTGCCCTACGACGTCCAGAGCGAATGTTGCCGGCTGATGCGCGAGAGCATTCAATATGCGCTCGACCACCAGGCCGAGGCTCTTCAGTATGCCCTCCAGTTCGCCGGCGACATGGACAGCGCGCTGGCCGAGAAGTTCGTCGGCCTTTACGTGAATCACTATACCGTCGATTGCGGAGATCTGATTCCGCAAGCGGCCCAGAAACTGCTCGACCTGGGCTTCGAGGCCGGCTTGATTGCCCACAAGACCGAAGTGGAATTTGTCCGCTAGGTTGAAGTTCCAACCCTATTCGATGCGGTAGACCGAAACGCTGCCGGCTTCGAACAGGCGCATGAAGTGCGGGTTGGCGAGGAACATGCGGCGGGCGGCGAGGTGGTCCGGCAACTCCGCTTGCAGGTCCTCGGGGGTCAGCAGGGCATAGGACAGCTTCTGCCGATGGGCGAAGTCCGCGACACCGGCTAAAAATGCCTCCAGCGCGATGCGGTCGCCTGTGTATCTCAGGACCGGGGAGATCACCAGGCGGCAGGCTTTGCGCCCGGTGTAGAGGTAGAGGACCGGATCCATGTAGGCGAGCACCGCGGCGTCCGGCGGCGTGTTCGCGGCGATCCAGCGATAGGCCGTTCGATCCTCGGCCAGCGTGGCCCGGTGCTGGGCCATGAACGCGGGCAATACCGAGAAGAGGCCGGCATAGGCGCGGGCGCCCGCCAGCGAGAGCAGCGCCGCGAGCGAGAGAGCGATCGCCCCGGCCACCATGCGCTCGCCCGTTGCACGGTTCAGGAAAGCCACCCGTAGCTTGCCGGTGAGCCGCACCAACTCAGCCGAGAAGCCGGCCAACAGGATGGGGAAAACCGGCAGGATGAAGCGCTGATCCGGAGAGAAATTCCAGAACAGCAGCGCGAGCAGGGAGACCGCCGTGAACAGCAGGTACGCCGTGGCGCCGGAGCGCCGCCAGAGGCGCGCCGTGCCCACAAGGGCCGCCACCGCCAGGATGCGCGGTACGCTCTTGCCGGCGAAGGAATCTTCCAGGCCGAATACGAACATCCCGCCGATCGCCAATAGCAGGTTGTCCAGGTTCCTCCACAGCACCACGGCGAGGTTTCCGGCGGTTCCGTCGCGAATCCAGTAGCCCAAGTAATCGGTGTAGTAGAGGGCCACAGCGTCGGGCCGCGCCAGCCGGTGCGCCTGCGCCCACAGCAGCCAGGCGGAGGCTCCCGGCAGCATGGCTAGGGCGAAGGCGGCCGCCCGGCGGTACTGTTTCCCGATCAGGAAGACCAGCGGTCCGGCGGCGAGGAGCGCCAGACCGGTGGAGCGGGTCAGGCAGGCGGCCGAGGCCACCAGCCCCGCAACAACCGCCAGGCCGGCACCGCATGCAGGCGCGCGGGCGCGTTCGATCAGAGCCAGCGCCGCCAGCGAGAGGCACGCGAAGAGCAACTCGGAAAGCAGGCTGATCCCGCACAGCGCATAGTAGGGGCTGAGCGCCAGCACCCCGCAGAGGACCCAGGCGCCGTTCGGTCCGGCCCCCAGGTCTCGAAAGGCGACGCGGGCCGCCAGGATGCAAGCCACCAGCGTCAGCCAGGAGGAAAGCACCGCCAGCGGGAGGTTGTCCGGAAATGCCGGGTTGAGCTTCCAGACCGCGGCCAGCAACAGCGGGTAAAGCGGAGGGTATTTGGTCTGATAAAGTTCGCCGGGCAGGCTTTGAATGCGATAACCGCCGCCCGCGGCAAGCGACCTGGCGCTCACCCAATACAAGCTGTCGTCGTGAAAATGGCCGAGGTGGGGCGCATCGCGGGAGCGCCAGGCCAGCCACGCCGAAGGGATCAGCACCAAGCAAAAGAGGAGAATGACCAGCACACGGCGCATACAAGCCCCCCATCGGCCCCGTGGTGCGACGACTGTAGGGGAGGGCGGAGCGTACCGACGATCTCAGGGCCCCGCTGGAGGCTTGAGGATGGTTAAGTCCGCCTGTTTCCGCTCGCCTTCTTTCACTGTCAGCTTCACGGACTTGCTCTCGAGAGGCTTAAAGAACTCCAGATTGAGAAGCGAACTGGGCTGGGGCTGTTCAAAGGCGTAGAGCCTGTACTCCCCCGGCGCCACTCCAGTGAGGATAAACCTGCCATCGTCCCTGGCAGTCGCGGACTTGAGCCTGGACGCCAACTCCGGGCGAGCCGGGTCGGGGATCAAAGCCACCCATGCCCTCGGCACCGGCTTGTCGTCGTCCCGATCCACGATCCCCTGGACGGTTGCCCCGTCCCGACCGATCCGGATCTCCAGAGGCGGCACGGCCTGCATGTCCGTCAGATCCAGACCTGTGTCAATCGTCTCCTGGCTACCCAGCCGGATGGATTTCACGTAGGCGCTCGCAGGAAGCCCCGAGACGCTGATTGCGTGCTTGCCAGGTGCCACATTCGTCAGTGTGAAGGTATTCTCGGCCCCCAACGTGGCCCTGGTGACGTTCCCTAGCAGGCCATCGAGGAGCCTGAGCTGAATTCGGACGCCGCCGAGGTCAGGCTTGTCCTGTCCCTCCATCCTGATCGTGCCCTGGATCTGCAGCGGATCCCCGATCCTGAGAACTACACCGGTCACGTCGCGGTCGGTGACATCCACCCAGGCACGGCCCAGAAAAACCAGGCCAGTCACCTCAGGGTCGGAGCCCTCTCCCCGAAAACCGACCGACATCCGCGTAACACTTGAAAGCCTGGCTGCCAGATAGTATGATCCCGGCCTCACACCCCCCAGGTCAAAGTAACCGTCCGGCGCCGGAGTGTCGCCGAATGAGCTTGCGGGGCCCACAGCCGTGGCCTGTGTCCGGGGCATCAACCAGAGCCTTACGTCCCCGGGCGATATGTCCGCTGACGAGGTCACGACCTTTCCCCGGACGTGGTAGAGGGGCACTTTCCGAACGGCGATCTTGATTCCCTGCAATTCCTGACCGGGTGCAACCTCCAGTGGGATTGCCCCCACCGCATCGGCTGCCGAGGGGTAATAGGTGGCGGCCAGGCGCTCTTCGGGTTCGTCCGGTTCTCCGGCCGAGGCCCGCGCAGCCGGCGCCGGTTGCCCCTCCATGGGAATCGCCATGAGAGTGTAGCTGCCCGGAGCCAGGTTCGGAAAGCGAAACTCGCCGGTGCTGTCGGTGAACACTGCGCCGTTGGACCTGGACGTGCTGCCAGTCGCGATGACACGCCCCCCCGAGATCGGTTTCCCCCGTTCATCGACGACCGTGCCGCTGATGGCTCCCAGGGAAGTAAGCCTGAACTCGATGTTCGTGAGAACCTGGCCGGCCGAAAGGGTCAGGGGTGTTCCACCGGAGCCTTGCGAACCAGCTCCGTAGACCTCCATTTGAAACCCGGGCCGGCTCGCGGAAAGGATGTAGGACCCGGGCTCCATCTCTTCGAAGGAGAAGCGGCCGTCGGCGTCTGAAACGACTTTGACCGTGTCCGTGCCGGGGGGCAACGCGCGCAAGGTGAGGTCTACGCGGGAAACAGGTTCACCGGTCATGGAGATGACCGCCCGCCCCTGGAGCGTTGCCAAGCGCTTGCTCTTGTCGGCCAGTGTCTCCTGTGAGAAGACGCAATGAGTGCCGGCCAGAATCAGCGCGAGCAGCAAGTTACGCATCGGTACTCTTCGGCAGGATCATTACCCAAAATTTCCCTTTTCGGACCCTGGCCGCCCTCAATTCTACCGCCAGTGGCCTCTATTGATGTGAGCTACCCTAGGGAACGATGGTGAAGCAAGGCGGCCCGCAGCACCTCATGCCCTTGGAGCGCATCGAGAGCAAGATTCTACTACTGCGCGGCGAGAAGGTGCTCTTAAGTACCCATCTGGCCGAGTTGTATGAGGTGGAGCCCCGCGCCTTGGTGCAGGCCGTGAAGCGAAACCTGGACAGGTTCCCAGCCGATTTCATGTTTCAATTGAGCGCGGATGAATTCCGGGACTTGAAATCACAAATTGTGACTTCAAGTTGGGGCGGCTTGAGGCGAGCGGCACCGTATGCCTTCACAGAGCAAGGCGTGGCCATGCTATCGAGCGTCCTCAAGAGCAAGCGGGCCATCCAGGTGACTGTGGCCATCATGCGCGCCTTCGTGCGTTTGAGGGCAAATTCTGGGCACGCACAAAGACTTGGCGGCGAAGTTCCAGAACTTGGAACGGCGAGTGGACAAGCACACTGCCGACATCAAGTTGATTTCCCAGATCATCCGGCAGCTCCTAGAACCCGCTCCGGAGCCCCCCAAGCGCCCCATTGGATTTCGGGTATCCGGAAACTGAATCGCACCATACCCGCTTGCGGCAGACGGGCACGGGTGGATACTGTGAGAGTATGATCCGACGTTGCTGTGCTCTTCTGCTGCCGCTTTCGCTCCTCTGCGTCTCGCTCGCGGCGCAGGAACCCGCGGGCCAGAGTGCCGGCGAGCGGCGGCGGGCCGCGCGGTCGCTGGCGCGCCAGGGCGCCGACGCCATCCCGAAACTGGCCCCGCTGCTCGCCGACGTCGGACCTCGAGGTGCGGATCGAAGCCGTCAAGGCGTTGGTCGAGATCGGCACGCAGAACAGCCTCGATCCGCTGATTGCGGCCACCCGCGATAACGACCCGGAGATCCAGATCCGCGCCACCGACGGCCTGGTCAACTTCTACGTTCCCGGCTACGTTCGCACCGGCCTCAGCTCGACCGTGCGCCGGGCCGGCAACACCATCAAGGCTCGATTCACCGACATCAACGATCAAGTGATCGATCTCTACGTGGAAGTCCGGCCCGAGGTCATCCAGGCGCTGGGCAGGCTGATCCGAGGGGGCGTGTCGATGGAATCCCGCGCCAACGCCGCGCGCGCTGTCGGGATCCTGAGAGGCGCGGCCGCGATTCCGGAGCTGCTGACGGCGGTCCGGTCCAAGGACTCGCAACTGATGTACGAAAGCCTGGTCGCTTTGCGGAAGATCAACGTGAGGAGCGCCGCTACGGAGATCACCTCCACCGTGCGCGACCCGGACAGGAAGGTGCAGGTCGCGGCGATCGAAACCGCCGGGCTGCTGTTCAACAAGGAGGCGCTCCCCGATCTGCGGGAGGTGCTGAAGACGACCCGTGACAAAGAGGTTCGGCGGGCGGCGCTGACGGCGATCGCCAGGCTGCCGGACGCCGCCAACCGCGGACCGCTCAGCGCATACCTGTCCGACAGGGACCCCCAACTGCGCGGGGCGGCTGCCGAAGGGCTGGGCCGGCTCAAGGATCCGGCGGACCTCCCGGCGCTCGAGAAGGCGTTCGACGAGGAGAAGGACGGCTCGGCCAGGCTCTCGCTGGCCTTCGCCCTGGTCATGCTCGGCAAGCTGGAGGTCTCCGAGTTCAGCCCGCTCCAATACCTGGTCAATACGCTGAACTCATCGAAACACTCGGGGGAGGCCCAGCCTTTGCTGATTGAAGCTGCCAGGGAGCCAGCCGTGTTGACGGCGCTTCACCCAGCGCTGCGCTCCGGCACGAGAGACGAGAAGATGGGGCTGTCGTGGGTCATGGCACAGAGCGGCGGCCGGGAGGAGGTTCCCCTTTTGGAGGCGCTGTCGCGTGACACGGATGTCAGCGTGGCGAGCGAGGCGCTACGGGCGCTGCGGACGCTGAGACTGCGATTGGAGCAGTGAAGACTACTTGGCCTTCTTCTGCTTCTGCTGGCCGACGCGGATCTTGAAGTGCAGTTGCTTGGAATCCTGGAACGCCTTGTGGTCGTGCCGGGCAATCGCATCTGCCACGTAGGCGGCCGGGTCGACCTCCTTCGGCAGAACGGCCATCAGCGTGAAACTATCCTTACACTCCGGGCAAAATGGCCGGAATCGCTTGACGTTTGGAATCCCCATAACCCACTAATTTAGCACGGCGAGAAGGGCGACCACCACCGCCCGCGGCGGCGTTCAGGCCAGCAGGTTGCGCAGCGCCGCGCCCAGATCGGGGTAACGGAAGCGGAAGCCTGCCGAGAGGGCGGCCTGCGGGACTGCGCGCTGGCTTGCCAGGATGATTTCCGCCATCTCTCCGTAGACTCCGCGAAGAGCCGCGGCGGGAATACTCAGGAACGCCGGGCGGTGCAGCGCGGCCGCCAGTTCCCTGGTGAACTCGGTGTTCGTGACCGGATTGGGGGCCGTGGCGTTGACTGGACCGCTAAGACCGGCGTTTTCAACCGCGAACTGGATGAGTTCCACCAGGTCGTCCACGTGTATCCAGGAAACCCACTGTTTCCCCGATGCGACCTTCCCTCCCACGCCCCACTGGAAGGGCGTCAACATCTGGGCCAGCGCTCCGCCCTCCTTGCCCAACGTCATTCCCGTGCGCAGTTTGACCACCCGCATGCCCAGATTCAAGGCGGCGTCCGCCGTCTTCTCCCAGACCGTGCAGACTTCCGAGAGAAAGCCCTCCCCTGCCGCCGCCGACTCGGTGAGGATCGCATCGCCCCGCGACCCATAAAACCCGACGGCCGATGCGCAGACCAGCACGGAAGGACGACGGGACCGGCGCGACAGCGCATCGATCAGCCGGCGGGTGCCTTCCACCCGGCTCTCGAGGATCCTGCGCTTGGCGGCGGGGGTCCAGCGCTGAGAGACGGGTTCCCCGGCCAAGTGGATGACGGCATCGGCCTCGGCCAGGCTCTCCGGAGCGGGCTCGATATCCAGTGCGTTCCAAACCGAGCACTGCACTTGCGGCCCCAGCCCGATTCGAGCATGGCGGACCAGCAAATGCAGGGAGTGATTGCCGGCGAGCAGGCGCGCCACGAGCCGTCGCCCGATGAAACCCGTCCCGCCGGTGATGGTGATGTTCAAGGCCCCAGCTATTGTATGCGAAACGGATCGTGCCCGGTGCGCTCGGAGGCCGACTAGCGAAGCTCGGTCAACTCCAGCGTCAGGTTCTGGTTGCCGCGCGGGCCCAGTTCGACCTTCTTCGCGGTGGCGAGCAGCCGCTCCAGAACGTTCGGCTTGTTGAACTCGAACTTCACCGCGGAGGAGACCGCGAGAATCCTGTACTCGCCGGGGGGCAGCCCGGTGAACTGGAACTTCCCATCGGCGTCGCCGGTGGTGCTGGGGATCGGCCAGATACTGGCCGGGCTGCGTAGCGGCCACGGCATCAAGACCACGTAAGGCTGATTCACGGGACGATCGCGTTCCGTGACGACGCCCGTCACGAAGGCCGGCTTGTCGTCCACCTCGATCACCAGAGAATGGGACGGGGCGCTGGGGTCCAGCGGGAAGACCAATTCGGATGGATTGCCCCGTACCGCGCTCCCGTTGTAGCGCACCTCTTTCACGTAGTGGCTGCCGGGGACGCCACTGATCGACAGCCGGTTTTCTCTGAGGGGCAGATTCACAAATCGGATGTTGCCTTGTGGATCGGGGACGGTCTGGGCGCTCAGAGAACGCACACCGCCCAAATCAGCCGTCATCAAGATCTGCATCTTGTTCAACGGCGGCAAGCTCGCCCCGTCGGTCGCGACGACCTTCGCTGCAACATCGACGCCCCGGGCCGGCGCGATGGGGACATCCACGTTCTTGTCAACCACCTGAAATGCCGCCCATCCATGCTGACGCTCCGCATTTTCCCCCTTCCCGCGAAAAGAGATCATGACCTGGTAGGAGCCGGGGGTGAAACCGCCCATGAGGACGCCATTTTCGCAGGGGACCGGGCCCTGACCTTGGCTCCCCTTCGGCGGAACCTTCGTCTTTACGACCGTCACTTCTTCCCCCGGCCCGCACATCCCCTTGGGAAGAGAGACGTGAACACGGTAGAACGGTCCCCTTCGCACCTTCAACAAGCCCGCATCCATTGTGTCGCCCGACCCAAGCGGGTAGGTCACCGCGGAATCCGGGTCATGTCCTCCCGGCCAATACGTCTCCACGTAGTCGAGATCCACCACATCCTGGTCTTCCTTGGAAAACGACTTTCATGAGCCACGCACCACCGGCTATGCGAGGGCTCACTCCGAGGAGATACTCCGCCGGCGTCACCCCCTTCAGCACAAACCGCCCTTCCTCGTCCGTGGCCGCGCTCGTACCGAATGTCGGCATCGGAATCCGCTGTCCACGGCTGTAGTTGTCCTGCCAGGCCGACATCGGGTACTTTGCGATCGGCTTCCCGGTCTCCTCGTCCACCAGACGTCCGGTGATCTGAGCCGGGCGAGCCAGCACGAAGCGCAGTTCCTGGAGGGGGCGGAGCGCCGTAAGGGTGACGCTCGCGGTCGTCGTCGGGCCCTTTTCCATCGGCACGGCATTACCGTATCCCTCTTTGAGCACCCGGACGTAGTAGTTTCCCAACTCGGCCGGCGCGAAGCGGAAGGCGCCATCGGGGCCGGTCTTCGCCGTCCCAAGCGGGTTTTCAGTTGTGAACATTCCGCCGATGGACAAGCCGACCGCAAGCACCTTTGGCATCCAGTAGGAGACCTCGGCTTCTTCCACGGGCCGGCTGGTGCCGGGCTCGACTACCACGCCGCGGATCTCGGGCGTGGCGGCGGTCTTACTTCCGGCATTTTGTTGTTGCGCGGCGAGCACCAGGACCGCTGAAAACAGTAGAGGCAGAGCCCGCGCCACTGACATGATACGCAAGGTAACACCATCTACTACGCACGTCAAACGAATGGCCCACGCTAGAATGGTGGGAGCACCCCATGCGCGCCTGGAACCGGGCAAAGCTTCTCTGGGCTTATCTTCGAGGTCACAGCCGGCTCGGCGGCCTGCCCGTCGAGCACGTTGTCGAAACCACGGCCAAGTGCAACCTCTATTGCCCGATGTGTGCCCGGGAAACCTACAAGCAGCCCAAAGAGGATATGCCGGAGGACATCTTCAGGCGGCTGGTCGAGGAGTCCGGCAGCTCGGCCGAGCACATGATGCTGATCGGGCTCGGCGAGCCTCTTCTCGATCCCCTCATCTTCTCCGGATCGAATACTGCGCCCGGCACGGGGTCTCCACTCTGCTCTCCACGAACGGAACCCTCCTCGACGAAGCCGCGGCGGCCCGGCTGCTCGACTCTTCGCTCGAACACGTGACGCTGAGCTTCGATGGGGCCACCGAAAGAGAGTTTTGAGTTCTACCGCAAGGCCGCCCGGTTCGAGACCGTCCGCGACAATTTCGTCCGTTTCGCCCGCATGAAGCATGAGCGCGGCGCCAAGATGCAGGTGGTCGTCCAGATGATCCGCATGCAGCGGAATGCCGCCGAGGTGGACGACTTCATACGCTTCTGGCGGTCCATTCCGGGAATCGACCAGGTGCGCATCAAGGAGGACGAAACCAACCTGATGCGGCCCGAATGTGGGCCATGCCGCGGCCGATTGGAAACATCCCTGCCACTACCTCTGGCGCGGGCCCTTGTACGTCAAGTACAACGGGGACGTCTACCCCTGTTGCCAGAGCTACATGCTGGGGGGCCAGCCGGTGGGCCGGATCGGGCAGGAGCCTTTGACCCAGATCTGGAACTCGGAGGAGGTCCAGCGGATGCGCCGGCTACACGTTTCGGGCAGGGCTGGGGAGATCGATGTCTGCGCGCGCTGCTGCACGGTTATCCCGCATCCGGCGCTGGTGGTCGGCAGCCTCCTGCTTCACGGACGCACCGTGCGGCGCCTGCTGCCGCTGGTGGAGCGCATGGCGTACTTCACCCGTTGGGGGAAGCGACTGCTCCGGCCCCCCCGTTG
>CAWDER010000027.1:0-89407 GCA_963801345.1 Bryobacteraceae bacterium
CGTCGGAGCTGGCTCTAGCGGGAGCTCACACGAAACGGCAGCGCATTGCTACTTGCCGAGACCTGATTCACAACCACATCGCGAGTTCCTGGCGGGGCCCCAGCGGCGATCGTGAAAGTCGCGTCGATTTGGGTGGAGCTCGTCACCGCCGCCTGACCCACCGTCACGCCGGAGCCGCTCACCGTGACGGTCGCGTCCGTACGGAAGTTCGCGCCTGTCAGAGTAACCGCTACGCTCGTTCCCGCACGGCCGTTTTCCGGAGTGATCCAGACTATTGAAGGATCAGAGCTTGGGGGCGGCGGGCGGCTTGACACCCACCGCCAATTGCCAGCCTGGGTTAGCTCCCTCGCCTGCGTAAGCACCGCGGAAGGCGACCACGCCCTTGGAGCTCTGTCTTCGGCGTGCCATTGAAATCAAGATTGTATTCCCGCGTCCGTCTGAAAAAGGCTCAGATCGATCGGCGCTCCCTGGCACTTTCCGGGAAGTGGATACAAGTCCATGGAGTCCGTGGCCAAGGATGGCGATTTCAAGTACTTTGGTGCGTCTTCAAAAGCGCCCACCAGGTTGCCGGACTGGCGCATGATCGTCCCGGCTATGGGGATCAGAGCAAAGACCAGGTTTCCCACTACGGCATCATCGATCTGAGCTCGGGTGCCGAAGTAGATTCCTCGCCCCTCGGTGTAGATGGTGTTGTTGTATACGTAGGCGACTTTGAGAGGACCGTTGTGGCTCCTGAGGACCACAGCCGGATACGCGTACGGCCCATCGACAAAAACGTTGTCGTGAAGGGAAATGCGGCCGGACCCCTGAAACAAGGCTTCACTGTGATTGTGGAAGAAGTAGTTGCCGTAAACCTCGTACATGTTCAGCGATCCTGGACCGGTGGGGGGAATTCTCCCAATAGCAGGTTGGGGCGATCACCGTCGGGGCTGGGCTGGTCGTTCTCGATGAAAACGTTGTGCCGGATAATGGTCGTGGTAGGTCCAGCGGGTAACCCGGAAACCGACGGGAGGGAGATCTGATGTTTGATTTCCATGTTATACCCAATCGTGTCCTTGATCAGGTTGTGCTCGATCAGCCCGGCCAGAAAAGGCTGAGTCCCGTCGGAGTCTCCTAGATACAGGCCGCTTCCCGCACCCAGAATCTGGTTAGATCGGATGATCCAACCCCAGGTTGGGGTCTTGGTTGAGATTCCCATTGTCTGTTGGCCTCCGTTCTGGCCCACAAGGATGTTGCGCTCGATCCGTATATGGTGGGTCCGGTTCTCCTCCTTTCCTTTGGCGCTGATCCCAACGGCCCCCGGTATGCCGCGACTGTCAATCCGGAGGTTTTCGATAGCAACGTAGCTGCTGTTCAGGATTTCAACTGTGTTGTATCCGGGAGCGCCCTGGATGACGGCCGGGGAGCCCGAGGACGGCCCCGATACTGTGATCCATGCGTCCGCCGTCCCGTTCAGGCCGGTGATGGCCAGCCTGGGATAAGTTCCCGACGCCAACTGCAAGGTATCGCCGGCTCTCAAAGTCGGGAGAACGGCCCGATAGTTCGAAGGATTCGCGCCGATGACAGCCCCGGACTCCGGACCGGGCCGGATTGGTCAGCGCCGAAAACCACAGAGAATCCCGCGGCAATCGCGATCATCCTGTTCTTCATCGCTGGAATCATTCTACCCCGGGCTGGCCTCGACTCGCAGGGCACATTCGTGAGGTGCCGGCGGCATCGATGCCGAACCTGTCGGCGGTGCTGAAAGAGCCTGCTCGGGGCCCGGCGGAGGATCACCTTCAGCGGCAGCGGCCCGAGTGCTTGCGTCAGGAGCACCGGAGTTTCTGAAGCAGCGAATTGCCACGCAGTTTCGGCCCCCTGGTCCGGCGATCAGGCTCTGAAGCGGCGGCGAGCCGGAAACGCACCACCCGCCAGCAAAGTTCCCAATAGCCCGAGCGAACTGGGCTCTGGTACAGGGGCGGTCAACGGGTCAACCAAGTTCGTAATCTGACCGGTAATGACCCTGGTATCGCCAAACTGAGCACTCGAACTGAATATGGCGGGATCGTTGACGGACAGGTCAAAAGTTCCCGAGTAGGGCCCGTTCGTGAAGCTGAGATGCTGCGGGGTGTTGTCAAAATCCATGGTGACGCTGCCGTGCAGGTTATCCGAGGAATTCCCGGCACGCGTGACGGAACCGAACACATCCGCATCAAACACCGCGGGATTCCCGAACACGTCTGGCGATGTGAAGTGAATCTTCAGAACGAAATCCGTCACAGAATCCTGGGATCCGAAATCTTCGGTACAATTCTTCTCGCCGCAGCCGTTGAGTGTGAAGTAGCCGAGGTCCGACAATTCAAATGGACCCGCGCCATCCGGCAAATTCACGTGGAATGTAGAACTGGTGAAGGTCATCCAATCGTCGACCGTGGTCGGGGTGCTTGGACCCGTGTTCCCGGCGAAGATGGTGTCCGCTCGCGCCACCCCACCCGAGGCCGCGATCAGTGTCAATACTGCTACCAAACAAATCATCCAGCGAATTAGTCTCATCGAATCGTCTCAGGCGTACTAGTGGGTTCAATATTACTATATGGACTAGACCCAGCAAGTGTATCGCCAAACTCGAAGCCAGGTGGTCTTCCGGCACTCAGGCTGCACCTTCCCCATTGGCCGCGTCGGCCGACTTGCCCGAGATTCCGATATGCCTATTTGTTTCAATAACATATTCCATGGTGTCGGCGGTGCGGAACGCGGAGACTCGATCCCGAAGATCTCCTGATCTAAGAGCAGTCGAAAATCAGAGAGGGGCGTCGAATCCTTACCTCGGTGGGGTGGGATGGAGATTGGGGCGAAGTGCGAATCCTTGGAACTCCTGGAGAAACTGCCGTTACCGGTGAACCTCTTGCCCTCGATGCCCCTCACCAGCCCTGTTCGGTCCGCGCCAGGTTGGGCTCTTTCTGTATGGCATCCCGCACCAGTTTCTGCCCCTTCGCCTGGTCCCCCACTTTCAAATACGACATCCCGAGGTGGAACTGCCGCCGCGGTGTGGATTCCTTGTCGACCGACGCCTTCAGATGGCGGACGGCCATGCTGTAGAGCCCCTTGCGGTAGTAAACCCATCCCAGAGTATCCTGGATATTGGGGCTGTCGGGAGCCACCTCAGCGGCCTGTTGAGCGAGTTTGAGGGCTTCATCGGGATCGTTCGGAGCCAGGGCGTACGCCAGGTTGTTCAACGCAATCGGATTCGACCGGTCGACGTTCAAAACCGCACGGTACCTCGCAATCACAGCCGCATGATCCCCCGCTCCGTCGTCCGCCTGTGCCGCCAGGAGCAGTGCGGGAACATTGTTTGGATCCGCGGTCAGGACCGCACCCAGTTTCTGGCGGGCCGCATCGTTGCGGCCTTCCTGGATGTCCAGCTCGGCCAGCGACAGATCGGCAGCGACGAAGTGCGGGTCGGCTGCTCTGGCGTTTGCAAATGCCTTGCGGGCCCCGGCGGCATTCCCCGTGCGCGCATACCACTGCCCAAGCAGGTGCTGGAGAGGGGCCGAACTGGGGTGCGCCGCGGCGAGCACGGTTAGCCTCTCGACGGCCTTGGAGGGCTGCTTTTGTGCCGCGTAGGTCTCCGCCATAAGTTGTGCGGCACGCACATCCGGCGCATCCCCTTTCAGCAACTCTTCCAGTTGGACACGCGCCCCCGGATAGTCGCGTTGGACAAATCGGAGATAGGCGCTCTGAAACACCGCGTCCGGCGCGTTGCCCTGCTGCAGAGCCCGCTCAACTCCGGCCTTGGCTTCGTTCAGCTTGCCCAGCGACAGGAGGGCCCAATTGCGCCCGATAAGCCATGGAAGCTGATTCTTCTGGGTGTCCGGCGCCGCATCCATCACGTCCAGAGCCGCCTGCCCCTGCTTCGCGGCCAAATAGCCCATCTCTAGGGCCAGACGTGCCCGGAGCATTGCCGGATTCAATCGCACCGCCTCCAGCAGTTCCTGCTGCTGACTGTTCTGCAGACCCTTTGCCCGGTACACCGCCGCCAGCAGAAAGTGCGCCAGAGCGGAGTCCGGTTTGAATTGCAGCACCACCTTCAAGTCCTTCTCCGCATCTCCGGCCTTGCCGGATCGCAGCCTAAGCTCGGCCCGTTGCAGCAATGCATCCGTGTCTTTCGCGTTCCGCTTCACTGCCGAGCCGAGCACGGCTTCCGCCTCGGAAATGCGATTCATGTCGAGATATGCCGCCACTAGCCGGGACCGTGGTTCGCGATCGTCGGGGGCGGACTTGACCAGGGCTTCGAACTCCGCCAACGCCGCGTCGCGCTTTCCTATCTGGTACAGGAAGATAGCGTGTAACGGCTTGTAAGCTTTTTCGGGAAGGGCGGCCAACTGTTTTAACGTCCGCTCTGCTTCGTCCATCCGTCGTGGCAGCCATTTGGATTGATGCCAGGCCATCAAGGCGGGGCCGTTCTTCGGATCGAGTTGGACGGCCCTGCTGAACTGCGACTCGGCGGCGGCGAGCTGCCGCAGGACGACATATAGCTCACCCAGGGCTTGCGCCGCCGGCGACGACTGCGGTGCAGCGGCCACCGCCTTCGCCAGCACTTCCTCGGCTCCCTTCCAGTCCTTCTGGATCAGCTTCATCCGCGTGAGTGTCACGGACGATTGCAGGTGTGTGGGGAACTTCGTCAGCGCTTCCTCGAGCCGCTGAGAGGCGTCCTCCGGCTTGCCGAGTTTCCACTCCGCGACCGCCAGTGTATCGATGGCTTCGGGGTTACGTCCGGCGAATCGCCAAAAACACTCTTCACCCGGGAATCGCCTCCCGGACAAGTACCTGGTCTGGGCTGATCGTCATCAGCTCAGCCACCTTCAACTGAGCGCCGGAATGCATCGGGTTTAAATCAACCGCCTTTCGAAAGGCCCGAGCCGCGTTCGCCACGTCCCCGCTTCCGAGGTAAGCTAGACCCATCTGGTAGTACGGCTCGGCGTCCTTCGGCTTGGCACTCGTCGCGTTCCGAAACTCCAACAGCGCTCTGGCATAGTCCTTCTTCTCGACGAGCGCATCCCCTCGCTGGAGGTACTTCGCCTCGCTCGCCTGCGGAGACGTCCGGCATCCTGCTATTACGATGAGAAGAAACGATAGAGCAACGACTCGCTTTGCATTTCGGATGAACATAGCTCGGCACCCTGCTCGAAACGAGCCGTATCCATGCACTTCGTGGGCCATCCCTCAGCCCATTGCGATACCGATTAGAGGCTATTGAAAGAAGCCGCCCCCGAAGGCGGAGCGGAAGGTAGCAGGCCGGAGTCTCTGGTTTTTCGGAAATTCCTAATTCTTCGTTTCCGGTCCAAGAGATTGGCACAAACGCGGCACGATAGACTCGCAAGCAAATGATTTCAAAGGCATTTTTTATGGCTACAGAATTGCCCTCAAAAGGGGGGGCGGAACGCGCCAAGTCTACTGGGGGAGGGTTGAATATGAGGACGTTGGTATTGGTTTTGATCGTTGGTTTGCTGGCTCTGGCGGCAGTCCCAGCCAAGGCGGATGTTTTCACGTATGCCTTCACTTCTGACCACTGCACGGGTGGTTGTACCATCCCTGGCGCTGCCAATATGGGAACCATCACCGTGAGCGACATTTCCACCGGCGTTGTTGGCGTTAACGTGGTGCTCGCAGATGGTTTTGGGTTCGTCATGTCCGGGGCCGGTGGTGATCCCCCCCCGCCCAATCCCACGTTCTTTTTCCGGCTTCTGGGAGATCCCACGATTGCCTATTCCGGCCTTACCGCCGGCTGGTCGATACCCAACGTGATTCCCACAGATCAACAAGCTGCAGGGACCTATGCAGGCGATGGATTGATTGGTCAATTCGAATACGCCCTCTCGTGCAACCCTCCAGGAGTAGCGGGTGGGGGTTGTGGCAACGGTGGTAGTGCTCCTAACTACTTGCCTCTGGATTTCACTGTCACTGCCACCGGTTTGTCGGCGGCCAGCTTCAATGATTCGGGTAATGCTTCTGGTTCCCAGTTCGCGGCCGATGTCATCAGCAGCAATGGCAAAACCGGACTGATAGACGCCACGCTGGTTTCGGATGGCTCGGTAGACGGCGGTGGGGGAGAAGTTCCAGAGCCGACCTCTATCATCCTGCTGGGAACGATTCTCACCGGGATTGCGGCTATCTGGCGGAAAAAGGCACAGAAGAGCGCCTAGAAAAGGTGCCATTGGTTGCAGGGCAACAGGGGGGTCGAGAATCCTGCTCGTTATCAGGATGTCGGCCCCCGCAAATCAGTTCCGAGGAGTCCTCAGTCTCCTCAACCCGACAATTGCCTCGACAGCGCTCGGATCGTATTGGAGAGTTGTCTGAAACTCCCGAATAGCTTCTGCTGAGCGGCCATCAGCCTCATACAGTTCTGCCAGTGCGATGCGCGCTCTGCTTCTGTAGGGGTTCAGCGAGAGTGCGCGTTTGAATGCAGCCTCCGCGCGGGCAAATTCCCCCTGCCGCCGATAGAATTGTCCCAGTATGGTAGTGATACTACCATCCCGTGGTGCAAGCGCTGTGGCCACGCGGAGGCCTCCTCTTCGGCGCTCTTCATGAATCCGCCGTGCTGATAAAGGACGCCTAGATTCAGGCGGGCGTTCACCGCCTTCGGATTCAGTTGAACCGCTCTCGTCAACAGTCGCTTCGACTCGGAGTAATTCGCCTGCTCGATGAGGAGCCCTGCAAACTCACCCATGCACTCGGCACAATTCGGGTCTTGCTCCAGCACGGTACGATACTCCGTCTCAGCCTGTCCTAAGAGCCCCTGGCTCCGATATGTTCTCGCCAGATTCATCCGGATGAGGTTCGCGTCCGGCGATACCATCAGCGTGCGAGTATAGAGGCTCGTATCGTCCTGCCAGTCGCGATTCCGCGTGACAATCCGCCAGGTCCCAGCTAGCGCCACAAGCGCGACGAACGCCCCGAAAGCTCTCCGCCAAGCAGTGGTGCGGCTTCTCTTCCAAATCGCCAGCAGCTCCCACCCGAGGACCCAACAAAAACCCACTGAAGGCAAATACAGATACCGCTCGGCGAAGACGTTTACCCCCAGCCATTTGGGGTTCAGGACTGGCGCCAGGGTCACCGCCAGCCAGAGCAGCCCGAAGGAGGCCAGCCGGTTCCTCTTCCAGAGCCACCAGAAGCCGGCGCATAGCAGAATCCCAACCAGCATACCCGTCAGGACTCGCGGATCCAGCACGCTGCTGCTCTTATGGAAAACGTAGAAGGCACACAGATCGACCGGCCACAGCAGTTTCCCCAGGTCAGGTCCGGTCAAGGCCGCGGCGGAGAGTATGACCTCCTGTCTGGTCAGACCCAAGTAGTTGGATGTGACGACGAAGCCCCCCAGGGAAAACAGGCGGAGGGGGATGTAGGCAAATGCCAAGAGCCACAGGGGAAGATAACGCGAGACCTTTCGCAACGTGCTTGTTTCAGCTCGATCCTCTCGATCAAATGCTCATACGCCGTTGCCAGAAAGGGGAGGGTGACCGCCTGTTCCTTCGAGAGGACCGCCAGAGCAAAACTTCCGATCAACGCAAAATATGTGAGAACAAGCGTCTGCCCTGGGACCGGTCTAACGCGAGAAAAAACCAGAACGTCAGCAAATAGAAGAATGTCAGCTCCAGTTCTGTTACTGCCGCGATCCAGGCGATGGACTCGGTGTGGATGGGGTGGAGCGCGAACAGCATCGCGGCCACGAAAGCCAGCCTGCGATCCCCAAACATCCGCCTGGTCACGAAGAAAAGCATGCAGACGACGGCGGTGTGCAGAGCCAGATTCACAAGGTGATACCCAGCCGGTGAGAAGCCAAAACCTTATACGAGAGCAGGTACCCAAACGTCATTACCGGCCGGTAGTAGCGTGAAGGCATTCCGGTGAATGACCGAGTTCCTGAGGTGAAGATTTCCCGGACGTAGTGAAAACTCCGCACGTACGGGTTCTCGAAGAATCTGAGAGCCATCAGCGTAAACGAACCCATTCAACAGGGTGTTGCCGTAGGGTAAGATCGCGCACAACACCAAGAGCCCGATCCAGCCCCAACCCGATCCCTGGAACAGTCGTCCGATCCTCAGTCGGCTCGTCAGTCTTGTGAGGCTGCTCAAGGGTGTCGCTCACCTTTGCAGTTTGCCTGCCATCCCCCAGCCGCCTTCATCCCAGTCACCAGCGGCGATCTTCTGACGCAACCCGATCGATCCGGTCGAGACCGGAACAACTGCCTCACCGCCCTTCCTCCTCGGAAAGGCCAGTCTGCTGTACAGCGCCCCACGTTAACATTACAAATACTGATGTTTCGCACTCCTCGATCAGCACCCCTCCCATTCCTCGAGTCGCCGGTCGCGGTCTTTGGCGCGCACTCTGACGTTCGACACGATCCCGTCTCTGTTTACCTCTGCAAACGAACAGCATGAAATGCTATGATGAACCTCTATTCCTTCAGGGGGCGTTCCCCCGGCAGGACTACAGCAATAGGATCCAGCACGTAGAATCTCATCGGATGGAGTCGGCGGGCGATTCGTCTCGGCATATGCCGTGTTGAACCGCCGCGAAATCGTTTCCAGCGCTTGATCAGTCAGGCTGCGGATAGCTCGGGAGCTTCTCCACCCGGGTTCGCCGGTTTGCGCCGTCTGCTAGTACTCCCCTAACTTCGGTGAATGATCTCTCTTTACCAAGGAGAGTATTGAAAAACAACCACTTAACTCTTAAGGTGAGGGGTATATCCCCGGGAAAGCAAGGACCGCTGCGGCCTAAGCAAGGGGGATCGGCTGTCGGTATTGCAAGCGAGATTGGCGGAACGGCAAATAAAACCGCGAGACTACCCAATTCTGCTTGCGGCCCTCCGATGAGAGTATACAAAGGCAAGTATAACTAATGAAATCACAGATTCTGACGATCCTGGCGCTAGCAGTTGCCAGCGTGCTAGTTGCGGCTCCCCCCTCAGCACAGCACCATGTGACTGGGCGCCTGCTCGCCCAGCCGAGACTGGGGGTCACTCCTACGGCCGTAAGGGGGGCGCTGGCCAGCGCCGGCGCGCGCTTGGAAAAGACCATTGGACGAATCAACGTCCATGTTCTGCAGGTTCCGGAGCCCGCCCTGGAGCGTGTCTCAGCGGCGCTGATGCGGACCGGGGCGTTCACTTTTGTTGAGCCTGACCACATCCTGCATCCGTCTGCCACGCCTGTTGCGGTAGATCCAAACGATCCCATGCTCGCGTCGCAGTGGCACTTGCGCGCGATTCAAAGCCCCTACGCGTGGGGTGTGACGCAGGGAAGTTCGAATGTTGTCATCGCGGTCGTAGACTCGGGCGCCGCTGGGCACATTCTGACCTCGCTTCCAAACTCGTCCCCGGATGGAACTTCCTCAACGGGACCACCAACGCCCAGGACAGCGGAGGGGATTCCGGTCATGGCACGGCGGTGTCCGGCGCCGCGGCAGCCGCAACCAACAACGGCACGGGTGTCGCGGGCGTCGGTTGGGCTACCTTGGTGATGCCTCTGGCAGTCCTGGATTCCACCGGCTCAGGCACGTACTCTAATCTGGCGAGCGCGATCAGTTATGCCGCCGACCACGGCGCCCGCGTGATCAACATCAGCCTCTGCGGGTCAACTGCCTCCAGCACCCTCCAAAGCGCCATCAACTATGCGTGGAACAGGGGTAGCGTCATCTTCGCCGCGGCCGGCAATAATGCCAACTCAGATCCGGTTTATCCTGCGGCGGCAACCAACGTCATTGCCGTCAGTGCTACCGATGTGGGTGGGACCTTTAGCCCCTTCTCCACCTACGGAAGCTGGATTGACATTTCGGCCCCGGGCAACAACATTCTCACGACGAGGAATGGCGGCGGATACAGCTACTGGTACGGCACCTCCTTTTCATCGCCGATCGCCGCCGGCGTCGCGGCTCTCATGCTCTCTCTGCAACCCGGTCTTTCGAACTCAGCGCTAGTGGCCTTCCTGGAGCAGACCGCCGACGACTTGGGGGCAACCGGATGGGACCAGTTCTTCGGGTATGGCCAGGTAATGGTTATCAAGCTGTCCTGGCCGCACAGAGTCCCACTGTTGATAGCACTTCCCCCGCGGTTTCGATCAGCAGCCCTGGCGATGGAGCAACAGGCTCAGGCTCCATCCAGGTGCAAGGCACAGGGCCCACGGACAACGTAGGCGTAGTCACCACGCAGCTTTACGCTGACAACCAGTTGGTTACCTCCGCCGCTTCATCTCCGTTCTCGTTCGCTTGGAACTCCGTAAACGTCGCGAACGGGACACACACGCTCATGGTAAAGGCCTCCGATGCCGCCGGAAACGTGGGATCGGCGACCATAGACGTGAACGTCAACAACTCCGTGGTGACCGACAAGATTCCGCCGGTTGTCTCAATCACGAAGCCCCTTTCAGGTTCAACCGTCTCCGGAAACTTGCGGATCGCTGTCTCTGCAGCCGACAATGCTGCCGTATCACAAGTCTCCATCTACATTGACGGTGTTCTCGGCTGCACCGCCACCTCGGCACCTTACACTTGCAGTTGGAACACTGAAGGAGTCCCCCTCGGGTAGTCATGCCATCACGACGACCGCATGGGACGTAGCCGGCAATTCCGCGTCGGCAAGCGTGTCGGTGTATAAGTATTAACGGAAGCTTCCCCAAGACAGACAACCCGGGAACCCGCTTTCTATACGCCCGGGCTAAGCTGGATGCTGGCGCTCGTTCAGCTTTAAAGCCGCTGAACAGAGCGTCGGGTTCGGCCTGACCATCAGTCCCCGAGTCAGGCCTCTTCAGGCTGACCCTTCCGAGGTCGGCAAGAGTTGCCGGATCGCCGGGAGCCGTCATCCTTGAGACACCGGGGAGCGGTGATTGAGGAGTGGGATAGCTCCCCGAATGGCCCGGTGAAATCCAACTACGAATCCCTCAACAAGTCGGCGATAGTCTTACTTTGTTTCACGAGTTGCGGTTTTCTAAACCCGCCACTGTCCGTTCGAGGGCCCAAAGCCTTTAGAACCAACGCCTCCGTTTTGGACGGCCAATTGCACGTCGCTTGACGTCGCCTGCTGTCGGCACCGTTCCCAACGTGAAAACCGTCCTCATCGTTGACCAGAACTTGGGCTTCGTATTCTGGCTCGGGCAGCTTCTGCAAACGGCAGGATTCGCCGCTTTCCCGGCCCGAAGCGTTTCCGACGCCGGAGTAGTGCTGGTGGAGTTCGCGCTCGCAGTGGACGTCTTGATTTTGAATCTCTGCCTGCCGGGCGCCGCCGACTTCATCGCACGCCTCCGACGCAGCCAGGAACATCTCAAGGTCATCGCAATCGCCAAGCGGGGACAGGCATTGGAGCCCCGGCTTCAGGTGGACTCTTCGTGCGCCGAGCCCCAGCGCATCGACGAAGCAGCCCAGTTGGAATGGATGACGACGGTGCAGGGCATGCTCTCCGGAGAATTCGCTTAGAACTGCCGGCGCACAGGTTATCCAAGGCGGCGATCTCTCGCTGGCAGCGATAAGCCCACGCTGCACCTCGTCAAGGCTCATTCTTCTTGGCAGGCGCGCGTCGAGGCAGGGCCATCATCCAGACATCCAGCCCCCCTGCAACGCCCGCTAACAGAAAAGCTCTCTCCCCGTCGGTGGACAAAGTGATCTTGGCTACCGGCCCAAGCTTGCTCAGAGTGCAGATCCGCTCGGTCCTTCGATCGATGAGGAGGGATAGATAGCCTTCTTCGCCCCCTCCGCCTGCTGTAATGAAGAGCAACCGCTCTTCATCGGGGCTCCACTCGGCTCCCGAAATGACCCCCAAATCGATCCAACTGCCATCCCGTCCATCGTAGACGCGGCCCTTGTTGCCGGCCTCCAGCACCACCGCGCGATGAGAAATGGGTCCCCATATAATCCGTTCGACCCCCCTGGCGACCACCTCGGGAGTTCCATCCAATCCGTGCTGCACCCACATCTGTTTCTTCTCGTCAAGGCCGCCCGCCAGGGTGAGGTCGTTGGAAACGGCGCTGAACCCCGTGGCCTTCGTCCCTGCTAAGATCTCGCGAATCGGTTCAGATCCCCGCCGAACCGCTAGTCTGCCATCCTTCGTGCCCCAGGTTTGAATGTCCGTGCCGGGTATCACTGAGCCGGAAGCGATTTCGCCGGACCAGGCCGTAGGATATTCGAAGGTGCGATCCTCCCCCCCGGCGATTCTATGCCCGATCAGGCGATTTGGAGCGAGGAGCAGGATCTCATTCGAATCGAGCCAGCGAAGGAACTTGGTTCCAGCCGGCAACGGCTGGCTACTGCCCGACCGGAAGTCGATGATCCGAACTTCCCCCTTCTGCTGTTGCGGATCCAGGACAGCCATGGCGATATGGGCGCCATCTGGCGCGAAATCCGCCCCAACCAGGCCGAAACCTGCTGAGGGCGAAATCGAGTGCAATCGAAGCGTGGCTGTCTCAATCAGCGCACTCCTCCCAGGCTGCCCGGAAATCACAAAATCGCCACTGGGGGCGACGAACATCTGGGATTTGGGCAGCAGGCCCCCGGTCAGTCTGGAGAAGCCGGTCCTGCCCTCCAGCACGATCTGCCGGGATCTCTCACCCTCCGTTTGGACCTTCAGTCGCAGGCGGAACATTCCGGTAGGATTGTCGCCGCTGGTCACGCTGGCGACGCGGACGATGGCGCTCTCCCCAGCCTTCAGAGCTGGAATGGCAACCGAACCGGAGGCCGCGGCGAGGCCCATTTCAGGCGCCGCGACAGCGCTCAACGCAGGCGTGCCAGACCCGGCGATACCGACGCACTCCACCTGAACGAGCAGCGGCGTGGGCTCACCCGGCTGCAGAACGCGGCTCGGATTGTCGGCAATGTACGCACGCGCCACCAGCGAAGGTTTCGGTTTCGCGGCGAACGGCCGATAGAGCGGATCCCCGAGGATGACCATGGCCCAGGACACATGCGGAAGAGCAAGCCAATAGCTCTCCGCGACGGTGACACCACTCAGAAGGCTCTCGACAAATATGTCTCCGTGCGGAAACGCCCCCACGTATGGTTCGCTGACTGGACCCAGTGTCACTGCCGCTCCACGGCGCATCAGGTTGATGCACCAACCTCCCCCGTTGGGATTCCAGATGTCCTGAGCCTCCTGGCTGGCGATGTGCCAGGCGATCGATCCCCGGGCCAATCCTGGCCCGAAGATGTCCTGAAAATTCGACAGGTCGTACCATCCCACGTAAAAAGCGGCCCCGGCCGCCTGCGTTCCAACTGCTCCCGTCGGCTTTTTCCAACTCTCTGGCTGCATGTCGAGAGTCGAGGGGAAACCTGCGCCGGAGAGCCGGTCCATGGCCGCGCGAATAGAGGCATCTCCGACCCCGTAACTAGTGATGCCATCCAACCCCCGGGCATCGCCAAAGACGGGCCCTTGCAGGCCGCCGCTCTCCGTCGCGATCGCATCTTCCACCATCCGCGTGATCGTCTTCAGATCGGGGCCGTCCAGGCGAGCCACATACACCATTTGGAGCTTCCGAGGGTCCGTGATCCCGTAGGAATTCATGCCATCGAGGAAGAGAGGGTTCGGCTGAAGACGTTTGCGGTCTCCGGACTGTTCTCTGAGGACTGCCGCCAGTTCGCTATCGAACGCTGCGCCCTGATCCTGGCCGTCCGTCGCTTTGATCGTGTATGGAACGCCGGATGTCGTGAGGATGCAGCGGATCTCCGGATTGGCTTCCAGGAACTTACGAATCGGCGGAGCCGCCTTCGCCCAATACTGCTCGGGAGTGATTTGCCGCTCCGTTCCGAGCGAGAGGCTGAGGATGTTGCCGCTCGGAATCCCGCGGAGTTTTCGGTACATGCGGGCGACCTGGCTGGAAACATCGACATCCTTGTTCACAAGGACAACTAATTGCGGGGGATCGATCGCCCCCCAGGCAGGCGATCCGCACCAGAGCATCCAGAGGCACAGGCCCATGTGAGCCAGATGTCTTGTTCTCGGGTACCGGCGTGCCACCGCATCGCAAGTTGTCGGCCCGCATGCATTCCTCCACCGGCTCACGCGCTCCCGATTCTATCAGGCATTCCAGCAGCCAGTCCTGTGTTGGCGTCTCTCAATGACGCAGCAAGCCGTCGTTTATTTTGGCGTCGGCGAGTACAAAGACTTTGGCGACGCTTATGCTTATAGACTAAACACTGCCTTCACAAGTAATCAGGCTACTGCCCAGGCCGGAATCAACATGTGGGGGGCCAGCGGAGGGGGGGATTATCAGGAGGCAAACCTCTACGCTCTGAACAGCCTCGCCACCGGATCAGAGGAAGGTTGGCGCACAGGGTCAGCCAGGATTCTCATCTGGATGGGGGATGCGTCGGGCCACGACCCGAGCGGCGGAATTACCGAAGCGATGGCGACCAGTGCATTGGTGGCCGATGGCATTCAGGCGTACCCCATTGATGTGGGAAGTCTGAATGATACGGGGCAGGCCGGGAGGATCGCCACCGCCACCGGTGGAACGTATTACAGCGGGATCAGCACCGCCACTCTCGTGACTACCATTACAGACGCCATCACGGCAAGCATCGCGAACTACACCACGGTGGGGCTGGATCTCAGCGAAGCGCCTGGCGGCGTGGGGGTCATAGCGACTTCGGGATACACGGGCACTTTCGACCGAAGCATCGACAGGACTTTCAACTTCGACGTGACCTTCACCGGCGTGACCGAGGGTACATACGGGTTCAACATCTACGCGTTGGTGGACGGTGGCCGTGTAGCGACGGAAGCCGACAGCATCACCGTCGGCGCGGTTCCCGAACCGGGTTCGATCACTCTGTTGGGCACAGTCCTGTTGGGCCTGGCAACGGCAATCTACCGTCGTCGGCGCAAGGCCTGAACCCCTGAAGACTGCTGTGTTTCTCCGGGCGCCCGGTCCTTGTGGCCGGGCGCCATTGTTGTGATGTGCGGAGCATCTTCGACACTGCGAAATTGAAAGTCCCCTTCAACAACCTGATGCAGTGAAGCATGGCGGAGCGCAGGAGCTTCATCGCGAGGCGGGGTCCGGAGGAAACGTGGAGAAACGCACGGACCGATCTACAGGAATCGGATCTGAGGCATACGGCGACGGACGAGTTGGCCACAGCCGGTTCTACCGCTTGCTGGGGAAGGCGGCGGAGGCCGACGCGGCCATTCGCAGGGCCGTGCAGGCGGATCCCAAGCACGGCGTCGCGCTGTTCGAGTTGGCGATGACGCAGATGCGCGCCAGGCAAATGGACCAGGCGGACAGGACTCTTCAACAGGTTGCGGCGCTGCCTGACGAGAAGTTCCGGACCAGTCACGCAATGTTCCTGTTCGACATCGGCAAGCGGGAGGAGGGGATCCGGGAGTTCGAGAAGCTGGCGTCGAAGTATCCCGACGACCGCCTGACGCGCACCCGCCTGGTGCTGGCATATCTGGCGACCAAGAGGACTTCGGACGCCGAAAAGCTGCTGGCGGCCGCGCTCAAACGGAATGAGAAGGACGTGGACGCGCTGGAGATGCGGGCGCGGATCTACTTGGGCGCGGGTGCCATCGACAAGTCCGACAGGGACGTGAACCAGGTGTTGCATTTCCGGCCGGACTCGGCTGAAGCGCATTACCTCAAAGCTCGGGTGCACCGGGCCAGGAACAGCACTCAGAACTACCAGCAGGAGTTGGGCGAGGCGTTGCGGCTGAGCCCGGAGTACCTGGACGCGCGATTGGAGTTGTCGCGATCATTCCGGGCCGGACAGCGGCCGGAGACCGCGCTGGAGTACTTGGCGAAGATGCCGGATGAGCAACGGGGGCTGCTACCGGCAATCATCGAGTGGAATTGGATCCTGTTCGACATGCGCCGGGACGGCGAGTTGAAGGGCCGGCTGGCGCGGGCGCTGAAGCAGGTGCGGAACCCCGAGTTGCTGCTCCAGGATGCACTGGTGAACATGCGGCAAAAGCAGTTTGGCGCGTCGCGGGCGTCGCTGGACGAGATCCTGAAGGAGAACCCGGAAAACTACCGGGCCGTAGACACGATGCTGGCCCTGTTCCTAGCGGAGAAGAGGGCTTCGGCGTCGGTGGAGTGGTTGAAGCAGCACGCGACCCGGCGGCCCAAGTCCGCGGCCATGCAGCTCATGACGCGGCTAGCCGTCGCTATGAAAGCCTCGGCCTCGGTTGACCGCAGGCAAGGGGCAATCACGAAGACTCGTGCAGCCAGCAGCCATTTCCGATCTGAATTACCGCTTGGCCTTGCCTCGGGCCTCGAATAGGCGGAGAATGCCCTGAGGGCCTCCCGAGGCTGGTGTATCCGTTGAAAGGAGCGGCATGAAGCCCGATCAAGACCGTCGCAAGTTCCTGGGCACGGCAGCCGGCGCCGTTGCATTCACGGTTGTCCCAAGCCATGTATTGGGAGGACAAGGGAACGTCGCCCCCAGCGACAAGATCACCCTGGCGATGATCGGGGTGGGCACACAAGCATTGCGCGAGTTGCCGGCGTTGCTCTCCATCCCCGAAATCCGGATCGTGTCTGTTTGCGACCCCTGCAAGAATGCCGTCGGCTACCACGATTGGTCCAGCGCTGAGATCCTCAACTCGATTCGCAAGGCGCTCGGCAAACCAAACTGGCGGGCCGGCAGCGAGGGAACCATCCCCGGCGGCAGGGACGTCGGCAAGGACGCCGTGGACACCTACTATGGGTCCGCGGCCGGCAAAGGCTGTTCTGCGTACGCCGACTACCGGGAGCTGCTCGACAAGGAGAAGGATCTCAATGCAGTGAAGATCATGACGCCGGACCACCTGCATGCCGTGGCCAGCATTGCGGCCATGCAGCGGGGCAAACATGTCATGATGCACAAACCGATTGCCAACCGGCTGCAGGAAGCCCGGATGGTGATCGACACCGCGCGCTCCAGCGGCGTCTGCGACGCACTTCCTTCCGTGGGACTCCAACGGGTACATGGACCAGGTGATGGGCTGGATCAAGGACGGCGCCATCGGCACGCTGCGGGAGGTTCACAACTGGACCAACCGTCCCGTGTGGCCGCAGTATGCAACCCTGCCTACCGACACGCCACCCGTTCCCGCAGGCTTCGATTGGGACCTGTGGCTGGGTCCGGAGGCTGACCGCCCCTATCATCCGAACTACACGCACATGGTTTTTCGCGGCTGGTACGATTTCGGCGGCGGAGCGATGGCGGACATGGGCCACTACAGCCTTTGGTCCGTCTTCAACGCTCTGGAATTGTCGGGCCCAATCAGCATCGAGCCGATGGTCAGTCACGACTGCGTGCTGAAGGACGGCGTTTCCAGCAGAATCAAGAACGATTTCTCTTTCCCGGCTGCCGGGGTCGTGCGCTTCCGTTATCCGGCGCGCGGACAAAGGCCCGCCGTGGATCTGGTCTGGTATGAGGGAGGCATGCGGCCGCCCACGCCGCCGGAACTGGAGGAAGACGGTCTCGCGCTTCCGTCCGAAGGCGTGATGTTCGTGGGAGACAAGGGCAAGGCGATCGCGGAGTTCTACATGACGAACCCGCGACTGATCCCCCAGCGAAGAATGCGCGACTACGCCCCCGACACACGGCCCCAGCCTCGTCAGAGCCAGCCGGGCGCAATCTCGCCGGGCATGCGCGCCTGGATCGGAGCCTGCCGGGGCGGACCGCAATCGCTCGGGAGCTTCCTCAATGCCGGCCCGATTTCAGAAGCCGTCAACCTTTACGCCATCGCCGAGCGGACGGGTCAGAAACTCCTGTACGACGCTGCCAGCACCAGAATCACCAATTTGCAGGAAGCCAACCGGTACCTTTCTCGCGATTATAGAAAAGGATGGGAGATGAAAGCATGAACCGCAGACAGTTTTTGGGCACGGGCGCCTCGCTCGTGGCCGGAGCAGGCGCCCTACTGGCCGATCCGTTCGGATGGCCCGTCGGGATCCAGACGTATCCCACGCGCGATACGATCGGCAAGGACTTCGAGGGCACTCTCCGCATGCTGCGCGAAGCGGGCTATCAAAGCATCGAGATGTGCTCGCCGCCGGGCTACACCTCGTCCGGCTTTGGGGCGCTCGTGAATATGAAGGCGCCGGATATGAAGCGGGCGATCAAGGCCGCCGGTCTCCTCTGCGAAAGCTGCCACTATCAGTTCGGCGAGCTGAAGCAAAACCTGGACGAGCGCATCGCGTTTGCCAAGGAACTCGGGCTGAAATACATGGTCCTCTCGATGTTCGGCATCGCCGACAGCGCGCCTCTGGCCGACTGGACGCGGGCCGCCGGCGAGTTCAACAAGATCGGCGAACGCATCAAAAAGGCCGGACTGCAGCCGGTCTACCACAACCACAACTTCGAATTCCGCCAGCTGGGCGGCGGCCTCATCTACGATCACCTGCTGAGCGTCTTCGATAAGGATCTCATCAAACTGCAATTCCAGGTGGCGGTGATCAGCGACGGCTATCAGGCGGCCACCTATTTTGAGAAGTACTCCGGCCGCTTCGTGTCGATGCACCTCGCCGATTGGTCGACGAGCGAGAAAAAGCAGGTGCCCATCGGAGCGGGCGTAGTCGATTGGAAGCGTTTGTTTCCCGCTGCCAGAAGCGCCGGAGTGAAGAATTACTTTGTCGAGATGAGTCTGGACCTGATGAAGGCCAGTACTGCCTATCTGCACGGGCTGAAGGCATAGAGTCTGACGGGTGAAGGAGAGAGCAATCATGGATAACCTGAATCGGATGGAACGGCGCGCCTTTGTCAAGACAGCGGCGCTGGCGGCGGGTTCCCTTAGCGCTGCGGACCTGGTTCGAGCGGCCGCGCTGCCGGCCGACGTGAAGATCGGCCTGTACAGCATCACCTACGGGGGCGTCTGGTATAGCGGCGGCGCCCTGACAGTCGAGCAGATCATCGGACGCGCTAAGAAGTTCGGATATCAGGGCGTGGAGATCGACGGGAAGCGTCCACACGGCAACCCGCTCGACATGCCCAAGGCCCGCTGCCAGCAGCTCCGCAAGCTGGCCGCCGATCAGGGCCTCGAGATCTACGCCGTGGCCGCCAACAATGATTTCAGCAGCCCCATTCCGGAGCACCGCGAAGCGCAGTTGGTCTATTTGCGGGAGTTGCTGCGCATGACGGCCGATCTGGGGGCGAAGTTAGTGCGTGTGTTCCTTGCCTGGCCGGGCGTAACACTGCTGCCGGCGGGAGGGGGGCGCTACGATTTCGCCCAGACTGTTTGGAAGGAGGAGCACAAGGACTTCTCCGCGGAACAAACCTGGGCCTGGTGCCGCGAGGGCCTCGCCGAGGCCTCCAAGCTCGCGGGTGATTTCGGAGTGATTCTGGCCCTGCAAAACCACCCGCCGGTGATCGACAAGGGTTATATCGATGTCCTGCGCATGATCAAGCAGGTGGCCTCGCCGCATCTCAAGGCATGCTTCGATGCGCGGTTGGAGCACGGCCTGAACGAGGCCGGTGTTCGCAAAGCGGTGAACGAGGTTGGCGCCCTCCAGACGCTGTGGCACTACGGCGGTGAATACGACCGCGGACCAAGCGGCATCACGGTGAAGGGAGACGAGAAGGCCTTGGCCGAGATGCTCGGGCTGCTGGACATCGGATACCGAGGCTACGCGGGCTTCGAATTGTGCCATCCGCTGCCGATAGTGAACGGCAAGACGGTGGGGATCGATTTCGTGGACAAGAATGCCCAACTGGCCGCCGAATACATGCGCGGCATCCTGGCCGAAGCGAAGAAGCAGCGCGCCTCCTAGGCCCTCAACCGTACCAACATGTACCTTGCACGTGGGGCAGGCCGGTAGCCTGGCGCCGGTTACCAACCGGCGCTCAGCTTAACAGGCTGCCCCACAGGCGACTCAATCGCCCTTCCGGCCAGCAACCTGCTTGGAGATCCATTGCCACTCGGGAAGGTGCTTGTCCACAAACTCCCAAAGTAGGCGCACGCGCTTCGGCTGGTTGCCGGAAGTGCCCTGTTCGCCTGCGCCAATCCAATCGGCCACGGCGTTGCCGGCAGCCTCGGCTGGGAAATCGGGTGCCCAGCCAAGGAATTCGTCTCCCCTCGCGTTGCGGCACAGGTAGAGGCCAAGCACAATGCCCTTGCAAATTTCCAACGCCTCCTTGTCGAGTCCGAGACTCAAATGGCGTTTCATGTCTTCCACAAACGGCTCCACAACCTCTTCGAGCAACTCCCAAGCAGCCTCGGTCGGCTCGGTATAGCCCCACGAATGGCGGCCGGCGCGCCCATTGAGGTCCTCATGGTTCAATTGTCGGATTGCATCCTCCACGTCGCTGGCAACCGACTCTAATGTAACTTCGCCAAGCGTAGAACGCGAAATCTCGTCGGCCTCGGGAAGGAGTTCCGGATGGCCGGCCAACAACCGCCGCAGAACAGCGGCAGCCTCACCAGGCTGAAGTCCGTCCAGCAGCGCGATCTTCTTCTTAGGTACCCGGGAGGCCTTCGCCTTGCCGGGAGGATTCTTAGCCTTGGCCATGTAGTTCCTCGTCGATTTCACAACCGGAGACAACCGGGGACACTCAAACCCCGAATTCCGTTGCTCGCGCCCTCGGCAACGCCCCTCTCCGACAACTTCGTCCCCAAGCGCGGAGTTGACCCGTCCCCGGCAAGGCTGGTCCCGCCTTCTGTGGGGGTTCTCCGAAACGCAAAGTTACCCTCTTCATTCGACCCCGGAGTCCCTCCGGGGCCGGCGCTCTCCGGTAACACGCGATTGAACGTGTTGCCGTTGCTAACCGATTAGCCTAAATCCGGCAGTTCGCGACGGCGGTCGAGGGTAGGAACGCCAGATCTGGGAGGTGCGTTTTGAGCCAATCGCGGAAAATGAACCGCAGGAGCCAGCGCCAGCGTTGATTGACCGTGAACTGCTCCGCAGTTCTCGCAAGTCGCTGTAGTAGGTGACTTACGGCTTCCAGCGCTCGGCGAATCGGCTCGGCTTGCGCGTGATTGCTGGTGATCGTCAGGGTGGCCTGATTGGCGTGCGTGGTCTGACGGCCGATCCCGTGCAACAACAGCGGCCGACTGGTCGTCGCTTCCGTATGCCGGTTCGGGATGGCCAGCCTGGTGAACAGACTCCACCAGTTGTAAATCAGCGCTACGATCCGAGCCAGGATCTGACAGCGCTGATGATCCTGCGTCGTGAAGCCGGTCCAGCCCCATTGATTTTTCAGTTCGTCGAACACGTTCTCCGCTTCGGCCCGATCCCGGTAAAGTTGTGCGATTCCAAGCACTTCTTCCGCCAGCGGCGTTACCAGCACCGCGTATTCGTACAGCTCGCCGGCCTCGAGCACCTCCACCGTTCCGAACAGTTTCCCTTGTCCGTTGGCCTCGCTCTCCGCGGTGATCGCCAGCGATTCCCGTACTCGCCGGCGTAGCATCACCACCCGCCGCTTCCGGCTCCACCCGCTCAATTGCAACTCGCTCGACAACCCTTGCCAGCCCCCGCCGGCAGGTGCCCAATCGGCCCGTCCGAACAATTCGGCGATGTGCCGTTTCACCTTCGTCGTTTGCCGGATTTTGAACAGGTATGGCAGGCTCCGTTTCTCACACTCCAGCATCATTCGTTCCGTGCCCCAGGCGATGTCTCCCCGCACCAGCTTCGGCCATTGCGCGCGCGGTCGCCGGTCCAGCCAGGCCCACAACCCCGGCTGTGCGTACTGGGAGGCTGTTTGATTGCCCGCTTGCACTTCCACGTCCAGCACCATCCGAATCGCCGCAATGAAATAGGTCTGGTACACGTGCGACGGCCGGCCCTGCTTGGTGGGGTTGTATCCCCGCACGGCCTGCTCTTGCTGTCCGTACAGCGGCTTCACCGTCCCGTCCATGTCCAGGATCCACGGCTCGCTCAAGAGTTCTTCGTAGCTGGAGTCCAGATGCGCGTGCAGCCAACGGCCGTACTCTCCGGCCTCCCCTTTCAGGAATGCCCGCCGCACCGCGTCTTCGCTTCGCACCCGTTCCATCCCCAACAACCCCGGCATTACACTATCGCTGCGGATCGTCGTCACGTGCGCGTAGCGCTTGTGCCCTGCCAGCACGCTCAGCAAGATCGTTCCCAGAATGTCTTGCTTGGGCGGAGCATTCCCGCTCCGGTAGTCCAGTGGACACTCTTCTACCCACTGCTGCCACAGTCCGTTCGCCTTCAGAAACTCGATGAAGTACGCCACCGGTGCGAACGCGGTGACCTCCGCGTCCGGATCCCAGCGCACGAACACCTTGCCGCCAAAGGTCTCCACAGCCTCGCCCCGCTCTGCCAGCTCACCATCTCCATCAATCCTTTCGACTTCACCCTGCGGGTGAGCCGGAATGCAGGCGCGACCGTCATCCATGTCTCAGAGTACCAACGCGTTGGACCGTTCTGGACGGGATCATACTGCCGGATTTAGGATTAGGGCATCTGCGCCAGAGGCGCCCCGCCGCCACGCAAAGGGCTCTTCGGGATCGGAATGATCGAACCAGACTGGCCCGCCTTCCGGCTCGCGTTCATGCACCAGTTGTGCGCCCTGGATGCGCCGAATCGCCGCCCCCAATTCAGGATACACATTACAGAAGTAGGACTCGTCGGAATCGGATGCACGCGAGCAAAGAGAAGATTCGGCTCTCACGCGCAGGAGGCCGCAGGTTCGAGTCCTGTCGTGCCCACCATTCGTCTGGGTTCTACGCCAAAGTCTCAAGGCGGCGGAGGTACTCTTCGCGAGACAGGCCGGCGGTTTTCAGGTTGCTCTTCATGCCTGCCACCGGAACCTCGTCGTAGGCCGGAATCACGACCGGACGCGGCGTCCCGTCGCGCGAGTAGGCCCGGTGACTTCCCTGCTGCCGGACGAACACGAAGCCAATGGAGAGGAACACCTTTTCCAACCGCCTCCAGTGGACCGGAGTCAGCCGAGGCATGGTCAACCAGTCAGTTGGGCAGAGTGCCGCTCGACGGCGATCCACTCGGGAGCCCGCCAGCCGCTTTCGTCGCGTTCGTAGGCACACTCCTCCAGGATCTCTGGGAGCCTCCCCATCTGCTGCGCCGTCGAGAGGAAGAGGCTCACCGCTTCGTCCAAGGCCGCGCGCGCCTTTTCCGGCGTGCTGCCGGCGCTGACCACATCGATGGGCATCGCCTGCGCTACGAATTGCGCCCCTTCCCGCCAGATTTGCACCGTGTAGTCAACCCGCATCCAATCTCCCTGTGTCTCATCATAAGGCCAATCGCACGTCACTGTCGCTGGCTGGACGCTGGATTTGCTCGATAGGGCCATAGCCTGTTTCACACGCAAGCGGTCCGGAGCCAAGATCTCAGAAGGGAGGATTTCGAAAAACCTACTGAACGGATCAGCTTCCGCGCGCCGCTACGCGGGGATCTCGGGGCTGGCTGCGAAGTGCTTATGGAGGACCAGGGCGACGGTGCCTCGCAGGCGGGCCAGGCCGCCTTCGTGGACCGGAAGTACCGGCGGCGCGGAGCCCCCGGGCAGCGCTTGCGCTTGCACTTCGGCTTCGATCACCGGTCCGAAGCGATGCCAGGAACGGGTGAGGTCTCCGATCACCAGGATGCGCTCCGGATCCAGGCCGGCCACGATCATGCGCATGCCGCGGCCCAGGGAGTGCGCCATGGTCTCCAGAGCCCGCGCGGCGCGCCCGTCGCCCTGCTCGGCGAGTCCGAGGAGGTCCAGAAAGCTCAGGCGATCCGAAACCGGGCCGGGCTCGAAGTAGTATCGCAATGCGGCGCGGTTGGAGGCGAAGACCTCCCAACAGCCGCGGCCTCCGCAACCGCATAGCGGGCCGTCCCGCTCGACCGGCACGTGCCCGAATTCGCCCGCCATGCCGCTCAATCCGCGGGCCAGTTGCCCGTTCACCAGAATCCCGGTTCCCAGCCCTTCGGACACCGTGACGACCACCAGATTGCGGCTCTCCAGGTAGTCGAACCAGGCGGCTGCCAGCACGCAGGCATTCGCGGCGTTCTCCATTTCCACTTCCAGTCCGGTGGCAGCCTCCACCGGCGTGCGCAGGTCGAACTCGGGCCAGTTGAGGTTGGGCGCAAAGACCAGCCGTCCGGAAGCGTGATCGACTCTGCCCGGCAAGCTGATGCCGATGCCTTCCACGGTCTTCTCCGAACACGAACGCAGCAGGCGCTGGATGCGCACGATCAATTCGTCCATCGCGGTGTTCGGATCGCGGGGCGTGGCAAACGCTTCCTGAGACCTGAACTTGCCGTTCACGTCGGCCAAGGCAACCGAAATCTGGCCCGGCCGCACGTCGACGCCGATAATGACGCGCTGGTCGTTCAAGCGCAGGAAAGTGGGGCGGCGGCCGCGCGGCAGGCGGCCGGTGGGCCCCTCGATGACCCAGTCCTGTTGAATCAGGTCTTCCACAATCAGGGAGATCGTGCTTCGCTGGAGACCGGACACGCGTGCCAGGTCCGCGCGAGAAAGGGGTTGCCGGGTTCGAATCAGGTTCAGAACGATGCGCCGGTTGATGTCGCGAACCACTTCGCTCGAAGCCAACTGCAACCTGTGAGGTCCAATGCGCATTGGGGTGTCGCCTTTCACTATACCCACATAGCGGCGGCTCCGCAGCGACTCGATGTGGTCGAAGGTGGCGCGGTTACGCCAGCAATCCCTGGGCGCGGATGAGGCGGTCCTGGACGTGGACGCCGTTCGGGCAATGGATGGCGCACGAGGAGCAATCGCCGCAGCTCACGTTCCGGATTTCCCGAGACAGGCTCTTGAAGTTCTCGCGCGCCTGGCGGAAGTCGCCGCAGAAGTCGTTGTAGGCGAGGAACCGCAGAACATCCGGGACCGGCATGCCCTTGGGGCACTGGCCTTTGCACTCGTAGCACATCCGGCAGTAGTAGGGGCGAATCTCCTCGCTCTTTGCATAGAGCAGCTTCTCGTCGGCCGGGGTGTAGGACTCGGTCATCGCGCGGATGTTCATTTCCAACTGGTCCGTGTTGGCCATGTAGGGAATGGTGACCGCGATGGCGGAGTTCTTCAGCGCCCACTTGACGGCGGCCAGCGGCGCGTCTCCCTGCAACCTGGGCTTGGGCGTGTCCGCGCCTCCTCTGCCCATGGTAAAACCGGCCGTCGCCACGACCACCTTCATAGCGACCAGACCGATGCCGGCATCCTGCATCTTCTTGATGGCCGCATCTCTGGTTGTACCCATCGGATAGCTGTAGGTCAGCAGCACGACATCGATCTTGCCGAACTTGAGAACATGATCGACGATGGCGTTCGGGTCGTGCGTGCTGACGCCTATGAAGCGGGTCTTGCCCTGCTTCTTCACGGCGTCGAGGCCCTCGACGGCCTCGTCCGGAATCGCCGCCACCGTGTCTTTGGCGTGCAGGAAATAGACGTCGGTGTGATCCGTGCCGAGCGTCTGGAGGCTGAGGTCCATGTCCTTGAGCACATCGGCCTTGGTTTTCGCGGAGGACTTGCTGGCGAGCACAACCTGATTTCGCTTCTCCTTGATGGCGGCCCCCAACATCCGTTCACTGGTGCCCTGGCCATACACCCGGGCCGTGTCGTAGTAGTTGACGCCCATATCGAGAGCGCGCGCGATGACGCTGGGGTCGGGCGTGAACCCCACGCCGAAACCGACGGGCGCGACCTTGAGCCCGGTCTTGCCAAGCGTTCTCGATGGGATTGCGGCAGCCGATAGCGGGCCAGCGGCAACCAGTCCGGCGGCAGGCAGGGCCAGTCCGGCCTGCAAGAAAGTCCTACGCGAAGAATGAGTGCCCACAGAATCTCCTCCCAAAGCGAACCACGGGGCGATCAAAGCGATTATACCCCGGGGCCGCGATGGGGCCACGGCGGCTGATGTATACTTGCAAGTCCTGGTTCAGGAGCCGTCATGACCTGGTGGGTGTGGGCTGTCATCGGATTGTTCCTGCTCGTCTTCGAGTTGATTACTCCGGGCGGGTTCTATGTGATGTTTCTGGGGATCGCCGGGCTGGGGGTGGCGCTGGTGACTGCCCTCTTCCCGGGATTCCCGCTGTGGGCGCAGTGGCTGCTGTTCTCGATCCTGGGAGCGGTCGCGGTGCTCTTCTTCCGGCGTCCTCTACTCGAGCGCTTTCGACACGCCTGGCCGGGCAAGCCGGTGGACAGCCTGGTGGGGGAGACGGCCACGGCGATGGAGGATATCGCCGTCAATGCATTTGGCAAGGCCGAGCTGCGCGGCGCGTCATGGAACGCGCGCAACACCGGCGACACACCGGTGGTGCGCGCGCAGCGCTGCTCGGTGGTACGCATGGACGGGCTGACGCTGTACATTCGAGGTCAAGAGGAGACGCCATGACAGGCACGGTAATCGTAGTAGGCCTCTTCGCGCTGGTGTTCATCATCATCCTGGCGAAGACCGCCGTTGTGGTACCGCAGCAGAGCGCGTATGTGGTGGAGCGGCTGGGGAAGTACAGCAGCACACTCGAGGCGGGTTTTCACATCCTGACGCCGTTCTTCGACGTGATCCGGTACCGGCACACGCTCAAGGAGCAGGCGGCCGACGTTCCCGAGCAGATCTGCATCACCCGGGACAACGTGCAGGTGGGGGTGGACGGCATCCTGTACCTGAAGATCATGAATCCGGAGCGCGCCTCCTACGGGATCTCGAGCTACGCCTTCGCCATCACGCAGCTCGCGCAGACGGCGTTGCGCAGCGAGATCGGCAAGATCGATCTGGACCGCACCTTCGAAGAGCGCACCAACATCAACATCGCGCTGGTGAGCGAGCTCGACAAGGCCTCCGAGCCGTGGGGCGTGAAGGTCATGCGGTATGAGATCAAGAACATCAATCCGCCCCAGGACATCCAAGCGGCCATGGAGAAGCAGATGCGGGCGGAGCGCGAGAAGCGCGCCGTGATTCTGACTTCCGAGGGCGCCCGCGACGCGGCCATCAACAACGCCGAAGGCGAGAAGCAGAAGGTGATCAAGGCGTCGGAGGCCAACAAGCAGCAGCGGATCAACGAGGCCGAAGGCCAGGCGGCAGCGATCTTGTCGGTGGCTACGGCCACCGCCGAGGGACTGCGGCGGGTGGCGGACGCCATCGAGGCGCCGGGCGGTTTTCAGGCCGTGCAGTTGCGGGTGGCGGAATCCTACATCGCGCAATTCGGCAACCTGGCCAAAGCAGGCAACACGCTGATCGTGCCGGCCACGTTGAGCGACGTCGGCGGAATGATCGCCACGGCCATGAACGTGATTCGTTCCGGAGCGGGACCGGGACGGGGGCCGGAGGCACCGGTGGGTGAGAATCCTGCATAATTGGAGACGCTATGTTCAAAATTGCGCTGGTTGCTCTGATGATGATTGGAATGGCGGTGGTGGCCACGCCGCCCACGAATGGCTCAATCCGGTGGGCCGGTCTACGAACTTCGCACCTACACGGCGGTGGAGGGCAAACTGCCGGCCGTGATCGCACGATTCCGCGATCACACCATCAAGATTTTCGAGAAGTACGGTATGGAGAACGTCGGGTATTGGGTGCCGGCGGATCCGCCCAAGTCGCAGAACACGCTGTACTACATGCTGAAGCACAAGAGCCGCGAAGCGGCGACAGCTTCCTGGGCCGCCTTCCGAAAAGATCCCGATTGGCTGAAGGCACAGAAAGAGTCCGAGGTAAACGGCAAGATCGTGGACAAGGTCGAGTCGGTGTTCCTGAGCCCAACCGACTTCTCGAAGCTGAAATAGCGCGGGACAGGCGGTTTCGCCTGTCCCGGAATAGAGAGTCCCGGCCTACTCCGGGAAGTCCACCGTGCGTGCCAGCTTGACGGCCGGGTTCTCGCGAAGCTGCGCGAGCACCTGTTCGCTGGGGACTTGATCGGTTTCGACGACGGCGATGGCCTCCAGCGGTTGGCCCGGCTTGGTGGGGGCTTCCTGGCGGCCGAGCGAAAAGTTGGCGATGTTGACTTTGTTGCGGCCGAGCACCGTGCCGACATGCCCGATCACGCCAGGCACGTCCTGGTTGCGCATGTACGTCAGGTGGCCCGACAACGGCGCTTCGCAGTAGATGCCGTCCACTTGCAGCAGGCGGGCCCGGCCCAGAACGACGGCCCCTTCCACGGTGGTGACGCCGGCGTCGGTTTCGAGCTCCAGCCGGATCGCGTCCATGTGGCCGGTGCGCTTCTCGTGCTTCTCCACCACGCTGAGGCTGCGCTCGGCGGCGATCTGCATGGCGTTCACCAGATTCACCTTCTGAGAGAGCCAGCGGTTCAGCACGCCGGCCAGGCCGGCGTTGCGGATCAGGTGCGTGTTGTCCTCCGCCAACTGGCGCAGGTAGACCAGCCGCACGCCGGTTGGATTGCCGGCGGCGATCTGCGCGGCGAACGAGCCCAGCTTCCCGGCTAGCGCGATGTAAGGTTCGATCGCCTTGTATTGCTCCGGCTTAAGCGTCGGCATGTTGACGGCGTTGATGGCGACCCCGCTCAGCAGGTACTCCGCCAATTGTTCGGCGATGCGAACGCCCACGATCTCCTGCGCCTCTTCGGTCGAGCCGGCAATGTGCGGCGTGGCGATCACCGCATCGAGGCCGAACAGCGGGAAGCCTTCCGCCGGCGGCTCCGGAGTGAAGACGTCCATCGCCACGCCCGCCACCTTGCCCGATTCGATGGCTTCCTTGAGCGCCGCGACGTCGATGAGTTCCCCGCGCGAGCAGTTGACCAGACGCACGCCCTTCTTCATCTTGGCGAACGCAGCGCTCGATAGCATCTGGCGGGTTTCCGGCGTAAGCGAAGTGTGCAGCGAGATGTAGTCGCTCTTCGCGTACAACGTGTCGAGATCCACCAGTTCGACGGTCACGTCCTCGACCGCCTGCGGGGTGACGTAGGGGTCGCTGGCGACGATCTTCATTTCGAAGGCGCGCGCCCGCCGGACCACTTCCCGGCCGATGCTGCCCAGGCCGACGACGCCCAGCGTCTTGCCGCGCAGCTCGTTGCCCATGAACTTCTTCTTCTCCCACTTGCCGCCCTTGGTGGAGGCGCTGGCCTGTGGGATGGAGCGGGCCATGGCCAGCATGAGCGCCAGCGTGTGCTCCGCCACGGAGACGGCGTTCCCGCCGGGAGTGTTCATCACCAGAACGCCCGCCGCGGTGGCCGCCGGCAGATCGACGTTGTCCACGCCGACGCCCGCGCGGCCGATGGCGCGCAGCTTGGGCGCCTGCTCCAGAACCTGCTTGGTGACCTTGACGGCGCTGCGCACGATCAGCGCTTCCGCTTCGCCCAGGTACTGCGCGTATTCCTTGGGGTTGGACGCGATCACGTCCCAGCCCGGCTGGGCTCTCAACAATTCGAGGCCGGCCGCGGCGATTGGTTCAGCAACCAGGATTTTCATAGGTTCTCCTCAAGCGCCGGCTTTCTTCGCGGCTGCAGCGGCTTCCGCGTAAATCTTCTGTACGGCGGCCACACCCTTCCCGAAAGTCACCGGGTGTCCATTGGCGGCCAGGATGATCTCCAGCTCCGCGATCACGCCGAACAGATCCGCGAAATCGAAGTAGCCCAGGTGCGCGATGCGGAAGATCTTGCCCTTCATCGAGCCTTGCCCGTTGGCGATGATCGCGCCAAACCGGTTGCGGAATTCCTTCACGATGACGCTGGAATCCATCCCGGCGGGCGCCTTGACCGCCGTCACCGACGAGCAGGGCGAGCCGGGCGCGAACAGCTCCAGTCCCAATTCCACCGCCGCCGCGCGCGTGGCCCGCGCCAGCAACTGCGCGTTCTCCACCAGCTTGTCCATCCCCACCGACTTGATGTACTTGAGCGCCGCGTTCAGCGCGATGATCAGGGACGTGTTCGGCGTGAAGCTCGATTCGCCCAACGCCGCATTCTTCTTCTCCTTCTTCAGGTCGAAGTAGTAGTGCGGCAGAGTGGCGGTCTCGGCGAACGCCCAGGCCTTGGCGCTGATCGACAGGAACGCCAGTCCCGGCGGGATCATGAAGGCCTTCTGCGAGCCTCCAATGAGCACGTCCAGGCCCCACCCCTCGATATCGATCGGCATCGTCCCCAGACCGGTGATCGCGTCCACCACGAAGATCGCATCGGTCTTCGCGATGGCCTGTCCCATGGCGCGGATGTCGTGTTGCGCGCCGGTCGAGGTCTCCGAGGCCTGCACGAATACGCCCCGCACGCCCGGCGTGGCGGCCAGGGCGGCCTCCACCTGCTCGGGCTTGACCGTGTCGCCGTATTCGGCCTTCAAGACCGTGGCCTCCAGACCGAAGGCTTTGGCCATCTCCACCCAGCGCTCGCCGAACTTGCCGGCCGAGCACACGATCACTTTGTCCCCGCGCGAGAACAGGTTCGAGATGGCGGACTCCATCGCGCCGGTTCCCGAGGACACCAGGATCAGCACGTCGTTCGACGTGCCCATGACTTCTTTGAGGTCTGCCAGGGTCGCCCGATAAATATTGCGAAAGTCTTCTGTCCGATGATGAATGTCGGAGCCCATCATGGCGTGTAGGGCCGGCGGGTACAGCGGCGTCGGTCCGGGAGTTAAGAGTCGAGTTTTGCGTATATGCATAAGGCTTGGTAGTCCTCTAGAATATCAGACATCATGGCTTTGCTAGACACAATTCAATCGGAAATGACGCAGGCGATGAAGGCGCGCGCCGAGGCCCGCCTGGGCGCCCTGCGAATGATCAAGACGGCCTTGAAGAAGCACGAAGTGGACTCCATGAAGCCGCTCGACGAGGCGACCGAGATGCAGATCCTGAAGTCGCTGGTCAAGCAGCGCCAGGAAGCGGCCGAGATGTTCCGTAAGGGCGGCCGCCCGGAACTGGCTGACAAAGAAGAGGTTGAGATGCGTCTGATCGAGTCCTTCCTGCCCTCGGCCCCCTCCGAGGAGGAAATGGAAGCGGCCATCGCCGCCGCCCTGGCCGAGACCGGCATCACGTCGCTCAAGCAGATGGGCCTGGTCATGAAGGCCGCCCAGGCCAAACTCGCCGGCAAACGCGTCGACGGCAAGGTCCTCAGCGACAAGGTGCGGGCGAAACTGGCCTAGCTCGGCGAGCCCGGCGGAGGTTCGATAGGCCCGCAAAGCGTCGAATTCTGTCGAGTTGTGTCGGGACCCCGCCGTCAGAGTGAGGCCCTCCGTGCCGCCCTGGAAAGCGTCTCGTAACATATTGAATTCAGGCCAATTGGGCGAAATTGGCTTTGTTCGGCACTTTATCTTTTCGGGTCCACTTCAGCGCTCCCTTGGCGAAACGCAGCCTCCTCTTACGAGTGTACCCTGCAAGGCGGTGGATTCCGGGCTTGGTTGCGCGTAAGTGCTTGAAGGCGCGGAGGAAAAACGATCCGGGAGGGCCGAACTGCGGCACCTCGCGGGCTCGCCCCGGGCACTGGAACGCAGCGCCGAGTTCGCTTTGGCCGATCTTTCAACGGGGGCGTGCGTTCGCCTCCCTCGCCCCTTATCGGCCTGTGGGCGCGACTTCCCCGCAGATTGGCGGACGCCGCTGGGCAGGAAGCCTTCCTGGAGCAAGCGCTGCGAAAATCGGGCGGTAACAAGAAACGGGCCGCCGAAATGCTGCATCTGAAGCGCACCACGCTATCTGCGAAACTGCGCCGCATGGAAGCGTGGACAGCGTCCTGCGGGCTGTAAGCGCAGGGCAACTTCTGCCTTACGTGCGGCGTAAAGTGCACTTATTTGCGGACGCCCCAAGCTTGTAGCTTGTATTTACCAGCGTTCCGCGGTGGTCCCTAACATGCCTATACGAGAGTGGACAGGGAGGAAACTAAAGATGCGAGTGCGAACTATGGTGCTGATTGTCCCGTTGGCGCTGGCTTTACTGGTTCCGCCGGGATTTGGACAAAGTGACAGAGCCCGAAAGCGGATCGAGCGGGAAGTCCGGCACGAGCTTGTGATGCTGCCGTATTACGGGGTTTTCGACAATCTCGAGTTCCAGGTGACTGGCGACACCGTGACGCTGACGGGTCAGGTGACTCGGCCTACGCTGAAGAGCGACGCCGAACGCGTGGTGAAGGACATCGAGGGGATAGAGCGCGTAGTCAACAACATTGAGGTGCTGCCGCTCTCCCCCAACGACGATGGTATCCGCCTGGCGGTTTACAGGGCTGTCTACGGCAATACCGCGCTGAACCGCTACGCCCTGCAGGCCGTGCCGCCGATCCATATTGTCGTCAAGAACGGCAATGTCACGCTGGAGGGCATGGTGGCGCAAGAGGGGGACAAGAACATCGCGAACATCGAGGCCAAGGGAGTGGCCGGCGTCTTCTCGGTGACCGACCACTTGCGCGTTGATAAGTAGGGCGCATGCTATTCTGGAGGTGACACACCTCACCGGCCTGGATACCCGTCTTGAAAGTTGGTTTTGTTAGCCTGGGATGCCCAAAGAACCTCGTCGATACAGAGGTTATGATGGGCCTTCTCGCGGCTCGCGGGCACCGGTTGACGGCGAACCCCAGTGACGCCGACGCCATCGTCGTCAACACTTGCAGCTTCATCGGCCCCGCCCAGCAGGAATCCGTGGATGCCATTCTCGAGATGGCGCGATTCAAGCGCGATGGCCAAGCGCGCCGGTTGATTGTGGCCGGCTGCCTGGTGGAACGCTTTCGTGACGACATCCGGGCGCAGGTCCCCGAGGTGGACGCGGTGCTGGGCACCGACGATGTCGAGGGAATCGTGGCCGCCTGCGAAGGCCAGGTCCTCCCGCCGCGCCCGCTCGAACCCTATCTCTATCACCACCTTACGCCGCGCGTGCTGGCCTCGCCGCGCCACTATGCCTACGTCAAGATCGCCGAAGGTTGCGATCACCCGTGCACCTTCTGTGTGATTCCCCAGTTTCGCGGCCGTTTTCGCAGCCGCCGGCCCGAGTCCGTCGCCGCCGAGGCGGCCGGGCTCTTCTCGCAGGGCGTCCGCGAGATCAATCTGATCGGGCAGGACACCACCTCTTACGGCGAGGATCTTGGCATGCGGGACGGCCTGGCGCAGCTTCTGGAGCGGCTGGCCCGCATCGAGACGCCGGTCCCGAAGTGGATCCGCTTCCTCTATGCGTACCCCAACCGGATCACGTCGCGCCTGCTCGACACGCTGGCCGCGCACGCCGCGCTGGTGAAGTACATCGACATGCCGCTGCAGCACTCGAGCGCCGCCGTCCTCAAGCGTATGAAGAGAGGCGCCTCCGGCGACATCTTCCTCAAGCTCCTCGGGCGCATCCGCCGTACCATCCCGGGCGTGGCCATTCGCACCAGCATGATCGTAGGTTTCCCCGGCGAAACCGCCGGGGACTTCGATCGCCTTTGCCAGTTTGTGGAAGCCGCCCGTTTCGACCATCTCGGAGTATTCGCATACTCGGACGAAGAAACCAGTCGTAGTTACAAGCTGGACGGGAAGGTAAGTGGACGCGATATCTACAATCGCCGCCGCCGGCTGATGGCGATTCAGCGGCGGATCTCGCGGGCGAACAACCGGCGCCGGCCCGGCCAGGAGGCCGAGGTGCTGGTGGAAGGGCCTAGCCCGGAGACGCCGCTGCTCTGGCAGGCCCGTCTGTCGACGCAGGCGCCCGAAATCGACGGGGTCTGCCTGATTAACGACTTCGAGGGCGACTCCCCCGCCCCCGGACAGATCCGCCGCATGCGCATCACCGAGGCGCACGACTACGATCTTGTCGGTACACTGCTCGAACACTCCGGCGCGAGGAGTCTGCCGCCGGTGCTAGGTCAAGCCGTATGAAATGCCCCATCTGCAAGAAGCCGGTCGCACCGGACGCTCCGTTCCATCCTTTCTGCAGCGACCGTTGCCGGATCATCGACCTCGGCAACTGGGCCTCCGGCAAGTACGTCATCCCGGCGCCCATCGACCCGGAGACCGACTTGCCCGAACCGGAGGAAAAAGACCGTGAGGCCTAGCGCCAGCCGCTGGCTGGCATCTCCCATCGCGACCTGCTTTGGCCTGGGGTTGGTGCCCATCGCTCCCGGCACCGCCTGTTCCATCGCCGCGATTGCCGCTGCCGGTCTACTGATCCACCACCACGGGTGGACGCAAGCGAACTTCGGCCTCTTATCGATGGCCTTGCTCTTGCCGGGCATCTGGGCCGCGCAGGTTTACGCGACGTCGCACGGCAAGGAGGACCCCAGAGAGGTTGTCGTGGACGAGGCCATCGGACAGTGGGTCACGCTTCTGGGCGCCACGGTTTACAACTGGAAGAGCCTGTTAGCGGCTCTGGTTCTGTTCCGAATCCTGGACATACTGAAACCGTTTCCGATTCGTCAAGCCGAGAAACTGCACGGCGGAGTCGGGATTATTGCGGACGATGTCGTCGCGGGTCTGGTTGGCGCGCTTGTGTTGTTCGCTGCGGGATGCTTCAATCTTTATTGACTATGGCGATTCGCAAGGACACTAGCGGGCGGCCCCAAATCGAGACGGTCTCGCCCGAGGCCGCTATCGCGGGAGGCGAAATCCACATCCGTGGCCGCGGCCTGGCTGGCGCGGACCGGCCGCGAGTGTTGCTCGGCGAGGTGTCCGCGCGGGTGGTCATCGGCTCGGATTCGTTTGTGATCGTGCGGGTGCCCGAGGGCGTCGCCGCCGATACGCTGACGATCGGGGATGGTGGTAAGTCCTCGGCCTCCTGGCGTTGTGCGATCGGCGTGCGGATCGCCGAGGAAATCCATCCCGTGGCCAACCCGGCGGTCGACCGCTGGGGCAACATCTTCACTACGTTCAGCGGCGCGCGTGGCCAGAAGACGCCGGTGGCCGTGTTCAAGATCGACGCCGCACTCGCCATGCGGCCGTTCGTCACGGATCTGATGAACGCCACCGGTCTGGCCTTCGACCGGCACGGCGCGCTTTACATCACCAGCCGGCACGACGGCATTGTTTACAGAGCCGATCCCGATGGCGCCCTTTCGGTCTACATCGAAGGCATGGGGATCGCCACCGGCCTGGCTTTCGACGCCCAGGATAATCTATACGTCGGGGACCGCAGCGGCACCATTTTCAAGATCAGCCCCGACCGGCAGATTTACGTTTTCGCCACGCTCGAACCATCCATCGCGGCGTATCACCTGGCGTTTGGGCCGGGGGGCGACCTCTACGTGAGCGGGCCGACCACGTCGAGCAACGAATCGATCTACCGCGTCACGCCGGCCGGAGACCCCGAGGTGTTTTACAAGGGCCTGGGACGGCCACAGGGCCTGGCGTTCGACGCCGATGGACGTCTCTACGCGGCGGCGTCCTTGTACGGCCGCAAGGGAGTGGTACGCCTCGCCACGGGCCTTCCGCCCGAATTATTCGTCTCCGGCCCCAACATCGTCGGGCTGGCGTTCGCCCCAGGCGGCATCATGCTGCTGGCGACCACCAGCACGCTGTACCGGCTGGATGCCGGCATCGAGGGCCGGCCGCTTCCTTAGATGAACGCCGAAATCATCGCCGTGGGCTCGGAGTTGCTGACTCCCGAGCGGCTGGACACCAACTCGTTGTTCCTTACCGGGGCACTGAACTCACTTGGCATTGAAGTGGTTGCGAAGATGGTGGTCGGCGACGATGTCGCGCGACTGGCCGAGGCCGTGCGCGGCGCCCTGGCCCGCTCCGAAATCGTGATCCTCACGGGAGGGCTCGGCCCCACCGAGGATGATGTGACGCGCCAGGCCACGGCCGCCGCGCTCGGCCGGGATCTCACCTTTCAACCGGAGATCTGCGAGGCCATCGAGAGGCGGTTCGCGCGCATGAATCGCAAGATGGCCGAGGTCAACCGCCGCCAGGCGTACGTCGTCTCGGGCGCCGAGATCCTGGCCAACGACAATGGCACCGCACCGGGGCTCTGGATAGAGGACCGCGGCCGGGTGGTGGTTCTGCTGCCCGGCCCGCCGCCGGAACTGCAGCCGATGTTCCTGGAGCAGTGCATGCCGCGTCTGGAACGCCAGGTGCCACCCCAGGTGATTCGCACGCGCTTCTATCGCGTCGCGGGCATGGGGGAATCCGATCTCGACCAGATCATCGCGCCGGTCTACAAGCAGTACGCCAACCCGGCGACCACCATCCTGGCGGCGCCCGGCGACATCCAGATTCATCTGCGCGCGCGTTGCGCGGACGAGCGCGAGGCCGAAGCGCTGCTTGCCGAACTGGGCGCGCGCATCGAGAGCCTGCTCGGGGACCGCATTTACTCACACACCGGAGAGCCTCTCGAGGTGGTGGTTGGCCGGCAATTGCGCGACGCCGGCGCCACCCTCAGCGTGGCCGAAAGCTGCACCGGCGGCCTCCTGGCCGAGCGCATCACTTCGGTCGCCGGATGCTCCGATTTCTTCAGCGGCGGATTCGTCACCTACACCAACCGGATGAAGATCGCCATGCTGGGCGTGGATGCGCAGGCGATCGAGGAACACGGCGCTGTCAGCGAGCCTGTCGCCGAGGCCATGGCGAGCGGCGCCAGGCTGCGCACGGATTCCACCTATGCGCTCTCCATCACCGGCGTAGCGGGACCGGCGGGAGGCACCGAGACTAAGCCGGTGGGCACCGTGGTGATTGGCCTGGCCACGCCCACCGGCTGCCAGACCCGCCGCGTGCGCTTCCTGGGCGACCGCGGCCGCGTGCGGGCGCTCTCGGCCCAGTCCGCGCTGGACCTGCTGAGAAGGACGCTGGGCTAAAAAGCTTCCTGTAGCGCACGCACTCCTGCGTGCAGCGTCGAGACTCATCTCGACGCAAAGGCGTCGACAGGATTGTCGACGCTGCACGCGTGGGCGCGTGCGCTACGATCTCCGGTCGCGGATAGCATACTGAGGTGGTGTAAGCTACTGGGTAGTGGTTTTCCGACTGCATCCTCTGCTGCTGCTGGCGTTGCTTCTCTCCGTGTGTGCGGGGCTCATCCTGGGGGTCGCGGCATGGCGCTCACGCCACCCCGTTACCACGGGAGATCTTCTGAACTATCTGCCGCGCACGGAGGGGGTCATGGTGGCGATCGATATGGAAGCGCTGCGGCGGAGTGGGGTGCTCGCGGCGCTGGCAGGCGCCCGGGTGGCCGAGGAACCCGAGTATCAGGCTTTCGTGACCGAAACCAGTTTCAACTACCAGCAGGACCTGGACCTGGTGGTGGCCAAGTTCGGCAAGGAGGCGAGCTACTTTCTGCTGCGCGGCAGGTTCGATTGGCCGCAGTTGCGCGCCTACGTCCGGTCGCAAGGCGGGAACTGCCACAACTCGTATTGCCAGGTTGGCGGGAGCACGCCGCGGCGCCGGATCTCTTTTTTTCCGCTGAAGACGAACCTCATGGCCATGGCCGTCGGCCCGTCGCCCGACTCGGCATGGGCTCTGGCGCGTCCGCAGCAGGACGCCCAGGCGCGGACGTTGCCGGCGCGGCCGGTGTGGCTGGCGGTCCCCTCCGAGGTCCTGAAGAACGTGGAGAACCTGCATCCCGGGGCGCGGCTGTTGTCTTCCGCGCTGGAGGGCGCAGGCGAGGTCGAGTTCTCGCTGGAGGTTGCCCCAGGCCGGCTGGAGGCGTGGATGGATGCACTGTGCCGAACGCCGGGCGATGCGGTGGTTCTGTCGTCTCAACTCGAGCAGGTTACGCGGCTGCTCAAGGGGACCGGCGCCTCGGGTGGCGCCAGTGCGGATCCTCGCGATCTCATCGCCGTGCTTTCGGCGGGCAGCTTTCAAACTCAGGGCCAGCACGTGCTGGGGCGGTGGCCCATCGAACGAGCGTTCCTGGAGAGTATACTAGGAAGTTCTCAATAACAACATGGCGCAAAGCAAGTTTGAGGGAGTTCTCTGCACCGGCAACATCGTGTTCGACATGCTCGTTCACCCCGTAGACCAACTGCGGTGGGGCGCGACGACCTGGGTGGAGACGATCGGCCAGAGCATGGGCGGCAATGGTGCGAACACATCCTACGCACTGGCGTGTCTGGGTGTGCCGGTACGGCTGCTGTCGATGGTGGGCGACGACCACTTCGGCGATGAGATGCTGAGTGGCCTGGGAGTGGCGGGGGTCGACACGCGCGCGGTACTGCGCACTCGCGGCGCCACGCCCACCACCATCGCTCTAGTGAAATCCGACGGCAACCGGCTTTTCCTTCACAAGCCGGGCATCAGCCGGGAGGCCTTTCCCGAGCCGGTTGAATTCACTCCCCAGTTGCTGCAGGGCGTCTCGCGCTATCACCTGGCGAATCCGTTCGCGCTGCCGGCATTCCGGGCGCACGCCGCGGAAACGCTGCGGCGGGCGCGGGCGGCGGGCTTGCAGACCTCGCTCGACGCCGCCTGGGATTCGCGCGGCAAGTGGATCGAAGACCTGGGGCCTTGCCTCCCCAACGTCGACGTTCTCTTCGTCAACGAAGAGGAAGCGCGGATGCTGACGGGCCTCGAGGATCCTCTGGGGGCCGCGAAGAAATTGCGAGAGGCAGGCGCCGGCACCGTAGTGGTGAAGCTCGGCGCGGAGGGATGCGCGGTGTTCTCCAGCGGCGAGGAGTTCCGCGTACCGGCGTTCGAGATCGAAGTGCTGGACACGACCGGGGCCGGGGACTGCTTCGCCGGCGCCTACCTGGCGGCCTTGCAGCGCGGTTGCCCGGCGAGGGAAGCCGCGCGAATCGCGAACGCGGCCGGAGCGCTGTCGGTGCGGCGTGTCGGCGCGGCGGGCGGGCTGCTGAGCTGGGAAGACACCCACGACTGGATGCGCTCGGCCAAAGTGCGGGGCTCGGCATAGCAGCAAGTTCCTAGACGGATCAGAGGTGCTATGATCCGTTCCAGAGGAGGATCTGCCGTGCGCCTGTTCTCTGCCGCGATTCTCACCTTGGTCGTCTGGTGTTGCGCATTCGGTCAGACCGACACCCTGAAGCAGTTAGCTGGCGGCGAACTGCCGGTGAACAACACAGAAACCGCCGCCATCCTACCCCCGGCCGGTTTTGTTGCTTTGGACGGGGCAGGCAACCTCTTCTTCGAGAATGGACGCCACACCGTCCTGCGGTTGGACGCCACAACGGGCGTCGTGACTCCGGTGGCGGGAAACGGAACGGCGGGCTACAGCGGCGATGGCGGCCCGGCCACCAGCGCTCAGTTGAACTATCCCGAAGGAGTCGCCGTAGATGCCGCCGGCAATCTGTACATTTCCGACTTTGGTAACCACCGCATCCGCAAGGTCTCGAATGGGGTGATCACCACCGTGGCGGGCAACGGGAAGTATGGCTTCAGCGGTGACAACGGCCCGGCCACTGGCGCCCAGTTGCACGGTGCCTGGGGCGTCGCCGTGGATTCCGCCGGCAATCTGTACATTTCCGACTCCGGTAACCATCGCATCCGTAAAGTCTCGAATGGGATGATCACCACCGTAGCGGGAGACGGGACGGGTGGCTACAGCGGCGACAACGGCCCAGCCACCGCCGCTCAGTTGAACGCTCCCCACGGCATTGCGGTGGATTCCACCGGCGCCCTCTACATTGCCGAGGTGGGGAACGCATGCATCCGCAGGGTCTCCAATGGGGTGATCACCACTGTGGCGGGAAACGGAACGCACGGCTTCAGCGGCGACAACGGGCCGGCCGCCAGTGCCCAGTTGGGCTTCCCATGGGGCGTCGCCGTGGATGCCACCGGCAACTTGTACATCGCCGACCCGCTTAAGCACAGCATCCGGAAGGTCTCGAATGGGGTGATTACTACCGTGGCCGGAAGCGGGATGCAAGGCTACAGTGGCGACGGCGGCCCAGCCACCAGCGCCCAGTTGAATCGACCCAGCGACGTCGCTGTAGATGCCTCCGGCGACCTGTACATCGCCGACGCACGCAACTACCGAGTCCGCAAGGTGTCGAATGGGGTAATCATCACCATGCCTTCGACGATTGCGGCCCCGCCGCTAGCGCGCCGGTGAGCGATCCATCTGGCTTCGGGCGGGTTACCAACCCGCCGCAGGCTGCCAGCCTGCCCTACTTGGGCTTGTGGTACTCCAGGGAGACTGCGGCCAGGGCGCGGTGGGTTGCGTTGGCTGGATCGAACTTCGGAATGCGAACCCTTCCGATGGTGGACGGGGTGCCGAAGCCGCGGCCGGCGGCGCTGAAGGACTTCACGAAGGAGCGCACCGCTTTGGAATTGAGGTACGCGCAGAGGTAGTGGGCCTCCTCGGCGCCTTCGACGCCGATGAAGGCGGTGGTCTCCAGGGGCAGAACGATCTTCGTGCCGAGCGGGCCGTCCCAGGTTGAAATCACCGCGGCGGCGATGTCGTTGGTCATCCTTCTCCAAACCACCTTGTACGGCGCGAAGGCGGACGCGGCCATGTTGAACTGGCTGTAGTAGGGCCGCGCACAATCGCGGTGATACCGGCGGTACAGGGCGCGCCCCAACAAGATTTCGCGGAACTGCTCCAGGTAGGTGAGGACAGCGGGCCAGCGCGCGCGTAGCAACTCCTCGGGGTAGCCGTAGCGGGCTACCGGGTCCTGCACTACCAGCACGTGGATTCCCGGCGTGGCGCGCCAGGGGCGGATGTCCGCGCCGCGGACCGCGGGGTAAACCGGTTCGGCTTCGAGTATCGCAGAGACGGCGGGAATGGCGCTCTTTCCCAACTCCGGCAGGTTGCGCACCTCGGCGAGTCCGCCGCAATGAAGCTGCCGTACCTCCAGCCAGAACACGCCATAGGGATTGGCGTTGAAGCCCAGCACGGGCTTGTACGCATTCGGACCCTCGAGGGACGAAGGGCCGGAATCTTCCGGCGTGGTTGTCCGCCAGGGACCCGTGACAGAACCCAGAGGCCGCGCGACCAGCGTCTGTTTTGCCAGCGCGCCGCTCTTGTCGCGCGTCCAGACGCAGTATGGCAGCGGGTATTCCGTCGGCTCCCCTTTGGTGAGAAGCAGCGCCGCGCTCTTATTCGCGGCATCGCGGAAAGGCCGCAACGCGACAAAGTCGTGCGCGGCGATGACGCGGAGCGGCGGCCCATCCGGGCCGATCCGGAAGCGGCGAAACCCTTCGCCCGCGCCCTTCGACTTGAAGACTTCCTGCGTCACCAAAAACGCGAGCCTTCCCCCCGCGCGAAGGAATCTATCCGCTGCCACGTACGTGAACAGCATGCACAGGTCCTTCTTGCCCGCGCCCGACACGGCGTCGAAGCCCTTGAGAGAAAACAAGCCGTAGCGCTTCCAGAGCGGCAGAGTAGCCTGGCGATATTCGGCTGTAAGATGATCCCAGCGCACCCAGGGCGGATTGCCGGCGAGGAGGTCGAAGGGCTCGACCTCCGGGGGCTGCAAGATGGCATCCACACAACGGACGGGGACATCCGCGGGTTGGAGTCCCGCAGCCAGGTCCCCCAAGGCTTCGAGATACGTGGCGCGGGCGGTTTCGGCGGATTGGGGATCGAGCTCAAAGCCTTGAATTTCGTGGAGAATGCGATCGAGGTTCCCGTGCGCACGGGCGCGTTCGATGGCAGCGGCCAGAAAGACGCCCTCGCCGCAGGATGGATCGAGCAGCCGCACGCCGGGGGCGCCCTCGTAGCCCGCCTCGTCGAGAATCAGATCCGCCAGCCAGCGCGGCGTGTAGTACACCCCGCGCGTGTGACGAGCCGTGTCGATCATCGAGTCAGTTCAGGAATAGGGTTCGATACAGAGTGTCGCGCTGCTTAGGGATGAACCCGGCGTTGCGGATGATGCGGCGCAGTTCTTCCTCAGTGGAGTGGTGGTGCGCGCCGGCCGCGGAGACGACATTTTCCTCGATCATGACGCTGCCCACATCATTGCCCCCGAACCGCAGCGCGATCTGGCATAGCTTCAGCCCCTGTGTTACCCACGACGCCTGCACATTTTGTATGTTCTCCAGATACAGTCGAGATACGGCCAATGTCTTGAGATACTCCGTGGCCGTAGCTTCCTGCCGGATGGAGTGGCCGAGCGAGGTATTCTCTTTCTGAAACGTCCAGGGGATGAAGGCGGTGAAACCGCCGGTCTCCTCCTGAATGCGGCGCACGACTTCCAGATGGTTGACGCGCTCGGCGAGCGTCTCCCCGCAGCCGAACATCATGGTGGCGGTGGTACGCATGCCGAGGGAATGCGCCACGCGGTGTACCTCGGCCCATTCCTCGGTGGTGCATTTGAGACGGCTGACGCGGCGGCGGACGTTGTCGTCGAGAATCTCCGCGCCGCCGCCGGGGATGGAATCGAGGCCCGCGTCGCGCAGGCGGGCGATGGTATCGCGCAGCGACAGGCCGCTCACCTCGGCGATGTTCAGGATTTCAGGGGAAGAGAAGCAGTGCAGGTGGATCTGGAAGCGCCGCTTGATCTCGCGCAGGATATCCTCGTACCACTCGATGCCGAGGCCGGGGTGGAGGCCGCCCTGCATCAGAATGCCGGTGCCGCCCAGGTCCAGGGTCTCCTGAATCTTCGCGAAGAGCTCTTGCTTGCCGATGATGTAGCCCTCAGGGTGGCCCATGGGACGGTAGAAGGCGCAGAAGGTGCAGTACTCGGTACAGAAGTTGGTGTAGTTGATATTGCGATCGACGATGTAAGTGACGACGCCCTCCGGGTGCAGCCGGCGCCGGACGGCATCGGCGGCCATGCCGGCGCCGATGAGATCGGGATCGGAGAGCAAATCGACGGCCTGCTGGTGCGTCAGCATGCGGTCGACTCCAGAACCGCTTCGCTGGAATTCAGTTCGGCGACGGAGCGCAGGAAAAGATCGAGGCCCCGGTACTCTGCCTCGCCGAATTCGAAACGGATCGAGTGGGTGAGGTAATCGCGGGCCAAAGTCTCGGTGAAGCCGCGCGGAGCGGCCTCCTGGCGAACAATTTCCTCGATGTGCGCCAAGCCGAAACGGCAGGAGGAGAGGAAGGCCCGCTCGATGTCGGGGGTGACGAATTCCTTGCGCGCGGCCCACACGGCGAAGACCATGGGGAGGCCGGTCAATGCGGTCCACTCGGCCCCCAGGTCCAGGACGCGGTGGGGAAGGCTGTCCACGTTCACGCGCAGGGCGGGATCGCCGATGATAACAGCGGCGTCGGCGGACTCGAGCATGGCGTCGAGATCGGGACGGCAGGCGACCAGGCGCGGCGAGGCGCCGTAGTTGCGCGCGAGCAGGACGCGGGCGAGCTGCGTGGAAGTGCGGGAACTGGTGTCGGCGGCGAGCACACGAATCTGCCGCGGGTCGACTTTTGAAACGAGCAGGATGCTGCGCACGGGACCCCGGCAGGCGATGCCCGCGCCGCGAAGAATCTCGAGGCCGAGGCGGGGCATCTCCGCGGCGGGCAGGATGCCGATGTCGGCGGTCCCGGCGGCGAGCCGGTCCGCGCACTCCGAGGGGAGACAGAAATCGAGATCGAAAAGATCCCGCTGGCCGCCGTGGAGCATGCCCCAGACCAGCGGAACAGTGTTCAGGAAACTAACTGCCGCGACGCGGGGCTTCCCCGGCGCGCGGGATGCGTGGCTCACACCTCATTCTAACGTGCGGCACTCTCCTGAGGTAGCTGCAGTACTCGCACGAAACCGCTCCCTTACGGTCGCGGCTCGGATCCGAGCCGCGACTGCAAAGGAGCGGACGGTTCGCTAGGTGAACTTCACCAGGTCCCAGGGCTTGCGGTAGGTCCGGAAGAGGTGCTTGTTGGCGTCCGCATCGCCCGGGAAGGACCAGGTCTTGGCGTCCCAGGTGAGTTTGCGCCCGGTCCAAAAGGCGACGTTGGCGAGAAGAGAGATGGCGGTAGCTCGCGCCGCGGTCTCGATGTTCGGAGAGGGGTCGCGCCGGGCTCGCACGCAATCCACGAAGTTCTTGGCGTGCAGCGGCGTGGGCTCGTCCTCGTTCAGATGGAGCCGCTCGATGGGCTGGGCTGCTGCTGCCGGCGGGGCGGCCGGTGCGCCGCCGCGCGCGCCGCGCGCGCCACGCCCTCCCATGCCCCTGGTCTCCGGATACATTTCCATGCCGATGCGGTCGACGAACAGCGTGCCTGTGGTGCCGTAGAAGGCGCTCGCCGTGTGGACGATCGTCCTGCCCCGACATGCCGTAGTAGCGCATCCCGGGCGTCCTGCCGCCTACCCCGTGGCTGTTGTACATGATCCCTTCGTAACTCAAGGCGAAGGTCGGGTACTCGTAGGTGGCCAATTGGTAGTCGAGGATGTCGCCGACCTTGGTCTTGTTGAAGCGTGCCCCCGTGGAGGTGATCTTCGTCGGAATCTCCACGCCCATGATCTGGTGCACCGAGTCGAAGCGGTGGTTGCCGTAGTCGCTGATGAGCCCGTTGGTGTAATCCATCCAACTGCGGTAGCCCAGGCGCGCCTGATTGAAGGGAACCTTGGGGGCCGGTCCCAGCCAGAAATCCCAGTCCAAGTCGGCGGGAGGAGCGCTGTCCGGAACTATCGTACCGGCGCCGCTGGGCATGTAGTTCCACACGCGCACGAAGTGCACTTCGCCGATTTCCCGCTCTGGACTATCTTGGCGGCCTGTGCGAAGTGGTCCCCGGAGCGGTGCTGCGTGCCGCCCTGGACGATGCGCTTGGTGCGGCGCACGGTCTCGATCATGGTCTTGGCTTCGCCCAGCCGGTACATGACGGGCTTCTCGAGATACACATCCTTGCCCGCCTCGCAGGCCATGATCATCATCTGGGCATGCCATTGGTCCTGCGTCGCCACGACGACGGCGTCGACGTCCTTCTGTTCGAGCAGCTTCCGATAGTCCTTGTATGTCTTGGCCTGCGTGGCCCAACGCTTGGCCGATTCCATCCTGGATCCGTAGACGTCGCACAACGCCGAGACCTCCACGTTTCGGGGGCCCGTCAGACGGGGATCCATCTTCCCGTCGTGGTAGTTCGCGGGCGCCACCGTTTTGATGTCCTCCGCGGTCCCGCGCATCAGGCGGGTGTCGAATGTGCCGCGGCCGCCGCAGCCGATAAGGCCGATATTTAATCTGTCGTTGGCACCATAAATCCGGCCGGCGGACGCCGCCGTAAAGGCCGCAAATCCTGCACCTGCCGATTGTTTTAAGAAGTCCCTGCGATCCATTTAAGCCTCCTAGGCAGCCAAAAGTATACCGCAGCCAGCGCGTCCTGCCTACTGTCCGGGGATAGGGATCCCGCAGGCTTCAGACGAATTTGTATTGACCCGGGACCGGCAGCGGCGGCGTTTCGAGCTTGGTGTCGTACTCGAGCGCCTTGGGCTGGAGGTCCAGGTTCGAAGCCATGATCATGTCCCAGGTGATCTCCCGGCCGGAGTAACCGGATTCGCGGGCCATGACGCAGGTCATGGTGCTCTCCGCCACCGCCATGGCGTGGTTGATGTACGGACCGTCGCCCCGGATGCTCTTGCACATCTCGATGTGCTCCTGGACGTAGGGATCCATGCCGGGAGTGCCCAGGTTGGTGCAGGTGCTGCGGCCCTTGGTACCCACCACGAGCTCGCTGACATTGCCGTAGCTGCCGCTCGGAAACTGGCGGCAATGACTGGTCATGTGAACACCGTTGGCGTAGACGAAGTCGGTCACCAGGTGGTCGTAGATGTTGCCGTAGGGAGCATCTTTGGGCCGCCAGATGGCGCCTCCGCTGGCGACGGCGCGGACGGGATGGGTCCCCATCACCCAGTTGATGACGTCGATGTTATGCATGTGTTGTTCGACAACCTGATCTCCGCAGACCCAAACGAAGGAGTACCAGTTGCGGTTCTGCCAAATCATGTCGGACCACTTCGGGTCGCGCTGCCCCTTGGGGCCGGGCCAGGTCGCGCCGTTGAACTGAAGCACCGGAGTGCCGATCCAGTTGGCATAGGCGGCCACGACGTCGCCAATCTCGCCGTCCTTGATCTTGGCCACGCTCTCCATGTACTCCTTCTGGAACCGGCGCTGCGCGCCGGTCATGACCGTGAGCTTCATTTCCTCGGATTTCTTCGCCGCGGCCATGGACCGCCGCACGCCAACGGGGTCTGTGCCAAAGGGCTTCTCCGCGAAAATGTGCTTCTTGGCTTCCACGGCGGCCTCGAAGTGGGCGGGGCGGTAGCCGGGAGGCGCGCACAGCATGACGAAATCGACATTGGAGGCGATGCACCTTCTTGTAGGCATCGAACCCGATGAAGCGGTGCTCGGCGTCGACCGTGACCCGCTTGTTGACCGAATCTACCAACTCCTGAACCGGCTGGCGCTTGAAGTTGGCGGCACGCTGCACGTTCTGCTGGAGAAACTTCGGGTCGTGCAACTGGGTGAGGCAGGTGTTCAGCCGGTCCTCGAAAATGTCGCCGACCGCGACGAGCTCCACGTTCGCGTCGCCGCTCAGCAGGTTGGCGACGGCCTGTGTGCCGCGGCCGCCGCAGCCGATGAGACCGGCCCGCAGGCGCGCGGCGCCGGCGCCGCGGACAAGCTGCGGCTGGATGATGGTGAAGGCAGACGCAGCGGCGGCGGAGTTCCCGAGGAACGATCGCCGGGTGACAGAGTTGGATTTAGATTGCATGGTGATAGCCTCGTATGCCCCCGGTCCTCGTTCGGATACAGGGGTAACAATATTATAGAACTGTTCACCACGCTCGTGATGCGGAGCCGAGGTATGCTAAAAGGTTGGCCGGGAGGATTGAGATGATTGAGATTCGACGTCGGGAATTTTTGATCAGCAGTCTGGCGGCCGCTGCGGCGGCGCCACTGCTGGGGATGGCGGACGCTAAGTCGCGTATCGGGCTGGTGCAATCGACGCACAAGCGGCTGGCGAAGCCGCTTTCCGCCGATCATCCTCTGGACTACGAGACGGTTCGCGACATGGTGTGGCGCGCCATCGAATACGGGCAGCCGCGCGCGGGCAGCCTGGAAGCCAAGATCAAGCCGGGCTCCTGGGTGGTGATCAAGCCCAACATCGTGTACCTGAAACCGCAGACCGGCTACCGTCCCGGCGACATCACGGACCTGCGGGTCACGCGCGCGGTGTTGGAGTACGTGGCGCAGAAGTCCAAGGCCGGCCGCATTACCATTGCCGAGGGCGGCAGCTACCGCTCTCTGGACGATCCGCTGAAGGACAACGTGGTCACGCAGGGCGGTGTGCACGTGGATGCGATGAGCTGCGACTGGGGGACGGAGGACTTCCCGGGCATGGGCGGAACGCTGGGCGCCGTGCTCAAGGACCTCAACTCCGCCCATCGCGACAAGAAATTCGACTACGTGGATCTCAGCTACGACGTGGTGCGCGATGCCTCCGGCAATCCGCGCCGGATCGAGCCGCCCCGCCTGAATGGCATGAGCGCCTTCGGCAAACGTCCGGACTACTTTGTCACCAACACCATCCGCAATTGCGACTTTCTGATAAGCGTGCCGGTAGCCAAGGTCCACGAAAACTGCGGCGTCACGGCTTGCTTCAAGAACTACGTCGGAACCGGGCCGCGCTGCGCCTATGGGCGGCCCGGCATATTCTGGAACGCGGACCTGCACGACCAGCACTCGGTGGACACCAGGATCGATCCGTTCATCGCCGACCTGGCGTCCTTCCACCCGCCCGACTACAACGTGGTGGACGGAATCCGCGGCTTGCAGTTGACCGAGCACAATAACCGGCAGCCGGACCAGATGGTGCGCAGCAATCTGATCCTGGCCGGCGAGGACACCGTCGCCGCGGACGCGGTGGTGGCGAAGCTGCTGGGATTCAACGGAGCCGATGTCGACTATCTGCAGATGGGCGCGGCGCGCGGGCTCGGGACGTTCGACATGAACCGGATCGAGGTGGTGGGCGATGAGCCGGACCGGTTCTCGCGCACGTGGGCCAAGCCGAGGACCTGGTACGCGCGCTGCAATCGCGAGTGGCGGGTCAGCCGGGAGCCGGGCACGAACGTCGCTAGCTGGAAGCGCTTCACTTCCTTTGGCGACACGCTGTTTTTCGAGAAGGCCCTGGGCGCGGCCGTTCCGACGGCTGCCGCGGCGGCCTCGGTGAGCGCGGACGGGGGGCGCAAGGGTTTCCTCTGGCTGGGCCTGAGCGGCAAGGCGACGGTCACGCTGAACGGCCAGCAGATCATGGAGGAGGAGAACACCACCCGCTACCGGGTGGGCCAAATCCAGAAGCCCATCGAACTGCGGGCGGGTGACAACCAGCTTGTCTTCCGCGTGCAAGCAGTGGGAGACAGGCCGGTGCAGCTCGCGGCCGTCTTAGTGGGCGCCGGCAACAACGGCGACAGCCTGGAAGGCGCGCGCTGGACGGCGTGATGCGGTGAAACTGCCGCTCGGATGCCGCAGGCATTGATGGACCGGCGATCCTTTTTACTTACAAGCGCGGGGATGGCCGCGGAGCACCACGCGGCAGACGGCGCCAATCCAGCGGCTCCGCGTTTTTCCTGTGACGAAGCGGGGCTCGCGAAGACCTACGAAGCCGCTCTGGCGGGCTTGCGATCCAACACGCAGTCTGTTTCGGGGTTCCCGCGCCCCGTGCTATGGGAGGGCGGCAACTACGGCGGCGTCTGGCTGGAGTGCGCGCCGCTGGAGGGGCTAGTCTATTCCCGGATCGATCCGGCGGTGGCGCTCGCCAACCATGAAGTCTTCTTCGACCTTCAGCGCGAGGACGGCTATCTGCCCTGCTGGGTGAGGAAGCAAAGCGTAGGCAGCGCCCAGATCCAGATGGTGGTCCCCATCGCGGCGACGGCGTGGGAGCTATATCAGGAGAATCGCAGCGCCGCATTCCTGAGCAAGGCCTACTCCGCCTGCACCCGCTGGGACCAGTGGTTGATGAAGTATCGCAACACACGCCAAACCGGACTCTGCGAGGCGTTCTGCGAGTACGACACCGGCCACGACAACAGCCCGCGCTGGAAGGGTAAGCCCAAGGCGTGCCCGCAAGGAGACGCGCGCATCTGTCCGCAGGTGGATGGGCTTCCGTACCTTGCGCCGGACCTTTCCGCCACTGTGTACGGCGGCCGCGTGGCCCTCGCCGCCATGGCGCGCGAGCTGGGGCGTGGCTCGGAACAATCACGCTGGTTGGAGAGCGCGGAGAGCATTCGCAAGACGCTGATAAGCCGGCTCTACGACGATCGCGACGGCGCTTTCTACGACCTCGATGCGAACGACCGCTTCGTCAGAATCCGCGGCGACGTGATTACGCGGGTCTTGAGCGAGCACGTTCCGGATCTCAAGACCTTCGAGAACATCTACCGCCGGCAGATTCACAACCCGAAGGCATTCTGGACGCCTATCCACTTCCGTCGATCGCCCTCGACGACCCGGCATTCGTGCGCCCCGTGCCCAGGAACTCCTGGGGAGGCGCGGCCCAGGCTCTGACGGCGCTTCGCGCGCCGCGCTGGTTGGAGCACTACGGCAAGTGCGCGGACCTGGCGCACCTGATGACGCGCTGGGTGGAAGCCATTGTGCGGGCAGAGACGCTTCTGCAGCAGATCGACCCCGAAACCGGGGACTCGACCGCGGATCGCGGGGGCTACTCGCCCGCCATGCTGGTCCTGATCGATTTTGTCTGGAGGCTCTATGGCGTCCGGCGGGATGGCGCGACTCTGGAGTGGAACTGCCGCCTGCCGCGCGGAGCCAGCCGGACCACCGCGACAATCGCAGTACCGGGCGGCGAAGCGGAACTGCGCGGCACAACGACGGGAACGTCGGTCTTCCTGAGGGGCGAGAAGCGCATGGAGGTAGTGGGCGAGGTCCGGTTGAAGACCCGGCTGGACGGGAGTCCGGAAGCGCTGGTCGGAACGTCCTCTGGCACGGTGCCGGTGACGCTCCAGCGTCCTGGCGGAAGGAAGAGCACGCATGTGGTTGGTCCCGGCCAGATCGTGCGGCTGTGAGGGACGGGCAGACGGGGGCGGCCAACCTCCCATTTCGTCATCGTCGGGGGACATGCGCCTCTGGCGTTGCGCGAGAATTGACCAGAGGCTATCATCACACCGAAAGGGAACCTTATGACCAAGAAGCTGTTAACAGCAGGTTTGATTCTGATGGCAGTCGCGCTGGTGGCGATGGCGGCCGACGCCGTCACTGGCAAGTGGACGATGGAGCAAGCGGGCCGGCAAGGTGGTCCACCCCGTATCACAACGTTCGACCTGAAGGCAGCCGGGGCGAATTTGACCGGCACGGTCACGGTCCCGGGGTTCGGCCGCGGCGGCGACACCCCGCCTCCGCCTACCACGACCCCGATCACCAACGGCAAAGTGGACGGCAGCAACATCGTGTTCGAAGTAACGCGGGACTTCGGCGGTAACTCGATGACGACCAAGTACGAAGGCGCCGTCGCGGGCAGTGAAATGAAGGTGAAGATGACCATGCCCGGTTTCAACGGTGGCGACCCCAGGACCATTGAGGGTACGGCTAAGAAGGCCAACTAGCTGGGCCGGCCGAGGCGACCATCCGCAGGGGCCAGGGCGCCGACTCTATCCGTATCGAGCACCAGGTCGCCGAGCGGGTCGACGTGGAAGGCCGGCGCGAAGCGCTGTCCCCAGAGCAGTTCATCGTAACGGTACGAGTAGCGGGTGTGGACTGTCTGGCTGAAGGCTTCGTCGTATCCCTTGATGAGAATCAGGAATTCCGCCTGAAGGCTTTCCAGATCCGCGGCGGTCCTGCCGGCGAGCGGGCTTTGCGCGTCGATGGGGTGAACGACGGTCCAGGTCAGGGGGAGGAATTGAACGCCGGAGCGCTCCAGCGCCAGCGCGTGATAGGTCCGCTTGAGGTCATCCAGAGGGCCCTCCACCGTCATCAGAAGCACCTTGGCCTCGACCTCCATCAGCAGGTTGGCGCGCTGGTTGAGGATGCGGAATTGCAGGCTCGTGCCGCCGCGATAAGGGGCCACCAGCATGCTCGGGCTGAAACCAATGCGGGCCGATGGCCGGGAGAAGCGGCCGTAGAGCAGGCCGGTGGCCACGGCAAAGCCCATCAGCCCCACCATCGCTTCGAAGGCGGACAGGAAATTGGAGGCGACTGTCTGGGGAGCTATGTTGCCGTAGCCCACCGTCGACAAGGTATGTGCGCTGAAGAAGAGCGCCTTGAGGAAGCGGCCGGCGTTCGAGGGGGCGTCGCCACCTGCCAGTTGCCCGGGACCCAGTGAGAAATAAGCCAGAGCGAAGAGCGTGTTCACGGTCACGAAGGAGAGGAACAGCACCGCCAGAAACCAGGGCCACCGAGCGTTGATCAGGTGCAGATAGGGGTGAAGGTGGCGCCATGTAGTGCCCCGGCGAACTACGTTGAAACTGCCATCCTTGTTGATGACCCGCCGCAAGGGCGCGGTGAACTGCTGTGTTAGCCCAGGATCGAAGGTGGGGTGCTCCATACCCCGATCATAGCCTCAGGGCGGAGACACCCCGCGGCGGCGATCGCCGGTTTCTTAAGTTTTTACATTCAAGGGGCGGCCGGAGGCAATCTCTAACCGTAGAGGATAGAGAATGTCAACTGGACAATCGGCGGCACCTAGCCCTGCTCCGGCGCTTGTGTTTGAAACACTGACGGCCTATCAGCGAACCGCCGCGTTGCGCACCGCCATCGACCTCGACCTATTCCGAGCGATTGGCGAGGGGCCGGGGGATGTGGCAACCCTCGCCGAGCGCTGCGGCGCTTCCGTGCGAGGCATTCGCATCCTGTGCGATTACCTCACCGTCATCGGGCTGTTGGAGAAGCAGGATGGCCGGTACGTTCACAGCGCGACGAGCCGGGCATTCCTGGATCCCCGCTCGCCCGCTTGCATCGCTTCGACCGCGCGATTCCTGGGCAACCCAGAAATGTGCGAGCCGTTCCTACACCTCACGGAAATCGTTCGCAGCGGGCGCACCGTGCTGGCTGGGGAGGGCAGTGTGGAAGCGGAAAACCCCGTGTGGGTAGAATTCGCGCACTCTATGGCCCCGATGATGGCGCCGATGGCGGCGCCGCTTGGAGCGATTGCGCTGGAGGGATTGTCCGGACCGTTGCGAGTCCTGGATATCGCCGCCGGCCACGGCCTGTTCGGCATCGAGGTGGCCAAGCAGCACCCGCAAGCTCACGTCGTCGCACTCGACTGGGCGCCGGTGCTGGAGGTTGCCAAAAACAATGCGCGCGCCGCAGGGGTGCTCAGCCGCTACGAGGTTCTGGGCGGGAGCGCTTTCGAGGCGGAGTACGGGGGACCGTACGATATCGTTCTCCTGACCAATTTTCTGCATCACTTCGATCCACTGACCTGCGGCAGCCTGTTGAGGAAGGTGAATGCCTCGCTGAAGCGGGGCGGGCGCGCGGTAGCGCTGGAGTTCGTGCCGAATGAAGACCGGGTTTCTCCCCCGATGGCGGCAGCCTTCAGCCTGGTGATGCTCGCCAGTACCGTCTCTGGGGACGCCTATACGTTCCGGGAGTTGGCCCGCATGTACGAGGAGGCCGGCTTCGAGCGGGTGAGCGCGCATCCCGTGCCCACTGGCCCGCATACTATCGTGATGGGGCTGGCGGCCTGAACGGCCGGACCCCTCGCACTTCAACGGAAAGTCCCGCCGCTTTCGGCCAGACGCCGCAGCAGGGGCGCGGGTGTCCACAAGCCGGGGCCGTGCTTGACCTGGAACTTCTCGATCCGTTTCAGAACTTGCGGCAAGCCGACAGTATCGGCGTAGAACATCGGCCCGCCGCGCCAGACCGGGAAGCCGAATCCCGTCAGATAGACCACGTCGATGTCGGATGCGCGCAGCGCAATGCCTTCCTCCAGCAGCCGCGCACCTTCGTTGACCAGACCGTAGACGCAACGATCTACGATTTCCTGCGCCGAGATGCGCCGGCGTTCGATCCCCGCCTCGCGTGCCACCTGTTCGATGAGCGCAGTCGTTTCCGCGTCGGAGGAAGGCTTTCGCGCCGCGTCATAACTGGACCAGCCGCGTCCGGTCTTCTGCCCGAACCGGCCCATCTTGAAGAGGCGGTCGATGACCTGTGGTTGCCGTACGCCGGGACTGGCCACTTCCCGAAACACCTGCCGGATGCGCCAGGCGATATCGAGGCCCACCAGATCGGCCATCGCCAGTGGCCCCATGGCCATCCCGAAGTCATACAGCGCCTGGTTGACCTCTTCGACCGATGCGCCTTCCTCCACCAGGAACTCCGCTTCCCGCCAGTACGGTTCCATCATCCGGCTCCCGATAAAGCCGCGGCAGTTTCGCGCCAGCACGCCGACTTTGCCGAGCCTTCGGGCGAGCGCCATGGACGTAGCGATCACCTCCTTGCTCGTCGCCCGGCCGCGCACGATCTCCAGCAGACGCATGACATTCGCCGGGCTGAAGAAGTGAAGGCCGATGACCGCCTCGGGCCGCCTTGTCGCGGATGCCATTTGATCGATGTCGAGTGTGGACGTGTTGGAGGCCAGGACACAGGAGGGCTTGGCAATGCTATCGATCTGTGCGAACACCTCTTTCTTGACGACCATATCCTCGAACACAGCTTCGACAATCAGGTCCGCCTTCTCGAAGCCGGCATACGTGAGCTGCGGGGTGATGAGCGCAAGCCGCTGGTCCACCACTGCTTGCGGAAGCGCGCCCTTCTTCACGGAACCCGCGTAGCTCTTGGTGATCGAGGCCATGCCGCGATCCAGCGCCTCCTGGCTCGCGTCCTTCAGCAACGTACGGATGCCGGCGTTCGCGAAAGTCATCGCGATCCCGCCGCCCATGGTGCCCGCGCCCACGATCGCCACCCGCTGGATGTCGAAAGCCTGCGTTTCCGCGGGAACATCCGGCACCTTCGAAACGGCTCGCTCGGCGAAGAAGGCGTGGATCATGGCCCTGGATTGGGTCGAGCGGAGGCAGCCGTCGAAAAGTTCGGCTTCGCGCTTGCACCCGTCCGCAAACGAATGCTTTGTCGCCGCCTCCACGGCGTCGATAGCGGCCAGCGGAGCCTGTTGCCCGCGCCGACTCCTGCGGGCGCGTTCTCGCGCGTTTTCAAAAACGGCGGGGTCCGTGCCGCGTAGTTTCTCATCGCGCTCACGAGTACGGGATATCGGCTTGCCGACCGCCTCGCGGGCAAATGCCACGGCCCCCTCCAGGACGTCGCCGGCGATGATTCGGTCGACCAGACCGAGCCCCAGTGCTTCCTGGGCGGAAATGGTCTCTCCGAAAGCGCACATTTCGACGGCCTTGCCCACGCCCACCAGGCGCGGCAGCAACTGGGTGCCTCCCGCACCAGGGATTAGCCCGACTTTCACCTCCGGCTGCCCCATCCGCGCTGCTGGAGAGCACACCCGGTAATGCGCACTCATCGCCAGCTCTAGACCACCGCCGAGGGCCGTTCCGTGAATCGCCGCCACGACCGGCTTCGGACAGCTCTCAATCTCTTGAAGAAATGCCTGAGGCAGCAGGCAGCTTCGCGACCTCTCGCCCGCAATGATCTGCTGGATCTCCCGCAGATCCACGCCGCCGCAGAAGGTCGTGCCGGCCCCCACAAGGACCACGGCACGGACATGAGGATCGGCGCCAGCCGCGCGAATTGCAGCTTGAATGCCCTGGTGAACTTCCTCGGTGAGAGCGTTCACCGGAGCGTTCGCAAGTGTGATCACCGCGACTTCATCGTGCAATGTGAGATTCACTAGCTGGCTCATGAGTCTCCCTGTGTCTGCTTCCGGATCTCGTCGGCCAGTGCGGGAACCACTTCGAACAGGTCGCCGACAATCCCGTAATCGGCAATCTCGAAAATCGGCGCAGTGGCGTCCTTATTGACGGCCACGATGGTCTTGGAGCCTTTCATGCCGACCAGGTGCTGAATGGCGCCCGACACTCCCACGGCGATATACAACTTCGGCGCAACCGTTTGGCCGGAGCTGCCCACTTGCCGCTCGGCCGGCAGCCAGCCGCTGTCGCAAACCGGACGCGAGGCGGCCAGTTCCGCTCCCAGTGCGTCGGCCAGCCGCTGCACCAGCGGAATGTTCTCCGCTCCCTGGATGCCTCGCCCGGCGCAAACGATGCGTTCGGCCGATGCCAGATCCACCGCGCGCTGGGCTTCCCGAAACGGCTGCGCGGGCCGCGTTCTAATCTGGTTCGGCGAAAGCTCGGGCGTGAAAGTTTCGACCTTGCAAGTGCCGGCCTCAACCTGGTCCGCCGCGTGCGCACCCGCCTGGATCGATGCCAGGTACGGTGGCGCGCCGGAGAACCCGATGTCCACATTCAGCCTGCCCTGGAAGAGCTGCCGCGTCAGGACGAGTTGCCCGTCCTCCACCCGATGCCCAACCGCGTCGCTGACCAGCACGATCCCCAGCGCGGTCGCCAGCTTGGGGGCGAAGTCGCGCACCTGGTAGGTGTGCGGAAACAGAACCACCAGCGGCTTGACCTTCTCGATGAGTTGTTTCAGCGCGATGGTGTAGCCATCCGCCGTGTAGTCCCGTAGCAGGGGATGGTCCACGGCGTAGGCTCGCTCCAGCCGCTTCGAGGACAAGCTCCCGCCCCTCGCCGATGACGGCCGCCTGCGGTTGCACGCCCATCTCCGTGGCGATCTGCTGTGCCGCGGCAAGCGTCTCCCATGACATCCGGTGCCACTCTGAGTGCGACTTCTCGAGAATTGCCAGGACGCTCATAGCACGCGCGCCTCCCGCCTGAGCCGCTCGACGAGCTTCGCGGCGGCGTCCTTTGGGTCGCCCGAAAAGAGCTGGGCGTGCTTGGTGCGTTCGGGCGCATACACTCTGCGCACCTGAACGCGTCCCGCGCCCGGCGAGTTCCCGCTCACGCGCCGGATCTCTTTCGCCTTCGCCTGCTTGATCCCCATCAGCGTGGCGTACCGCAGCCGCTTGATGCCGGACTGCACGGTCACCAGCGCCGGAAGCGGCATCTCGACGTGCTGGAACCAGCCGTTTTCCAGTTCGCGCTTGACGCGGATGCCGGAGTCGATCTTTTCCACTCCCATCACAATGGTGGAGTGCGGAAGGCCCAGGAGTTCCGCCAGAATGACCCCGGTCTGCCCGTAGCCCAGGTCGTCGGATTGCAGGCCAGCCAGAATCAGGTCGGGCGCTTCCGCTCTGACGGCGTCGGCCAGCAAGCCCGCCACCTGGAGCGGATCAAGAGCCGCCAGGCCGTCGTGCTCTATGTGGATGGCCCGGTCGGCGCCCTTGGCGAGCGCCTCGCGGATGGCTTGCGTGGCCCGCGCCGGGCCGGCGCACAGCACCACGACTTCGCCGCCGTGCTTCGCCTTCAACTCCAGCCCCTCTTCGAGCGCGTAGGCGTCCGGTTCATTGACTTCGTAACTGAGGTCGTCTTCGGTGACCCAGTTCGCGGATTGGTCCACGTGCAGGACGGAATCGCGGGCAGGAACCTGCTTGAGCGCAATTACGATCTTCATGTCGTTGTCGGGAACTGAGGATTTCCAATTTGATTGTACGGCGATTATGATGGCCAAGGGACCACGATGACGACGTTCAACGCGTTTCTTGTAACGAAAGAGGGCGGCAAGTTCGCGGCTTCCTTTCAGCAGATCGACAGAGGCGCTCTGCCGCCGGGCGAGGTGCTGGTGCGCGTGGCCTACTCCAGTCTGAACTACAAGGATGGACTGGCGGTGACGGGAAGGCCGGGCGTGATCCGCAAGTACCCCATGGTGCCGGGCATCGATCTGGCGGGAGTGGTGGAAGAATCCAGATCGTCCGAATTCAAGCCCGGCGAGCAAGTGGTCGTCACCGGCTGCGGAACCTCGGAAACCATGTGGGGCGGCTACGCGGAGTTGGCGCGCCTGGACGCGGAGTTCCTCGTTCCCCTGCCTGAGTCCATGACGCTGAAGCAGGCGGCGGGCATCGGCACGGCGGGATTTGCGGCGATGCAGAGCATCCTGGCGCTGGAGAGCCACGGTTTGAAACCGGGTGGACTGGAAGTCCTGGTCACGGGAGCCTCGGGCGGCGTAGGCAGCATTGCGGTTGCGGCCTTGGCGAATCTGGGATACAAAGTGGCGGCGGCCACGGGCCGGGCGGAACTTCACCCCTACCTGAGAAGCCTCGGCGCCAGTGCGATCGTGGACCGCGCGGACGTTGCGGCAACCTCCGACCGTCCCCTCGAGACACAGCGCTGGAGCGGAGCGATCGACAATGTCGGCGGCAGCACGCTGGCCGGGCTGTTGCGATCGATCGGAATTGGGGGAAGCGTCGCATCCGTAGGCCTGGCGGGCGGTGCGGAGTTCAGCGCCACGGTGTTTCCGTTCATTCTGCGCGGCGTCAATCTGTTGGGGATCGATTCCTCGCGCGTGAGCAACCGGCAGCGGCGCGAAATATGGGCACGGCTGGCGCATGACCTTCCCCTGAACCTGCTGGATCGGATGATTACTGTCGAACCCTTGCAGAAAATCCGCGAGCTGGGCGAACAGATCCTGGCCGGGAAGATCCGCGGCCGCACCGTCATCGAGGTGAACCGGCAAGACGGCTAGCCCGGTGGGGCAGACCATCGCTGTCTGTGGTCTGCCACCGCTTCGGCCAACGCAGGCGACGAAAAACGATCGCCTGCGCCACCCACGGCTAGACCACGTACCGCTCACGCGCCAGCAGGCGGCCGGCGATTGCCCTGCGCAGCCTCACCGCGTCCACGGGATCGCACTCTGCTAGCCGGCGCAACACCGTCATTTGCGCGTGCAGCGCAGCCCCCTCCAGGCAGGCACCCAGAACGTTGCGTGCCGAGGTCTCCACCCGCGCCAGGGCGTCGCGCAGGAAAACGGCACTCATGCCGGCGGCATTCTCTCCTTTGCCCGGCGCGAATTTGCGGCTTCTGAGCAGGCTCGACTCCATCGCGAACACTTCCATGACAATGTCCGCGATGCTCATGAGAACCTCCTGCTGCTTCTCCGCCTCGTCCTGAAACCGCTGCCGCACGAGGTCCAGCATCACGAGCGCGATCTGCTTGGCGCGACGCACCAGGGATGATTCTTCATCCCCAGCAGATTCCGGCGCGGCCGCCGCGGCAAAGAGCGCCAGCCGGCCCCGCGCCGCCCGCTTCAACAGCATGGAGGGTATGATCAGGCGGTTAATCTCGTTCGTGCCCTCGTAAATGCGATTGATGCGCGAGTCCCGGTACGTTCGTTCGACGTCGTAGTCCTGGTGGTATCCGTAGCCGCCATGAATCTGCACGCCTTCATCGGCGACAAAGTCGTACACTTCCGAGCAGTACACCTTGAGGATCGAGCACTCCACGGCGTACTCTTCCAGCGCCTGCAGCGCGGCCGAGCCGGCATGGCTCTCGATCAGTCCGGCCACGCGCCAGAGCATCGACTCCGCCGCATAAATACGGATCGCCATTTCCGCCAGCTTGTGCTGTATGGCTCCAAACTCCGCAATCGACGAACCGAAGGCCTTGCGCTCTTTGGCGTACTTCAGTGAGAGGCCGAGGACGTGCTTCGCTCCCCCCATCGTCAGCACACCGATCTTCAGCCGCCCGCTATTGAGAATGTTGAAGGCGATCACCTGACCGCGCCCGACCTCGCCGAGCACGTTCTCCACCGGCACCGCAACGTTGTCCAGATACAGCGCCGTCGTGGAGCTGCCCTTGATCCCCATCTTCCGTTCTTCCGCCCCGATCTTGACCCCCGGAAAACCGCGCTCGACGAGAAACGCGGTGAACTTCTCCCCGCCTACTTTGGCGAAGACCGTAAACAGGTCGGCGATGCCTCCGTTGGTGATCCACATCTTCTGACCGTTGAGCAGGTAGTGCCCGCCATCCGGACTAAGGTCGGCGCGGGTCCGCACGGCCAGCGCGTCGGAGCCCGACTGCGCCTCGCTCAACGCATAGGCCGCCACCAGTTCGGCTGCCACCAGTTTCGGAAGGTATCGCTGCTTCTGCTCCTCGGTGCCGAAGTAGAGGATGGGCAGTGTCCCGATGCCGGTGTGGACCTCGTGGCAGACGGCGTACGATCCGTCGCGCGCCAGATGTTCGGCGACCACCATGGCCGACGTCAGATCCATCCCCATCCCACCGAACTCCTCCGGGATCGTGACGCCGGTGAGGCCTAGCTCCGCCGATTTTCGTAGCACCTCCAGAGCCGCGCCCGGCTCCTGACGCCGGATCGCTTCGAGGCGCGGCTCCACATCCCGCGCCCAAAAATCATCCACGGTGCGGGCGATGGCCCGATGCTCTTCGCCAAGATCCTCCGCGGTGAAGATCCCATCCGGAGGCAAATCCTCGATCAGAAACGCGCCGCCGCCGCTACTCTTCTGAAGCATGGTTTCTCCTGAGGGCTTGTGCCGCAATCTGCGCAATGTCGAACAGCTTGGGCGGGGACGGCGCGGCCGTGGCCAGCGCGTCCTGCAGCATCGAATGACAGAACGGACAGGCCGCACCGACGACTTCCGCACCGGTCGCCAGCAGCTCCTCGGCGCGCTCGACGCTAACCCGCTTGCCGGTCTCTTCTCCCAGAAAGAACCGCCCGCCGCCCGCCCCGCAGCAGAAGCCGCGCTCTCGCGCGCGCGGCGGGTTGACCAGCGTGCCCAGCCGGGAAACCACCGCGCGCGGCTGATCGAATATACCTCGATAGCGGCCCAGGTAACAGGCGTCATGAAAGACCACCCGGGGCCGTTGCCCGCCCGGTTCCGGGAGCCGCGCGGCAAAGCGCGCCAGCAATTCGCTGTGGTGTTCGATCTCCAGATCCGCCCCGAACTCCTTCCAGTCTTCCTTCATCGTGCGCACGCAGTGCGGGCAGATAGACAGCATTTTCCGGACCCCGCTGCGGCGGATCTCTTGCAGGTTCTCCTGCGCCAGCGTGCCGAAAAGCAGGTCGTTGCCGAGCCGCCGCGCAGGCTCCCCATTGCACTTCTCCTTGCGCAGCACACCGAAGCTGATACCCAGAAACCGCAACACCTCGACAAGTGCCAGCACAATCTCGCGGCCTTGGGGATCGTAGGAGCCCATGCATCCCAGCCACAGGCAGTATTCCTGCCCCCCATCGAAGATCGGCAGCGCATGCTTTTGGATGAACTGGTCCCGCTCGCTTCGTGGCAATCCAAGAGCGTTGCCGTTGCGTTCCAGGTTCAGGAACAGCTTGGTGCCGTATGAGTCGTCCCACTGCCCCGTGTTCACCGCGCCCCGCCGCAGCCCGATGATCAACGGCAGGTGCTGGATCCCCACCGGGCACTGGTATTCACAAGCGCCGCAGGTGGTGCATTGAAATGCCGCCTCCATGGACAGATGCTTGCCCAGCAGCGGCCCGCTGCCCTCAGGCCCAAATTCCTCCAGATAGCGGCGTGTGCCGAGAGCGATTTCCTTGGGGTCGAGAATCTTGCCGGTAAGATTCGCTGGACAGTGCTCGGTGCAGCGCCCGCATTCGACGCAGGTGTAGACCTGCAAGCTGGTGATGCGGGTGACGTCTTTGCCGGCGATGAGGCCGAAGTCTTCGTCGCCCTCGAGCGGCGGGATTTGGCTGAAACCGCGCCGGCCCAGGAACACCGTAATCGGGCTCAGGACCAGGTGGAGGTGCTTGGTGCGCGGGATGACTGGAAGGAAGATCAGCAGCGCCAGGGTGTGAAGCCACCAGTTGACCCGCGCCGACGCCGAACCTTCCGCCAGCCCGAACTGGGCGAGATAGGTCGCCATCAGCGCGAAGATCAGAAAGGCGATGAGCCCCGATTCATACGAGACTTCACCCAGCCACTTGGGCCGCGCGATGAAACGCCTGGCAGCCAGCCCCACGATCGAGACCGCAACGGCCAGCGCGAACACCGCCGCCACGCCGCGGTAGACCATGCCCAAGCCCAGCCCCCAACCGAATGCTTCGGAAACATGGTTGATCGTGACCAGCGCGAACACGCAGAAGCCCCAGAATACGAAGGCGTGCGCCAAGCCGGGCCACGGCCGCTCCCGAATCACCTTCGCCTGAAGCAGAACTTCCCAGACGAACTTTCCCACCCGAGGTAGAAGCGGCCGCAGTTTGAAATCGGCATCCGGTTTGGACCGGCGGACGCGACGCAGCACGAACACGAGCCGCCACCCAAACAGAAACACCGAGACTGCCAGCAGGACCAGAAATGCCCCAGATTCCAGTCCGCTCAGCCGCATAGAGATCCCGCCCAGAATATAGCATGCCGCAGGCTCACTTTCGCTTGCTACTCCACGCGGAGCGGGCTTACCTTGGAATCAGAGGCCCTCATGCACCGGCCAGTTCGGCTGCTCACCGCTGTTCCCATCTGCGATGGCCACGACAGCGCCATCAACACCCTGAACATCGAGTTCATTCACCACGGCATCGAAGTGGTGTATCTCGGTTTCCACCGCTCCGCCAGCGACATTGCGCGGGCTGCGGTTCAGGAGGGCGTCGCGGCCGTCGGCATCTCCTCCTACAACGGCGGCCACGTCGAGTTCTTCCGCGATGTGCGTAAAGATATGGACCGCCGCGGCGGCGCCCACATCGGATTGTTTGGGGGAGGCGGGGGCACGATTTCCCAAGCCGATGCGCGCCGCATGAAGCGGCAGGGCACCGACGAAATCTTCTTCGCCGGCACGCCCCTAGAGACGATTGTCCGCTTCGTGTTGAAGACCTATGGTAGATCGCGGGGCCGGCCGGCGGCGAAGCCATCGCGACGGGAGGCTTCGGCCCTGGTCTTTGGTTTCACCGGGCCGGGAGGCTCGGGGAAGACCACCCTGATTGACGAACTCGTGCTGCGGTACCTCCAGACGAAGCCCCGCGGCCGCATCGCGATTTTGTCCCACGACCCAAGCATGATTGGCAGGGGCGCGCTGCTGGGGGATCGCGCCATGATGATTCACTCGCAGCACGACCGCGTCTTCATGCGCAGCCTGGCAACGCGGGGGCAGGCGGGCGGCCTCTCCGCCGAAACAGCCCACTGGCTGCGCTCCCTTCGCCATCAGGAGTTCGATCTCATTCTGGTGGAGACGGTCGGGACCGGCCAGGAGGCCATGCCTTTCCGCGACGGCCTGTTCGACCGCAAGATTCTGGTGATGCCTCCCGACTACGGTTCTCGCTTGCAGCTTCAGAAGGTAGTCATGCTGGATGCCGCGGACATCGTCGTGGTCAACAAGTCGGATCAGCCACGAGCCAAAGCGGCGCAAGCGGAGATCGGCCAGCGGCTCTCGGAGAACGGGCGCGGTCAGAAACTGGTCTGCACGGAAGCGCGGCAGCACCGTGATCCGCGGCGTGGACGAGCTGTTTCAACTCCTGACGGAGGTGAGCCGGTGACCTCTCTGTCGAAAGTCTGCGCCGCCGTCGAGGGCTACGACAAGCACGTCGCGCGGCAGGTGGAACTTGCTCGCCAGAACCACAAGACGCGTTCTGCTCTGCTGGAGCGTTGGCACAAGATCCGGCGATCGGTTCCCGAAGTCGAACTCCCCACGGGATTGAAGGTGCCCCGCTTTGCGCTGCCGGAGACGGACGAACCGGGAGAGATCGCCCGCTACCTGTTTGGCGAGGGACTACCGGGCGAATTTCCTTACGTGAACTCCGCCTATCGTGAGATGTATCTCGATCCGCTCGATCCGGGCCAACCGAAGTCCGAAGAGCCCACCAGGTTGTTCGCGGGTCTGGGATTGGCCGAGGATACCAACGAGCGTTTTCGCTACCTGGGCCGGAATCAGCGCAGCTACCGTCTCTCCACGGCTTTCGACGGCCCCACGCTGTACGGCCTGGACAGCGACGCCGACGGCGTGTTCGGAAAAGTGGGCGAAGGCGGGGTGGCCATCGACACCGTCGAAGACATGGTTCGTCTCTACGACGGATTCCCGCTCGGCGAGCCCAACTGCTCCGTCTCGATGACCATCTCCGGGCCGGCGCCGATCCTCATGGCCATGTATGTGGCGGCGGCGAAGCGGCGCTTCGGCGCCCGGGTTGTTCCGAAGCTGCGCGGCACGGTGCAAGCCGACATCCTCAAGGAAGTGCAGGCCCAGAACGAAACGATCTTCCCCATCGAACCTTCCCTGCGTTTCCTCGCGGACATGATCGAGTGGACCAGCCGTGAAATGCCCCGTTGGTATCCGATCTCTATCTCCGGTTACCACATCGCGGAGGCGGGCGCCACGCCGGTCCAGCAGGCTGCCTACACGCTCTCGAACGCCTTCGCCTACGTGGAGATCCTCATCGGCCGGGGGCTGGATGTGAATCAGTTCGGACCGCGGCTGTCGTTCTTTCTCGACTGCGGATTGGACCTGGAGTACCTCGCGCTCACTCGCGTCTGCCGCAAGATCTTCGCCGTGGCCATGCGCGACGTCTTCGGCGCCGGCCCGAAAGCGCAACTGTTCAAGGTCCACACGCAGACCAGCGGTCGCTCGCTCATCGCAGCGGAGTTCCGGAACAACCTCACCCGCACCGCCATCGAGTTGCTGCTGGCGTATAGCAACGCCACCAACTCCAGTCACTCCAACAGCGCCGACGAGCCCTTCACGACGCCCAGCGAGGAGTGGAGCAGGCTGGCATCGCACGCACAGTCCATCATCCTCGAAGAGTCCGGGTTGTTCCGGCACATGATGAATGCGCTGGCCGGGTCGCCGGGAATGCAGGTAATGGAGCGCATTTTGGAGGAGGCAATTCTCCAGGAGTTCAGGACCATTGAGAGCCTGGGCGGCGTGCTGGGAGCCGTCGAGAATCGGTATCAGCGAACCCAGATTCAGGCCAGCGCGCACCGGATGGAACGGCAGATCCATTCGGGCGTCCGGCCCCTGATCGGTCTCACACGCTACGGCAGCGGTGCGAAGCCGGCGCACGAAGTCCACTTGGTGCGGACGCCGGCCGCTAAGAAGCGGCTTCAGTTGTCACGTCTGAAGGAGTTCAAACGGCGCCATGCCGCGAAGGCCCAGCGCGCCCTGGATCGCCTGGGCGCGGTGGTGGACGGCGGCGGCAACGTGTTCGAAGAACTGTCGAAAACTGTCGAAGTCTGTTCACTGGGCCAGATCACCGAGCGGCTCCAACAGCACGCCGGTAAGTTCCGGCCCTGGTGTAAGATAATGAATAGATGGCGACTTAGCCGGCCTGGGACGATCGCTGGGGAGAGATCACCTCAAGGCGCTTGTCGACGAGTTGCGGCGGCTCGAGTTCCGGCTGCGCCTCGGCGGAGGCCCGGCCAAGATCGATAAGCAGCACCACGCGGGGAAGTTGACCGCGCGGGAGCGGTTGGAGCATCTCCTGGATCCCGGCTCCCGATTCTTCGAGGTCGGGCTTCTCATAGCGTGGGACAGGTACGACGGCCAGGCGCCCTCGGCGGGCGTGGTCACTGCGGTGGGCAAGATCGAGGGGCGCCCCGCGGTGGTGGTGGCGAACGACGCCACGGTGAAGGCCGGCGCGTGGTGGCCCGAGACCATCGCCAAGATTCTGCGCGCTCAGGAGATCGCGATGCGCAACCGCATCCCGATCGTCTACCTGGTCGATTCGGCCGGTGTGAACCTGCCGCTTCAGGATGGGATCTTCCCCGGCCAGTACGGCGCGGCCCGCATCTTCTACTACAACTCCCTGATGCGGCGGAAGCTGCGCATACCGCAGATCGCCGCCGTCATGGGCCCCTGCATCGCCGGCGGCGCCTATATGCCCGCGTTGAGCGATGTCATCGTCATGGTGAAGGGCACCAGCTTCATGGGCCTGGGAGGTCCCAACCTGGTGCGCGGGGCCACCGGTGAAGAGGCGGACGCCGAGACCCTGGGCGGCGCTGAGTTACATACTCGTACCAGCGGCGTCGCGCACTACGCGGCCGACGACGACGCCGGCTGCCTCAGCCTCATCCGGCGACTGTTCCGCGATTTGCCGCCGCCTGCCCCGCATGCCGGGGGAAAAGGTCCGGCGCGTCCACCCGCGGATCTCTACTCCGTCCTGCCGCCGGACCACCGTCTGCCGTACGAAATGGAGAGCATCGCGGCCTCCATCTTCGATGCGGACGACTACCTGGAGTTCCAGCCGGATTACGCACGGGAGATGCTTTGCGCCACCGCGCGCCTGGACGGAATTCCGGTGGCGCTGGTGGCCAACCGCCGCGGCTTCGTCAAGACGGCCGGGGCGCCCCGAGTGGGCGGCATCATCTACACCGAATCCGCGCGGAAAGTGTCGTATTTTGTCGAGAACGCGGAACGCCACGGACTGCCGCTGATCTACCTGCAGGACACATCGGGTTTCATGGTCGGCACCACGGCTGAGAGCGAGGGCATCATTCGGGCGGGGGCCGAGATGGTGGAGAGCATGGCCTGCGCCACCGTGCCGAAGATCGTCCTCACGATCAACCATGCCAGCGGAGCGGGTTACTACGCGCTGGCTGGACAGGGCTTCGATCCGGATTTCACTTTGGGATGGCCGACGGCCCGCATCGGGGTCATGGAGAGCGATTCCGCCATCCGGGCAATGCATGGCCCCGAGATCGAGAGGCAGCGGGCCTCCGGTCAACCGCTTTCGCCGGATCTGGAACGCTCCATCGATCAGACCAAAGCCGATTACGAGCGCTGGCTGGACGCCACCTACGCGGCGGCGCGCGGGCACGTGGATGCAATCATCGATCCGGTGGAGACCCGTCCGATCCTGTCCTTTCTGCTCGAAGTCGTGACCTCCAATCCGAGGCGCGGGCATCTGGCGCTGGATCTCATGCCATGATTCGAATCGCAAACGGCCAGGGCTTTTGGGGGGATTGGCTGGAAGCGCCGGTCCGGCTAGTGGAGCAAGGGCCGATTGACTTCCTTACTCTCGATTACCTGGCCGAAGTCACCATGGCCATTCTCCAGAAACAGCGGCGCCGGGATCAGGCCTTCGGCTATGCGCGTGACTTTCCCCCACTGATGGCCCGCATCGCCCCAAAGCTGCGGGAGGGCCGGATCAAGGTGCTGGCCAATGCGGGTGGCCTGAATCCTCTGGCTTGCGCGCGGGAAGTCCGGCGCCTGGCGCCTGATCTGAAGGTGGCGGTGGTGCTGGGCGACGACGTCACCGACCGGATTGGCGAGTTCCTCGAGAACGGCTATCCGATGATCAACATGGACACCGGCGAGCCGCTCCGTTCCATCCGCGAGCGCATCCTGAGCGCGAACGCTTACCTGGGAGCGTTTCCGCTCGCAGACGCGCTGCGAACGGGAGCCGACGTGGTGCTGTCCGGAAGGTGCGCGGACGCCGCTCTGGCGCTCGCCCCGGCCATCTACAGCTTCGGCTGGCGGCCCGAAGACCACAACTTGCTGGCGGCCGGCATGGTGGCTGGACACATCATCGAGTGTGGCGCGCAGGTCACCGGCGGAAATTCGCTGGCGAATTGGCAGAGCCTCCCCAACCTCGAGGAGATCGGCTACCCCATCGTCGAGATGGAGTCTGATGGAAGCTTCGTGGTCACCAAGCATCCTGGGTCGGGCGGACGCGTGGATTCCCACTCGGTCAAGGAGCAGTTGCTCTATGAGATTGGAGATCCCCGCGCTTACTACGGGCCGGACTGTGTGACGGACTTCACCAGCGTGCGTGTGGAAGACGACGGACCGGACCGTGTGCGCGTAACCCGCGCGAGCGGCTCGGCTCCAACCGATTTTCTGAAACTCTCCATCAACTACTCAGATGGCTGGAAGGCCGTCGGAACCTTGGTCTACACCTGGCCGGACGCGCTGGACAAAGCTCGTGAAGCGGACCGCATCGTGCGCCGGCGGATCGAGCGGCTGGGGCTGGTGTTCGACGAGATCTACACCGAGTTCCTCGGCGTTGACGCCTGCCACGGCGCCGCAGCGCCGCGAGCGGGGGAGGTTCCGGAGTTGCAGTTGCGGATCGGCGTTCGGGGTCGGGACCGCGACGCGGTGGAGAGATTCACCCGCGAGTTGATCCCGCTCGTATTGAGCGGCCCCCCGGGGGCCACGGGTTACGGGGAGGGCCGTCCGCCGGTGCGCGAGATCGTGTCCTACTGGCCCGCGTTGATCCCGCGATCTGAAATTCGTCCGAGGGTGGAGGTGGTCGAATGACCGCGCCGCTCTCACGCCTGGCTCACGCCAGATCCGGCGATAAAGGGGACGTCGCCAACATCGGCGTCATCGCCTGGCGACCTGAGCACTATCCCATTCTCGTCCGCGAAGTGACCGCGGAGCGGGTGCTGCACTTCTTTTCGGATCGGGTAAAAGGCCCGGTGGAGCGGTACGAGTTGCCCAATCTCGGCGCGTTGAATTTCGTCCTGCATCGAGCGCTTGGCGGCGGAGGCACGGTATCGCTGCGGACAGATGCGCAAGGCAAGACGCTGGCTTCCGCACTGCTCGCAATGGAGATCGAACTGGATGAACGAGAGCTTGCTGATTAGCACGTCAGGGACGGCTCCGGCGATTGACCCTCAATCGTCCCGGACAAGCGCAATGCGCTCGATGTGGCCTTGTGCCGGAGTCTGCTCGAGGCCATACGCGAGGCGGCTTCGGACCGCACCGTCGGCGCCATTCTCCTGGATGCCAATGGGAAGGATTTCTGCTCCGGCATGGACCTCACGGAGGCGCTCGAGACGGATCCCGACCAGATGCTGCCTCTGCATCAGGAGCTGTTCTCGATCGGGGCCCAGATCTGGAAGCCCATGGTGTCGGCCGTGCAAGGGGCGGCGGTGGCCGGAGGACTGGGCCTGGCACTCAACGCACACATCGTCGTTGCCTCTTCCGACGCGAGTTTCGGGCTGCCGGAAGTGCGCATCGGTCTGTGGCCGTACGTGATCATGCCGGTCGTGGCGGCGGCGACCGGGCTCAGAAAGGCCACGGAGATGGCCTTGACGGCGCGTATCGTGGACGCGGATGAGGCCTGCCGTATTGGCATCGTGGATGTAGTGGTTGAGCCTGGGGCGCTGCACGAGCGGGCTGAGCGGATCGCACTGGACCTGGCGGACGGGAGCGTCACGGCGATCGAACAGGGGCTATCCTTCGCGCAGCAGGTTGTGGGACTGGATTCCACGGCGGCCGCGAAATTGGCGAGGAGGTTCCGCCGAGGAGCGCACGCTTCGGCGGATTTTCGGGAGGGCGTCCTGGCTTTTCGACAGAAGCGCAAGCCGGAGTGGCCGTCGCACAGAGGTTGATGAACGGAGGGGCGGATGATTGTCGAAGACACCGTACTTGCCGATCGGAGGGAGTACCCCTACTTCACCGAAGAACACGAACTGTTCCGTGCCACCATCAAGCGCTTCTGCCGCGATGAGATTGCCCGCTACGCCAAGGACTGGGAGGACGCGCACGCATACCCGCGGGAGCTCTTCAAGAAAGCAGCGGAGCTGGGCCTGTTCGGCATCCGCATCTCCCCGGAGTGGGGCGGAGCGGAGATGGACTGGTGGGCCAGCGCCGCCGCCTACGATGCTCTGCGATACACGGACTTCCCCAGCCTCAACATCGGCCTCATGGTACAGGCCGATCTCACGATCCCTCTGATCGACAAGCTGGGCCGCGCCGATCAGAAGCGCGAGTTTCTCCAGCCGGCGGTGCTTGGGCGATCGCATCGCGGCACTCGGGATCAGCGAGCCGGAGTGCGGCTCCGACGTGGCGGCGATGCGCACCTCCGCGCGAGAGGTAGGCGACGAACTGGTGATCAGCGGCCAGAAGCTCTGGATCACGAACGGCGCCATCGCCGATTTCATCGTGTTGGCGGCGCGCACCTCCAAGAGCCGGCACCGGGGCATCTCGCTCATCTTGTTTCCGACGGACGTGAAGGGCTTTTCCGTGGGCGGGAGGATCAGCAAGGTAGGACACGTCGCTTCCGACACCGCGCACCTCTTCTTCGACGACTGCCATATCCCCAAACGCTACCTGCTGGGCCGGCGGAACCGCGGCTTCTACTACCTGATGGAGCACCTTCAGGGAGAGCGTCTGGCGACCTCACTGCTGGTGCTGTCGTTCATGGACCGGTCCCTGGAACTGGCCATCGAATACGGCAAGCAACGGACGGTCTTCGGACGTCACGTCCTCGACAACCAGGTCTGGAGGCACAAGATCGCCGAGCACCGCACCAGCGTCGAAGCCGCACGCTGGCTGACGTACCGCGCCCTCGATCTCGTGAATCGCGGCAGGCCGGCGGTGGAAGAAGTGACCATGGCCAAGCTCTTCACTTCCGAGCTGGCGCAGCGTGTCGCCTACGATTGCATGCAGATCTTCGGAGGTTTCGGCTACACCACCGAGTATCCCATCGGGCGAATCTGGAGAGACCTGCGGCTCTACACTATTGGCGCGGGCACGTCGGAAATCATGAAGGAGATCCTCATGCCTATTTCCGAAAGAAGGGCACACCGTCGCGGTATTCCGCGAAGGTGACCGCGTCCCCAATTTGCACGCGGTCTCCGAGAATGCGGGCCGTGACGCGTCCGCCCGCGTCGAGCAGAACGATGGCCATCTGATAGGGCGCGTCCTTCACGTGGGCCTCGGGCGCGGCCCACACCACCGTTTCCGTGTAGATCTTGCCCGAACCGAGCGGCTGCTCCGTCATCACACTGCCCTCAAGATCGTCACGACCGCCGTGGCGCCCGAACCACCCAGGTTCTGCGCCAGCCCCAGGTCGTGATTCCTCACCTGGCGCTCCCCCGCTGCCCCGCGGATCTGCTCGACCACGTCGCAGATCTGCGCCGCGCCGGTGGCACCCACCGGATGGCCCTTCGCCTTCAGCCCGCCGCTTGCGTTGACCGGCCGCTCGCCCCCGAGCGCGGTGGCGCCCTGCTGCACGTAAGGCCCGCCCTCGCCCGGCTTGACGAAACCGACGTCCTCCATCGCCATGATCTCGGCGATCGTGAAGCAGTCATGCAGTTCGGCAAACTGGATGTCCGCCGCGGTAACGCCCGCCATCCTGTACGCCTTCTCCGCGGCCTTCCTGACCGCCGCAAACGTGGTGATGTCCTCCCGCTGATCGAGCGCCACGGGACCGGAGGTTTGCGCGATGCCGGCGACCAGCACCGGCTTGCCGGCGAATTCCCGGGCGCGCTCGAGCGGCGCGAGCAGCACCGAAGCCGCGCCGTCGCTGATGAGCGAGCAGTCGTAGATGGTCAGCGGCTCGGCGATGGGCTTGCCGGCGAGCGCCTGCTCCAGCGTGATCAACTTGTGCAAGTGCGCGTACGGGTTCTTGAAAGCGTTGGCGTGGTTCTTGACTGCCACGGCGGCCATCTGTTCCCTGGTCGTCCCGTACTGGTGCATGTGGCGGCGCGCAATCATGGCGAACAGCGCGGCGAAGGTCGCGCCGGCCTTGATTTCGCCCGCCAGATCTCCAGCGCCTGCCAGGATTTCGGACACTCGTGGCGTCGCCTGCGAGGTCATCTTCTCGACCCCGGTGACCAGAACGACGTCGTACAAACCGGCGGCGACGCTGGAATACGCGTGGAAGAATGCGGAACCGCCCGAAGCACAGGCGGCCTCGAAGCGCGTGGCGGGAACGCCCTCGATTCCCATAGCACCGGCCACATACGGCGCGAGATGGTTCTGCCCGGAGAACGACGGCCCGGCGAAGTTGCCCAGGTAGAATGCTTCCACCTGCGAGGGCTTGACGCCCGCGTCTTCCAGGCACTTCAGGCCGGCTTCCACGCCCAGGCTCCGCAGGTCGCGGTCCGTGGAATGCGCCGAACGGCGTCTTTCCGATGCCCACGATCGCGACAGGTCGCATGGACGTGCCCCTCTCTTTTCAGCGTACCGCACGCGCTCGCCAAGCATATAATGAAGAGTAGAATCTGGCCCTGGGCAGATGCCAGCTCAATCCCATTCAACCTCGTAGCCCCGGCGCCGCGCTCCGAGCCGCAATGGAGGCGGAGCGGCCGCTCCAATTGGCCGGAGCCATCAATGCCTATTGCGCCCTGCTGGCCGAGCGGGCCGGTTTCCGGGCGCTGTACCTCTCGGGGGCGGGCGTAGCCAACGCTTCCTTCGGATTGCCGGATCTGGGGCTGACCACTCTGACCAACGTCTGCGAGGATGTGCGGCGCATCACCGGCGTCACATCACTGCCCCTGCTGGTCGATGCGGACACGGGCTGGGGGCCCGCTGCTCCCATGATTACTCATGCCATTCGGGAACTGGAACGCGCCGGCGCAGCCGGGTGTCATATTGAGGACCAGGCGATGGCGAAGCGCTGCGGCCATCGCCCTGGCAAGCAGTTGGTCTCCGCCGCGGAGATGTCGGACCGCGTCAAAGCCGCTGTGCATGGCCGGACCGACCCGTCGTTCGTCATCGCCGCCCGCACCGACGCTCTTGCCGCCGAGGGGCTGGAAGCGACCCTCGAACGGGCGCACCGATACGTCCAGGCGGGCGCCGACGCCATATTTCTGGAAGCCGCGACCACCCTCGATCACTATCGAATCTTCGCCGCGGATTTGGAAGTCCCGGTGCTGGCTAATATCACTGAGTTCGGAGTGACGCCACTCTTCACGGTGGGTGAACTTCGGGACGCCGGTGTGCGCATGGTGGTCTACCCTCTCACCGCGTTTCGAGCCATGAGCGCAGCCGCCCGGAAGGTTTACGAGGCGCTCCGGGCCGACGGCACGCAGAAGGGCCTGCTGAGCTCCATGCAGACCCGCACCGAACTTTACGAGGTGTTGCGCTATCTCGACTACGAGCGCCAGTTCGATAAACTGTCCGCCGGAAAGGAACGGTCATGAGCGTTGAAGAACAGGCCGTCAAGACTTCGGGCGGCAAGGCCACGGGCGCGGGGCTGCGCGGCCAGTCCGCGGGCCAGACCGCGATCGCGACTGTCGGTAAAGCGGGCGTCGGCCTCACTTACCGCGGTTATCCCATCGAGACACTCGCCGAGCACGCGCTCTTTGAAGAGGTCGCGTATCTGCTGATCTACGGCAAGCTGCCGAACCGCGCCGAGCTCGACGCCTACCTCCTGCGGCTTTCGCGGCTGCGCGGCCTGCCACAGGCTCTTAAAGAGACGCTCGAGCGAATTCCAAAGGACGCCCATCCCATGGATGTCCTGCGCACCGGCTGTTCCATGCTCGGCGTCCTGGAGCCGGAGGGGGATTTCAGCCGTGGGCGAGATGTAGCGGATCGCCTCCTGGCGGTTTTTCCATCGATGCTCTGTTATTGGCACAGGTTCGCGACGGAGGGCAAGCGCATCGAAACCGAAACGGACGACGACTCGGTCGGCGGCCATTTCCTGCACCTGCTTCACGGCCGAAAGCCGGGCGAGCTTCACCGCCAGGCCATGAACGCCTCGCTCATCCTGTACGCCGAGCATGAGTTCAACGCCTCGACCTTTGCCTGCCGGGTCTGCGCCTCGACGCTTTCGGACTTCTACTCCGCCGTCGGTGCGGGGATCGGCACGCTTCGTGGACCGCTTCACGGCGGCGCCAACGAAGCGGCCATGGAGTTGATCCAGCGCTTCCAGACGCCGGACCAGGCGCGCACCGCTTTGAAGGAGATGCTCGCCCAGAAGGTGAAGATCATGGGCTTCGGACACGCCGTCTACCGGGAGCGCGACCCGCGCAACGCGATTATCAAAGACTGGTCCAGGCGGCTCTCGGAGGCCGCCGGGGACACGCTGCTTTACGAAGTCTCCGCCGCCGTCGAAGCGGTGATGTGGGACGAGAAGCGGCTTTTCGCGAACCTGGACTTCTTCAGCGCCTCGGCCTATCACACGATGGGAATCCCCACCCCGTTGTTCACGCCCATCTTCGTCCTGAGCCGCATCACCGGCTGGTCCGCCCACATCCTGGAGCAGCGTGCCAACAACGTGCTGATCCGGCCTACCGCGGATTACACAGGACCCGAGAAGCGCGAGTGGCAGCCGATCGAGGCGCGAGCCTGACGCGATGACCGAAGATCCGCGCGACGCCCGGCGTCCCGCGCCGGACCCGCTGCTCACCGAGATAGCAGACTACGTGCTTACCTTCGATCCCGCCGCCGACAGCGAGGCGATGGAGACGGCGCGCCTCTGCCTCATGGATTCCCTGGGCTGTGCCATGTTGGCACTCCAATTCCCGGCTTGCACGAAGCTGCTCGGGCCGGTCGTGCCGGGCGCCGGCATGCCGGGAGGGGCGCGCGTGCCCGGCACGGGATACGAACTTGACCCGGTGCGGGCCGCGTTCAACATCGGTGCGATGATCCGCTGGCTGGATTACAACGACACTTGGCTCGCGGCCGAATGGGGCCATCCCTCGGACAACCTGGGGGGAATTCTGGCCGTAGCCGATTACCTGAGCCGCCAGGGACGGGACATCCGCATTCGGGACGTTCTGAGGCGGATGGTTCAGGCGTACGAAGTCCAAGGCGTGCTCGCTCTTGAGAACAGCTTCAATCGCGTGGGGCTCGATCACGTTTTGCTGGTGCGCGTCGCCACGTCGGCGGTTGCGGCCGCCATGCTCGGCGGAGGGCGTGACGAGGTCGTCAATGCTCTTTCCAACGCGTGGATCGACGGCGGGGCGCTGCGCACGTATCGCCACGCCCCCAACACGGGCCCGCGCAAGAGTTGGGCGGCCGGCGATGCCACCAGTCGCGGCGTCTGGCTGGCGCTTCACAGCCTCCGCGGCGATATGGGTTATCCGTCGGCGCTGTCGGCCAGGCGTTGGGGGTTCCAGGAGGTTCTCTTCCGAGGCCAAGAGATCACACTGGCACAGCCGCTCGGAAGCTACGTCATGGAGAACATTCTGTTCAAGGTCTCTTATCCCGCCGAGTTCCATGCTCAGACCGCGGTGGAAGGCGCCGTCCAGTTGCATCCCGCTGTGAAGGACCGGCTGCACACGATCGAACGGATCGAGATCGAGACCCAGGAAGCAGGCAGGCGTATCATCGACAAGACCGGACCGCTGTCAAATCCGGCAGATCGCGATCACTGTCTCCAGTACATGACAGCGGTGGCGCTCCTCAAAGGCGGCCTCACGGCAGAGAGACTACGAAGACCAGGCCGCCGCCGATCCGCGCATCGACGAGCTTCGCGGGAGAATGCACGTCGTCGAGAACGACCGTTTCACGCGCGATTATCTAGACCCGGAAAAGCGCTCGATCGCCAACGCCGTCCGCGTGTTCTTCCAAGACGGATCCTCCACGGGGCGAATTGAAGTCGAATATCCCATCGGCCACCGGCGCCGCCGCGCCGAAAGTACTCCCCTGCTGGGCGCCAAGTTCCAGCGCGCAATCTCAGCCCACCTGGCCGCAGGCGCGGTGGAGCGGATTCTCGGCCTGTTCGAGGATCCCTCGAGGCTCCTCGAGATACCTGCCCGTGAGTTTTTGGATCTGTGGGTCGCCTGACGACTGTGCCATTTGCGCACGGCCGCGAACCTACGGCGTCACGCGGACCGCGGGGTGTTCCGTGTCGATGGTGAGCAGCCAGGAGGCGCCCGAAGCTTCTACGCGCACGGACACCACGCCGGCGTCCTGGGATGTGACCGCGAGCTTGACGGGCGACCCGTCCAGCGACGCGGCCCATGCGTAGGTGGTCTGGCGGGCCCTGCGCCGGAAGATGGCGATAGGAATGCGGTCTTCCGTGCTGCGGCCCACTCCGGTCGCGGTGATCACTTCAGTAGAGTCGCCACCGGCCAGCACGATGGCGCTACGCTGTCCACCGGCGAGATCGAGGGGCAAGGCGACGCCTTCCACCAGATCCCGCGCCAAGACGTCCCGCAGATGCTGGTAGCCCTCTTTGGCCGGGAGCGTGGCGGGCTTTCCCTCTGGCAGTTTCCCCCATTGGCCCGCATGGTGAACGGCGAGGTCGAAGGTGCGAGGCCGGTCGGCACTGATGCGGTCCACAAAAACCACCAGGTTCTCGCGCAACAAGGCCGCGGTCCGGATGAACCTGACGCCGGGATACACAGTGCCTGCATCGGTCATGGCGTAGTCCACGCCGCCATCGGAGCCGAACGCCAGAGATTTCCCGGTGGCCTGCGATTGCGAAGTCTCATCGACCAGCAGAGTGTTATGGGCCATGGTTACGCGGTCCCACTCGGCGTGGAGCGGCGAACCGTAGGGGCGGGTTCCGGGGTCGGGAAAAAGGACTTGGCCCCGCGCATACAGGATGAAGTTGTTCTTGTCGGGGTGGCCGTGCCCGCCGCCGTGCGGGCCGTACTTGAGACAAAGCCAGGTCGCCTGCGGGCCGGCGCCGCGCTGGAGAATGGCGTAGCCGGATGAGACGAAGTTGCGGCTGGCGAGGGGCGCGGGCTGTTCCGCCGGGAAGCGGTCCGCGCCGAACCACAGCGCGAAATCGTTGGCGCGACCCGCTCCGGCCAGCGCAATCAAGTAGACGGGATCGCGGTAACGGGCATAGGCCAACTCATACAGGCCGTTGCGGACGCCGGTCTCGGCGCTGTCGTTGAACGCGGGAAGCCGCAGGTTGGGCATGGAAAGCTGAATGGGAGCCTCGAACATCTTCTTCAGAGGCTCTCCGTACAGATCGACGCCGTTGTTCCGCGCCGCTTCGGTGAGCGGCCAGAGAGCGCTGAGAGTGTAGAAGTGGTACCCCCACGCGCCCTCGAACCAAACGCCATCCTGTTGGACGCCTTTTGTCATCTGGACGCGGTAACCGCGGTCGGAATCGTCAATGGCCGCCGAGATGAGCGCATCGTCGCCAAGTAGGAAACCGGTAAGGCCCACGGCACTGTTCTTCCAGCACTGAATGTTGTGGATCCCCATGCGATGCGGCAAGATCACGTCGCGCGCCGCGGGGAGGAACAACTTCTGCGCAAGCGTCTGGCGGTCAGCCTCGGAAAGGGCGTCCCAGATGAGATCGGCACCTTGCGTCATGGGGATCAGCCAGACGGATTCGTCCAGCGTCTGAGGGTGGACGCGCCCGCCGCCCACCTTTGGTTCGCCGTTGGTGTTGTGCAAGGGATAGTCGAGATACCTGGCCGCGTAAGCCAACAGGATTTCGCGGGCGCGGCGCGCATAGCGCTGGTCCGCCGTGACCTGGAAGAGGATGCCGCCGTCGCGGACGGCGCGAGCGTAACGGTCGTGGGCGCCGCTCATCACGACGCCGTCAAAATCCCGGTCAGGGCGAGAGGAATCGCCGCGCAATACTTCGCGGTCAACGGGGCAGATGTGCTCCCACTCCCACGGCCCGAGTCGCCTGCCCGTGGTGAGCCGCTCGCCGTGGCGCGGGCAGACGTACCAGTGGAACCAGTTTCCACCTCGCGGAGGTAGCTCGATCTTCTCTTCGATGGCGGCGTCATAGCCGGCTCGAAAGGTGTTCCACTGAGCGTCCCAGGGCGCTTGCTGAACCCGTGCTTTCAACCGCGTCACACCGGCGGCGTCGAAAAGCAGGCGGGGGTGGGGAGGCAGGCCGGCCGCGGCAGCCGGGCTGTGCAAAATGAGCCATGGCAACCACGCCAGACCCAAAGCGCGCGATTTGGTTCGCAAGATCGCCTCCTGTTTCAGAATCCGATTCTAACCGGGATTTCCGTCGCTGGCTGGTCACCGTCGATTGTACATCCAACGGCCTCCGCTGCCCCTGTGCACACTGAGTCAGGATCGTAGTAGATTCATTAAAAGGAATCAATGATACAAAACGCCAAGATCGCGGAACCGTGGACAGCCTACCAGTTCAGAATCGCGCTTCTGCTGGCCGCGCTGGCGATCATCACTTACCTTCCGTCCTTGAGCCTGCCCCTCATTTCGGACGACTACGTGCAGATCCACTTCGCCAGGGAATACGGCCCGGTGTCAGGCTGGCGGGCTCTCGCCTCTGACGCGCTATACCGCTGTAGGGCCACCTCGCTCCTCCTGACCTACTGGACCGACAAAGCCTTCGGAGTGAATCCACTCGCTTTCAACCTCAGCAGCCTCGCGCTGCATGTCTTGAACGTCTGGTTGGTTTTCGCCTTGGGGGCATGGAAGAAGTTTGGATGGAAGTATTCGGCTGTCGCCGCAGGGTATTTCGCGGTGCAGGAGGGCCACCAGGAGGCCGTCATGTGGTACGCCGCCGTCCACGAGGCTGTGAACCTCCTTTTTGTGCTCTTGTGCGTCCTTTGCTGGTTGCGGTGGCTCGCGTCGAAGCGGATGAGGTTTCTTGGGGGAAGCTTCTGCTTCTACCTCCTTGCGCTTCTGTCGAAGGAGTCGGCCGTGGCCCTGATCCCTCTGCTGATTCTGCTTGCGGTCTTTGAAGGGACAAGGTGGCGCCAAATACTAATCGCTGCCTTCCCTTTTGCCGTCGTGGCCTTGGGCTACTTCCTGTTGATCTTCGCCAATCGAGCTACTCACGTGCATTTCAACGACGTCGGCACGTTCTCTTTACAGGCCCCGTTCTGGATTACGTGGATGAACAGCATGGGGCGTTTGTTTTGGATCTGGGGGTGGCTGAGCATACTGGCACTGTTGGTGTGGCGATCTCGAGGCAGGACGCGTCTGGCGATCCTCGGAGCCGCCTGGGCGGGTATCACCCTCCTGCCCTATTGCTTCCTCACCTACATGCCCCGCGTGCCGAGCCGCCATACTTACTTTGCCAGTGTCGGCCTGGCGATCGTGGTTTCAGCCGCTTTTTGGGGATTCAGGGAGAGGTTCGTGAGGCGTTCGTGGATGAGCTGGGCGCTTGCGGCGGTCATCATCGTACACAACATCGCCTATCTCTGGACGCGAAAACAGGCGCAGTTCTTGGAGTTGGCGGCACCGACGGAACGGCTGGTTGACTTTGCCGCCCAGGTGGAGGGGCCGGTCTTCGTCCACTGCTTCCCTTACGGCATGGAAACCGCACAGTGGGCGGTGGAAATCCGGCTACACAAGAAGGCATATCCTATGATCTCTGGCCGGTCGCTCTCGGAGATCCAGGATCGGTCCAACGTGTTCTGCTGGAATCCTCGCGAGCACTGGGGCCGGGCCGGGCCCTGACTCGCCTCGGCCTGTGGAGAATAACGAGTCCCAGATAGCCAGGTCTATTTCGCGTCGGCGATATCCAGCTTGCCCTTCTCCAGCGCGACCCCGTAGACGATGAACTCCAAGTCGACGCTGCCCGAGTTCGCAAACGAATGCACATCCTTGACGCGAATCGGCACGGCATCTCCCTTCTTCAGGGGTGCGCTTTCGTCGTTGACCTGGGTGGTGCCCTCTCCGTTTATCACCAGATAAACCTCTTCCACGCCATTGTGGACGTGAGACCCTATGGAGGCACCAGGGGGGACCAAATAGTAATCCACGTATGCCCAGTTTGAGTAGAACACCGATGGGCCAAGCCCCCGCCGGTACAGCACCGTCCCCGTGCCTCCGTTCATGCTCGACACTGGACGCGCCGTCTGCCGCGTCATTCGCTGGGTGGTCACAAAAGGCGGCTGCTTATCCAAGCGCGCACCCACGCGGTCGTCTCCGATATTGAAGGTGGCGGTCGGGTCGCTGAGAAAGTTCGCCAGCCAGCCCGTGGCCATTGGGCGTGGCTGGGCTGCTCCCATGCGCACGTTGAAGTTCACCCACGCCGCCGGTGCGTCAGTAGGATTGTAGACCGCATGTGAGCGCCGCCACTGGCAAGGGACTCCCACCGGGGCCGGCAGAAGTGCCGTGTGTCCGTCGATCGTAAACTCACAGTCCTGGTCGAGGATCAGGAACATCTCCTCGCTGTCATTGTGGAAGTGGGCGCCAATCGAACTCTTGGCTGCAAGAGGCCCATAATGCATGAAGTTCAGGCCAGTGATCGCCTCACGGTTCAGGAGCGTCTGGATACCCAGGGTTCCCGCTCCGGCGTGAACGCCCGTACTCTGCCGGGCTTTGGCCCAATCTCCATGGCCTATACGCTGTGCGAGCGGTTCGCGCGCCATCAGCGAGCAAGAAAGCAAACCAACCATCCAAAGGATTCTCATATTCACGAAGATCTCCGTTCTCGGATCCCGGGCACCCTCCATTCTATACTCAAGGTCCTCCGCTGAAGCCAGCTTCCTCATCCCGCCCTTCCCGAGCGACGCCGGCGACCCGGGCTCGTCCGCGTCCGGGCGCAAGGCCCACCGCCGCGGCGGAAGCGCTGCAGCATCCAACTTGAGCGGTTCTCGACTCTTGCCGGCGGCGCTAGCATTGAGGATGTGGAGCCGTCACCCGCTCACGTCAACCTCCGGTTTTACGCCGAACTGAACGACCACCTTCCCCGGGACCGGCGCTACAGACTCTGGAGAAGTCGTTCTTTGTGCCCGGCCGGGTGAAGGACTTGATCGAGAGTTTCGGCGTGCCGCACACCGAGGTTGAGCTGATCATTGCGAACGGTGAGTCCGTCCCGTTCTCCTATGTAGTCCGAAACGGCGATCGAATCGCTGTGTATCCCATGTTCGAATCGTTCGACGTCACGCCGGAGTTGAGAGTCCGCCGTGAGGCCCTGCGCGAGCCGAGGTTCGTCCTGGATGTGCATCTGGGCAGGCTGGCGGCCTATCTGCGCATGCTCGGCTTCGACGCCGTGTATGGGAACTGCTCCTGCGACTCGGAACTGGCCCAAGTCTCTTCCGAACAACGACGCATCCTGCTCACCCGAGATCGCGGGCTGCTCAAACGCAGCGCCGTCACTCACGGGTACCTGGTGCGGCAGACCGCTAGCCGCCACCAGCTTGCCGAGATTCTGGAACGCTTCGACCTGGCCCGTTCGGTCCGTCCCTTCACGCGCTGCATGGCATGCAACGGCGTCCTGGCGGAAGTTCCAAAAGAACAAGTACGGCACTTGCTCCGGCCGCGCACCGCCGCGTCATGTGAGGAGTTTCGCCAATGCCCGCAGTGCGGAAGAACTTACTGGAAGGGGTCGCACTATCGCCGCATGCAGCGATGGGTGAGTGAATTGACCGCGAATGCCGGTCCGGCTAGCCCTCAATGACAGCCAGTCCGGCCTCGCGGTCCAAGCCAACCATCCTCCCTGTCAGCGATGATGGGGCTGGGGGGCGGCGATGCAGCCTGACCCGCTGCGCCTCGCGCAACAATCCCAGTTCAATGTCCTCGAATAGGGAGGCTGTTGATGACCCGACGGTTTGGGATGCTTGGTATCGTCTTGCTGCTTGCCCTCCCGGCGCAAGCGCAACAGAAGGTGACAATCCGCGTCGACGCGGCGGCCCGCGCCGGCCTGTGGTCGAACGCCTTCCGCTACTTCGGATACGACGAGCCGAACTACACCTACATGCAGCACGGCCGGAAGCTTGTCGCTGAGTTGTCCGAGACGTCGTCCACACCGGCCTACTTCCGTGCCCACAGTCTGCTGGTGACGGGAGACGGCACGCCGGCGCTCAAGTGGGGCTCGACCAACGCGTACACCGAAGACGCTTCGGGCAAGCCGGTATACGACTGGACCCTTGTGGACCGGATCTTCGAGACGTACCTCCAGGCGAACGGCAAACCCATGGTGGAAATCGGCTTCATGCCCAAAGCGATGTCCGTGAAGCCCGAGCCCTACCAGCACAGTTGGGCCCCGGACAAGCAGTACAACGCAATTTACACAGGCTGGGCCTATCCGCCGAAAGACTACGCGAAGTGGGGCGAACTGGTGTACCAATGGGTGCGGCACTCGGTCTCGCGCTACGGCAGGCAGGAGGTGGAGAGCTGGTGGTGGGAATTGTGGAACGAGCCGGACATCGGCTACTGGCAGGGCACGCCGGAGGAGTACAACAAGCTCTACGACTACACGGCTGACGCCGTGAAGCGGGCCTTGCCCACGGCCCGAGTCGGGGGGCCCGGCACGACGGGACCCGGCGCCGCCAAGGCGGCGGAGTTCCTGCGGCAGTTCCTGGAGCACTGCCAGCAAGGTAAGAACTACGTCACCGGCAAGACCGGCGCACCGCTGGACTTCATCAGCTTTCACGCCAAGGGTTCGCCCCGGGTGGTGTCGGGACGCATCCAGATGGGGACCTCGGCCGAGCTGAACAGCGTCAACACGGGTTACCAGATCGTGGCTTCGTTCCCCGGATTCAAGGAGCCTGCCCGTCATCCTCAGTGAGTGGGACCCGGAGGGTTGCGCGGCATGTTCGGCCCGGATCTATCCGCAGAACGCCTACCGGAATACGACTCTCTATCCGAGCAACACGGCGGTGATGCTGAAACACAGCATCGAATTGGCGGACAGGCACGGCGTGAACCTGGAAGGACTTCTCACCTGGGCCTTCGAATTCGAGGGCCAGCCCTACTTCGACGGATTCCGGTCACTGGCCACCAACGGGATCGATAAGCCGGTGATGAACATCTTCCGTATGGCCGGGCTGATGCGCGGCAACCGCGTGAAGGTGACCAGCGACGGCGCACTGGGCGTCGATGAGATTTTGAAACGAAGTGTCCGCCAGCAGCCGGACATCGACGGCATGGCGACCGTGGCAGAGCGCGAGGCGGCGGTGATGGTGTGGAACTATCACGACGACGACGTGTCGGCGCCGCCGGCCTCGGTCCGGGTTCAGTTTGGAGGGATTCCACCGTCCGTCGGACAGGGTCCGGCTGGAGCACTTCCGGATCGACGAGGACCATAGCAACGCCTACACCGTCTGGAAGGCGATGGGCTCTCCGCAGAACCCGACTCCGGAGCAGTACGCAAAGCTGGAGGCTGCCGGGCAGCTCGAGTTGCTGGAGTCGCCGCGCTGGGTGTCGACCGAGAAGGGCGTCGTCGGGCTCGAGTTCCCCCTCCCCCGCCATGGAGTCTCTCTGCTGCGCTTGAGCTGGTAGAATCCTCAGGATCCCGCTACGCCTTCAGATCGAGTTCCACCGCGCTGACCGACCGTGCCGGGAACGTCCACTTCAGCACCGGCGCCGCCGCGATCGCCTTCTCCGTGGGCTTGAAGAGATCCGGCGCGCCCTCGTAAATGCATTCCAGGGGATCCTCGGGCGCGATCTCGTAGACCTTGCCTCCCCCGACAGTCATTCCCGGCACCGAGAAGGAAGCCCCAACGGACCGGTTGTAGTTCGTGTTCGCCACGTGGAGATACAACTTGTTCCCGGTCCGGCTGGCGGCGATGTCGAGATCCGACGGATAGGAGGTCACCGCCACGCCCTGCTTCCCGTTGACGCGCTTGAACAGGCGCATGACGGAAGCGACCGGCCTCAGGTAGCTGGTCCCGCCGGAAATCATGACGGCATTACTCGCCCAACGGGTGCCCTCGAAGTCGGCGTTGGTGGCGATCTTCACCATGTCTCCGTGCCGCTGGTAGGTGTTGAACACCTGGGCTTGATAGACGCCCACCAGCCACGAGTTGGGGAGCAGCGAGGAGCGGAACAAGCCCATGTGACCTTCGGTGATGGCGATCTTCAGCTTGGGCGTCACGGCGCGAACGGCGTCTTCGATCTCCTTGACCCTCGCCTCGATCTGGGGGCGGATCTCGATCAGTTCTTCCCAGCCCTTCTCGGGGAACTTCTGGTACTGGTAGCCCCTGAGCACCGAGTCCTTGCGCGACGGGCCCTGTCCTCCCATGTGGAAGGCGATGTAGTCGAGTTGATCCCCGGCCCGCTTCGCCATGTCGGTGGCCCAGAGTTCGCGCCCGGCGGCCCCGGTCCCCCAGTCGCCCCAGCCAATGAGCTGGATCGAACGGTCCCGCTGCCGCATGGCCTTGGCGAATTCGATCGTAGTCGCGATCGCTTGTTCCTTGTTGAAACCCGTCTCGCTGTAGGAGGTCTCGTTGCCGAGTTGCCAGAGCTTCAGGTTGTATGGCTGGGCGACTCCGTGGCCCTTGCGCTCCTGGTTGTCCGGGTCGTTGGCATAGGAGACCCAGTCGGCGGCCTCCTTGGCGTCGCCGGAGCGGTTCTGGCCGTCCCACGTCTTGATGTACTCGGGACGCCCATCGCTCATGAAGTTGACGCAGTAGAAAGGCTCGGCGCCGGTGCGGCGGCACAGGTCCACGAACTCGTGCGTCCCGACGCGGTTGGTTTCCTTGCCGCCCCACATGTAGTTGTGGATCCAGGGCCGCGATTTCACCGGACCCACGCCCTCGCGCCACTTGTAATAGGACGAGTAGATGCCGCCGAAGCGGATCGAGCCGGGGGCCAGGTCCTTCACCACATCGACAAAACTCTTAAGCCAGTCGTCGTTCTTGTAATCCCAGGCCGCCTCCACCGACCCGTCTTGCGAGCCGAGCGGCTCCATGAACTGCATGTACAGGTAAGGAGAAATGTCGAATAACGGTTTGGGATCGATGACCACGGCGTCCGGTCCGGCGGCCGCGGCCCGTGCGCTTCCCAATGCGGAAACAGCCGCCCCCAGGGAGCAGCCTTTGAGGAAGTCTCGTCGCTTTGTCATGTTATTCCTGCGTGACCATCATACGCGATCCCAGACGCGGAGCACCCAACGGTATCCACTAACTCCAGCGAAACAGCTTCAGGGCCACCACGAAGCATCCCAGGCAACATGCCGCGAGAACCCCAATTTGCGGTGTCAGTTGTGTGAGGCTGCTGCCCTGCAACATGTTGGCGCGCAACGCATCAATAAGAGCCGTCAAGGGGAGCGCACGGATCCAGGGCTGCAGCGCATCGGGGAATCGCTCCGCCGAGAAGAAAACACCGGAGGCGATCCACATCGGCAACATTACCAGGTTGGTCATGCCGGATGCGGCCTCGATGGTGCGGACACGACTGGCAACCAGGAGTCCCAACGCAGAGAAGGTCACCGAGCCAAGGACGCTCAGCACAGCCAAGCCGGCCAGCGAACCGCGCACGGGCACGCCGAACACGACCACGCCGAAGCCCACCAGCAGGGTGACCTCCACTACCAGCAAGACCAGCCTGGAAAGCAGGAATGACAGCAAGTAGTAGTGGCGCGGCATGGGTGTCGAGATCAGCCGCTTCATGAGCTTCTTACGGCGGGCGTCGACGATCGCGAACGCGATCCCCCACATCCCGCTCCCCATCATGTTCATCCCCAGCAGGCCGGGAATGAGAAAGTCGATGTATCTCGAGCCCGGCTCGCGAATCAGATGATCGCTTTGAGGAACCGGGTCGATTCCGACCGGCCGCGCGCTGGATCGCCGAATCTGCCAGCAGGCGCGCCGCGCGGCCGTCCGGATTCGTATCGTCATACCGGTAAACCACCGATCCGCCCGCCGCCGCGGCAGCGACCAGCGACACCCTGCCCGTTCTCAGAGCTTCCTCCGCTTGATCGAGAGGCAATTGCCTCACATTCAAGAGTTTCTCTCGCCCGAGCGCCTGGGCCAGCTCGGGCGTGGCGGCCGCGATCTTGAGCACGTCCGCCGGGCGGTCACGGAAAGCCAGGCCCAGCCCCGCCGCCAGAAGGAGCGGGAAGATGAAGACCCAAAACACGGCCTCAGGCTCGCGCCAGAACTCGCGAAAACGCACCAGGGTCAGTTGGACGAGCGGATGCCGCGACGCACCTCTTCGCTGCGATGCGCCCCTCAAGACAGTGGTGACGTCACTCATCGCGCAGGTGCCGTCCCGTGAGGGCCACGAAGACGTCCTCCAAGGTCGCCGAGTGGGTGCGCAACTCGGTGAGCCCAACACCCTGCCGCCCGAGTTCGTCCAGCAACGCAGGCACGGCGCGGTGCAACTCCCTCACCTGCAGTTGCACGCTGCCGTTCTCCGTTCGAACCGCCAGAACCGCCTCCACACGGCGCAGCGCCTCCAGGTCCACGGACCCGGCGCGCGCGCTGGACGAAAACTCCACCAGATGTTCGGCGCCGAGCGACGCGATCAGCTCTTTCGGCGTCCCCTGCGCGATCACTTTGCCGCGGTCCATGATGGCCACTCGTTCGCAGAGCCGCTCCGCTTCTTCCATGTAGTGGGTCGTCAGAACAATGGTGCGTCCGGCCAGGCGGAACTGGTCGATCAAATCCCAGAGTTGCCGGCGGGCCTGCGGGTCGAGCCCGGTAGTGGGCTCGTCGAGGAACAACAGATCCGGGTCGCCCACCAGCGCGCAAGCCAGTGCCAGACGCTGCTTCTGCCCGCCGGAAAGGCCGCTCACCCGCGACCGGCTCTTCTCCCCGAGCTGTACCAGGCCGATAACTTCGTCCGGCTCGGGTCCTCGCGGGAAGAAACTGCCGAACAAACAGATCGTCTCCCGGACTGTCAGCTTGTCGGCAAGTTGCGTCTCCTGAAGCTGGATGCCGAGGCGCTGCCGCAGTTGGCGAGCGTGCTGGTCCCAGCGCAGGCCAAGGACCTCGACTTCGCCGGAATCCGCGGACGTCAGCCCCTCGCAAATCTCGAGGGTGGTCGTCTTTCCTGCGCCGTTCGGCCCCAGCAGACCAAAGCATTCGCCCGGCCGTACCTCGAGGTCGAGGCCATCAACGGCCACGACTTGCTTATAGGCCTTCCTGAGATTGTGGACCCGAAGAGCAGCTTGTCCAGCAGCGGCGGGCATGTTCTTAGTATCGCGTGGTGGCCGCCGCGCCGTCCCGAGCCCGCCCGGCTTATGCAGGACGCAGTTGACCACGGATTCGACATCGTCCGGGTGACCGGCGCCACAGCCGTTGGGCAATTCCTGGACGCTGGGCGACCGCTCGTTATTCGAACGGGCAGGAGGGCACGGTCTTGGCGGTTTTCCGGGGTGCTCATGGAGGGAGACGGCCTTTGTCTCCATGAAGTCACGCAGTTGGTTGACGCTAAAATGGGAGCCTCGGATTATACGGCAAATTGAGACCGGCCTCCGCCGTACAGCGAAAGTTATCGCGCAAGCGACTGGACGCAGTGTGGCGGCGATGCGAGGGAACACAAGGTGGCTGAGTTGACCTGGATGATCGGTTTTCAGGCGAACTCGTGCCGGACGTTCGTCTGGCGGCAAATGGCGGCCTTCTGTGCCGCCTCCGCGGCTGCTTTGTGGACATCCAGGAAACCCAGGCTGCGGCCTCGGCTGGCCGCGCGAGCAGCCATCCATGGGATCGCGCTGTGGGCGTGCCTGCTTCCTGGTTCAGTGGGCGCGGCGGCACAGAAAAAGAACGAGGCGTACCAGTTGCACATTCATCGTGCGTCATCGCCGATCGTTATTGACGGCAGCGCGCACGAACCAGCTTGGCAATCGGCCGATGTCGTGAGTAGTTTTTGGATGGTCTTGCCGATGGACACCGGCCGGGCGAAAGTGCGAACCGATGTTCGCATGGCCTACGACGATCATCAGTTGTACCTCAGCGCCATCTGCTATTACGGCGACGTTCCAGGGCCCTATATGGTCGAATCCCTCAAGCGGGACTGGTCGTTTGTCAACAATGACAACTTCATCTTCTTCCTCGACACCTTCGACGACCAGACCAATGGCTTTACCTTCGGAGTCAACGCCGCGGGAGCGCAGTGGGATGGCCTGCTCTACGAAGGGGGCAAGGCGAACCTGAGTTGGGATAACAAGTGGACCTCTGCGGTAGAAAACTACGAGGATCGCTACGAACTGGAAATCGCCATACCCTTCAAGAGCATTCGTTATAAGAAGGGCATCACGCGGTGGGGCGTCAATTTCAGCCGCCTGGATCTGAAGACCACCGAGAAATCCTCGTGGACTCCGGTCCCGCGCCAGTTTCCGACCGCGGCGCTCGCGATGACCGGCGTTCTGCTGTGGGACGAGGCGCCTCCATCCCCGGGCCCCAACATCTCGTTGATCCCGTATGCGCTCGGCGGCGCCAGCCGCGACTACGAAGCGAACACCCCGACGTCCACCCGGCATGACATCGGACTCGACGGGAAGGTGGCCCTCAGTTCGGCCCTCAACCTGGATTTGACCGTGAATCCCGATTTCTCCCAAGTCGACGTGGACCAGCAGGTGACCAATCTCAGCCGCTACGAGTTGTTCTTCCCTGAAAAGCGGCAGTTCTTTCTCGAAAACGGCGACCAGTTCACCAACTTCGGGTATTCCACCATTCGTCCTTTCTTCAGCCGGCGCATCGGCCTCAACGGAGTCCCCATCCGTTTCGGAACCCGTCTGAGCGGGAAGTTGAACCAGGACTGGCGTCTCGGCGTGATGGACATGCGGACAGGAGCACTGGATGACATAGGCTCGCCGCCGCAGAACTTCGCCGTCTTCGCGCTGCAGCGCCGCGTCTTCTCCCGTTCGAACATCGGAGTCATGCTGGTCGACAAAGAGTCCTCAAGCTACCAGCCGGAGGGAAGGCCGGCGGCCCCATCGAGTTACAACCGCAACCTCGGCGTCGAATACAACCTGGCGTCGGCGGATAACTCGTGGACCGGCAAACTGCTCTACTTGAAGTCGTTCCAGTCCGGCAATCGGAGCAGCGGCGCCGTCTATGCGGGGAACTTGCAGTACAGCAGCCGCCGCTGGCAGATCGGCGGGCAAATGGAAAACGTCGATCCGAACTACACTGCCGAAGTGGGCTACGTTCCGCGGCGCGGCTTTCATCGCGGTCTTGCGGCAATAGGCTATACGTTCCTGCCGAAGGGTGGCCGCGTCCTAAGCCATGGCCCCACCGTGAACAGCAGCAACTACTTCGATTGGTCCGGGAATCTCAGCGACTATGAAACCACGGTGGGTTACACGGTGACCACGCGCAGCCAAACCGTCTTCGGGACTTCGGCGGGCGCCGATTACGTCCGCTTGCTGGCGCCATTCGACCCGACCAATTCAGGCCGCCCGAAACTGGCGACGGGCAGCATTCATCGCTGGAAGTTCTGGACCACGAGGTTCGACTCCAAGCCGCAAAGCGTATTCCGCTACGGTTTCTCGACGCTGTACGGCGGCTATTACGCCGGCGGAACGCGGCTCAACGTGACCGGCACGATACGGTATCGCTTCCAGCCCTTTGTCAGTCTGACCGGCACGGCGAGCTACAACGACATCCGCCTGCCGCAGCCGTGGGGAAACACCAGCTTCTGGCTGGTCAGCCCGCGATTCGATGTCACCCTGACGAATACGCTCTATTTCACAACCTTCGTTCAGTACAACGAGCAGCAGAAGAACCTGAACGTCAACGCGCGTGTGCAGTGGCGCTACAAACCGGCATCCGACGTATTTGTGGTCTGGACTGACAACTACATGCCCGACTACCTGCAACCGGGCCAGAACATTCCCGGGTTGTTCACGGAAAAGAATCGCGCGCTCGTGCTGAAGTGGACGTATTGGTGGAATCTATAGGTTGCTGTCTAGCCGCGCTTTGATTCAGACCGTTCCAGACCAAAAGCGGCAAATAGATGAAGCAAAGCCGACCCCGTCTGTTCAATCCGTGTCACGGCGAAACCCACTGCATGCGCATCGCACGAACCTGCATCAAAGTGCGGCCTTGATCGTCCAGTCCCCGGGCGTCCCAGGCGAGAGATTCCTGGTCCTGAACCCGCAGGCGGGCCTCCAGGGTTATCTGCTCGCCCGGCCGGCATGGTCGCAGAAACCGCATCTCGCCGATCTCTACTGGCAGAATTGAGCGGCGATCGCGTGGGTCCACGGCCAGCATGTGGAAGCCGGCCAACTGCATCAGGGCCTCGAACAGGTAGGGAGAGTATTGGTAGCGGGCGGCCTGCAGATGCGCGAAATCAACGGTCTCCCGGTAAATGGTTCGGCCCCGTACCAGCCCCGGACCAGCCCCGTCAATGACCTCCAGCACACGATACCTACCGTCGAGTCCGGTGCGGTCTTCGTACCACTTGAGCACCTTCTTATGATTCACAGGTTGAGTCCGCAGCTCATCCGGACGGACAGGAAAATCCTGGAACCACTCGGCGAGTTCTCCACGCCTCCCACCGAGGAGCACCTGGCCCGTGCAGTGCGGGATGAAACGGTCGGCCAGCCGGCCCGTGGGAGAGATCTCTTGTACCGATAGAGAGGCTTCGCATACTACCTCCCGCGGGTCAGCGCCGTCTCGGCGGCAGGAGATTCTGGAAGACCGGGGAACCTCAGGAGGACAGGAGATCATGTCCATGAAGCGCACATGGCGCACGCCCAGCACCTGGAGGTGGGGATAGAGGATGCGGGCGGATTCCATGAAGGTCTCGATCATCATGGCGGCGGAGACCAGAGGATGGGCCAGGGACTTGAGTGGCCGGTGATCCGCGATCCACAGATCGTTCTGCCTGGAGAAGGACCTGGAGGCCTCTAAGTGGTCCTGGCGGAGGTCCAGGCAAGCGAGGCCATCGATCATGGGGAAGTCCCGAGGGCTGAAGGCCACCGGGCCGCCATCCAGGTGTCCATTGAGCGCTGGATGGCTGATGTCGACGAGCGGTGCCGTCTTCACGGAGGGCAGGCTCCTGATGAACATGACCCAATCGTCGTCGGCCGGGGCGACGCAAAGTTCCCGGCAGAACAGGCCGCTAAGCTCATCGACATGGACGTAGGCCACGCCTCGGCGTATGAGCAAGGCCCGGACTTCCGGGTTCTCGGCCATGCCCGTCCCCTCGACCGGGGGCAGCATTAACGCCTTGAAACGGACGGCGCCGTTCCTGCGGCGGAGGTATCGAAGTAGCGCCGACATCATGCGGTTGGCGGCAGCGTAGTTGGTCTGGCCGGGATTTCCCTGGATGGCCGCAACCGAGGAAAGTCCCACGAAGAACCTCAAGCCCGCCCCCTCTGCCGCCGAGAACAGATTCCAGGCTCCCAGGAATTTAACGTCCGCGACGAGGGAGAAGTCCTCGAAGGTCATCTGGTCGAGGAAATGGTCCCGGAGCACGCCGGCGCCGTGAATGATGCCGTCGATCCGGCCATAGCGGCCGGCCACCTCGCCCAGGGCAACCCGAACCGCCTCGGGGTCGGTTACATCGCAGGTCAGATACGTGGCCTCGATTCCCAAGGCCTGCAAATCCGCCAGGGTCTGGGCGATCTCGCGGGCTCGGGATTTGTCAGGGGCAGATGCAGATAGATAGCTGGGTTCTGCCAAGAAAGACCAGGCGAGGCGCGAAGGGCGCCAAACTGCGGGCTATGTGGGCGCTGATCCCCGTAGCGCCTCCAGACATGACGACAACGTCTCCAGGGTTCAACTTCAGACTTGGCGCATCGCCGAAGACCGCGGGGGCCAGGTGCCCCTGCGAGGTGAGGAGTTTGCCTTCGCGATGAATAAGCTCCACCGCGGCGCAGCCCTTGTCCAGAGCGGCGCGCAGGGCCCGGGGCAGGTCGGTGT
>CAWDER010000028.1:0-12490 GCA_963801345.1 Bryobacteraceae bacterium
CGCGAGGTCATCTCCTCGACTTCGTCGATCTGCTCGTTGAGCCTCGGATCCTTGCTCTCCAGCTTCATGCGCTTCAAGTCCCGCGCACGCAGTTTCTCGATCGCCTCCCGCGTCAGATCCGCCCCCTTGCTGAGCAGGCGCTTGTTGGTCTTTTCGTCGTGGAGGTCGGCCAGCAGGACCTTGCCTTCCAGCATCACGGCCAACCGCTTGGCTCGCTCGTCGCTGAGGATGCGCTTCTCGTCGTCCAGGTTGCGGTGCAGGCTCTCGATCTCCGTCTCCATAATCGACTTGGAGCGCTCGTCGAGTTCGGCCCCCTTGCGCGAGAAAATCTTGCACCCGACCACCGTGCCTTCGATACCGGGCGGGCAGCACAGGGACGCGTCCTTGACGTCGCCGGCCTTCTCGCCGAAGATCGCGCGCAGCAGTTTCTCTTCCGGCGTGAGCTGGGTCTCTCCCTTGGGAGTCACCTTACCCACCAGGATGTCCCCCGGTTTGACGGTCGCTCCGATGCGAATCACGCCGCTTTCGTCCAGGTTCCGCAGGAAGCCCTCGGCGATGTTCGGAATGTCGCGCGTGATCTCCTCCGGGCCCAGCTTGGTATCCCGCGCTTCGATTTCGAACTCCTCGATGTGAATCGAGGTGTAGTAGTCTTCCTTGACCAGCTTCTCGCTGACCACCAGGGCGTCTTCGAAGTTGTACCCCCGCCATGGCATGAAGGCCACCAGCACATTGCGGCCGAGCGCCAGTTCGCCACTGTCGGTACACGGTCCGTCGGCGAGCACGTCGCCCTTGCGGACACGCTGGCCGTCCTTGACGATCGGTTTCTGATTGATGCAGGTGTTTTGGTTGGAGCGCTTGAACTTCGTGAGCTGGTAGATATCCGCACCCACCTCGCGCGAAAGCTGGCCTTCGTGGACGTTGCCTTCCACGCGAACGATGATCCGCTCGGAGTCCACCGAATCGACCGTTCCCGAGCGCTTGCACAAAACCACGGCCCCCGAATCGCGCGCTGTCACCCGCTCCATGCCCGTCCCCACGTAGGGAGCCTGGACCCGCAGCAGCGGCACCGCCTGGCGCTGCATGTTGGATCCCATCAGCGCGCGGTTGGCGTCGTCGTTCTCCAGGAACGGAATCAGGCTGGCGGCCACCGAAACCAGTTGTTTCGGGCTCACGTCCATGAACTGGATTTCTTCGCGCTTCATCAGCACGAAATCGCCCGCTTGGCGGGCGTTCACCAGATCGTTGACGATCCGGCCGTTCTCATCCAGTTCCACGTTCGCCTGGGCCACCACATACTTGTCCTCTTCCCAGGCCGACAGATACTCGCAGTGCGCCTGGAACTCGACTGGCGTCTTGCGCGAGCCACTGTCTCGGACCGCTTTCTCCGCCTCGATGCGCGGCACCACCTGGCCGACCTTGAACGCCGTTTCGCCGGGATTCAGCATCCGGACTTCGTCCACCACCACGCTCTTCACCACACGGTGGTAAGGGCTCTCGATGAAACCGTACTCGTTGATCCGCGCGAAGCAGGATAGCGAGGAGATCAAACCGATGTTCGGGCCTTCGGGCGTCTCGATGGGGCAGATGCGCCCGTAGTGCGTCGAGTGCACGTCGCGCACCTCGAACCCCGCTCGCTCGCGCGATAGCCCTCCCGGTCCGAGCGCCGACAACCGGCGTTTGTGGGTGATCTCCGACAGCGGGTTGGTCTGGTCCATGAACTGCGACAACTGGCTGGATCCGAAGAATTCCCGGATGGCGGCCATCACCGGCTTGGCGTTCACCAGGTCGTGCGGCATGGCCGTGGACATCTCCTGGTAGACCGACATCTTCTCCTTGATGGCCCGCTCCATGCGCACCAGCCCGATGCGGAATTGGTTCTCGAGCAGCTCGCCCACGGCGCGGACGCGCCGGTTGCCCAGGTGGTCGATGTCGTCCACCGCGCCGATGCCCTTGCGCAGCTTGAGCACGTACTTGATGGTGTCGACGAAGTCTTCCACGTCCAGCGTCCGCCGGTCCAGCGGATTCTTGGACTTGCTGTCGGCCTTCTCGGCCCATCCCTGCGGGGCGTAGTCGGCGCTGCCGTGCAGCTTGATGTTGAACTTCATGCGCCCCACGCGCGAGAAGTCGTACTTGCGCGGGTCGAAGAACATCCCCTGGAAGAGCTGCGTGGCCGTATCCACCGTCGGCGGGTCGCCGGGCCGCAGCTTGCGGTAGATCTCGAGCAGCGCGTCATTCTGGCTCTTAACAGGGTCCTTCTTCAGCGTCGCCGAGATCACGTTGCCGACTTCATCGCGGTCCGGGAAGAAGATCTCGAAACTCGGGATGCCGGATTCCATGAAACTGGAGATCGCGGCTGTGGTCAGCTCCTGGTTGGCCTCCAGCAGAACCTCGCCGGTGGACATGTCCACAACGTCGGCCACTGCGGCGGAGCCCTCCAAATCGTTGGGCGCCACTTCCACATGCTCGATCTTGGCCTTCTGAATCTCCTTCAGGAGGGCGTTGGTGATCCGCTTGCCCGCGCCCACAATCTGTTCGCCGGAACGGCTCGCCACGGGATGCGAAAGCCGCATGCCCACCAGACCGTTCGAGACGTTCCAGAGCAGCTTCTTGTCCTTGATGCTGATCTTGTCGACCTTGTAGAAGGTCCGCAGCACCTGCTCGTCGGTCTTCAGGCCCAGCGCCCGCAGAAACACCGTTCCGTAGAACTTGCGCTTGCGGTCGATTCGAACGTACAGGAGGTTCTTGACGTCGTACTCGAACTCGACCCAGCTCCCCCGGTACGGGATGATCTTGCCGAGGTAGTATCCCTGCGCCGCCACGCGCTCGAAAAACACCCCCGGCGAGCGGTGCAACTGCGAGACGATGACGCGTTCGGTTCCGTTGATGATGAAAGTCCCGTTCTCGGTCATCAGCGGGATCTCGCCGAAGAAGACTTCCTGCTCCTTGATGTCGCGGACAGTCCGCGTGCCGGTTTCGACCTCCTTGTCGTAAACCGTCAACCGGATCGTGACCTTCAGGGGCGCTGCGAAGGTGGTTCCCCGCTCTTCGCACTCGGGCTGTTCGTACTTCAACTGCAAGCCTACCGGATCGCCGCACTTGTTACAGAAGGTGACGATGTTGCGGTTGAACGTTCCGCACTTGGGGCACAGCACGTCGCCGATGTGGTAGGGATCGGTCCGGATGTAGGAGCCGCATCCCGGGTTGCGGCAGGTGGTCCTCAGATGGTTGAGACCCTTGAGGTTCCCGCACTTGCACTCCCAGTTGCCGATGGAGTAGTCCACAAACTCCAACTGGCTCAGCCCCCGGAAATCCGTGATCGGGAACACCGAGGTGAACACGCTTTGCAGCCCCATGTCCTCCCGCTCGTCGGGAAGCAGGCTCATCTGGAGAAACCGCTCGTAGGACTGCTTCTGAACTTCGATCAAGTTCGGGATAGGAATCGTCGTCTTGATCTTCGAAAAGTCAACCCTCTCACGGGTGGCGTCACTGGCCGGCTGTTGCATCTTGCTCTCCCAAAGGCCGAAAGACAGTTACACAACGGCAACTCTGCTTAAGGCGTCGTGTGCGCGAGACCGCTGCAGCCACAAAAAGCGCTGCGGCCGTCTCTAACTCTTATGGACAGAAAGACCCCGCCTTCGACAGGCGGAGACAGGATCGGGGTTGCGCTGGAGGTGCGAGAAGAGTATCCATCGACGGACCTGTCCTGGTGACAAACCACCGGCTCCGTTGAGGTTTGCTGGGGCACACTTCGCCCACATTTAGGCAAATCTATGCCCCGCACGCAGGAAGCGTAGTTCACAGGCGACTATCCGGGCTCGACTCCGGTTGAGACAGTTCCAATATTAACAGACTGGCACCCCACCGTCAAATGAAGCAATTCCGCAACGCCGGACCGCGCGGCCGCGATCCGGCCCTGCGAAGACCCTACGCTGGGCTACTTCACTTCGACGGTAGCGCCTGCGTCTGTAAACTTCTTCTTGATTGCCTCGGCCTCTTCCTTGTTGACGCCCTCTTTGACCGGCTTGGGAGCGCCATCAACCAGGTCCTTGGCTTCCTTCAACCCAAGACTCGTGACCTCACGAACCGCCTTGATGACGTTGATCTTGTTCGCCCCGACCGCGGTGAGGACCACCGAGAATTCGGTCTGTTCCTCGACTACCGGAGCCGCAACTCCACCCGCCGCGGGCGCTGCCACGGCGACCGCCGCGGCTGCCGACACGCCGAAAGCCTCTTCGATGCCCTTCACCAACTGCGCCGCCTCGAGCAGCGTCAGGGTCTTGATCTGTTCCAGAATCGCGTTAACGTCCGCCATTTCCAAGTATCCTCGCTAAAACCTCGACCATTGCGGAATGCGGCGCGCGAACTGTGAAACCTCCACCTTCCACGCTCCGCCCACCACAATTAATTCGAAAACTTGTTTTCTTTGACCGCCTGATCCAAAACCACGGCCAGATTTCGTCCAACTCCGCCTAGTGCGCCGGCCAGCCGCTGCGCCGAGGAGTTCAAAAGCCACATCGTCTTGGCGATCAACTCCCCCTTGGAGGGCAGGTTGGCCAGGTCGCTGATCGACTGAACCTGGATCGCCCGGCCTTCCACCATTCCGGCCTTGAAAGTGAAGGTCGGGTGGAGCCTGGCATACGCCGTGAGGGCCTTGGCCAGAGCTACCGGATCGGCATCGGTATAGGCCAGCGAAGTCATTCCCGCCAGCCCCTGCAACAACCCCTCCGCCTTGGTGCCTTCGGCCGCCTTCTCGGCAAGGTTGTTCTTAATTACCCGGTACTTGCCGCCGACAGCCCGCACGGTCTTGCGCAACTCGAAGTCCTGCGACACCTTCAGCTTCTCGAAGCCGGCAACAAAAAGATGCTCCATCTGCTGGAGTTCGCTGCGCAGCGCCTCGACTTCTTTCCGCTTATCTTCCTTCTTCTTCATGCCGCACCCGCTATTGAACCTTCGTGTTGTACGGTGTCACGTCGAGCGAGACGCCGGGCCCCATCGTCGAGCAGATCGTCACGCTCCGCACGAACTTGCCTTTGGCCGCCGCCGGCTTGGCCCGCAGCACCGCCGAGATCAGGGACTGCGCGTTCTCCAGCAGTTTGTCCGTCTGGAAGCCCGCCTTGCCCACCGGCACGTGCAGCACCCCGGTCTTATCCACCCGGAATTCCACCTTGCCGGCCTTGATTTCCTTCACGGCGCGCTCGACCTCCATCGTCACCGTGCCCGTCTTCGGATTCGGCATGAGACCGCGCGGCCCCAGGATCTTGCCCAACTTCCCGACCGAACGCATCATGTCGGGCGTGGCAATCACAGCATCGAAGTCGGTCCAGTTTTCGGTCTGGATCTTCGCCACCATGTCGTCGCCGCCCACCAGGTCCGCGCCGGCCTGCATCGCTTCGCGCTGCTTGTCGCCGGAAGCGATTACCAGAACGCGCTTGGACTTGCCCAATCCGTTAGGGAGCACCACGGTGCCGCGCACCATTTGATCGGCGTGCTTGGGGTCCACCCCCAGCCGCATGTGCAACTCGACCGTCTCGTCGAACTTGGCGAACTTCACCCGCTGCACCAGAGGCACTGCGTCCGCCAGCGCGTACGGGCGCCGCTCCACCTGCTGAGCCGCCGCGCGAAACTTCTTACCTTGTGATTGAGCCATTTTGTCTGGTCCAAACGGCAAGGGCACAAAAGCCCCCCTGCCTCCCATGAGAGGTGATGCTGCTTTTCGTTGACATTTGATCTTAGCACAACCCACGCCCCGCCGCGCAACCGTGGGGCGGACGATCGCAGTTCGTCGTCTGCCTCAAACCGGGGACACGCAAACCCCAATTCCCCGCCCCGCCAACCCCGGCGCCTGCCATATCCGCCGCGTTCTATTTACTTCGTCGAGCATGTGTAGGAGCTTGCGGCTCCAACCGGCCCGCCCGTGTACTGCGGATACGCCGGGTAGGAACACATCGGCAGGCTGCGCTCGCCTGAAGTCACCGTTATCCGCTTGCTGGGAGCCTTCCCGCCTTCCACCCAGTCCGTGATGAGAGCCAGGCGGTCCAACGTGCTCGGGATCTGCTGCGGCGAGTTCGCCTCGCCGTCGCCATCCACCGTGTAGGACCTCCCGTTCAGTCCGTGATCCGTCTGAGGCAGCACGAAGAATCGGGCAAACCCGTCAACCGTCGCTTGACCCATCTTGTCGATCACCGATTGGTAGTAGTCAAGCTGCGCGCCCGGCGAGGCCAGCGTATCGTTCGTGCCGATGGCCACAATCAGCTTGCCTCCGCGCTGATAGAAGGCGCCCAGGTCCGGATTGGTGGAGTCGAGGATCGCCGAAAGCTGTTCGCGCCGCTTGTTCAATGGGCCGCCTTCCACATAGTCCAGAGGGTTCGCGAGCAGATCCTTCATGAGGAAGCCGGTCACTCCCAGAACGCCGAGATGGCTGTGCATCGGAGCGCCATCGGCCGCGCCCTCCTGGCCGCGGTAGCGCGTCGAGGCAATCAGGCCGCTGCCCGAGGGGTCGGTGTTCGGAAGCCACATGCCAAACGACTTCGTGTTGTTGGCCAACGGCGTCCCAAATACGTAACGCGAGTAAACCATCTTGAGCGTGGCAATCTGGCCGTCTGTCAGGCAGGCGGCGGCGCTGGTGTCTTCCGGATTCGGGTCTCCGTTGTTCGGGCAGCGTTTCGCGGCCCAGGGGTCGCGGTTCGGCGCGCCCTGCTTCACGTCGAAAATCGCCCGGCATGCCATGTAATTGTTGATCACGCCGTCCACGAGCCCGTCCAGCTTGTCGCACTGCCGCATGAACTCGCCGCGAATCGCGTTCACTTTGGCTGGAGTCACCCAATTGGCGAGCCGCCTCTCCTGTATGCGGATCAACTCGGGCGCGAGCATCAGGGTTGAGAAGTTCACGATCGGGACCTCGGCGGTCACCCCGTCGTAGTCTGCGGGATAGCGTTGCACCACAGTGAGCGCCTCGCGGCCGCCCTGAGACGAGCCGAAGAAATAGTTGAAGCGCGGGCGCTCACCGTAGATCCTGTGCATCAGAACCATGGCTGCGTCATGCGTCTTCTTCAGTTGCATGTAACCCAGATTCGCGATAGCTTCGTCGTTCAGCGTCCAATCGTTCGATGCCGGGTCGGGCGCGAACGATGGGAGACCGCCCGCGCGACCCGCGCCTGCCGGAGGCCGTCCCGGCGCCGCCGCGGCGCCGCGCCCACCGCCCGGAGGGGGGCCGAAACCGCCGCTCTGGTGCCCCGAGTCGCTGCCGTACGTTGCGAAGCCGCGCTGTAGGAACGATCCACCCGAGCGCCCAAACCCGCCCGTCAGCCCGGGTATGGAGCCGTTCATTCCGCCGCCTCCCATTTGCGCCGCACGGTGACTCCACGAGGCGGGCAGGGCCACACCAAAGCGAATGGGTTTCGCCGAGGAACTCTTATCCATCGGCGCCATGGATCCTTGAATGCTGCAATATGCTGGACTGCCACTGCCCTCCGCGTGCCATCCCGGCGCGCTGAGCGTGACCGCCGAGACAGGTTCCCCTATGGAACTTACCGGAATGCTCGTACCCAACTTTGCCGCCGTGCAGTCCGCTTCGGCGATGAGCTTGTTGGCGGGGAGCGGCGCCTGTGCGCACCTGGCAGCGCCGTTACTCATGAGAAAGACCAGCGCGAATCCGGTTGCGATCTTCATCGAAATACCCTTCCTTCGTCCTTCCACTTGGAGGCTGGCCAGAGCGGCGGCCCCGGCATTCCAGCCGGGTATCCGCATACCCCGTTTGTCATAGGGCAGGTGTCGCCGGACTATATCCACCCTGCGGCCCGGAAAATCGGGCCCTCCTGTCAGTCTCGCTCGTCAATTGTACAGCAACGACGGTCAGATTGAGCTTCGAGAGTCTCCGCGATAAGGCTCAGCAAAGGGTTACGCACCCTCTTCCTTTTTCGAACCGAATCGCCGCGTCTTGTTCGGTGTCCAAACGGGGTCTGATCGTCCCCCACGGGCACACCAACTTCCAGGTTTTTTCCACCTGCAAAAACTCGAGCTCCGCCGGCGTCGCCCGAGCTCTCAAAACGACCGACTGGCCCCGCGGGCGATCCTTGCCCAAAGCCGCGCCCTCTCCGGGTCTGTATATACTTGGATCTGCCCGGGAGAACGGAATGGAAGACTCTTCTTTGCCCGCCGTGGAGATGGTGATCAAAACTATGGCGGAGACCGTTGTGGCCAACGAGGAGTACTTCAGCCAGTTAGACGCGGTCGTGGCCGACGGTGATTTCGGCTATTCGCTGGCGCGTGGTTTTTCGGCGGTCCTGGCCGATTTCGATCGGTTTGACCGGGCCAACATCGGCACGTTCCTCAAGAAGATCGCCTTGGTCATTTCAAGTCGGGTGGGCGGCGCTTCCGGCCCGCTCTGGGGGACCGCCTTTCTGCGAGCTGCCGCGACCGCCGGGGACAACCAGAGACTCGCCCCCAGCGACGTGATCGCCATGCTTCGAGCAGCCGCGGGAGGCATCCAACAGCGCGGCGGTGCGGTCTTGGGCGACAAGACGCTGCTAGACGCGCTGATCCCTGCTACCGACGCTCTCGAGGCGGCCTTGGCTACGACGGGCGGCACGGCGGCGCTCCAGTCCGCCGCGAAGGAAGCGAGGCGGGCAGCCGAGGCAACGGCTGGCATGATCGCGAGGAAAGGCCGGGCCGCATACACCGGGGAGCGCAGCATCGGTTCGGTGGATGCCGGAGCGGTGGCCATCGCGGTGATCGCGGAAGGTATCAGCGCCGCATGGCGCGAGCGTTACGAAACCGGAAAGGAGTCGGCATGAAGAAATTCGTCAATGATCCTAGACAGTTCGTCCCCGAGATGCTCAAGGGTCTGGTATTGGCCAACCCGGACACGCTCAAGTACGTTCCCAACTACAACCTGATCATGCGGGCCGGCGCCCCGAGCGACAACAAGGTATCGATCATTCAGGGCTCTGGCTCGGGCCACGAGCCCGCGCACGTCATGTTGGTGGGGCATGGCATGTTGGATGCTGCTTGTCCGGGGGACGTGTTCGCCGGTCCGCCGGTGGACTTCGTGTACGAGACCTCCAGGTTGCTGAATTCCGAGAAGGGCATTCTGCACCTGATCAACAATTACACCGGCGACCGGCTCGCCTTCGAGATGGGGCGCGAGCTTGCGGAGGCCGATGGGATGAAAGTCGAAGCCGTAATCGTCGACGACGACGTGGCAGTGGACGGCTCCACCCATACCGTAGGGCGGCGTGGGGTGGCTGGGAACTTCTTTGTGATCAAAGCCGTCGGCACGGCGTCCGAGAGGGGCGCCGATCTGGCCGCGTTGGCCGCGCTGGGGCGGCGCGTCAACAGCGTCACCCGTACCATGGGGATCGCGCTCACTTCCTGCACGCCTCCCGCCAAGGGCGCGACGCTGTTTGAGATCGGCCCGGACGAGATGGAGGTCGGCATCGGCATTCACGGCGAGCCGGGACGCCGCCGCGCCAAGATCGCATCCGCGAACGAGATCGCGGAAATTCTCGTGGAGGCCGTCGCCGGCGATCTGCCCTACCGCGGCGGTGACAGCGTGGCCTTGATGATCAATGGCCTGGGCGGCACTCCGCTGGGCGAGTTGTACCTGCTTTACGGTTGCGCCCACCAGCAGCTTCAGGCCAGGGGCATCTCGGTCCGCCGCAGCTACGTCGGCGAGTACTGCACCTCGTTGGAGATGGCGGGCGCCTCCCTGACACTGGTCAGGATGGACGACGATCTCTTCGATCTGCTCATGGCGCCAGCCGAGATCCCGTACCGCGTGTTCTGAATCGGCGTGATTGACACGCCTGGCATGACTGGGCGTCCGGCTCGAGGATAGGGGAAGACCGCGGGCGCTTTCGTCGGCCATCCGCCAATCGATCGCCTCGCGCTGCTATTGGCCCAACTATCCGGCGACCGAAACCAGCAGCAGCCGAAACCGGTCGAAGGTCCGGCGCGTAGGGCCAGAATAGCAGCCAAGAACGTTGCAACGGGCTCTGCCACCTACACGATCTGAGGCAGATCGAGCTGTTGGCCGCTGCACGCTAACTGAGAACGCCCGCGCTCCATTCCCGGCTGAACCGGGACAATCGCACAAGGGCACCTCCACCGCTGCAAACTTCCGCCGAGCTAGGGGCGGCCGCATCGGATTGCGGCCGCCCTTCGGACTATCGCGTGTTGACGGGCTTCCCCTCTTCGTCCAGGTGCGGGTAGGGGCCGCCGGTCCGGAACTCGTCGACAATGTACTTGTCATACTGCGGCGTCGGCTCGAAGTAGCCCGGAATGCGCAGGTGCTGCTTGCAGACTTCCTCGTTCAGTTCTACGCCGATGCCAGGCGTATCCGGCACCGCGATGTAACCGTTCTGGATGATCGGCTTGCCGACGCCTGTTACCAGGTCGGACCACCACGGGATATCCGCGGCGTGGTTTTCCATCACCACGAAATCCTTGATCGTGGATATCATATGTACCGACGCCATGCAGCCGACCGGTGAACCGGCGAAATGGATTGCGGTCGGGATTCCGAACATGGAGGCGTAGTCGGCGATTCGCTTGGTTTCGCGAATGGCGCCCGAGGTGAGAGGGTCGGGATGGATGATGTCCACGGCGCGGTTCTCGATGAGCGGGCGGAAGCCTTCTTCCAGGCCGAACAGGCTCTCGCCGGTGTTGACCGGCGTGATGGTGGCCTCTTTGATTTCCTGATAGGCTCGCCAGTTCCGTGGCGCGTCCCCAGCTCCGAGCGTGCCGACCTGTAGCAGGTCCTCCGCCCAGGCGAGGTCGTAAGGCTCGAAGGCGCGGCAGTGGCGGATTGAGTCGTTGACGTCGAGCGGGCCGAAATGGTCCGCCCCCAGGCGGTGCGTCCCAGCCAACGCCGTCCTTGACGGCGGCGATGTACTCGCAGTAGAGCTTCAGTCCCTTTTCGGTGGCGACGCCGCGGCTGTTGAGCGCTCCGGGGATATTCCGGACCAGCCCTGGCCCGATGTCCATCTTGAAGAACGTGAACCCGGCCTTCTTCCGGCGGACCAGCCGCTCGGCGAAGATCTTGGGATCGTTGGTCTGGGGAGTGTCGGAGTAAACTCGGACGCGGTTGCGGTACTGCGAGCCGATCAGGCGCCAGGCTGGCACGCCATATACTTTTCCGGCGATGTCGTGGAGCGCGATGTCGAGCGCGCTGTAGCCGCCGCCGAATCGGCGCTGGCTGGTGAAATTGCGGACGCGATCCAGGATGGGCTCAATCTCCAGCGGGTTGCGGCCCAGGATGTGTGCTTTCAAGATCAGCGCCATGCCCTCGTTGCCGGCGTCGCGCACTTCACCCAGACCGTAGACGCCCTGATTGGTATCGATGCGGATGATCGGATAGTCGTAGTTGGACGCGATCCGGATGGCCCGCATGTCGGTGATCTTCAACGCGCTGGGAGCCGAGTTCCGGTTCACCGGCCCACCCTGAACCGGCTGGGCGTTGGCGGGACGGTCCACGAACTTGAAGGCCGAGCCCAAAGCCGCGGCCCCCATGGCTCTTTCGAGCAGTCTACGTCTGCTTAAATCAGATTTCGGCATAATGTCGCTCTCCTCTCCAATCTGGGATTTCCATTCATTAAGTTCCCATTGGCCAACAGTATACTCCGAATATTCCGAATTCAGGCTGGGAAAGCTCTCAAGCTCTCAAGGCAGTCGTCCATTGACGCGGGGGGGGGGAGGGGTATATACTCCACTTGAACCGAGCGCGAATACAGAGAGTTCGGTTGAATGGTGCGGTCCTCAGATGGAGATATGCTATGAAACGACTCTGGCAGTTGGCTGTTTGCCTTTTCATCTTCACAACTCTCGTCATGGGTCAGGCCGCCCGAACGGCGACGCTGGTGGGTACTGTCACGGACCCCACGGGCGCGATCATTCCAGCGGCCAAGGTCACATTGACGAATACTGAAACCAACGTTGTGTCCAACGCCGTGACGAACGTGGACGGAGCGTACTATATTCCGTTCGTGGCCGTGGGCTCTTACGAATTGAGGGTGGAGGCCGCCGGCTTCAAGGCACACGTTCAGAAGGGCATCGACCTGCGCGCTGCGGAGGTGCCGCGCATCGACGTGAAGCTTGAGGTCGGCGCCACCACCGAGTCGGTGCAAGTCACAGGCGCGGCGCCGTTGCTGGAGACCGAGACCTCGCAAGTCAGTCAGGCGTTGTCGGCTCAGACGATCGAGCAGCTTCCGGTCCATCATGAAATCCAGCGTCTCCTTTATTACGTGGAAGGACTGCAGATGCGGGGAACCGACGCCAGCGTGTTGGGCCAGTCTTCCAGTGCATTGGGTGTTCACCCTGGATGGCATCAGCGGCAAGACATCGATTCGTGACGCGATCGGCGACACCAACACCTCTGTACAGCCTGCCCTGGACGCGCTCGCCGAAGCCAAAGTGTACACCACCGGCGCGCCCGCTGAATTGGGCCACGCCTCCGGTGGCATCCTGGCCGTGACCTTCAAGAGCGGAACCAACG
>CAWDER010000029.1:0-466000 GCA_963801345.1 Bryobacteraceae bacterium
CCACACTGTCTGTCGGGCCGAGATCCGCTTACGCGCAACTGCCGGCTAAGCGAACAGCTCCTGCGCGCGCGTCAGTCTCTCCTGCACAGTAACGCCGTTCGGGCACCGAACCGCGCACGTAGTGCAATCACCGCACCGAACTTGCCGCTGCTCGGCGGCAATCCGGAGAAAACTCTCCCGGCCGAGGGCAAACTGGCCGTAGCCGTCCGCGTACATGACGAACCGCACCATGTCGGCGACCGGCAGCCCCTTGGGACACGCTCCCTGGCACCGGCCGCACATGCGGCAGAAGTAGGGACGAATCTCCTCGAGACTGGCCGTCAGAATCTTCGAGTCGGCATCGGTGAACCGCTCTGCCATGGCCCGGAAGTTCTGCTGCAGTTGGTCCATATCCGTCATGCTCGGTACGGTGGTTGCGATGCCAGGGTTCTTGATCGCCCACTTCAGAGCTGCTGCGGGAAAAGTGGCGGGCCGTTGCGGCTGCGCTGCACCGCCTCTACCACGGGCGCGGGCCATTACTTTCATGGCCACCAGCCCAACCCCCGCCGCGGATAACTTCTCAATCGCGGGGCCGTAGCTCGTGTCCGAGGCGAAGTTGTACTGCGGCTGCACCACGTCCACCTTGGTGGCGATGATCCTATCGACGATTGCCGGCAGATTATGTGTGCTCACTCCGAGGAATCGGATCTTGCCCTGTTGCTTGGCTGTGCGCTGAGCGTCAAGGAGCTCGTCGGAGATATCCGCCGGGCTGTTCTTCCCATGCAGATGCCAGACGTCCAAGTGATCGGTGTTGAGTTCCTTGAGGCTGGTCTCCAACTCCGCCATGGCGCCGGCCTTGTCCTTGGCGTCTACCTTGCTCGTCAGAATGATGTCCTTTCGCTTGGCGCCTAAAGCGGCCCCCACCATGCGCTCGTTTTGGCCGCTCTGGTACCCGCGGGAAGTGTCGAAGAGGTTGATCCCCATATCGACGGCCCGGGTAATCACAGTCGGATCGGATGTGATCATGCAGCCGAAACCCACAGTCGAGACCTTGAGGCCCGTCTTGCCGAGCACGCGGTACTGAACCGCGGCCGTTGACGCCCCTTGCTGCAGCCACGCAGCGGGTGAAGCCGGGTTGGATGTTGTTGACGAAAGGCCTGCGGCGGGCAGTGCCAAGCCGGCGGCCAAAAAACCGCGCCGAGAGGTTTCACTCTTCACAGTTCTGTCTCCTTGATCCTATTCGATGGTCGAAACCGGCATTCATTATAAACCTATTCCAACGGAGTGTCAGCCTGTTTCAGGCTCACTTCCAGATTGGCAAGTGCTACCGACAGGCGGGGAGGCCCGGTGGTCGCTACTGTCCGGTCAAGGCGGAGAAACGCTGCGACGAGTCGTCCAGGGCCAGCACCCAGTCGTTTCCCGCAGCCGGCACGCCGGGCGGAGTGAAAGTGCGGACTCCGTCATTCGGGAACAAGCCGATGGGCTGGACGCTGCCATCCCGGGGGCTGTACCAAGAGGCGCGAACCTGCCGGCCGGAAATGACACCCATGCGGATCTGGAACGGGCGGCCAGTGTAGGAGTAGGCGAACAGATACCCTTTTCCTCGCGTGGCGATGACGGTATCGTATCGCGTCCCGTTGTCGCCGGCGATCAGGCTCTGGTCGGGAACGCGCTCGAAAAACGGCCGCGAGAGGACCAGGCGCTTCAAATACTGCATCTCGCCCGAGCCGGGGTCGCCAATGGCCTGGTACCAATAGTTGCGGACACCGTAGGCTCCCTTCCCCGAGTCCGGCTTGTGCATCTGCATCACCGCGTTGTCGCCATAGGTGTGACCGAACGAGCCGGCGAAGACGGACCAGTAGGCGTACCTGCGGCAGTCGGCGGCCGTCCAATACGGCTGGGACGGATCGTGCAATCCCTGCGGGATGTTCTCGTAGGAGGGCTCCGCGTCAATCGTCGGTTTGGGCGGGGTCCTGGCGTAGTCCTCGATCGCGTAACGCCAGTTATCCTCGCCCCTGCGCTGAGGGGTGTCGTCCTGGTCGTAACGCCGGTGGCCGGACTGGAACATGTTGAAGTCCAGCCAGGGTTCGTTGTGGAACCAGGTGGAAGACTGCGTGCGCCCGAAGGGATGAAAGCTGACGAGATGATCTGGGTCCGCTTCCTTCAGCGTGCGTCCCAGAGCCCTCCATACTCCTCCGCCGTCGTCGCCGCGCACGTCGCCGCCGTTGACGTAGAAGATGTTGGGCCGGTTCCTGTAGCGGCGGGCGAGGAAGCGCGCGAAGACAGCCGCACTGTCCAGGTTGAGGCCGCCGCTCTTCACCACGCTCCCCCAGGTGGGCAGCATGGCGATGAAGATGCCCTTTCGAGCCGCCAGATCGACCACCCAGTCAACGTGGTCCCAGTAGTCGTACTCGCCTGACCTGGCCGGGTTGTGGCCGGGGGTGACGTTGGGCCGGGTTGGATCGTTGCCGGTGAGCGCCGTGCTGCCGTAGGCGTTCCTATCATCGAGGCCGTGCAGGGCCACGGCCTGCACCACGTTGAAGCCCTTGCGGCGGCGGTCCTCCAGGTAGCGCTCGGTCTCAGCGCGATCGAGCTTCTGGAAAAGCAGCCAGGCCGTGTCGCCGAGCCAGAAGAAAGGCGAGCCGTCCTTGTGCTGGAGGAACCGGCCGTTAGGGGAAACGACGATGGGGCCGAGCTTTGGAGCAGCCGTGCACAAGAGCGGCGAGCAGAGAGCGACTAAGAAGAAGGCAACGCCGAAACGTCGCAGCATATGTTCGAGCAATCTCCTACGCAAGGATTTCCATTATGGCTTCCTGGCCACCAGCAATTGTACATCCGACCGCTGCCGTGGAGCCGTTTCGGAGCCGTTTACGGACTTGACACACGCCCCGTCGTGCGGGATACTTGCCATAGTCTAACTATGGCAGACAACCAAAGACGCGACGAAATCCCACCCGGCACCCTCTACATGCTCATCCTGAAGGTGCTCGTCCGCCATGGCGAATTGCACGGGTACGAAATCGCCAACGCCATTCAGCAAATCTCGGAAGACGTCTTGCAGGTAGAGGAAGGCTCGCTCTATCCGGCGCTGCAACGCATGTTGCTGAAGGGATGGGTGAGAGCGGAGTGGGGCGTGACGGCCGGCAACCGGCGCGCGCGATATTACCACCTGACGGCCGGCGGCCGTAAGCAACTCCACACTGAATTGGAGCGTTACGAACGCGTGAACGTGGCGATCCGGAAGGTAATCCAGACGGCTTGAGAGGCAACCATGAATCGGCTTGGCGAGTTCTTCCGGCGACTTCAATTCAGGCTTCGCGGCGAGCGGTTCGACCAGGAACTGGCTGAAGAAATTCAGTTGCACCTGGACTTGCGAGCCGCGGAGAGACAAGCCGGCGGCATGCCCGCCCGCGAATCGGAGGCCACGGCGCGCCGCCGCTTCGGCAACGAGGCTCAACTGCGCGAGACCAGCCGTGAGGCATGGGGATGGATGCAGTTGGACACTCTTCTCCAGGACATTCGGTACGCCTTGCGGGCGCTGGCGGCACATCCGGCTTTCACCGCGACGGCCGTGCTGTCTCTCGTGCTCGGCATCGGGGCGAACACCGCGATCTTCAGCATCGTCAACGCAGTGATCCTGCGGTCGCTGCCGGTCGAAGATCCTCAGGAACTCGTCCAACTCAAAATGGGAGGGAACGGCGAACTGACGAATCCGATCTGGGAGCAGGTCCGGGATCACCAGCGAGCGCTCAAGGGCGCCTTTGCCTACTGCCCGGACCGCTTCGATCTCGCCGACGGAGGGCAAAGCCGCTTTGCGGAGGGACTGTGGGTTAGTGGGGACTTCTTCCGCGTCCTAGGCGTCCCGGCCTCCCAGGGAAGAGTGCTCACAACGGAGGATGACCGGCGCGGGGGCGGGGTCTCTGGCGCCGTTGCCGTCATCAGCTACAAGTTTTGGAAGCGAAATTTCCAGGAAGATCCCAACGTTATGGGCAGGACGCTCCGACTGAATCGGCACAGCTTCAAGATCGTGGGCGTGACGCCTCCCTGGTTTGCCGGTCTCGACGCGGACCGAAGCTTTGACGTTGCCATTCCGCTCGCCAGCGAGCCTATGCTGCGTCCCGACCGGAGCGCTCTGGACCACAGATCCTTTTGGTGGCTCTACATCCTCGGCCGCCTCCGGCCGGGGGTCAGTCTGCGGCAAGCAGAAGATCAGATGAAGGCGATGGCGCCCGAAGTTTTTCGTGCGACGCTTCCGGGAGATTTCCCGGCGCGAGTCCAGAAGGAGTATTTGGAGAATTCGTTCAATTTGCGTTCCGCCGCAACTGGCTTCTCGAAGACGGGAGAGCAGTACCGGAAGGCGCTCTTCACCCTGATGGTAATTGCGGGGCTCGTCCTTCTGATCGCGTGCGCGAACATCGCGAATCTCCTGTTGGCTCGTGCCGCCGCTCGCCAGCGCGAACTCTCGGTGCGGATGGCGATAGGCGCCGGGCGCCTGCGCGTCCTCCGGCAACTGATGACCGAGAGCCTGCTCCTGGCGGCGCTGGGGGCCGCCGGGGGTCTTCTATTGGCTTTCCTTGGGAGCAGGTTGCTGGTTCGATTCATTTCGGGGACGAACAACCCGTTGGCAATCGATCTCACACCGGATCTTCGCGTGCTCGCTTTCATGATCGCCGTCACGGCGCTGACCGCCCTCCTTTTCGGGTTTGTGCCGGCTCTGCGGGCGACCAGGATCGGTCTGAACCGTGTGTTGAAGGAGAATGCTCGCGGCGCGCTCCAAGGCTCCACCAGGTTCCACTTGGGAAGAGCGCTGGTGGCGCTCCAAGTGGCGCTGTCGCTCATGCTACTGGTGGGCGCCGGGCTTTTTGTCGGGACGCTGCGGAATCTCCTGAGCGTCGACGCGGGCTTCAACCCGCGCAACGTGTTGTTGGTAAGCGCCGACGTCCAGCAGGCCGCGATCCCGATTGCGCAGCGCATCCGCACCTATCGTGAGATCCTCGACCGCCTGCGCGCGCTCCCTGGCGTTGCTAGCGCCGCAAGTTCGTTGATTACCCCCATCAGCGGTCGGGGCTGGAACGGGCGGATCTTTGTCGAGGGCTATGTGCCGCAATCGCGCGACGACACCATGATCTTCTTCAACAGCGTGTCACCTGGGTATTTCCAAACCATGAAGACGGCTCTCTTGACTGGCCGCGATTTCGACGACCGCGACGTCCTGAACTCCGAGAAGGTCATGGTGATCGACGAGTCGATCTCACGTAAGTTCTTCGGTTCCGCAAGCCCGGTCGGAAAAACCGTGGGAATTCAGGGCGGCCCAGGCAAGCCGGAGATCTTCCGCGTCATCGGCGTAGTCAGGGACGCCAAGTACGCGAAGATCGATGAAGCGACCCGCAGAACAGCCTACGTGGTGATCGGGCAGGACCCCGAGCTGGGGCCATTGGTCAACTTCGAGATTCGATCCAACGGCCCAGTCGAGGCATTGATACCCTCCATACGCGCGGCGTTCTCCGAAGTGAACGGGGACATCTCCTTGGTATTCCGCAATCTCGAAACTCAGGTAAGTGAGTCCCTATCGCAGCAGCGAATCGTGGCGCTCCTCGCGTCCGTCTTCGGATTGCTGGCTTTGCTGCTGGCGACGGTGGGGTTGTACGGAGTCACGGCCTATGCCGTCGCGCGACGCAGAGCTGAAATCGGGATTCGGATGGCGCTGGGAGCGCAGCGCTGGTCCGTGGTTTGGTTAGTGTTGCGGGGTGTAGTGGGCTTGCTGGCGGGAGGCATGTTGCTGGGCATCGCCGCATCACTGGTAGCGGGGCGTCTGATCGCCAGTTTGCTCTACGGGATTCAGCCCAACGATCCCGTGCAATTGATCGGCGCGGCGGTTGCTCTAGCGTCCGCCGCCGCTATTGCGGCTTATCTGCCCGCCCGGCGGGCAGCCCAGATCGACCCGATGACGGCCCTGCGCGAGGAGTAACCGCCCCCTCTCCCTCAGAGACGCGGTCGGTTTGGTTGATGACTATGAAAGCTACGGTGCCCCCGTGCGGGTTACGATACCTGACAGTCCAATCGAAAGGAGGACCGCAGCATGAACTACAGTATCGGATGTGACGCGCACAAGAAGTACTCGGTTTTCGTCGCCCTTGATGAGCAGGGGCAAATCAGCCGGCCGGTACGGGTCGAGCACAACCTGGAGCAGTATCGGCAATTCTTGCGTATGCTGCCCCCGGGGTCGCCGATCGCCCTGGAGGCCACCGCTAATTGGTACTGGATGGTGGACGAGATGGAACAAGCGGCCCATCTCCCCCTCCTGACCGAGCCGAAGAAGGCCAAGGCGATGATGGCTAACCGGAACAAGAGCGACAAGTTGGACGCCCGCGGACTGGCCATCCTGCTGCACAACGGAACACTCCCCACGGTGTGGATTGCCGACGCCCAGACCCGGGATCTCCGGGAGCTGTCGCGCATGCGCATGGCTTTGGTGGGCATGCAAACGCGCCTGAAGAACCGTATCCACGCCAGTTTCAGCCGCTATGGGACGGTTTTCGAAGCGGCCGATCTGTTCGGCGCTGCCGGTCGGCAGTCGCTCGGCGAGGCGCTGTCGGCGCTGCCGCCGCAGCATCGCTACTCGGTCGAACAGCAACTGGTCCTGCTGGACGAACTCCAACGGCGGATCCACGACGTCCAGCAGCAGATGCAGCGCGTCTTTCGCCAGACGCCAGCGATGAAGTTGCTGGACACGATGCCCGGCGTGGGCGGGGTGCTGTCTGCAGTCATGGCCCTGGAAATCGGCGACATCAACCGCTTTCCCTGCGCCGAACGACTGATCAGCTACGCGGGCCTGGTGCCGCGCACCTATTCCTCGGGCGGCCGTACTCGGCGCGGCTCGATCGCCCCGGATGTGAATCGCACGTTGCGGTGGGCTTTTGTGGAGGCCGCCAGTGTCGTGATCCTGAATCATAAACGGCCCACCTGGAAGAATCGCTCGCTGGTCCGTCTTTACGAACGGGTCCGAGCGCACAAGGAGCCCCAGGTGGCGACCGTTGCGCTGGCCCGGCAGTTGGCGGAGAGCGCGTTCTGGGTGCTGAAGAAACAGCAACCCTATCGGGAACCGCAGGGTTCCACGGTCTTGTCCTCCTCCCGGTAAGCGCGGAGAGCCGCTGAGTCCATCGAGACTTGTTTGGTTGATTGCGAAACCGGGAGGGAACAGGCTTATGCAGAAGTTGAGGGCGAATACATGGTTTGGGCAAGACACAACTTGACCCACTTCAAGCAGACGGGCGCGACTAGAAGGGAGGATTGAGTTTTCGGAGGCATTAGGAGATCTATCCGTCCGACGTAGGAAACAAGAAACGGGGAGCGCCCCCCGCGGGGCGCCTCCCCGCCGCCTCATCGTTCGGATGAGTCTCCGGTCGGCTATTCCTTGGCGGGTTGCTCTCCAGCAGAGCCCGCCTCCGCTTCGCCGACCGTTATGTAGCATGAAGCAAGCCACCAGCCCTGTCAAGGGCAAGTTTGGGGTGTGCTCAGGCATGCGCTACAAGGCCAATCAGACCGGAGAAAACCCGAAGAAGGGGCTTGACAAGCGGCGTGACTTTCATACATGTGGCTCTGTCATCCTGTGTGAAGATGCGCTCATGCGTTGGTGGTGCGCCCGCCAACAACTTCAGGTTCTCGATCATCGGCGACCGGACCGGCTGGCCGCGCGCTTCGACCAAGATCGCCGCCCCTCTTGCGGGCTCTTTCGAGCGCAGCAGTAAGCGCCGCAAAGGATTCCCTTCCCAGACGCACGTGAAAGCCGGACTCCGGTCTGTCCACGGCGAAAAGGATCTCCTCGAAAAGCTCGGCCGAAACGACATCTGCGCCTGTGGCGCCGGCCGTAGGTTTCAAGAACTGCTGCCTGCGGACCGGGAAGTACGATGGCGATCAAAGAAACCACTTCTTTCAGGCAGTTGAACGACCAAAGGGCGGCCCACCCCGCCCTTTGTCAGAGCCTTCGGTGAGCCACCGAACCTCTCTCGGACCGCTGCCCGTTTTTGCGAAAACGTGGATTTAGGAGAAGTAGTGTAGTGTTTCTAAATCAAGGCGGAGGCCATGCTGCCTCAAACCATGAAGAAGCGAATACTCGGACGCATTCGCCGGTTTGAGCCTGGCAATGCGGTCAAGGCCGAAGACTTCCTCGGCGTCGTAAGTCGCGGGAGCATCGACATGGCGCTTTCGTCTCTGGTTCGGGACAGCCAGCTCCGGCGCATCCTTCGCGGACTGTATGACAATCCCAATCGTCGACCACACCGTGCTCGGCTTCTCCGGTGCGAACGATCCTCTTTCGCCAAGGCCGTCGCGGAGGTCTACGCGGCAGTCTTCGATCGGACCACCGAGATCTTCACGCGATAACCCAGAGAGGCAAGAATGCGGATCAGAAGATCGCTCGATACATGCTGGAGATCGTCGTTCAGGATCGCGGTTACCCTGGTGCGTGAAGTGCCCGCGCGCTTCGCGATAGCCGCATGCGTGATCTTCCGCCGTCGCGCGATTTCCTTCAGGCGCACAAGGAGGACATGCTGGACCTGCCATTCCTTAGCGGCGGTGCTGGAGAGTCCCAGGGCGCCGGCCAATTCCTCCGGCGTGCTTGCAACGACCGGTCTGAGTTTACGCATCGAGAAGCTCCTTCAAGCGTTTTCTGGCCAACTCGAGTTCCAGAGGAGGCGTCCTCTGTGTCTTCTTGGCGAAGGCGTGGAAAACAAGCACACCCCGCGATGAGGCGGTGTAGTAAAACGCGCGGAAACTGCCGTCCTCCGCCTTCACCCGGAGTTCCGAAACTCCTGCGGCGACTCCTGGCGTTGGCCGGGAGTTGGGCATTCCAAGCTGTTCTCCCATCTGTAGGCGAAAAAGCCCCTTCCCCAGGCGCATTCGTACTCCCTTCGGAAACCGGCGTATTACCTCCCGCGCCTTCGGATGGAAGATGATCGGCCGCACGTTCACAATGTATCAGATTTGGGACATGGGCGCGTTGCGCCGATTGCCTTGGAAACGCTGCAGCGCTCAATCCCCACAAGCCGGCGCCTTGTCAAAAACTCAAGTCGCGGATTCCTCCCGTGACACGCCGCTCACCTCATTTGGGAGGCCGGGGGCCGCCCGCCTGGACGCGTAGTCCCGCACCTCCGAAACCCCAGCCCCCACGCGCAGCGAAACCGGCCCCGCGCGCCCGCCCGGTCACCGGCCGCCCCACGAAATCTTCTTTGCCTTCTCAACCACTTGCCGGCAGTTGCTCGCTCTGGCGCCGGGAACATGGGCCACAATGGTCTTGGAGGCTGATCCATGTCCGCACTCGCGGCCCAACCCGCTCCGACCAAATTTGCCGCCCCGCTTGCGGGCTGCACTCCGAAATTACTAAGATATGTGCGTAGGCAAGTCCGAATCCAAAGGGGGCCACCGCATGCTCTATTCGAAATCCGCCGAGTACGCCATCCGCGCTTTCGTGCACCTGTCCCAGGTGCCCGAGGGCAAGTTCGCCATGGTCAAGAACATCGCCAAAGAGGAAGAGATCCCAGCCCACTTCCTGGCGAAGATCCTGCAGCAGCTCGCGCGCAAGGGCCTGCTCCGATCGAGCAAAGGACCCACCGGCGGGTTCGTCCTGCGCCAAAGGGCTGAAGACGTTTCCCTGAAGGATATCGTGCTGGCGCTCGACGGGCTCTCCGACTACGAGAAATGCGCCAGCGGCCTGGCCGAGTGCAACGACGAACAGCCCTGCGGGATGCACGACGCCTGGAATGCGCTGCGTACCCGCATCCTGGCCTACTTGGAGCACACCTCGATCGCCGACATCACCGAGGCGCTGAACGAGAAGCGGGCTGCGATTGCCAAACCGGGCCGCCGCAAAGCCGCCCCCAAGAGCGCGAAGAAGAATAGCCGGCCTCCTGTAATGGCCCGCGAGGTGACAATAATGAACGACTCTGTGCTGGTTCCCATGGTGGTCGAACAGACCGCGCGAGGGGAGCGTGCCTACGACATCTACTCGCGTCTGCTGAAGGAGAACATCATCTTCTTGGGGACGCCCATCGACGACGGAGTGGCCAATCTGGTGATCGCCCAGATGTTGTTTCTGGCCGCCGAGGATCCCGAGAAGGACATCTCGCTCTACGTCAACACCCCCGGCGGATCCATCACCGCCGGCTTGGCCATCCTGGACACGCTGCGTTTCGTCGAACCGGACATCGTCACCATTTGCGTCGGACAGGCCGCGTCGATGGGCGCGGTGCTCCTGGCGGCGGGGACCAAGGGGAAGCGCTACAGCCTGCCGCACTCGCGGATTCTGATTCACCAGCCCTCCATGAGCGGCCTGGCGGGCCAGGCGGCCGATATCGACATCTACGCCAGGGAGATCCTGCGCATGCGCGAGAACCTCAACCAGATTCTCGCCGACGTGACCGGCCAGCCCATGGAGAAGGTCGCCCGCGACGTGGATCGCGACTACATCATGGACCCCTTGCAGGCCCTCGAGTACGGCATGATCGACCGCGTCATCACCAGCCGCGAGCTGTCGCCCGTCGCGAAGATCTGACCGGTCCCGCCATGGACGCGGTACGAATTCTGAACGTCACCAAGACCTTTGGCGCCGTGACCGCCGTGGACGACCTCTCCCTGACCGTGCCGCAAGGCTCGGTGTATGGTTTCATCGGGCCGAATGGCTCGGGCAAGACCACCACCATGCGCATGATCACGGGCATCTTCTATCCCGACAACGGCTCCATTGAGGTTTTCGGGGAGGAGCGTAAGGGGGCGCGCTCGGAGCTGATTGGGTACCTGCCGGAAGAACGCGGGCTCTACCGGAGGATGGCGGTCCGCCCGCTGCTCGAGTTCTATGGCGAGCTGCGCGGCGGCCGCAAGGTGGGCGCCGAGGTGGACGCCTGGCTGGCGCGGCTCGACCTGAAAGACTGCGGCCCGCGCAAGGTGGAGACGCTCAGCAAGGGCATGAGCCAGAAGGTGCAGTTCATCGCCGCCGTGGTTCCGCAGCCCAAGCTGCTGATTCTCGACGAGCCGTTTACCGGGCTCGATCCGGTGAGCGCGGACTCCATCCGCGCCGCGATTCTGGAGATGCGGCGGCGGGGCGCCACCGTCATCCTGAGCACCCACGACATGAACCTCGCCGAGAGCATGTGCGACTACATCTTCATGATCTTTCGCGGGAAGAAGGTGCTGGACGGCACACTCGAGTCCATTCAGGATCGCTACGGCAACGATACCATTCGCGTAACGGCCGCCGGCGGCGCGGAGCAACTTCAGGATCTGCCGGGCGTCGAGAAGATCCGCGATTTGGGGCAGGTCCAGGAACTTCGCATGTCGCGCGGCTGCGACGTGCAGCAGGTGCTGCACGCCATTGTGGCGCGAACCCCGGTGACCAGCTTTGCGGTGATGAAGCCCTCGCTGCACGACATCTTCGTGCGCATCGCGGGCCCCGCCGCCGAGGAGGTCCACGTTGCGTAGGACCCTCCTGATCGCCAAGCGGGACTACCTGGCGGTGGTGCGCACCAAAGCGTTCCTGGTGGGATTGGTGCTGGCGCCGTTGCTGTTTGGCGGCGGTTTCATCGGCATCGCGTTCTTGAGGGCCAAGCCGGACGTCGCGGATAAGCGCATCGCCATCCTCGACCGCACGGGGGTGCTGGCCACGGCCGTCATCCAGGTTGCGGAAGAGAAGAACGCGCGCGAGATGTTCGACAAGAAGACCGGACAGCAGGTCAGCCCCCGCTATGTGTTCGAGGCGGTGAAGGCGGAGGACGACGCCGGCGCGCAGCGCCTGGCCCTGTCGGACCGCGTGCGGCGGGGCGAACTCCTGGCGTTTCTCGAGATCGGCCCGCGGGCGCTGCATCCCGGCGAGGATCCGGCCGCGCGCCGCGTCGCCTACTACACCAACGCGGGCGGGCTCGATGAGATGAGCCGTTGGATCTCCGAGCCCATCAACACAGGCCTGCGACGGGTGCGCATGGCCGAATTGGGGATCGATGCGAAACGCACCAGCGAGCTGCTGGGCACGCCCTCCCTGGAGCGGATGAGCCTGGTGGATCGCGACCAGGAGACCGGCGCCATACGGGCCGCCAGCAAGAGAGAGCGAAATCGAGACCGTGATGGTTCCCATGGTCATGATGCTCTTGCTCGGGATGATCATCATGGTGGGAGCCGCTCCCATGCTGCCGGCGGTCACCGAGGACAAGCGCGAGCGCGTGGTGGAGATGCTCCTCGGAGCCGCGACCCCGTTCGAGTTGATGATGGGGAAGGTGCTGTCGGCCGTGTGTGTGTCGCTGACGAGTTCGTCGTTCTACGTTGCCGGGGGGACACTCGCCCTGAGCGGCATGGGCATGCTGGGGCTGGCTCCGTTGGGGCTGCTCCCCTGGTTCTACGTCTACCTGGTCGCCGACGTGGTGATGTTGTGCGCGCTGGCCGCGGCCCTGGGCGCGGCGAGCAGCGATCCTCGCGATGCCCAGAGCCTGCATGTGGTTCTGATGGCGCCCGTGATCATTCCGTACTTCATGATGATGCCCTTGATGAGGTCTCCGAACGGCCCGCTAGCGACCGTCATGTCGCTGATCCCGCCCTTCACGCCGATGATCATGTTGATGCGGCAGGCGATGCCGGGAGGCGTGCCCGCCTGGCAGCCGTGGGTCGGACTGGTGGGGATTCTGGCGTGGACGCTGGCCTCGGTGTGGGCCGCCTCGCGCATCTTCCGCATCGGCATCCTGCTGCAAGGGAAGACGCCGAAGCTCGCCGAACTGGCCCGCTGGGCGATCCGGGGTAGGGGCAGGCACCCCACTAGGCGGTCAGGCGGCAGAACTTCTCGTAGGCTTGGTCCCAGCCGGCGGCGGGCTTGGGCTCGTACAGGCTGAGGGGGAGCGAGCGGCGCACGACCGCGCGGGCTTCTTCGAGATCCGCGATCACACCCGAGCCGATGGCCTGCACCAGCAGATTGCCCGCGGCGGTGGCCTCCGTCGGACCCGCCACCACCAGCCGGCCCGTGGCGTCGGCGACGAACTGGTTCAAGACCCGATTGCGCGAACCGCCGCCCACGATGTGGACGACCTTGATCTTCCGGGACACCGCCAGCTCCAGGCTCTCGAGCACCTGGCGATAACGCAGCGCCAGGCTTTCGAGGATGGCGCGCGCGAACTCGCCGGGGGTGGCCGGCGCGGACTGTCCCGTGGAGACGCACCACGCGGCGATCCGTCTCGGGCATCCCGCCTGCGTGCAGAAACGCGTCCGGATCGACGATGGCTTTGAAGGGCGCACAGGCGGAAGCCAGGCGGGCCAGTTCGTCGTAGCTGTAGTCGGTGCCTTCGAGGGCCCAGGCGCGCCGGCACTCCTGGAGGAGCCAGAGGCCGGCGATGTTTCTCAGGAACCGGATCCTGCCGCCGACGCCGATTTCGTTGGTGAAGTTCAGGGCCAGCGAACGCTCGTCGATGACCGGTTCGGGAAGCTCGACGCCCATCAAGGACCAGGTGCCGGAGCTGATGTAGCACCAACCATCGCCTTCGGCGGGAACCGCGGCGACGGCGGCGGCGGTGTCGTGGCTGGCGGTGGCATAGACGGGCGTTCGATCGAGGCCCGCGGCGTCCGCGACGTGGGGGAGCAGCGGGCCCAGGAGCGTGCCGGGAGGGACGATCTTCCCGAGGATGGAGACGGGCAACTCCAGCCGCTCGAGTAACTCGGTCGCCCAGCACTTAGTGACTGGGTTATAGAACTGAGAGGTGCTGGCCTCGGTAAGTTCGTTGCACTCGACCCCGGTGAGCCAGTAGTTGAACAGATCGGGCATGAAGAGCAGGCGCGCGGCGGCGTCCAGTCCGGGCGCGCCGGCCAGCTTCATGGCGTAGAGCTGGTAGAGCGAATTGATCTGCATGAACTGGATGCCGGTGTGCGCGAAGATCTCGGCGCGCGGCACCACGGCGAAGGTCTTCTCGAGCATGCCGTCGTTGCGCGCGTCGCGGTAGTGCATGGGACTGGCGACCAGCGAGCCATCGCGGCCGATCAGCCCGAAGTCCACGCCCCAGGTGTCCACGCCGATTCCGTCGAGGCGCAGCTTGCGCTCGCGTCCGGCGATGGCGAGCCCGCACCCGATTTCGTGGAACAGCCGGAGCGCGTCCCACTGCAGGCCCGCGGGCGTGCGGACGGGATTGTTGGGGAAGCGATGCAGCTCCTGAAGCTCGAGCCGGCCGTCTTCGAGAGTGCCGAGAATGGCGCGCCCGCTCTCGGCGCCCAAATCGAAGGCGAGGTATTGTCCCATGTTACTAAGCTGCGGCTTACTCCTTGTACAGCCAGGCGCCCAGCCAGGTCGCCACGACGATCTCAACCAAACTGATCGGCAAGCCCATCAGCATGAGATTGAGCTGGGAACAGGCCCATCGGCGCCATGCTGATCGTCATCGAAACGTAAACCAGGAGCCACATCATCAGGCCGGTGCGAATGGCGGTTCTGCGGCCCGCGCCGAAGCGGGGACGGATCGCCGCGTACAGCCACACCGCCAGGATCCCGATCAGGAAACCCCACGCGATGAAGATCGCCATGGTGCTGCCGCCCATGTCCATGGGCTTCCCTATCTTGGCAAAGGCTTCCTCCATTTGTTTCGCGAACACCACTCCGTTCCAGAACCACTCGGAGATGTTGATCACCACGCCCGCCAGCAGGCCGCCCAGCAGGACTCGGCCCGCGTTGATCTTGCCCATAGCTGCCTCCCTGCGTCGAGATGAGTCTCGACGCGGCACGCATGAGTGCGTGCGCTACAGTATTATAGGCGGAGTTCGTAGCCCAGGTCTTGCATGGCGTCGATGATGCGGGTGCGGGTGGCGCCGGCTTCTTCGGAGGAGAGGGTGCGGCCGTGGGCGGCCACGGTGAGGCGGAAGGAGACGCTCTTCTTCCCCTCGGGGAGGGGCGGGCCGGTGTAGACGCGCTGGAACTCGATCGAGACGAGGTCCGGTCCGGCGAAGCCCTCGAGCTTCTTCCGGATATCGCCCACCAGATCGCGGAGGTCCGTGAGCACGGAGAGATCGAAGGCGCTCGACGGGAAGCGCCGGATGGGGGTGTAGCGCTTCTCTTCCGCCGCGGACAGGCGCTGCAAGACGGTCAGATCCAGGTCCAGAATCGCGGCGCGGCCGGTCTCGACGAGCGACGGGTGCATTTCGAAGAGGCGGCCCATGAGGTTGCCGCGCCAGTGGACTTCGGCGGCGCGCACGGGGTGCTCGAAGGAGCGGGCGGCCGCGGGAAGCACGTCGCAGCCCGGCATGAGGTGCTCGGCGACGCGCTTCAACTCGAGGATTCCGGCGGCGCCGTCGTCGCGGGCGCACACGGCCGCGGCGAGGTGCGGGATCTCCTCGGGGAGCCCTTCGGCGCGCGGGTGAATCTCGCGGCCGATTTCGAAGAGCCGGAATTGTTCGAAGTGCTTGCTGTTCTGCTCGATGTTGCGGCGGATTCCGGCGATGAGGCTGCGCCGCATGAGGCCCTGATCCGAGGAGATCGGGTTGGCGACCTTGATGTGGTCCTCCGGATCCATGCCGAGGGCGCGCACTTCGTCCGCGTTGACGAAGGAGTAGTTGTAGACCTCGCTGAAACCGAGCTCGACCAGCGCGGCGCGCACCTCGCGGTGAAAGCGGCGCTCTTCGTTCGGGGGGGGCGGAATCACCGGCAGCGCGGGAGGCTGAATGGGGATGGAGCCGTAGCCGATCATGCGGCCGACTTCCTCGACGAGGTCGTCCTTGATGGAGATGTCGCGGGTGGCGCGCCAGCTTGGCACGGTGATGGAGAGCACTCGCGGCGCGGTCTTGCGGACTCCGAATTCGAGGCGCTGGAAGATGCCCACGACTTCCTTGAGGGTCACCTTGCGGCCTAGTTTTTGGGCTAGCCAGTCCATGGGGAGGTCGATGGGAGGTGGGCAGGCGGAACCGCCTGCCCTACTCGCATCAGCGACTCCTCCGACTAGGCGGATTCCGGGGGAGACTTCTTCGAGCAGCTCGATGGCTCGGGCCAGGCCTCGGACGGTGTTGTTGGGGTCCTGGGCTTTCTCGAAACGCATGGAGGCGTCGGTGCGCAGTTTCTGGCGCGAGGATGTCTTGCGCACGGAGGAGGCCTGGAAATTGGCGCTCTCGAGAATCAACCGGCGCGTGCCGGCGTGGATGCCGGTATCGCGGCCGCCGATGACGCCGGCGATGGCGATGGGGCCGCGCTCATCGGCGATGACCAGGTCGCGGGGATCGAGGCGATACTCCTCCTCGTTCAAGGCCACGATGTGCTCGCCCTCGCGGGCCGGGCGCACCAGGATGGCCGGGCCGCGGAGAAGGTCCCAATCGAAGGCGTGCATGGGCTGCGCCAGCTCCGCCATGACGTAGTTGGTGACGTCCACGATGTTGCTAATGGGGTTCAGGCCGATGGCCATGAGGCGCTGCTGAAGCCACAGCGGCGAGGGCTTGACGGTGACGTTCTCGAAGGCCAGCGCGCTGTAACGCGGGCAGAGGTCGAAGTCCTGGATCTCGACCCGGATGGGCGCGGGCCCGTGCGGCAGGAGATCGAGCCGGACCGGCTGGCGCAGAATGCCATCCACGATGGCGGCCACTTCGCGGGCCAGGCCGTGGTGGCCCCACAGGTCGGGACGATGGGTGAGGGACTTGTTGTCGATCTCGATGATGCTGTCGGGGAAACAACCGGTGATGGCCGCGCCGGGGTCGACATCGAGTTCGAGGATGCCATCGGCGTCACGGTTGATGCCGAGCTCGGCGCCGCTGGCCAGCATGCCCTCGCTGGTCACGCCGCCGATGACGACGGTGGCGATCTCGCGCTCGCCGAGGCGGACGCCGGGAGGGACGTAGGCGCTGACGATGCCGGGGCGGCAATTGGGCGCGCCGCAGACGACGGTCTTGTTGCCGTAGCGGCCGGTGTCGACGACGGCCTTGACGTTGTGGCCGCTGAGGGGCTCGACGGAGAGGATGCGGGCGGCGCAGACTTCGGGCAGGAAATCGCCGACGGTTTCGAGGCCTTCGCACTCGGCCGTCTTCATGGTGATGAGGCGGCCCAGTTCCTGGGGAGGAATCTCAATGCCTTCAACGAGTTCGGAAATCCAATTAAAGGAAAACTTCACGTCAGTCGCACCTCTAGAACTGGTTCAGGAACCGCAGATCGCCGGCCTGCAATTGGCGGATATCGTCGATGGCGTAGCGCATCATGACGAGGCGGGTGAGGCCCAGGCCGAAGGCGAAGCCGCCCCACTCGTCGGGGTCGATGCCGCTCGCGCGCAAGACGTTGGGGTGGACCAGGCCGCAGGGCAGCAACTCCACCCAGCCGCCCTGCTTGCAGACGGGGCAGCCCTCGCCGCCGCAAATCAGGCACAGGATGTCGAGCTCGAAGCCCGGCTCGACGAACGGGAAGTAGCCGGGGCGCAGGCGCACGGTGACTTCGCGGTGGAAGACGGCGCCGAGCAGCGTCTTCATGAAGTAGACCAGATGCGCGACGGAGACGTCGCGATCGATCATCATGCCTTCCAGTTGATAGAAGGTGTGCTCGTGGGAGGCGTCCACTTCCTCGTTGCGGAAGACGCGGCCGGGGGCGATCATGCGCAGCGGGAGGCCCGAGCTTCTGCATGCCGCGCACCTGCACGGGCGAGGTGTGCGTGCGCAGGAGATTGCCGCCGGCGAGCCAGAAGGTGTCCTGCATGTCGCGCGCGGGGTGGTCCGGCGGGATGTTGAGGGCGTCGAAGTTGTGGTACTCGGTTTCGACTTCGGGGCCGTCGAGAACGGCGAATCCGAGCGAGGTGAAGACGTCCTCGATTTCCGCCTGGATGCGGCTGATGGGATGCAGATGGCCGCGGGCGGGCGGGGGCGCGGGCAGCGTGAAATCGATCCACTCGGCGTTGAGGCGGGCCTCGGTGGCGGAGGCCTGGAAGCGCGCCTGGCGGGCCTCGAGCGCGGCTTCGAGACCTTGCTTGATGGCGTTCAGCAGCTTGCCGGCGCGGGCGCGCTCCTCGGGCGGGAGCTTGCCGAGGTCCTTCGTGATTTGCGCGAGGGCGCCCTTGCGTCCGAGGATCTCGACGCGGATGGCTTCGAGGCCCGCGGCGGTGGACTCGGATTCGATCTGCTGGCGCGCGCGCGCGTCCAATTCCGAGAGAGTTTGCTCCAACATGGTTAGGAAACTTCCCATTCTAGCAGCACGCTCCTGGAGGGCAGGGGGGCGGGGTTAGGAGTTGGGGATCGGGTGGTGGGCAAACTTCCTGGGCAGGCGGAAGCGGCGGGCGCTACTGGATTGGGTGGTGAGAAGACCTGGGCAGGCGGAAGCGCCTGCCCTACTGGGGGCGTTAAGTTGTTTTCCGACAGAGGCTTGGGGTCGGATTGGGTTTGTTCGGCGAAATTTGCTTTTCGGGCGGCCTGGATGCGCTGGAGCTCGTGGAGGGCGCGGTAGAAGGCGCGCTCGATGCGGGCTTCGTAGCGACCGAGGGTGTCGAGGACGCTGGGTGTGGGACAGGCGTCCCGGCGGAAGACGTGGGCGAGTTTGTCTTCGTGGATGAGGTTGTTGTAGTCGGCTTCGAGGTCCGGCTTGTGGTCGACGAGGCCGAGATTGAAGAAGCCGGTTTCGATGGCGCGGCAGCGGGCGAGGCGCCACTGGGCCATGACGACCTGGTGGACGAGGGCGGTTTCGAGGGGGCCGGCGGGCTGGAGGTCATCGAGGAAGGTGTTGAGGAGTTCGTCGAAGGCCTCTTCGTCTTCGCCGTCGATGACGGCGTTATCGGCGGTGAGTCCGTGTTTGAGGGCATTGAGGCGAACGGCGGCCTTGCCTTCGGGGGTTTGGGGGCCGGTGCTGTGCTGGGCGTTGCGGCGATTGGCGGCGATTTGCTTACGGGTAGACATGGGATTCTGAGACTCCTTACGAGGAAAGATAGCGCGCGGAGGCCGGCGCTTTTGATGATAAGGCCTCGAGCGCAGGATGTACGGGATGCGGGGCAGGGAAGTGGTGTGGGATCAGCGGGTTAGGCGATTTTGAGCGGGTGTGAACGATCTGCGACTACGAGCGTCGCGCGGTGACCAGATAAACGGTTTGGGGCATTATACAGCCAAGTGGAGTTTCAGCAACGCAGCGCCTGACCGGAGCTGGGTCCTTAGCAGGATTCCGAGGTTCGGCACTTCTGCGCGGGGCGTCGGCTCTGCGGCCTATTCCTGCGAATTATCGAAGAGCTCGATCGACGAATTCTCGACGAAAGGGGTACCCGCCTACTGCGGCTTCCACGTACCCGAGGAATCGAAGTTCAGCGATCCTGGATATCCCGCGGCGTTCCAGATCATATCGAACAGCGGCTTCAGAATGGTAGCAGCCGCTACGCCGTAATCTGCAACTTCAGCCTCGGGCAGCATCAGAGTGTTCTCCTCAATTGCCTCGCGCCTGTCCCAAGACTGAACGCCCATGAAGAAGCCTTTTACGTTGGTCAGCGATAGGGCGATGAACACCGGGAGACCGCAGCCGAGTAGTTGGAGTAAAGCCAAGCAGCTTGGGAGGTAGCTAAGGAGTGCCTCCTCAAAAGCCACACTTGGGATGAAGTTCTTTTCCGGCCCTCCCCCGAGGAGGGAGGCGTCAACGGCTTCAAGAATTCCATTTCGATAGAGCTGGACATAACTGTACGCCTCGGTGCCGCCGGAGTATGTCAAGAGCCCGTTGAAGTTTATCCGATGGCTCCACCCAGATGCGCGCATCGGCCGAAGTCGATCCGGCCGAAGCCCTACGACATCCAGGCGCTGCGTTGCGGAAAACGCGTCGAATGGCAGACAGTGGAGTATGATTTTCGGACCGGGCGAGAACGGAACAGGGGTGTCATTGTTCGAGAGGGCAATGGTCCGATCCGCTCGGAATGCGCGCATGCGTTCCGCGACGGTCGCCGAAAGCGCAAATGCTTGGCGCAACTCCCGCACGTCGAGCGGATACTTACGTGTGGCATTGCGTCCATAGAACTTGTCATGGCCTTTGAATATGACCCGGTGTGGGCCGATCCAGCCGCGCTCGATTCGAAACACCAGGACAGGCTGACCGCCTGCAATGGGAACGAGGTGAGGGGAATAGCGAATCCGGGGATCGATACCGGCGGCGATTAGACTGTCCAGGCGCTGCAGTTCCTTGTCGAGATCTGCAGCGGTGACACCAATGAGTTGTACCGGAAGACCCTGCGCTGCCCTTACACCAATGAGGAGATCTCCCCCGACGGTGTTTGAGAAAGACGACACGTCCGCTAGGAATTCCTTCCTGTCGGCATCCTGCCCGCCCGGCAGTTTCCTGCTTGTATTCGATGGTCTTACCCTCCATCACCCGGTTCGAAATGAGGCTCTGGAGGTCAGCCTCGCTGATATCTGACAGCGCTTTGGGGATCATGTCGAACAGCAACTGTAGAACATTTCGGCGACCGTGTAAAGCTGGCGCAATGGAGTTGGACCTAATGAGGGCGTGTCGGTGCCGCAGATCCCGCCCTCACTTGAGAGCATTCGGCCATCGCAGACGGCCGCGGCTTCGGGGCTGCGGGATAGCGCGGCAGAGAGAGGGATGGGCGCTACGCGCCAAGGTGACGTGACGTGGACATCCATCTGCTGACGTCCAAGGAGGCGGTTGTGAAGTTGGGAACGCGTTCTGGCCAACACGGGCCGGGTCTATAAACGTGGCAGTGACCAGCCTACGCGAGTTCCCGCCGCGATCCAAACCGATCATGGTCCCTGTATTTCAGGATTGTCGGCTGCGGTCCACTCAACAGGGCGGTTCGTGGCAATAGGGGAACCGCCACGCGGGCAAGCTAACTCAGGATCGGCAGCGGTTCGTTGGCGCAGTCAATCCGACAAGCGGGTCCGCGCCCACGGCAAGTGCAGCGGACGAGCTTCAACGAGGTTTGAGGCATTCTCGTTTTCGGTAAACTCAATAGTCACGCTGCCCAACCCTTTGCCGTGATCTCCGATTAGGTGCCACCGTGTTCTGAACATGACCCGTATTCCTTCCTCTCGTGGAACCGTCGGCGCACCACCGGGCAGCCTCTCTACCAGAACGCTCCTCACATGCTGCAGAATGATGTTGGCCGTCGGTGACAGCACGAACGGACAGTCCTCGGTAATCGCAGAGTAGTGCTGCACAAATGCAAGCCAGTTGGGCGTCGTCTCGGTAATGGTCGTTGGCAGGCCTGTTTCCAGGCAAAATGCTTCTAGATCATCATGCAGCTTCTGAAGGCTCAGTGTGTTACCTATTGAATCGATCACGGCTTGAGGGATTTCGGCGTCGCCTTTTGCCAAATGCGCGTGAGCATCGTCCAGCCTCTTCAGAATACGGTCTGCCCCGCCGCCCCTGGCTTCGGAATGAACGGCCCAACAGCAGAAGAAGTTCAGGGCGGCATACCGCTTCCGAGGGCGTAGTCGTTCGAGATACCTCCTGATCGAGACCAGAATGTACGAGACCTGCTGTTCGGAAACGATAGGTTGGACTACTGCCTTGGCCAGCTTTTCAAGAATAGCCTCGCGTGCCATCTTGACACCTCGATACAGATGGTAACGTAAGAACACCAACGTCTCAAACAATGAGCATGGCGCTATCCGTGGCACGCCTGCGCGGACTGGTGGAGATGTCTGCGGCCTCTGCCGTGACACGGCAGCCTATTGGCGCGGGAGAGCGATGTTGCCTTTGCTGAACTGGGGTCGCTCGCAGAATTGCCCATGGTGGGCGCCGCTCACGGCAGCCACTTGGCTGGTTTGTCGGCACACCGTTAGGTAGTGGGTCAGTATGAATCTGGGAGTCTGATGGTCGGCTATTGACCCGCAAGCGATTCAAAACAGTTTATCTTGGATACAGCCTTCAATACGGCGCAATCAATGACCCTGGCGCTTCCCTGTGCGTCCGCATTGATCTGTAGTTCGAAGCTCTTGCCGCTTGAGCAAGCCACGCTCCAAAACACGCTGTGATCGTCTCCCATTCCCATGTAGAAGGATCTGATTCCAGCGCAGTTTTCGTTGGTAATCTTTCCGAGAAAGCGAGCCCGTTCTTCCGCCCCGAGCAACAGCAAACGGTCGTGCGCCTCGTTCCCACTGTGGCCTACCGCCCGACTGGCCGCGGTCTGCTTCGACCTTACTTCGTTTGCAGAATTGAAGATCATGCTGATAGCGATCAGGATGAGACACCCGACGATGATAGCCAATATCCAAGTGCCACATCCTGCACTCTTCTTAGGCTTCGCCTCAGCCTTCAGCTTCTCCTGGGCTTCGAAGCGGGCCTTCTCTTCGAGGTAGATGTGTTGACGTTCTTCGGGTGATAGTTCCATGATGGCCTCCGCGCATTGTAGTCCTACGGTAAGCCTGGCGCAACCTCGCCGGCGGTGGCCGAAACTGGGTAGAATTACGGCTGGGTGCTGCCGGGCCGCTGTGGAGTTGACTCGACCGCAATGCTTGAAGTTGCCATGGATGCCTGGCTTGAGATGCTCGAAGTCAAACTCCACGGATGGAAGCCAGAGATGGCTGCGCGAGTGTGAGCGCGCGTTGCGGAAGTTATCAGCCGTGCGGATCAGGCCGTACTGGATTCGCCACTTTGGCGCGCGATAGAGCAGGAAGTTCCGGACAGGCTGGATGAGCCCGCATCGCGGTGAGGTATGGAGTGGCGAGTCTTGGCGAACACGCCGGTCGGGCGCATCAAAGTGCGCCTCAATACTGGGAGTTGCAGTGGTTTCGCTCTGTTAGCCTTTCGGCCGCCAGGCGGACCAGCAGGGATTTCGATTGCCGGGCTCTCGAGATGGTCTCTTCGTATGCGCGGCGGCTTCGCGTGGCAGCTTCGGGCTGCTTTTCGTAATCATAGGCTTCCGTGGTACAAAGCCAGCGATGGGCCTCCAGTAGCGGGAGGTAATCGCGGAAAGGCCCACCGGGGTTAGCCTTTTGATACCCGGCCGCGAACTTGGCCTCCTTTTCAGGACAGTCGTGGAACCCTTCCCATTCGTAGCATGGTCTCAGACTATCCACGTACGCCGCAGCGAGCGCCGGCGCCTTTGGGTCGCCGGATACGGCGACGAGCTTACCCTCATATCTGACCCATGTGACGTAGACCATTTTCTCCAAACCTGAGTTCGCGGGCTTTCGCCGTTTCGATCGGTATGCCTTGTGCCGCTGGAGATGCGTTTCCAGTTCAGCCTTGACCTCGGGCGGGAACGCCTTCAGATCGACCGGCAGGTCCGCTCCCCAGACCAGCATGTCGACGAGCGCATCGCGCGCGCGAGCACTGGGCGTCTGCGCCCACGAGCCAACCGCCAACGCGGAGAGCCCGGCTGCGACAATCAAGACCGAGAGTAACTGGATTTGCATCTTCTACGTCCCGGTGCGATTGTACTAAGGAACGCCGTCTGCGTGAAAGTGCCGGTGAACCGGCGCCATGGGCGTGCGGAGGCCTGTTGCCGCGTGAAAGAATGTGGTCATGAAGCGACCATTCGCCGCGACGGTTTGGCGCGAGGGGAAGGGGTACGTCTCCCAGTGCCTGGAAGTGGATGTCGCCAGCCAAGGCGAAACCGAAGCAGAAGCTCTCGTCAACTTGAAGGAAGCGCTGGAACTGCACTTCGAGCCGCCGCAAGCCACGCGTCCTCCAATGGTTCGCACGATCGAGGTTGAGGTTGGGGCGGCTTAGGCCACAGCCCTTCCGCGAGATCAAGCGCCGACGTGAGGCCGCGGGATTCGTCGAGACCAGCCAGAAGGGCAGTCACGTCAAGTTCCGGTGGGGATAAGCCGTCGATCTTAAAGGTCTCGACAAGAGTGTCGAGACGGCACGCCTGGGGGCGTGCGCTACAACGTGGCGTGTGCGAGATATTACCGATGACGGAGTTCCGGGGCAGAGCGTCTCCAATCGCGAAAGCGCAAGGTCCTGTCATACGGAATGACGTCGAAGATCTCGCCCTGGTTCAGTTTCTCGGTGAGGGTATTCCAGAAGGCGAGGGTGTAGAGATCCCGGTGGACCGATTTGAAGACTCCTCTGAGAGGTTGCGGAATGCCGGAGTATCGCTCAATCTCATCCATGAAGAACTCCTCCCCAGTAACGCAGATCCAATCTTCCTCCGGTCCGGTCTCTTCCAGGTCGTTGCGTGGAAGTGGTTTCTCCCTGAAGGTGACGTCCTCCATCGGCAGGACGTCATCATAGTCATACAAAACGACTCGTCCCCAGTGGGTGACGCCATAGTTCCAGGTATTGAACAGATCGCCTGGAAACACGCCGCTCGCCGCGATGTCCTTCAGAAAATATCCAAAGTCGATGAGCACGCGCCGTAGAGTCTCCGGATCCTTCTCGCCAGCGAAGTACAGCGGCAGCGGAGCGACTCTGCGTTGCACGTAGACGGACCGCAAAATCACGTATTCGTCGGTGATCGTCACGTTTCGCGTGGCGGCTTGTTCGAATTCATGGAGGAGAGAGTCCGAAAAGCGCCGCTTCTTGAAGCGGAGGTTCTCGAACTCCTGCGTATCCACCATGCGTCCTGCGCGGTCCCGGTGAGAAACGAAATCGTACCGCAGGCGGACCTGCTCCATCGTAATCATCTTTGGAGTCTGATTCATGGAACGGAGAAAACACGGCCTGTCTTTGATCACTTTCAAAACGAACCCGTAATTCGGCAGTGTGAATGCATTCATCACCGCTCCCTCCAGACCCGGGGCGGCGACAAACTGTTCTTCGGAGACATGCACAAACCGGTGAAGCTCCCGGTAAAAGACAGTCTTCCCGTGGCGGTTGTATCCAACGGCAGTGTACAGCTCAGCGAGATCCGCGGAAGGGATGATCGACTGCAGGAATTCGATCAATGCATCGTATCTTTCCACATCGACGAAGAAATACGAATAGGCAAAACTGAAGACGATGCTGGCATCGGATTCATGGAGGAGAATTGTCTCGGCATAGATTCCCGACTCGCCGTTGGCGAGTGGAACGATCATCGGGATCACGTGCGTGCCGGCGACAATCCTTCCGACGATATACGCTTCTTTGTTCCTGTAGAAGACCGCTTTCACGACGTCGATCGTGCACGATCTGCCGGTTCCCACGAGCGGCCACGTGTAGAGATCGATTTCCTGGGCGAGGAGGGCGGCGTCCCTTCCGGCATCCTCATATCCGGTGCGGAATGCAACATCCTGGAGAATGTCTCTCAGCGTGGAAGCCGTGTCGGACGTCACTCGATAGGTTCGGTGGACTGCGTCCCCCGTGTGCGGGTTTGGCGGCATCGGATGGAGATAGAAGAACTCAACATTTCTGTTGATCCCTATAGTCCTGAGCATCCTGCGGGTGACAGAATTGAAGAACGTCTCCGCGCGGTGGACATCATAGCGCTTGACGACAAGTGCAGCGAAATACCCTTTCGCGGACATCCACATCGACTCGGATTTGGCCTCGGCGCCTAAGTCGGACTTGAGCCGGACGGAGATGTCGTCGAGGGCTTTCTCGTATAAATCGAGCCGCTCGGCCGCATCGCGGAGTCCACCCTGCCAGTCTCTATCTTCGAAACGCCGGCCCCCCCTGCGCGTGATGGTCCGGAAGTCCGCATCGAAGGCGTCAAACGCCTCGAGACACAATCGTGCGGCCAGATCGGCAACAAGCGTGTCTGTCATGAATGACCTACCATCGGGACCACAATTCCCTTTTCGGGCTTTCGGCGAGTGCCAGTATACCACCGGCGGTTTGTGAGGGCTGATGCCATAATTGGCAGCAGGGAGGTGCGCGTGCCTGTTCTAAGTAGAGCCATCGTTGCGGGAGTGGTTCTGGTCGGGCTGGCTGCCGGTCAGAGCGGCCCCGCTAAGGCGATCAATCAGAAGATGTCCACGTTGCGGGGGCTCCCTGCGAGCGAGCGTGCTGCCGCGACGAAAGCGCTGGCCCTGGCGATCCGCGACCTGCCTTCCGTGCAGGAGAAATTGGCGCTGTCCGCCAGCCTTTCCAATCTTGCGACCGAGGGCGACAACGGCAAGGACACCCTGCAGGCGGTGGCGGATACGCTGGCGGGGGCAATCCGACAGGCGGCGGGGAAGGTGGGTATCACGGATCCCGCCTACGAGGCGCTGGCGCGGCTGGCGCGGTATGAGAGCGTCAGCGTCGAACTTGACGACCCGCCGTACAAGGCCGCTTTAGGGCGATTCGAACAGATGGACCGGCAGAGGCAGACGGCCACGTTTTCCCTCAAGGACCTGGCGGGCAAACAGTGGTCGCTCCAGGATCTGCGTGGGAAAGTCGTGCTGGTCAATTTCTGGGCGACCTGGTGTCCGCCCTGCCGCAAAGAGATGCCCGACATGGACTCCCTGTACAAACGGTTCCAGAGCCAGGGACTGGTGGTGCTGGCGATCTCCGACGAGGAGCAGGCCGTGGTACGCAAGTTTCTCACAGAGTATCCATACAGCTTCCCGGTCTCTGCTCGACCCTGGCGGGGAGACCGGAAAGGCTTATCTGGTGCAGGGCGTCCCGAATAGCTTTGTCTACGATCGCGGAGGCAAGATCGTGGCGACGGGGGCGGACCAGCGGACGGAGAGACAGTTCCTGGAAATGCTGGGCAAGGCGGGGTTGAGATAACAACTGGTGTGGGCGGCGGACGCGGCGGCCGATACGTTATGAGCTAATGTAGGTCTCTGTATGGCGATCATCGCGGTTGCGGGACGGAAGGGCGGGGTCGGGAAATCGACGATCGCGGGGAACCTGGCAGCCGAATTCGCCGCCCTGGGCCGGAGTGTCGTTGTGCTGGATGCCGACCCGCAGCACAGCCTCGCGGCTTGGGCGGCGCAGGGCGAGGGAATGCTCTCGCGTTGCGTCGAGAAGGTGAAAGGCGCCCACGCGGATTCCCTGCGCGCCAAGGCGCGCGCGGCGGAAAAGGCCGCCGACATCGTCCTGATCGACACGCCGCCGGGGATGCCTGAAACCGCCTACCAGGCCGCGCTGGTGGCCGACCTTTTTCTGCTGCCGTGCGGCCCTTCTCCCTTGGATCTGTTTGCCCTGAAGGAGTCTCTGTCCCTGGCTCTCCGGGCGCGCGCCGAAAGACGCTCCAAGAGACCGCGCATCCGGTTCGTCCCCTCCAAGGTGCTCTTGAACACGAACCTGGGGCGGGGTCTTTGCTCCTCGCTGGAGGAGATGGGGAAGAAGGTGCTGCCCCCGATCGGCCAGCGAGTCGTGGTGGCCGAGGCGGTGGGGAGCGGGCTCACGGTTGGCGAGTACGCGCCCGATTCCGTTTCTCACACGGAGTTCAGGGCGCTCGCCAAGGCCGTGCATAAGATCGTCATGCGGTAGCCTCCGATGCCAACTACTACTTGGCTTTTAGCGGCGATCTTATGGGTCGCCTCGAGCGCTCAGCCGAAGATCGGCGAATGGCAATCTCTGTTCGACGGCAAGTCTTTACAGGGTTGGCGGGAAACGCCGTTCACGGGGCGCGGCCAGGTTCGGGTCGAGAATGGAAGCATCGTGCTGGGCGCTGGAGCGCCGCTGACGGGCGTCACCTGGAGCGGTGCATTTCCCCGGTCCGATTATGAGGTTCGTCTCGAAGGCGTCCGGCTAAAGGGAAGTGACTTCTTTGCCAGCATGACGTTTCCGGTTGGCGATTCGTATTGCACGTGGGTCACCGGCGGCTGGGGCGGCGACATCGTCGGGCTGTCCAGCCTGGACGGGTGGGACGCGTCGGACAACGAAACCAGATCTTACTTCGAATTTGAATTGGGCCGGTGGTATGCGCTTCGCCTGCAGGTCACCGCGGACCGGATCATGGCCTGGATCGACGACCGGCAAATCATCAACGTCGAAATCGGAGGACGGTCCGTAGGGCTTCGATACGGAGAGATCCGGCTTTCCGCGCCCTTCGGCTTTGCGTCGTACGCGACCGCCGGAGGGCTGCGGAAAATCGAAGTTCGCCTGCTGCGGGCTTCCGCGCGGTAGGGCAAAAACACGTCGACACGAGTGTCGACGCCTGGAGTTTATACATTTTGGGAGAAGATCTCGGGTGCCGCGGCACTGTGACTTGCGTGGGGCAGGCCATCGCTTTCTGTGGCCTGCCGGGTGCGCGGTCCACAGAATGTTCTACTACCGCAGACGACTTCCTCACTGGATTCCCAATTCTTCCATCCTCTTCATCACCTGGCGCCTCGCCGGGTCCTTGCCGGCGCCCCGCGCGGATTTGCTGATGCCACAGCATGGCGCCCCCGTGCCCTTCGTCCAGCAGGATGAACGGCTGGCGCGCTCGTCCTCCGGCCCGTTTTGGCTGCGCGATCCGTGCGTCGCGAGCATGCTCCAGCAGGCGCTTCGCTACGGAGAAACGCCCCACAACCTATACTCCCTCCACGCCTGGGGCATCATGCCAAACCATGTACATGTGATTCTGGAACCCCGTCTGGCACTCCCCGGGATCATGCGCTGGTTGAAGGGAAGAACCGGTCGCAAGGCAAACCAGATTCTGGGACGAAGGGGGCGAGCGTTTTGGCAGGACGAGTCCTACGACCACTGGGTGCGCACAACGAAGGAGCTGCACGAGTTGATCCGTTACGTTGAGAACAACCCCGTTCAGGCCGGGCTGGTGGCGGATGAAGCGCAGTGGCCCTGGTCCAGTGCTCGCATGAGGGCAGACGACACACTGCCCGAGGCAGACGACGAACTGCGATCGTCTGCCCCACGTGCAGAAGACCTAGCCGTTGAGGGTCCAGCCGGGGCGGTATTTGCGGCTGAGCCACTCGTTGGCTTCGGGCATATTGGTCACGCGGCCGGTGGCCGGGTCATACTCGAGTCGCTTGCCGGCCTGGTGGGCGACCAGGCCCAGCAGCATTTGCTCGATCATGGTGCCGGAGTAGTCGAAGTCGCAGTGGGTTTCGCTGCTGGTGCCGTGTACGATGTTATGGCTCTTGCCCTTGCAGGCGTCGATCCAGTCCATTTGAAAGACGTCCGGGCGGGGGAGCGGCGCTCCGCCGGGGCTTTGTTCGGCCCTCAGGATGGACTCGACGTCGGTATTGGGAAGGCCCAGGCCGGCGGGGATCCCGCCCTCCATGATCTGGACCACGGGGAAACCATTTGGTCCGGGTTGCGAGTTGGGCATCGCCGTGATGCCACCGGGAAGGACGCGCGCGGACTGCCCACCGGCCCGACCACCAACCGGTGCGGTGATACCCCGGGCGCCCCGTGCGCCACCACGGGCGGCCTGTCCACCGGCAGCGCCACGGCCGGCGCGGGGAGCCGACTGGGTGACCTGCCCCGTGCCGCCGACCAACGGAAGAAGTTGTTCCCTGGTGCGGCGCTTGTAGTAGGTGAAATCCCCGTCGTCGTTGTTGGGGATGATGACCCGGGTGGTGAAATCGGCGAGGATGGTGCCCTTGGTGCCCTCAAAAATCGCGCCATTCCCGATTCTGCTCACATCGAGGTAGTTCTTCGGCGGGCTAGGCTTGAGGCCGCCCTGATACCAAACGAGGGAGATCGGCCCGCGCCAACTGTTCTTGGGATGTTCGAAACGCGCCTGCAACTTCACCGGGGTGATGTTGGGGTCGAACTTGTCGCTGACATCCTGGTCGATCTCGATGGCGATGGGAGCGCCGGCATCGACGACGTTCCAGAGGATATCCATCGTATGGGCGCCCATGTCGCCCATCTGACCGACTCCGAAGTCCCGGTACATATTCCAAAAGAGGCAATTCAAGCCGGAGGAACCGCCGAAGTACTGTGGACTGTAGGGATGGAAGGGCGAGGGCCCGATCCACTGATCGTAGTGCAGGGAAGATGGCGGCGTGCCTTCGCCGGCAGGGTATCCAGGCCGGGGGAGCTGGCGGGCGTCCCAGGCGTGTACGGTGGTCAGCTCTCCAATCGCTCCATCCAGGATCAGTTCGCGCAGCCGCTCGAAGTTCGGGTAGGCGTGCCGCTGGGTGCCGTGCTGGGTGGCCACCTTGCCCTTGCGCTTGAGATAATTCGCGCGGACCGTGCGGGCTTCCTCCACCGTGATTCCCAGCGGCTTCTCACAGAAGACGTGCATGCCGCGATTCATCGCCCAGTTGGCGATGAAGGCATGGTGATGATCCGCGGTGCAGATGATGACGGCTTCCACGTCTTTCTGATCGAGAAGCTTGCGCCAGTCCCAATACGTCTTGGCTTTGGGGAAGACCTGCAAGGCTTCCTTCGTGCGGAGGTCGTTCACGTCGCACAGGGCCACGACGTTTTCGTTCCGCATCGTGCTGTAGTGCGCGGTGCCGCGGCCCCAAGCGCCGATCAGGGCGATATTCAGCTTGTTGCTGGGGGCGTTCTGTCCTCTCAGGGTGCCGCTTTTCAGAATGGTCAATCCGGCGGCGGCGGTAGCGGATTTAAGCAAGTCACGTCGTTGCATGGGCTGGTCCTCCAGTACACGGTATCAAACTTCCAGATGCAGTGGGCGGATTGGGCGCGGATGGGCGGCTCAGCGCCGCGAACGATGCCGCGCGCCGCCGCCCAGCCCGCCCAGGTCAACGATCACCGCGAGCAGCAGCCACAAGAGATTGATTCCCTCCGTGGGCATGCCGCTGTTGAGTTCCCACGCGTACACGATGGTGGTAAGCGGCAGGAAGATGAAGCCGAGCAATGGGATCAACAAGCCATCGTGGAAGGCGCGCTGCAGGTAGGTCGAGAAGAACCACATCAACGCGAGTACCACGCGGGGAAAAAGCAGGATGGCGAACAGGAGCAAGCAAGGCATGGTCAGCCTCCGGCCGGGCGGAACGAGCCCGGGCGACGCCATGATATCAGATTCTCACGCGCGATCCGCGCGGCCTTCGGAATGGGCTTGCCACCGGCAATCCCGTACGGCGGCGGCTGCGCCGCTGGGAACGGTGGGCGTTCCCGATCCCGCCTGGCTCACAGGTACAATCGAAAAGGCAGGAAGCCAAAATGGGGATTCCGGCCAGGACTGCTTGGAGGAGGGGAATTGAAAACACCGATCGGCTTTCTGCTTCTCGTGCTCGCTGCCGGTGCGCAACAGCCGCCCGGGGAAGCACCGGGCGAACCGCCTGTTCAGCGGCAGGAACGGCCGCCCCAGAATCTGAAACTGCTGCAACCTGAAGAGGTCCGCGCCACGATGCGTTCGTTCCGAATGGGGCTGGGTGTTCGGTGCCAGTTCTGCCACGTCCAAGGCAACGACGCCAGCGACGAGAAGCCGGAGAAGCTGACGGCGCGGAAGATGATCGCGATGACACAGGAAATCAACGCGAAGTTCCCTGACACCAGCAAGGTTCACGTCACTTGCTACACATGCCACCGCGGCGCTGAGCAACCATTGATTAGCGCCCCTCCTCCCGCAGCTCCACCCGCGCCTCCGGCGCCATCGGTGCAGTAAGGAGCCGCGGAGCGCGCGATCCTCACTCGAAGGTCATGGAGAGGTTCAGGTAGAACGTGCGGCCCGGCTCCGGGATGCGCACGCCGGTTCGAAAGGGGTCGCGCTGGCTGGAGAGGTGCTCGAAGTAGAAACGGTTTGCCAGGTTGTCCACGCCCCCGGAGAAGTCCCACTGCCGGTGGTGGATTCCAGCCTTCAAACCGATGAGCGCGTAGCCGGCGGTAGGCTGCTCGCGGAGGCGGATGTCGATGTGGTCCTGGCGAGCCGAGACGAGCCCGTTGATCTCCGCGAAGAACTGGCTGCGCCCATAGCGCAAGGCGGCGCGTGACTTCAGCGGCGGCATTTCGGCGATATTGCCGCCGGGCAGGCCCGCCTCCGGTTTCGCGAACTGTTTGCCGCGAGTGTAGGAGACCCCGCCCGAGAGTAGCAGCGCGCGGGTGAATTCGACGCTGTAGGAAACCTCGCCGCCGTAGATCTGAGCTTCCACGCCTTCGTAGGAGCGGGCGGCCGAGTTCATGACGCTCATGACGGGATTGAGCTTGGGCTGAAGGGTCAGCGCGACGAAGTTCGACAGGCGGCTGTAAAACAGAGTGGGTCGCAGGGAGAAGCGCCGGTGGCGCAGGTTGATGCCGAGATCGACCTCGTTGTTTCTCGTCGGCTCCAAACTGGGGTTGCCTACCCAGTCCGATGTCGCCCTCTTCAAGGCGTAGTAACGCTCCTCGGGGTCCGGCAGTCTGACGCCGGTTCCCACGCCGCCGAACAAGACCAGGCCCCCGGGGAGCGGATAGTGCAATCGCACATTGCCGGAGGGATTGACGTCCGAAGCCGAGGTGGAACGGGTGTTGTGATAGGCCCAGTAGATGTCCGGGTTCAGGGTCTGGCTGCGGGCTTCGCTGGCGGCCGCGTCCAGACGGCCCCCCAGAGTGATACTGAGCCTGCCGATGTTGCGCCGGTGCTGGGCGTAGGCGCCTCCGGCAATCACGCGCACGCCGGGGAGCGCGGGCTGCGCGGTGTACGCCATATTCATGCGCATGGTGTTCACCACGTTCCAGTCGCGGCTATAGGTTTCCAGGCCGAGGATGGTGTCCGTGAGCTCCGCTTCAAGCCTTCCACCGAGCACCTTCGAGCCAGCGAGCGCAGCCATGCTGTAACCGAGTGACGTGCCCGTCGCTCCCGTGCGCAATTCGTCGGTCATCCAGTGTTTGACCTGCGAGAAATAGGCTTGCGCACGGACTTGTTTTACGAATCCGGTGAGTTCCTTGAGGCTCCAATTGGCGTTGATGCGGTCGGCGTTGTCAAACGGCGAGTCCATCTGAAGGGCGGGGTACAGGGTGAGGCCGCCCGATTGGCGGGTATAGGAAAGCTCGAGATCCTGGTTGCGCGCCAGTTCGACGCCGAAGCGAGCCCAGCCGGTGTGGATGTCAAAGGCCCGACGGCCGCCGACCGCAGCGGTGTAGTTCGCGTAACTAGTGGTTCTGAGGCCCGCCCCGTCCAGATAAGGATTCGAGCGCCGGAAGGAGTAGCCCGCGAGGCCGTAGAACCTTCCTCGCGAGACAGAGCCAACCAAGGATGGATTGTAGTACCCGAAGGAACCGGCGCTGAAGTCCGGCGTGAAATGGAGCCCGGGAAGCGGCTTCTTCCGAACAATATTGACCGAGCCGCCGAGGCTTCCCTGATCCAGGACGTTGAAGGGGCCCTTGGTGACCTCGATACTCTCGATCTCGGCGAAATCGACGTGGAATGCCGAAGGGTCCATGTGATTGGGGCAAGCGCCGTAGATGCGCAGGCCGTCGATGAGCAGGGCGAGATTACCTTGCTGAAATCCTCGCAGCACTATATCGTTGGCGATGCCGCCCCTACGGATCTTCCAGATGCCGTCGAGGTTGGCCAGCGCCTCGCCCGCGTCCTTGGCAGAGCTTTCCCGGACTTCGCGGACTTCGAGCACCTCCTGGGAGTTGCGGGAACTGGTCTCGAGCGCGCCCTCGCCGCCGGGGGCCTTGGCCGTGACGCTGACCTGCTCGCTGAGCGAGGGAATCTGAAGCACCAGGTCGAGAGTCAGCGTCTCGCCGGGCCGCAGCGGCACGGCGCTTCGGAAGAACCGCGCGAAACCCGGGGATTCGGCGGACAGATCGTATTCGCCACCGGTCAGACTGACGGCGCGGAACTGCCCGTTGGGATCGGTGGTGACGGTGGTGGTCTCGCCGGCGACGCTCTTGAGCTTGACCGAGGCGCCGGGCACGACGGCGCCGGAAGTGTCCGTGACCCTCCCTGTAACCGCAGCCGGTTCGGTTTCCCCTGCGCTTAGGAAGCACGCACACAACAACAGCAGGATCAAGGATTTCAAGCCAGCCCCTCCCAGAAGTTGTGACCGCTACAGGTTAATCATACCTGAAACTCCCCGAATCTCAGTGCGGCAAAATGTCGCAGCGCCGGGATGTTACTTCAATTACCGGGCGGGTATTTGGACAGCTTGCGTTGCAGGGAACGGCGATGGATGCCGAGGAGTTTGGCGGCCTGGGACACGTTTCCGCCGCAATCGGTCAGCACGCGCTGGATGTGCTCCCATTCGACGCGGGCCAGGCTCGGAACGATCTCCGGCGGCCGCGGGCCGGACTGTGGGGAAGTGCGTATGGTTTCGTAAGCCGCCAGGATTTGGTCCACATCGACGGGCTTACCGAGGTAGTGGTCGGCGCCGCAGCGAACGGCCTCGAGCGCAGTGGCGATGCTGCCGTACCCGGTCAGCATGATGATGGCGACCGTTGCATCCAGGTTTCGAAGGCTCTGCACAACCTGCAATCCGGACTCGCCTGGCATGCGCAGATCCACGATGGCGAGATCCGGCCCGACTTCGCGCGCCTGGGTGAGGGCGGTGGTGGCGTCCGGCGCCTCGTGGGCTTCCCAACCGCGGGTCTCGAAGGCGCGGCGCAACGTCGTCCGAAATACCGCGTTGTCGTCGACAATCAGCACCGCCAGCTTGTCTTCGTTAGTCATTAGGGATCAGTGGCAATTCCAAAAGGACCTTCGTGCCTTTGCCCGGCTCCGAGTCGAAGACCAGGCTGCCGCCCAGCCGATCGGCGAATAGCCGGGCCAGGAATGTTCCCAACCCCATGTTGCGTCCGGCATCCTTGGTGGAGAAGAAGGGCTCGGCGATGCGGTTGAGGGTCTCCGGCGGCATGCCACATCCGGTGTCGACAACACGGAAGCGCAGGGCGTGGGAGCCGCCTTCCGCTTCCAGAATTACGATCGCGCCGTTCCGACTCGCCTCGAACGCGTTGTTCACCAGTGCGGCGAGCGCCTGCGTGGTTGCCTCGACGGGCAGGCGCGCGCGCAGCCGGTTGCCCGAGACCTCGGTGCGTAAGAGTTGCTGCATCCGCAGTGGGAGGCCACGCCGGACTCCTTCGAGTAATTCCTGCAACTCGAGCACGGCCGGCGCCGCTCCGATCGGTTCGGCGCCGCGCACACTCATCTGCTCGAGGATTCGACTGCAGCGCTGCACTTCAGAACGGATCAGGCGGGCGTCTGCGGCCGCTTCCGAATCGCCTGACGACTGCGAGGCACGCTGTTCGATTTCGTGAGATGCAATGGCGATGGTCGCGAGCGGTGTGCCGAGTTCGTGGGCGGCGCCCGCGGCCAGCGTGACGATGGAAGCGAGCCGCTCTTGCCGGGCGATACGCCCCTGGAGCGAGAGTACTTCCTGCTCTCTTCTCCGTAACGCCTCGGAGACCTTGCCGATAAACATCGTGACGACCAGGGTGGCAGCGGCAAACGCGATCCACATCCCAATCAGGTGCGTGGAGAAGCCCTCAACGGTGTGGTGCGCCTCGAAGACGGACAGGGTGAAATGGACGGGGAACAAAAAACCGAAGCAAATCACGGACAGGATGCCCAGCGCCCAAGTCCAATGCCTGCTCAGGACTATGGCGGATAGCGTAATCTGGACCAGGTACAAGAGGCTGAAGGGGTTCGACGCGCCGCCGGTGAGGGTCAGCAGCGCGGTGAGGGTCAGCGTGTCGAGCGCCAGCAGCCATCCCAGCAGCGGCCGTGCGCCGACTGCGTTCGTCAAGCGATGGAGCAGTAGGTTGCTCGAGAAAGTGACGGCCAGCGGGAGTGCCAGCCAACCGATGGGCAGTTCCACATTGAACGCAAAACGGGCCAGCAGGATCAGGCCGGCTTGCCCCGCGAGGAGCCCGTACCTGAGCTTCACGATCCAGGGCAGCGCCAGACTGGGCGCCAACTCACCAGCCGAGCGCAAGTCGAGCGCCGCCGAGTCGGGTGCCTCAGTAACGCAGACTTGCATGGCGAGGTCCGGGCGAAGAGGTCCGCCGCGTCATTGCAGCTTGGCGGCCAAGGATTCGAGCTTCTCCGCGAGAGCGATGTCTTTGGCGGTGACGCCGCCGCTGTCATGGGTGATCAGATCGACGGTGACCTTGTTCCAGACGTTGCTCCAATCCGGGTGATGATTCATGGCCTCGATGGCGATGGCCGCGGTGGCCATGAAACCGAAAGCATGGACGAAATCCGGAAAGACATAGGCGCGATGCAGCTTGCCGTCGCGCAGGCTCCAACCGGGCAGCGTGGCGATGGCTTTCTTAATCTCTAGATCGGTCAATTTCGGAGTTTGCCCCATAGATTCATTCTAACGACAATAGGTCGTCGCGTCGGGGGAAGGGCCGCCCCCGGGAGCGGCTGGCGCGGGCGAAGCTCGGGATGCTCAGGGCCAATGGCTGCGCTGCCGGTGGGAGTTGGGGGTACAATCTATCCTGAGGTTTGAACAGGAATGCAGTTTTTGTACCAACAGCAGATGAGGTTTGAAGGGATTTTCAAGTTCTGCCGTTCTGCAAAGGAAATAGCGATTTGCCTGTTGCTCTGCGCGCTCAGCGTGCCGGCCTTTGGGGTCGCGATCACGGATACGAGCTATTCCGGCTACGTCACCGGAGACGGCAATTTCACGGGCGTGGCGGAGATTCTCTTTAACTACGTTGGCCGGTCGGGCACCTATCTCTGCAGCGGTTCGCTGATTTCCAATTATCAGATTCTGACTGCCGGCCACTGCGCGAGCGGCGCCGAGAACTGGAGTGTCACGTTTGAGACCCCCAGCGGGGCCACGAGCATTGGTGTGTCTGAGGCGCTGGTGCATCCGGATTACAATCCCCGCCCTTCTCCTTACACTCTCCTCAGCCAGTACGATATCGCCATCCTGACGCTCGCGAGCATGGCGCCCAACGATGCGGCCCGCTACATGCTGGTCACGACTTTCGACGGCGATTTTCCGGTCTCTCCGATCGACATCGTCGGCTTCGGCTTGGGCGGTAGCGCGGTCACCGGAGTCCAGCCGGTGGGCGTCCGCCGGCACGCGGTTAACACCATAGAGGGCCTCTACCCGTTCCCGGACTCCCCGTTGCGGATGACTATGATGTTCGGCGCGGAACCCGGCAACTACGGTCTGATCAACGGGGGAGACTCCGGGAGCCCGGCCTTTTACAACGGCAGCATCGTCGGCGTGGGTTCTTTCGCGAATTTGCCGAGCTTCGGAGTCTATAGCACGTCGGTAACTTACGAAAGCGGGCACACGAGCCTTCTGGATCCGGCGACCGGGAATTGGGTGGTCAGCGTGGTGAGTCCCGAGCCTGGCACGTTGGGGCTCCTTGCGGCCGGTTTGGCAGCCTTGGTTCTCTTCAGCCGGCGGCGAAGACGCCTCTGATCCGGAGGTCGTGTTCCCAGCCCCAGACGATGCTTCGCGAGCACTGCCGGAGGAGGGGGCTCACGCCCGCCCGTAGATCGGGATGACGGCGCCGTTGATGTCGGCGGCGGCGTCGGAGGCCAGGAAGAGCAGCAGCCGGGCGATGGATTCCGGTTGGACCCACTTAGTGAAGTCGGCTGCGGGGCTGGCGGTGCGGTTGGCCGGCGTGTCGATCACGCTGGGCAGTATTACGTTGGCAGTAACCCCAGAGTTACGCACTTCGGCGGCGATGGTGCGCACCAGCGCGATTAGCGCGGCCTTGGAGACCCCGTAGGCGCTGAGCCCGGCGGCCGGCTCGACGCCCGTCCGCGAGCCGATGGCCACGATCCGCCCCTTGCCGGCTTCGAGCATGTGGGGAAGCACAGCGCGTGCCATGTGGATGGCGGTGTGGAGATTGAGGCCGAGCATGCGGTTCCAGGCCGTGTCATCCGTCTGCGCCACCGGCTTACCCCCGGCGAAGCCTCCGGTCAAGTGGAGGAGCACATCGATCTTACCCGAGCTCTCGATCACCTTTCGCACCGCCAGTTCAGCCTCCGCCGGAACGGTAAGATCCGCCGCCACGGTGGCGAAGTTCGGGTCCGCGATCCGAGCTGGGTGAGGAGGGGCCGAGGATGCCCCAGACCATCGCGCCCTCCGACAAAAACGCGTGAACCACGGCGCTGCCAAGTCCGCCCGACGCGCCCGTCACAACGACTACTTGATTCGTGAATTGCCCCATGTCCACTATGATGAGCCAATAATCTGCTCCACGCTGGGAGCCGGATTGCTGTCATGATTGAGTAGGGTGTGCCGTTCGTGTGGAAGATCATAGCTGTGCTCGGACTGGCCGTGGTGGCTATCGCGCAGACCCTCGGGGACCCGCAATCGTCCGCGCCGCCCGGCTCGATCTACGGACGCGTGACGGACCAGTCGACTGACCTGCCACTTGCCGGAGTTTCCGTTTACACCAGCTACTACTTTTGGCGCATCAGCGCGGTCACGGACGGCGACGGCCGCTACGTATTGCCGGGTTTGGGTCAGGGTCGGTACGAGGTGAAAGCCACGAGCGGGACCGTGTGGACTACTGACATGGTCGCGCTGAGGAGCGGCCGGGACCGTGCCACGCTCGATTTCCGCCTCTCATTCGGCGCGATCTCGGGAACCGTCCTCGACTACCAGCGGAGACCCGTTCCCGGCGTCTCCGTCCTGCTGATCCAGGGGCAGTACCTGCTCGGCGGACTGCGCTACACGCTGGCCGGCGTGACCACCACCGGCCGCAATGGGCAGTACCTTCTTAAAGGCGTGGTGCCCAGTCGCCGCTATGCGCTTCTGGCGAAGGAGACGGCCACAATGCTTCTGGCCTCGTCCAGAGTGCCCGTTGCGCCCGAATCGCGGCGCTTGATTGCGGCTCCCACTTACTACCCATCGTACCCGGAGATCGAGGCGGCGCCGCCGGTCGTGGTAAGTCCTGGGGAAACGCTCGACGGAGTGGATGTCCGCATGGGACAATCGCGGTCGTACTGCATCGAAGCCACTCTCGAATCGGCCGCCGGGGCGCTGTCTTTCCAGTTGTTCGAGGAGTACCCTACCGACGGTTTCAGCACGTTGCAGGGGCCGAAGCTGGCGCTTATGCCGCCGAGGGGGAGAACCGGGAGCGATGGGAAGATCCGGGTCTGCGATCTGCATCCGGGCACGTACCGGCTCACGGCGCTGCAGGATACGCCCGACTCGGTGGCCCTGTTCGGCTCCATGCCGGTGGTGATCACGGACCGGGACCGTCTCGACATCCACCTGCGGGCGGCGCAGGCCCAACCGCTCCCCGGCCGCGTGGTTTGGGACGGAACACCGCCGACACTGCCGGAGCGGCGGAACATCACCGTCCGGCTCGAGCCGTTGAACCGCGGCGTGTTCCCGGGAGAGCGTCTGGAAGCCCGGCCGGAAATTCCAGACAGCTTCGTGCTGGGCAGAGTGCTGCTCGACGACTATGCCGTGATGGTCTCCGAGGTGCCTGGAACCCTGTATGTCAAGGAGGTCAGTTACGCGGGCAGGAGCGTGCTGCGCGAACCGCTGCGCCTGTCCTCCGGCTCAGGCAGTGGGGAGCTGCGCGTGCTCATTGCGCGCGACGGGGGGTCGATCCAGGTTCAGGTGAGGGATCGTGGCGGGAAACCCGTGCCCGAGCCATTCGTCTTCATCTTCCCGGCCAGCGCCGCTTCCGAGCCCGCTCTGGCGGCGTCGCTCGTATCCGGCGAAACCGACCGGCTTGGCCGGTACTATTCTCGCGCTCTCGCGCCAGGAAGATACCGTGTGCTGGCTTCGACTACGGCACTCGACGGCAGCGCCGACGGCATCGGCAAGCTGCTCCGCGCACGGTCCTGGGCGAAGGAGGTGGAAGTGCTCCCCGGCGGCATCGCGGGGATCGAGTTGCTGCCGGTGGCGATCGACTGATCTTTGGTGAATTGCCAGATGTCCTTTATGATGGACTGATGTCCCGCCCGCTTCCGCCACTCAGAACGAACCTGGACTTCATGGAATCTCCGCTCAAGGCCCGGCCGGGCCTGTTGATCCGCGACACGCTGCGGTACTCGGACGTCACGCTGATTATCCCGCCCTTGCTGGTCGAGTGCCTGAGCTGTTTCGACGGGCGGCAAACGGACCTCGACCTTCGCCAGAGGCTGGTCAGCCTGACGGGGGATTTGAAGGCCGGCGAGGCCGCGGGGCATCTGATCGAGTCCTTGGAGCAGGCTGGATTCCTGGAAAACCAGGTGTACGCGGGTCTCCGGGAACAAAAGCAGCGAGCGTTTGCGGAATCTTCGTTCCGCGCCGCTTCGCACGCCGGGGCGTCGTATCCGGACGATCGTGAAGCGCTGCAAGCGGAGCTGGCCGGATACATGAACCATGACGGAGTCGCGGCGCATTCGGGCGAAGTTGCCGGTCTCGCTGCTCCGCACGTGAGCCTGGAAGGCGGCGCGGCGTGTTATCGGGCGGCTTACGGACTCTTGCGGCCCGAGCACCAGGACCGCACGGTTGTCGTCCTGGGCACGTCGCACTACGGGCGGCCGGAATCATTCGGACTCACTGGCAAGCCGTACCGAACACCGCTTGGCGAGACGCTCACGGCGCCGGAGCTGGTGGCGGAACTGGAAGTCAAGGGCGGCCCGGCGGTGGTGCGCGAAGACTACTGCCACGCCGTCGAGCACTCCATCGAGTTCCAGGTTCTGTTCCTGCAGCACGTGCTCGGTCCGCAGATCCGGATTCTGCCCATTTTGTGCGGCTCGTATGCGCGCAGCCTGCAACTGGGAGGCAAGCCGGAAGACGACGATGGCGTGGCACGATTTCTGGGGGCGATCGGCGAAATGGCGACGCGCGAGGGATCGCGTTTGATGTGGGTGCTGGGGATTGATATGGCTCACATGGGAGGCCGTTACGGGGACGCCTTCGCCGCAAGCGCCGGGAGCGGCCAGATGCTTGAAGTTGAAGCCCGGGACCGCCGCCGATTGGAGCACATCGCAGCGGGCGACGCCGAGGGGTTCTGGGATGCGGTCCAAGAGGGCCAGGACGATCTGCACTGGTGCGGCGCTTCGGTGCTCTACACGTTGCTCAAGGCGCGGCCCGGCATCCGGGGCGAGGTGCTGCGTTACGAGCAGTGGAATATCGACGAGGAAAGCGTGGTGAGCTTCGCCGCGCTCGCCTTCCGGACGGCACAGGCCGGCTGAGGAGTGGACCGGCGGAACCGTCTGTCCTACTTGCTGAAGACCGAGAAGTGGGTCACGGTCTGGTAACCCATGCGGCGGTAGAGCGGTACGGCCTCTTGCGTCGCTTGCAGGACGGAGAGGCCGATGCCTTGGGATTGCTCGATGTGCGCCACCGCGTGCCGGACGAGCGCCTCGGCGCAGCCCTTGCGGCGGCAATCGGGCAGGGTGGCCACGGCGTAAAGGCCGGTCGCGCCACCGGCCACCAGCGTGGCCGCTGTCGCGACAGCCTGGCCGTTTCTATAGCCCACCCAGCCCTGAAACGGGCCACCCCACAGCGCGTCCACGTCGTACAATTCCAGGCACCACTCGAAGGGAATGCGGAAAGCGATGGAATTGACGTGGCTGAAGGAAAGACGGCTCTCGCGATCCGCAACCGGCCGGATTTCGAGCACGGCGGGCGCGCGATCAGGCTCCCGCAGCCGCTCGGCGAGCATGCCTGGGTGGCGGTAGGCGAAGCCGAGTCCGCGCCGGGAGAACACGTCGCGTTCTCTGCGCGACAGTCCTCGCGCCAGGCGTTCCTCACAAGCCCAAAAGGCCCAGCGGCGGCCATGATCGCCGAGGCGTCGCTCCGCCTCGCCGATTCGTCCTTCCAGCTCCACGAGGCGCTCCGCGACAGGCCCGGAGAAAAACGCCGTGTTGAACATGTGAAACTGGATGCCGGCCGAGGCGATCCAGACGCCCTCGAGCTCCGCCAATTCACCGCCCGGCCGGACGCGCGCGATATGGCGGAAAAACTCCACCAGGTTCCGCTCGACGATTTGGACCGCCGCCGCATCCGTACTCATGTGAGGCTCAAGGGGTCGACGTCGATGACCAGCGCCGTCGGGCTCCACTTGGAGTCGAGCGCAAAGCCGCGCACGCGGCGCAGGGTCTCCTGCAACGTCTTGCGGCTGGCGGCCTTGATCAGAATCTGGTATCGATATTCCTTCTGGACGCGGGCCACGGGCGCCTCCGCGGGCCCCATGATCTTCAACCCTTCCGGCGGCGGAGTGAGCAGCATCCCGATCTCCCCACTCATGCGCATGGCCATCTCCTGCTTCTCGTCCCGAACCAGGATGTTGGCCAGGGCGCTGAAGGGCGGGTAGCGCAGCGCGCGCCGGAACTGCAGTTCCTTCTGGAAGAACAGCCGGCTATCGTGCACGGCGGCGAATCGGATGGCATAGTGCTCGGGCTCGATGGTCTGCACCAGGACGATGCCCGGGACATCGCCGCGTCCCGCGCGCCCGGCCACCTGGGTCAGCAACTGGAAGGTGCGCTCGGCCGACCGGAAATCCGGCACGCCCAGTCCGATGTCGGCGTTCACCACCCCAACCAGGGTGACGTTCGGGATGTCGTGGCCCTTGGCGATCATCTGCGTGCCTACCAGAATGTCATAGCTGCCTTCGCGGAATCCTTGCAGGATGGACTCGTAGCTGCGCTTGCCTGTGACGGAGTCGCGGTCCATGCGCGCGATGCGCGCCCTGGGAAACTCCCGGTGCAACTCTTCTTCCACCCGCTCGCTACCGATGCCCAGAAAGTAGACGTGCTCGCTCCGGCACTTGGGGCAGAGCTTGGGGACCTCCTCGGCGTAATTGCAGTAGTGGCACAGCATGCGGCGGTCGCGCCGGTGGAACGTGAGCGTCACCGAACAGTTGACGCACTGAAGCCGCTCGCCGCAAGCCCGGCACGCCAGGAAACTGGCGAAGCCACGCCGGTTCAGCAGCAGCATGGTCTGCTCGCCGCTGGCGAGCCGTTCGCGGATGGCGCCAAGGAGTTTCCGGGAGAAAGTGGATTGCTTGCGCGTCTCGAGGAATTCGGTCCGCATGTCGATGAGCGCCACCTGGGGCAGGGGACGCTGTTCGATGCGCTCGGGGAGTTCGAGCAGCGTGTACTTGCCCCGATCGGCGTTGTAGCGGCTCTCCATGCTGGGCGTGGCGGAGCCCAGAATGACGCAAGCGCCCGCGGCCTGCGCCCGCACAATCGCCACGTCGCGGCCGTTGTAGCGGGGGGTCTCGTCCTGCTTGTAGCTCTGGTCGTGCTCCTCGTCGACGACGATGAGACCGAGGTTGCGCACGGGAGCGAAAACGCCCGAGCGCGTCCCCACCACCACGGGCGCCTGCCCGGCGCGAATCCGGCGCCACTGTTCGGCGCGCTCGGTGTCGGTGAACGCCGAATGCAGGATGGCCACGCGGTCTCCGAAGCGCTGATCGAACTGGCCGGCCATGGCGGGGGTGAGGGCGATCTCCGGCACCAGTAAGAGCGCGCCCCGGCCCATTGCCAGCGCGGCCTCGATGGCCATCAGGTAGACTTCGGTTTTTCCCGAGCCGGTGATCCCATACAGCAGATGCGTGTGGAAGACGCGCGCCTCGAGGGTCTTCCGGATGGCGTCGAACGCAACTTGCTGCCGCGCATTCGGCACGTGGGGCGGGCGAGCGGGAAGGCCGGCAATCACCGTACGCTCCGTCTTGAGCGTCACGAACCCTTTGCGAGCGAGCGAGCGGGCCGCCGTGCTGCCGTTCTTGACGGACTGATCGACTGCCTTGAGGTTGTGCGAACCGGGGTGCAACTCGAGGTAAGCGATCAGCTCGCGCTCGGCCTTGGGCAGCTTCGCCACTTCCGGGGGCCGCGACCAGTTCGACCCGCAACCTCTCCGACGGCGCGCGCAACGGGTCCCGATCCGCCTGCACGGTCTCCGCCACGATGAGTCCCTTGCGCTCCAGCGACCGGATCACCTTTGCCGCAAGCGGGATCTTGCGCAAGAGATGGGCCGCCGAAAGTGGCCGGGCCTCGAGCGACCGGAGCAATTCGATGGCCGGATCGCTGGGGGACTCGCCGAGCGACAACTGCCGCGTGGCATCGCGTCCACGCTCCGTCAGAGCTGTACGTCTTCCCGATGCGGATCTCGCCGGCCAGCGGCGTCATCGAGCGCAGAACTTCGCCGAGCGGAGCGCAGTAGTATTCGGCAATCCAGCGGCCAAGACTGAGCAGATCCGGTTCGATCACCGGCTCGGAATCCACCAGGCGCAACGCGGGCTTCAACTTCACATCGGGCGGATCGTTGTGGCAGCGCAACGCGATTCCGGTGAGTTTGCGGGACCCGAAGGGCACGATCAGACGGCAGCCGGGTTGCACGCGATGCCGTAGTGTCTCGGGGAGCGCATAGGTGAACGGGCGATCGAGCGGCACGGGCAGGCTGACGTCGCAGTAGAGGTAGGCGCCTTCGGGCACTTTTCTATCGTACTGTGCGAGAGTCCGGCCAGGGGGATCGGAGAATGCTATGCCGCGATGCCGGCCAGCGACGACTCCAGGCGCGCGACGACCGCCGCCCCACGCTGGCGGGCGTCCTGCTCCAGAGACCGCCGCAAACGCCCGATCCAGCCGGCGATGCTCTTACGGTTCTGGCCGGACAGGCGTGCGATCTCTTCGCCGATGTGGCGCAACGTGGACGCCGCCAGGCGCTCGTCCGTTTGTTCCACCAGACTCATCACCAGGGGTACGAAGAAGGCCCTGCGTTCCTCTTCCGTCCCCAGGAACTCAGCCATGCCCGCCGATGCGTTCAACAGCGGCAAGGTGACCTGCTTCGCCAGGTTCGCCAGGAAATGCGCCTTGACGATCGCGCGGCCTTCGTCGTCCAGGAATTGGAGGTCCGAGGCGCGGAAGAAGCCGCCCTGGTAAGACCGGATGATGTACTCGCTCTCGTTTTCGAGAATGCTGAGGAACTTGGCGGCGACCGTTCGTTTCAAATCCGACGGAGCGGAGTCGAAGGCCTGGCGGAAGCACAGTTCGAAGCGCTTCAGTGTACCGGCTGCTTGAGGGTCGCCCGATTTGTCGGTCTCGAAGTAGGCCTTCGGGAGCAAATCGATCAACAGCTTTTCCAGTTCGGCACGGCCAAGCTTCCGGAGCAGGTGATCGAAAATGGCGAGCGCCGAAGAATCCGATTGGATCTTGGTGACGACCTGCTCGGCCGAAAACTGGATGGTTTCCCGCCGGTGGGTGGATACCTCGTTGATCACGATTTCCAGGAGCGCCTGCGCAATCCGTGCGCCGGTTTCGTCGGTAACCGCCTCGATCCGCATACGCCTGTTCGGGCTCAGGAAATCCGCAGGCTGTCTCAGGAAACCCGCCAGCTCGACCGTCCTCGGGGAGAGCACCTGCTGGGCGCGGCAGAGATCGAGGAGCCGGGTCAGGCTGAAGCCGCTCAATTCATCTTCAGTGCCCGCGCCGGCGGCGACGAGGTAATCCACCAGCGTGGCCTGGATCAGGCTGGCGGCCAGGATGTGAGCGGATTTCCACGCTCCCACCTTCATGCAGCGGACGAGTTCCTCGGAGTCTTTTTCGAGCGATGCGCGAAAGTCGCTGGAGACAACGAAATCGAAAGCCGCCATGTCCGGATCCGCTAGAGTTTCTCGGGGAGAGGTTTGGGCGCCTCGAGGGCGCCCGCGATCTGTTCGAGTTTCTGCAACGCGGCCTGTAGTTCCTCTCTGTTCCCGATGCGCTCCTGTGCCGCCATGTGAAGGACGCGAATTGCCTCCGCTTGCGCATCCAAGCGTTCCAGTAAAGCCTGTTGCCTGCGCTGGAGTTCGGCACACGCCAAGCCCAGATCGCTCACGGCCGGCACCTGGTTTTCGACGGTTTCGAGCCGGCCAGCGTGCGAAGCCAGCGATTGCGTGTACGATTCGCGCAACTCCGCAAGCGCGTGCCCCTGTTCGTCGAATCTTGCGGGAATCTCCGCCTGTCGGGCGGCCAGGTCGCGCAACTGTTCCCAGACTCTGGGAAGATCCTCCGCCTGTGCGCCTACGGCCGTTTCAATGGTTGCCATACGGCCGCGCAGCGACAGCAACTCTTCGGCGACGGCGCCGGTCTCCTGGCGGAGCTGCGGCACTTCCTCCAACGCGAGGCGGACATCCGTGAGGTCAGACTGAACGGTGGAAAGCGCTTCGGCCGCGGGCCGCTGTAGTTCCTCAACGGTCTCACGCAGGAGTAGCGCGAGGTTTTCGGTGATGCGACCCGCGGCGCTCAGGAACGCAGCGCCAGCGATCGGGGCCGCTTCTGGAGCGGAGGCGGCGGACGGCTCCGGCGAGACCTCTGGGGCGACCTCCCACTGAAGACCCTCGGGCACGGGGAAGGCTTGCCAGCAGGACCGGCACTCGATCCGCGGATTGGCTCCGCCCCCGCCTTCGCATCTGGCATCGCCGGACAATCTCAGCCGGCCGTTCTCCTCGTAGCCTTTCACTTCGCGGCAGACCACGTCGTCCGCCAGGAAGTTGAAGCCCCGGGATCCCAGAGGGGGCTTAGTTGTCTCGGAAACACCATCATGACCGCAGTGCGGGCAGATCAATTTCATCGCCAATTCCATGACCTCCAGGGAAGTGTAACAGCAGTAAACAGCCAGGTAAAGACATGTCTGCGACTTCTCGAAGCGGATTCGTACTATACCCCGATTCCAATACTCCTAGTACGTTCAAATCACCGTGGGTTCAGGCGTGGCACGAAGGTGTGTTGTGGAATAGTCCGGGGCGAGGCGGGGGGGACTTCAGTTGATAGCGAAAAAGGAACGGCGGCGGACCTTCTTGCCGGAGTCGTCCTTGGCGGGTGCGGAGAAGCACGAGAAGCTGCGCGGATCGCTGAGCACCCGGGTCACCCCGTCGGCCGGCAAAGGCTCGCAGGTCAGATAGCCCTGGACGCGGTCGCATCCCACCAGCCGCAGGGCTTCCAGTTGCGTCACGGTCTCGACGCCCTCGGCTACCACGCAGAGGTTCAGACTGTGTGCCAGCACCACGATGGCCTTCAAAAGGGGCATGGCATTCGGCGCCGATTCGAGCCCTTCGAGGAAAGACTGGTCGATCTTGAGGGTGTCGATGGGCAGGTTGCGGAGATAACTCAGCGAAGAGTAGCCCGTGCCGAAGTCGTCGAGGGCCAGGCTCACACCGAGCGCGCGCAGAAGCCTCATCTGGCGATTGGACTCTTCTACGTTGTCCATGACCACACCCTCGGTCAGTTCCAACTCGAGCGAGGCGGCTTCGAAGCCGGTCTCCTTGAGGATGGCGGCTACGGCTTCGGCGAAGCCGGCACGCATAAACTGAATGACCGAAACATTCACGGCCACCTTAACGGGGGGGAAGCCCGCGCGGCGCCACGCGGCAGCCTGGGTGCAAGCCTGCTTCAATACCCAGCTCCCGATGGGGACGATCAGGCCGCACTCCTCGGCCACGGGAATGAACTGCCGGGGGGAGATGATCCCCAGCTTGGGATGGTTCCAGACCAGCAGCGCTTCGAGTCCGGTGAGGCCCCCGTCGATCGAGATCTGCGGCTGGTAACGCAGTTGGAATTCGCCGTTCTCCAGTGCCCGGCGCAGGGCGTTCTCGAGTTCCAGCGACTCCAGCGCCGTGGCATTGATCTCCGGGGCAAAGACTTGAAAGTTGTTCTTGCCGTTGATCTTGGCGCAGTACATGGCGCTGTCGGCGTTGCGCTGCAGGGTGGCGGCGTCCTTTCCGTCCCTGGGATAGACGCCGACCCCGATGCTGGCGGTCACGAACAGCTCGAAGGTGTCGATTTGAAACGGCGCTTGCAGGGCATCCAGCAGCTTCTGCGCTACTGTCAGGACGTACTGTTGATCGTGCAGTTCGGTCAGGAGGACGGTGAACTCGTCGCCCCCCATGCGGGCCAGCGTGTCGGTCCTGCGGATGCAGCCTTCGAGCCGTCGGGCGACCTGTTGGAGCAGCGCATCGCCGGCGGCATGACCGAGCGTGTCGTTGATTTGCTTGAACCGGTCGAGATCTATAAAGAGCACCGCGGCCAGCCATCCCTGACGCCGCGCCTGGGCCAGCGCGCGGTGCAGACGGTCCCCGAACAGGGCCCGGTTGGGAAGGCCCGTCAGGGTGTCATGTTGCGCCTGATAGGCCAGCTTGTCTGTCAGTTGACGCTGTTCGATCGCGATGGCGGCCAACTGGCTGCTTTTCGAAACCAGGCCAAGTTCTTCCGGGGACGGCTTCCGCCGCACGCTGCAGGCCACCGCGAAGGCCCCCAGGGTGGCTCCGGAGGCCGAGAGAATAGGGACCGACCAACTGGAAACCGCAGGCGGCCGCGGCGCCGGCGGCGGTCTTACCCAAATGCAACGAGCCCGTATCCACGCCCAGGCTAAGATCCTGAAACCCCCGGACCGCCTCGCTCGACAAGGTGGCCCCCGCCACCTGCACCAATTCGCCATTCCGCAGCAGCAGCACGGAACAGCGTAGATCGGGGCACTGGCGCTCCACCATCTCCGTGAGCTGGTTCAGGATGTTCTCGATCTCGCCGTTGCGGGCGACCATTTCGAGAACGCGGTTGCGGTCGCGTTCCAGGTCTTCGGCCCGTTTGCGCTCGGTCGTCTCGCGCTGTACCGCCACCCAATGGGTGCACTCGCCGGTCTCTTCGATGATCGGCACGAAGTTGACATCCACCCAGTAAGCGGACCCGTCCTTGCGGTAGTTGATCATCTCGACGCGCACAGCCTGCTTCCGGCTAAGCGCGTCGCGGACCTGGTTTAACTGATCGCGGCTGGTCAGCGGTCCCAATAGGATACGCGGCGTCCTTCCGACGGCATCCTCCGGCGAATGGCCGGTCATCCGGCTGAAGGCCTCGTTCACGTAGACGATCTTGCCGCCCAGTTGATCGCCGGGCCTCCCCTGCGCGATCAGCACCGCATCGTTGGCGTTGACCACCACCGACCGCAGCAACCGCAGGTGGCTCTCGGCCCGGCGCCGCCCGCTGACGTCGCGGGCGATGCCGAGCACGCCCACCGGTCTGCCCAGCCGGAACAGCAGCCGCGTGCTGACTTCCAACGCCCGCAAGGAACCGTCCTTTCCGCGGACGGTGATTTCATAGGGGGTCTGGACTTCGCCGCCGAGCTTGCCGGCGATCATCTGCCTGACGACTTCGAGAGAATCCCCCGTCAGCAGGTCCTTCAGGTTGAACCCGAGCACCTCCTCGCGGGTGTAGCCGGTCAGCAGACTGAATGGCCTTGTTGACGGACGTGAAGTTCCCATCGAGATCGTGCGCATAGACGACATCGCTCGCGTTTTCGACAAGCTCGCGATAGCGCTCCTCGCCGCCGTCGGCTTCGACCAGCGGAGCCAGACCAGAGACAGTGAGCTGCGGCGTCAACGCGTTTAACAAGTCGGACAAGGCATCTCCCTACTGGACAAGATCTTGGCGCTCGCGCTTGCGTGGAGCGCGCGGCGACTGCTTCGCCCGGATCTTCATGGTGAGAATCTCAAAGGCCAGTTCCGGTTCGTCGCGCTCCTCCCCCTCAACTCTAACCACGCGGCCGGCACACTCCAGCGACCGGGGAGTGAAACTCCCGTTCGTAGGCAGATCGATGAAAACCCGCGCGAATTCGCCAACCTTGGGAAGATCGGGGGCGAACGCGGGCGCTTGGAATCTGACCAGCATTCCAGAGCGGCTCACATTGGTGGTGAAACCACCCACCTCGATCTTGGGAGAAGTCGAAGGCGTCACACGGCACGGCCGCTGCACCTCGTGGCGGTACTCGGTCCGCCGGTCCGGCGGAGACAACTCGGCAGCGTCTTTATCAGGCCGCATGTCTTTAGCATACAGTGACTTACGGGAAGCGCAAGTACCAATCTTTTAGGCAATCTAGTAGTACGAAGGTCCGGTACACCGTTATCTTCGGTTAATTCCCGCGCTCTTTAATCTGTCGTCAGGGGCCGGTCGAGCACCACGTCGACCGTGGCGCCCCGCCGCAATTCCACTTCACGGCCGCGCGTGAGCAGGACCTGTGCCAAACCCGCGGCGGCTCCGGCGCCCCCACCAATGCCGGCGCCCCTCACGCTGCGGTCGACGATGGCGCCGACTGGCGGCGCCCTGCGCGCCACGGCTGGTCATCGTAACGGCGTCGCGGCCCGTATCCGGACCCTGGCGCACGATGCCTTCCTCCTTGCTCGCGTGCTGCCCGGTTCCCTCCGCGTCGGCGGACGCGACCACTCCCGAGAACTGAAAGACCCTGCCGTTGGCCAGCGCGAGCGTGTCCAGGCGCAGGCCCAGCTCCCCGCGCCCGGAAACTTTTCCGGGCCGGTTCACAATGGTGACCGTGCCCTGGGCGTAGGCGTTGGGAGCGACGACCACCCTGCTGTTGACGATGATCGGGCTGGCGGTCCTGAAATACACCATGTCACCCGGCTGGGCGGTTCGGGACGTGATGGAGTTCTCCAGTCGAAGCAGGACGTGCGTCCCCTTGGGGATGTCGGCCGCCGTCAGGACGGAAGGGATCCGGGTGAGAAGAACCAGGGCGGCACAGGCGGCTGACGCCCGGCGAATGGACCTGCAAGCTCGCGGCATGATCGCCTCCTCTGCCTCCATTCTAGGCCAGAGCCTGGCACGCCGGGACGGATCCTAGGAAGCGGGCGGTTGTGCCTTGCGCACGAGCTCGACCTCGATGTTGATGCGCACTTCGTCGCTCACCACCACTCCGCCGCTGTCCATAGCGCGGCTCCAATTGATTCCGAAGTCCTTACGGTTGATCTTCGTGGTGGCCGATGCGCCTGCGCGAAAGCCGCCCTGGGCTTGCACTTCCGGAGTGGGACCGTCTACGTCGAGGACGACTTCCTTGGTAACGCCGTGCATGGTCAGGTTGCCTACGACGCGGTACTTGCCCTCGCCGGCCTTGTCCACCCTGGTGGACGTAAAGGTGATGGCGGGGTAGGTCTCCACGTCGAAGAAATTGGCGCTGCGGAGATCCTTGTCGCGCCCGGCATTGCGGGTATCCACCGAAGCGGCGTCGATGGTCACGTCCACCTTTGATTGTGAGGGGTTGTTGGAATCGAACTCCACCGTGCCTGCCAGCTTCGAGAATGCGCCGCTGACGTTTGACACCATCATGTGACGCACCGTGAATCCCGCGAGCGAATGCGCCGGGTCGATCTGATAGCTGGCGGCCGCGAGAATCGATGACCCCGACAGCAGTGCGACCAGCGTGGCCAACAGCACAAACTTCTTCATATGGACACCCCTGAGTGGAATTCTCACTTGTTTACATGGATGCGCCTGGGCATTCAAAGGATGCGGCGGAATGTGATATGTTTGGCTTACCATGAAGCCCAACGACTCAGTTTCACGCCGATCGTTTCTCGCGACTGCCGCTGCCGCCTCGCTTGGCGCCCGCGGCGTTGGCTGCCAGCCGCTACCCCATCGGGCTGGAATTGTACTCCTGCCGCGAAATCCTCCAGAAGGACCTGGAGGGCACCGTTACGGCGGTCGGGAAGATGGGATACGAGGTTGTCGAGTTCTACTCGCCGTATTTCGCTTGGACCGCGGATCGCGCCAAAGAGGTCCGCAAGCTGCTCAACAACCTTGGCATCCGGTGCCGCTCGACGCACAACGGCACCGAAGCCTTCGCGCCGGAGGGTGTGGCTAAAGCCATTGAGCTGAACGGGATCCTCGGATCTGAATTCGTAGTGATGGCCAGTCCGGGAAATGTGCGGACCCTCGACGATTATAAGAAGGTCGCCGAGCGGCTGAACCAGGCCGGCGAGAAGTTCAAGGCGGCTAAGTTGCGCCCTGGGTATCACAATCACGGAGCGGAGTTCAAGGCGCTCGAGGGCACCCGGCCCATCGACATCATCGCGCAGAACACCGACAAGGACGTGTTGCTCCAACTGGACGTCGGCACCTGCGTGGAGGTTGGTCAGGACCCTGTCGCCTGGATCAACAAGAACCCTGGCCGGTTTGCCACCATCCACCTCAAGGATTACTCACCCGAAGCGGGCAAGGGCTACCGGGTTCTGTTCGGCGACGGCGCGGCGCCCTGGAAACAGATCTTCCAGGCGGTTGAGAAGACCGGCGGAGTTCAATTCTACATCATGGAGCAGGAAGGCTACTCGCTGCCGGAACTCGAGACCGTCAAGCTCTGCCTGGACAATTATAAGAAGATCCACGGCTGAGGGGGACGAAGGCAACCGCTCCCTCACGGTCGCGGGGGAATTGCGCAAACGCGCACAGATGGCCAAAGACACGCGGAGCATTATCGAGCAGATCCCCGCCGGCTCCCGCGTGCTCATTGTAAGGTTGCGGTCGTTGGGAGATTGTGTGCTTACGACCCCGGCTATCGGTATCCTGGCCGGCGCCAGGCCGGATTTGAAGATCGGCGTAGTCGTCGAACCCAGATTCGCGGCGGTCTTCGAGAACAATCCGTCAATCTCGGCGATTCTTTCGCCATCCTGGATGCAGGTCTTCCGATGGCATCCCCATCTTTGCCTGAATCTCCACGGGGGCAGCCGCAGCCACGTGCTGACTCTCGCGTCCGGAGCTTCGATTCGAGCGGGTTTCGCTCACCACCGTGGTTCGGGCCTTTACCATGTTCGTCTCCCCCGGGCGCAAGAGATCCTCGGCGAGGAAAGACCGGTACACACGGCTGAGCACCTCGCGTCCGCGATGTTCTACCTGGGTTGTCCGCGCCAGGATATTCCGCGCGCTCAGTTGTTCGCGGCGTCAGTGCCCCATCGGCGTCCTTACGCCGTGATTCACCCGGCAGCGGCTGCTGCCTACAAGACCTGGCCGCCCGGTGGTTTCCTCGCAGCCGCGAAACACATTCGCGAGGCGCACGGGCTCGACCCCGTATTTATCGGTGGCTCTGGCGACGCCTTGGGATGGTTCGAAGATTTCGAGTGCGTGGCCGGCGCTCCGCTTGGCGATGTTATCGCCTTGCTGTCTAAAGCGTCTCTATTTGTGGGGAACGACAGCGGCCCCGCGCATATCGCCGCTTCTTTCGGCGTGCCACTGGTTGTGCTCTTTGGAAGAATCGAGCACCAGATTACGTGGGCGCCGTGGCGAGCCGCGGCGGCGCGGACGCTGGTGGATCCGGGCGGAATCGCGGCCATCCCAATCGAGCAGGTTCTAGCCGCGATCGATGATCTTCAGCCTCGGCGAGAACCTGGCGATCCTCACTGATCGCCGTCAGCCGCGCGGGAGGGATGTATAGAAGTTGACCTGCCGCCATCTCCTGCGATATCCTGCATTTAACAGCGATTTCCAAGGAGTGAGTTTCCAGTAGATGGCAAATACCTATTCTTCGGTCAAGCGAGCCCGGCAGACAAAGCAAAAGACGCAGGTCAACGCCATGCGCAAGACGCGCATGCGTCACCAGGTGCGCACCATGCGGCGCCTCCTGGAAGACAAGGATGCTCCGGGCGCCACAGCCGCGCTTCCGAGGACGTTTTCGGCGATCGACCGGGCCGCCAAGCTCGGCATCATCAAGGACAACACCGCGGCACGCTACAAGTCCAAGCTTGCGTCGAAGGTGAAGGCTCTGGTTTCCGCCTGAGCCCCCCCGTCCCCTATTTGAGACCGAAGACGAAGCGTTCCATCACGATGCGGTCGTCGGGACGCGCGTCGCGTAGAGCCCGGTCGGTCTGGAAGATCCTCCGCAGCGTCGTTTCGAGTTGCTTCTTCGTGAAGACCGTGGCCGCCTGGTGAATCTGCTGGGCCTTGCTGGGCCAAATCTGGCGCGCGGGCCTGGAGAGTTCCTGCTGAATCTGCTGCGGCGAACGCAAGCCGCGCTCCTTGGCCGCCAGAGCCAACCGCAACAGCGACGCCAGGAAACTCAGTGCCAGCGGCATGTACTCGCCCTGCCGCAGCAGCGTGTCCACTAACTCCAGCGCCCGCAGCCGGTCCCGGCGGCCGAGCGCATCCACCAGCACAAAGATAGTCGAGACGCTCGAATCCGGCACCAGGCTCGCTAACTCGCTCACGCCAATCTTCCCGCGCTCGCCCGCATACAGCCGCAGCTTCTCGATTTCCACCGAAATCCGCATGGCGTCCGCGCCCAGCGAATCCACCAGCAGGTCCACCGCGTCCCCATCCAGAACGAGGCCCGACGCCTTGGTCAATTCCAGCGTCAGGTGCCGGGCCTCCGCCGCCGAAAACCGCGGGAACTCGACCTGCGCCGAGATCGCCGCATAGAGCTTGCGGACGCGCTCGGCTTTGGCCTTGTCCTCGCCGTCCAGTTCGAAGCGGCTGGCCTCGACCACCAGCACCACGTCCGGCGTGGGCTGCTTCAAATACTGCGGCAAGGAGCCCAGCGGACCGGTGGTGCCGGCGCTCTCCTCGTCAACCTTCCCACGCGGGAGCGAGGCTTCCGCGTTCGAAACCCAAACCACGCGGCGCGGCGCGAACAGCGAGAGCGAGCACGCGTCGTCCACCACAGCGCTCCAGCTCGTTTCTCGCAGGTCGAAATGCGCCAGCCCTTGTTCCCGCTCGTCGCCCGGCAGGACCTTTTCGAGAAGCGCCTTTCCGCAGGCCTGGCGCCGGTAGGGCTCCGCGCCCAGGAAGAGATAGGCGGGGCCCGGTTCCTGCCGCTTCAACTGAGTCAGTAATTGCGCGGGAGTCACGGCGTCAGAATCTCTCCAGGATGGCGCTGACCATGGTGCGCGCGACGTCCATGGTCAACCGGTCGAGAGCCGAATCGCTTTCGTCGAAGTAGGCTCGCTGATCCACGCTGATCTCGTAGCGCTCGCGAAACTCCATGTTCGTTCGCGAGAACAGCACCTTCCCGGTGGCGCGTTCCCGGAGTGTGATGTTCAGGAAGACACTGACCTGCACTGTGCTGGCACGGCTGGTGGTTGGATCGAGCACGACCGGGTAGGAATTGTAGTTGACCACGCTCCCTTGCAGGACGGCATCGGCCGTGTTTGCGTCCGGAACGACGCGGTAGCGCGTCCTCGCGATGAACTCGCGCGTGATCGCCGCCGGCATGCGCTCGGTCAGCCGGTAGCGCGTGGTGGTGTTTCCGAACGCCGGGATCGCGATCGTGTGAATGTTGCGAGGCAGCAGGTCCGCCCGGCCCGCCACGCGGTAGCCGCAGCCCGCGCACAACATCGTGAGGAGGATGGCCAGCGCGGTGCGCCGGACAGCCACTTGGCTCATTCCACCTCCCCGATAACCGCCGGCAAAAGGGAACGGGCCACCGCTACGCCGTTCTCGGCCATAAGCCGAAAATTGTCCGCCACTACCCAGAACCAGAATGCATTGGGATGATTGCGGTCGGGCGCAATCGATCCGACGGCGATTCCGCCCTGTCCCACGAACCCCGCGTTGTTCGGCGGCTCCAAATCCGCATCCCGCACGTCCACCAGCTCCGAGGCGAGCGCGGAAGTGAGGGCGCGCATGTCCGGGCGCGTGTCGAACTCGACGTACAGCGAGATGCTGTAGCCGTGGAACACAGGGGCCTGAATCACCCGGATCGACGGCATCGCCAGACCGCCTAACCCGGATAGCAGACTCGCCAGATGGCGTTCGATGCGCAGTTCGATAGGATGCAGAGCTTCCGGCGCATCGCTGCCGTAAGCGGCAAGCAGGTTGAACGCCAACTGCGCGTCGTACACGCCCTTTCGGCAGTTTCTGGAAGGCGAACAAGTTGACCGTCTGGCGGCGCAATTCTTCCAGGCCGCGTTGTCCGCGCTCGCTGGCCGGTTCGAAGACGTGGGCGATCGACCGGCGAATTCGGAAACTTTCGTCCAAACGCTGGAAGAAAATCGCCAGGGCCACCGCCGCCGGATGGGCGACGACGTGAATGGCGCCGGGGTGCTCGGGCTGGCCGGGCGGCTCCACCAGCGGCGCTCGCAACCTCGCCGAGGGTTCGTCCTCGGCGACGTAGGTCATGTCGATGATCTTGGGACGCGCCGCGGACTTGACGATCAAGGCCAGCGCCTTGCGGCTCGAATCCGTCGATCCAGCCAGGATCGTGGCCTGCGAGGCAAGCAGGATTTCCTCGTCGAGCGGCGGGATGAGGGCCGGTTCTCCCTCCTGTTCGGTCAGCGTCAGGGACTGTTCGTCGACGCCCACGAGCTGCACGTTGACCAGCAGCGCCTGTTCGCGGATGACGTCGCGGAGTTCCCGGCCGATGAGCGACTCTCCGCCTACGATGGTGATGACCGGTCGGTTTTTCATCGGCCTATCCGGGCTGCCTCTCGAGCTCCGGGTGGGAACGGCGCCAGCGGCGGCGCAGCATGCCGCCGATGCGCACCACGATCCCGCTGCCAACGTACGTCACCGCCAGACCCAGCAGCACGACCTGCGGAAAATTCCAGATCAGGTAGATCGACGCCCCGTACAGAATCATCGTGAGCGGCGAGAGCGGACGCAGAAACTGTACGTCCTTCAGACTGCGGTATCGCCAGGTGCTCACCATGAGGAAGGCCAGCAGCGCCACCAGCGCGAGCCACGCCACCGAAAGCGGCCAGAACTCGATCGGTTCGCTGTCGCAGGCAAAAACCACCGCCGCAATCAAACTCGCCGCCGCGGGGATGGGGAGGCCCACGAAGTACTTCCGGTTGGACTTGCCCGGATTCCTGGGGACCGCGTTCTTCTGCACGTTGAAACGCGCCAGCCGCACGGCCCCGCAAACCAGAAAGAGGAATCCCACGAAATAAGCTGCTCGCGGCAGGAACTTGCCTACGGCCTCGCCCCAGGAGAGATCCACGAACTGCGCGCCCCATGCCAGGGCCAGCACCGCCGGGGCCACGCCGAAGCTGATGACGTCCGCCAGTGAGTCCATCTCCCGGCCAAAATCACTCGTGGTTCCCGTCAGCCGGGCGATCCGGCCGTCGAGTCCGTCGAGCAGCACCGCCACGCCGATGGCGATGGCGGCAATCTCGAAATTCCGGTTGCTCTCCAGGTGACCGGTCATCGCCCACAACGCGCCCTGGAAAGACTTCATGATCGCCAGAAATCCCAGAAACACGTTGCCGGCCGTGAACAGCGTGGGCAGGGCATAGGCGGCCCGCTTCGGGCGGCGGTCCGGGGAATTCGGGTCGATCAGGCGCTCCTGAAGGTTCAGCCTCGCCATGACGTCCTCAGGCCTCCTTCCCGGATTCGAACAGACGCGCCAGCACGCTGGAACCGGCCTTCACGCGCATCCCTTGCGCCACTTGTATCTCCCACTCGGGCCCCAGAAACACGTCTACCCGGGAGCCGAACTTGATGAGCCCCACGCGCTCGCCTGCCTGCACCGTTTCCCCCGCCTTCTTGTGGAACACGATGCGCCGGGCGATCAGACCCGGCGACCTGCGTGAAGACCAGTGGCCCGGCCGAGCCGGCGATGGTCACCGAATTCTGTTCGTTCTGGAGGGAGGCCTCCTCGCGGCTGGCGATGAGGAATCGTCCCGGCGTGTAGTGGACATCCGCAATCTTGCCCGAGATCGGGGCCCGGTTGACGTGGACGTCGAAGATGTTCATGAAGATGCCGATGCGCGTCCGTTGGGGGCCTTGCCGCAGGATGGAGACGATCTTGCCGTCGGCCGGGGAAACCGCCACCGGACCGCTCCGGCACGTCCCGATCCGGATCGCGAAAAAAGTAGAGGCAGAATGCCGCCGCCAGAAACAGCGGTAAGCCGTACAGCGGCCGGGTAAGATAGGACACCAGCCCGCCGCCGGCCACCAGCGCCACAGCGTAATAGATTCCGTCCGCGACCATTCGTCTGCCCTATTCTCGCACAGCCCGTGCAGCGAGCAGTCATGCGGACACGCACGCCAAGACGCAAAGTCGCAAAGGAACTTCTCTGAGTTCTTTGCGCCTTTGCGCCTTTGCGTGAGCCTACTGCCCCTTAACCAGCTCCAGGAACGCCTTCGCGGCGTGGCTCAGGCCGCGGCGGGCGGGGTAGACCAGCCGGATCTTGCGCTCGACGTGGAGTTCCTGTACGTCCACCTCGCGCAACGTCCCCTGTTCCAGTTCCTGCTCCACGCACATCCTCGGCAGAAACGCCACGCCCTCGCCGCGCTGCACCAGCTTCCGAATGGTCTCCACCGTGGGCATCTCGACGTCCATGTTTAGCGTCACCTTGTGCCGCTGGAACTCGCGCAGAACCGTCTCCCGATACGGCGAGATCACGTTGTGCGCGATGAACGTCTCCATCCCCAATTCCCGAATCGAGACCGACTCCTGGTTGGCGAACCGGTGCGCCGGCGCGACCACAAACGCCAGGTGATCCACGTAGATCTCGGTCGAGCCCAGCCGCTCGTCGTTCGGGTCGTAACTGATCGTCCCCAACTCCAGGTCCCCGTCGATCAACTGCCCCGGAATCTTGCTCGACAGACTCCGCCGCACCTGCACCTTTACTTTTGGGTACAGCCGCCGGTAGCGCTGCAAGTGACGCAGCAGGTAGAGCGTCGTCGATTCGTTGGCGCCGATCACCAGCCGCCCCGACGCGTTGTCGCGCAGCTCGGCCAGCGAGATCTCCAGCTCCCGCTGAACGTTTTCGAATCGCCGCGCAAACTCCAGCAGGATCTGGCCCGCGTCGGTCAGCGAAATCTCCCGGCCGGACCGGTCCAGCAGCCTCTCGCCCAGTTCGCTCTCCAGACGCTGTACGGCCAGGGACACCGCCGGTTGCGTCCTGTTCAGCTTCTCCGCCGCCCTCGAGAAGCTCTTCTCCGACACTACCGTGTTGAAAACCTGAAGTGCGTAGAGTTCCATGCTCGTAATCCATTCAGCCCCAGCTATCAATCTTATTTATTGTATCATTACTTTTTATTTTATACAACATAATTATAAATTTGCCTAATCCGAAATCTCCCTGGATAATGGTTTTGTGCCCGACCCGGCGGAATAAGCCGACAGGGTTCAAATCAGAGCGCGGGTGGCCACTGTGAACAATCGCGTATACATCTTCGACACAACGCTCCGGGATGGTGAACAATCTCCCGGGTGCAGCATGAGCGTCTCCGAGAAAGTCCGCATGGCGCGGAAGTTGGTGGACCTCGGTGTAGATATCCTCGAAGCCGGGTTCCCCATCGCCTCGGAAGGCGATTTTGAAGCGGTCGAAGCGGTGAGCCGCGAGTTCCCCGAGGCGCGCGTGGCGGCACTCGCCAGGGCCTGCAAACTCGATGTGGAACGGGCCGCCCGCGCTCTGGAAAAAGCCTCCAAACCCCGTCTCCACACGTTTATCGCAACCAGCGATATCCATCTCAAGTACAAGCTGCGCAAGAGTCGCGAAGAGGTGATTGCGCAAGCCGTAGAGGCCGTCGAACTGGCGCGCCGCTACGTCGACGACGTCGAGTTCTCCGCCGAAGACGCTACCCGCACGGACCCCGATTACCTCGAGCGGGTCTCCAAAGCGGTGGTCGCGGCCGGAGCGGGGACGGTCAATCTGCCGGATACGGTGGGCTACTCCACGCCGGACGAGCATGCCGCGCTGATCGGCCGCATGGTCCGCGCCCTCGGCGATACCGCCATCGTGAGCGTGCATTGCCACGACGATCTCGGGCTGGCCACCGCCAACTCGCTGGCCGCCGTGCAGGCTGGGGCGCGGCAGGTCGAGTGTACCATCAACGGCATCGGCGAGCGGGCAGGGAACTGCGCCCTCGAAGAGATCGTCATGGCCATCAAAATCCGCCAGGACCGGTTGCCCTACCATGTCGGCGTCATTACCGAAGGGTTGTACCCGGCCAGCCAGATGCTCAGCGAGTTGATCACCTTCGGCCCCCAGCCGAATAAGGCCATCGTAGGGGCGAACGCGTTCGCCCACGAAGCCGGCATCCATCAGGACGGAGTCCTGAAGGAGCGGACCACCTACGAGATCATGGACCCACTGTCGGTCGGCGTGCCCGAGAGCCGGCTGGTCCTGGGGAAACACAGTGGCCGCCACGCCTTGCGGAATCGCTGCGAGTACCTCGGTTTCAAACTCAGCGCGGAAGAACTCGATCAGGTCTACCACGGCTTCATCTCTCTTGCCGACTGCAAGAAGGGCGTCCTGGACGTGGAGATCACCGATTTGGTCGGGCGCGTCGCGACGTTCAATGCCAAGGCCGCTTCGGAGTAGCAGCGCGGCCTCTCCCGATCGCGGTACAATCAATCCTTCCAGCGGTACAACACTATGAATCTAAGTCTCTTGACGCTGCCCGGCGACGGGATCGGAACGGAAGTCACGGCGGAGGCGCTGCGCGTGCTCAACCGCGTGGCGGAGAAGTTCGGCCACACCTTGACGGTTACCGAAGGCTTGCTCGGCGGCGTCGCCATTCACAAGACCGGAACCCCGCTTCCGGCGGAGACCCTGCGGTTGGCCCTGGAGGCCGACGCCACCCTCTTGGGAGCCGTCGGGCTGCCTGAGTTCGACAACGCTCCGCCCGACAAGCGGCCCGAAAAGGGCCTGTTCGGTGTCCGCAAGGCGCTCGGCGTCTTCGCCAACCTTCGCCCCGTGCGCTCCTACAAGTCGCTGCTGGATTCCTCCCCGCTCAAGAACCACCTCGTCGATGGCACGGATTTGATCATCGTTCGCGAACTGACCGGAAGCCTCTACTACGGCACCCCCCGGGGTGTATTCGGGGAGGGTGTATCGGCCAGGGCGGTCAATACCATGGCCTACACCTACGACGAAATCGCCCGCATCTCGCGGATGGCGTTTCACCTCGCTCAGGGCCGCCGCCATAAGGTCACAAGCGTGGATAAGTCCAATGTTCTTGAGACATCACAGCTCTGGCGAAAAGTAGTGGTTGAAGTCGCCCGCGAGTTCCCCGACGTCGAATTGGACCACCTGCTCGTCGACAACTGCGCCATGCAGTTGATCCTGAACCCGCGGCGCTTCGACATCATTCTGACCGAGAACCTGTTCGGCGACATCCTCAGCGACGAAGGCGCGGTCTTGGCCGGCTCCATCGGAATGCTGCCCTCCGCCTCGATTGGCGAAAGAAGGGCCTCGGGAGCCTGGACCGGATTATATGAGCCCGTACACGGCTCCGCCCCCGACATCGCCGGTCAAAACAAGGCCAATCCCCTCGGAGCCATCGGAAGCGTGGCCGCCATGCTCGAATACAGCTTCGGGCTCAAAGCCGAAGCCAACGCCGTCAATCAAGCAATTGAGACTGTCCTGAACAGCGGAAAGGTGACCGCCGACCTAAGGCCCGTCGGGCCGCCGGCATCAACGACAGACGTCGGCCAAGCCGTCTGCGAAGCTCTTTAATCTTTGTGTCTTTGTGCCTTTGTGGTGATCTTTTATGAGCCAAACCATCATAGGAAAAATCTGGGAAGCGCACGTAGTCTCCCAACAACCCGGCGCGCCGGTGCTCCTGTACATCGACCTGCACCTGGTCCACGAAGTAACCTCGCCGCAAGCCTTCGAAGGCCTCCGCCGGCGCGGCGTCAAGGTCCGCCGTCCGGATCTGACCATGGCGGTCGCCGACCACAACGTCCCGACCACCGACCGTTCGTTCCCCATCGCCGATCCCATCTCCGCCAAGCAGCTAGCGCAGTTGGAGCGCAACTGCACGGAGTTCGGAATCCCTTGCCACACCCTGGCGAGCCCGCATCAGGGCGTGGTCCACGTCATGGGCCCGGAGCTCGGTCTCACCCAACCCGGCATGACCGTGGTCTGCGGCGACAGCCACACGGCCACGCACGGCGCTTTCGGCGCTCTGGCGTTTGGCATCGGGACCAGCGAAGTCGAAAACGTCCTGGCGTCTCAGTGCCTGCTCCAGAACCGGCCGAAGTCGTTTCAGGTGACCGTCAGCGGCGGCCTGAAGCGGGGCGTTTCGGCCAAGGACATCATCCTCGCGCTGATCGCCAAGATCGGCACCGGCGGCGGAACCGGCTGCGTCATCGAGTACTGCGGCCCCGCCATCCGGGCCCTGTCGATGGACAGCGCATGACCGTGTGCAATATGTCGATCGAGGGCGGCGCGCGCGCGGGACTGGTGGCGCCCGACGACACCACCTTCGAGTACGTCCACGGCAGGCCCTACGCCCCCAAGGGCGCGGCTTGGGATGCCGCGCTGGCGCGCTGGAAGCAACTCCCCACCGATAGCGGAGCCGCCTACGACCTGTCCGTCTCGCTGGACGCCTCCTCGCTCGAACCGATGGTCACCTTCGGCACCAGCCCTGGAATGGGCATCCCCATCAGCGCTGCCATTCCGGACCCCGCGAATGCCAAGGACGCCGCCGATCGCGATTCGCTCGCCAAGGCGCTGCGCTACATGGGCCTCCAGCCCGGCAAGCCGCTCGCGGGCCAGCCCATCCAGGTGGTCTTCATCGGAAGCTGCACCAACGGCCGCATCAACGACCTGCGCGACGCCGCCTCCATTCTCAAGGGCCGCAAGGTGAACCCGGGCGTTCGCGCGCTCATCGTTCCGGGCTCGCAGGCGGTCAAACGCCAGGCCGAAGCGGAGGGCCTCGACAAGATCTTCCGCGACGCCGGCGCCGAGTGGCGGGAATCCGGCTGCTCCATGTGCATCGCCATGAACGGCGACATGTTGCAGCCCGGCGAGTACAGCGTCTCCACCAGCAACCGCAATTTCGAAGGCCGGCAAGGCCCCGGCGGGCGCACCTTCCTGGCCAGCCCGTTGACGGCGGCGGCCTCGGCCGTTACGGGCGTGGTGACCGACGTGAGGACAATGCTATGACCAAGTTCACGACGTTCGAGAGCCGCCTGGTTCCGCTGCCGGTGGACAACATCGACACCGACCAGATCATCCCGGCGCGTTTTCTGAAGACGATCTCGAAGGACGGGCTCGGCGACCAGCTTTTCAACGACTGGCGCTACGACGCCACGGGCGCCCCCAAGCCGGACTTCATCCTGAACACGCCCGCCGCCAAGGGAGCGCAGATTCTTCTGGCCGGCGACAACTTCGGCTGCGGAAGCTCGCGCGAGCACGCCCCCTGGGCCCTCCTGCAATTCGGATTTCGAGCCGTCATCAGCACCTCCTTCGCCGACATCTTCAAGCAGAACTCGCTGAAGAATTCCCTGCTGCCCCTGATTGTGCCGAAGGACGTCCACGCCGAGCTATTCGCGATGGTGGCAAAAGACCCCAACGCCAAAGTCCAAGTGGATCTGGCCGCCCAGAAGCTAACCCTCCCCGGAGGCCGCCAGATCGACTTCCCGGTAGACCCCTTCTCCAAGCAATGCCTGTTAGAAGGAGTGGACGAGCTAGGCTACATCCTAGCCCAGCAATCCGCCATCGCCGCATTCGAGTCCAAGCGCCAAGGCTCCCTGAACACCCTGGCCTCGTCTAAGTGGGCGCAGACCATCGTTTGTCTTGTGGTCTGCCAAGATTCCGACGGCCCGCGGTGCGGCGCCTGATTGGTAACAACTTTACCGTTCACCAGCGCTCTGCTACGTTAGGATAGGGGTGCGCCGAACGCCGGGACCGCCGAAGCCGCGGGCTTCGTGCTTCCCCGATACGCCGTGCCGATCGAACCGTTTCTCAAGGAGATTTGAACGATGCACAAGATTGCTGTAATTCCCGGCGACGGGACTGGGCCGGAGGTGACTGCCGAGGCAGTCAAGGTTCTCAAGGCCGCGGCTGCGAAGTTCGGCTTCAAAGTCGAGCTGACTGAGTTTGACTTCGGCGGCGAGCGATATAAGCGAACCGGGGAGTTGTTGCCGGATAGCGCTGTCGAGGAACTGCGCAAGTTCGACGCCATCCTGCTTGGAGCCATCGGCCACCCCGACGTGGCGCCTGGGATCCTGGAAAAAGGAATCCTGCTGAGGGCCCGTTTCGAACTGGACCAGTACATCAATCTCAGGCCGGTGAAACTGTACCCCGGGGTTCAGACGCCCCTGAAGGACAAAGGACCGGACGACATCGATTTTGTCGTGGTTCGGGAGAACACCGGCGACTTGTACACGGGAGCCGGCGGCTTCAGCATGAAGGGAACTCCCCAGGAAGTTGCCGTTCAAACGGCGATCTATAGCCGCTTCCAGGTGGACCGCTGCCTCCGCTACGCTTTCAACTACGCGCAGAAGCACGGCCGGAAAGCGCGGGGCAAGGCGGCCAAGAATACCCTGGCGCTGTGCGGCAAGACGAACGTTCTGACGTATATTTACGACCTCTGGGAAAGAGCCTTCCACGAGATGGGGCGGAAGGAGTTTCCGGAAGTCGCCCGCGAGTACTACCACGTCGATGCGACCTGCATGTGGTTCGTCAAGAACCCGGAGTGGTTTGACGTGATCGTGACGGGGAACCTGTTCGGCGACATCATCACGGATTTGGGGGCGATGATTCAGGGCGGCATGGGAATTGCCGCCGGCGGCAATATCAATCCCGAAGGGGTAAGCATGTTTGAGCCCATCGGCGGAAGCGCGCCCAAGTACACCGGCCAGGGCGTCATCAATCCGCTGGCTGCAATCTGCGCGATGCAGATGATGCTGGCGACGCTTGGCGAAGACAAAGCCGCGGCCGCAGTCGAGGATGCGGTGATGTTCGCTACCGCCAACAAGATCAAATCGCTTCAGGCCGGGCGCATGGGCTATTCTACTTCCGGCGTCGGCGACCTGATCGCCGAAAGAATCGCGTAACTCCGTGGGGCAGACCATCGTTTTTTGTGGTCTGCCAAGCCGGTCTCAGCGTCCTCAGCGCCTCCGCGGTGAGTCTTCTGCCGCGTGCGCTAGAATCGGATCATGAAAATCTTCCTTCTGGGACTCCTGGTCGGGCTGATCGTGTTGCCCGCTGCTGTGTACGTCTACCTGTGGTTCGGGTGCGCGCCGGTGGCCACGGCGGCTCCTCCGCTCCCCTTCGAGAAACGACTGGCGAGAATGGCCCTGCATGCGCGAATGGACAAAGAAATGCCCGCGCAGTCCCCCATTCCCGCGACCGAGCCGAACCTGCTGGCTGGCGCGAAGCTCTATCGCGAAAACTGCGCCGTGTGCCACGGGCTGCCAGGTGTGCCTCAAACTCCCACCGCAAAGGGCATGTTCCCCAAGCCTCCTGAACTCATGCGCGGAAAAGGGGTCACCGACGACCCCGCCGGTGAGTCTTACTGGAAGGCCGCCAACGGAATCCGCCTTACCGGCATGCCCGGCTATCGTGGATCTTTCTCCGACGAGCAACTCTGGCAGGTGAGCCAGTTTCTGGCGACCGCGGACAAGCTCCCGCAGAGTGTCCGCGATCTCATGGCGCTACCCTTGCCAGCGAAGTAGCGGCGCGCTGCTCCGTGGGGCAGACCATCGTTTTTTGTGGTCTGCCAAGCCGACGCCCGCGTCGGCCTTGTGGGGCAGGCTGGCAGCCTGCGGCGGGGTGGCAACCCGCCTGGATCGCCAGTCGCCAACCGGCATCCTGCACCACCGTGGTGCAGCGGGTGTAGCATCGAAACATGCCGAGTCGCGCCAAGCCGGTCCGCCAAAGCGTCACCAACGTTGTCTCACTGGCGGGGCGCGGCGTCCGCGCCGAGCGCGAGTTGAAGGCCACTTACCACCGATTCATGAAGGAACAAGATCCGGCCCGGAAAGAGGAGACCGGGAAGGACCTGGTGCGCGCCATCTTCGGGAAGGACGCCATTGCCGAAGATACGCTTCTCTGACCTTCCGGGCAGTACCTTCTGTACTCTACTCTTTTCATAAGGACCGCCCATGAACACGCCAAACGAGATGGACTGCTTTGAGTGCGGAAAGGGTAGTCTCGTCCCGAAGATCGTGGACATCACGGGATATCGCCATGGTGAGGAATTCACCGTGCTCGTGAACGGGCTCCAGTGCACTGCGTGCGGCCTCAAGACGATCGACAACGAGTACAGCGGAGAGTTCACAAGGGCCGTCTCCGATGCCTACCGGCAGAAGCACGGACTTCTGACTGGCGTGCAGATTCGGGAAGCGCGGATGCGGCTGGGGATGAGCCAGGACAAGTTCGCGCAGTACCTAAAGGTCGGGCCCGCCAGCGTACATCGTTGGGAGAATGGGAAGGTCCAGGACGAGGCGATGAATGAACTCATCCTCGTAAAAACGGATCTCTTGGCGGCGGCCGGCAACTACCGGACCGTAAAGAAGTACGCGGAGTTGTGAGCCGCTTCCGAGTGTATCTCAACACGACCGGCGGCCCCCCCAGCCCGCCCGGATTACGCCCGGGGGTGAGGGCGGCCCTGCAGTAGAATCCCGATCAACCGGTCCACGGTCTCGCCGAGTTTCGCTTCAGAGACATGGCCGGCCCGATATACGATAATTCCGGCATCGGCTGTGAACAGCCGGTTCGGACGGATCCGGCTACTCAAGGGAAGGCCGCCGGCAGCGAAGTCCGCGTCGTCGAGCCGGATCGAGTATCCGTCCGCTCTCGCCTGGCTGGTAATCTGGCAAAGGATCAAGTCGTCGCCCTGGAGCACGGCGATCGCCAATGCCGGCCGCCGCTTCGTCCGGGTGAGATCCGAAAATGGAAAATTGAGGACTACGACATCGCCTCTTACAAACTGGCCCAGGCGGCATCCTCCTCAGGCGCGAGCCAATCCTTGGCGAGAGACGACTCCGCGGCCAGTGCAGGCGCCGCCGCCTCGGCGTACGCCTCGCCCAGTGATTGCAGGAACGCCAGCAGTCGGTCGAGGTCCCGCTCGGGCAGGCGCTCCAATTGCTCGGCGATGAGTTCGCGTTTGCTCATGGCTGCCTCCCCTTCAGTCTAAGCCATCCTGAGTCGGCCCGCGTAGTACAGCACCTCCAATTCTTATCCGCCCGCGACGATTCGCCGGATGTGGAGCCGCCAGGACAAGATCCGGCCCGGAAAGAGGAGACCGGGAAGGACCTGATGCGCCATCTTCGGGAAGGACGCCATTGCCGAAGATACGCTTCTCTGACCTTCCGCGCGGCATCTGGCAGCACATTCTGGAACGGGTAGAGCAGCGCCGAGGGTGACTGGTACAAGGACTTCGGCTCGTTCAAGTTCTGCGGCTCGGGGGAGTACCCGCGAACGGTGCTCTCGAAGAGCATGAAAGCCTTTGGCCAAGAGATCGAATAGCCGTCCATTGGGCCACCCTATTCCGCCCAGGTTCCCTGAACACCCTGGCTTGATGGTCATTTCTGTATGTGCACGCCGGTGGGGTGCCCATTGCGGAAAGTGCCGGGGCAACCGGATTCCGGTCACGGTCCCGGAAGATCCGGCGACTGTTGGGTAGTGTCCTAAACGTGCGCTGAGGTCTCCCCGCATTACGCAATAACTGCAAATAGATAGGCTTCCGTCAGTATGCCAGGGAGAAAAGGCCGCTGGCCCCGACGTAGGAAAGAAGACAGCCACGGAGCACGTCCCGACCGATTAAGGCATGGAAGCCCTGAGCCACGAGGAGTTCAGACTTGAGCACTGGGAGTGTGAAGTGAGCTAGCGGAGGTTGGTCTGGGCCAGAGAAAATTACGAGGCTGACGTCATATTGATCGGCGGCAACGGGCTGTGTGCCGGTAGTGGGGGTATTCACCTGGATGCTGCCGGTGGGCGTCAAGTTCAGTTGGTCCAATACGAAAGGATCTACACACGTCCCACTGGCTCCAGTATCGAGCATCGCCTGGATCTTCACCGGCTCGGGAACAGGCTGGCCGGCATGCACGAGAGCATTCCTTCGACTTTGACTGACGCCCACGACGGCAGTGATCATCAGGCTGCCGTTTGGGGCTACTTGGCGTGTAAAGTAGGGCACATCAAGAACCGCGAGATGAAGTGAATTTGTTCGACCGATTGAATTTGCTTGACTAAGAAAGGTGTCAACTGAAACTTCGCGTAGCCTTCCTTGATGGCGTCCTCGTATGTGCCATAAATATCCACGATCTCATCACCGTGGATCAATACAAACTTCCCTTCGCTCCCAAGCAACTCGGGCAGTTTGCTCCTGTACGTTTCGAGTTCCTTTTCCAACGCCATAGCCCGTCGCTCCCCGTCCAATAGTATACTACTCCTGCAATCGGCCGCTGGCAAGCCGTTTTTCATGGGTACAACCCCTAGGCGGCCAACAGATCCCTGATCCCCTGGCGGCGCTGACGTCGGGGACCAGTGAGATCACGATCACACCATTCCGCCTAACACTCAATTCGGGACGGGAGGACCGGACTTGTGGATTACCGACGCCGGTTCAAGGGTTCGTTTGGGCGGCGGTCCCGGACGCGAATCCTTTCCTCCATTAATTCCGGTTCGCGTTTCCAAAGGGCGATCGCCTCTCTGATCTCGGACAGCCCCTCGGGATTCATGACCATTAGTCGCCGTACATGAGTGTCAAGCTTTGACAACACAATGCTAGGCTGGCGCTCGCGCTTCAAGGCTGAGATGCATGCGTCGATAATCAGGTGGCGCGTCCTCCGGACTTCCGGTTCCAGGCACACGTCCCGGAGGAATGCACCAGCAACAACAACCGCGGAATCCTCCGTACAGTCGGGACCCTCCAGCACCCGCATCGCGCTCAGAAAGGCCGGTGTAACCCGCATGCCCTCTTCCCGAAGTAGCCACAGGAAGTCCTGCTCTTTCACTCTCACAAAGGTGTAGTTACGTTGAACCAAGCCCATGGTGGCACGGTGGTATTCAGCTCGCGAGATGTTGCCACTGCGCAGAAGTTCCATGACGACTGCCTGCGACCAAACCCCCACCACACCCCAGTCGTTCTGAGCAACGGTGCGAAGGACGAAATCGTCCGAGCACAGCAAAGTAGCCTGCTCTTTGGCTAGGAGGATCGCGGCGAGCGCCGCTCTACCGAGCGGATTCCCGATCCCTTGCTTAGGTGTGTCTAGGACGCCGGGAGTAGGAAGAAGGCAAACATCATGCTTCAGAAACTCCAGGAGCTTCTCAAGGAAACTGCGCGTTTCTTCGGACTGGAATTCCGGAGTTGACTCCATCACATAGCGATCACCGCGGCGGTAGATGGTTCCCGCGTTTCGTAAGCCAGCTCGTTCCAACGTCAACTCGTCATTCACCTGATCCGCTACGAATTGAGCGGCAATGAGTTGTTTGAATCGCCTTTTCAGAGCCGGCAACAGATCCAGCGCTCCGAAGGTCAGAAGCGCCGTTACTTCAAGGGTCAGCACATCCGCAGACGCCAACGGAGTCGCCTCAGGCACAGCAGTTGCCTCCTGGCCTCTCGATGCAATAATCCGGGTCTTCTCCTCTTTCTGTAGACCAGCCCACACCTGAATCACGGAGTGCCCGACCAGTTGAGCCAACATCCCGAGCGTGATTCGGTTGCTTCGGTACAGCTCGAGAGCTGCCTCGACCTGAGATTGCCTTTGGTCCACCAGTTGGAGCATCTTGTCAATGCCCCCGGTATCTATAGTCAGTCTTTGTGGACCTTGACGCTCGTCGGGAAACCAAGTGGAGAAGTTAAGAAGCGTCTCCTGAAATGCAAAAACGTATTGGCTCTCGACTTTAGTGATGCGCACCCGAACCGTTTCAATCTCGGATTGCTTCAGGTACACGAAATCGCCGACAGTGCAACCAAGGAGCCTGAGCGCCACAGGGTCACTCGGAAGCAGTTCACCACGGTGTAGATCGGCATCCAGTCCATCCACAACCGTAAAGATCTTCTTGTGGCCATCATCACTTTCAGTGTGCACGGTAGTGCCCGGCCGAACATGATCGACCTGTAAGACGGCATCTTGATCGCGCTCACGGTGGAGCACCAAGCTCACGTATGTTTGATGAACGTCCGCTTGGTCGAATCCAATTCTTCTTGCTCGATAAGCTAGTTCCAGGACGCCGTCCAGGCCAAGCCATGTCCGAACCCTCGCGAGGGCAAGCAACTGGTGTGCGTTCCCCTTGATTTCTTCGACGCCGATACCGAGCACCGCCTGCTTTGATCCCTCATAGTCGCCCCTTCGATAGCGCAGATACGCTAAGCCAATTCTGGGGTCCGGATTGTCAGGTTCCTTATTGACCAGCTCAGCAAGAATGCGCTGGGCGCCATCCAGATCCCCTGCTTCCTCGAGCACATGTGCCTCAATGGCGCTAATGATCGGGATTGCAGGCCCTCCGCTGCGTAGGTCCTGTGCAACCCGGAGAGCTTCCCTGTGCGCTCCACTATTGAACAGGCTCAGCAGGTGGCGGCGTACCAAGGCTGGATGATCAACCGACGGCATCAGCTTGCCATACAGATCAGCGGCTTCTGCAAAGCGCCCTCTCCGGTAGTACAGGTCAGCGAGTAGCAGCATGATCCTGTCCTTTTGCCTACTGTCGGCGGCATTGTCCAATGCGCCATAAAACAAGCTGATAGCGCGATCGAAGTTGTCGGGCTGTGAAGCTCTCCATTCGGCCGCTATCGCGATTGCCTCGGCGTCGTCGGGAAACTCCGCCTCTAGAGCATCAGCAACTTCGCCGCCGGATTCTGGTTGGGCGAGCTCAGAATGGGCTTCGAGCATTAGCTCGGCCAGCCGGATTCTCTTCAGCCGGTCCGACGGCTCACCCCATAGAGGTAGGAGGACCTGGAGCGCCTTTTGGGGCTTGTTGGTCGCGAGATATGCCGCGGCCAGTGGATGCCACGCACCCTGCCGGGTCGTGTTGTCGAGTGCCTCCAATTCCTGGAGAGCCTCATGGGGCCTGCCGGCCCAAAGAAGGAGCCGCCCCTTATTGGCCCTCACTAGGTTCTCGCTAGGATTCTGGCCGAGGACCCGGTCGAAGTCGCGCAACGCATCGTCGGATCGACCGATAAGGCTCAACACCATCCCTCGGTTGGCTAGGGCAGCGAGCAGCAGCTCCTTGTGGTCCTGGTGCTCAAGAATGTCAATTGCCTTGGTGTACAGCGATTCAGCTTCAGATGCTCGCGCGGTGACCTCCACGGGAAGTTTTCCTGGTAGAGGCGGGTTCCGGTCAAGGTCGCATTGGAGCGGAACGGTGATGCATCTGGCGAGAAATTCAAGAACGTGCCCATCGTCCGGATCCTGAATGAGGCTAATCCGCGTCAGTGCTTCAGCTTCCGAATAACGGGCATCATCGTATGCCATGTGTGCCAGCACAAAAGCACAGTAGGCGTTGTCACGGATCCACAGGTGGTCCTCGGCGAGCTTCAAGGCGTTGCCCTTTTGGCCAGAAGCATCGAGGGCACGCAGATAGACGCTGATGATATATGGATCGTCAGGCGCAAGAGACCTTGCCTTGGCTGCGTACTGGAGCCCCACTTCTGACTGATTCCGCACAAGGGCAACCTGCGCACGGTTGGCAATCGCTTTGGCATCCGCCGGCTTTAAGGATAGAGCCGCCTCAAAATGTGGTTCGGCGACTTCGTATTCGCCGAGAATGAGGGCAGCACTCCCCAGATTGGTTTCCAGCCGGAAGCGGAGGTCAAGGCTGAAGTCCTCTTCTCCGACTTCACCACGGAGACGGTCTAGTAGGAATCGGGCTGCGTGACCTTGCCCCATCTTCAGAAGGTCTCGGGCGGAGTTCATCTCGGCTACATACCGGTTGTCAGGCGACGCTTCGAGCTGAACATCTGCGATAGCCCGAATTCCGAGTGCCTGTTCGATGGCCTGAAATCGGCTTTCGTGGACGGAGAGGGTCTGCTGTATACCGGTCATCGCCTCTGAGGAGGATGAATCCCCGTCAGTATCTCGCTCGCTTTCGCCGGGGCAGATACCGAGCTTCGCAAGCACCTCAAAACAGAATGCACTCGCGTTGCGGGACGCACGTTTTTGCGAGCCGGAACGATCTGCATTTGTTTTGTCATTCAGAAGATCAGATATCCCTCGAATCACCAACGCCGCGAGGTGCTGATTGAGATACGCTCCATGTAGAAAGCCGTATCCCTCCATCTCGACAGCGAGTGTGTCTCCGTAGGTGGCGGTAATCAATTGGCTCGTCGTGGACTGGGTATCTGCGACCAGCTTCTCGCCAGCCGCAATCGGTCCAACGAGTGCCCGCGGAGATGCGTTCGGCGGTCCGCCCACGATGCGCTGCCGCCACTTGCCAGTACGTGCCTCAGCCTTTGCACGCTGAATAAGACGATAGTTGGACTCGTGTACCACAGGCCGAGGTCTGAAGCTCCCAGATTCTCTGCCGGATTCATAGCCGTATACTTTGGTGCCGGCGACGACATCTCCAATCTCGACATCCTTAATGCCCCCGGCAACACCAACAAATAGCACCACATCAGGTTTGCAGTAGCTGATCGCCCGCTCGACTTCCGCAGCCGCCCCGGCGTTTCCGGCGCCAATCTCAACGACGACGACTTCCCATTCACCTCCGCCAGTTGGCCGGAAACGTCCTCGTTCGTAAACCGTTCCTTGCGGATGGGTATCTTCGCTCCGATCCTCCAAGTGTTCACAAACAGCGGCAAACTCCACGGGTAGAGCCGTCACGATGGCGGCACGGCACACCGCGCTGGTTATTGTAGGATCCATCTCTACTCCACCAACGCCTTGAACACCGCGTCGGCCGCGTCCTTGTAGAACTCGATGCTGATCTTGGTCCAGAGGTCGTCGGGCAGGTCGTTCAGCTGCCGGCGCGCGGCGACGGGCATCAGCAGGGTCTGCGCTTGCTTGTCGATGGCGAGCTCGGCGATGCTGGACGGCGTTCGGGATCATCTCGATCGAGCCGCCGAGGTTGAGCGCGCCGACGATGATCGTGCCGCCGCGGGTGTTCTTGCCGAGCAGCGAACCGCAGAGGGCCACCAGGACCGGCAGGCCCAGGCCCGCGCCGGTCTTGTCGGCGTCCATCGCGCGCATCTGGATGGAGAACTCGTGCTCGCGCGGATCGCGGTCGCCGACCAGTTCCTTCGCGCGCGTGTAGAGGTTCTGCTCGCCGACCTTCACGCTCTCGCGGAACGCCGGCGGCGGCGGCTGATTCAGGATCTTGACGCCACCGCCCGGGCCGGACGTGACCTCGATCCGATAGAGGCCGGCGCCGGTCTCCGGCGTGCCCGGGCTCACCGCCCAGACCTGACCTGGCGGCAGCGGATCGCTCTCGATCGCTTCGTCGCTGTGCAGCTCCGGCGTGGAGACGAACTGCTCGACGCCGTCCGGCCCAGCGTGTAGCTGAAGTGCGTGTTGCGGAACTCGCTCTTGAAGCACCGCTTCTGCTGCTCCTTCACGCGCCGGCGCGATTCCAGCGCCAGGCGGACGATCCACTCCAGATCCTCGTCGGAGACCGGCATCTCCGGCTCGGGGAAGAGCAGCTTCGTCAGCCCGCTGACGGTCTTGTTGACCGCTTCGATGTCGCGGCCGCTCAGCGCGCCGCCCAGGTAAACGCGCCCCTGCATGACGGTGACGCGGCTGCCGGACGCGCAGCTTGCTCCAGCACTCGCTGAGGAAGTCGCTGACCAGGCCGAAGTGGTCGGTGAAGTGTTCCGTCGGGCTGAGCTTCGGGAAGTCCCAGCCGGGCGCATAGGCGTGCATGCGGTCCATGAACGCCGTGTCGTTGCGCATCTCCGGCGGCAGCGGGCTGAGCAGATGGCCGACTCGCTGCTGCTGCTCGACGTCGACGTCGAAGTTGCCGACCATCACGATGCCGCCGTCGGCGCGGATGTTCTCCTTGCCGCGGCTGAACTGCCCGGACGCCATGTAGCCCTTCATGATGTTGACGCCGTCCTTCTGGTCGAAGGAGATGCCGGAGACCTCGTCGAAGCAGACGACGTCGTACTGGCAGACCAGGCCGCGCTGGCCCGTTGGCGTTGTTGACGAACATCTTGGCGACCGTCGCCTTGCCGCCGGAGATCAGGTGCGCATAGGGCGAGATCTGCTGGAAGAGGTGGCTCTTGCCGGTGCCGCGCGGGCCGAGCTCCACCAGGTTGTAGTTGCGCTCGACGAACGGGACCATCCGCAGCAGGACCACCCGCTTGGCCCGCTCGTCGAGCGCCGCCGGCTCCAGGCCGATCGAGCGGATCAGGAAGTCGATCCACTCCTCGGTCGTGAACGTCTCGCGGCCCGCGCGCCAGCACGTCGAGCACATCCGACTTCGACATCTGGATCGGCCGCAGAGCTCTCGATTCGGAACGGCCGGCCACCCTTCTCCTGGGCGATGATGCCGTCGTAGGCGAGCGTCACCTCGGCATAGAAGCCGTCGGTCAGCATCCGCTCGTTGTCGCGCACCAGGTCATCGCCGATCCGGACGTCGCGCAGCGCCAGGCTCGGCAGCTCGGCGACGTAGCAGTCGTTCTTGGCGTCGAGCCGGGCCCTGACGATGTCGATCAGCTTGACCGAGCCCGTGCTCCTTGCGCCCGCGCCTTGAACAGCTCCTCCTCGCCGGTGCGGACGGTTCGGTCCTGGAGCTGCTTCTCGACGATCTGCGAGCCCTTCCGCGATCTCCTTCTCGTCGGTGCTGGCGCAGTAGCGGCCCAGCAGGAACTCGACGACGTAGGTCGGCACCGGATACTGGCGCGAGTACTTGCGCACCAGATCCTTGCGGACCAGGTAGCCGTCGAAGGCCGACGCGGCCAGCTGGTCGAGTGCGTCCAGTTCGAGGCTCATGATGTCTCTCCAACGGATGTCGTTCTCTGGCATCAGCACGTCGCCGCCGGAATCGATCACGACCACCGCGGCCGCAGCTCCTTCGTGCTTGTCGTCCGCAACGGCCAGGCTCACCTCACCGCTACTGCCGACTTCCTTCACGGCCGCCACGATGCTCGACCCAGCCTGCTTCCAGTTCGTCCGAAGGTCCACTCGCACGGCAGGATCGTTCGAATCGACCTTCACTCGGCAGCGCATACCTCGCCACTCCACGGAGACGATCGATGCCCGCACGGCCTCGACGCCTTGCTCGACCACGATCTCCGGCACAACACACTCCTGCAGACTCACACCCCCGTGGGCGTACTTCTCGCCCGCTCGGAAGCTGGCGATGCCCGGCGGCGAGGCGATCCGCACGTCCGGGTTCCAGTGCCATGGATACGAGGGCACGGCAGCGTCGCCCTTCACCACGGCGCAACGGGACCACTTCGTCGCCGCCAGGTACGCGGGCAGCTCGACTTTCGGCAATCCCTCCGGCATCAGCAGCCAACCGTGGTCCGTCACCACTCTTACCTTCTTCCAGCCCGCATCCAGAAGCTGCAAGATGCGATCGGCGGCGTTCAGCACCTCCGTCTTGACCCGCACGGGCAGATCATCGGGATGAGCATGGCCGTACGCATCGATTTGCCCGAATTCGGCCCAACCACCGGGCTCGGCGCCACTTGGGAATCTTGTCTCCGATCCTTCGAGCACTTCCACTCCCCTCTGGGCCAGGGCTTCCCGCAGGACAGGCGCCGTCGCCGTCCTAAGGCCGAGCAGCGGCGCGAAATCGTCGCCGGAAGCACCGTGCAATTCGCCAGGAACCCCCATGACGGCGGGCTTCGCCGTAGCGGTAACGGTCGGCAAGGCCGAAAGCCGGAAGCCGAGCTTTACGATAAGGCCACGCTGCTCCAGTTCCCCAGCCAATGCGGCGCCGACGTCGAACCTCAGCCCATCCACGAAGAGGACGCATGCGTCACGCTCGCCGGCGACTGGTGGAGAGGCCAGCAGTGCCGGCCTTCCGAACCAGTTCTTGAAAGTGCCGCGACGAAGCGTCCAACCAAGGCTCGTACAACGCTCGTACGGCGCGCTTCATAATCGTCGCGTCGGACGGTGGTCTCGCGGAACCGGGACAGTGCGTCAAGGGCAGCCTGGTCGCAGCGGTAGCCGTCGGTCGAGTACGCCGACGCGGCCGCCGCAACCGTGGCTCCGCCAATCGGTGACTTGGTCAGCTTCGCGAGCGTCACCAACGGTTCCAGGGCCATGGCCCACGGGCTCTGGTCCATACGGGCCCAAACCCATGTTCGCCGTGGTCCGTGCTGGGCCTCCAGGGCTAGAATTCTTCGCCGCGGCTTTCGCCTGATCCAGTCCCGCCACGCCTTCGAGTGCCTTGCTCAGCTCTGCCTCATCCGACTCGTTGATGGCCGGATTCCGCGCTGCGTCGATCGCAAGGGAGGCCGGCGAACGGAGGAGCTTTGCGACGCCCGGATAGGCGCCTGGATACTCGCAGAATCGATACCAAACCGGGTCCAACGCTGGCTGTCCTTCGGCGAGCGCCTTGATCGCGGCGTCCGGTCCGTCGGCGGGATCAATGTGGAGTTCGGACTCGCAGCGGTTTCGGAATGCCACCCAGCGATCCGCCTGTGTCTGCTCGAAGCGCTCCGGCGCGTTAAGCCACTGGAGCAGGTCACGGACCGGGTCGGCCACGGAAAGACGGTCGAAGTCATCCGCATCCAACCGACGGCCCGCGAGGGGGCTGAGATCTACGTCGGCCAGGAGCGGTAGTGCGCGGCCGAGCGCCTCTTCGGTGCGCCGGTCCTGGGCAACCTCTAAGCCCAGGCCCTCGCCGGACACGAGGAAGGCCATCACGGTCCAATCCCGCCCGTTGGCCTGGTGCCACACTCGTCCGCGATACTGCAACTCAATCAAGGGGGCCCACTGCACCGGACAATCCGCCGCTGCCCTGAGGGTCTGTCGGCTGACATGCGGCAGGTAGAGGATCGGCGTGGCGCCCGGTGGAGGGGCGTCCTGCAACGTGCGGTCCACAATGCACTTCAACCAGATAGCGGGGCCAATCCGCTCTTCAGGTCGGTAATCCCCCAAAGTGAAGAACTCCGGCATGAGTGCCCGCAGCATCGGAGCCAGGGGCGTCCATTCCCCGGTCGCGTCAGTCCACACGATAGCCACAGGCTCGGCCTGGCCCTCCGGGACGCGGAGGGTCTTGGCGAAAGAATCCCGGAGTCTGTCGAGCAGCTTCATACGAGACCTCGCGCTCGCTTCTTATCTTCGAGTGGTAAGTGGTAATCGTTGATTCGGTCCGTCGATCCCTTGAACCAGGGAAACTCCTTCGGATCGCGAGCCGGTTCTTTGCCGCGGTCTTTCGTGTACTTGATGTTGGGCGTAATGCGGAGAATCCCCGGCTTCGTTGCCTTGTAGAGACGAGCTTCTGCAATCCAGGGCCGGATGTTCATGCGGAGGCCGTCATTGAGATCCGGCTCCCAACCGATCTGTTGTTCCATGAGTGGCTTCCACCGGACGAAGACGTCGTACGGGGCTTCGCCTTCGAGGATCTTCTTCAATTCGCTCTGGAGGTGCTCCGCAGCCGCCAACCGCGCATCGGAACCTTCCACACCGTTCGCGACGTCCTGGCGTTGACGTGTCAGCCAATCACCGAGATAGGAGTAAATCAGCTTCTCCAAGTTTTTTCGATCGAGCTTGTGGTAATTGACCAACGCGTGGAAGCCGTCTTTCAACCCGTCCCATACGTGCCATACGAACGGACGATCATGGAACACACGACAATGTTCTTCAAAGAACTCGTCGCGCAGCCAATCTTCAAGGGAATTCGATCTTGCGCCTCGCAAGAGCTGCTCAAGACTGTACTCAGACTGCATTGCAGTCTGGAGGAGCGTTCGCAGGCGGGCCGCAGCACTCTCTTCGCCAGAAACCGCTGGCAGACAAACAATCCCATCCGTATCAGCGTACGGCTCCAGTCCGTCTAGACCGACAGGTTGGGCGTCACCGAATGAAGATCCGCGCTGCCGGGGCCACTTGTAGCCGACGAGCCTGGCGAGCGCAACCTGGAGTGGGAAATCAGCGCTACGAGGGTGCCCGCTAAACAGCCATTGTGTCGGATTCAGCGAGAACGGTTTTGGAAGGCCCGCTGGACAATCGTCGTCCGCTCTCCTAGCCCATAGACGAAGATCGAATGGGACTTTCAAGAAAGTCAGCTCTGTCACACTGAGCGCCTGATCCACCCTCTCCAGTTCGGCGGAGTACTCCTTGCTGCCCAGGCAAGCGTAAAGGGCTGCCAGGTTGCTTTCGTCATTGGGGATAATCGCTGCACCTGTAGCGTCGAACATTTCTCCCAAGTAGAGACTGACGACGGGTGGGCGTGTGACCTTGGCCATGACTCCGCGACGCCCCCATGCTTCGCCGCCGGATTTCCAGCCACCGAGGCGACCTTCAGCCTTCAACGCCATTGCGTGCCGGTAGTAGCGGCCTACGCCGTCCTCCCACAGGAGAACGAACGACGCGCCACTCACTAGATTTGTAGATTCGGGAGCACCCTGGAGCCATCGCCACTTGGAGTCAATTGAGGGGAGTTCCCAGAACGAGAACAAGAAACTGCGGATTATCAGCAGTGCTCAAGCCCTGATAGGAACACGCGTAATTGCTGAGATGACCGCCCTCGGCGAGTTCTTCAAAACTCACAACGGCGCCCGGATTCTTCAACTGTCTCCGCTGGGCTGACATTGTTCCAGGGATTCGAGGCAAAGCGGCTGCCTTCTCCGCCGGGGTCTTCTCATCTGAAACGTCAACACCAAAGAAACGGTGCTCGGCGGAAGCCTGACCGGTGCTCAGCTCGAGCAAAGCGACCTTCACTACTTCCCCCGTGATGGTTTCGAACGCATGAGCCCCCAAACGAACAACGAAGTGCCACTTGCAATCGGCAAGGAGCCTTCTCCTGAACGATTCATAACGGGGCTGGAAGAGAGGTTCATGTTTGGTTACAAGGGCAGTGCAGCCGCCGTCGGTACAGAAACGTACGCAACGATCGATTAGACACGTCGCCAAGTCAGCCTTAGCATCCGAGTGAAAGTTTCCGCAGAATTCCTTGAGAGTGTCATCTTGCTTGCCGCGTCCCAGATAGGGTACGTTCGTGGCGACTAGGGTGAAGCGCTCCGTCAAGAGGTGCGCGGCGGCGAGCAGGCCTTGGGCTGCGATCGCTAGCTCTCGCGTCTCGTCGGTGGAGTGTTCTGCAGCGAGCGCGTGCTCAAGCAGCGGCAGAAGCCCAGCGATTTCGTCCTCCACCATCGGCTTGCCAACACGTCGAGGGTCGATCAGACTCCCAAGTGTTGGGGCGTTCCGGAACAGGGAGTAAAGCCAGCGCATGAGGTCCTGTTTGCGACCGTCAACGCCGGCGAGCTTCACCCAATCCTCTTCCTTCGCGTTAATCCCGAGGCCTGAGCAGGCGAGGTTAAGTGGCGGCAACTGGAAGTGCCGGCCAGCGAGTTTCCACGCCGTCAGAGCGAGATTGAAAGCCGCGATCTGGCTACACCGCGGATCGAGTTCCAGTCCAAAGAGGTTGTCGCGCAATACTCCGGCGATCGCCTCCGGAGAGGGACAAACCCTCTTCGGCCACACGCATTCGGACCAGGATCGGCAGGGCGAAAGTTAGGAAGTGCCCGCTGCCCATGCACGGGTCGAGGACTCTCAGTTCCTTCGCGCTCTTCGGCCAGCCATCGAACGTGCCGGCGGCCGGAGAGCCGTCGTCATTTAGTCGCAAGATAGGTCCATGTGTAGCCGGGAAGATCCGGCGCACCTCGCCGCGCCGTCCACCAGGCGCCGAGCGTGTTCTCAAGGAGGAAGAGGACCATGTAGTCCTCTGTGAAGAGCTGTGTGACGGACGCCAGTTCGTCGGCGCCAATCTTCACCTCAGATCGGTTGACCTCGTCCTTCGCGTCCTCTTGCCAGAACTGGTAGACCCAGCCCAGGCTGTCGTCTGCCAGGAAGATCTCTCTGGGAAGGGAGTTGAGCTTTCCTTCCAGTTCCAGTCGCTTCTCTGGTGGAAGAGGTACTCGGAGCGCCGGGATCGTCCGGCCGGAAGACCTCACGCAGCAACATCCGCTGCGCATACTCCGCGGCGACCTCGATCCAGTCTCCGCTTCAGGCCGAGCGCCAGTTCTTTCACTTCGTCGAGCGAGAGTGCAACGCCGTGCTCGGGATGAAGCGAGAAGATCGTTCTCGGCAAGGAAACGGGCAAACAGCATGCGGTGCCAGTGTTCATAGGCGACCGCTTGCTTCAGATGGGTGATGGTTTGGGTTCCGCGCTGAGCGTCGCGCTTGTCACCCAACTGCCGGCCGTGCGCGCGCAGTTGGTTTCTCAATGTGCGCTCATCGGGCGTCAAGGAGGTATGTGGCTCATGGCGATCGACAGCCAGGCGCTGTAAGGACTGTTCGGCGCCATCTTCGGCAATCCGACGGGCGCCGTTGTCACCGGCAATGGTCTTCTTTAGCTGGCGGCGGAGGTCACTGGAGAGGCTCGGCATATTTACGGGGCTTTCCTCACTGGATTTGGACTGGACCCTTCTGGATGCCTTCCAGTAAAGCCTTCTGCTGACGCTCGAGCCACTGCAGAACGTCGTCCGCTCGTTTTCAAGAGTGCCTTCTCCACGGCACGGAACGGACCTGCGGCTCGAGCAGGATCGCCGCTGCTTTGAGAGCGTTCGCTACACGGCCAGGAACCGCATCTGCTTCGGCCTGCGCGTCGCCAGATTTCGCGACTCCAGCGCCCTCAAGGATCGTCGCGTCGGTACTGGTGTCGGGCTTCGCAGGCGCGGCGAGGCCGACGTCCTGAAGAATCTTCTCTTGTTGAGGCTTGGTCAGCTTCTGCCAGGTCGCAGTTTCCGCAAGCTGGGCCAGACCGCCCTTGTATGCACTTTCGTGGATCGAGTAGGCATCGTTCAACGCCTGCCGCAGCAGGTTGGTGAGTGTCGACCTCAGAGCGGGGACCGAATCGGTAGGGTCCAACAAGAGACGCTGAGACCGGATGGCCTCGACCTGCTTGCAGGCATCGTCCGCACTGCTGAGCGCGGCAGCATGGGCTGCCAGTCGTTCCGCGGTCTTCCATGCCGGCTGCCGCTGAGCGATCAGCGCTTTGGTCTTCTTCCAGCCCGCGAGCAGCTTGGTGAGGGAGTCCGAGATGTCCCGCAGGGCCGCGAGCCTCTCATTCCCCACCTGGTTCTGGATGTCTTCAAGGTCGGTAACCGACGGCTTAGGCGGAAGCGGGGCCTCCCCTCCGGTTTCCGCAGCCAAGTCGAGCGCCGCCCGGATGAAGTCGGGGGCCTTATCACCCTCCTCGCCCGGCTTGCAGTTGATCGAAAGCTCCTGGAAGAGCTTGCGCAGCTTGAGCCGGTCCTCGATGGAGAGGCTGGTCTTCTCGAGACGAAACTCCGTTTTCGGAATTCGATTCTGGTCGAGTTGACCGCGCTCAACCGGCACGCCGTTCAGAGTGGCGACGAGTTGCTGGCAACTGTGGAGTGCGATCAGCGCGGCATCCACGGCGTCACGCGGCCAACCGAAGGGCGCGGCCTCGAGTTCCTTGCGGATCTGCGTGCCGGTCTTCCCGGAACCGATCGTCTGGCGGACCTGCTGGCAGACCGGATGCTGTTCGATCGGAGCCTCGTACTTGACAGGCTGGAACGGCTGCTCATGAGCGGCACGGGCGCGCTTGATGCAGTTCTCCCAGGCGGCCGCCGGCGCGTCTGCCTTGTTGAATTGTGGGAAGAGCCTAACAAGTGAGGCTTCGGCGGCCGAACTGAGTTTGGCGTCGAGCGTCAGCCCAAACACTTCACTGCCGCCGCCGCGGAAGACCTTGGCCGCGCCGACGATCTCCTTCGCCAGGCTGTCGCGGGCCGTGAGCGCCAGATTGCGCCGGCTTTCGAGCGCCTGTTTCGCGAGTTGGCCTTCCTGAGTCGCCGGCGCACCCTTGGCGTCGAGAGTCTGACGGGCGGCCTCGACGGTGGCGATGGCGTTCAGCAATTCCTCGCGGGACTTCTTCGGGATGAAGACGTAGATCGTCGGCGAATCCATCCCTGCGGCGATCGCGGCATCGGTCATCGCCTTCTCCGTTGACGAGAAGCCATCGCGAATCCAGACCGGAATGGAGTCGCCGCTCACCTGCGGGGCGTCCTGCCCACGATGCGTGACGAGAGATCGGCTCACCTTCGGCTTGGCCTTGGATCAGCTTGATGCCCTTCAATGCGGCATCGACTTCCGCAGTGAGCAGTTGATCGCGTTGTTCATCGAAATCAGCGGCGCTGTTTTTGAACTTGGTTTCGCGCTTTCGGAATTCGTTGTCCCACGCACGTCCCTCTTCGGTCTGGATGCGGTATTCGTTCCCAACCCGCATCAGAACCCCTTCGTCCGCCAGCTTGTTGAGCTGAGCGGCAACGTCGGACCGTAGCTTCCCGTTGTCGGCCGTCAGGTTCTCGACCAGGAGATCCGCAATGTGCTCGGCGTTCGCCCGAACACCGATATCGACGCCAGCTTCGGTCTTGAGCTGTCCGATCAGGAATACCAGACCGCAAATCCGCTGGGCGAGTGGGTCGGGCAGGGCGGCGATGCGATCGTAGATTCCACGAGGCAGAACACCGGTACCGATGAGCTTCGTTGCCAACAACGAATAGAGCTGGTCGGCGGCGATGACTGTTCCGAGAGGGCAGCCGCCTAGGCGCTCCAGAGACTCATGGATAATGCCGAGCTGAGAGCGCAATTGGCTCTGTGTGCCGGCAGCATCCACCTGGCGGAAGCACTCCTCCCAGAAGCGGCGCCGGACCGGCAGCAGAGGATAGTCGTCAATGATGATCTCCTGGTCGCTGGTGCGCTCCCCGATCTTGGTGTCTTGCAGTTGGCGGGAGACTTCGCCGGCGTGGCGACTCAGCAGCTTTTCGACTTCGGAGCGCGCGGTGGGCTGCTTCTGCAGCAGGACCTCGTCGAGTCACTACTTCGACGTCCGTGTCCGAAAGCTGCACACGAATCAAGAAGCGGTCCAGCATTTTGGCGAGAAGCGCCTGGTCTGGCAGCGCGGACTGGCCGGCTCCGACGAGCATCACCTGACTGTCGAGCTGTTTGGAGAGGACTTCGGCGATCTCGGTGATGGTGACCGATCGCTCGACGGAATTGCCGATGTACTGCTGCACCTCGTCGAGGATGAGGACCGTGCAGGGCAGCTTGCCGCCTTTGCTGGCGCGCTTGAGCACGCGCTGGAACATTGAGAGGAACTCGGTCGAAGTGAGGTCCGCAGTACGCGGCGGGAACTGCTTTCGCAGTGTTTCGCCGACCTGCGCTTTGCTGGAGGCAAAGTGCGGATCGCAAACGAGCAGCGCCTCTCGGATGATCGGACTCACATATAGGTCGCCCAACTCCTTTTGCCACGACTTGCCGGCTGCTTCCACGGCGCCCTTCAATATTGCGAGAAAGCCGTGCTCTTCGAGCCACAACTGGAACTGCGCCAGCGGGTACTGATCCGGGAGGTCGACCGCCCGGAAAAGAATGGCCAGGACTGACTGACGGACGAGATCGGAGGTGCCGGATGGCAGAGTGCCTGCCGCCGCGAGTAGCCCGCCCGACTTGCGACCGGCGATATCGAGTTCGCGAAGTGCGCTGCGAACATCCTGGGGCAGATCCGGCACGAGGCTTCTAGCAGTCGCTCCGTCGGGGAAGACTGTGTCCTGCCAGAGATGGCAGAGCATCTTCAGCAAATGGGACTTGCCGCTGCCGTAGAAGCCACTCACCCAGGCGGCCTTCTGGCTGGGTTGGGACCGGCCTTGCAGGAAAGATTCGAGGATCCGGACCATGCCGTCCCCGTATTGGCCCTCGCATACGAAGCTCGAAAGCTCGCCGCGCAACTGGAGAAGCATTTTCTCGTCGGCGGCTTCGTTCTGAATGCGAGCCTGGCCGTTGTTCGCCAGCGGGTTTTGAGTGGGATCGCGAAGAAGAACGTCTTTTAGTAGCATTAGGCAAGTCCTGCGCTATCAAGCGTGATTGGCACTGCAAGGTAGTTCCAGCCGTCACGGGCATCGAGGAGGCGGTAGTTGTTCTCCTCGTACTGTCCGGGGAAGAAGATGACGAGCCGACCGCGAATGGAGGGCTCGATCAGCTTCAGAACCTGCGAAACGCGAGTAAAAGCGAACAGGGCGCCGACGCCGAAAACCGCCACCACGGAGGCGTCGGACACGTCCTCGCGTTCGAGAACCGCCCGAATCTTGGAGGCGACGAAGTCTGTGAATTCCGATTCGAGTTTAAGTTGAAGGTCGTCTGGCGACTCGAAGTACGCGTCGCGGTACTCGGCTGCCGCAATCCACTCGGCAAAGGCGGGTGCGACATTGACTTCAATCCAGTCATGATTCGCCTGTTTGGTGACGATCTCAAACTCCTCCTTGTGGGCGAGGACGTCCCGCTCGAGCTCTTTGTCGTAGACGATCATGATGACGCGCTGAGGATCGGTGATGGCACGCTGCCACGCGGTAGCGATGTGCTGACCGTAGATCTTGGCTAGCTGCTGGATGCGACTCATCGGGCGCCTCCGTTGGGCCTGGGATCAAGCCGATCAAGGTTGAGATCGAAATACGTCTGCGACGCGCAGGTCGAGAATGCCGAGTCGCTTCGCTTCGAGCGCGAGATTGAGCGCTTGGGATGGAGTGCAGTCGAGTGCCTTCATCCAGCCGGAAGCCACCAACTCCTCGCCGCGAAAACCGGCCGCGTCCCCCAGGTAGAGAGCGAAAGCAACGGAGGCGGGCGTTGGGAGGACGCGACGTCGAGTCTTGAAGGTGCGCCCCACCAAGTGGCCCGCTTGGCTCCAGGAACTCGCGGCATTCCGAATCGTCTTGTCCAGAGTGGCGTCGTTCAGGCGCTCCCCGACGGCGGAGCGAAGGGCCTCCGTCATTGACGATCTGGGCATCTCGGCTCCCTCAGGGAGCGACAGTATCACGGGCGCAGTCGCCAAGAGCAGCGGATCTCGGGCGAGCGCAGCCAGGAGGGCGAGTAGCGGGCGCCCCGCGCTGTCGAGATCCCAGAGCCGGCGGAGGACTCGGAAGATGGGGACTTCGGGGTCGAAGGCGTAGAGCTCGCTCAGCCGCTGGAGAGTCAGGCGGCGAGTGGAAGTCGTTGGTTTTCCGAGGCAGTTTGCTTCAACGACCGAATTCGAGTAATCCTGGCGCGCCCCAGAGGCGGGAACCGCGGCGAAGGCAGCCGATAGCTCAGCCAGCATCATTGTCCTACTGGTGTGGGTACCGACCATCCCAGAGCGGAAGCCGGCTTTCGCTGTCGCTGCGTTAGGACCAGAGGGCGAGAAAAATAGAATCCGTTTAGCCATGTGTTCCGCCGGCAAACTTGCCGGCAAATAAAACAAGTCCACCTAAGTATCTTTTTTATCCGAAATCAGGTCCGATGTCAAGTAGACTGTTTGATCCGCCGGCAAACTTGCCGGCGGATAGCTTAGACCGGCGATTCAGTCCAACGCGGAATTCCATTCACCCCTGCCAATCGTGGGTTTTTCCTTCCCAATCAATAACTTGCCTGGATTTATCCGTCGGTACACACTCCGCCCGTGGTAGAGATAGGTTGAGGAGTGTCCCTATGCCCGTGCTCGCTCTGCGTTTTCAGCGTCTCCGCGGTGAATTCTTGAACCACTGGCTGCCTGAAAACCACGGAATGCCAAAGGAACCTAGTTCCATTTTCGGACACTTCGTGGTGGGGCGGACGCCCCCGTCCGCGCCAGGCCCGGCTGGGCCCAAGCACACCTCGCCCGACCAAACGAACCTAGTCCCATTTTCGGACAGTGCGCCTCAACGGCCTGGCCTGGTCTCTCTGTGCGCTCAGCGCCTCCGCGGTGAATCCTAGTGCCGCGCCTATCCCTTGAGATACGGCTGGATGCCCTCGAGATTCCAGTCGATCTCCTGCACCTGGTCCGGCGTCAGTTCTACATCCCGCCCGCGCGTCGCCATGGTCTTGAACACGCCGCGCTTCTTCATCACGTACGGCGTCACATTCGGGATGTTGCGCATGGCGTTGAGCATGAGCAGCAAAGCGGAAAAGATGGTCCTGGCCTTGGCCTGCTGGCCGGCCTGGTAAAGGTCCCAGACCTGGCTCTGCAAGTCGCAGAAGGCCGCCGAGGGCATGGTGCCGTCCGCACCGAAGCGCATCTCGTAAGTCATGCCCACGCTGTCGTTGCCGCTGAACACCCCCTTCACCACCGGTTTGGCTTTGACCAACTCCTTCATGCGCTCGATCAGGGGAGCGACCTCCTCCTTGATGTAGCCCATGTGCGGGAACTCGCGCGCCAGACCGACCAGAAACTCCACCGAGGGATCCAACCCCCGCGCGCCGCCGGTGGTCTGGATGAAAACCGGGCGCTTCGTGAGTCTCGCCAGAGCCGTGTAGTAGGCGCGGATTTCGTCCAGCGTCTTCGCCTCATACGGCGGCATGGCGATGAGAGCATCCGGATCCAGCGATTCCGCCTTCTCGGCGAACTCCAGCATCTGCGCCTGGTTCGCCGCCTGCACTCCCAGCACCAGCGCGGGCTTCTTCCCTCTTGCGGCTTTGGCCAGCACCTCCATGCCCTGCATGCGGTCTTCCTTCGTCAGGCTCCGATATCCGCTCGCGTTCTGCGGCCAGACCATGCCGTGAACGCCGCAGCGCACCATGAAGTCGACCTCTTTGGCCAAATCCTCGAAGTCCACCGCCTTGGCTGCGGTGAACGGCGTCGCCATGATGGGGAACACTCCACGCATGGGCTTCCCAACCGCGGCGCCGAGCGGCATCTTAAGTACAGTCGCGGCCGTCATCGCCGCGCCGAATCCGGCGAGCACCTGCCTTCTGCTGTAAGTGCTGGTCATGCGCGCGTCTCCTCTTCAATTCTCGCTGCGGGAATTCACCAACTTCCCGTTCTCGTCCAGGTGCGGCCAGGGGCCCGGAGCCGACATCCACGGGGTTGTGATGTAGTTGTCGAATTCCGGGGTCGGTTCAAAGTAGCCCGGATAGCGCAGATGCTCCCGGAGGACTGCTTCGTTGAGTTCCACTCCCAAACCCGGCTTGTCCGGAACCGTCACGTAGCCGTCCTTGATAATAGGCTTCTCGACCCCGGTGACCAGGTCCTGCCACCAGGGCATGTCGGCCGCGTGATGCTCGCAGGCGACGAAGTTGCTCAGCGTGGCAGCCACGTGCGCCATGGCGATTTGTCCGATGGGCGAGCCGGGCTGGTGGAGCGCCGTGGGAATCCCGCTCGCCGCCGCGTAATCGGCGATGAGCTTGATCTCCCGCATCCCACCGCTGGCGACATAGTCCGGGTGGATGATATCCAGCGCCCGGTTGTCGATCATGTCCTTGAAGCCTTCCTGCAGGCCGAAAAACTGTTCGCCTGCGAGGATCGGAGTGGTGGTCGCATCCTTCAGTTCCTTGTAGTCCCTCCAGGTCGTCGTCACGCCCGCCACGTCGGGGTTCGGCAGGAAGTCCTCGGCCCAAGCCAGGTTGTGGGGTTCGAAAGCCCGGGCGTAACGGATGCAGTCCTTCACGGTAAGCTTCCCGAAATGGTCCGCGGCCAGAGGGAAGCCATGCCCGACAAGGTCGCGGGCCGCCTGGATGTACTCGCACAGGTACTTCAGCCCATCGTCGGTGGCGGCGCCGTTCATATCGACGGCCCCCGGTTTGTCCCGCACCAGCCGGGTATACAGATCCATCTTGATGACGGTGAAACCCATCTTCTGCCGGCGTTGCACTTTCTCGGCGTAGACCTTGGGGTCGTTCGAGCCGGGCGTGTCGCAGTAGATGCGGATGCGCTCCCGATTCTTGTCCCCCAACAATCGCCACGCCGGAACGCCATAGACCTTGCCCGCAATATCGTGCAGCGCCAGATCGATCGCGCCGTAGCCGGTGTGCCAGAAGCCTTGGCCGGCCGATTTTCGGATCCTGCCGAGAACCTGGCCGATCTGCAGAGGGTTCCGTCCCACAAGGAATGGCTTGAGCATCAGGGCGCTTCCCTTAAAGCCGGCGGCGAATACCTCACCGAGCCCGTAGACGCCCTGGTTGGTGTCGATGCGGATGATCGGGTAATCGTAGTTGGCGGCCACCGTGCAGGCCCGGATGTCCGTAATCTTCAGGCTGCTCGGCGCGGAAAGCCGGTTGACCGGAGCCGCCGGATTCGTCTGGGCCGCGCCGCGACTGAGCGCCAGCGCGGGCAGCGCCCCTCCAAGCCACTTGCGTCTGGAAATCATGCCATCGATTGTACATCCGTTCGTTTCCGAGCCGATCGACCGTCAGCGACGTCCCCGATTGTGGTAGCTTGCGGATCGTAAAGTATTGGGAGACATCGTCCATGATTTCGAGACGTGACTTTGGGAAACTGGCTTTGGGAGCGTTGCCTATGTCCGCATCCGCGGCGAAGAAGATCGATTCCGTCGTCCGAGGGATACAGTTCGGGCTCCAGAGTTACGTGTTCTCCATGCTAGGCCTGCCACAGGAGGGCATCCTGGATGTGGTCGTCAAGTCCATGGTCGAGTCCGGCCTTGGCGAGTGCGACCTCTACGCGCCGCTGGTGGAGCCGGCCGCCGTGCGCGCGCTTACCCGCGAGGAACTCGCCAAGTGGCGCATGTCCGTCTCACTGGACTACTTTCGGGCGATCCGCAAGAAGTTCGAGGACGCCGGGATTGTGGTCTACGGGCTCAGCGGATTTCCCGGCTCCACCGAGGAGGAACTGGGTCGCACTTTGGACATCGCCGGGGCTCTCGGCGCCCGTCTCGTTACGCTCGGCATTACCGCTCTCCGCGGCGAAGCGCGTCGCCCCGTTAGCCGGGAAGGGCGGCGTCAGGGTGGGCCTGCAGGGCCGTCCCGACATGAGCGTCACGAATCCCGACGTGATCGCCAAGCCGGAAAACTTCGCAGCGGCGGTCGCGCTCTCCAAGGATTACTGCATCAGTATCGATGTTGGCGACGCCACCGGCGGCGGCTGGGATTCCCTCAAGTTCGTCCAGGATTATCACGACCGCATTTCCCTGATCTATCTCAAGGACCGCCGGAAGGACCGGCTGAGCGTCCCGTGGGGCGAGGGCGATACGCCGCTCAGGGAGATCCTCCGGCTGATCCGAGACAAGCAGTACCCCATCCGCTGCTACATCGATTGCGATTACAAAACCGGCGACCGGCCGGCCGATGTAAAGCGGTCCTTCGAATACGCCAAGGCCGCCCTCGCCTGACCTTCGCCCCTTGGCGGGCCGCCACTCGAGCGATGGGCTATACTGGCGCACATGAAACTTCTTCTTGCGCTGCTGCTGGCGGTCGTGGTTTGCGCCGCCCAAACCGCTCCACCGCAGGCGGCTCCGGCCCGCGGGCGGGGCGCGGCCAGAGGCCCGGCGGTCCGGCTTCGAAGCAAGATCGCCATCTACGATCTGCGTACGAAGACCTCCAAAGTGATCTACACCGCGGACGCCCGGTGGGAGGCTCCCAACTGGACCCACGACGGAAAGTATCTGCTGGCGAACTCCGCCGGCACGCTTTGGAAGATTCCTGTGGACGCGCCCGCGCCGGTGACTCCGGAGAAGCTCGGGCTGGACGCGATGTATAGCTGCAATAACGACCATGGGTTTTCTTTCGACGGCAAGATGCTGTCGTTCTCGGCCGGCACGGCCTCGGCCCGTGCATCGCAGGTCTATCTAGCCACAGCGGACGGCAAGAACCCGAAGCAGTTGACTTCGACGGGCGTGAACTACTTCCACGGTTTTTCGCCGGATGGCAAGTGGGTTTCGTTCATCGGGCAGCGCCCGGTGAACGGCGTCACCAAGACCGAGATCTACCGCGTCTCCTCGGACGGCGCCAAGGAGGAAAAGCTCACCTTCACCGGCGGTTATGACGACGGCACGGACTATTCGCCCGACGGCAAGTGGATCTACTTCAACTCCAATCGTCTGGGAACCACCAACGACGGTTGGGATATCTGGCGCATGCCGCCCGATGGCGCCGGGCCGAAGGACGCCAAGGCCGAGCGGGTCACTCACGACAAGTGGGAAGACTGGTTCCCGCACGTTTCCCCCAACGGGAAGTTCATCGTCTTCTTGTCGTTTCCGCCCGGGACGGAGAATCATAACGGCCAGATGGACGTCGAGATGCGGATGATCGCCGCGCCGGGCAAGAAGACGAACCCCGAATCGGTCAAGATTCAGACCTTGATCAAGTTCTTCGGCGGGCAGGGAACCATTAACGTGAACTCGTGGTCGCCGGATTCCAAGCGCTTCGCCTACGTCGTCTATGAGGCGATCCCGCCGGCCACCGCGCCCGCTCCGGGGCGTTAAGGCTGGCAGCGCAGAGCAGTTCTTGCCTTGTGGACGGCAAAACTTGCACCTACGTCCGGGCACGACGACGAAAAACGATCGTCTGCGCTGCGAGACATCACCGTCAATTTGTATGCCGCACTACACTAGTGATGTTAGCTCTTACGGTTGTATAGTCGCCGTCAGAACTTCCGGCCCGCTTGGAGCTGTTGCTCTAGCATCCTGCTCCGCGGTAACAAACACGTCGAAACTCTTCAACGGGGTGACGGTTTCGAAGGTTGCCGCTAGGTTTTTATCCATTTTCAGTTGGCCCCGATTCGCGGAGTCTCCGCCCCGTTCCCGGAACCAAACCACATACGCGTTTGCGCGTGGCGTCAGGTTTTCAAGGTTGGCGAGATGCTGAACCTTCATCTTCAGGCTCGTGTTGCCATTCTTGTCCTTGCTGATCTCAACGTTGGCCCGAGCACCGGGAACCATAGCCGCCGCAGTCATGGGGTACTTCTTGGCTGCATATGCAACAGTACAGAGGAGCGCGAGCGTCAAACAGATTGTGTAGACCTTTCGCATGGGATTACCTCATTCTTAGGTGTTCATGCACGCGTAAGGCCACGTTGTCCCTAACGCTCTCGTGAGGCTCGGCACGCAAGAGGGCAGGCCTGCCGGCGGATGTCGATCGAAGCGGCCGCTCTCAACCCGAGCCGGGCTCCCGTTCCCCCACCCGCAGATCGGCTGCGCTCTGGGCGAACGGGTCGAGAGCTGCTTGCAGGTCCTCGCCTGAGTTGGAACCCGCCTCTTGCCGCCAACGTCTGTGGGATTAAATGACTCCCTATCGCGGCTGGTCCCGCCGCCGGCTATTCCTTTGGATGGCATCTTCGTTTTCCACCCAATTTGTGGCTCGCGGTCAGGACGCGGTCTTTACGGCCGAGGTCAATGTCGTCAACGTCCTAGCGACCGTTCGCGATAAAAGTGGAAAGTTCATCCGCGACCTGGGAAAGGAGGCTTTCTCGCTGACTGAAAACGACCGCCCGCAGACCATCCGCTACTTTGCGAGAGAATCCGACCTGCCTTTGATTCTGGGGCTGATGATCGATACCAGCATGAGCCAGCAACGGGTGCTCGACGCAGAGCGCGGGGCTTGTCTCGAGTTTCTCGATCAGGTTCTCCGGGAGACGAAAGATAAGGTGTTCATCATGCAATTCGACATGGGTGTCTTCCTGCGCCAGGAATTGACGTCATCGCGCAAAAACCTCGACGACATCCTGCCGTTCGTGGACACTCCGACCCGGCGGGAGTTGCAGGCCCAGAGCGGCGCCGGAACGCGGCTCTATGACGCCGTCGAAAAGGCTTCCCGGGAAATCATGTCGCATCAAAGCGGGCGAAAGGCGCTGATCGTCTTGTCGGACGGCGTGGACAACGGCAGTGAAGCCACCCTGGCGGCGGCGGTTGAAGCAGCTCAGCGTGCGGACGCCATCGTCTACAGCATTCTGTTCTCCGATGCCGGGTTTTACGGCGTACCCCTTCTAGGCCGCCTGAGCGGCGCGGAGGGTCGCGGAGTCCTCATGCGAATGTCCCAGGAGACCGGCGGCGCATTCTTCGAAGTCTCCAAGCAGCACCCGATTGAGCAGGCCTTCCGCCAGCTCGAAGAGGAACTCCGCAGCCAATACAGCTTGGGTTACGTGTCCGACGTGCCCGTTAGCATACCGGAGTTCCGCAAGGTCCACCTCGCGGTCGGCGGGAAGGGGTTGGTTGTCCAGGCGCGAGACCGTTATTGGGCGCGGCGCTGAGAGTTGGGCCGGCGCTTCCGTCTGCCACATTCACACGACGGGGTCGTAGAGCAGGGCGATGTACTTCTGCCCTCGCAGCGTCTGCTCGACGGTGGGCCAGGCCTTCTGGTGCTCGGCTGTGGCGACCCACTTCACTCTTTGCTCCTCGGTCTGAAAACTAATGTTCAGGCGATAGGAGCACCCGGCCGGCCCCTTGCCCTGCACCTCCTTGCGCAGTTTGAGCAGTTGCACCGATACGAAGCCGGGCTGCCGGCTGATGGTCGGCTGAAACACCTTGCGGTAGTTGGCCAGCATTTCCTTCTCGCGGGCTGGGTCAAGCTCCAGATCGCAATGCAATTGGATCGGCGGCGGGGCCGCGGCTGTGGCCACTTGGGCCAACGGCAGCGCCGCGGCCAGGGTTTTCAGATAGCGTCTACGGTTCATAAGCTTCAGGCCTGAGCCTCCTTTTGGATCAGGCACGATGATACACCCCGGCGGCCCGGATGACAATCCGGGCTTGCGGATGCACAATGAAAGGCGATCCGATGTGGAGGCAAGCATGTCGAACAAGATGACGAGACGCCAGGCGCTGGCGGGCGGCTTCGCCGGCGCAGCAGCCCTTTCTGGCGCGAATTACGCGCAGGCCCAGACAGCGGGCCGGGCGCCCTTTTGGGAGCCGGGGCCCAACAGGAACCTGGTCCGCAATCTCAAGCCCGGCCCAACCCCCATCCGGCTGGCGGGCAACCTGCCCTTCAACCCCTCGCGTAGGTCGGACCAGGCGCCGGCGAGCATCGGCGATGCCGTCAAGTCCATGCGCGCCGCGGGATTGACGTCCGCCGTCACCCGCCTGGAACCGTGGGAGGGCGCAAGTGAATCCATGTTCGGCGAGTTGCGCGCAGCCCTCCAGGAACACGACGTGGAGATCTTCGAAGTGGGCGGCTACCGCAACATCCTCCACACCGACGAGAAAGCGCGCCAGGAGAACCTCAAGTACCTGGCCCGCTGCCTCGAAGTGGCCGAGAGGATCGGCTGCCGGATCGTCGGCACGATCACGGGCAGCCGCAATCCGCAGGGCAACCAGTTCTCGGACAACTACGCCGTCCATCCGGACAACTGGACGCTCGAGACCTGGAAGCTCACGGTCAGCGGCATCCGCCAGATCCTGAAAGACACGGCGGGGCTGAAGGCGGCGCTCGGCATGGAGGCGCAGATCACCACCAACCTCGATGGGCCGATCGCACACCGCAACCTGATGCAGGACGTTGGCGATCCGAGGGTCAAGGTCAACCTCGACCCCACCAACATGGTTCACCTGATGAACCACTTTCGTACCACCGAACTCATCGACCAGTGCTTCGACCTGCTGGGTGAGGACATCTACGGGTGCCACGCCAAGGACTCCTACATCGCGCCGCACACGCAAACGGTCTACGTGCAGGAGGTTTGCCCGGGAAGGGGAAACCTCGATTACGAGACTTACCTGGCGCGCATGAGCCGGCTGAAATGGCCGCGGTCGCTGCTTCCCGAACATTTCCCGTCGGAGCAGTTCCCCGAGGCCTACGCGTACATACGCAAGGTCGCCGCGAAGGTTGGCGTCAAAATTTATGGCGGATAACCGGACCGCTACCTTGCGGTGAAGACTTCCGCCGGCACCGGCGCTACCTCCCGCTTGAGCGCCCAGTGCGCCGAGCGCCACATGATATCCAGGAATTGCCGGCTGCCGTACGGACCGGTGTTATGTCCCGGCAGCAAGGCGACCACGCGTCCCGCGCCCTCCTCGCGGCACCAGCCGCTGATGGCGTTGCGCTTCGGTTCCTCCTGCTGCGCCCGGAACAGTTGGGTGTACTGACCTGGCTTCATCACCGCATCGAACACCTCGTCGATGCCGACGCTGAACGGCCGGAGGCCCTTGGTGATCGGATGCTCCGCATTCAGGTCGGTGATCTGAGCCGTCACGACCGGGCCGTGCATTACGGGCTTCTCGACTCCCAGCAGATCCAGATACTGGCGGCTCTCGGGATTCCACACGGCGCAGTGGACGGCCAGCAGGCCCATCCCGCGGCGGACGTTCTTGACGAGCATGGCCTCGTGCTCAGGCGTCATGAAGACGTCCGGCTCGGAGCGCTTCTCGACGATCTTGTCCGGCGAGAAGCCCAGCGAGATATTGGTCTTTTGAGTACTGGTGGCATAGCGGCACAGAACGTACAAGTCCGCCGCCGCCATCACGTCGGGCGTGATGAAACTGGGGGCCTGCGCGAACATCAGCCGCCAGCCCGTCGATTTCAGCACCGTGCGCCAGGCGTACTCCTGCATGGCGCCGTTGTGATAGTAATCGCCCAGTAAGAAGAGCACCCGCGTTTCACCGGGCGGCTTCTGAGCCAGCGCGGTTTCGGATGCGCCGGCTGTCCCTGCAAGCGCAACCAGGGTGCTCTTCACGACTGCGCGACGAGAAAGCTCATTCACGGATTTCATCTCCGCCTGGGGCCTACTGGTACAGCGCTTTCTCGCCGGCCACCGCCAGCTTGATGCGGTACACGCTGGTGCGGGCCGTCATGTAGAGGGTCTTGCCGTCTTCGGCCCAGCCGCAGTTGGCGGGAATCTCGGGCGGCTTGATGGTGCCCAGGTGCTTGCCGTCGGGCGAAAACACCCACACGCCCCCCGGACCCGTAGCCCAGACGTTGCCCTGGGAATCCACCTTCATGCCGTCGGGCAGCCCTTCCTCTTTTTCGGCCGTAACGTCGGCGAACACGCGCCCGTTGGAGACCGAGCCGTTCGCCGCCACGTCGAAGCGCATCCAGATCCTGCGTTTTTCGTCGGAGTTGGCCACGTAGAGGATCTTCTCATCCGGCGAGAAAGCAATGCCGTTGGGCCGGGTCATATCCTTGACCAGCAACTGCAGCTTGCCCCCCGCATAGCGAAATACGCCGTTGAACCTCAGTTCCTTCGCCGGGTCGTCATCCTGCTTCAGCAACCCGTACGGTGGGTCCGTGAAGTAGAGCGAGCCGTCGGACCTGTACACCAGGTCGTTGGGGCTGTTGAAGCGCTTGCCCTCGAATTTCTCCAGGAACGGGGTCAACTTCAGGTCCTTGCCAACGCGCACGATGCGGCGATCGGCATGCTGGCACAGGAGCACCTCGCCGTCTTTGCCGGCCACCATGCCATTCGACCCGATGAACGATCCCGCGGGAGCATCGCTCTTGCCCCCCGACTCCTTCAGCAGGATCTCGACCTGCCCCGCCGGCGTCACGGACCGAACCATGTTGCCGACCACGTCGCTGAACCAGAGGCGGCCATCGGGCCGCCAGAGCGGGCCTTCGGTGAATTGGAAATCGCCGGCGACTTTCTCAATCCGCGCATCCAGCGGCGCCAGGGAGTCGAACGCCGGATCGAGACGTACGATGGTCCCCAAGCCAGGCGATTCTACCACGGGCGGGGGGGCCTGGGAGCAGCCAACCAGCAGGACAGTGACTAACAGAATCAGAGCAGTTCTCATTTGCATTCTCCTTTTCGATATTCGGCGGCGCAACGCTACTGCACGTTCGCCGCGTCGATCTTGCCTTTCTCCATGGCCACGCCGACCACCAGAAGTTCCAGGTCGCTGCCGCTGGTGTTCTCGATGGAGTGGACGTCATTGAGCAGCACCGGCAGCGCGTCGCCTTTGCGGATGGGCGCGCTCTCATCGTTGACTTGGGCCACGCCCTCCCCTTCCATCACATAGTAGAACTCCTCCACGCCGGCGTGCCGATGCCGGCCGATCGAAGTGCCCGCCGGCAGCAGCACGTGGTCCACGTAAGCCCACGGGGTGAGAAAGATCTCAGGCGGCAGCGCCCTCCGGTAGCGCGCCGCGCCTTTGCCGCCGTTCAACGCCGAGGCAGGCCGGAGAAGATCCCGATAGAGCCGCATGGCCATGAAGACCGGCGTATTGTCGAGGGCCACTCCCACGCGGCCGTCGCTCAGGTCGAAATTGTCGTACTTACCCTTGACGCTGCCGACGGCGATGTTCATCCACTCCACCGGCTGGTCGGTCGGATTGTAGATGGCGTGCGAACGGCCCATGCGGCAGGGCGCGCCCGCCGGCCCCTTGATGAGCGACGTGCGGCCGTCCACGGTGAACTCGGCTTCCCCGTTCAGGATGACGAACATCTCCTCCATCTGGTTGTGGTAGTGGTGCCCGATGCCGCTCTTGGGCGCGATGACGCCCCGGTGCAGGAAAAGCACGTTGGTGTTGAAGTCCTTGGCATCGAGCATGGCGAAGTAATCCAACTGGCCCGGACCGCCGTGGACGGCCTTGGACGCGCGATACTTCGACGGGTCGTTGTGGCGTATGCGCAGCGCCAGCGTGTCCCGCGCGAAGAGGCAGATCACGCACAGCACAGCTAACAGGAAGACTCTCATTTCAATCTCCTCTTCCAGTCACAGATGGTTGGTCCGGAGCGGAACACAACACCGCCCCGTAAGCGGCGAGCGTGGGGACGGTGATTTCCGTCCGGCCGCCGCTCCGTCTCAGGGGCAAATCCACAGGCGCGCTTCCCGGGGCGTACAGGCGTGCGGAACCGAAACTACCAGTCACCCAGATGGCGATGGATTCGGCGGGCGCGCTGGCATAGTTGACCAACTGGATCAGCATCCGCGCGCCGTCGCCGGCCATGCTCACGTAAGAAAGCACGGAGGGCGCTTTGAATACGCTGACGCCCAGTTCCGGAGTCGTCACCAGATCGTTCAAATCCCGGGCGACAGATTGCGGATCGGGCGAAGCGTCCTTATAGACTGCCACCTCGCCCTGGCCTTCCGCCACGATCGTGTACGATTGGTCCTTCGGGGCGCCGCCCCAAGACGGGCCGCTCAGAACCAGGCCGCCCGCCGCCGCGAAGGCGCGCAGGATCTTGCGCTCCGCTTCGGTGGCGGGCGCCAGATCGAACGCGAGCACCGCGCGCAGTCCCGCGAGCGAGGCCGCGCCGAGCTCGGAGCGGTAGATGACGCGGTAGGGAATCTGCCGCCGCGCCACCAGGTTGAGGTACTCGTCCGAGTTCGCCGGGTTCGGACCGGCGGCGTCCAGGACGATCGCCACATTGCCGAACGGCGCGAAGCCGCGCCACTCCGCGTGGCTCTCAAAGAATGCGAGGCAGTCCGCGATGCTCTTCCACGCGGCCACCGCCTTGGATTCGCGGCGAAGCAGTCCCGCGCGCAAATCGTCGTCCAGCGCAACGATCCAGCGCGCTCCCGCCGCCGCCGCGTCCGCGATGCTGCGCGCGTAGATGCCGGTTGCGCCGGCGCGCGGGCGATGGCTGATCCAAACTGGCCGCCCCTCCGGTTCTGGATGGAAAGACCGCGCCAGCCACAAATTGGAATCGATCCACAGGCCGCCGGTAGCCGATGCCGTGGCGGCGTCTCCGGCCGTTCCCACTCCTGGGGACACGCCCTCGACAGCCAGCACCTGCCGCGCAGCTCTGCGAGCGAGCGGCGAGGGAAGCACCCGGATCACGACCGCGGCGCTCTTGTCCGCGAACGCAAGGCCTCCCGGGAATTCTCCTTCGAGCACCAGCCCATCCAATTGCGCGTCTCGGGCAGCCGCGGCCGCGGTTGCCGGATCAGCGCCCGGATAGACCACGCCCAGAACCGCCAAGCCGCGCTGGCGAGCCCGCCGGGCGTATTCCTTGACGAGCAGCCGCTGCTGTTTCTCAATCTCCGGAGCGGCGCCCGCGCTGAGACTCAACAGCAGGCAGTTAATGGGCGTGCCCTCGAGCAGGTTGAGCGTGGCGGGGTCGTACCAGCGGGCAATCGCGTCCCGGACTTCTTGGTTGGCCAGCGCTTTGTCGCCGGCGCGGCGGGCCAATTCCAGCGGACCCCCATCCCAACGCGCGGGAACCCACGCTGCCGGAAGGGCCGCGCCTGCCGCGACCGGCGCCAGCGCCAGCCACAGTAGCCAAGCGGGTCCGCGGCGCGTGCGCTTCATGGGTAGAACCTTACGCCTTGATCAGCTCGATGCCTTCGCGCTTCCCCAAATTCCGCGAATACTGTTTGTCGCCGGCGTTGTTCCAATGCTCGTGAACGCCCAGGCTGGTCACCGGCGCGCGGTCCTGGTCGGGATCGTACACCGTTCCGGAGGGCGGCTTCTCGGCCAGGGCTGCCTCGTGCAGATAGTTCTCCGGCTTGCCTCGGCATTCGAGCGCCCTGGGCTCATCGCGGATGAAGTCCAGCCCGACGGAGTCGATGGCCACCGGATCCTGGGAGGCGAAGAGGCTGGAACACCAGTGGTCGCCGAAGGACTCGTACTTGATGACGCGTTCGTTCTGGCTTACCGCAACATACAGAAAGTCCGACAGGTAGAGGAGCGTCTTGCCGCCCAGGTGGTTGTGCGCGATCAGGTCCACCAGGCAATTGTAAGAGCCCATCGGCAGATCCCGCGAAGCGTAGTCGTGCAGCGGCTGGGGGGTGAAACCGGGGCCCTCGAAGTAGACCGAGCCGAACAGGTTCTTGGCGGTCTGGGTGGCGCCCATCAGCCCGTGCGCGCGCGACAGCGCTACATTCACCAGGTATTTCGCCTCGGTGACGCATTGCGGCAGATAGGCCGTCGGAACGCCGGGGCGGGAGAACCGGACGGGATTGGCTTTGTCCGGCACGGCCTCGACCCGCCCGTTGCCCGCCATCCTCTGGCTGACAGCGAACTTGACCGCCTGGAAGTTCGGGTCCGGGTTGGCCCGGATCCGGTTGTAGATGGGATCGCCAATGTAGCGCGACGCGTCGTAGAGCGTGATGTCCTGTCCGGGGACGCCACCCACTGTGATGAGCTGATCGACCAGCGAATACAGCACCTGGGGGCTGGGCATTCCCGCGCCGAAGCGCCACGCGCCCGGACGGTCCTGGTTGGAGTTCACCTTGATGGCGATCTTCTCGCCGGCCCGGTATCCGTCGCCGCCGCTCAGCTTCCGAGTCTGCTTGAAGAATCCGAACAGGGCGCGCCACGCCTCCTTGTCGGTTTTCTCGCCGGTGAGGGAACGGAGGTTGCGGGAAACCATGGCATTCACGATGCGCGGATCCGTGTTTGCGTCGTCCCACCAGTTCCCCGTCTTGCCATCCCAGGACGCCACCTTGGGTTCGTGGGCCCATACGACCCTGCCGGGGCGGATGCCTTTTCCCACGCCCAGCGGCGTGTTCGGCGGTTCCGCGGGGGTCTTAAATGGCGGATCGTCCGTGGTGGTTCTTCCCGATCCGGAGGCTGTCTGCGGCCGCGGAAAGGGCCAAGCCGGACAAGCCGCCGCCAGGGCGGCGATGCCGGCATTCAGCGCCCTCCGGCGGGTGATTCTGAAATTCGCGCACCGATCTGGATTCATCATCTGCGCCTGCCCTTCTGTTTTCGATCCCGTGCAAGCCAGTGTACACCAATGCGCCCCGGCCGATGGGGTTTGTGTTGTTACGTTTTGGAAGGGTGCAGAGGACAGGCGAAACCGCCTGTCCCACTGGGAACGCCGACGAGTCAGATGAAGAGGTTCACCGACACCTTGAAAAACTCGGCAAGCTGCCTGGCATGCGCTTTACTGATGGCGCGTTTCTCGTTGATGACGTCGGACACGTAACCGCTGGATTTGAAAATGGGAAGAAGGTCGGCTTGTTTCAAGCCCCGTTGCTCCATCAGATACACCAACATTTCGTGGGGAGTCGGGTCGGGCAGAGGATGATGCTCCTCTTCGTAGTCCTTGACAAGGCGAACCATCAAATCAAGGGCGGTGTCCTCTTCCGCAGTACGATGCTCGCTCTTGTCCATCAGGTTCTCGACCGCGGCCAGCATGCGTTCATGCTCTTCGTCCGTTGTGATCACTCGCGGAAGGACTTTCGCCAATACCCGAGCGTACTTCTTGTCGTCGATGACTAGCGCGCCCATTGTCTCCAACCTCCTCGCGTATATTCCTTGTGCGTCAGGAATTCTTTGACCATCAGAAGCTTCGCCCGATAGTCAACCTTCACGATCAGGCGGTAGTAGTTATGCCGGATGTTGAAGATCAGGAGCGACTTGTACTGGTCGGCGTCGGGGAAATGCAGGCGAACCTCATTGACGTCCCGCCAAACGGCGTGGCTGGCTGCCTTGTTCCACCGCAGCAGTTCTCCGGCCGCATCCGCGTGAAGCGCCGCGTACCTCCGGATGGTCGCCGAGCCGATCACGTTCACGCCCCATACTCGCATAATGCGAGTATAAAGTCAAGAAGACTGCTCGCTGCGGGCAGATTCGAAGCCGTCGCAAGTGTCCCAGTTTGAGGAGGCGCGGTCCGAGCCTCTCCTGACGGAGCCACTGTGCAGCGGCTCATCGAAACCATCAGCACACTGAGCCGCCGCGTGCCGCGCCGCTCAAAGGGTCTTTCCGCCTACGCCGAAGCTGCCACGGTCGGAAGACCCATCGCTGTTGTGCTATCCACCGTGTAGTAGGTGTTACGACTGCTCGCAGCACTCAAGGGTTCCAAGAAGCCCTTCACCGCTTCTACCGATTTGGCTTCCCAAAGACAGACCGCACGATCTTTGCTCGTGCTCGGGAAGAACTGGAGTGCCTTGATTCCCGAAGGTGCTTCGGCGGCTTTTGAGACAAGCCCAAAGAAAACACCCGGGTTGGTAATCGCGTGCTCGACAACAACAAACATGGTACCCCTCCTTATATTTGAGATGTGCCTTGGAGCCGCTACGACTCATGTCTTTCTCCTGAATGCCTGCCCAGCAGTCCCGAGAGGCTCGTCCTGCTTGCCCGTCATCCAACGGGAATCCGCGTTGATACCACACCAACGGGGAAACTCAACGCTGTCGCAGTTTCTCGGGGCAATCGGTCACTCCAGGTCAGCCGAACAGATTGCCGTCCGTCTGGCCTCCGCTTATGGAAGCCCTTAGAACGAAACGGGTTTCACGCGGTTGGTTACCGTCTACAAAACGAAAGACCGCTTGCTGACGCGCGCGGCTCTGTATGCTGTCTTGGATCGATGGCGCGGTGGCCGACACGGCAGGCCGGAGCCTGCGCTACCCGGGGGCGCACCGCGGGAGTATGCTGGGGAAACCGGCCGCGAAAGGAGATACGCGATGATGAGAGGCCCGACCAGAAGATCCTTTCTTGGGGGTGCCGTAGCCTTCCCCGTGGCGGGCGCCGCCCAGACCCGCCAGGGGTTCCGCAGACGCGTTCATCCGCTCGAGGGAATCGCGCGCGAGAACCTGAAGATCCAGGACGTGAAAGTCACCATCCTGTCCTATACACTGCCTCCCGATAAGCAGTGGATCACGGGAAGATCGGTCACCTGGAAGACGGACCTGATCCTGATCGAGATCCTCACGGACAAGGGCATCGCCGGGATCGGCGAGACCAGCCCCTATTCGGGGCCGGACGCGATCAAGAAGGTCATCGACGAACAGATCCGGCCCACCCTGATCGGCCAGAACCCGTTCGATGTGGAATATCTCGGCGCGGCATGGAGCTCCACCCGGGCCTTCGCCGGTATCGACGCCGCTTGCTGGGACATCATCGGCAAGGCGGCCAATACCCCGGTGTACAAACTCCTGGCCACCGACGCCGCGCCCCAGCCGCACGTCCGCATGTACGCCAGCGGCGGCGTGGAATACGCGTGGTACAAGCGCCCGGACGACCTTATCGACGAGGCCGTGCGCCACAAGGAGGCGGGCTACACCGCTTTCAAATTCCGCCTGGGGTCGGAATGGGCCAACAGCGGCATGACCGTCCAGAAGTACGTCCCGTACCTGCGCCGCATGCGCGCCGCCGTGGGCCCCGCTTTCGACCTGATGCAGGAGAGCAACATGCGGCTCAGCCTGGAACAGTGTCTGGAACTGGCGCCGGTTCTCGAGGAGCTGAAGTTTCACTGGTTCGAGGAGCCCATCAGCACCAGCGGCCGGGGCGCCCTGGAGGGTCATCTCAAAGTCCGGGCCGCCTGTCCACACGTCATGATATCGGGCGGCGAGAGCCGGACCAACCGCTTCGAATTCAAGGAGTGGATCGACCGCGATGCTTACGACATCGTGCAGCCCGACTGCAACGTCACCGGGCTCACCGAAGCGTGGCACATCGCCCGGATGGCCGGCCTGCGCAAGAAATACTGCTGCCCGCACAACTGGCACGGCGGCCTCACCACCATGGTCAACGCCGCGCTCGTGGCCTCCGTCCCGAACCGCCACATGCTGGAACTGAACCAGACCTACAACCCCTTCAAAGAGGAGATATTCAAGGACCCGCTGGTGGTCCGAAAAGGGTACATGGACCTGCATAACAAGCCCGGGTTCGGCATGGAACTCAAGCCGGGGATGGCCGAGAAGTTTCCCTACATTCCCGGCCGGTACGACCGGCCCAATCCGGAGCTTCCGCCGGCGCCAGCGTAGCGGCAGCACCAGGAGACGGCTACATGAAAGCAAGGACATGGCATCGCAGGGAGTTCATTCGCGTGACGGCCGCGGCGGCCGCTGGCGCAACACTGGGCGCGGCGCAGCGCAACATTTACTGGGGTCTGGGCGCCGTCACCTGGACCGCGAAAGCGAGCGGCCCCATTCGCTGGTCGCAGATCTGTCCCGACGTGCAGGAGGCCGGGTTCGACGGCGTCGAGCCGTTTACCACCGCCAACCTGCAGGTCAACGATCAGAACATGAACGAACTGGCGGAGTTGCTGCCCAAGCACAAGCTGCGCGTTTCCACCATTTACTGGGGCGATAACTTCCACCTGCCGGCGCAGGAGGAGCGGCTGCTCAAGGAATGCCACCGTTTTCTGGGCTATCTCAAGCGCTTCGCGAGCGACCGGCTCACCTTCGGCCCGCCCTCTCCGAACGTCGAGGACGAAGCCGCCGCCATCCGCCAGACCGCCAAGGTCATGAACGCCATCGGCAAGATCGCGCTCGAGGAATACAAGATCAGGACTGACATTCATCCCCACGTCGGCAGCCTGATCGAGAATCCGCGCCAGATCGATTCCCTCATGAAGCAGACCGACCCGAAGTACTTCAATCTCGGCCCGGACACGGCGCAGCTCTGGATGGGCGGCGGCGAGCCGGTGGAGATGTTCGAAAAGTACAAGAAGCGGCTGGTGTACATCCACTACAAGGACGTGCGCGCTTACAACCGCGGCCTTCGCGGCTACATGGACAACGTGATCGAGCTTGGGCGCGGCGTCATCGACTTCCCCGCGCTGCACCGCATCTTGAGAGGCGTCAAGTATCGCGGCTGGATCACGATCGACCTGGACAACGCGCGCATTTCGCCGCTCGAGAGCGCCAAAGTGCAGATGGAGTACATTAGGAAGACTCTGGAACCGATTTATTTGTAAGGCGCCGGGACGGGCTCGCAGAGCAGATTGCGCAGCGTGGCAGACCACAAACAGCGATGGTCTGCCCCACCGGCTTTCCGCTATATTGGGGAACGTCTTGTGACCAGGAAAGAACGAGTCGTAGCAGCACTCAACCATCGGCAGCCGGACCGGGTTCCGGTCGATTTTGGCAGTACCGGCGTCACCGGGATGCATGCCAGTTGCGTGGCGGCGCTCCGCAGTCACTTCGGATTGGAGAAGCGGCCGGTCAAGGTTCACGAGCCGTACCAGATGCTCGGTTTATTGGAGGACGATCTTCAAAACGCCCTGGGGCTGGATGTAGAGGGCGTGTTCCCCCGCAAGACGATGTTCGGCTTCTCCAATCACGATTGGAAGCCCTGGCGCATGCCGGATGGACTCGAGGTGCTGGTTTCGGAAGATTTCCGGATCACCGTGGATGCCAACGGCGACACTCTCATCTATCCCCAGGGCGACAAGAGCGTCGCGCCCAGCGGCCGCATGCCGCGCGGTGGCTACTTCTTCGACACCATCGTGCGCCAGCCGCCCCTGGAAGAGGCCGGGCTGAATCCCGACGACAACCTGGAGGAATTCGCTCCCATCACGGACGAGGACGTGCAGTACTTTCGCGAAGAGGTGGCGCGCGCCGCGGCGACGGGGCGCGCGGTGATGGCGAACTTCGGCGGTACGGCGTTTGGCGACATAGCCTTGGTGCCGGCCCCGTTTTTGAAGCATCCGAAGGGAATCCGCGATGTCGCCGAATGGTACATGGCGACCAGCAACCGGCGGGAGTACATCCACCGGATCTTCGACCGGCAATGCGAGATCGCGATTGGCAACCTCGCGCGGATCCATGCCGCGGTGGGCGACGCGGTCGATGCGGTCTTCCTGTGCGGGACCGATTTCGGCACCCAAACCTCGTCCTTCTGCTCTACCGGGACGTTCCGCGAACTGTATTTCCCGTACTACCGCCGGCTGCTCGGCTGGATCCATAAGAACAGCCGGTGGCGCTGTTTCAAACACTCCTGCGGCTCCGTGGCGCGGTTCCTTCCCTCGTTCATCGAGGCCGGCTTCGACATTCTCAATCCGGTCCAGTGCTCGGCAACTGGAATGGCGCGCGGCGCGAGCTGAAGGCGAATTACGGCGACCGGCTCACGTTCTGGGGAGGCGGCGTGGATACCCAGCAGACGTTGCCGTTCGGCTCGCCCGAAGCAGTCCGGAGGCAGGTGTTGGAACGCTGTGAAGTTTTCGGCGCGGGCGGCGGATTTGTGTTCAATTCGATCCACAACGTGCAGGCGGGAACGCCGGTCGCCAACATCGTTGCGATGTTCGACGCAGTGAGGGAGTTCAACGGGGACCGGCGATGAAGCCGCCCCAGGAACAGTACAACGCGCGCTACGTTTGGCTGCTGACAATCGTCGCCGCGCTCGGCGGACTGCTATTCGGTTACGACTTCGTGGTGATCGGCGGCGCCAAGCCGTTCTATGAGAAATTCTTTCAACTCACTTCAGAGCAGCAGATCGGCTGGGCCAACAGTTGCGCGCTGCTGGGCTGCCTGCTGGGCTCGCTGATTGCCGGCGCCGGCGCCGATCGCTTCGGCCGCAAGAAATTGTTAATCGCCTCCGCGGTGCTGTTCGCGGTCTCCTCCGTGCTTAACCGGATGGGCCTCCACGTTCACGGCGTTCGTCCTCTGGCGGATCGCCGGCGGCGTCGCCATCGGGATCGCATCCAATGTCTCGCCGGTGTACATCGCGGAGGTCAGCCCCGCGCCCTGGCGCGGACGCCTGGTGTCGATGAACCAGATGACGATCGTGGTGGGAATCCTCGCCGCGCAGATTGTCAACTGGCTGATCGCCGAGACCGTCCCCGCGGGCGCGACCGCCGAGATGATCCGCCAATCCTGGAACGGGCAGTTTGGCTGGCGTTGGATGTTCACCGCGGTGGCCGCTCCATCGCTCATCTTCTTCTTTGGCGCGCTGTTCGTTCCGGAGAGCCCGCGCTGGCTGGCGATGAGGGGGCAGAGAGACCGTGCCCGCCGCACTCTGGCGCGGATTGGCGGAGAGGACTACGCAGAGAGGGCGCTCGCGGAGGTAGCCGCCACGGTGGAACCGCACGCGCAGGAGGGCCGCTGGGCGGAGTTGCTGGCGCCGGGGATGCGGAAGGTGCTGGGCATCGGCGTCTTTCTGGCCGTGCTGCAACAGTGGAGCGGAATCAACGTCATCTTCAACTACGCCGAGGAAATCTACCGGAACGCGGGGTACGGCGTGAGCGATATCCTCTTCAACATCGTCATCACGGGCTCCATCAACCTGGTATTCACGCTGGTGGCCCTGGGCTTTGTGGACCGGCTGGGCCGGCGGACGCTCATGCTGGCGGGTTGCGCCGGGGTGGGGGTCTGCCATTTCCTTCTGGGGCTGTCCTACTATTTCGGGCTCAAGGGTTTGCCCGTTCTGCTTTGCACGCTGGCCATTCTCGCCTGCTTCGCGATGTCCCTGGGGCCGGTGACCTGGGTGATCCTCTCGGAGATCTTCCCGAACCGCGTTCGCGGCGCCGCGGTATCGGTATCGGTATCGGCGCTGTGGATCGCCTGCTTCGCGCTGACGTTCACTTTCCCGGCGTTGAACGCGGCCCTCGGTCCGGCGGGGACTTTCTGGCTCTACTCGGGCATCTGTGTCATCGGCTTCCTGTTTGTCCTCTGGCGCGTGCCTGAGACCAAGGGCAAGACCCTGGAGCAGATCGAGCGCGAGTACGCCCAGTAAGCGGCGGACGGGCCGATCCACGGGTGACGCTTACCGTTCGCCGCACTTGTACACAGTTGCGGCGTTCTTCCAGAAGAACTTGTCGATGATCCGCGGGTCTTTGTCCGCCAAGTAGTCTCTCATCACGCGGTACGCTACCGGGTACGGCGCGATCAGGTCGCATGCCGGCCAGTTGCTCGCATGGATTACGCGGTCCGGGCCGAACGTCTCCCATAGCTCATCCAGGGCCGGTTTGTAGAAACCGGCGTCCGCCGGGACCTGGCCGCCCACGCGGCGCAGCACTCCGGAGACTTTTGCATAAACCGAAGCGGCGCCACCGAGCGCCCGCAGATCTGCACGGTAAGCCGCCCTGCCGGCCTCGTCCCGAGGCGGATCTAGCGGCAGATGGCCCAACACCAGCCGGAGATCCGGCAGCATGCGGGCGAGTCGCGCGATCGCCGCAAAGCGGCTCGGGGCGTCCACAAGGATGTCCAGGCTGAGGTCTTTCGCTGCCAGCAACTTCAGGCCGGCCAGCGCTTCGGGCCTCGCGAGGATGGCGGGAAGGGAACCGGCGTTGATCCGAATGCCGCGAAAGAGCGGATGCGTGGCGAAGCGTTCCAACTCGTTTCCGAATTCCGGGCGTCCGGGCTGGATATTCCCCACCACGGCCCAAACCAGCCGGTTGCGGTCCGCGACTTCGAGCAGCCACCGGTTATCCTCCGGCCACGGACTGGCCTCTATCGCCACCACTCCATCCACGCGGAGGGGTTGGATGCTGGCCACGTATCGATCGGGGTAGGTCGGCTTGTACAGGAGCGGCTCGTTTTTCGATGGCCAGGGTACGCCCTGCGGCCGCGTGGGATCGTAGAAGTGCGCGTGGGCATCCAGGATCCGGCCGGGATCCGCAGCAGCCGAAACCAGGGCAGCGCCGCAGTGGAGCAAGGTCCTTCGACTCAGCATGGCGAAGCCTGTAGTCTAGGGCAGGCCGCGAGCCCGGTCAAGACCGTAATCCGTTGCGATCCGGAGTTCGATGGGTTATGCTCCCTGTAAATGTCAATGCTTCGCTGGTTTGCCGTGTTCGCCGGGGTGGGCTGCCTCTTCGCGGGGGACGACCCACGCTCGCTCGAAGCCCGCCCAGGCAAGACGCCGGTGATCGATGGAGTGATCTCGCCCGGCGAGTGGGAAGATGCCACCACCTTCCTGGGCGTCGAGGGCTGGCGGCCGCAGTTCTCGGCCGTCGCCGACCCGCAGGATCTTTCGCTCAAGGGCTACGTCAAACACGACGGCAAACGCCTGTATTTCGCCTTTGACGTCACCGACGACGTTTTGTACGGCATCGACACGCCGCGTTGGCTGCCCCCGAACAATCCCAAGGCGCACGACCTGACGCGCGAAGGCTTCCCCTGGTTCGGCGACGAAATCGAAGTGCTGATCAACGCCTCCAACCGCTGGGTCGGGAACCAAAACTCGGCCGGAAACGGCTCATCCTGGCAGATGGTCTGCAACCTGACTAAGTCGCGCCAGGGCGGCATCGGCGCCGGAGGGCTGCTGGAAGGCGAGCCGCGCAGCAGTGCGGACGCATGGCGGACGTATCAGGACTGGATTCTCTCGGGCGCGCAGGCGTGCGCCGCGAAACCCAAACCTGGAGGAAAGGGCTACATCCTCGAATGGGCGGTGAGCTTCAACCCGTGCCTGGAAGTCGAACCGGGCGTCTTCTACTCCACCGCGATGGGCGATCGCGCAATGGGCCTGAATATTCTCATCGGGGATCTGGACGAACCGGAGCGGGGAACCGACAACCCGTACGGGTTCCACCACGAGAACTCGTTTGCGGGCTCGCGGAATACACGCACCCAGTTGCGGGATTTCGGAACCCTGTGGATGCGAGCCAAGTAGGGAGTGGCCTGGGCGGGCTCTTTGACGCTTCCTTTCGCGTTCTACAATCGAAGCGGGAAGCGAGTGAATTGGCATTGGATTCGCTCCGTAGTTTTCTTCGCTCGCTGAGCCCTCTGCGCCGCTGCGGTGATTCCTGGCCCGCACTTCTCACACAACATCTACTGCGGCGCGCGATGGCCCCATGTCTACTTCGTTGCGCTCGGGCGACGTCCTCGACGTACTGTCAAGTACGCCTGCGGGCGTCGCCGGTCACGCGCCTCGTATCCACGGGCCCCTCACGCGCCTCGTCACGATCTTGTGTGAGAAGAGCGGGCTAGGAATTGCGCGATAATCAAAGTAGTTCCTTGTCTCGCCGCAAGTGGCATAGGCTAGGTCTGCCCCCTCGTGGGTCAATGGATGTCAAACACATGCTGAAACTGACTGCCGCTGTCGCCCTCTTATCCGTGGTTCTGCTGGCGGGCTGCTCCGCGACGGGACAGAAGGGTGGTCCGCAGCCTGCCCCTGCCGCGACGCCCGTGGTCGTGGTCGAGATCCAACCCGCCGACGTTCCCATTTTCGCGGAATTCGCGGCGCAGACCTACGCGCGGAACATGGTCGAGGTCCGCGGCCGGGTGGACGGATACCTCGAGCGCTGGCTGTTCCGGCCGGGTTCGGAGGTGCGGGCCGGCGACGTCCTCTATGTTCTCGATCTGCGGCCCTACGAGGCCAGCGTGCAGCAGGCCAGAGCGAACCTCAAGCAGGGCGAGGCGGATCTCGATTTTGCCCGCCGCCAGGTCTCGCTCTTACAGGCGCAAGCCAACCTCGCCACCGCGCAAGCCAATCTGATAAAGGTCCAGCAGGACTACGAGCGGCTCAAACCGCTGGTCGATGCCGACGCCGCATCGAAACAGGACCTCGACGCCGCGGTCGCCGCGCTCAGAGCCGGCGAAGCCAACGTGCGCGCCTCGCAGGCGAGCGTCGAGCAAGCCACCATCTCGACAAAGACGCAGATCGACTCCACCCAAGCGAAGACGGAAGTCGCTGAAAGCCGCGCTGCAGACCGCCGAGCTGAACCTGCAGTACGGCACCATTCGCGCGCCCATCGGCGGCCGCATCGGAGACTCGCTGATTCCCGTCGGCGGCCTGGTGAACCCGAACTCCGCCCAACCGCTGACCACCATCGTCCCGCTCGACCCCATCTGGGTCCGGTTCAAAGTCACGGAGTCCGAGTACTTGACCTGGGTCGAAGCGGGGGCAGCGGACGCTGGGCGGCGATCTTCCTCTGCGGCTCATCCTGGCCGACAATTCCGAGTTCCCCTCCAAAGGTCAGATCGCGGACTCGCTGAACCAGGTGGATCCCAAGACCGGCACTCTCGAGCTGCAGGCGAGCTTTCCGAATCCGCAGCGCCGGCTCCTTCCGGGCCAGTTCGGCCGGGTTCGCGTGCAGGTGGAAGAGCGGAAGAACGCGCTGCTGGTGCCGCAGCGGGCGGTGCAGCAGTTGCAGAACATGCAGACGGTCTTCACGGTCGGACCGGACAACAAGGTCCAGACGCGTGCTGTGACGACCGCTGAGCGGGTCGGCGACCTGTGGGTGATCGAACAGGGTCTCAAACCCGGCGACCGGGTCATCGTCGAGGGCCAACTGAAGGTGCGGCCGGGCGCCCTGGTGCAGCCGCTGCCGTACCGCGCACCGGCGGACGCAGCCAGCAGTCGAAGAGCGGAAACTGAGCCATGGCACGCTTCTTCATCGATCATCCCGTTTTCGCCATCGTGATCGCGATCGTGATCGTGATCCTGGGCTCCGTCGCCATTCCGAACCTGCCCATCGCGACTTATCCCGACATCGTCCCCCCGGTGGTGCAGATCAGCGCCGGCTATCTGGGCGGCAACGCCCAGGATCTCGAGAAAACCGTCGCCCAGCCCATCGAAGAGCAGTTGATCGCCCTGGACGGCATGCTCTACTTCCTCACCAGTTGCGGCAACGACGGGTCGCTCAGCATCCAGGTCACATTCAAGCTGGGCACGAATCCCGATACCGCGACGGTGCAGACGCAGAACCGCGTGAACATCGCCATGCCGCGCCTCCCGCCCGAAGTGCAACGCGCGGGGGTGACCGTAAAGAAAGTCTCCAGCGCGTTTCTGATGGCGGTCAGCCTGAGGTCGACGGACGGCCGCTACGACTCGCTGTTCCTGAACAACTACGCGCAGATCAACCTGGTGAACCAGATCGCCAGCCTGGACGGCGTGGGCGACGCCCGGCTCGGGTCCGGCCAGATTTACTCGATGCGGGTGTGGGTGAACCCCGACAAGATGGCCAAGCTCGGGATCACCGCCGCCGATGTCAGCGCCGCCATACAGGCGCAGAACCGGCAGAACCCGGCTGGAACCGTCGGCCAGCCGCCGGCGGTTCCGGGAACCTCGTTCCAGTATTCGGTGAGCGCACCGGGACGGCTCGTGGATCCGAGCCAGTTTGAAGACATCATCCTGCGCGCCCGGCCGGACACGTCGCTGCTCCGCCTCCGCGACATCGGCCGTGTCCAGCTCGGAGCTCAGACCTATAGCGGATTCAGCCGCGTGAGCGGGCAGCCCGCGGGCAACATCATCACCTATCTGGCGCCGGGCGCAAACGCCGTTGCGACAGGGGATCGGATTCGCGCCTTCATGGAGCAGGCGAAGAAGAACCTCCCCGAGGGCATGGACTACGTGGTGCCGTACGATGCGACGGTGTTCGTGCGGGCGGCCATCAAGGAGGTGCTGTTCACTTTGTTTGCGGCCGTCGGGCTGGTCATCCTGGTTGTGTTTCGTGTTTCTACAGAACTGGCGCGCCACGCTGATCCCGCTGCTGACGGTTCCGGTGGCCATCATCGGAACGTTCGCGCTGTTCCCGCTGCTGGGTTTCTCCATCAACATGACCAGCATGTTCGGCCTGGTGCTGGCCATCGGCATCGTGGTGGATGACGCCATCGTGGTGGTCGAGGCGGTGCAGCGGCATATCGACGAAGGGCTGACGCCGCGCGCCGCGGCCATCCAGGCCATGCAGGAAGTGTCCTCCCCGGTGGTGGCGATCGCCTTCATTCTGGCGGCGGTGTTCATCCCGGTGGCTTTCATCGGCGGCGTGAGCGGTCAGATTTACAGGCAGTTTGCGCTCACCATCGCCGCCTCGGTGCTGATCTCGGCTTTCAGCGCGCTCTCGCTGAGTCCCGCGCTGAGCGCCATGATCCTGCGTCCCAAGATGCAAAGCCGGGGCTGGCTGGCCCGCTTCTTCGGAGCCTTCAATCGCGGCTTCGAGTGGACCAGAAACCGTTACCTGCGGGGAGCGGGAGGGTTGATCCGCAAGCCGGTCCTCGCCCTGGCGGGGCTGGCCTGCTTCTGGCTGGCGGCGGGCTTGCTGTTCTGGCACCTGCCCAACAGCTTCCTGCCGGACGAAGATCAGGGAACCATCTACCTGACCATCCGGCTTCCCGACGGCGCTTCCGCCGAGCGCGCCGACGCCGCCACGCGCAAGGTGGAGAATATTGTTCGCGATATCCCCGGCGTGGACCAGTTCTTTACGCTGGGGGGCCTGGACCTGACTACCCGGACCAGCGCCTCCAACGTGGCGACGGTGATCATCAAGCTGAAGCCCTGGGACGATCGCAGCACGCCGGACCTGCAGCTTCCCGCCCTTCTGCGGCGCCTGCGGGGATCGTTTGCAGGAGTGCCCGAAGCGGTCATGACCGCCTTCGCACCTCCTCCGATCCTCGGCCTCAGCACCACGGGAGGATTCCAGTTCATGCTGGAAGACCGCGCCGGGGGGAGCGTGGAGGATCTGGCGCAAGCCGCCGATTTGCTGGTGCAGGCGACCCGCTCGAGGCCGGAACTGGCGAACGTGGTCAATACCTTCCGGCCGAACGTGCCCGCGTACAAGGTCGACGTGGATGTCGCCAAGGTGCAGACTCTGGGCATTCCCGTCACGGACGCTTACGCCGCGCTGCAAACGTTTCTCGGCGGCCTCTATGTGAACGACTTCAACGCGTTCGGACGCACCTGGCAGGTGGTGGTGCAGGCGGAGCCGGAGTTTCGGACGCAGCCTGCCGACATCAACCGTTTCTATGTTCGCAACAGCGACGGCAACATGGTTCCGCTCGGCACGCTCTCGTCCGTCAGCGCCACCGTGGGGCCCGATGTGACCTACCGCTACAACCGGTTCCGCGCGATCCAGTTGCTGGGCGGACCCGCGAGCGGGTACAGCAGCGGCCAGGCCGCCGACACCATGGAGAAACTGGCCGGCTCGGTGCTGCCCAGCGGGTACAGCTATGAGTGGACCGGCACGACTTACCAGGAGAAGGCCGCGCAGGGAAACGAAGGCGTGATTTTCGGTTTTGCGGCCGTGCTCGTGTTTCTGTGCCTGGCAGCGTTGTACGAAAGTTGGTCGATCCCCTTCGCGGTGCTGCTTTCGGTGCCGCTGGGACTGTTTGGCGCGCTGTTTGCCGCTTGGGTGCGGTCGTATCCCTACGACATCTACACGCAGATCGGAATCGTGACCTTGATCGGTCTTGCCGCGAAGAACGCGATCTTGATTGTGGAGTACGCCCGGATGACCCGCGAGGGCGGCAGTTCCATTCGCGAGTCGGCGATGATAGCCGCCCGTCTGAGGCTGCGGCCGATTCTGATGACCTCGTTCGCGTTCATCCTCGGCGTGCTGCCGCTGGTGATCGCCAACGGCGCGGGAGCGGCGTCGCGGCGATCTCTCGGCACGGCGGTGTTCGGCGGCATGAATGCAGCCACGCTGCTGGCGATCTTCATCGTTCCCGTGCTTTACACGGTCATCCAGGGCATCGCCGAGAGAAGGCGCAGCGTGGCGCCCGGCACGGAACCTGCTCCGGAGCAAGTCGCATGAAAGCCCGACTGTCCTATCTTCTGCTGCCGCTGCTCGCGACAGGCTGTGCCGTCGGCCCCAACTACAAACGGCCGGCGGTTCAGGCGCCGGGTCAGTATCGAGGCGCGCCCGCCGGCGGCTCCGCCGCTTCGCTCGCGGATGCGAAGTGGTTCGATCTGTTCCAGGACGAGACGCTCAAGCAACTGGTCACCACGGCTCTCGAAAACAACTTCGATCTCGGCATCGCTTCGGAACGGGTGCTCCAAGCGCGCGCCCGGTTTCGGATCAGCCAGGCCGAACAGTATCCTCTGTTGGGCGTCCAGGGGCAGTTCACCGCCTCGCGGCCGTCCACGGTCGGATCGAACACGCGGGCGACCCCGGGCACATCGTCCGATGTCAGCTACACGCAGGCGGGAGTGGCGCTCTCCTGGGAACTGGACTTCTGGGGCCGGGTTCGCCGTCTGAAGGAATCCGCTCGGGCGCAGTATCTGGCTACCGAAGAAGGCCGGCGCGGTGTCGTCGTGTCGCTGATCGGCGACGTGGCCGGGGGGTACTTCACGCTGCGTGAGGCGGATCTGGAACTCGATATCGCGGGCCGCACGCGCGATATCGCCGCGCAGAATCTCAAGCTCGTCCAACTGCGTCACGACCGGGGCGCCGCGACGGGGCTCGACGTGTCCCAGGCCGAGCAGTTCCTCTATACGGCCACGGCGCAGATCGCCAGCACCCAGCGGGACATCGCGCAGACCGAAAATGCGCTGAGCCTGCTGCTGGGCAGGGTTCCGGGTGACATCGCCAGAGGGAAGTCGCTCGATCAGTTCACTCTTCCCGGCGGAGGTTCCGCCGGGCTTGCCCTCCTCCCTGCTGGAGCGGCGGCCTGACATACGCCAGGCCGAGCAGACTCTGATCGCCGCCAACGCGCAGATTGGCGTGGCGAAGGCGCTCTACTTCCCGCAGATTTCGCTGAGCGGGTTCGTGGGCGGCCAGAGCCGGGCTCTCTCGGATCTGTTCACCGCCCCGGCCCGCGACTGGTTTGGCGGCCCGAGCGCGGCATTGCTGCTGCCGATCTTCCACGCCGGCCAGATCCGCGCCGGCGTGCGCCTGAGCGAAGCCCAGAAGCGCGAGATGGTCCTCACGTACCAGAAGACCATCTACAACGCGTTTCGGGAGGTCGTCCGACGCGCTGTCCGGCTACGACCACACGCGCCGGCAGCGGGCGCAACAGGAGTTGCTGGTCAGTGCGCTTGACGGAGACTAACCGCCTCTCGACCCTTCGCTACCAGGGCGGCCGCGACAGTTACTTGCAGGTACTGGACGCCGAGCGCAACCTGTTCCAGGGACAACTGGCGCTGGCCAAACTCAGATTGCAGGAGACGCTCTGGTTCGTGCAGATCTACAGGGCGCTGGGCGGCGGCTGGCAGTAGGCGCCGCCCGCATCCGGCTATTTCACGCGTTTGACGACGACCTCCATGGGGCCCATGCCGCCAGCCTGATCGGGCCCGCCGGGGCCGCCGCCGGCAAACGACATGGCCAGCTTCATCTCGTCGGCGCCTGTGACCTTGCCGCTGAATTTGAGCGTCACGTCGCCCATTTGCTCGGTCTTCGCGGCCACCGTGAACGAGATGGCGTCACCCTTCAGAGCGCCGTCGGTGATTTTCACCTCGCCGATGAACTGGTCGCTCATGGTTCCGGTGATCTTTCCGCCGTCCACTTTGAACGTGAAGTTCTGTTCGACCGTCATGTCGCCGGCCTGAAGAGTCCCCTGCCACTTGCCATCGATGTCGGCGGCGAAAGCCGTGCCGATAGACGTCAAGATCAAAACTGCCGCAAACACCAGCAGACGCGTTCTCATGAGATACATGTCTCCTTGCACTGATATTATCTTCTCTGCGCTCTCAGCGCCTCCGCGGTGAATCCTGCTCCCCCGCCAACCCCAGTCTCTCGAGCAGCGCCTGCGGGTCGGGGTCGCGGCCCATGAACTCGCGGTACAACTCGGCGGGGTCCACGCTGTCGCCCTTCGAGAGAATGATCTCGCGGTAGCGCCGCCCGGTCTCCCGGTCGAAGATGCCGTTCTCCCGGAAGCGGGTGAAGGCGTCGGCGTCGAGCACTTCGGCCCACTTGTAGGAGTAGTAGCCGGCCGCGTACCCCACCGGGTCGGCGAACAGGTGCGTGAAGCCGGCAATCATCGCGTGCTCCGGCGGCAGCGGCGCCGGCGGTGAACCGCTGCACGATCCGGCGGCTGTAAGCGATCACGTCCGGTTCCGCCTCGGGCGAATAGTCCACGTGCAGCGCGAAGTCCACGGAGGCGAATCCGATCTGGCGCATCTGGCCGTTGGCACTACGGAAGGTCCGCGCGCGCTTCATTTTCTGAAACAGCTCTTCCGGCACCGGCTCGCCGGTCTCGTAGTGCCGGGCAAACAGATCCAGAGCCTCTCGCTCCCAGCACCAGTTCTCCATGATTTGCGACGGCAGCTCGACGAAATCCCACGCCACATTGGTGCCCGCCAGGCTGCGCACCTCGACGCGGCTCAGCGAGTGGTGCAGCAGGTGCCCGAATTCATGGAAGATCGTTTCGACCTCGCGGTGGGTGAGCAGCGCGGGCTTGCCCGCGACCGGCGGTGTCAAGCTTCCGCAAATCGTCCCCACGTGCGGCTCGAATCCCGTAGTGCGCTCGACGCCCGTGAGCAGCCCATCCATCCAAGCCCCGCCCCGCTTGTTCTCCCGCGGGTACCAGTCCGCATAGAAACATCCCAGCAGCGTGCCGTCCGCGTCGTGAATCGCGTAGTACTTGACTTGCGGATCCCATACCGGGGCGCCCGCCTGTTCGGTCACCCTCACGCCAAACAGCCGCCCGGCGATCTCGAACATGCCGTCGACCACTCTCTCGAGGGGAAAGTACGGCCGCAGAGCCTCCTCGTCAAAATCGTAGAGCGCCTGGCGCTGCTTTTCCGCCCAGTAACCCACGTCCCAGGGCTGGAGTCCGTTCGTGCCGTCCGCGTTGCGACGGAAAGCTCTTGAGTTCTTCGTTTTCACGAAGGAAGTGGCGCCTCGGTCTTCTCCAGCAAGCCGGCCAGAAACTCGCGTGCGCGAGAGCCGTTCTTCGCCATGCGGTCGGCCAACGCGAAATCGGCAAAATCGCGATAGCCCACCAACTGCGCCTTTTCCCGGCGCAGCGTGAGGATGCGCGCGATGAGCTCCCGATTGTCGAATTGCTCCGAGGTCCCCCGCGTACCGTACGCCCGCCACATCTGTTCGCGTACAGCGGCGTCATCCAGGTAGGTCATCACCGCCGTGTAGCTGGGCGCTTGCAGCGTGAACCGCCAGCCCTCGAGGCCTTTCTCCTGGGCGCTCTGGCGCGCCGCTGCGACGGCCGATGGCGGCAGGCCCGCCAGCCGGCTCTCCTCGCCGATCAGCAGTTCGAAGGCGTTGGTGGCATCGAGCACGTTCTGCGCGAATCGTGTGGTGAGCTTGCTCAGCTCGACGTCGATCTCGGCCAGCCTCGCCTTGCCCGCCGCATCCAGTTCCGCGCCGTGCCGCCGAAAGCTGTCGATGGTCTTCGTGAGAAACCGCCGGCGAATTCCATGGAGACTTTCGGCCTCCGCCGTCGCGGCATACTCCCGGAGCGCCTTCCAGAGTGCTTCGTCCAGAGGGATGCTCGAGTAGAATTCGCTCGCGAGCGGCTCTACCTCGTTGTAGGCGGCCCTCAGCTCGGGATAGGTGGCGACGCCTTCCAGGTGCCGCACCACGCCCAGCGCATAGTCCAGCCGGTCCGTCATGCAGTCCAGCGCCGCAAGCGTATTCTCGTAGGTCCGCGCCGCGGGTCCTGCCGCCAGTTTCTCGCGCCTGGCCCGGGCGTCCTCGATCAGTTCTCGAATGGCCGGCTCGACGTGTGCGGCGCGCACGCGGTCGAACGGGATTAAGAACTGGATCTCGAGTAAGGGGTTGGTGTCTTCGTGTGAGAGCATCTCTCTACAGGATAAACGGATCGGCGACACCCGCCCTTGACCCGTTTCGGAAACCGAACGTACGATTACAAGTATAGGGGGGTATTTCCATGCCAATCGTCGAAAAACAACCGCCCGGTTCATTCTGCTGGGCAGAACTCGCCACCACCGACGCAGCAGCGGCCAAGTCGTTTTACGGCAACCTCTTCAAATGGGGCGTTCAGGAGAACTCCATGGGGGAAGGTATGACCTACACGATCCTCCAGGTTCAGGGCAAAGACGCAGCCGGGATGTACGGGCTCACGCCCGATATGCTCGCGCAAGGCGTTCCTCCGCACTGGAAGGTGTATTTCAGCGTACTGGACGCCGACCAGTCGGCGGCTAAGGCGAAGGAACTGGGCGGCAAAGTCATCGCCGGTCCGTTTGATGTTCACGACATCGGCCGCATGGTGATGCTCGAAGATCCCACGGGCGCGCAGTTCGCGGTCTGGCAGCCACGGGGCCACGCCGGCGCGAAGATCGTCAATGAAGTTGGCACTCCAGCCTGGCCGGAGCTGGCCACGCGCGACACCGGCCAAAGCCGAAGGCTTCTACACCAAGCTTCTCGGTTGGGGCGCAAAGAAATCGCAGATGCCCATGCCGTACACGGAATGGCAGCTTGGCGGGCAGTCTATCGGCGGCATGATGGAGATGAACGGGCAATGGGGCCAGGCGCCGCCGCACTGGATGGTCTACATCATGGTAGACGCCTGTGATGCCGTGGCCGAGAAGGCCGTCCAACTGGGCGGAACGATATGCGTGCCGCCCACCGACATCCCCAAGGTGGGCCGCTTCGCCGTGCTCGGCGACCCGCAGGGCGCCTACTTCTCGATCATCCAGCTCAGCGGGCATGGCTAACTAGGCGACTCGAAGGAGGCATCGCTCGGCAGCAAGTCGACCGCGAACGTGTGTTACAGTTGGTGCAGATGGGTAATACACTCACGGTCCGTCTTCCCGGCGACCTCGCCGAGTGGCTAGCCTCGACGGCGGCCAAGGCGGGTGTGCCGAAGTCTTCGATTGTCCGCCAACAGATTGAGAACGCGCGGGCGATCCAGGAGAAGCCGTTCATGCGGCTGGCTGGGGTTGTGGCCGGACCGGCGGACCTGTCGGCCCGCAAGGGATTCTCGCGCAAGTGAAGGCGATTGCCGACACCGGGTTCCTGGTCGCTTTCGCGAATCGCCACGACACCCACCACAAGTGGGCTTGCGGCATTGCCCGGCAGGTTCGCGAGCCGCTCCTGACATGCGAGGCGGTTCTCGCCGAAGCCGCGTTTCACCTGCGGGACTCGGCGCTGGTGCTAGCCTTCGTAAGCGAGGGACTGGTAAGGCCTGCCCTAAGCCTTTCCGAGCACACGGCCCGGCTCGAGGAACTGGCAAAGCGCTTCGCGGATCGCCAGCCGGATCTGGCGGATTTGTGCCTCATCCGCCTGAGTGAACTTCACCCCAAGCACCCCGTCATCACGACCGATGTGGCGGACTTTCGCGTCTACCGCCGCGGCAGGCGCGAAGCGATCCCTCTCATTTGCCCGCCCGGCGGGCGGTAGGGGCGGGCGAGGGCGAGTTCGCCGCTGACTTCCTTGCCAGCAGCCAGATCGCCCGCAGCCAGCGTCGCAAGCGCGATCCACTGCGCCGAGGAGAGCGGCCCGTCGAAGGGGTTCGGCTGGTCGTGCTCGCGCACAAATTCAATCAGAAACCGCGCCGTAGAGTATAGGACGAGGTAGAGCCCGATGATGGTCCCGGCCCGGTGAGGGCGCAGGAACCGGCGGTACAAGACGCCGAAGATCAACGCTTCGGCGGCAGCCTCGTAAAGCTGAGTCGGATGCAGCGGAATATTGAGCGGCGTGCCGAAAAGCTGGTTCGAGACCGGGTTCCGGAACGTCACCGCCCAGGGAAGATGGCACTCGAGGCCCCAGCAGCAGCCCGCCGAGAAGCAGCCCAACCGTCCGACGGCGTGCCCCAGGGCTACCCCCGGCGCAAGGACGTCGGCCGTCGCGAGGCCCGGCAGTTTACTGCGTCGAACAATCACGAACGCCGTCGCCACCGCCAGAATCAATCCCCCCTGGAAGATCCCGCCGGCCTGCAGGGTTGCGAGCGAGAAAATCTCGCGGGGATTCTGGCGGTAATAGCCGAAATCGGCAATCAGCATCAAGAGCTTTGCGCCCAGGATGCCGGCTAGAGCGCAGGATATCCCCAGGTTGACAACCGTATCCGAATTCAACCCGCTCCGGGTTGCCAGCCTCGCGGCTACCCACAAGCCAAGCAGGAAGCCCGCCGTGACCAGCACGCCGTAGGTGGGGATGAAAAAGTCGCCGATCTTGATAAGTTGGGGCAGCATCAGCTAACCGGCGCCTTCCGCCGAGATTTCCACAAATCCAACAGGACCAGGCATACGCCCACGCTCAGCGCGCTATCGGCTACGTTGAACGCCGGCCAGTGATAGGCGGCGACGTAGACGTCCAGAAAATCCGTCACGGCTCCTCTGACCAACCGGTCGTAGAAATTCCCCAGTGCGCCGCCGAGCACCAGCGAGAGTCCCAGCCGCGACAAGCGGCTGGCCGCCATGCCCGTCGGAGAGCGCTGCCAGAGCACCGCTACGACGAACGCCAGTATCAGGGCGGTGAGCCCAATCAGAAAGAAGGAACGCCACTCGATCTCGCCTTCCGACATCAATCCGAACACCATGCCCCGGTTCTCGGTGTAAATCAAATTGAAGCAGCCCGGGATCAGCACGTAGCTGTCCGCGGTCGTCATGTTCGACTCGACCAGCAACTTCGTTACGCGGTCGAGCATGAACACGAAGGCCGCCATGCTGAAGGCGGCGAGGCGTCGTGACATTCAGTTTCCTAACATCTCCGCGACCGCCGCCGCGCAGGCCGCGCACACCGACGGCAGCTCCGCCACCGAGCCCACGTCGCTTGTGTACTTCCAGCAGCGCGCGCACTTGACGCCCTCGGCGCGGTTGACGTGAACCGACAGCACCTTTTCGCTGTGCTTGTCGATCGAAACCTGCGAGACGATGAACAACGACGGGAGTTCGGCCGCGTGCTTCTTCAGGAGCGAGTACAGGCCGTCGTCCGCCGCCAGATGAACCGCGGCCTCGAGCGGAGCGCCGATGAACTTCTCCTGCCGCGCGGCCTCCAGGCTCTTAAGCACAAGGTCGCGGACTTCCATGAGGCGCTCCCAGTTCTTAAAACGCTCGCGATGCGCCGCCGTGAATCCCTGGGTCAGCTCGCCGGGCTCCGGGAAGAGCGCCAGGTGAACGCTCTCGGCTTCCCCGGCCGGCCTGCGCATGTTTGCCCACACCTCTTCCGTCGTGAAGGTGAGGAGCGGCGAGAGCAGGCGCACCAGCGCGTAGTTCAGCCGGTACAGCGCCGTCTGCGCGCTGCGCCGGGCGAGGCTCGCGGGGGCCGCGGTGTAGAGCCGGTCCTTGAGCACGTCGAAGTACAGGGCGCTCAGGTCGGTGATCGCGAAATCGTAAATGGCGTGGTAGACCTTGTGGAAGGCCAGTTCGTCGTACCATGCCAGGCACTGTCCCACCAGATTCTCGGCGCGGATCAGGATCCACTGGTCGATTTCCAGCAGACTCGCCGGCATCGACCATGTCCTTCTCCGGATCGAAGTCGAAGAGGTTGCCGAGCGCGTAGCGGAACGTGTTGCGCAGCTTCCGGTAGGCTTCCGACAGCCGCGCCAGGATGGTCTCCGAGATTCGCACGTCGTCGGTGAACTCCTGCGACGCCACCCACAGGCGCAGCACCTCGGCGCCGTACTGTTTGACGATGGTGTCGGGCTCGATGATGTTGCCGATGGACTTGGACATGGCGCGGCCCTCGCCGTCCAGCGTCCAGCCGTGCGTTGCGCAGGTGCGGTACGGTGAGCTGCCCTTCAGCCCGACACCCATCAGCAGCGAACTGTGAAACCAGCCGCGGTATTGATCGGGTCCCTCGACGTACAGGTCGCAGGGCCAGGGCAGCTTGCGCGCATCGTTCAACACGGCGAGGTGGCTGGAGCCCGAATCGAACCACACGTCGAGAATGTCGGTGCCCTTGCGGAAGGACCCGCCGCCGCATTTCGCGCAGCGCGCCTCCGGCCCCAACAGTTCGGCTTCGGTCTTGTCGTACCAGACGTCGGCGGTGTGGCGCTCGAACAGTTCCACCACCGGATCGAGATACTTGCGGTCCGTGAGAGCCTCGCCGCACTTCTCGCAGTAGAAGACGACGATGGGGACGCCCCACACGCGCTGGCGCGAGATGCACCAGTCCGGGCCGCGTTCCCACCATGCTCGAAATCCGCTCCAGGCCCCAGCCCGGAATCCACTTCACCTTCTGAATTGCGGCCAGCGCCTGCCCGCGCAGATCGTTCTTCTCCAGACCGATGAACCACTGCTCCGTCGCGCGGAAGATGGTCGGCTTGTGGCAGCGCCAGCAATGCGGATAGCTGTGATCCAGCCGGCCCTCGCTCAGCAGCGCGCCCCGCTCCTTGAGGATGTTCACGACGATGGGGTTCGCGTCCCACACCGTCTGGCCGATGATTTCCTCCGGCAACCGGCCCGGCGCGCCTTCGGCGTGATAGAAGCGTCCGGCGGCATCCACCGCACAGAAGGTCGCCAACCCGTACCGCTGCCCGGTGACGTAATCCTCCTGCCCGTGGCCGGGCGCCGTGTGAACCGCTCCCGTGCCTTGATCGAGGGTCACGTAGTCGGCCAGGATTCCCACCGAGTCCCGCTCCAGGAACGGGTGCCGGAAAACGGATCCTTCGAGCGCGGCGCCGGGGATCGTCGCCAGCACCTTGGGATCGGGCCAGCCGCACTTCTCCGCGGTGGCATTCAGCAGGTCGCGTGCGACCAGGTACACGTCGTCCCTGACCTCCACCGCCACGTATTCATGCTTGGGATGGAACGCGATCCCCATGTTGGCCGGCAGCGTCCAGGGCGTGGTGGTCCAAATCAATCCCCATACGCGACGTCCGGCGAGGGCGGCGTCGATCTTGGCCGCGTCGGAGGTCAATGCGAACCGCACCCACACCGACGGGCTCGCGTGGTTCTCGTACTCCACCTCGGCTTCGGCCAGGGCGGTACGGCAGCGCATGCACCAGTGGACGGGCTTGAGGCCCCTGAAGACGTAGCCCTTATCCAGGAAATCCACGAAGGCCCGGGCGATCACCGCCTCGTAGTCCGCGCTCATGGTGAGGTAGGGGTTCTCCCATTCGCCGAACACGCCCAGACGCTTGAACTCGCGCCGGTGCAGTTCCACGTACTTCGAGGCGTACTTGCGGCACTCGGCGCGGATTTCCGAGGCCGTCATCTTGGCCTTGCGCGAGCCCAGTTCGGCGTCGACCTTGATCTCGATGGGCAGACCGTGGCAATCCCAGCCCGGCACGTACGGCGCGTCGAAACCCGCCATGCTGTGCGACTTAACGATGAAGTCCTTGAGGATCTTGTTGAAGGCCGTCCCCAGGTGGATGTTGCCGTTGGCGTAAGGAGGCCCGTCGTGCAGCACGTACATCGGCCGGCCGGCGCGCGCCTGCCGGATCTTGTGATAGAGGCCCATCTCCTCCCAGCGGGCGAGCATTTTCGGCTCCGCCAGCGGCAGGTTGGCCTTCATCGCAAAGTCCGTTCGCGGCAGATTGACAGTCTTCTTTAGGTCAACGTCGTTCAATGGCATGTCTGGTTGGGTCAATTCTTATCGTACACGATGGCAGGACCGGTGCCGCATAGGAGCATTACCAAAGTGTCTTTATGTCATACCGGCGGATGGCCTTATCGGCTGTCACCAGCACCAGGCGTTCGGCGCGGCACTGGGCGACCAACAGCCGATCAAATGGATCGCGATGGTGATCGGGCAGAGTGAAGAGCCCGAGCACGTGCTCCGCCTGGATGGGGAGGCACTCGACGCCGAGACTGACCATGTGCTCCTCAAAATAGTGCCGGTCTTCGGGCAGCCTTAACTTACCAGCTCGGACCTTGAGGGCGATTTCCAAAAGACTCGCGGTGCTCAACAAGAGCTGGTTGTCTTCATCCTGGATCAAAGCGACCGCCTTCTTTGAAAGCATGGCGGGCCGTTCTATGGCCCACAGGAACACGTGTGTGTCCAGGAGGAGCTTCATCCGCCGATGAACTCCTCAAACTCCTTGCCGGTCATCGGGGCATCCCAATCCTTGGCGTACCAGATCGTTCCTTTGGCTGAGCCCAAGATGCGCTTCCGGCCCTCCGGCCGGATCCGCACCAGCTTGGCGACAGGTTTCCCGGCCCTGGCGATCACGACGTCCTCTCCCAGCATGGCCTTCTCGATCAGCCTGGAGAGGTGAGTCTTGGCGTAGTGGGTGTTGACTTCCATCGCTACCAGTATGGACTAGGATGATTAGCTAAGCAACGCCTGGGTCGCAATTCGGGATAGAATGCCTGAGGACCTATCGCCATGAGATGCCTTGTCCTCTGCATTGCCGGCGCACTGCTTGCGACCTGCGCCCAGGCGCAGCCGATGGCCCGCCTGAAAGTCAGCGACAATCAACGCTTCCTGGTAACCCAGGATGGCAAACCCTTCTTCTATCTGGCAGACACGGCCTGGGAACTGTTCCACCGGCTGGATCGCGCGCAGGCCGTGCAGTACCTGACGAAACGGGCGGAGCAGAGATTTACGGCCATCCAGGCGGTGGCGCTCGCCGAGTTGGACGGAGTCTCGGTTCCCAATGCGTACGGCGATCTGCCGCTCATCGAAAAGGACCCGACGAAGCCCGCCGTGACTCCGGGGTCGAACCCGAAAAATGCACAGGCCTACGACTACTGGGATCATGTCGAGTACATCATCGATCAGGCCAACGCGCGCGGGCTGTACATCGCGCTGCTGCCGTCCTGGGGCCGCTGGGTCAATGCGGGCCGTGGCGACGAGCGCCTTCTGACACCGGCGAATGCTCAGACCTACGGAGAATTTCTCGGCCGGCGCTTCGGGAAGAAGGGCCTCATCTGGATCCTGGGCGGCGACCGTACCCCTACCGGCTTCGAGGAGACCTGGCGCGCGCTGGCGAAGGGCATCGCCATCGGCGTTGCCGGGAAGGAAGACTACAGCGCGGTCCTCATGAGCTTTCACCCTCGGGGAAGCGAAACCAGTTCCACAGCGTTCCACGGCGACCCTTGGCTGGACTTTAACATGCAACAAACCGGGCACGGCCTGGCCGAGAAGATCATGCCCTGGGCGCGTATCACAGCCGACTACCAGCGGACTCCGGTGAAGCCGGTCATCGACGGCGAGCCGCTCTATGAGGACCACCCGCTGGCCTTCGCCGCCAAAATCAACGGGTACTCCTTCGATGCGCACGTGCGCCAGCGTGCCTATTGGGACGTGTTCTCAGGCGCCTGCGGCCACACGTATGGGAACCACGCTGTCTGGCAGATGTACGCACCCGGCCGGCAGCCCATCAACGGGCCGTTGTTGTATTGGGACCAAGCCATCCTGCGGCCCGGCGCGGCCCAGATGCAGTACGTGCGGGCATTGATCGAGTCGCGGCCCTACTTCTCGCGTGTCCCGGACGTGTCGGTGGTGGTCAATCCGCTCGATGGCGCCGACCGCATCGCGGCGACGCGCGGCGACGGGTACCTCTTCGTGTACAGCGCCCAGGGACGGCCCTTCACGGTCAACATGGGCAAGATATCGGGCGAGAAGCTCAAGGGCTGGTGGTTCAACCCCCGCTCGGGCACATCCCGCGAGGCCGGGGTCTACCCGAACACCGGGACACGCGAGTTTAGCTGCCCCTCCGAAGGCTTCGGCAGCGACTGGGTGCTGGTGCTGGACGACGCGGCAAGGAACTTTCCCCCGCCGGGCAGCGCGGCGTGGCGGAATTGAGCAGCGACAGGCGGCGCGCTTGCGCGGTTACCGGATTTCGAAGCCGGGCGCAAAATCGAGTGAAAGCCGGGCGTCAGCCGCACTGCGGATCGGCCGGCCGAGGTACTTCATCCCTTCTATGACGACCTTCTCCACAGGATGGTCCTTGTCGAATCCCGAAATGACGCTAAATGGCAGCGACCCCTCGACCACGTTGCAGGTTAGTCACCCGGATGTTGCGGATTACGCCGCGGAACTTGGCGCGCTCGGCGCGCTCACTGGGCGGGACACGCAGAACTCCGTCCCAGGCGCCACCCGGATCCATCAGCCGCCGCCGGTCCTCCGCGCTTTGCGGCCGGTCGGGTCCGTACTGCCCGTAGACCACCGCGAAATCGATGAGCTTGTGCCGGGCGTCCTCCACGCGGATGTTGTCGAACACCACGTTCTGGACAGTGGCGGAGTCTCCGTTATGGATGCTGATGGCGGAGCCGCGTTCCACCCGGATGATGTCGATGTCCTCGAATCGGAGTTCCTGGACCGTCGCGCCCCGCAGTTCGAAGCCTACTTCGATGCCGTTGCCGCAGGGCATGTTCCAGAACACCGACTTGCGCACCGTAATGTTGCGGATGTCGTTGTTGTTGTCCACCATGTTCTTGACCACCACGCAATCGTCGTTGGAGCGGACAAAGACGTTTTCCACGATCACGTCGCTGGAAGAGACGATGTCGATTCCATCGGTGCTGCAGGCGGTTCCGGTGAGGATCCGAATGCCGTCGATGCGCGTGCCGCGGGTGCTTCTCATGTTGAGGGTCCAGCTCTGGCTGTTGAGCAGAGTAATGCCCTCGACCTTGGCTCCTTCGGTCCCTTCGAGATAGATCTGGTTTCGCTGTGTCCCGTAGATATTGGGGGACGGGCCGCCGCGGGCCGGCAAGTTAGATGCATCGAGGATTCCCCGGCCGCGGATCACTACGTTCTTTGTGCCGACCGAGCGGACGATGCCTTTCACAAAGGAGCCGGGCGCCAGGTAGAGCGTCTCGCCATCCTTCAGTTCGATGAGGCCGGGTTCGTGCTCTCCGGGCCCGAAGTAACGAACGTTGGGGGTGCCGGGCTTGGGCGGGTCCTTCTCCGGCGGGTTGGCGAAAAGATGGATCACCCTCTTCCAATCGCCGTTGAATTCCACGGTGAGCGGGACGGGATTCTTCACCTGGAGCCGCACGCTGCTGTGGTCAGCTCCGATGATGGGGACGACGCCGGCGGACTTGGGACGGACATCCACCCAGCGAACGTCGAAGCCCGCGAGGATCTCGACCTCAGCGGGCCGCGCGACCTCGAACAGGCCGAAAGAGCCTCCGTGGAAGTTGTACAGTTGGATGCGCCCCGCCGTTGACCCGGACTTGAAACAAAGGCTCCGGTGTCTGGGCGAAAAAGAATAAGAAGAGGCTCAACAATAGGTTCGTGACTAGACATGGTGCACCCGAAATCTCAGCGCAACGCCGAATTGGATCTGCCGCCCGCGGAGGACAACGCGATTCAGCGGACTCGCCGTACCAATTCGGCAGTGCACATTGTAGCGCTTTTCCGAATCGTGTCTCATGGGACCGGGATCGATTCGACTGACGTCGGAATCCACGAAAGTCAGTTTGCGCAAAGGAGCAGTAGAGTCCTCTGGCGGCCTTCGCCGAGAAGGCCATGTCCACATCGTGGCACAGGCCAAGGCGCGCGGCCTAGGTCAGTACCCGAGCAGCGGCGCTAGCCTCGCCCGCACTTCGTCGATCACTTCAGGTGTGCAGTGCCCAAGTTTCTCGGCGCGGCGCACTTTCCAGTCGACGCTCTTCACGTGGTCGGCCAGGATCACGCCGGTTGCGTCCTGGCCGGCGGGAACGGCCACTTCGAATGGATATCCTTTCGCCTGATTCGTAATCGGGCATACCAGCGCCAATCCGGCCTTCGCGTTGTATATTCTCGGACTCAGCACCAGTGCTGGACGCCGCCCTGCCTGCTCGCGGCCGGCCTGAGGATCGAACGTCAGCCAAACAAAATCACCGGCCTCCGGTTCATAGGAAGCCCTTACCGGGATTCCTCGCCTTGTGCCGGTCCCCAGTCTGTTTCCCGGTGACGATTCTTGGGTGTGATCCGAGAGACGAGTTCCGACAGTTCGTACCTTCGCCGGGTTGGGCGCAAGACGATCCCGCCGTCGCTCGCGAGAGTCAGCGCCACACAATCTCCCTCACTGAGGCTGGCCTGTCTGGCGATCGGCTGCGGAATCCGGACGGCCAAGCTGTTTCCCCATTTTGAAACCGTGGTTTCATTTCGCATATGGATCTACTTTGAATGTAAGTCTAATCCCCACGCGATCCAAGCCCGGCGCGCCACAGTGGGAGACGCGCGCGTGTTGGTCTAACGGATCAGCAGGAGGCGCAAGCCCCAGTCTTCGCCGGAAGGTGGTGCGGGCACCTGCACTGTGCCCGTCACGGTCGAGGTCAGCTCACCAGATCCGACATTGGTCCACTCGCCGCTTCTGGGATTGAACCACTTCGCCTCGTATCGCGATTCCAGCAACATCCCGCGCACGGTCACCGGCGGGCATCCTTTTTCCAGGAAGATCAGGAAGAAGTCCTTCTCCGGGGTTCGGGCGCAGTAAGCCCAACCCTCAAAGCCCAGTGTCTGATGGGTCTTGTTTGGGGTGACAAGATCGGCGTTGGGCACCAGGCTTTGAAACCGGGCGCCGCTGGAGAAGGCGAAAGTCCGAAGGTGCTGCACCTGGGCTCCGGATTGCCAGAGGAAGGCGTCCCACATTTTGAGGCGCGCGGCCGGCTCGATATTGGCTTGCCAGATGCCGTCCGCTCCGTGGATGTAGCCGCCCAGGCCCCCGGACAGGAAGTTGCCGTACAGGGACGAGCGGCTGTAGAGGCTATCCTCCGCAGTGCCTCCTTCGCCGACGAACGGCGGGGTGTTTCCCGGCCTGAATCGGACGCCTGAGTAATACGGCTCGCCCGCAATCGCCGGCAACGCCGGCTTGGCCTGGAAGATCTCGGTCATGTACCAGTAGAAGTCGTGCGTGCGTTCGTTTCCGGTCTGGTGGAAGGTCAGCCAGCGGTTGTCAGCTGCGAAGTTGACCAGGGTCGACGGATTGGAGTTCGCCGATACCAGCGTTCCAAAGGGCGGCGGCCCGTACTTCCGAACCACGAGATTGGCGGCGTCGTTGAAATCACGGGCGGGTATGGTGTCGATATACCAATCGAAGTGGATCGGGCTCAGGAGCACGTTGTTGGCCTGGAGCCGGCTGAAGATGTACTGGATGTAACGGGCGTAAGAGTCGGGCCATTTGTAGAATTTCTTCCAGGCGGGGCTCGCGTCGCGGCGCATAACCTCGACAAAAGGCACGAAACCCTGCGCGTTGAGGTAGTCGATCTTCTTGTCGAGGTATCGGAAATAGGCCGGATTGATGCGGTCCACGTCCGGATACACGTCTGCATAGCCCGGGACGCGGCCGGGGAAGAGAAAGGGCCGGCCACCTTCATTGTGCATGTCCTTGGCGCTGTTGGTTCCCGGTTGTGCCCACGCGGAGCGGACCAGAGTCTTCTCAGCGTCGTCCAGCCGGATGTTGACTGGTTTCCCGTCGTTGGCCCAGCTCGGAAAAGCGGCGATCATGGCGATGCCGTTGTAGCCCTGTGCCTTGCGAAACCTGACAAGGTCCTTAAAAGTGGCCTCCGGCCCAATGGGATGGCTGACATCGTCGTCAGTCCACCGATACCGGAATGTCGGCGTGGACCACCAGGTATCTGCCAGGAGCAGGAACGGCGTGCCGTCAGCGTGCTGGAACGCGTGCCCATTGGCGGTCGGCTGAATGAAGCCTCGGCGGCAGTTGTTCTCGGCCTTCTCGGCCTCAGACCAGGGGATGGCGGTGAAGCCGCCTTTCCTGCCGCTCAAGCCCGCATCGCGCGTATTCGACCCGCTGAGCCAGGACCACGCGCCCGGCGCCGTGGCCGCCACCCGGACGCGGAAGATCTTCTCCCCATCCCAGAAGCCGTACACGCGTTTCTGGAAACCGGGGCCCTTCAGGTCCACCCAAACCTCGACCTCGAGATAGGGGTTCGCGTAGGCTCTTTCAGCCTGCAGCGTGATTTCGTGCTTCTCCCAGACATGCAGCGGCTTGTCCGCCGCGGTCCCCGAGAGAGTTGCCGTCGTGAGAATGAGGAAGATGGTTCTCCACATGGTGTGGCCTTGTTTCAAAAATCCCTGACAGAACCGTCGGGATCATTCAGCCGGGGCTGGAGGGCAGGGCGTCTGAATGGCGTAGATCTGGCCAGTTTCTCGTCGAACGTGATGCCCAGCCCGGGTCCTTCAAGCGGCAAGGCGTAGCCTTTTTCCACCCTCGGATACGGCGATACAACGCCGGTCTTGGCGTCGGAGTTCACCCACGGCGCCTCGATGAGCGCGACGTTGGGAATGGCCAGAGCGGCGTGCAGTGTGGCCGCAGTCCCCAGCGGGCCGGCGTTATTGTGAGGGATCAGGTTCATGTAGAACACTTCCCCGAAGGCCGCGATCTTTTTCATTTCGCTGATGCCCCCGCAATGGCAGACGTCCGGGCGCAGGTAGTTCACGTAGCCGTTCACAATCGTTTCGCGGAAATCCCATTTGTTGTGGTAGCGTTCTCCGGTGGCCAGCGGGAGGCGCGTTTGCGCGCGGACCTGTGCCAGAGCCTGCGGGTTCTCGTGGCGAATCGGGTCTTCGATCAGGAACGGCCGGTACGGCTCAGCCCGCCGGGCCAGCTCGATCGCCCACTCCGGATCGTAACGTCCGTGGCACTCGAGAATGAGGTCCACGCCGTCGCCCACAGCCTCCCGGATCGCCGCCAGGTATTCGATCTGCTGCGCGACCGCAAGCTTGTGGTCATGCAAGTCGATGGCGTCGTAACTGTGGAAAGCGCGGAAGCGGATGGCGGTGATGCCGTTCGAGGCGCGCTGCTTGGCCTGCCGGGCCGCTTCCGCGGCCGTATTTCCGGTGACCGCGCCGTAGACGCGAACCTTGGTTCGGGCCAAGCCGCCAAGCAACTGGTAGACAGGCACCCCGTAGGCTTTGCCCTTGATGTCCCACAGTGCCATGTCGATGGCGCTGATGGCGGCGCCGGTGGCCGGACCGCCGCGATAGAACCGGCGGCGGAAGCAGGACTGCCACAGGTATTCGATCCTCTCCGGGTCCTCCCCGATCAGATACGGGATCAGGTCCTTCAACATTCCCTCGGAGGAGTTCGGAATGAAGCTGTTGGTCGCATCCCCGTAGCCCACGATGCCCGCGTCTGTCTCGATCTTGAGGAACACTTCGTTGCCAGTCAGAATTGGCTCCGCGTTTGTGATCTTCATGCGCAGACCCCTCGGTTGTGTGCCGGCCGGCCGCGGCGCGGGCGCTGCTTGCCCACTGGCGGAACCTGCGGCCACCAACAGCAACCCGGCCCCGGCGATTTCCTTGGAAAAATCCCGGCGATTCGTCTTTGTTTCGTCAGCCATAGCAACTCCTCTCGCTTCCGGCGTCCATGATACAGGGTCGGCCGGCACCCGCTCCTCCAACGAGCCGTCACCGGTCAGGTCGTGTTGCTGGACGTCTTCTCTGCGGATGCAGATATGCGGTCCACAATATTATAGGTCGACGCAGGTGCGACGGATGGAGAGCACGGAAAGAGCAGTTTGAATGAAGGGTGTTGTTGTACACTCGAAGGCAGCGGAGAAGCCAGATCGGAAATTCCGGCTAGACACCATGAATCGCAGAACATTCCTCCATCTCGCGGGCGTCACGCCACTGGCCGCCCAAGTTCGCGGAGCCCGGCGGACTCAAGTCTCAATTAGGGCCGACCAGTTCTTCATCAACGGGAAACCGACATACGCTGGCCGTACTTACAACGGCATGAAGATCGAAGGCCTATTGATGAACCAGCGCGTCGTGCAGGGAATCTTCGACGATCTCAACCTGGAGACGCGCGGCAAGTGGGCCTATCCGGATACCGGCAAGTGGGACCCTGAGCGCAACACCCGCGAATTCGTAGCGGCCATGCCGGAGTGGCGCAAGCGCGGTCTGCTCGCCTTCACCGTCAACCTCCAGGGCGGAAGCCCCGAGGGCTATTCCAAGGGCCAGCCCTGGGAGAACACGGCGATCGATCCAGACGGCAATTTGCGGCCCGCCTACATGCAGCGCCTGGCCCGGATTCTCGATCGTGCGGATGAACTGGGCATGGTGGCGATTGTGGGCTTCTTCTATTTCGGTCAGGATCAGCGAGTGAAGGACGAGGCGGCAGTCAAGCGCGCCGTGGTCAACGCCACCAACTGGCTATTGGACAGCAACTATACTAACGTGCTTGTGGAAATCGACAACGAAACGAACGTCAGTGCGTATGACCACGATATCCTGAAGCCGGCGCGAGTGCACGAACTGATCGATCTTGCCAAGAACACCACGAGAGGCGGGCGGCGGCTGCTTGTGGGTACCAGTTACGGCGGTGGCACGCCGGCGGCGTCCAATGTCGTCAAGGCTTCGGACTTTCTTCTGCTGCACGGCAACGGACCGGACGATCCGGCCAGAATTCGGAACATGATCGGGACTTCCCGGAAAGCGGATGGTTACCGGCCTATGCCGGTCCTGATCAACGAAGACGACCATTTCCGGTTCGACGAAGCGGACAACCACATGATGGCTGCGCTGGGGCTTTATGTTTCGTGGGGATATTTCGATCCAGGCAAGAGCGACTATTCCGACGGCTACCAGTGCCCGCCGGTGAACTGGGGCATCAACACCGAACGCAAGAAGCAGTTCTTCGCCAAGCTTCAAGAGGTGACCGGGGCTTGATGCAGATCTTTCGCATCGCGCTCTTTCCCGGGGACGGGATCGGTCCCGACGTCACCGCGGAAGCCGTGCGCGTTCTTCGCGCGGTGGAGGCACGGGTTGATGGATTCCGCCTGGAGACCGAAGAGTTCTCTATCGGCGCCGGCGAATTCCTGAGGAGGGGTAATCCGTTGCCGGAGAGCGTCTTCGAGCGCCTGCCGGAGTTCCATGCGATCCTCCTCGGTGCCATGGGTCTGCCCGACGTGCGCTGGCCGGATGGCGTGGAGATGACGCCGCAGCTTGACTTGCGCGAGCGACTGGATCTCTATCAAGGCCTGCGCCCGATCTATCTGTTCCATCCGGACGATTCGCCGCTCGGTGGGCGCCGGGCCGGCGACATCGATCTTTTACTGGTCCGGGAGAGCACGGAAGGACTCTTCTCAACCCGTAAGGTGCCGCGCGATCCGGCGGCGGATCGTGCCACCGACACGATGCTGATCACGCGGGCCGGTTCCGAGCGTGTGATCCGTGCGGCGTTTCAACTCGCGCTGCGAAGGCGCAAACGGGTCGCGCTGGTCGACAAAGCGAACGTCCTGCCCTCGATGGCGTTCTTCCGGCAGGTCTTCGACGAGGTGGCCCGTGAGTTCCCCGGCGTAGAGGCCGATCGTGTCTACGTGGACGCGGCCGCACTGTATTTCGTTCAACGGCCGGAGATGTTCGATGTCATCGTCACTGAGAACATGTTCGGCGACATCCTCTCCGACCTGGCGGCGGCTCTGGTGGGCGGCATGGGCATGGCGCCCTCCGCCGATATCGGCGAGCGCTACGCCGTCTTTCAACCCTCCCACGGCTCCGCGCCCGACATCGCCGGCCGGGGAATCGCCAACCCGGTGGCCACCATCCTCTCTGCCGCCATGCTGCTAGACTGGCTCGACACGCCCGCCACGCGGCGCGCGGCCGGCATGGTTTACGAAGCCGTGCGCTCCGTATTCTCCGACCGGAAGGCCCGCACACGCGACATGGGCGGCGTGTTCTCCACCTCGCAGATGGGCGATGCGATTATAGGGGCGCTGCCCCGGCTCGCCGATCCCAAGATCACTCGATGACCCACGGCTATCGCATATTCGACACCCACACGCACGTAGGCAAGGCCCGCCACACCGGACGCGCCTACTCAGCCGATGAACTGCTGCGCGAAATGGATCGATTTGGCATCGAGCGCTCGCTCGCGATCCCATACCCGGTCGTCGATGACTGGCGGGCGGAGCATGATGAGATTGGCAGGGCGGTTCGCGCGCACCCGGACCGCCTGTGCGGCTCGGCGTGTCTGTACCCGTTCGTGGCAGAGCCCGTGTTTCGGGAGGAAGTCGGGCGCTGCCGCGAAGAGTACGGCTTCTGCGCTTTGAAGTTGCAGCCGCAATACCACGGGTTAAATCCTTTCTCGGTGCGGAGCAACTTCTTCTTTGAGACAGCGCTCGAGAACAAAATGGCGGTCATTTGCCACACTGGCTCCGGACTGCCGTTCTCCTTGCCATCTCTTCTAATGAGGCCCGCGCGGAGGTTCCCCGATCTCCGCATTGTTGTGGCCCACTGCGGGGGCGGCATCTTTGTGCACGAAGCGATACTGGCCGCCGTCTTCTGCCCTAACGTTTTTCTGGAGCTTTCCAGTCTCACGGCGCAGCAGGTACTGGAAGTCCTCGCCGAAGTGCCGAGCGACCGGCTGATGATCGGATCGGACTTGCCGGAGAACCTATCCGACGAGATGGGCAAGATTCTCTCGCTCGATATCCCGGACCAAGACAAGCAAAACATTCTGAGCGGCACGGCTTGCCGCTTGTTTTTAGGAGAGAGCGATTGAAACTGCCCACCGAGGCCCCCCGTGCGATCTCCGCGCCGTCCGGCGGCGCCCGCCGCTATGCCGTCGTGGTTGCCCTATTTGTGCTATCCATGATCACCTACATCGACCGGGTGTGCATCTCCAGCGCAAAGGGACCGATCGCGGCGGCGATGGGACTGTCGGACAGCGCGATGGGACTGGTCTTCAGCGCCTTTGCTCTGGGCTACGCGTTGGCCCAAATCCCGTCGGGGTGGCTTGCCGATCATGCGGGGCCGCGCCTGGCTCTGGCGTGCGTGGTCGGTGCCTGGAGTGCGCTGACCGCGTTCACCGGCGTGGCATGGAGTCTGGCGTCGCTCGTCGCCATCCGATTTCTCTTCGGCATCAGTGAAGCGGGTGCGTTTCCAGGCAGCGCCAGGGCGATTGTGAATTGGCTTCCGCCGCGCGAACGGGGCCGCGCGATTGGGGTCCTGTTCTCGGGCTCGCGATTGGGCGCGGCGCTGTCGTTTCCTCTGCTCGCATGGATGCTGGCGCGCTGGTCCTGGCGGCCGTCGTTTCTGATTCTCGGATGCGTGGGCGTCGTGTGGGCGCTGTTCTGGCTGGTATGGTTCCGCGATCACCCGGCGGGCCGCGAGGCTGGGGACAACGCGGGCACCGGCTCGGCGGCCCCGCTCGGCAGCCTCTTTCGCTCGCGCGGCTTGGCTCTGGCGATGGCGCAGTACTTCGCCAGCAACTTCACTTTCTTTCTATGCTTGTCCTGGATGTTGCCTTACCTGAAACAGCAATACCAACTGAGCGACTCCAGGGCGGCGGCGTATGCCATGATTCCGCTGCTGCTGGGGGCGACGTCGCAATGGCTGACCGGTTGGCTGGTGGACGCACTCTATCGCTCCGCCTGGCGCGCCTGGTCCCGGCGTCTCCCAGCGATGCTGGGTTTCGCTTCCTCGGCGGTGGCGCTGGTCGCCCTGACGCGGGCTGATTCCGCCGAAGCGGCGATCGTTTGCTTCACCGTGGCCGCATTTGGCGCGGACATGACCATCAGTCCCAGTTGGGTCTTCTGCGCCGACATCGCGGGCGCCAAGGCAGGCAGCATTTCGGGCGCGATGAATATGCTGGGCAACCTGGGCGCATTCGTCAGCGCCAACGCATTCCCATTTCTCCACGGCTTGACCGGCAGCGCCTCGACCTACTTTCTAGTTGCGGCCGTGATCAACGTCGGGGCGCTGTTCTGCTGGTTCCGCATGACGTCCCTAGAGCCGGAGGACACACGAACATGAAATCCACCCTGCCCCTGAAAGGCGTCGCGATGGGCGCCGGTTACTTCTCGCGGTTTCAATACGAGGCCTGGACGAGGATCCCCGAAGCCAGTATCCAGGCCATTTACAACCGCACGGAATCGAAGGCTCGCGAGATGATGGGCGCATACGGCGTGCCGCGATACTACGCGGACTGGAGAGAAATGGTGGACCGCGAACGCCCGGACTTTGCCGATATCATCACTCCACCGGAAACGCATGCGGAGATGTGCGCGTTCCTCGCCGAACGCGGCGTGCACATCATCTGCCAGAAGCCGCTGGCACCCACCCTCGCAGAGAGCCGGAGAATTGTGGAGTCGGCGAAGGCCGCCGGAGTCCGCTTCATGGTACATGAGAACTGGCGATGGCAGCCGTGGTATCGCAAGATCAAGTCGATGCAGCAGGCCGGAGACATCGGCGAGTTCACGCACATCTACTTCCGCATGCGCATGGGTGATGGCTGGGGTGAGGGTGCCTATCTCGACCGCCAGCCCTTCTTCCGCGACTACCCGCGGCTGCTGGTCTATGAGACTGGCGTGCATTTCGTGGACACCTTCCGCTACCTGCTGGGCGAAGTCGTGGAGGTGTACGCGAACCTACGCCGGCTCAACCCGGTGATCAAGGGGGAGGATGCCGGGCAGGTGTTCTTCCGCTTCGCCAATGGGGCTACCGCCATCTGGGACTCCAACCGCTACAACGAAGTGGAATCGGCGTCGCCGCGCTTCACGTTCGGCGAACTGCGCATTGATGCGACCGAGGGGCACCTCACACTGGACACCGGCTCGAATCTTCGCGTCAAGCGACTGAGCGAATCCGGCCGCGATGTCGAATACGCCCGAGCCAATGTGAACTTCGCGGGAGACTGCGTCTACGCCACCGAGCGGCACTTCGTCGATTGCTTCCTGTCAGGCGCCGAGTTCGAATCGAATGGCGATGACTATCTCAAGACGTTGCAGGTGGTGGATGCCATTTACGAATCCGCGGCAAGCCGGAGCGCCGTGCGCCTGCCGGCGGCGGAGGTTACCGGGTGAGCGAGCGGGCCGAGTTGGTTGCGATCGCGCGGTCGCTCTATTCCCGCGGCTACGCCTATGGCACCGCGGGCAACATCAGTGCGCGCATCGGGGATCGGGTGGTTGTTAGCCCCACCAACAGCTCCTTTGGCGACCTCTCGGAGGATGCTTTGGCTGAGGTGTCCTTGGACGGCACCTCGCTGGCCGGTTCGCGGCCTAGCAAGGAGATCCCCTTCCACCTTGCTGCGTACCGCGCGCGCCCCGACGCATGTGCCGTGGTGCATCTGCATTCCTGCCACGCCACCGCGCTGTCCTGTCTCGACGACCTCGATACCAGCGACGCGATGCCGGTCTATACGCCCTATTACGCAATGCGTCTTGCGTGTCTGCCTGTCGTGGACTACTTTCCGCCGGGAGACGCCGCGCTGGGGCCCGCCGTCGAAGAAGCCGCCGCCAGGAGCCCCGCCGTGTTATTGCGCAATCACGGCTCCATCGCCATTGGACGCTCGCTCAAGGAAGCGGCGGCTTTGGCTGAGGAGATTGAAGAACAGGCGAAGCTCTGCTTCCTGCTCGGTTCGCGTGGGCGCGCGCTCACCAAATCGCAGATTGCCGAATTGCGGCGGCGATTTCTATGAGCCGGCCCCTGTTTTGCGCCGTTGCAGACGATGACACCGGCGCCACCGATCTTGCTGGAATGCTCTCGGAAGAAGGGCTGCGAACCGTGCTGGTGGTCGACGGCGATCCGGAGCGCTGGAGCGCGGGTTATGATGCAGTGATCCTCGGAACTGGCTCGCGTGCGCTTCCGCCCAAGGAAGCCTACTCGCGCACTCGAGAAGCAACCAGAAAACTCCGCGCGCTGGCCCCGCGGGTCCTCGAGATCAAATACTGCAGCACCTTCGACTCCACCACCGAAGGCAACATCGGGCCGTCCCTCGATGCGGCGATGGATGAACTCGGCGAGCCGTTCACCATTGCGCTCGCGGCACTGCCCGTCAATGGCCGCACTACCTACATGGGCCACCATTTCGTGCACGGGCAGTTGTTGTCGGAATCGCCCATGCGCAACCACCCGTTGACGCCCATGCTCAACCCGGATCTGGTAAGCCACCTGCAATGTCAAACCAGGCGCCGCGTAGGACTGGCGGCGTACCCGGTCACGCGCGCGAAACTCGACTCCCTGCGCGGCGAAGGCGTCGAGATCGCGATCCTGGACTGCATCGGCGACACCGATCTCGAGGACGTCTGCGAAGCCATCGCGCATCTGCCGTTGATCAGCGGCAGTTCGGCCCCGGCCATGAAGCTCCCGGCCATCTGGCGGCGCGAAGGGTGGTGGATTCCCGCCGGGCTCGAGCCGCGCCGCTCGCACTCCGGCGGCCGTGGTTTCCTGGTGGTGGCCGGCAGTTGCTCCGAGGCGACGCGCCGGCAGAATGAATGGTTCGAAGACCACGGGGCCAGTAGCGTTGTTCTGGACCCGATCGCACTGGCCTCGGGCGCGCTGTTGCAGTCCATCCCTTCCGGCTGCGATTGTCTGATCCGCACTGCTTCATCAGCCGCCGACATCGAGCGGGTAGGGAAGTGGGCGCGCGAGCAAGGTCTCAGTTCCGGCGAGGCCGGCTTGAGAATCGCCTACGCCCTTGCACAACTCGTCTTGCGGGTTGTGGAGCAGTGTCCACCCGCGGGACTCATCGTCGCCGGCGGAGAGACTTCGGGTGCTATCTGCCGCACGCTGGGGTTAGGCGCGCTGGAGGTCGGGCGCAACATCGAGCCGGGGGTGCCTCTTTGCCTTCCTCTCAGCGGTCTCAGCGCACCGGTGGTACTCAAGAGCGGCAATTTCGGCAGCGCCAGTTTCTACGGCAGCGCCATCAATGCGATCCAGAAGCTGGGGGCAGCTTGAATACGCCGCGGAGGTCCACACCCAGTGGGTGACAAACAAAGCCAGCTTAGGGTAGCCAAGACCAGAACTGTCCCTCGGCTGGCCTCCGGCGCGCAAGGACTTTCCGGTGATTTGGTGCTTGACCGATCCAGCAAATCCCCATCCCACCAGCAAGGCATCCAGTTAGTCCCGTTCTAGGAAGTGTGAAATCTGACGCGCCTTGGAACGAAGAGCTCCCGTCGCGGCGCCGACGGAAGCACCGTCCCCTATTTCATGAGCTTCTGGTATCGCAGCCAGTCGCCGAAACGTTCGATCCAGCCGTCGCTGGGGAGGTCGTGTTTCGGCATCCCGAAGCCGTGGCCGCCGGCGGCGTAGGTATGCAGTTCCGCGGGCTTGTTGGCGGCCTTCCAGGCAAGATAGAGCGAGGGGCTGGAGGCGGACACGGGGTCGTTGTAGGCATGCAGGAAGAAGATCGGCGGCGCGTCGTCGGGCACCTTCAGATCGGCGGCAGTGATGCAGCAGCCGTAAATGGAAGCGACGAAATCCGGCCGCGTCCCGGCGCTGTGTTCCAGCGCGGCCTGCACCACCACATAACCTCCGGCCGAGAAGCCCATCAACCCGACCTTGGCCGGGTCGATGCGCCACTCCGCGGCGTGCTCACGAACAACCTTCATCGCCTGCAAGCCGTCAGCGGCCGCCATGGTCCGAATTGCGGCTTGACCGCCAGGTGCGCCGCCGCGCCCCGCGCTGGCGCCGCCGGTGGCTGGCGCACGGCCCGCTCCACCGGCCCCGCCGCGCGCCTGCGATTGCGCGAACTGCTCGTCGGTTCCGGTGTCGGTTAGCCGGTATTTCAGCACGAACGCCGCGACGCCGTGCTGCTGGAGCCAATCGGCGACCATGGTGCCCTCGGCATCCCAGGACAACATCCGAAATGCGCCGCCTGGGGCGACGATTACGGAAGTCCCGCTGCCGCTGCCGGCGGCGGGCAAATACACCGTGATGCTGGGCTTTGTAACGTTGCGCACGCCCCTGGCGCCGGAGGTTCCCATGGGGTACTCCGCTTCCGTTTGTGTCCAGTTCTCGGATCCCGGCGCCCCGTTGGGCCACAGCGACACCACGGTCTTCTGCGCCTGCACCGGGCTGGCCGCGAGCAGCAGTCCAGCCACAATTGTCCCCACGGCGAGCCTGATACTCTTCTTGTTCCGCATGTTGTTGTCCTCGTCCATCGGGACACAGTATCTCAAATCCGCCGCCGGTCACGGGTCGCTTTGTTGTTGTAGACTCAAACCGTGATGGAGATCAGTTGTTGTAAAAGGATTGCCGGGTGCCTCGCCGTGCTGCTCTGCTCAGGCGCATTCTGGGCGGCTGCTCAGGCCCAAGATAAGCTTACGCCGATCAAGGCCGAGATCCGAAGCGAAAATGGCCGGTTCCAACTTTACCGTGGCGGCCGCCCGTACCTCATCAAAGGGGCCGTCTGGGTTGGAGATCAGGATGGGAAGGTCTCGCTCAAGGATCTGGCGGACCGCGGCGCCAATTCCATCCGCGCGGGCGCCAACACGCGGACGCTCGATGAGGCCCACCGTCTTGGGCTGAGCGTTCTCGTGAACCTGCCCATGCGGATGGAGTCGGTACACAAGTTCGACTACAGCGACGAGAAGGCCGTGCGCGACCAATTCGAGAAGATGAAAGAGCGCGTCCTCCAGGTGAAAGAGCACCCTGCCGTGCTGATGTATGCCATCGGCAACGAACTTTCCGTCGGATACAAGAACCGGCAGGTGTGGAACGCGGTAAACGACGTGGCCCGCATGATTCACGAAGTGGACCCGAACCACCCGGCCCTAACGGTCATCGGCGATGGATCGATCAACTCCGGAGACATCCAGGAAATCATGAAGCGCGCGCCGGATCTCGATTTGCTCGGCGTCAATTACTACAGGGGCGTCGAGGCGGTGCCCGCAAAGATCCGCCAGAACCAATGGAACAAGCCGTACGTTCTCACCGAGTGGGGGCCCTCGGGCGACTGGCAGGTCCCGCGAACCGCGTGGAAGGCATCCATCGAAGAGACCAGCACGGAGAAGGCCCAGCGCTACATGGAGCGCTACCAGAGCACGGTGGTCAAGGACAGTGAGCGCTGCCTCGGCTCCTATGCTTTCATCTGGGCCTGGCGGCAGGAGCGCACGCACTCCTGGTACGGAATGTTCCTCGAATCGGGCGAGCGAACGGAAGCGGTAAACACGATGCAGTATCTGTGGACCGGGCGATGGCCCGCGAATCGTGCCCCGCGAGTGGAGGATCTCCGCATCGACGGCCAGGCCGCCGCGGACAGTGTGTATCTGAAGCCCGGCAGCACAAACAAAGCTGCGCTGAAGGTGGAAGATCCCGAGAGCGATCCTCTGACGTTCCGGTGGGAGGTGATGTTGGAGGTTGCGCCGGGAGGATACGCGGGGATGGGCGAAGTACGATCCAAGCCCATGACGGAACTTATTCAGAAAGCCGCCGGCCGCGACCTGACATTTGCCGCTCCCGAGAAGGAGGGCGCCTACCGTGTCTTCGTGTTTGTGCTGGACGGCAAGGGCAACGGCGCCACCGCGAATATTCCGTTTTTCGTTAGACCGTAGGCAGGCGACTGATTGTGGCCGGCCTTCTGCACTGCGGTCACTATGTTACGGGCGCGGCTCGGAAACGCCCCAGTTGACGTCGACAAAGGCGAGCACGCCCCCGATCAGCCGGTAGCTGTCTGCGTAGTCGGACAGACGAAGCACACTGGCCTTGTCGCGGGAACTGTTGACAACGCGTAGCGTCTCCCGGGTCAGGGAGTGAAAGTCCAGGGTGGGCACTCTGATTTCGCGAAACGACGTTGCATCCGACAACCCCACTCCACCCAAATTCACCACGCCGACCGGCAGGCTCATGGCATGCGCCACCCGCGCAACGGCCTCGACCAGTTTCGGGTCCGACTGCCTCACCTCGAGCTTCGTCGGCCCCAAGCCGAGGCAGTCGATGTTGATCATCGCCTTCACGTTGGCCCTGTCTTCGGCGTTCATCAAATTCACGAAGGTCCTCGACCCGAGCAGCCCCACTTCCTCGCCGCTGAAGCCGGCGAACACAAACGTCAAACGCCGTCGCGTCTGATGCAGGCTCTCGAACAGGCTGGGCAGAAGCGCGGCGCCGGACCAGTTGTCGATGACTCCCTCGCCTTTCGGAACCTTGTCGTAGTGCCCGCCAACCACGATGGTGGCCTTCTCATCGCCCGAGAGCGTACACAGCACATTCGGGAGAGACAACCCTTTGGGCGCCTGCGCGGCGATCTGTGCGCAGCCAGCCTCCTCAAAGAGCTTGCGCAAAGCCGCCCCTCTCTCCTGGTTGCTGCCGGCGGCCCGTTTCAGCCGCTCCTCCAGCACCTGCTGCGAGACCGGGGTGTACGTCAACTGCTGTGCGGCGAGCCGGCCAGCGGGCGCGGCCGCAAGCAGGGCGACGAGGCAACCGAGAAGACAGAGACGAGCCTTCAAGATCCGAGCGCCTTCTTTCCCGCCTGCAGCACTCTCACAATTTCATCCACATCGTAGACACACCCGCCCCAGGGGCCGCCGCTCACCTCCTGCAACGCCGCCCACAGGCGCGTGTCGTCCGGCAGTCGCGCATCCGGCAACAGGTCCGGGTGCGGCGGGCGCGAGGCCAGCAACCGCGCGCCCTCTTCGACGCCGAATCGCTTGCCTCCACAGCCGACGATGTCCACCGAACCTTCCAGCCGGTTCCGGTCCACGATGATCTCGATGGTGTCCCCGTCGCGCACCTTGCCGAGCGGACCGCCCGCCAGCGCTTCGGGCGAAACGTGGCCGATGCAGGCGCCTGTCGATACGCCGCTGAATCTGGAGTCGGTAATCAACGCGACGTGCTTTCCGTAATCCAGGTACTTGAGCGCCGCCGTGAGCTGGTGCGCTTCTTCCATGCCCGCGCCCAGCGGGCCGCGTCCTGCCAGCACGATCACATCGCCCGCGCGGATACAATCCTCGCCGCTGCTCTTAATAGCCGCGATGACGGCCGCCTCCGTGAAGAAGACGCGCGCCGGGCCTACTTTCCGAAACACGCCGTCCGCGTCCACCACGCTGGGGTCGATCGCGGTGCTCTTAATCACCGAACCTTCCGGCGCCAGGTTCCCCGTCGGAAAGCAAACCGTCGAGGTGATTCCGCGGTTGCGCGACGTTTCCGGATCCATGATGACGTCGTCCGGATCGACGCCGTCGCGCTCCTGGAGCAGCGCGCGCAGCCGGGCGCGGCGCTCGGACTTCTCCCACCAGTCGAGCATCGCGCCCAGGGTCTGGCCCGACGCCGTCATGGCTCCGGTTTCGAGCAGCCCTGCCCGCCTGAGGTGCAGCATGACCTCGGGCACGCCGCCCGCCAGAAACACTTGCACCGTGGGGTGGTTGCGCGGTCCGTTGGGCAGCACATCCACCAGGCGCGGAACTTGGGCGTTCACGCGCGCCCAATCTTCGCGCCCCGGCCGCCGCAGTCCCGCCGCGTGCGCCACGGCCGCCATGTGCAGGATCAGGTTGGTCGATCCTCCGAAGGCCGCGTGCGTCACCAGCGCGTTATGGATGGAGGCCTCGCTGAGGATGTCCCTCATCCGCAGGCCGCGTGCTTCAAGGGCCATCACGGCACGCGCGGACCGGCGCGCCATGTCCATCCAGATCGGCTGTCCCGAAGGCGCCAGCGCCGCGTGCGTCAGGGTCATCCCCAGCGCCTCCGCCACCACCTGCGAGGTCGCCGCCGTCCCCAGGAACTGGCACCCGCCGCCGGGCGAAGCGCAGGAGTGGCAGCCCGCCGAGGCCGCTTCTTCGAGGGTGATCTGTCCGTGCAGGTACTGCGGCCCGATGGATTGAACCGAAGACGCGTTCCAGCCGTCTTCCGCCGGCAGCATCACGCCTCCCGGCAACCAGCACCGAGGGCAGGTCGTGCATGGCCGCCAGCGCCATCATCATGGCCGGGACGCCCTTGTCGCAGGCCGCCACCCCGAGCACGCCACTGCGTCTCGGCAGCGACCGGATCTGGCGCCGGAAGATGGTGGCGGCGTCGTTGCGGAAGGGCAAGCTGTCGAGCATGCCCGCGGTTCCCTGCGTGCGGCCGTCACAAGGATCGCTGCACGAGGTGGCGAACGGAATCGCCCCCAGTTTCTTCAACTCCTGGGCCGCGGCTTCGACCAGCAGTCCGACCTCCCAGTGCCCCGTGTGCAGACCGAGCGCGATGGGTGTCCCGTCCGGGGCGCGCACGCCGCCGTGCGTGCTCAGAATCAGGATCTCCTTGCCTCCGAGCTTGGACGGGTCCCAGCCCATGGCGGCATCCATCGTCCAGCCGAACAGGTCGCCGGAGGAGAAGTCCCGCATGATCTCGGGCGTCAGAGGGAGCGCGCCGGGGGGGCCCGGAGCTTTGGTGCGGATGTCGTAGATCGATTCGTCCCGCGAATCCAGAATCACATCGAGCGAAATGGCGAGCATATCAAGATGATCCCACTCCTCTGGTGTGCCGGCATTATGGCACCGTCCCTTCCGGCTCGATCGCTCTACGGCTCTGCAGCCAGCGGGCCGCCAGCCAGCACAGCAGCGCCCACACCGCGCCGGCGGTCCAGCCGGCCAGGACATCGGTGGGCCAGTGAACGCCGAGATAGACGCGGCTCAAACCGACTATGACGGTCAGCAGGGTGGCGAGCAGGAGGAAATAGGCCTTGAGGCGTTTTCGTTTCTGAGAGCGTCGCGAGCAGCGCCCCCAAAGTCAGAAAGGTGACAGCGGACATCATCGAATGCCCGCTGGGGAAAGCTTGTGCCCGAAACGTAAACCGCATAGGGGACGAGATCCGGCCGGGGACGTTGAAAAACGTCCTTGAGGAGCGAAGACGCCGTGAGTCCGCCGGTCACGGACACACAGACAAAGAACGCCATACGGGTCTTGCCGTCGAGTGCCAGAAAGCCGCAGGTGATCAGTGTAATCAGTCCAAGGACGACTGAGCTGCCCAGTGCCGTGATGTCGCGCGCCGCTTGTTGAAAAACCGGCGAACCTTTCGGCGCAAGGTCGGCCGACCGGCGCATCGCCAGAAGAATCTGCCCGTCGAAGCCCTGCGTGTCGCCCGCGTTCACCGCGCTGGCAACCAAGGCAAACGTTCCCACTCCCGCCGCAATCCCAACCACCGCGAGCAGAACGGACACTTCGCAACCGCCTAGCCATCGAGTCAATCTCACGAAAACCCCTTGCGGAGGCTGTTTCACTGAGTTCATTCTAGCCCAGCAGGCCACCCGGTCACCCCCTGTTGTTAGAATGGAGAATCACTTCGATTGGAAAGGCTGCTATCACTTGACAGGCGATCGTCGCGGCGTGGTTGGAATCTACCCAGGCTCATTCGACCCCATTACCAACGGGCATCTCGATCTGGTACAGCGCGGCTCCAAGCTCTTTGACCGACTGATCGTGGCCATCCTGGAGAATGCCTCCAAGGAGGAGCCGCTCTTCAGCGTCGGCGAGCGCATGGAGATGCTCCGCGAGGTGCTCGTCTCCATTCCGAACGTCGAGGTGGCCTCCTTCCACGGTCTCTTGGTCGACTACATGGCCGCCCGGAAGGCCCAGGTTATCCTGAGGGGCATCCGGGCCATCTCCGACTACGAGTACGAGCTCCAGATGGCGCTCATGAATACGCGTCTCGCTCCCGACATCGAAACGGTCTTTCTCATGTCCAGCGAGGCTTACTCTTTTGTCAGCTCTCGTCTTGTCAAGCAGGTCTTCGGGTTGGGCGGCAACATTTCCGGTCTCGTGCCGCCGGTGGTGGAAGCACGTTTGAAGGGGCGCGTACTCAAGGGCGAATAACGGGGGGACTTCATTGGCTGCTCGATTGTCGGAGCGTATCTCGCGCATGAGTGTTTCCGCGACCATGAAGGTCGCCATGAATGCCGCCAAGTTGCGGGCCCGCGGCCGCGACATTGTGGACCTGGGCGCCGGTGAGCCGGATTTCCCCACGCCGCGCAACGTGAAGCAGGCCGCCGTCCAGGCCATCAAGGACGACTTCACGCGCTACACCGCGGCGGGAGGAACCCTGGAGTTGCGAGAGGCCGTTTGCGAGCGGCACGCCGCGGATTTCGGCACCGCCTACACGCCCTCGGAATGCGTGATCTCGAACGGCGGCAAGCACGCCATCTTCGGCGCTCTGCAGTCCTTGATCGACCCCGGCGACGAGGTCATCATCCCGGTGCCCTATTGGGTCACTTACGCCGACGTGGTCGCCTATTCCGGCGGAGTCTGCGTGTTTGCCGAAACCGATCCCCAGACCGGTTTCGCGCTGACGGCGGAGATTGTCGAAAAGCACATCACGGACAAGACCCGCGCCCTGATTGTGAACTCGCCCTCCAACCCCAGCGGGCACGTGATTCCGCCCGAGGAATTCCAGAAGATCTACCGCCTCACATCCAAGCGCCGGATTTGGCTGATCACCGACGAGTGCTACGCGCACCTGGTGTTCGATGGGATGCCCTACTCGGTGGCCTCGGTTGCCGGCGCCCGCAGTTGGGTGATCGTCGCCGGCTCTCTCTCGAAGAGCTACGCCATGACCGGCTGGCGCATCGGCTACGCCCTCGGGCCTCCGCAGGTAGTCGCAGCCATAGCCCGCCTGCAGAGCCACTCCACGTCGAACCCGAACTCAGTGGCGCAGAAGGCCGCAGTGGAAGCCCTCAACGGCGACCAGGCCTTCGTCGGCGAGATGCTTGGCGAATACCGCCGCCGCCGCGACTTCGCCCTCGAGCGGTTGCGGCGCATCCCGCAGATTCGTTGTCACGAGCCGCAAGGCGCGTTCTACTTGTATCCGGACATCAGCGCGGTCCTGGGCCGGAGGCGCATTCATAGCGCGGCGCAGTTTGCCGAGCAGCTTCTCGAGGAGGCCGAAGTGGCCGTTGTTCCGGGCGAGGCATTCGGCAGCCGCGGTCACATACGAATCACTTTCGCGGTTGCCATGCGGGACATCGAACGCGGGATGGACCGCTTGAGCCGCTTCTTGCTGGGGTTGATGGAATGAGCGAAGAACCGGTTCGCCTGGGGTCCAGCTTTCACCAGAAGATTTGGGGCGTTTCCGGCCTGGAACCTTGGTTCCACTCCGTGGGCGGCCGGATCGGCGAAGTCTGGTTCGAAGACCCCGGTCCTCACCGGTTGCCCATCCAGGTGAAGTTCATCTTCACCTCGGAGCGGCTTTCGGTGCAGGTGCATCCCGACGACGCCTACGCCAGGGCCCACGAGGCGAGCCCCGGCGGCAAGACCGAGATGATGTACGTCCTGCGAGCCGAACCGGGCGCCACTCTGGCCGCGGGCTTCCTTGAACCCATTACTCTTGAGCGCGCGCGCGAAGCCGCCATTTCCGGCGAGATCGAGCACCTGCTGCGCTGGTGGCCCGCAATTCCGGGCCAGGTCTACTTCATCCCCGCGGGCACCGTGCACGCGCTGGGAGCCGGGATCACGGTCTGCGAAATCAACCAGAACAATCCCATCACCTACCGGCTCTTCGACTACGGCCGCCCGCGCGAATTGCACCTGGAACGAGGGCTGGAGGTTGCGGTGCTGGAGCCGCATCCGGGCCCGCTGGCTCCGCAGGGCAATCTGCTGGCGTCCTGCCCGTACTTCGTCACCGAGAGGCTGGTGTTGACAGAGCCGTTCTACCGGCCGGACCCGGCGCGCTTCCACTTGCTCATCGCTCTCGAAGGCGGCGGCCGCTTGGGACGCGAGCGCTTCGTTGCCGGCGACGCCTGGTACGTGCCCGCCGCGGCCGATCCCTTCCCGCTGGTGATGCACCCGGGCTCTCTAATGCTGAGAACCTACGTCCCCGCGCAATGAGCCGACGCTCAGCGCACCAGTAGTTCGACTTCCAGCCCGCGGAATCGCCGGAATCCCCGGTCCAGCGTGACGAGCCTCCGGGAATCACTCATGGCGAACGCCGCCAGATAGGCATCGCCGACCAGTTTCCCAGTGGGGACGGGGTACTTCAACAGGGCAGGCAACACGGAATCGATTCGGGGCGGCTCGGGGATCATTGACACGCGCTCGTCTTCAAGCAGCGTCTCGATCAGGTTCCAGGCAGCGGCGGCGGAGACGGCGGAGTCTCCCATGATCGAACGATTGCCGAGCAGGCGGATCAGCGCCAATTGGACCATGCGGCAAAGCCCCGCCTCGCCAGCCGGCAGCCTGTCGAACCACTTCACGGCCGTCCGGTGATGCTCGTGCTGCATCACCAGCAGTGCCAGCCAGACGTTGACGTCAGCCAAGCATCGATTCATCGCGCTGCTCCGGAGTGAGAATGCCGATCCGACGGGCACGCTTGCTGCCAATCACCGGCGGCGGGCGGCGGCGTCAGCCCACTCATTCACCCATTTCGCGCGCCGAGCCCGCCTCGTCCTGCTAGACTCTTTCTTGAGAGACTAGCTCGCCCATGTTCGGCCTCCGAGTCCGCTATCTTATTGCCGCACTTATACTTGCCGGTTGTGGCTCGGGCGGCCGTGAGCCCGTCATCGGAGAAGGCTTCGTGGCCCCCGCCACTCTGAATCTGCGGCAGGAGCTAGGGCCGCGCCAGCCCTCCGTGGCGACGGTGCGTCACGGCGAGCGGCTGGAAATCCTGGAACGGCGGCGACGCTTCGTGAAAGTGCGCGCCAGTTCCGGAGCCGTTGGATGGATCGATGGCGACCTCCTGTTCGGCCCCGAGCAGATGGAGGGACTGCGCGCCCTCGGCCGCTGGGCGGCCACGCTTCCCTCGCAAGGCCAGGCCACCGTTCTCGACACTTTGAATGTACACACCGAGCCGAGCCGCGAGTCTCCCAGCTTCCAGCAGTTCCGCGAGGGCGATCACGCCGCCGTGGTGGCCCACCGCCTGGTCGTATCTCCGGCGCGCACCGAGGATTGGTCGCTGGTCCGGCTCTCGGGCGCCGAGGCCGGCTGGGTCGTGACACGCATGCTCTTCATGAGCATTCCCGACGAAGTGGCCCAATACGCCGAAGGGCATCGGATCATGTCCTACTTCTCGCTCGGCGAGGTGCGGGACGGCGACCGCGTCAAACAGAACTGGCTTTGGACCACCATCTCCAAGGGAGGCCAGCCGTACGAGTTCGACGCAGTCCGGGTCTTTGTCTGGAGCCTCCGGCGCAGCCGCTACGAAACCGCGTTCATCGAGAGGAAGCTGAAAGGGTACTACCCGGTGGAGGTGATGCAAAGACCGGGTGCGGGCCCATCTTTCTCTATCATCGTCGAGGAGAAAGACGGCTCGCGCGTCCGCCGCACCTACGCATTCCAGGGATTCCGTGTGCGTCTGGAGTCCAAAGTGGCGTGGAACCACCCTCTGCAGACGTCGCCTCCCCCGGCTTCCGCGGCAGCCGCGCAGGGGAAGACGCCCGAGAAGTCCTACCTCGGCCGATTGGGAGACAGCCTGTCCGGCCTCCGCCGCAAAATCTTCGGCCGCTGAACAGCCCGCAAGTACCTATTTCAGGGCCTTCACGAGATCGTTCTGCACCTGCTTGAAGCCCGCCGGTACCTCGAATTTCGATACGTCCACCGGACCGCCGGAGAAGTTAATCGTCTCGGTGGTCATCTCCAACAGCGTGCCCGGAGCGCTGGCCGAGGCCGGCTGTTCCTGCTTCGCCGGTTCCTGCTTGCGACGCCCCAATCCCCCCAGCCCGCCGAGGCGTCCGAGTGCGCCTCCTACCGACGGCTGCTCGCGCTGCTGTTCTTGCTGGCGGGGCTGCGCGGCCGGCTGCCCCTCGGCGGCGGCCCCCATCGAGACCACTTGCAGCACCGGCACGCCCTCCAGCTTGGCCGACTCCTTCGATAGATCCGCGAACGCCTTGGACATGTCCCCGCGTCCTTGGGTGAACGCGGAGCTGCCGGGCGTCCAGGCCAGCTTGGCGGCCATGCGCTGGTGGAAAGCCCGGACCTCGCCGTAGCCCGGCACATCCGGAGCCATCCACATATCCGAGATGACGTTCATGCTCCCCTTGTTGCCGGACTCCTTGTCCGTACCTTCCATGATCAGGGTCAGAATCACCTCCCGCGTGTTCAGGCCCGAGATCACCTTGGTCTGTCCGGTCTCCTTCACCGACGCTTTGAAGTTCATCTCCGCCTTTTTGTCATCGGACTGCGCCGCCGCCTTCTTGGCCATCTGATCCATCGCCTGGACCATCTGCTCGAAGGTCATCACGGAGTAAGTCTTGTTCTTCAGGTTGATGTCGGTAATGGTCTCCTTGCCGAGGTCGATCACCTGTACCGTTTCCGCGCCGACGTGCGCCATGCGGTCGCCCTTCACCATCACCGTGCTCCGAATGGGTTGGGTGGCCTGTTTGGAGAACACCCCAATCACCTTCATCGCACCCGCCATCATGCCGCCGGTGATCTTGGAAGACTGGTCGTAGCTGAAATCCGCGAAGAGTGTGCCGGCGGCCAAGAATGTTACGCACGCCGGAAGCTAAAGCCCGTCTGATCATGGTTCCTCCCTGAATCCTATGATAAGCGAGTTGAGCCCGGTGGTGAATGCCCCTGCGCCGTGCTGTAGAATACGGGATCGGGAGTACCCATGGAAGACATCGTTATCAGACCGAGCTTGAAGTTGATCTGGGCGGCCTACGCGGTCATCTTTCTGCTGGTGATCGCCTCCGCCGTTCTCTATTCGATGGACCTGTACGGCACCGCGCCCGTGGGTGTCGCTCTGCTGCCGGCCCTCCTGCTGCTTTGGCCGCTGAAGCGCCACATTCAGAGCCGCTTCACGCGCTTGATCCTCTCCGGCGACAAGTTGTGCTACGAGAGCGGCGTCATGGCGCGGTCCAAGCGCTTGATTCAGATCACCAAGGTACAGGACGTGCGCGTGGACCAGACGCTCACGCAGCGTATGCTCGGCTTGGGCAACCTGTCTCTGGAGACCGCCGGTGAGACCAGCCGGCTGGTCATGAAGAACGTGGATTCGCCGGATCGCGTGGCAGAGGATATCCTGCGCATCGCGCACGCCAACGCGGAGGGCTCGAGCGGCCGGTCGGGCACGGCACATGTCTGAGCGCGAAATCCTGTTTCGGGCCGAGGTCCTTACGGACTTCGCCTCCCGTCTCCTCGAAGGCGCCGGCGCGCCCGCTCGGAAAGCCCGCCTGGCGGCCGAGTGCCTTGTGGATGCGAACCTGCGCGGCGTCGACAGCCACGGCGTCCAGTTGCTCACCTTCTATCTGGAGCGGTTGGGGCGCGGCGAGGTGGATCCTTTGGCGGACGGGCACGTCGTCTCCGAAAGCGCCGGCTGCCTGGTCTATGACGGCGAGAACGGCCTCGGACAAGTCGTTTCGGACATCTGTTGCGGGCATGCAGTCCGCCTGGCTAATGAGTGCGGGCTCTCGATTGTGGTGGCTCGCGAGTCCAACCACTTCGGCGCCGCCGCATTCTGGGCCCAGAGGATCTCCGCCGGGGGATTGATCGGCGTCGTGATGTGCAACACCAGCCCCATCGTTCCGCCGTGGCAAGGCCGTGACGGGCGGGTTGGAACCAATCCTATTTGTGTGTCGGTGCCCGGAGATGCGGGTAAGCCGTGGCTGCTGGACATGGCGACGACTACCGTGGCCGTGGGCAAGATCTTCAAAGCGTTTATGGAAGGGGAGCCGGAGATTCCCGCCGGTTGGGCGATGGATACGTCAGGCGTGCCTACCACCGATACGCATACGGCGTACCACGGTTTGCTCATGCCGCTGGGCGGCTACAAAGGCTCCGGGCTGGGGCTGCTGGTGGAGATCCTGTGCGGGGTGCTCGGCGGCGGCGCCATGAGCACCGCGGTCGGAGGCGTCAAGACCGTGGGCCGTCCCGCGCGCAACAGCCAGATGTTCATGGGCATCGACGTGCGCCGCTTCATGCCCTTGGATCAGTTCCAGCAGCGCATGCGCTGGCTGGTGGCGGAAATGAAGTCCGCCCGGCCCGCGCAAGGCTACGACGAGGTGCTGGTGGCCGGCGACCCCGAATGGCGCGCCGAGGAGATCCGCCGCCGCGAAGGCATCCCCTTGTCCGAAGGCGTTTGGCAGAAACTCAAGGACGCGGCTCTGAGGCTGGGCGTCGTCCTCCCCAGTGGATCGGCCTAGCCGGCCAGCGCGACTCGTGCCACTTCTTCAATCGCACCCAGCGCGCGTTCGCAGGCCGGACGGCCGGCATCATAGTGCGTGAGCAGACGGAGCTGGGTTGCGCTAACCGCGTTGATTAGGATGCCGCGCTGTTTCAAACGCGCGCCGAACTCGGCGCCCGAGAGCCCCGTTCCAACGACGTCGAAGATCACGATATTTGTCTCCACGCGATGAGGGACGCGAATGCCCGGCACGCGACCCAGAGCGTCCGCCAGGAAACGGGCGTTGCGGTGATCTTCTTCGAGACGCTTCGGCATGTCCTGCAGCGCGATGATGCCGGCCGCCGCCAGCACGCCCGCCTGCCGCATCCCTCCCCCAAGCCTCTTGCGGTAGAGCCGGCCCGCCGCAATCGCGTCCGTCGTTCCGACGAGCACTGCGCCGACGGGGGCGCAAAGCCCTTTGGAGAGGCAGAACATGACGGTGTCCGCCTTGGCGACCAGCGCCCGCACGCCCGTGCCGAGAGCAGCGGCGGCGTTGAAAATACGCGCGCCGTCGAGGTGGACTTTCAGTCCCGCATCGTGAACGCCGTCACAGATCTCGTCCATGACCTCAACCGGGATGACGGCACCGCCGGACGTGATGTGGGTGTTCTCCAACGCGATGAGGCCGGTGGGCGCCCGTGAAGGGCCGGCCGACCGGACCTCATCCCGGATCTGGTCCCACCGAGGAATCCCATCTTCCGAGTGAACGGGCCTAGGGATGCAGCCGGAGAACCAAGCCATCATGGCCAGCTCGTAGTTCAGAAGGTGTGAACCTGCTTCGCAGACTACCTCCTGCCCGTGCTTCGTATGGAGCTTGACCGCGATTGTGTTCCCCATGGTCCCACTCGGCAGGAACAAGCCCGCTTCCTTGCCAAGGGTCTCGGCGGCCAGCCGCTCAAGCTGGTTGATGGTCGGGTCTTCGCCAAAGACGTCGTCGCCCACCACCGCCTCGGCCATGGCGCGCCGCATGCTTTCGGTGGGGCGGGTCACACTGTCGCTCCGCAAATCGATAAGGTCACTCATGGTTTGCTCCTAGGGAAAAACATTTTTCCGGCGCTACCGGCTCCGCTCCGCCTTGGGCTTCATCCAGATCCAGCAGGCAAGTCCCACCAAGTTCAGCAGCGCCGCTGTATAGAAGTAGGTGGAGGCGGTGCCCGTGAGCCGATTCAGGAAGGGGAAGGCGTTTGAACTCACAAAGCCGCCAAAATTACCCACCATGTTCATCGCGCCGCCGACGCCGCCGGAGTTCTTCCCGCCGATATCCATGCAGAACGCCCAACTTGGGCTGATGGTCAGTTCCACGCCGCCGATGGCGACAGCGAAGCCGGCGACGGCGGCCAAGGGACTCCCCGCCAGGGACACCGAGTAAATGCCGGCGGCAGCCAGCAGGAAGCCGCAGACCCCGGGCAGGCGCCGCGACCAGGCACGGTGTCCGGAACGATAGAGGAAGTCCACGATGAAACCGGCCGTCCAGTTGGCTATTGCGCCGGCCATGAGCGGCGCCATGGCGTAGTTCGCCGCTTCCGCGGAGGAGAGCTGAAAGTGTTCGGTCAGGTAGGGGAGCATCCAGGTCACGCCAATGTAGAAGGTGAAATTCCCGACGAAATACTGGATCATCGCCAGTGCCATCGGCCCGGAGCGAAACACCTGCCCGAAAGTCATGGCCGCGCCGCCTCGGGCCTGCTCCGGGGCCGCGCGATGCTTCGGGTAGTCGCGGAAGAAAATCAGCCAGAGCGCGGCCCAGAGGAATCCGGGGACTGCCAGCAGATAGAACGCCCACCGCCAGCCGAACTCGCCGATCAGCCAGGCGCAGATCGGGAACGAGATGCCTCCGCCGATCATGGCGCCCGAAAAGAGGATGCCGTTGGCAACGCCTCGCTCACCTACCGGCAGCCAGTTGTAGAAGGCACGGGCCGAGCCGGGGAAGGCGCCTGACTCGGCTACGCCGAACACAAAACGGATGACGAGCAGCGTGCCGAGGTGCGAAACCGTGCCGGTCAGAAATGTGAACAAGCTCCACACCGCGACCAGGCCCGACAGGACGATGCGCGGACCGAAACGGTCCGCGAACCAGCCCGAGGGAATCTGCATCAGCGAGTAGCCGAGGATGAAGGCGCTGAACACGGCGCCCATGGCTTGGTCGGAAAGCCCGAGCTCCGTGGCGATCATACCCTTGGCGGAGGAGATGGCAGCGCGGTCGATGTAGAGAATCCAGGAAAGGACGAAGACGCCGGCGACAACCATGAACCTCTTGCGTGACAGTCCCGCACCGGCGGGAGTCAGTACCCCGGCGGCGTTGGGCGGGGCAGAGCCTTCACCTGAGTCCATGGCGGAAGATGTCTTCCATCGCGCTCAGGATGTGCCTCTCCATGAGTTCCTGAGCCAATTGCGTTTCGCGCTTCGCGATCAGTTCGATGAGTTGCCGGTGCTCCTGGATGGCGATCGGAGGCCGGCCCAGCAGGCGGATGGTCTTGGCGCTGAGCATCTGAGTTTTGAGAGAGGCCTGTGCGGCGAGCTGCGCCAGTTCCGCGTTCCTGGCGGCCTGCATGATCGCCGCGTGCAGTTCCTGGTTGTAGAGCCGGTAGGCTTCCAAATCCTGATCCTGCAGAGCCGCTTCTCCAACCAACTGGGCCGCGTGCAACCGCTCGATCTCCTCCGGGGTAATGCGCTCGCAGGCCAGACGGACGCTGAAACGCTCCAGGCCCGTCCGCATCTCGTAAACGTCCCGAATCTCCTGCTCCTGGAAGCTGCGGACGAACCATCCCTGGTAGGGCAGCTTAACGACCAGGCCGTCCTTTTCCAGCCGGTTCAGGGCGTCCCGTACCGGAGTTGTACTAACCCGCAGATGCTGCGAAATACTGTCCGTATTGAGTTGCGCCCCCGAACCCGTCTCGCCCCGGAGGATGCTGTCGAGCAGGGCGCGATAGACGCGTTCGGCGCGCTGGACAGGCTGCTCCAGAGGCACCAGTCCCATGGGCTTCGCACTGGCTTTGGTTATTCCCATCTCACGTAGACCGCTTTCAGGTTCGTATAGAAGTCCTTCGCCGTGTGGCCGATCGAGTAGGCGCCCAGCCCGGAGTCCTTCACCCCTCCGAATGGCACGTGCGCCTGGCTGGCGGTGCCATGGTTGATATGGATCATCCCCGCCTGAACCGAGCGTGCGAACACGTGCGCCAGCTTCATGTGCCGGGTGAAAAGCGCGGCGGCAAGGCCGTACCGCGTGCTGTTGGCGACCTTGAGCGCCTCCTCGAATCCGCTTACCCTGATCACCGGCAGCACCGGACCGAAGATCTCTTCCAGGGCGAGGGGCGAATCGGGGGTCACGTGGTCGAATAGGGTCGGCGCATAAAAGTAGCCGTTGCGATCGGGATCATCGACCAGCCGGCGGCCTCCCGCCAGCAGCTTCGCGCCGGTCTCCAGGCCGCGCTGGACGTAGCTCTCGACGGTGGTCAACTGGCTCTTGCTCGAAAGCGGGCCCATGGTGGTCTTGGCATCCAGTCCGTCACCGACCTGAATGCGATTGATCTGCTCCAGCAACTTCTCCACCAGGGCGTCCGCCTGGTCCGCCGTGACGATGACCCGGCTCAGGGCGGTGCAGCGCTGGCCGCTGCATTGGAGCGCGGCACTGACGATCTCACGGGCGGCCAATTCGAGGTCGTCAAAGTCCACGACCACGGCTGGATTCTTGCCGCCGAGCTCCAGCTGCACCTTGGCCATGCGGCCGGCGGCCCGCTGGCTGAGAGGGACCCCCACCGCCGTGGAGCCCGTGAAGGTGATGCCACCCACGCGCGGATCGTCCACGATGCGGTCGCCGACCTCGCTGCCCCGGCCGATCACCAGGTTCACCACACCGGCCGGGAATCCGGCTTTCTCGAGCAGTTTCACGATGTAGACGGCCGACCACGGCGTGATCGAGGCGGGTTTGAAAACCACGGTGTCGCCGCAGGCCAGCGCGGGCGCGATCTTCCGAACCGGGGAAACCACCGGGAAGTTCCAGGGCGAGATGGCGGCCACTACACCCAACGGCTCCAGCACCGTCTGGCAGGTGAAGCCGGGACGCTCGCTCACAAACGTATGCCCGTCAAGGCGGCTGGCCTCACCGGCGGCGAAACGCGCTTCGGTCGCGGCACGGCCCACTTCGCCGGCGGCCTCGGCGAGAGGCTTGCCCATTTCCAGCGTCACGATGCGGGCCAGCTCGGCCTTGTTGTCGTCGAGCAACTGGGCGAACCGTAGCAGAGCCTGCCCGCGCTGCGGCCCCGGGACGGCGGCCCAGGACGAGGCGGCGCCGGCCGCGGCCGAGATCGCCGCATCCACGTCCACCGCCGAGGAAAGCGGGAATTCGCCCAGCGCGTCCGAGGGCTTGGCGGGATTGAAGATGGGATAGCGGCGGCCACCCTCGGGGCCCCGCCACTTCCCGTTGATGAGGTTGTCGTATTGTTCCATGGCGCTCAAAGTGCCTCCCTCAAAATGGCCCGCAGGTCCTCTACCGTGGTCCGCCGCGGGTTGACCGCGACGTTCCCGCTCTTGATCGCCTCGGCCGCTACGTCGTCGACATGCTCTTCGCGTAGCCCGACGTCGCGGAGCCGGGCCGGGATGCCGATGTCGTCGGACAGTTTCCTCACCGCGCCGAAGGAACACGCCGCGGCATCGCGCAAGGGGAGCCGGTGTACAGGTTCTCCAAGAGCGCGGGCCACCTCGGCGTAACGCTCGAACCGGGACGCATGGTTGAACTTCATGACCACCGGCAGGGTGATTCCAATGGCGAGGCCGTGCGGGATGCGAATCGTATAGCTTCCGAGCGGCATAGCCAGAGCGTGCGCCAGACCGAGCCGGGTTGAGTTCATGGCGATCCCCGCCATGGTGCTGGCGAGCATCATCCCGTAGCGGGACTCCAGGTCCTTCCCGTTCAGCACAGCGGTGCGCAAATGTTGCCCGATCAACTCGATGGCCTTCAGCGCGAGGGCGGCGGAGATCGGCTGGCAGGCAGTGTTGGTGTAGCACTCGACGGCATGCCCCAGGGCATCCATCCCGGTAGCGGCCGTGGCCGAGGGCGGTAGGGTAAGGGTCAGCTCCGGATCGCACAGGGCGAGGGTCGGAAACAGCAGCACCCCACCGGCGGCAACCTTGAGCTTGGTCCGGTCGTCAAGGAACACCGACCAGAACGTCACCTCGCTGCCCGTGCCGGAGGCGGTCGGGATGGCCACCACCGGAATCGGTTTGTGGATCAGTTTGTCGACCCCGGTGTAATCCAGGATGACGCCGGGATTGGTGGCCATGGCGGCGACAGCCTTGGAGGTATCCAGCGCACTACCGCCTCCCAGGCCGACGACGATGTCCGCGCCGGTCTCCTTCAACAGTGCCGCGGCCTCCCCGATCAGCCCGCTTCCGGAGTCCGGGGTGACCGAATCGTAAACGGCGGAGCCGATTCCGGCGGCCGCCAGCAGCGCCTCGACGCGCGCAACAGCCCCGGCTGCCCGCATCCCGGGGTCCGTGACCACGAGCGCTTTCTTACAGCCCAGGCCGCGGATGCGCTCCGGCAAAGCCGAGAGTACGCCGCAGCCAAACTGGATTTCAGTAGGAATGGGAAGAAAACGGAAACTGCTATCCATGCTCATATATTTATTGGTCCTGTAACAGCCACTGCCTGCGGGAAGGGAACTCCCACTTCCGCGCCGAGGGCGACAAGTTGCTGGACGACCTCGGGAACCATCGGTACTCCAAGCTGCAAGCTCCTGGCCTCTTCCCAGGCTTCAATCTCCCCGGGCAGGAGCACGCGATCCACCCCTGGCGCGGGCGGGCAGGCGCGCAGCATCCCCAGAATCTCGTCCATGCGGGAGCCGAACTCCGCCGCCGGCAGGAAGAGATCGGTGCGCAGGGCGGCGACCATGTGTCCGACGTTTTGAATGCTCGACAGGTCCTCGAGCGTGTTCAGGTGGCTGGCGAAGCTGGCGCCGGTCATGACTCCGCAGAGGATGTCGATGAGGAAGGAAATCGCGGAGCCTTTCGGACCGCCAAAAGGCAGCACCGCTCCGGCGAGCGCCGCTTTCGCGTTGACGGTGGGACGGCCTTCGGTGTCCACCGCCCAACCTTCCGGAATGTCCTTGCCGGCGTGGGCGGCGACAATGATCTTGCCGCGCGCGACGACACTGGTGGAAGTGTCGAAAACCAGAGGCTTCTCGCGGCCGGCGGGAACGCCGACGGCGAACGGATTCGTGCCGAGGAATCTCAACTTGCCGCCGAAAGGCGCCATGTTGGGGGGCGCGTTGGAACAGGCGAACCCGATGTAGCCGCGTTCCACGGCCTTTTGCACATAGTAAGCCGCGGTCCCGAAGTGGTTGCTGTGGCAGACGCCCACCAGGCCGATACCGTTGGTTTCCGCCAGTTCGATGGCCTTCTCCATGGCACGGCTGCCTACGACGGGACCCAGTCCGTTATCGCCGTCCACCAGGGCGGTGGCTGGCGCCGTGCTAGTGATGCGGATGGCGGGCAGGGCTTTGACCACGCCGGCCCTGATCCGGCTTCCGTACACCGGCAGACGAACCAGTCCGTGGGACGAGATGCCGCAGAGGTCGGCGCCGAGCAGGCAGGCCACGACTTCCCGGGCGTCCGCGGCCGGCAGGCCTAACGCTTCCAGGACCCCGCAACCGTAGACCTGAAGACCTTGTGCGGCAAAGCGCGGGGCTTCAACCGCCTCAGGCACCCTGCCCCTTTCCGGCGCGCACGGGAGGCAGCCCCAGTAGTTCGATCGTGGTTTTGCCCGCCTGCAACTGTTCCATGAGAACCTGCTCTTTGTTTCGCCGCTGCTCGGCCGCTTCGCAAACCTCCGCCGCCCGCTCCTGCGCGATGATGACCACTCCGTCCACGTCGGCGACGACAATATCGCCCGGCCGGACCCGGACGCCGCCCACGATCAAGGGTTCGTTGATCTTGCCGAACCTCTCCTTGGTGCAACTGCCGATGGCCAGACCCCGGCTGAAGATCGGGAAACCGCGGGGGGCGATGGCACTGGTGTCGCGGACGGCGCCGTCGATGACCAGGCCGGCGATGCCGCGAGCCTGCGCGGCCACCGTGAGGATCTCCCCCCATGCGCCGGCCAGCACGTAGTTGTAGATCGAGGCCACCAGGACGTCGCCCGGTTTAGCCAGCGTCACAGCGTGGTGCAGCATGAGGTTGTCACCCGGAGGACAAAGGACCGTCACGACCGGGCCGCACAGAGAGGCCCCCGGCCATGCCGGGCGGATGGCGGGATCGACCATGCCCACCTGGCCGGCGGCTTCGAAAAGTGTCGCTGCATCGAAGGTGGAAAGAGTCTTTATTAGTTCGGGCGATACGTAAGTAGGCTGCTCGCTCATTCAGTGCTCCTTTATGTCCGGCCGTCGAGTCTGGCCCCGGAAAGACCGGCCAGGAATTCGGCGGCAGCGGAAAAATCCTGTCCTCCACGGCCGGCTGTGCTGGCCGCGGCGAAGACCTGCGCCGCCAGGCTTCCGAACACCAGCGGGATCGCCAGAGCCTTCGCCGAGTCGACCGCCAGGTTCAGGTCCTTCTTCATCAAGTCTAGCTTGAAGCCCGGCTGGAAGGTGCCGTCGAACAGGAACCCAGGCAGCCTCAGGTCCATCATCTTGGAGTAGCCCGAGGAGGTCTTGAGAACTTCGTAGATCACCTTGGGGTCCGCGCCGCACTTGACCCCCAGGGCCAACGCCTCGCCCATAGCCAGCAGGTGCGTGGCCGCCAAAACCTGGTTGACGATCTTCACCACCTTCCCCTGGCCGACCGCGCCTACGTGGGGAATGGTCTTGCCCATGGTCTCGAGCAGGGGGCGGCACTGTTCCAGTAAGTCCGCGTCCCCGCCCACCATGATGGTCAAGGTGCCGTTGGCCGCCGCCGTGGTGCCGCCGCTCACCGGGGCATCCAGGACGCGTCCGCCGACTCCCGCCAGGGCCGCTTGCACTTCGAGTACGGTAAAGGCCGTCGCGGTGGTCATCTCGATGAGGACCTTGCCGGCCTGGAAACCGCCGATGAGCCCATCGGCGCCGAGGACCGTTTCTTTAAGCTCGGCATCCGCCGGCAACACGGTAATGATCGTCTGGGCGTTCCGCGCAATCTCGGCCGGGGTTGCGAGAATCCGGGCGCCCAAGGCCGCGAGTTCCTCCGCGGGGGCCCGGTTTCGATGAAACGTCGTGAAAACTTGATGACCGGCGCCGACCACCCGCTTGGCCATCGGGAGTCCCATGGCCCCCAGTCCAATAAACCCTACCTTCATTCATCGCCTCCAGTCCAGCTTACGCGTTCCGCTAACTCCTTATCCAAACCGCAACCGCGCTGTCGTCAACTGCTCCGGCCAACAAGCACAGCCGCGCTACGCCTCGATAAAACGATGACCGGCCAGTTACTCACACCCTGCACAAAAGCTGTGGGTTCTAGGCGGACCGGCACCCGCACCAGTGCCCGTCAAAACAGCAACTTCAGACCAAATTGGATCACCCGCGGCCAGGCAAACTCACCTTCGACGGTTCCGAAGGCGCTGCTGGTCACCGAAGTGTTGGGTGCCCAGAACTGCGGGTGATTGAGGGCGTTGATCGCCTCCGCGCGGAACTGGAACCGTACGCTTTCGGTTACGGAAATGTTCTTGAAGAGCGACAGGTCCCAGTTATTCGGCCCGTCCCCCCGAATGCCGCCGAACCTTGAGGGCATCGTACGGATGTTTGAACCAAGCTGTTTTGAACTGTTGCGCTCAAAGCCCGCGTTGATGTTGAACCAGTGGTCGTTGTTACGTTGGTCCTTGGGAAGGGGGATGTCCTTCAAGTTGCCGAGGAAAATCGCGTTACCGAAGCCCAGGGCTTGTCCAGTCTGTCCGGTGTAGATCCCCTGCACCTGCCACCCGCTGATCACCTTGGAGGCTATGGCGTTGGTCGAATTCCCCCAGCGTTTACCTTTGCCGAAGGGGAACTCATATAGCCAGGTAATGGCGACGCGATGCGTCCGATCCTGATCGGAGATGACCTCTTCCAACCGCAGATCGGTCCCATTCAGGTAGGAGGTGGCTTCCATCAGCTTTGACCAAGTGTAAGCCACAGTCGCAGTCAGCCCGGCCGAAAAGCGCCTTTCGAAACGCACTTGCATCGAGTGATACCAGGAGTACCCCACATTCTGAGGGTCACTCACCCCGGTGAACTGCGGGTATGGTCTGAGCAATTGGGAACGTGCAACATTGATGGACGCCAAACCCGTTCGTGGCAGCAGCGGATAGAATGGGTTCGGCACCTGCGCACTCAGGAAGTCGATCGCTGCCTGGTCGCGGAAAGGCGACGTGCTGAGATACTGGCTCGGGGTCGGGTTGAGATCGCGGCTGACCCTTATCCTGGTGCCTCGATTGCCCACATACGATACTTCGATCACGCTGCCGGCTGGCAATTGGCGCTGCACGGCAAACTGCCAGCGCTGCATGTAGGAGGAGGTGGTGTCTTCATCCACAAAGCTGATGCCTTGTCCGAGATTCGTGGATAACCCGCCTGCCGCACCCAATCCCCTCAGGAAACCGCCCGGAAATGGATTTGACAGGTTCGCGCTGTAGTTCAAGCCGTTGTCGGCCGATACGATCATTTCTGTAGAGCCGTTGAAGCCGGTGAGGTTGGGGTTGACGTTCACTACCCCGAGCGCATCATAGAAAAGCCCATATCCGCCGCGCAAGACCGTTTTCGGCGTGAGAGAATAGGCGAAGCCGAAACGGGGCATAAGCAGATTCTGGTTGGTTTTCCAGAGAGTACGCGGCTGACCATTCACACCGGCAAAGGTCAAACCGCCATGCACTTTGAACTGGCTGACCGGGATCTGGTCAATTGGCTTCAGCGCATAGTTGGCAAGCACCTGGGCCTCGATGGGGCTGGCCACATTGGCATCAAAGCCTCGAACGCTCCGGTCGTATCTCTCCGTGACTGGGGACGGCCGCTCATATCGCAATCCAAGGCTGAGGGTGAGCTTGCTACTTGCCTTCCAATCGTCCTGCAGAAAAAGCGCCGGAACTTTTGACGAACTGAAATACGAATCGTTGATCGGATAGTTGCCGCTCCCGGGAAGTCCGTACAGCAAGCTCGCCAGGCTCTGCCCGATTGATGAAGGGGCCGTGGGTGAGTTGTCCAGCGGGCCGCGCGTCCAGGTCGCATCGAACGAGAAACTCCCCGACGATGCGCCAAGATTGTAGTCACCGCGCTGATAATTACGAAAGACAAATCCATAGCGGAGCGTATGGGATCTGACGATAGTCGTGATGTTCTCGGCGAATTCGTGGATGTTGGTGGAGGTGTTGGTACGGGTGTTGATTCCACCCAGGCTGGAGTACGTGCTCGAAGGGAAGGAGATATTGGGCAACTTCAAAGCACGGGAATCCACCGCATTGATTTGATTTATATATGCCGGAGAGAACCCCATCCCCGCCAGGTCCCAACCTCCCTGAAAAGGCTCGTAGCCCCCGACGAAACGAGTGAGGGTGTAGCGCGTGTTCAAAAAAATCTGGGGCGACAGCACATATACATGATCAAAACCGTAGCCAGTGTTGTAACGGTAGAGGTTGGAACCCACCGCCTCGTTGTGGCGCACGTTCTCCGGCCGTTGAAGGTCCGTGAAGTTTATCCGCACATAGAACCGCTGCTTATCGGATATGTTGTGGTCAACGCGAACGATCTGGTTCCAATAAGTGTCCTGCGCGTTTTTCGCCCGGTAGTAATTGTTGATTCCTTCGATCGTCCCTGGCTGGTTGCCCGGTTCCCAGAGGGCAGCGTAGGCCGCGCCAGTTCGGCTGATCTGCCCCGGAGGAATGATATTGCCTGCTAATGGCTGTCGGCTGAAGCGGCCGTTCCCTGCCGCGGCGATCGAGTAGGGATCATAGATCTGATATTTCGACCCGAGGGCCAAAAGGTTCGAGAGATCACCTGCTCTCTGTGCAGGCGAAGGCACAGTTTCTGTAACCCATGGCGAAGGGTCGAAGCTCCAGATGCCTTCGTAGCCATACATCCAAAAGGTCTTATTTTGGCCGTTGTAGAGCTTGGGCAGGTAGAGCGGGCCGCTAACGCTGCCGCCCCAGCGGTGCAACCGAAAGGGCGGCCGCGGTTGACCGGCCTTGTTCGACAAAAATGGGGTCGCATTCAGTACCGGGTTCTGCATGAAATAGTAGGCCTGACCATGCACGGCGTTGGTACCGGATTTCAAGCTCATGTTGATTGCCGCGCCACCCATGAATCCCGAGCTCGCATCAAAGTTGGCTCCCTGGACCTTGAACTGGTCCACCACGCCCGGAGGCGGGGAGTAGGCAATCGTTGTCCCCGACATGTTTGGCGCGCCATCCATCATGAATTGATTGCTTCCGGACTTCGAACCGTCCACCGCCAGGCTCGACGGGGAGCCTGTGTCGAACGGGCGCACATAACCTGTGCTCTGAGGAGTGAACATCACGCCGGGCGACAGCGTGGCCATGATGGACACCATGCCGTCCTTCATGGGCAGCTCCAGCACCGACCGGCTGTCGATCACTTGGCCCATGGAAGCCGTCGACGTGTCCAGCAGCGGCGACTGGGCGCTTACCTCAACGGTCTGCGACGCCTGTCCAACTTCCATAACTATGTTGATGGCGACTTGATCGTTGACCCTGACGACGATGCCCGAACGCGAGTGCGTCCTGAACCCCTGGCTCTCCACCGTGATTGTGTAAGGACCAGGTATCAAGAACGGAATCAGGTAGTCCCCACTCCCGTTTGTCGTGGAGCTAAAATGGACGCCGGTCTGCGTGTTGAGCGCATCAACCTTGGCGCCCACTATCACCGCGTTGGACGGATCACTTACCCGTCCCAACAGCGTTGCGCGGGCCTCTTGCGCTCGCAATGTGGGAACTGCGGAGAAGATCAAGGCAAGCAGCAACGCCACTAATTCAAAACGTCTCATGTACTCCTCCTTGAGGTATCAGGACCGGCGGGGCTGCAAGCTGACAGCCTCACTACCGTGCTCACGTTCACTTTCGGCGTGCGATCAGCGACCCGTCTGAGATCACAGCGCTCCACGCATGGACAAGGACCATCCGCACTGTTGGCAACTCGCCACTACTTGGCAGTCGACACCAACCAAAGACGTTCGGAGGGCGCTGCGCCGTTGGGCGCAACGCCCGCAACCGCACTCTACTTCAATGTGAAGTCGGGCTTCATTCCACCCTTCTCGTAAAGGCCTTGGCGCGTCTTGTTGTCGCCATCGCGGATCTCCCTGGCAATCTTCGCCACCAGTTCCGCTTTGGCCCGGGGTACCACCGCCACGCCGTCCAGGTCCGCCACGATGATATCGCCCGGCATCACCAGTACGGAACCCACCACCACGGGCGTGTTGTAGGATTCGATAGCGATGGTGCCCTCGTTGATCCAGCGGGTGGAGTCTTTCTGGTAGACGGGGATACCCTCCTTCGCCATCTCGTCGGAGTCGCGGCAGCCGGCGTTGGTAACGATGCCACGCATACCGCGGAGCTTCCAGGCTAGCGCGTTATTCGAGCCGCAGAAGCCATTGTCCGCGCGCAGAGGAGCATCGATGACGAGCACGGTGTCCGCGGCCAGGAATGCCGAATACGGCCCTGCCATGTTCCGCTTGCCCCAAGTGCGTTGCCACTGGCTCATCTCGGTGTTGTTCTGGAACTCGGTCGTGGGTGGGTTCTCCTGCGGCGGCACCAACCGGAGAGTCACCGCCACGCCGTAGACTGTGTGGGTGAAGTTCTCGCGATCGACCCACATCGGACCAATGTCGTGGTCCATTACGGTGACCCGGTGCAGGCCGGCCGCCTGCAGGCCATCATAGACGTCCGTCGTCCGCAAGGTCTTGAACTTCGCGACGATTGCCTCGTTCTCAGCTTGCGAGTACTGTTTCACCTGCATCATGTGCTGCGAGAATTGTGGCACCGGCTTGGCCGGAGGAACCTGTCCCCAGCCCAACGCGGCGAAAGAAAGCAAAAGCGCTGCTATTTTCATAGTTCTCCTCTTCGTTCGTAGTAATCCCGCAGCCGGACACGCCGCAGCCCCTGCGAGCTGCCAGCACTCCGTACCCCTGGGAACGTCCCTGCGATTGCCCGACCGATCCGAAACCTTAAGGCAACCAAGATTGGAGGCATCGAATATCCTATTTTCAGATTCAGATCAGGTATAGTATATGTACAAGCTGCAAGCCTGTAAAGTAGATTTAATATTAATTGTTGTTAATGTTTCTGGGCCCAGGCACCTGTCCTGAGATCTGGGGGCACTGCTCGAATTCATTGGGTGCGGACACTGCTCACCCGCCAATGCCTCCACGATTTCCTCACCCGCCCGCCGATCACGAGTTTGTTTAAGGCTCTGTGAACGCGCAACTTCGAAGCCAGAGACCCGCCGCGTCGGCTGGGGATCCTGAATTCGGTGTCGGTCCCGGTGCAAGCCTGGGAAGTCCCTAAGGGCCCGTCGTGGCAGTCGGCGTGGCGCCGATCCTCTCATCGGGCGCCTTCAGCTTCGTGAAGCGTCGGTCAAGAGGCTGATTGGCGGTCAACGGAAACGATTTTGGCATCCCGGGCCTTCCCTCACTCCTGGCAAGGTCAGGCTCACAATGCGCCGATCGACAAGAATTCTTAGAATCGCCTCTGAGCTTGGGGATTTGACGCACGTCGGTGGCATCCATTTCTCCACGACATTCTCAACTGCTTTCGTGCACGATTCTCTGACCCGGCAGAAGCTCGTCCGCCTCTACCCGAGCACCGATCCCGCTCGATCTATGATCTCGACAGCGCGATAGTCACCTTGTCTAGTCGCCAGAAGCGGGCCCCCATCGGCTACAATCCTCGCTATCGAGGAACCGGAAATCCGCGAATTGCGCGTCCGAGTGGAGGCGGGCTTCGGTTTCAACCCGGTCTGCGAGGCGCTCGAAACCCGGCCCGCGCAATATTCCGTGGTAGCCCTCCTGACTCCGCTTTCCGACGCTTGCTGCCGGGTTTGTGGTGCGAAGAGGTCAACCGGGATTGGGAAACGACCGGCTTCGATCATCGTCCACATGGTTGGCAGCACGCCCGTCGTTTCGTGGGGGCGCGGCGGTTCATTCCGGAAGAGGAAGCACAAGCGACGCTGTTCACCCTGGCGCGTTATGTCTTTCGCGCCTGGGTCATCAAAATGTCGCCGACGCTGGCCGGCATCTGGCACTTTTGTGCCGGCGGCTCAGAATGGCGCCGACCCTGCCGGACTTGAGCTATGACGTGTTGGCGAGAACCCGCAAGGCAGTGCCCCTGCGACCCTGAAAGGGGTCATTCTCACGCCGGATTCTCTTATTCGTATCCTTTATTCGAATCCTTTATTGCGAGCAACTGCGGTGAGGTGTATTCTATTCCCGAGTGTTGGCATGCCGATCCTAGGCATCCTGACCCGCTCGAGGACGTGCAGATATGGACTGCTTCGTCGACGCTCAAGTCCCGGGGCGCCCACTTGTGGGTACCCCAATCATCATGGGAGTTTCACCGCAAGCCTTGAGGTTTCCTCCGGACCCGCCGCGGGGCAGAATCATCTTGGCCAGTGTTGGGCCGGCTCGTAGGCGCTCGACCGGCACGGTGGGCCTACGTGCTCGTCCTGGCCTGCTCAACGTGAGAGTGGTTTGCGGCCTGACGGGTCAAGGGAAAGATGGCCTGCAAACTCGAGCGGTGTTATGAGAAACCACGCTAGCTGGTCCGTGTTGAGGATGGAAGCTGCAGTCTCTGAAGCGAGACCGGTTCAATGCCGTGAGGTGGATCGGGACTGGCGAGAGGGCCTGTCCACAGAGTCAAACCCGACCGTTTGGGTGAAGGCCTACCTGCAGTGGGTTTCTTTGGAGTGCGCAAGGAGGTCCAAACGATGACGATCTCTGGAAGTGCGCGGGTGGCTTCCGGTCTGACGCTCCTATGTGCAATCGTTTTTGGCCAGACCGTTACCAGCTCACTGGTAGGGACCTTGACCGACCCAACTAACTCAGTTGTCCCTGGCGTCGAGGTTCAAGTGATACAGCAAGCGACTGGAGCGGTACATTCGGCCCAATCGAATTCCGTCGGATTCTTCCGATTTAACAACGTGCCGCCCGGGGCCTATTGGGTTGCTGTCCGCGCCCCGGGATTCAAGAGCTACTTCCAGAGAGGGCTGAATCTCTCAGGCAGTGAGACCCGCGACTTGGGACGAATCGTGCTTGAACCAGGAGCCGCGGCGGAGGAGACGTCCGCGACTGCTGAAGCAGCCCCGGTGCAGACAGCCAGCAGCGAGAAATCCTCACTTGTTGACGGTACACAGCTCGATAGCCTCGGTCAAAAAGGCCGCGATCTTTTTGGTTTTGTGGGCTTGGTTCCCGGGGTTGTGGACACCGCCAGCGCGGGAAGAGATGTCACTTCAGCAAATGCGTTGGACGGCATCACTTTCGGTGGAGCCGCCTCGAAACAGCAGAATTTCACGGTTGATGGAGTCACCACTGTGGACACGGCATCTACCTCAGGGCGCAGTTCCATCCACTATCAGCCAAACATGGATTCCATCGCCGAGATCAGAGTGTTGACATCCAACTATCAAGCCGAATACGGTCGCAACTCGAGCGGGGCGATCAGCGTGGTCACCAAAGGCGGCGGCCGGGAATTCCATGGCAGCGGATGGTGGAATCACCGTCATGAACAGTTCAATGCCAACGATTTCTTCCGCAATCGCACAGGCGTTGCCAGAGTCCCTTACCGCTACAATGTGGCCGGCTTTAGTATTGGAGGTCCGGTCTATATCCCCAAGGTATTCAATACTCAGAAAAAGAGCCTGTTCTTTTTCGTTTCGCAGGAGTACACCCGCCAGAAGGTGGATGCGGGCACCCGCTACACGAACATGCCGAGTGCCTTGGAGCGGCAGGGTGACTTCTCAAGGAGCTTCGACACCAGTGGAACGCAGATCACCATCAAGGATCCCCTGACAGGTCTGCCCTTCGCCGGCAACACAATTCCTCGCTCGCGCGTCAACGCGATCGGGCAGGCAATCCTGAACTTCTTCCCGATGCCGAACTACGCCGATCCCGACCCGAAACTGGTCTACAGCCGGAACTTCAAAGCTGCCGGCAGCGGTCCGGAACCAAGGCGTAATGACGTGATCCGCATTGACACGAATCTAACTCCCAAGCTGAGCGGCTATTTTCGCTTTGTCCATGACATAGACGTCCTCGACCAGATCTTTCAGGCAGGGGTAACCTGGATAGGCACCATCCAAAGGCACCCGATCTCGGGCAAAGGCTACGCCGCGCAGATCACGTACGCCGTGCGCCCGACGATGGTCAACGAGTTCCTCTTCGGAAAGAGCTATAACACGCTCAAGTGGTGGATGGTGGACGACTCCGAGGTGACGCGCGACAAGATGGGCAACCCACCGAAATGGTACCCCATCCCAACAAATGCCGACCCGCTCTTCATGAGGGACTTTGTGCCTGCCGTGTCTTTTGGCAGCACTCCGGTGAGCGCGCCGAGTATCGGCTCGATTGTGCCCGTCTGCAACTGGAATGACATTTACAGTTTTAGCGACAGCCTGAGCACAGTGGTGGGCAAACATAGTCTTAAGGCCGGCATCTATCTTGAACACACCGGTAAAATCCAGTACGGTGCTGGAGGCGCGAACTACCGGGGATCATTCAATTTTGGCCGCGACCCGAACAACCCTTATGACTCAGGCCACGGCTTTGCCAATGCTTTACTCGGAAACTTCGCAAGCTACTCCGAAGGTCAGCGGATCGTCATGGACAACTGGTTCTGGACTGCTGAGTGGTACTTCCAGGACAACTGGCGGATCACGGGGCGGCTCAGCCTTGATCTCGGCATGCGTTTCTATCGCATCAGGCCGGAGCAGGATACGAACTACACCCTCTCTGGCTTCGATCCCTCCAGCTACTCGATAAAGGAGGCGCCCCGGCTCTACTATCCGGGCTTCGGTCCGGACGGAAAGCGGATTGCGGTTGACCGGCTTACGGGAGCCGCGGCGCCAGTGTCCGTCATCGGCCTTTATGTTCCGCAATCTGGACAACTGGCGAATGGCATGCGAGTAGGTGGCAAGGACGGCTATCCGCGTGGGATGTTTGGAACACCGGCAGTGTCTCCCGCCGCGCGATTTGGCTTCGCCTATGACCTATTCGGCAATGGCAAGACCGCGATCCGGGGCGGCTTCGGACAGTCCTACAGCCGCGTTGACGGCGCAGAAATCATGAATATGTCGGGCAATCCGCCCATTACCTACAGCGCCTCCTTGTTCTACTCGAACATCGATACCCTGATGCAGGCTGCCGCGTTCCATGGGCCGACCAACATATCCTTTATCTCTGGAGAGCAGCATAATGAACAGAGCATGAACGCAAGCCTGGGCATCCAGCAAAACCTAGGCTTCAGCACAACATTGGACGTGTCGTACGTTGGAAGTTGGAGGCGGCATGGACTATGGAGATACAATATCAATAGGATCCCCATGTTCGCCCGGTTTGATGCGGCGAATTCCGACCCTACCAATCCGAAGCAACCGCTGCCTGACAACTTCCTCCGTCCTTACAAGGGCTTCGGCGACTTGAACTCAGGTGAGTTCGCAGCTACGACAAACTACAATTCTCTGCAGGCGACGGCGCGGCGCAGATTGTCAAAGAACCTGATGTTCGGGGCCGCTTATACCTGGTCGAAGGCGCTCTCGGTGTCCACTCCCAGCGTGTACTTCCCTTCACGCTTGCGGAACTACGGACCTACTACTTCCGACCGCTCGCATGTACTGGTCATTAACTACCTCTATGATCTGCCGAAGCTCGGAGCACGATTCGGCAGCAAGGCGTGGAGCGCAATGGTGGACAACTGGACGGTATCCGGCATCACCAGTTTCTCATCGGGAGCGCCATTCACGCCACGTCTGACGACCACCACCAACGCGGACCTAACCGGTTCGGAAGAAGCGGCCCGCATCGACGTGCTCTGGGATCCGCGGTTGCCCAAGAGTGAGCGCACATTCTACCGCAACTTCGAGACCGAGGCCTTCGCGCTTCCCGCCGTTCGCACTTTTGGAAATGCCGGAGTGAACATCCTTCGGGGTCCGGGGATCAACAACTGGGACATTACTATTGCCAAGAAAGTCCTGCTCGGCGTGGAAGCGAAGCGCTTCCTGCGGTTTCAGGCGGAATTTTACAACATCTGGAACCACGCTCAGTTTTCGAGCTACGACACCACCGCCCGCTTCGACCCCACTGGCGCGCAGGTCAATCCCAATTTCGGAGCTTACAACGCGACTCGCCCGCCAAGACAGATCTCTTTGTCATTGCGCTTCCAGTTCTAACGAGATTTCACCTCGGGCGGACGAGTCCCGCGATCGACGCCAGGCGTTTGCCTCGATGACGCTCCACACGCTACGAATAGGAAGTTGTCGAAGGCCTGGGAATCGGCGAGAAGTCGCCTGAGTGGGTTTTCGGCCCTGTTCAAGGTTTCAGCAGAGGAGAAGTTAGGCAAGCCTAAGAACACCAAAACTATTTCAAACATCCGTGGATTTTTCCTGAAACGTCGCCCTCACCGGGTGGAATGCGCCGGACATTAGTTCTATAAACGCGCACGAATGTGCTTTCGTGGACAGTCGGCAGGACCCGGTAGGGTCAAGCGCTGGCGCGGTGGCCCGTAAGATCCACCTTGACTGTCGCCGGGGTTTCCGCCTGCGTGCCCGTTTCAGGAAGCTCCATGCATTTTGAACATCGAACGAAGGGACTCAGGGAAGAGGCACAATTCCCAACTTTCAGATGGTTCGGACGCTACGGGAGACGCAGCCATTTTGCTCGACCTCGCTGATGTTTTCATCCAGCGACTCGCGGAGCTCACACACACGGGCTGGACCGCTCGGAGCCGTAACTCCCTGCGTCGTTCCCGTCGCTCCCGTGTGGCAGCTCTGACGCTGTGCCGGGTGTATACTTGGATGTAGCCGCGAGGCGGATTTGAATTCTGGGTCTGAGGGTGCCAGCAGGGCGGGCAGCGTCAGAGTTCGCTTACACGGCTCAAACATTGGGGGGTCTGGGGACCATGAGGCATATTTGCCGCCGTGAATTCATCATCACCTCAGCACAGTTTGCGGCCGCCGCATCGCTGCTGGGGATGGCGCAGGACAAAACGCGCGTCGGTCTAGTCCAGTCAACACACAAGCGCTTGACAAGACCGGTCTCGCCGGAGCATCTGCTCGACTACGAACTCGTGCGCGACATGGTGTGGCGTGCCATTGAGTACGGCAAGCCGCGAGCCGGGAGTCTGGAGGCCAAGATCCGGCCAGGTTCGTGGGTAGTCATCAAGCCGAATATTGTATTCCTGAGACCGCAATCGAGCTATCGCTCTGGTGACATCACCGACCAGCGGGTGACACGGGCCGTGCTCGAGTATGTGGCCAAAAAATCCAAAGCGAGCCGGATTACGATCGCGGAGGGCGGTAGCTATCGCTCTCGCAGTGACCCATTTCTCGACAATGTGGTCACACAGGATGGTTTACGCGTGGATGCCTCGACGTTCGACTGGGGCGCGGACGAGTTTCCAGGCGTCGGGGGCACACTCGAAGCCACTCTCAAGGAGTTCCGCGCCGCCTATCCCGACAAGAAATTCGACTACATAGATCTCAGCTACGACGCGGTGCGTGACCCCTCCGGGAACCCACTCCGCATCGAGGTTCCCCGCTTAAACGGGGCCGGCGCCTTCGGCGCTCGTTCGGCCTACTATGTCTCAAACACCATCCGCAACTGCGACTTCCTGATCAGCGTGCCGGTCATGAAGGTCCACGAGAACTGCGGCATCACCGGGTGCTTCAAGAACTACGTCGGCACTGGTCCGCGCTGCGTTTATGCGACACCGGGCTCTTTCTGGAACGCAGGACTCCACAGCGACTATGCAGTGGATACCAGAATCGACCCGTTCATCGCCGACCTGGCGGCGTTTCATCCCCCCGACTTCAACGTGGTGGATGGAATTCGCGGACTGCAGTACACGGAGCACAGCATCGACCGGCCGGACCAGATGTTGCGGAACAACCTCGTGCTCGCCGGCGAGGACGCCGTGGCCGCCGATGCCGTTGTTGCCAGACTCCTCGGCTTCAACCCGCTGGACATCGATTTCCTGCATATGGGCGCGGCGCGTGGTCTCGGCACTCTGGACATGAACCAGATCGAAGTAGTGGGCGACGAAATGGACCGCCTCGCGCGCCCTTGGGTGAAACCAAAGAGCTGGTACGCCCGCTGCAACCGCGAGTGGGCGGTCACCGGCAAACCCGAATCCGACGAGACCACCTGGAAGCGCCATACTTCCGCCGGCGACACGCTGAACTTCGCGGCAACCCTGGCCGGCCCGGCGCCTGCCTTTGCTGCGGCGGCCAAGGTCCGCGCGGACGGAAATCGCAAGGGGTTCCTCTGGTTGGGCTTGACCGGCAAGGTGACCGTCACGCTGAACGGAGTCAGTCTCTTGGATGACCGAAACACGGCCCGCCACCGGGTGGGTCAGATTCAACACGCGGTCGAACTGCGACCGGGCGAGAATCGGTTTCAGTTTCGCGTTGAGACCGTTGGCGATAGACCGCCGCTAGCTCTCCGCGGTCTTGATCGGCCCATCCAATAATGGGGACAGCCTGGAAGGCACTCGCTGGATCGCGTGAGGGTGAACTCGTGAAGCTTTCCAGACGACAGTTGCTCGCGTGCGGGGCGTGGCTGCCAGGCGTGTTGCACGCCCAGCGGAATAGCCGCGACCAAGTGACTGCCTCCGCCACCCGCAACAGGACACCGGTTGTCGGCATCGTTCTATCCAGTTCCGCCGAGGGCTACGACCCCCTCCGCCGCTGGCAACTGGGACTCGCTTCCACGCAGCCCAATGACGCCGATCTCAGCACGGACTTCGTGGACGCTTGGGTTCGAAAAGCCATTGAGATGGGGGCTGAACCTTACCGGGACCTCCTGAGGGTAATCGCTCCGGATGACTGGGTGGTCATCAAGACGGATATCTCGTGCTGCTATGGGCTGGGGCCATCACTGAACGACGGCGGTGCTCACCAGCCCTTTATCCCTGGCACAGTGACCGATCTCAGGGTCGTCCGCGCGGTCGTGGATTACCTGATGGAGAACCGGCGCGGCGCCCGCATCACCATCGCGGAAGGGTCCCAGCAATGGCTTCCCATTGGCAAGTCCTCGTCTTCTGTCGACGGCTGGACCACCGATTGGGGTGGGGCCTTCGGAGGGCTGAGCTACAAGAAAATGGTTCAGGATTTCTCGAAGAAATACCCCGAGGTGGACTTCGAGATCGCTGACCTGAACTTCACCGAGAGTCTCGAACTGCCGGTCCTCACGAGGCCCATGGGGCATCTGAACCCCTCCGGCACTTACACCATCGCGAAGATTATCCATCAGTGTGACAAGGTCGTCAGCATCGCTCCACTCAAAACCGACGCGCGCACGGGTGTCGCTTTAACATTCAACAATTTCCTCGGCATTGCGCCGGGCACGAAGTACGGATTCCCGAAGAGCGGTCTGCTTAAACTCGGAACCCTGGACGAGGTGATGGTAGACCTACAGGGCTATCATCCCGCCGACTTCTCCATTCTGGGAGGATCGTTTGGCGTGGAGGGCGATGGGCCCGCTGGGCCCGGGGCGACTCCCGTGCATTACAACGTTCTGGTTGCTGGCATGAGACCCGCCGCCGTGGACGCGGTTGCCGCAACCCTGATGGGCTTCGAGCCCCAGGATCTCCCCTATCTGGCGCTGGCAGAAAGGTCGGATTACGGCGCCGCGCGGATCCAAGACATCTGGGTGCGATGTACCCCAGTGGAGCGCGCCATCCGCCCATTTCGCAAACCGTCTCGCTGGGGCCCGCCCGGGCTGCCAGTTCGCTGATCGTGCAACTTGGGGAGGACTGCGACGCAACGACGGTGTCTTAGTCCGCCACCAATCGGTTTCGCGGTGAAGTTTACAGTCGTTAACCGTCCGACGCGGTAAACCCTCTAGCGTCCAGGCGCCGTGAAGTCACAAAGATCTTGACAGCCTTTGGAACCGCGCGTAGAATTATCTCAACTGGTGGATGGGCATATCATGCCGGATGCCTCATATTTCCTATTTTACTTTTGATGGACTGATTCGACGTGCTTAGGGGGTCGCCGTAGTGAGTCACGGCGAGAGCTGTTCGTTCAGTGCTTTGGTACAAGAGTAGAGACTTTAGAGGAGGTATGTCATGAACTTCAGGCCAGGGGTCTGGGTGTGCATTGTGGCGGTATTTTGCGGCCTTCTGCCGCTCAGCGGCCAGGAAGCCCGCGGTACGCTTCTGGGACGCGTGACCGATCCGTCCAACGCCGTGATCGTCGGCGCCAAGGTCGACGCCTTGAACACGGAAACCGGCGTGCATTTCGCTTCGACCACCAACGGGGCGGGTGACTACATCATCCCGTTCCTGATTCCGGGCCCGTACACCATCGCGGTGGAGAGCTCGGGCTTTAAGTCGTACACGCGCTCGGGAGTCCAGGTGCGCGTGAACGACCAGGTTTCCGTCAACATCCAGATGGAGATCGGACAAGCCACGCAGAGCGTGCAAGTGACCACGGAGGCGCCGATGCTCGACACCTCCACGGCATCCATGGGGCAAGTGGTCGACAGCCGCACCATTATGGATCTGCCGCTGAAGGATGGCATGGTGCTGGTGATGGCGACCTTTGCGCCGGGCGTGACGTTCACCCCCGAGTCGGCTGGTTATGTGCGCCCGTTCGACACCAGTTCGCCCTCGACGATGTCGATCGACGGCACGCGCAGCGGCAGCAACCAGTTCATGATGGACGGCGCGCCGAACATGCAGGGAACCCAGGTGGCCTACTCGCCGCCTCCCGGCGTAGTGGACGAGTTCAAGGTGCAGGGCGTCGACGTTCGACGCCGCCAGCGGTTTCATGGGGGGCGCGGCCATCAACATGAGCCTGAAGTCGGGCGGCAACGATCTCCACGGCCAGATCTACTACTTCATGCAGAACCCGGCGGTCAACGCGGACAAGTACTTCCGGCTGAAAGCTGGGAAACCGCAATTCCGGTTGTACCGTTGGGGCGGCAGCGTGAGCGCGCCCGTCGTCATCCCGAAGCTCTACGACGGCCACAACAGGACCTTCTTCATGTACGGCTATGAGGGCATCTGGAGTTTCGACCCCTCCCCATGGGTGGTGGAGTCGGTGCCGAACGCGGCGCAGAGGACGGGCGATTTCTCCGGACTGCTGGCGCTTGGATCGAACTATCAGATTTACGATCCGTATTCCATCGCCCCCGCGGCGGGCGGACGATTCAGCCGGCAGCCGCTGTCGGGCAACATCATCCCGCCGAACCGGATCAACCCGATCGCATCGAAAATGGCCCAGCTATGGGACGAGCCCAACCAGGCGGGGAGCGCTGACGGCACCAACAACTACCAGAATGGGCAAGAACGCCCAGGACACGTACTGGAATCACATTGTCCGAATCGATCACAACATTAGCGGGAAACAGCGTTTCTACGTCCGCGCGAATTTCACCGACCTCCAGCGGCCCGAGAACGTCCGGCACAACACGGACCGTCGGCGACAACTTCTATCGCTACAACAAGGGGCTGGCCATCGACGACGTCTATGTGGCTTCCCCCCGCCTCTTTCTGAACACGCGCTATACGCTGACCCGGTTCATCACCGGCTACCAGTCGTATCAGTCGGGCTGGGATTTGGCGGGATTGGGCTTCTCTTCGAACTTTCATCGGCCAGGTCAACAGCGTGGATCCGCGCCGGTTGAAGCTGCCGAATGTGAACGTGAATAGCTACTCCAGCCTGGGCGGCATCAACCCAACCCAGAACACGGCCACCGACATCCACGAGTTCGCCGAAAATGTCACCACCGTGCTGGGGCCGCACACGTTGCGCTACGGCTTCGCCTACCGCATCTACCGCAACAACACGTTCAATCTGGGCAATTCCTCCGGCAATTTCAATTTCGATGCGACCTGGACGCGGGGCCCGCTGGACAACTCCCCCACGTCACCATCCCAATTAGGACAGAGCTTCGCGAGCTTCCTCTATGGGCTGCCGGGCAGCGGCAACTTCCCGATCAACGACTCCTACGCTGAACAATCCAGTGTCCCGGCCTTGTACTTCCAGAACGATTGGAAGGTCAACAGCAAGCTGACCCTGAGCCTCGGGGTGCGCTATGAACGGCCCACGCCCGCTGACCGAGCGTTTCAATCGCAGCATTCGAGCGTTTCGACGCCACCGTCGCGAGCCCTATTCAGGCCCAGGCTCTCGCAAACTACGCACTGAGCCCTATCCCCGAAGTGCCGGTCGGCCAGTTCAAGGTACTCGGGCGGGGTGACCTTCGCCGGCGTGGGCGGCCAGCCGCGCACTCTCTGGAAGACCGACCAGAACCTCCTGATGCCGCGCTTCGGCTTCGCGTATTCGATCACGCCGAAGACCGTCCTGCGCGGCGGCTACGGCATCTTCTTTGACGCGCTGGGAGTGGTGACCAGCCACGTCAACCAGACCGGCTTCAGCCAGTCTACCGACATGTTGGTATCGGCCGACAACGGCCTGACCTTCGCTACGACCTTCGCCAACCCGTTCCCGAGCGGATTTCTGCCCCGCCTGGGCGCGGGCGGCGGCCTTTCCACGAATCTGGGCCAGGGCCTCGGTGGCCTGATCGACGAGAACACGACCTCGTCCTACATGCAGCGCTGGCAGTTCACTGTGCAGCGTCAGTTGCCGAAGAACCACCTGATCGAAGTGTCCTACGTGGGAAATCGAGGCACGGGGATGCTGATCGGCAAGGATCTCAACTCGGTACCGCAGACAGTATTTCAGCACGTCGCCGTTCCGCGACCAGGCGGCCATCAACTTCATGAGCCAGACGGCGGGGATCGCGAATCCGTTCTACCCGCTGCTTCCCAAGACCGGCTTGGCCAACGCCACGGTCAGGCGGGACCAGCTTCTGAGGCCCTACCCGCAGTTTACAGGCCTGAGCATGAACCAGAACCTCGGCTACTCCTGGTATCACTCGATGCAGGTGCGGTTCGACCGGCGCTTCTCGGCCGGCTTGAACGTGGGGCTGTCCTACACCTGGTCGAAGATGATGGAAGCCGTAAGCTACCTGAACAGCTTCGACCCAAGGCCGGAAGAGGTCATTTCCAGCCAGGATCGCACGCACCGAACGGCGCTGACCATGATATACGAGTTGCCGTTCGGCAAGGGCAAAGCCGTGGGGCCAGCTCGGCGCACAGAGTGGTCTCCGGCGTGATCGGCGGCTGGCAGCTTCAGGGCATTTACACCGCGCAGAGCGGGGCGGCGCTGGGCTTCGGCAACGCCATCTTCATCGGCAACCTGAAGAGACATCCCGCTGCCCAAGGACCAGCGCGACGCTTCGCATTGGTTCAACGTTAACGCGGGCTTCGAAAGGGACAGCAACAAGGTACTCGGCTCGAACGTCCGGACGCTGCCGTCCCGGTTCAGCGGAATTCGATCCGACGGCCCGAACAACTGGGATATTTCGGTGATGAAGAACACCTCGATCAAAGAAAATGTACGTCTCCAGTTCCGAGCCGAGGCGATCAACGCACTGAACCACCCGCAGTTCACGCCGGGGAGCGTCAACACCACGCCGACCAGCAGTGCTTTCGGCACCGTGACGGGCGAGTTCGCCTGGCCGCGCGTGATCCAGTTCGGCATGAAGGTTCTCTTCTGATCTGGGCCCGTGTTCCGGCCCTTGCAGGGGCTTGACGGGCCCCTGCAAGGGACTCAATCGCGCGGGCGCGTCTGGCGGTACAATCGAAGATCGCCAGTCCATTGCAACCATCGTCCTGCCGTACACTCGCGCAAGAAATTCTTAGCTGCTCGGTCGAAGGTCGGCCTCTGCCGGCCGGTCCTCTGCGGCAATTGATCGAGTGCGCTTCGGCCGAGGACCCGCAATCCGCCCTCGCCGGAAGCCGCGCCTTGTTTCAGGTTCTGGTCGAAGGCCTCGCGGACCTGTTCGAGCCTCGCCTCAGCGACGTCTACGCGGAGATATTCTCCGAAGCGATTGCTTACCTGAGCCCCATTCACAAGCCCGCCGGCCTGGTCGCACGCTACCGTCGTGTCCGCGCTGTGCGGCGTTTCACCGGAGATGCGGACCGGATCGGGCAGGTCTTCGTTCTCTCCCGCGTCACATTGGGGGCCGACGTGGCCGTGACCAGTGTGCTGCTCGACGCCGCCAAACGGCGGTTCCCCAAGGCTGAGATCTGTTTTCTGGGCGGCGAGAAGAACTGGCAGCTCTTCGCCGCCGACCCTCGCCTTCGCTGGCTGCCGCTGTCCTACGGACGATCCGGGACGCTGCGCGATCGCCTCGCCGTTTGGCCCGAGCTGATTGCTCTGCTCTCCCAACCGGCAGCCGTCGTCATCGATCCGGATTCACGCTTGACCCAGCTCGGCCTCCTGCCGGTGTGTCCCGAAGAGAGCTACTACCTGTTCGAGAGCCGCGCCTATGGCGGCGACGGTCTGGATTCGTTGACCACGCTCGCACAGCGCTGGGCCGCCGCCGTCTTCGACGTGCCCGATGCCGCGCCTTATGCCGCCCCGGCCGGGTCGCCCGCGGTGCCCGATGGGCCTTTCACGATCGTGAACTTGGGGGTGGGAGAGAATCCGGCCAAGCGCGTGCCGGACCCGTTCGAAGAAGATCTGCTGCGGGCGCTTCTCAGCCGGCAGGCGCCTGTGGTAGTCGATCTGGGCACCGGCCAGGAAGAGGAACAGCGCGCGCGCACGGCCATCTCACGCTGCGGCGCGCCCGAATCCCAGGTGCGCCCCTGGCGCGGTTCCTTCGCCGCCCTGACCGCCATGATCGCCGCCAGCCGTCTCTACGTGGGCTACGATTCGGGCGGGCAGCACGCTGCCGCCGCCTGCGGCACGCCGCTAGTGACGGTCTTCGCCGGGTTTGCCTCTCCCCGAATGTTCGCGCGCTGGTATCCCACCGGTCCCGGTCCCAAAGAAGTGGTCCGGGTGGAACGCGCCGATCCGGGCGCCGTGCTCGAACAGACGCTCGCCGCCGTCAATCGGCTTGTCCCGCGTCCAGTCGCGTGAGGCCCGCCGATCTTACCTTCATTCTGAGTTCTGAGTTCTGAATTCTGAATTCTTCCTTACATGTACATCCCGCCGTTGATATTCACAACGTGGCCCGTGATGTAGGCCGCGTCGTCGCTCGCCAGGAAGTTCACTGCATTCGCCACGTCTTCGGGCTGGCCGAACCGCTTCAGCGGCACCGCCGCCATCATACGGTCCCTGACCTCCTGCGATAACTTCGCCGTCATGTCGGTTTCGATGAATCCCGGCGCCACCGCGTTGACCGTGATGCTGCGGCTGGCAAGCTCCTGCGCCAGCGACTTCGTCAGGCCGATGATCCCCGCTTTCGAGGTCACGTAGTTGGCCTGTCCGGCGTTGCCCATCTGACCCACCACGGACGCCACGTTGATAATCCGCCCCCAGCGCTCGCGCATCATCCCAGGCAGCACCTGCTGGGTTGTCTGGAATGCGCCGGTCAGGTTAATCTGCAAGACAAGCTGCCAGTCTTCCGGCTTCATCCGCACCGCCAGCCCGTCGCGCGTGATGCCCGCATTGTTCACCAGCACGTCGATCTTGCCGAATTCCTTCAGCGCCGCCGCCACTCCCTGCTTGATCGAGTCGAGCGAAGTGAGGTTAAAATCGAGCGTGATTGCCGTACCACCGGCCGCCCTCACTTCCGCCGCCACCAGTTCGTTGTTTTCGAGCTCCGGGGAGGCCACCACGATCTGGAAACCCGACCGGCACAGCCTCAGAGCGGTGGCCCGCCCGATGCCGCGGCTCGCGCCGGTGATGAACGCCACACGATTACTCATGCTTTCTCCTTGGATTTTTCCTCAATCCTCAATCATAGTAGAAAGAGAGATTCCTCTATGGCCTACACCGACCTGCGCGAGTTCATTTCCGCTTTGGAGAAACACGGCGAGCTGAAGCGGATTCCCTTCGAGGTGGACCCGGTGCTCGAAATCACCGAGTTCGCCGACCGCTCGGTGAAACGTGGCGGCCCAGCGCTGCTGTTCGAGAAACCGAAGGGCTCGTCCGTCCCCGTCCTGATCAACGCCTTCGCCTCGCATGCGCAAGATGGAGATCGCGCTCGAAGTTTCCTCGGTCGAGGAAATCGCCGGCCGCATCTCCGAATTCCTCGAGATGCGCATGCCGCAAGGTCTCATCGGCAAGCTGAAAATGCTGCCCAAGCTTTCTGAGATGGGGTCCTTCTTCCCGAAGACCGTCGGGAGCGGACCCTGCAAGCAAGTGATCCGGCGCGGCGGCTTCTCCTTGTCCGAATACCCGATCCTGCAGTGTTGGCCGCAGGACGGTGGCCGCTTCATCACTCTTCCGCTCGTGTTCACCCGCAATCCCGACACCGGCAAGCGCAATTGCGGCATGTACCGCATGCAGGTGTATGACGACCGCACCACCGGCATGCACTGGCAGACCCACAAGCAGGGGGCCGAGCACTACCGGCGCCTTCAGGCGAGCGGAGTGAAGCGCATGGATGTGGCCGTGGCCATCGGCTCCGATCCGGCCACCATGTATTCGGCCATCCTGCCTCTGCCGCCGGATCTGGACGAGATGATGATCGCCGGGTTCCTGCGCGGCAAGCCGGTCGAGATGGTCAAGTGCGAAACCTGCGACCTGGAGGTGCCGGCCAACGCGGAGATCGTACTCGAAGGCTATGTGGAACTGGGCGAACAGCGCACGGAAGGCCCCTTCGGCGATCACACCGGCTACTACTCGCTCGAAGACCAGTACCCCGTCTTCCACGTCACCTGCATCACGCAGCGCAAGGACCCCATCTACGCGACCACCATCGTCGGCCCGCCCCCCATGGAGGACTACTTCATGGGCAAGGCCATCGAGCGCATCTTCCTGCCCCTGATGCGCCTGCAGCTTACCCGAAGTCCGCGACATCGCGATGCCCGCCGAGGGCGTCTTCCACAACCTGATCCTGGTCGCGATCCGGAAGTCCTATCCGCTGCACGCCCGCAAGGTGATGCACGCCATTTGGGGGCTCGGGCAGGCCATGTTTTCGAAATGCATCGTGGTGGTCGACGAAGATGTGGACGTGCAGAACGTGAGCGAGGTGGCCTGGAGGGCGCTCAACAACATCGATCCGCAGCGCGACATCGAGTTCGTAATGGGACCGGTGGATTCGCTCGACCACTCGAGCCGCCTCGCCAACTTCGGCTCGAAGATGGGCATCGACGCCACCCGGAAATGGCCCGAGGAAGGCTTCACCCGGCCCTGGCCCGGCGTCCTCGAAATGTCCCCCGAGATCAAGCGCCGCGTGGACGACCTGTGGAAACAGGCGGGGCTGTAGGGCAAGCTTGGGCGGCTTCCGAAGTCAGGAAGCAGAACCAATCGATGAACAGACCGCCACGAAGCTGGAAGCGGCCAGAACGGAAGGCGGCCAACCAGTCGCGCTTGAAGAAGTCAAACGCCGCTACAGTCTGGAATGCGAACGGTTCAGTTCGTCCGGGCAGCGCTCCGCGATTTCGACGGGCTCGACCGCGTTACACAATAGCGTGTAACTGCCGCTCTGGAAAGGCTTGCTGAAACCGGGCACGGGGACGTAACGAGGCTTCAAGGCCGGATGCACGACTTTCGGCTCCGCTTCGGGAAGTGGTGGGAGGCACTCTCCGCTCAATGACACGAGGCCCCATGCTAAAATGAAAATCTCCATGCGGTGGGTGTAGCTCAGCTGGTAGAGCGCTGGATTGTGGTTCCAGTGGCCGAGGGTTCGAACCCCTCCACCCACCCCAATGTCAACGGTTTCTGCCCCGACTGTGGTCTTCCGCCACAAGCCGCTCTTGCGCGCGAGCGGTCGCCCGCGGATGTCACAGAGCGAGCCGAACGACGATGTGAGTCGCGATGGTTTCAAAGGCCGCGCCCAACTGCGAAGCATCCGGTGCGTTCACGTAAAGGCCCCGCGGCTGGTTCCTCTGGTCCTGATACATCTGCGGACCGGAGTTGGGAGCTGTGGCCAGACTCGGGTCATTCGCGATCTTCCGGAGCAACTGTTCGTCGGGCTTGTCGAGGCCGGTAGGATCGGTATTCAGGCCGATCGTGTAGATCATGGGCTTGAGGGTGGTATTGCTGCGAATGACCGTGGCCTGGTTATCCAGGGCGTTGGCGGACGCCTTGGTGATTTCCTGAGGCCGGTCCACGCGAGTCAGGTTGGCGGGGGAACCGAAGAAAGCGACGTCGGCGTTCAGATAGGCGGAGTAGGGTCCGGCCAGCGCGTTGCCATAAACATCCTGCGTGGGCATCCGCGTAACATCCTCGTCAATTCGCGCCAGGTCATTCGAAGTCCGAAAGCGGCAACTGCCCGTGTTCTCGGTGGAGTAGGGCGTAGAACCGCTCACGCTGCTGATCGTGCGCGCCATGAGTCCCGCGGTCGTGCCCGTGCTCGCATTGTTCGCCCACTGCGCAAGCACGCCGATCATGGGGGTTCCTGTTGTACCGCAGGGGTCGATTCGGTATGGGATGAAGTTCCCGGTGAAACCATTCGGGATGCCGTCGGTCATGAGCACGATGACATTGGCCCGGCTGGTTTCGTTGTTCGTGGTGACCAATTCATAGGCCTTGTGCAGAGCGTCCACTGAATTGGTGTTGTCCATGCAGTCGATGCGAACTGATCGCGGACACCATCGGGTCGCTCGACGACAGCGGATTGAAGCTCGTCGTCGGGTTCATGAAGAACGTGGCGGAACTGTACACTACCAATCCCAGCTTGTCCCTTCCGGGAGCGAAGTACTTCATGAATTCCTTGGCGTCGCGTTTCATGATCTCGCACGCCGTGGTCCCGGTTCCCGCGACTGCCTCGGTCCATGGAGGAGGAGCGGTCGAGCACCAGCACGACGAGCGCATCCCGGCGGGCCGCCTGTGCCGACACCCTCACGGTGGAAGTGCTCGCTCCGAAGACGCGCAGGAAATAGAGCGGCGCATCGACGGAGGCGGTCCCGGTGATGCTGCGATAGTTGGGGACCGACGTGCTATCGATCGCCGGTGGTGGGAAGGAGAGGTTCGTAGTGCCCCAGTACCCGGTGGGGAAGTTCGCCGCGAAGAACTTCGTCGCCGCGGCGCGGGCATTCGCCGCCTGAGTGGACGGATCCGACCCCTGGCCAAGTGCTCGGGCGGCAGCGAGCATGCCGGCGTCCAGGGCGGTCAGCAGTTTCACCTTGAGGATATACAGTATGGTCAGGTCGATGGCCAGTCCAACCATCGGCAGTATGACCATCAGTGCGAGCGTGGTCGTGATGACCGACACTCCCTTTCTGCGCTCTCTGTTTCGATGGGACATTCTCATCATCGGGTTCGCCTCCGCACTACTCTAGAACACGGCACTCGTTCTCACGCCGGGATTGGGCATGACGCCGGCAATGGCTAGGTCCGGAAAGTTGAAGATGCTCTCCACCAGAAAGGCAAACTCGCCGCTGGCGAGATTGACCACGGTGGAGAAGTTGTCGGCCCTCGTCGACGAATCCGTCGTGTAGTTGCTCACGGTTCCGGTGGTCGCGTTAATCAATGAGGAAGTCGGACTTCCGTAAGCGCTCGTCGCGAGGTTTCTGTTCCCGACCACGATGCGCCTGGTGACAACGATTCGGCCCGCATTCGTGCATCCGCAACTCCCGGAGTACTCTTGTCATGACCGACAACACAAGCTCGCCGTTGCCGGTGGTGCCCCCAGTTGCATTTCGAGTGGCGCCGTTTCCGACCATCCCAAGCCCCCTCGCCAGAGGCGGCAGGTTGGGCCTGGAAGCAGATCCGGTAATCAACTCCTGATTTGGCGTCTGCGAAAAGTCAATTCCGCGCACCTGCATGCGGCCCACATCGCGCGTCAGTTGAGCCACCTGAAGTGAGCGGGAGAGGGCGAATCCAACCGACATGAGTCCAAGGATGAGCGGGACAAGGAAGAAGGCGCCGACCAGCACGAATTCCACGGTGGCGCTTCCACGCCTACGGACCTTATAGTGGGGCATATGTGAGTCCTCCTGTCTAAGTGCAGCCAGGCGTGTTTGGATTTAAAGCGGCCGGGCAGCCTCCCAGCGGGCAGCGCTCCAGAATGTCGGAAGATGCCACGGACACCAACAATGGGTGAGCATCCTTCAGGACCGCCCCTAGAAGGGTGTAGTTGTAGTTGTTGACGGACACCACCAGGAGATCTCCCTGCGTGCCTTGCGAGGCCGCGCCCGTGGTGGGGTCGAAGTACTGGATCTGGATCCGGCACGCGCCCTGGGGCCCATTGCAGGAATCCCAGGGCGTTCGCCTGAACGGTCTCGGTGATCGAGTCGTTCAGGTAGGTCGTCGCGCCAACCAGGCGCGCAGTCATCCCCACGCGGACTCCCTCCCGGACGGCCTGTTGGAGCGTGGACTTGACGAAGAGCAGCATGGATAGGTCCGTAATCAGGAACAGGAGGCCAAACAGCAGGACCAGCGTAAAACCCGCCTCAATCGCCACGGAGCCTCTGCGCCGGGCCCTCTTGCCGGCGTCGATCTTGGAAATCGGGCTTCGCGCCGGTGGCGCTTCCCGCCCCGACGGAGCGGACGCGGGATCGTATTCCCGGACACTCGTCCTCTCCGGCAGCCCGCGATTTGGCGCCTCTCTGGCGTCTGTGTCCCGCACTCCTGGATTCACCTCATCACCTCCGGATTCCACTCATATGACGACTCAGCCCGCCGATTTATTTACGCCCATGCTAATTATGCCGTCGATACGTCCGCAGTTAACTAAAGTAAACCTACTACCATAACCAAATGCAGGTCTATCTTCCACATCTTCCAACTGTAACTTGAGTTGTCCGAGTGTTACGATATGAAAGGTCCGAAGTGAATCTCGAACTGCACAACTCCGGGGCCGCGGCTTCTCCCTGGGACGCTATGTCTCCGGGCGGCGAACTGGAGACCGAAGTTGTCCAGCTTTACAGGGACTGCTGCGCGTGTCTCTACCGGTTCGGCTTGACGCTCACGCCGGACAGAGGCTTGGTGCAGGACGCCATACAGGAGTGCTTCTTGCGCTACTTCCTCGTCCGCAAGGAAGGACAATGCGTTGAGAACCCAAGGGCATGGCTGTTTAGAGTGCTTCGCAATCATGTCCTGGATGTCTTGAAGAGAGTGGATTGTCGAAGCAAGGCCAGTCTTGACGAGGTCGCGGGAATGGCGGACCGGCATCAGGATCTCGAGAACGGGCTGCGGCATTTTGACTTGACACGGAGCTTGGGCATGTGTCTCACCGATCACGAGGCGGAGTGTTTGGGGCTGCGCGTCGAAGGACTGAGCTACGTCGAAATCGCCTCCGCGCTCGGCGTACAACAGGGCACCGTGGGTGCGCTGCTGGGACGGGCGAGGAAGAAGGTCCGTGCCGTGCTGGCCGGGGGAAAGGAGATACAGGTTTGAAGCTCGGAAATACTCTTTGGGGGTGGCTCCGCGCGGGCGCAGCCGTCCCCCCAGATTCCGTGACTCCGGCACGTGGCCCCCACAGGGGGCTGGATGCAGTCGAGATCGAGGTCTCCCGGTTATACGAAAGTCCGGAGGCCTCTGCGAATTTGGCGAGCGGAGCCGCGCCACCCGCGTTGGTCGAGCAGGGCTTGAAAAGGTTGATGGATGCGCTTCAGGATGAGGTGCAGCTCGCAAGAGTCCGTGGCCGCGTGCTCAGCGAGAGGAACAGTCGGGTGGAGATTGCCTTGAGACCGTATTTCGGGAACTACCCAACCGTTCTCCTCGAGCGCTCGCCGGGTGAGAAATCCGCCTTTAGGGCTGCGGCGGGCCAACTGGCCGAGACGCTCCTCGGGAAGAAGACAGCCTCCGCTTTGCTCGTCCGGATCGATTCCGACCTCGGGGCTGCATGAGATTGCTATGAGCACAACCGCGGTTTCTTGCAGCCTGCCGCCGAGAATCGGGTCGTCTATACTGAGGAACTCCGTGACTCGCGTATCCGGAATTGTCTGGCTCGTCGCCGCGATTCAGCTTGGGTTCGGGTTGGCCGCGCTGGTGCTCTGGGCGTTTCGGGTTGATGCCGGGTTCTTCACCTCTTTCTTTCCACTGCAATCCACCGTCTTCCTTCTGGTCTACGCGGTCCTGGGATACCTCCTGTGCTTGGCTTGCTGGGGCCAGTTCGAGCCGGGAGAACCGCTCCGCTGGACTTGGCTCCTCATAGCCTCAGGGTCGGGCTGCCGGGTTGTCGGCCTGATCGTGTCCAACTTCGTCGGCGGTTTCGCCTCAGCCAACATCTGGCCCGATCCGGCTTCCGGGGCTACGCGCGCGGCCGCTTTGCGCGAAATGGGTTCGGCCTTCGGTGGTCCACTCAACATGGTGCTGTTGGCAGCCGGTTTGTTGGTGGTGGTAGGCCTGTACAAGAAAGTGGGATTGCTGCGCCGCCCTTCTGGCTCCGATTGGATTCCGCTCGGCCTGGCTGGGCTCTTCGTTGCGAATCAAATTGTTGAGTTCGCCCGCTGGAACGCCGCGCTTCAGGAACCTGCCACGATCCTCAAGTGGATCAGTTGGATCACCGATCCGCTCTTGGGCTTATTGCTGTTGGAGGCGCTCCTGCTGCGGCGGGCCATCCTGAACTCCGGTGGCGGTCTGATCGCGCGCTGCTGGCGGGCCTACGCCGCCGCGATCTTCCTTACCTCGGTGGGCAACGCCGGTACATGGGCCGTGAACTCCGGCCTGCTGGATTGGCGCTATCACTACTTCAACACCTTCATCTGGTTCCTGGCCGCGATCGCGTTCGCCCTGGGACCCGCCTACCAAATCGAGGCCATCATGGGCGCGCGACGGGACAGGCCCTAAGCCGGCACCCCGGACGGCAGGCCTCGCTCCCTCACCGCCCGCTACGCGAACAGTTCCTGCGCGCGCGCCACCCGGTCGCGCACGCGAACGCCATTCGGGCAATCGATCGAGCAGGAGCCACAGTCGCTGCAACGAATCGCGCGGACCTACTCCGGCAACTCCAGGAAGCGCTCCCGGGCCATGGCAAATTGGCCGTAGCCCTCGGCCTACGAGACGAAACGCAACATGTCCGGGACGGAGTGGTGGACGCTCTTGCGTGTACCCAGCTCAGGACAGGACCTTTTCTCCGCCTGCCGCCCGGAAGGCCGCTGCGGCGTCTGCCTCGTGCCCGACAACCTCATCTAGGACGTCCTGGAAGTCCGGCAACAGGGAGAGCGGCCGTAGCCAAGGATCGCAACGCAAGGCAGTCGAGCAGAAAAAACCCTCTGCCACCAGAGTCGCGTATTGTCTTCAAAGCGTCCGCATGCGCTCCGTCTCGCGCCAGGTGCCGTGCCAGGTAGAACTTGACCTCCGGGTCGTCTTCCGGCTGCTGGCCGAGAGCCGCCTCACAATCTCGATGCTCCTGGCGTGGTCGCCCTGGAGGGAGAAGCGCAGAGACTCGATCATGGCCGGAAACTGCCCGCCCGGAGAACGGCGCCGGCCCAGCAACTCGGCGGCTTCCAGACTCCCGCCCGGCCGCAGCCAGAGCCGCCAGATCCAGATAGAAGCGGGCGCCCGGGGGGTACCACTCAAGGGCGCGCTGGTAGTCTCCCATCAGAAAAAACGTGTGTGCCACACTGGTCACGATCCTCGAATCGAGAAGCCGCGCGCGGTGGTGCGCCCGCACCGATTCCTCCAGAAGGCCGCAGTAACGGCAGGCCTGAACCAGGCCCCCGAACAGTTCGGGATCGTTGGGATGCCTCTCCGCTTGTCCCAGCAGCCGCACCATCGCCTCCTGGGCGTGCCCTGAATCGGCCTCGATCGGCGTGTAGAGATTGTGCGCGATGGGCAGGTCGGGACTCAGCGCAAATGCGCGGTGAAAAGCCCACTTCGCCAATTCCAGGCTCTGCGGTCCCTCCTGGCCGAACTTCTCCAGGAACCGATAGCACCGTCCCAGGCGCGCCCACGCCGGAGCGTAGTCCGGGTCTTCGTCCAGGCATTCGCGGTACAGGTCCCGCGCCATCGAGACGTTTGCGAAGGTTCGTTCACGTTGCACATGGTTGGCGCGCAGGTAGAATTCGTAGGCTCTGGCGGAAGCCGGCACATTGTGCGCCAAGATCCGCCGCTCGCGCTCGGTCAGCCGCAGCATCAGCAATTCCACGATGCCACGCACCAGGCTGTCCTGAACCTCGATCACGTTGTCGCGCCTGGTCTGGCAGACATGCGACCCGACCACCGTGCCGGTTGGTGCGTGTATCAGTTCCGCACTGACTCGCAGTTGGTCGCCGTCGCACAGGATCGTGCCGGCCAGCAGCATGTCTACGTCCGCTTCCTGTGCGATGTGCCTGGGATCCGGCTGGCCTTCGGCCAGGCGCGCTGCCAGCAGGCTGGAACGTACGCGTGAACGAGCGCAGTCCCGCCAGTGAAGCGGAGATCGCCTCTGGCAGACTGTGACCGAGGAAAGCGATCCGCTCGTCGCCATTCAGGATCGAAAATGGAAGTGCGATAAACCGGATGACGTCGTTCTCCCGGCGCCTCCCACTCAGCGTGTGTTGGAGTTCCCGCCGCTGGGCCGGAAGCCCAGGTCCGTGTTACCGGGGGAAGAAAGCGATACCCCAGTTTCGGAACCGTCTGAATATAGGCGCCGGCGGCCCCGGCCTCCTCCAGAACCTTGCGCAAGAGCGAGATCTTACTGGTGAGGCTGCCTTCTTCGACGAAGCTGTCGGGCCACAGCGCCGTCATCAGCTCTTCCTTTCGCATCAGATGGCCGGGGTTGCGCACCAGCAGCAGCAGAGTCTCGAAGGCTTTGGGCGGAAGGGGCAGAACCTGGTCGTCGCGGCGCAGAATGCGTTCGCCAGGCACCAGCCGGAACGGGCCGAAGGCATAAGCTTGCGGCTCCGCCGCCTCGGCACGGGCTTCGGGGCCTGCAGGGACGGCGATTCGACTCGGCGAACTCTCCGACGTCCGTTGAGATTTCATCAGAGAAACATCAAGTCTTCCATCAGGACTTACGCGGTCCACGCCGGTAATACTGTTCCCGTACTGGTCCGGACCGAAAACGGATTTTCGGACCCGGATCTGTACTAATTCTAGTCCAAATGGAAAGGGAATTCGTATGAAATTCGCAACGATCGTACTGCTGGGCGTCCTGCTCCTGGGTTCATTCCCCTCGATGATGGCCAATGACCACGACCCCGCAGGCGCTTCCGAAGTCGCTATCGCGTTCACCGGCGGATCGGTTTGGACCTCAGGCTCGACGGGAATCTGCGTGTGGTACCTCCCGCTGGTTGGCGATCTCAAACTGCAGTCCCTGTTCTCGCCCTCCGGTGCGCCGGTAGCCGACAGGGAACATGCGCACCTCATCTGGGTGTCGGACTTCAGCGTCGTATTCCTGCCCGCCAATGGGTCGTTTACCCTCGCGCTGGCTCCCGCCGGAACCGCCACCATCTACTTCAAAGAAAGGCCCGAATTCCGTGACTGGAATGACCTGACTGACCGGAGCACCTGGGGGGAACCCGTGGCCAAGTTCGTCAGGAAGGCAGGACTGGTTCAAAGCCCCGATAGCCTCAAGTCGGACACTTTCATATTCTCGGCGGACCTGGTGTCGAGCAGAACCTTCACCTTGAATGGGAAACCGTTCAACTTCAAGAACCTGATCCCGCACGGAATGACCTGCATCGAGACTGGGGGGAATGGGAGTTCGTTGGAGGCCGGCACGTGCCTCGCAATCGGCGGCGGGTTCTAGTTTTATTTGGGCAGCTTGCTAAACTGTGGGCCGATTGGCAATCGGCCCACAACCTCTTCCAGCGGTTCTACGCGAACAGTTCCTGCGCGCGCGTCACGCGGTCGCGCACACGAACTCCGTTCGGGCAATCGATGGAGCAGGAGCCACAATCGCTGCAACGTATCGCGCGGACTTGCTCCGGCAACTCCAAAAAGCGCTCTCGGGCCATGCCAAATTGACCGTAGCCCTCGGCGTAGGAAACGAAGCGCAGCATGTCGGGACGGAGTGGCGGACGCCCTTACGTGTACCCCATTCAGGACAGAACCTTATCTCCACCTGCCGCCCGGAAGGCCGCTGCGGCATCTGCCTCGTGCCTGAGAACCTCATCCAGGACATCCTGGAAGTCCGGCAACAGGGAGAGCGGCCGCAGCCAAGGATCGCAACGCAAGGCGGTCGAGCAGAAGAAACCCTGTGCCACCAGATCGCGTATTGTCTTCAGAGCGTCCGCATGCGCTCCGCCTCGCGCCAGGTGCCGTGCCAGGTAGAAGTTACCCTCCGGATCGTCTTCAGCATTCTTGCTGAGAGACGCCTTGGCAATCGCGATACTCCCGGCGTGGTCGCCCTGGAGAGAAAGACGCAGGGAATCGAGCAGGGCTTCGCCCGGAAAACTGCGCTGTCCCAGCGCCTCGGCGGCCTCCAACTCCCGCCCTGCTCCGGCCAGGGCCGCCAGATCCAGATAGAAGGGGAAGCCCCGGGGGTACCACTCAAGGGTGCGCTCGTAGTCTCCCATCAGGAAGAAAGTGAAGGCCACGCTGGTCCCGGCTCTCGAATCGAGAAGCCGCGCCCGGTGGTGGGCCCGGACCGATTCGTCCAGGAGTCCGCAGTAACGGCAGGCATGCACCAAACCCGCGAACAGATCGGGATCGTTGGGATGTCTCTCCGTTTGCCCCAGGAGCCGCACCATGGCCGCCTGGGCGTGTCCTGAATCGGCCTCGATCGGCGTGTAGAGACTGTGGGCGATGGGCAGGTCGGGACTCAGAGAAAATGCGCGGTGAAAAGCCCACGCCGCCAGCTCCAGGCTCTGCGGTCCCTCCTGGCTGAACTTCCCCAGGAACCGGTAGCACCGTCCCAGGCGCGCCCACGCCGGAGCGTAATCCGGGTCTTCGTCCAGGCATTCGCGGTACAGGTCCCGCGCCAACCTCATGTTTTCATAGGCACGTTGGCGCAGCAAATTGTTGGCGCGCAGGTAGAATTCGTAGGCTCTAGCGGAGGCGGGCACATTGTGCGCCAAGACTCGCCGCTCGCGCTCGGTCAGCCGCAGCATCAGCAACTCCACGATGCCGCGCACCAGGCTGTCCTGAGCTTCGATCACGTTGTCTCGCCCGACCTGGCAGACGTGCGACCCCACCAGGGTGCCCGTTGGTGCGTGTATCAATTCCGCACTCACTCGCAGTTGCTCGCCGTCGCATAGAATGGTGCCGGCAAGCAGCATGTCTACGTCCGCTTCCTCTGCGATGTGCCGGGGGTCCGGCTGGCCTTCAGCCAGGCGCGCTGCCAGCAGACTGGATCGTACCGTGATCGAGCGCAGCCCCGCCAGCGATGCCGAGATCGCCTCTGGGAGACTGCGACCGAGGAAAGCAGTCCGCTCGTCGCCATTCAGGATCGGAAATGGAAGTGCGATGAACCGGATACGCCGTTCTTCCGGCGCATCCCCCTCAGCCTGTGTCGGAGTTCCCGCCGCTGCGCCGGAAGCCCAAGTCCGTGTTACCGCGGGAAGAAAGCGATATCCCTGTTTCGGAACCGTTTGAATATAGGCGCCCGCGGCCCCGGCCTCCTCCAGAACCTGGCGCAAGAGCGAGATCTTACTGGCGAGGCTACCTTCTTCGACGAAGCTGTCGGGCCACAGCGCCGTCATCAGCTCTTCTTTTCGCATCAAATGGCCGGGGTTGCGCACCAGCAGCAGCAGAGTCTCAAAGGCTTTGGGAGGAAGAGGCAGAAGCTGGTTGCCGCGCCGCAGAATCCGTTCGCCGGGCAACAGCCGGAACGGGCCGAAGGCATAAGCTTGCGGCTCCCCTGCTTCGGCATGGGCTTTGGGGCGGGCAGGGACGGCGATTCGACTCGGCGAGTTCGACGGCGTCCGTTGAGCTTTCATCAAGAAAACATCAAGTTTCCATCAAGACTTCCGCGGTCCACACCGGCAATACTGTTCCCGTACCGATCCGGACCGAAAACGGATATTCAGACCTGGATCCGTACTGATTCTAGCCTAAACGGCAAGGAGATTGATATGAAAACCGCAACAATCGTACTGCTGGGAGCCCTGCTCCTTGGGGCACTCCCCTCAATGCTGGCCGACGAGAAACGCACCGACCCCGCTGGCGCTGGGAAGGTGGTCCTGTCCTTCACGAACGGTGGGGCCTCGACGGGAAGTGTCTGCATTTTCTTCCCCCTGCTCCTTGGGGATCTCAAGCTGGGGTCCTTGTTCGCGCCCTCGGATGCGCCGGTCGTCGACAAGGAACATGCTCGCCTCATCTGGGTTTCGGATTACACCGGCGAACAGGTGGCCTCCTTCAGCGGGAGCGCCTTTACCCTCTTCTTGATTCCCACCGGAACTGGCACCTTCTATTTCAAAGAACATCCCGCGGAACGCATCTGGACCAACATGGAGGACCGGTCTAGCTGGGGAGAACCCGTGGCCCGGTTTGTCCGGAAAGCGGGAATCTTCCAAAGCCTCGATGGCGGAAACTCGGGCACTATGATTAGCTCGTCGGAACTGGTGTCAAGTAAACCTTTCAGATTGAACGGAAAAATGTTCAACTTCAAGGACTTGATCCCACACGGAATGACCTGCTACGAGACGGGGAGTGGGACCGAGGAGAACGGCGCCTGCGTAGCAATTGGCGGCGGATTCTAAGAGATAACGGGGGCTCGCCGAGTGTCGTCGGGCCCCCCGCCTATAGCGTCCGCTACGCGAACAGTTCCTGCGCGCGCGTCACGCGGTCGCGCACGCGAACTCCGTTCGGGCAATCGATCGAGCAGGAGCCACAGTCGCTGCAACGAATCGCGCGGACGTGCTCCGGCAACTCCAGGAAGCGCTCTCGGGCCATGGCAAATTGACCGTAGCCCTCGGCGTACGAGACGAAACGCAGCATGTCCGGGACGGGAACACCCTTGTCGCAAACGCCCCCGCAGGCGCCGCACATGCGGCAATAAACCGGGCTGATGTAGGCCAGCAGCGATTGGAGGGTCTGGTCGTCCTGGTTGCTGTAGGGCTCGGCCATGGCGCGCATGTTCTCGTCGAGCTGATCCTGGTCGGTCATGCAGACGATGGTGGTGTCTACCGACTGGTTCTTCAGAACCCACTTGATGGCGGCCAGGGCGCCACCCTTCGTGCCGAGGACCTTCTTCAACGCCGCTGGATCGGCCCCGTACAACCGGTCGCCGCGCCCCACACGCTCCACGCCGCCGGCCATCGATCTTCATGACGACGATCCCCATGCCCGCCTTGCGCGCGGTCTGGATGGCCGTGGTCAGGTCGGCCTTGCTCGCCTGCTTGTCCGTCGATGCGATGTTCCGCATGGAGAAGTTGTAGGTGGTGAGCACCACGTCGGTTTGGCCGCGCTTGACCAGGTGCTCCAGCATCTGGTCCATGTTGAAGTGCGTGCTCACGCCGGCAAACCGAATCTTCCCGGCCTGTCTTGGCGGCCCGCTGGACCTCCAGCAGCTCATCGGTCACCTCCGCGGGTGTGCTCCGGTTGTGGAGGTACCAGATGTCGAGGTAGTCGGTGCCGAGTTCGCGCAAGCTGGTGTCGAGGTGGTCGACGGCCTCCTGCTTGGTCTTCGCCGCGCTCTTGCTGGAGAGAACGACCTGCTTGCGCTTGCCCTTGAGAGCCGCACCCACCATGCGCTCGTTGTTGCCGTTCTGGTAACTGCGCGCCGAGTCGAAATGCACGATGCCGAGATCGGCCGCGCGCACGATCACCGACGGGTCCGAGGTGGTCATGCAGCCGAAAGAAAGCGAAGTCAACTTCAGTCCGGTCTTGCCCAGCGTGCGGTACGCAAGCTTCGGCTGCTGCGCGGCAGCCGAGGCGGCCGCAGGTGCCGACGGTGTCGCGAGTCCAGCGGCCGGCAGAGCCAGCCCGGTCGCCAAAAAGGCACGCCTTGATGCCCGTGGTTTCATAATCCATCTCCCCTTCGTTTTCGAATCGGTTAGGACAACAAATGTCAGTATACCTGGAATCGCGAGAACGGGAGCCTCAGGGTTTCCCGCGGACGTAGTCGGGAACCGGCCAGCGCACCTTCCCCAGCTTGCCGTGGATGCGCACGGAGAGTTCGGCCTCCTTGTCCGCCGGAGAAAACAGGGGTTGCCCGTCTTCGCCCTTGGCCGGGAAAACAATCCAGAACACCTCATAGGAGTAATCGCGTGGCGCTCCGCCCGCCAGTGCCGGCAAGTCGCGCAGTTTCGGGTTGCTGACGCCGCGCACGGTGCGTGAGGAGGCGGCGCCTTGTTCCGTGCGCGGTCCGAGGAGCGCCACCCAGTCGTTGGGGATCACGCCCGAACCCTCTCGCGGGTCGATCTCCACTTGAATGACGATTTCGCCCGCGGCCTCCGCTTCCGTGACGAGTTTGCGGGTCTCGTCGTCGGTCAGCGCCTTGTCGAGTTGTTGTAGTCGCGCTACGGCTCGGATCACCTGAGGCGTCATCCAGGTCGCACGGAGCTTGTAGTTGTAACTGCGGTCGGTCCCCGTCACGCGAAAATCGAAGCTCCCACCGGCTTGGCCGTTGACTCGCGTCGCAAGCGCCATGGCCTTGGCCGGCTTGGCGCCCCATCGCAGGAAATCGTCGTCTGCTCCCGTGAGGACGATCGCCAGAAGCAGCGGAAACAGTAGTCGAAAGGTCACTTCTCGACCTTCTGGAGTATGCTGATCACCTCTTTGCCGCCGAGGGCCGTCTTTCCCACAACCACGTCCAGAAACTTGAATCCGGCGTCTCCAGCCTGCCGCAATTCCTTCTCCATAGTGGACGTTCGTGACGTGGCCAGGAGCTTGTATTCGATCCGCTTCACCTTTGCGTCGGCGCTGCGTTCGAGGATGACGGCAACTTCGCGTCCTCCGAACGCCGACTCGAACACCGTCTGTCCACAGTACTCAAAACCCTCGTCACCGGCTTGCTGCAACTCCTTCTGTAAGGTCCCGGTCCGCGAGGTTGCCAGCAACTTGTACTTCCTGTTCGCCGCGGGCGTGTCCGTGTCCTTCGTCATCACGACGATGACCTCCTTGCCGCCCATGGACGGACTCGCCACCCATTACGCCGCCAAACACAAACCCGGCGTCGGCGGCTTGGTTCATCTCTTTCTCCATCGTGGAGGTCTTCGACGTCGCCAGGAGCCGGTAGTCGAATTTCTGGGCGCCAGCCGGCGCGGCGCAGCAAAGCAGCGCTGATAACAATAGAGTGGTTGAGTTGAGTTTCATGAATTGGTTCCGTTTCGTATTATCCATGCCAGGATTTCCAGCGTGGCCTCATGGCCAGAATCGATTATAAGTCTAATCGCATTCGCATCCTTCCCGCCTGCCGGTTTGCGGACCTCGTTGTGGACGGGCCTCGCGCAGGAGGGCTCGGTCGCCCCGCCGCCTGTCCGTATAATGGAGCAGGCATGCGCGACATCCACACTCCCAGTCCGCTGGTCAGCGTCATCGTGGCCGTCCTCAACGGCGAACGCTTTTTGGCCCGCGCTCTCCGCAGCATCCTGGCGCAAGACTACTCGCCTTTCGAGATCCTGGTCGTCGACGGCCGTTCCACCGACGGAACGCAGACGATTGCGCGATCCTTCCCCGGAGTGCGCTTCCTGGTGCAGCCAGGCACGGGGATCCCGGACGCGTACAATTTCGGTTGGGCAAACGCGCTGGGTGAGTTCATTGCGTTTCTGTCGTGTGACGATGAATGGGTTTCGCACAAGCTCTCGACGCAGATTGCCTACCTGCTGGCGCACCCGGAGGTCCAGGTGGCGGTGGCCCACGCGCGATATGTCCTTGAGCCGGGTTGCCGCATGCCGCCGGGTTTTCGCGCCGAGTTGCTGGAAGGCGCCCACCCCGGCGCAATGGAAACCCTGGTGGCGCGCAAGAGCGCATTCGGCCTGGTGGGGAGCTTCGACCGGGGTTACCGTACGGCCGAGGATCTGGACTGGATCGCCCGGGCGCGCGACGCTGGGGTCGGCCTCGTGAGGATGGGCGATGTCCTCCTCATTAAGCACATCCACGACTCCAACATCTCCTTGAAGTTCGCCGAGGACAATGCGTTGATCCTGCGACTGCTGAGGGAATCCATCGCTCGCAAACGCCGCGCCGAGTAGTATGCGGAGTTGAAGATGGTATATTCTTTAATGGTCTAAGGAGGATCGCTTTGGCGCAGCGTCATTTCCGGGTCAATCGCCCCAATGTCATCTGCGAGACGTTCGATAACGAAGTAGTCGCGGTGAACTTCGAAACCGGCAGTTACTACGGGATGATGCGGACGGCACTCGAGATTTGGAATCTTCTCGACGCAGGGGCGAGCGAGGAAAGCATTGTCCAGGAGTTTGCTTCCCGTGACCATGTCGATATCGAGCGGATTCGGGCCGACGTGAGGCAGTTTCTGGCCCGGCTGGAGGCTGACAACTTGGTCGTTCCGGTCGATGCTTCGGCTGTCTCGAAGGCGGCCCCGCCTCCTGGCGACGGAGATGTCGGACCTTACCAGCCACCCCAACTCTCCGTTTACGAGGACATGCGGGACCTCCTGTTGCTCGACCCCATCCACGACGTTGGTGAATCCGGATGGCCGGCTCGGAAGCCGCAGGGTCCGAACCCGGAATGACGGCTGCCGCCCCATGCTTGTCACCCGCACCGGCCTTCGTGGATTCGGCCTTTAAGTGCTTCCAGCAAGCGGCCGCTCGAACGGGGGGCGCACGCGATCGTTACGTTCGCATTGGCGAGTACAGCGCGCGGTTGTCTTATGCGGGCTCGCTCATGGAGAACCTGATGTTTCCCGCGCTGGCCCACCTGGAAGTGGCGCCCTGCGAACCGGATCTGGTCGCCTGTTTTTTCGACAGCGAGTCCACCTCCACACCGATGCCTCCCCCGCCGTGGAGCCGCCAGGATTTCACCGAACACGGCGAGATCGCCGGATACAACGACGGAAGCGTCCACGTAACCTACGGTCCGGGCGTCGACATCCTGAACTGCTTGGATTGCTTCCGGGGCCTTTCCGTCTACTGGGCGCCGACCTGGCGCTCGATTCCCTACTGGGAGCGCAGTTTCCCGTTGCGGCCGGTTCTCAACTGGTGGCTCAAGAGCCGTCCGTTCCAGCCCATTCACGCCGGCGCCGTGGGCTATCCGGACGGCGGTGTCCTGGTTGTCGGGGGAAGCGGCAGCGGCAAGTCGACCGTCGCCCTCGCCTGCCTGGATTCGGACCTCGGGTATGCCGGCGATGACTACGTGCTCGTGCGCACCGAGCCCGAACCTCGCGTCTACAGCCTGTACAACACGGCCAAGCTGGAGGCGGACAATCTGGTGCGCTTCCCCTGGTTGCGGCCCCACCTGGATAACCCCGCTGCGCTTGCCACCGAAAAGGCGTTGGTGTTTCTTCACGCGGCGCGGCCGGACAAGCTCAGCCTGGGCTTTCCGGTTCGTGCGATCCTGTGCCCCCGCGTGACGGGACGGCCCGACACCATATGCAGACCCGCGAGCGCGCGGGATGCCTTCCTCGCGATTGCACCGACGACTGCGATGCACCTGCCGGGCGCGCGCCGCCAGACGGTGGAGAAGCTCTTTCGACTCGCCAAGTCCGTGCCGTGTTACGTGCTCGAAAGCGGCACCGACATTCCCCAGATTCCTCAAGCGATCTCGCGCCTGCTGTCGGAGTTGCGCTAGGTGGCGGATTGGCCTCTCATTAGCGCGATTGTTCCGGCCTACAACGCCGCGCGCTTCCTCCCCTCGGCAATCCATAGCCTGCGCTCTCAGAAGTACGAACCGATGGAGATCGTCGTGATTGACGACGGCTCCACGGACGACACGGCCACGGTGGTCCAGGGGCTCGGGGAAGACATCCGCTACGTCCGGCAGCCGAATGGGGGCCCTGCCGCCGCGCGAAACCACGGTCTGCGGTTGGCTCGCGGCGAGTTCGTCGCGTTTCTCGACGCGGACGACCAATGGCCGCACGAGAAGCTGTCGATCCAGTTGGCGAGATTGCTGCCCCAACCGGAACTCGACGCAGTGCTCGGCCGAATTCAATACGTCGCGCTCGACGGAAGCGAGCTGCCCGGCGTCCGCTTCCAGGGCCAGGACAAGACCGTCGCGGATGTACACCTGGGGAGCGGTTTGTTCCGCCGCCGGGCCTTCGAGACGGTTGGCTTCTTCGATGAGTCGCTGCGGTATTGCGAGGACGTGGATTGGTTTTTCCGCGCCCGCGAACACCAGCTTTCCATGCTGATCCTGCGTGCCACTACGCTCTACTACCGGATTCACGAGCGGAACATGACCCTGGATCGCGGCGCGGCGGACAGCTTTCTTGCCCCGGTTTTCAAGAAGTCGCTCGATCGACGCCGGTTGAAGGATGGCCAGGTGCGGCCATTGCCTCCATGGCTGTCTTACGATGAGAGTGCCCCGGGCAAGCCGCCTCTTGTGAGTGTGGTCATTCCCGCCTACAACGCCCAGGAGTATATCGCCGAGGCGATTCAGAGCGTGTTGTCGCAGACGTATGCGCCCGTAGAAATCGTCGTCATCGACGACGGGTCGGAAGACCAAACCGGACGCGTGGTGCGCGGCTTCGGACCCCGGGTGAGGCTCTATCGCCAGGACCGCGGCGGCCCCGGCGCGGCCCGGAATTTGGGGGTGGCGAAGTCCACCGGCTCGCTGCTTGCCTTTCTGGATGCGGACGACGTCTGGATGCCGGACAAGCTCGAGCGGCAGGTCGGCGTGCTGCAACAGTCTTCAGAGTGCGGCATGGTCTTCGGCATGGTCCAGCAGTTCCGGCAAGGCGGCGGCGAGGACCCGCCGCAGCCGGGCTACCTGCCGGGGACGCTCCTGTTGCGCCGCGAGACGTTCGAAAAAGTAGGTCCCTTTGCCGAGGATCTGCGCGTCGGCGAGTTCATCGACTGGCGCGCGCGGGCTACGGAATTGGGCCTTTCCTCGCGGCTCCTGGACCACGTCGCGCTGCGTCGGCGCATTCATGATGACAACTTGGGCGTCCGGGAGTACTCGGCTCGCTCGGACTACCTTCGGGTGCTGAAGGCCGCGCTCGACCGGCGGCGGTCGCAGGGCTGACACCATATGGCGCAAGCGGCAGGGTACGATTGCACCGGGCGCGTGGCGACCTTCGTTACGGAGGGCATCCGGCGCCCATGAGGCTCGTCTGGACAGGCGGCAACTGCTGGCCCGACCCGATGCAGGAATTGGTTCTGCGGGCCGCCCTGATCGAAGGCGAACCGGCCAGGGATGCCTGGCAACAGTTCTGCGATCGGGAAGGACTGGACAACCTCGATCAAGGGTCCTTCCGGACGCTGCCGATGGTTTACCGTAACCTCGCCCGCCAGGCGCCGGACCATCCGCTGTTGGGCATGCTGCGTGGCGTTCATCGGCGGGCTTGGTTCGAAACTAAGACTCTGTTCCGAGGCATGCTGCCGGCGGTCCAATCCCTTCGCGAGGCGGGGATTCCGCTGCTGCTTCTCAAAGGGGCGCCGTTGGCGATCCTCTACTACCGCGACCTTGGGTTGCGTCCCATGCAGGATCTGGATCTGCTCGTGCCGGAAGATCGTGCCGCGGAGGCCGTCGGCCTGCTCGAAGCGCGGGGCTTTGTCCGCCTGACGGAGAGTCCGCGCCGAATCTCGCCGGAGTTTCTGCGCTTCCGGCACTCAATCGGTTTCCGTCACGCCGAAGCCGGCGAGCTCGACCTGCACTGGCACGTCACCTGGCAGGCCTGCTATCCCGGCGTGGATGAGCCCTTTTGGAGTGCTGCCGTGCCTCTGGACTTCGAGGGTGTCCCGGTTCTCGCTCTGTGCCCCACCGACCAACTCCTTCACGTCATGGTTCACGGCATCCTATTGAACGCGGTCCCGCCCATGCGCTGGGTCACGGATGCCTTCCAGGTGATCCGCGAGGGAGGCGAAATCGACTGGGACCGCATGCTTGCGACGGCACGGCGCCTCCGTGTGCTGCTCCCGCTGCGCGATAGCCTGCAGTACCTCGTGGAGAAGTTCGAGGCGCCCGTGCCGCCCAGCGCCCTGGCCGTCCTGTGCGCCCATCGCCCTTCCCGCACCGAGCGGCTCGCATACGAGCGCACGCTCGATCCGGACCGCCTGCAGAGCCCCCTTGCGACCTTCCTCGCGCTTTGGCAAACCCATGCCTCGAGTCATCGCGACCGCAGCCCGATTGCGCGCTTGCTGGGATTCCCGACATTCCTGCGCTTCTACTGGAACTGCGAAGGTCGGCCGCTGGGGCTGCTCCGCCGGACGTTCCGCTGGGTCCGGCGCCGTCTCGAACTCGCCTTCCATCTAACCTGAAAATGCCGGCCATGCCATGATTTCCAAGAGCTTCAGAGGACGAGACTAGCCATTTCAGTACTTTGCCGGACCCATGGCGGTTCGGCCTCGATCGCCGGACAGCAACGGCATTCTGAGCACCCGGAACTCCACCTGCTGTTGGTTCGCCTCATCGGCATGCCTGCCGAAGAGCTCTACTGTGCTACAGTGGCCGGGACGGAAATCCCGGCTACGAGGGCAGGGAAATTGCCGCCGTGGATCATGGAAGCCGATCCGTAGCAAGACCGGCAGGGAGACGCAAAGATGGACAGACGACAATTCATCAGGAACTCGGCGGTCGCCCTGGGCTCCTCCACTTCTGCGGAAGGCGTGGAGCGCGCCTTAATCGAGGGGCAGGAGACAACCCGAAGCCAGCCAGCACCGGGTAACGTCGGGCGGCCGGTTCGTGCCGTGAGCATCGGCTTTAAGCCAGGCCTGTCCTTGGAACAAATCGTCGGACTGGTCGACAAGGAGGGCGCGCGCGGCGCCGATCTGATCGCTCTGCCGGAAACCTTCCGGGGGCAGAACGACAAGACGCCAGGAAACGCTCGACGGTCCTACGGTTTCGGCGCTCGCCCCCCTGGCCGAGAAGCACCGGACGTACATCGTAGTTCCGATCGACCGGAAAGACGGCGACCGGCGGCTGAACTCCGCGGTCGTGCTGGACCGTCGCGGGCGAATCGCCGGCGTCTATGACAAGCTGTACCCCTTTTGGGTCGAAGAGTTCACCAAGCGCCCCCCTGTCCAGCCGGGTCAGGCCGTCACGGTGATTTCAACCGACTTCGGCCGCCTGGGCCTGGCGATCTGTTTTGACGCGAATTGGGCTCCCCTCTGGCAGCGGTTGTCCGATTTTGGGGCGGAACTGGTGATCTGGCCGAGCGCCTACTCGGCCGGGCGGACGCTCCAGGCGCGGGCAATTGACTACAGCTACTATGTCATGAGCGCAACCTGGGTCCCCGACTGCCTGGTATTCGACATCGACGGCGAGCAACTCGTGTACGACAAGAGTAACTCGGGAGAATTCAACATAACCCGTTTCACATTCGACCTGGATCGTTGCATCTTTCACCAGGACCTCAACCGTCCCGGCAAGCTGGCGAAATTGCTCAAGGAGCGCGGCGACGACGTGGTGGAGGAGAAGTGGCTGCCGATGGAAGGATGCTTCGTGCTCAAGGCCAGGCGTCCCGGAGTCAGCGCGCGCGCGCTGGCCCGGCAGTATGGCTTGGAGGAGCGGAGGCCTTACCTGAACCGGAGCCGCAGCGAGGTGGACAAAGCGCGAGGCTGGCAGTTCACCTGACCGTCAGGAGTCTTTGTGTACAAGAGATCTAAGAACGCCGTTCTTGTCTGCTTGACGCTAATCTGGTTGACTGCCTCCCTGCAAGGCGCTGCACCGCGCATCGTACTCAACGAGAAAGAGTATTTCGAAGGGCCCGGTTTCTTCTTCCTCCTGTACCACAACAACTATTCGGGCATGCAGGGGGGGCTCCAGATGATGCAAAACGGCGAGCGGCTGCTCGATTCGGGGAGCCTGCTGATATCGGGCCGGGACTCCTCCGTTCGGCTTTCCGCCCGGGTCTTGCGCCGCGTGGTGGACCGGAAGCGGTCCACGGCCACCATCGTCGGAGAAGTGACGGGATTGGACCTGGGTTACCAGTTGATATGCCGCACCGACGGCGAGCGCATGTTCGTCAAACTCAAGTTTGACCGGCCGCTCGACTGGAGCAAGGTCCGGCAAGCAGCTTTCCAGATCTTCCTGTATCCCCCCGCTTACTTCCTGAAATCGGTCCAGGGCGACTCGATGACGGGCATTTTCCCCCGGCAGTATGGCGGGAAGCAGGATCTTCTCAGGTCCAAGGGCATACTGCGGGTGGCTCAAGAGGACCCGTTGCGGACCGTCACTTTGGTGCGGCCAGGAGGCGCGCTCCAACTCGGCGACGAACGCGGCAGCCATCCCACCGCGTGGTTTTCGGTGACGGCGCCCATCGAGCCGGGGTCGAGCGATACCGACCTGGACCTTGAAATCAGGCCCGCCATCGATCCGCGCTGGCGCAGGGCGCCGGTGATCGGCATATCGCAAGTGGGATACCATCCCAGACAGCCAAAGCGGGCAGTGATGGAACTCGACCCGCGCGATGCGGTGCCAGCTAAGGCCAGCCTGTTCAAGTTGAGCGCGAGTGGCGACAGGCAGCTTGTCAAGGCCGGCGCCCCGAAACCCTGGGGACGGTTCCTCTACTACCGCTACTCCATATTCGATTTCACGGACGTTGTCAGCCCTGGCGTGTATGTTCTGGAATACCGGGGGCAGTCGGCCGGGCCTTTTCGGATCGACCCGCGGGTCTATGAGCAGGCCTGGCAGCCGACCTTGGAGGTCTTCCTCCCCGTTCAGATGTGCCACGTGGCGGTCCGCGAGGGGAATCGTTTCTGGCATGGGGCCTGCCATTTGGACGACGCGTTGCAGGCGCCCGCCGGCCGCAGGCACATGGACGGGTACCAGCAGGGTGAGCGTGAAACGCGCTTCGCGGATTACGAACCCATACCCGGGTTGAACTGGGGCGGATGGCACGATGCCGGCGACTACGACCTGCCCGCCGGCAGCATTGCGAACACCACGCTGGCGCTGGCCTTGGCCCAGGAGGAGTTCAAGCCGGGTCTGGACCAAACAACCGTCCTCCGGAACACCCGCGAGGTGTTGCTCCACGTCCCCGACGGGCAGGCAGACCTTCTCCAGCAGATCGAGTACGGCGTGGAAGGCCTGCTGGCTTCCTTCCGCGTGGCGGGGCACATCTTCCCCGGGATTATCGAAAACACGCGCGCGCAATATGACGTCACCGGTGATCCGGTGAACATTACGGATAACCGCGTCTACGACAGCCGCCTGAAACCCGGCCAGGTAAGCGCCGAACGCTCGGGCAATCCCGATGACCGGTGGGCATTCACCAACCGCAACACTGGACTCCAATACCGTGTGGCCCTGACGCTGGCCGTGGCCAGCCGGGTGCTCCGCGGCAAGAACGAAGCTCTCGCCGGCGAGTGTCTGGCCGCGGCCCGCAAGACTCTGGGACTACGAGCAGACGAACGCGCCCGTCTACGCCCCGAACGCCTATGTGGGCCGCGGCGGGAGCTTCCCGAGCGACGAGATCGCGGCCACCGCGGAGTTGTGGCTTACCACGGACGATTCGATCTACCGGAAGCGCCTCTACGCCCTACTCCCGCAGATACGATCCGCGCCCGCCGAGCAGGTCGGCAGCGGGCCGGGATGGGCGCTGGTGCGCTTGCTGCCCAAGGTCTCCGATCCGGAATACCGCAACCTGGTTCTGGAGATCGGCAAGAAATGGAGGGCCGCCGCCGTTGCCGTGGAGTCCTCGAACCCTTACGGGGTGCGCTTTCCCGCCTCGGTCTTAAAGGCGTCCTGGAAGCTGGATTCGCCCGCGCAGCTCAGCGGAGGCGCCATGATGGGCTACGGATGGAATCTGCAGAGCGATGCCATGCGAGATTACTTTTATCACAAGCATTTGCCTGAGATTTTTGACGCAAATCCGTTGCTGAACGTCGTGAACTTCGTGCTTGGCTGCCACCCGGCCACGAACTCGAGTTATGTTTCCGGCGTGGGGACGAAGTCGCCGCTGGTCGCCTACGGCATCAATCGGGACGACTACACGTACATTCCCGGAGGCGTGATCTCGGGCGCTTCCTTCATACGGCCGGAGTTCATGGAACTCAAAGACTTCCCGTATCACTTCAATCAGACGGAATACGTAATCAACGGCGCCGGAACCTATATTTTTGTTGTGCTCGCCGCGCAGTCGATACTCGAGCATCAGCCCGGCTCCCGATGAGCGGCTGCACAGGAACGAGGACGGAATGAAACTGGAAGGAAAGGTTTGCCTGATTACAGGAGGAAGCAGCGGCATCGGCGCGGCCACGGCCCGCGAGTTCGCCTTGCGCGGGGCGGATATCGCGGTGTGCGGCCTCCCGGCGGACGACACTCTCGCCCAGGGCGTGAAACAGGACGTGGAAGCCCTGAACCGCAGGGCTCTGACCATCGCGGCTGACGTGGCGGACCCCGCCGAAGCCGCCCGTTGCGTGCAGTGCACGGTCGCCTCCTTTGGAAGGCTGGACGTGCTCGTTCATTGTGCGGGCGGACCGGCGCCAGGCGGCTTGCTCGAAGTCGATCCCGGCACTTGGTACAGGGCCTTCGAGATCCACGTTCACGCTGTGTATCATCTCGCCCGGGCCGCTGTTCCGCACATGGTAGAGCGCGGCGGGGGCGCGATTCTGCTGATCTCTTCGGCCGCCGGGGCGAGGGGTTGCGCCGGCGCGATCGCCTACGGCGTGGCAAAGGGAGCGATACCGCAGTTCACGCGCGCGTTGGCGCGCGAACTCGCCGATTTCAATATCCGCGTGAATTGCGTTTCTCCCGGCATCATCCGGACGCGGTTTCAGGATTACCTTACGCCCGAACAGGTCCGGAACAACACCGAGAACCGGATTCCCCTTCATCGGGAAGGACGCCCGGAGGAGGTGGCGGCGGCGCTTGCCGCCTTGGCTGAGAATGATTTCATCACCGGCGCCGAGATCCCCATCGACGGCGGCATGACAATGCGTATGGTGTGAGTCAAGGAGACAATCATGAACCGGCGAGCTTTCTTAATCAACAGTCTGGCTTCATCCGCGGTCCTGGGCCGCGCTGCCGGCCAGCGCAGGGACCATTTTCTCCCCAAGACCGACACTCACTACCGGCAGGTGGAATCCTACATTGAGCAGGTGCCTGTGCCGGAATACCGTTGGGCTTCCGAAGCGGCCTATGAAGCGTTCCGCGACATCAAGTACGGCGTGCGGTTGCATTGGGGGCCCTACTCGATCAAGGGCGACCCGAAGGAGTCCTGGCCCTTTCTGGAAATGTCCTTCGCCGAGCGGCAGCGGTATCAGGAACTGTACAAGACGTGGAATCCCCAGGGCTTCAATGCCAGTGAATGGATGGATCTCTTCGCGGCGGGCGGGATGAAAATGTTCGCCTTTACCTCGAAACACCACGACGGCTTCTCCATGTTCGACACCCGCACGCGCGTGCGGCGGCGAACCAACTGGATGGCGCCGGGTGGTCCGGCCATGGAGTCCTGCGACCTTGCGTATAGCATCGCCGAGACGCCGTTCCGCCGGGATGTCGTAAAGGAGCTCTGCGATGCGGCGCGCAAGCGAAACATAAAAATAGACCTCTACTTCTCGCACCCGGATTGGTACGACGCGGACTTCCGGCCCTACATTTATCATCCCCTGCAGGTGCCTTCTTCGAACATCCTGACCAGGGATTTCGACACCGCCAAGAAGCGGCTTGGAGATCTGCTGGTGACGGTTCCCGACCCCTCGCCGGAAGAGGTGGATCGCATGGTGGCGCGGCATCGGGCTCAGCTCACCGAGTTGCTCACCCGATACGGCAAGATCGACATGCTCTGCCTTGATATGTGGTTTGGGCCGAAAATATGGCCCAGAATACGGGAGACAGTTCTCCACCTGAGAACGCTGCAACCCGACGTGATGTTGCGGGCCCGCGGGATTGGCAACTACGGCGACTACTACACCCCGGAGGGCTTCGTGCCGGGCAGGAGTGAGAATACGGATACGCCCTGGTTCGTGATCTACCCGCTGGGGTCCTCCTTCTCGTACGAGCCGGTTTCCGGGAATTACAAGGGCGCCGCCTGGATCGTGCGCAACCTGGTGGATTCAGTCGCCAAGGGAGGTAACTTCATGGTGGGAATCGGTCCGGACGGCCAGGGCCGGTTTCATCCCACCGCCATAAGCCAGTTGAAAGAGGTTGGTGAATGGCTGAAGGTGAACGGCGCCGGAATCTATGCTACCCGCGGCCGCGACGGAGAGCTGTGGTCCGAGGGCGCGGATATCCGGTTTACGCGAACGAAGGATAAGAAAACGATCTACGCGTTTACGATGAAATGGCCCGGCGAGAAACTGCTCCTCCGGTCCGTCCGCCCGTCCGGAGGCTCTGCGATTCGGATGCTCGGAGTGCGCGAACCGCTGCAATGGAGCCAGTCGGCCGGCGGTGTGGAAGTGCAGATCCCGCCCGGAATGCAGGAGGAATCCCGGCGTCCATGCCGTTTTGCCTGGGCCTTCCAGATCGTCACCGGGACCGTGTGATGCGTCCCGGACGTCGATGGGTCATGATCGGTCTGGTTTTCTTCGCCACCGTCATAAACTACCTGGACCGTCAGACTCTCTCCGTAGCGGCGCCCGTGATCACCGAGGAGTTTCACATGAGCAATGTGGACTACTCGCGCGTGGTCTTCGCGTTCATGTTGGCCTACACCATAATGAACGGCGTTTCGGGTCCGCTGGTGGATCGCCTCGGCACCAGGCTGGGCTACGCCGTCTGCGTCGCGTGGTGGAGCATGGCCGCCATGCTGCATTCGCTCGCTCGGGGGGCGTTCAGCCTTGGCGTATTTCGTTTCCTGTTGGGGATGGGCGAGGCGGGAAACTGGCCGGCCGGCGTCAAAGTGGTTGCCGAGTGGTTCCCGGCAAAGGAGCGCGCGCTCGCCTCGGGTATTTTCAACAGCGGCTCTTCCATCGGGGCTATGCTTGCACCGCCGCTCGTAGCCTGGATGGTTCTTCAGTCGGGGTGGCGAACCGCATTCCTGGCGGTGGGCGGGGTCGGTCTTGTCTGGCTCGCTGTTTGGCTGTTGGTCTACTCTACGCCGGCAAACGTCCGGACGGAGGTCGCCGGGCGGCCGATCCCGGTTTCGAAACTCCTCCGCACGCGGTGGGTCCGCATGTTTACGGCATCCAAGGTCTTCAGCGACCCGGTCTGGTACTTTTACATTTTCTGGTTCCCGCAGTACCTGAAGAGCGCGCGTGGATTCGATATTGTGTCCATCGGCAAGTTCGCCTGGATTCCGTTTCTCACGGCCGATGCGGGCAATCTGCTGGGAGGCGCGTTCTCGGCCGCCTTGCTGCACCGTGGGGTCCGCGTGGCGCGGGCGCGCAAGATCGCCGTCCTGTTCTTCGCGGCGCTCATGACTTCGGCGATTCCGGCCGTCCTTGTGTCCAACGTGTTCCTCTCGATTGCGCTGATTTCGACCGCGACGCTGGGATACACGGGGGCCCTTTCGAACATGCTGGCGATGCCGGCCGACAGGTTTCCCAAGAACACCGTTGGCTCCGTTTGGGGCATTGCGAGCATGGGCTCGGGCTTCGGCGGAATGGTATTCAGTCTGGCCACGGGTTGGGTCGTAGACCACTACTCCTACGTGCCGGTATTCGTTGGATTCGGCATTCTGCCGTTGATTGCGGCGGCGATCGTCTGGTCCCTCCCGGACTCGGGCAACCGGGGACAGTACACTCAAACCCCGAAGTCCGCTCCACGCGCCCTCGGCCACTTGAGGAGTCTCATTCCGCGAATACCTCTTGCAGCGTCCTCAACGTCGCGGTGAGGGTCTTTGCCGGGACCACACCCAGTTTCTTCGCCAGCCGGGTCTTGTCCACGGCACGAATCTGATCGAGCAGGATCAGACCCTTCCGCCCACCATGAGTGACGCCGATTCGAAACGGCGCCTCGCGACCCGCCGTCGTCATGGGTGCGACGAGTACTGTGCGCAGATGATTGTGCATTTCGGCCGGCGACACCACCACACACGGGCGGGTCTTCCTGATTTCGCTCCCGACGGTGGGATCGAGATTCACCAGCCAAATCTCTCCGCGCGTCACCAGACCAACTCCGAGTCCTCGGCATTACCGAATTCACCCATCACGAGTTCGTCGTCACCAGCCTCGGCGATTATCGCGGCGGCCTCGGCCCAACCGCTGCAATGCCCGGCGGTACGCAGACGTGCTCAGGAACCCGCAAGCTATTGTATCTGTTGGAACACCGCCCGAACGCCCGGCGACGGGCCCTCCATCAAAGTTCGAACCGCGTCCACGAAGGGGAGCCAACTGTTCTTGTTACATAGCTGCGCTATCTGATTGATTTCATTATGCGTGCTCGGGAGGTCTTCTCGAGTGAGCACTGCGAGGTACGACCCCGTCAAGGACTCGAAGCTTCCACAGCATCTGGACCAATCCATGGTTCCTTCCTTCGCCCCCAAGCAACGCTCTGAATTGATGCAGGCAGAGTCTGCTATCATGCTGGCATGGGGAAGCTGGCAAAATCATCGGTCCATTACACCATCCGCGGGGTCCCTGCCGAAGTGGACCATGCCCTTCGAGTCAAGGCCGCACAACGGAAACAAAGTCTGAACCGCGTCGTTCTCGATGAATTGACTCGGGCTCTCATTGGGAAACCGGTAAAGACAGATTTCTCGGACCTCGTCGGCAAATGGGTACCAGACCCGGGATTCGACAAAGTGATTGCCTCCCAGCGTCGAATTGACGCCGACAAGTGGAAATGAGGATTGCTCTCGACACGAACCGGCTGACCGACCTGTTCCAGGGAGATGCCGCGCTCGCGGCGTTTCTTGGCACGTGTGACGAGGTTTGGATTCCGTTCGTCGTGCTGGCCGAAATGAAAGCGGGGTTTTATGGGGGCGCCCGCCAAACGCAAAATGAGGCGTTGCTTGCGCATCTACTGGCACGCGAGACCGTGGCGATTCTCTTCGCCAGTCGCGAAACGATTGAGCAATACGCTCACTTGTTCGTGCAGCTCAAGCGCGCCGGTACGCCGGTGCCGGATAACGATTTGTGGATCGCCGCAGTGGCGATAGAACACGATCTGGCGCTCGTCACGCGGGACCGGCATTTTGACAAGCTGCCACAGTTGCGCCGCGCGATGGCATGAGAGTGAAACTCTGAAATCCGCCGTGTGACAAAGCCGGGCGCGAACCTCTTCCTGGAACTGTCACCCCGGCTTATCGGGAATTTTTCCTTCCCAATCAACCACTTGCGCGAAACGCGCGGCCGGAACCCGCCCCTCCCGTGGTAAGGATAGGTCGAGGAGTGTCCCTATGCCCGTGTTCTCTCTGCGTTCTCCGCGCCTCGGTGGTGAATTCCTGAATCACCGGCTGCCTGAAAACCACAGACTGCCAATCGAACCTAGTCCCATTTTCGGACAGTGCGCTGTGCGGCGGCAGAGAAGGGGGCCAGACCCCGCGCGCAACGGATCTTCTTCACGAAGCCAAAAACCTATCTCGTTGATTACAAACCTAGGTTTTAGGTTTGTTCCGCAAAATTCGTTTTTTCTTCGCCACGGCCGCCCGGCGCGGTCCCCTACTGCTTGATCACCGTGCCGTCCAGCCGCCGGATCACGCCCCAGCCGCCGTTCAGATTGGCGCCGCCGCCCCCGCCGCCGCCCGCGCGGAACGGATACTTGGCCGCCAGTTTCTCGTCCACTTCAATGCCCCAGCCCGGCGAGTCATTCGCGTACAGATACCCGTCCTTGAACGTCTCGCAGCCTTTGAAGATCTCCGCCTCGACGCCGCGAATCACGCCGCCTTCCTGCACGCCGAAGTTATAACTGGCCAGGTCCAGGTGCAAGTTACACATGTGACCTATCGGAGAAACATCGCCCGGCCCATGCCACGCCGTCTTCACTCCATAGAGCTCGCCCAGGATGGCGATCTTCCGGCAAGGCGTCAGGCCGCCCGCCTGCGAGATATGGATGCGGATGTAGTCGATCAGGCGCTCGGCGATCAGCGGGGTCCACTCGTGCGGGCTGTTGAACAACTCGCCCATCGCGATCGCCGTGTTGCACTGCTCCCGGAGTTGCCGGAAGTAGCCGATGTCCTCCGGCGAGAAGGGGTCCTCGAGGTAGAAGAGTCTGGCCGGCTCGACCTCTTTGGCGAACTGAATGGCCTCCCGCGGCGAGACCCGCTCATGGATGTCATGCAGCAGTTCGACGTCGTTGCCCAATTGCTTGCGGACTTCGAGCAGCATGGGGATTGTGCGGCGGATGTAAGCGCCGGGTTCGTACACCGGATCGGTGTGCAGCGCCACCACCTTGGCAGCGTCCGCACCCCCGCGCCCGCCCGCTCCGTAAGCCGACATGCCGGGCACGCTCATCTGGAGCCGGATGTGGCGATAGCCCTGCGCCATGGCCTTCTGCGCGCCGCCCACGATCTGCGCGACTTCGCCCCCGCCGACGCTCGTGTAGCTGGCGGCCGCTTCGCGCATCTTCCCGCCCAGCAGTTGATACACAGGCATCCCCGCCTGGCGTCCCTTGATGTCCCAGAGCGCCTGGTCGACCCCGCTGATGGCGTTGTTCAGCACCGGCCCATTCCGCCAGTAGGAGCTGTTGTAGCAGGCTTGCCAGGTGTCGTCGATCCGGTCCGCCGGCTTGCCGACCAGGAAGGGCTTCAAATACTTCTCGACGGCGGGAACCACCAGGTCGGCCCGCTGCGTGAACGTGGCGCACCCGTAGCCGTACAGTCCGGCTTGATCGGTGGTGATCTTCACCACGATCAGCCGGACTCCGCCCGGCTGTGTGGCAATTACGCTGACGTCCTTGATCTTAGGCGAAGGGGTGCCGCGCGTCGCTCGCGCCACCTGCTCCTGCGCCTGCATTTCTCTTGCGGAGACAAACCCGGCCAGGGCGCCTCCCATCGCGGTGTGAAGAATATCTCTGCGCTTCATTTCACGCTCCTCAATAGAGGATACACCCAACCGTCCCCGCCGGTGCTTCTACAGAAACACCCGGACGGTGTTGCTCCGCCGGCCATTCACCTCGATGACCAGGGACTGCTCGCCATGGAGGTTGCTGGGAATCTGCACGTCCACCAGGTCCAGCCCTGGAATGGAGGAGCTTGGGCCGGACGAAGTGGGCGTCAACTGGACCCCTCCCAGGTAGACCGTCACAGGCAGCGCCGAGCCCATCCCCGTGCCGTAGATCTCCAGCGTGTTTCCAAAGCGCACGGCGGCGCCCAGCCCGCTGAGCGGATCGAAGAAGATCCCCGGTGCGGCCGCCAGCACCTGCGCCTGGGCCAGAAGGAAGCTGCCCCCCGGTGTCGAGATCGCGAGGTTGCGCGTTCCGGAAGCAGTGCCCGCGGGCACCACCAGGTTGATCTGCCGGTCGCTCGCGTAGTGCAGTGCGGCCCGCTCGCCATCTACCGTTACTTGCACGCCGGAAAGTTCCTCGGGGAAGGGAGAGATGCCCGCATCCGCGCCTCCAGCCAAGCCATGTCCGAAAACGGCGGCAAACGCTCCGGGAGCGAGGCCGGCGGAATACGACGCCGCGTTCACTGCGCCATCGTACACAGCCGGGGTGGCGCTCTGCGCCGTGGCCTCGAGCACCGCGCCGCCGCCCGCGCCCGCACTCCAGTTGAGACTCACCAGCCCATCCGCGTCACTCAGAGCTTCGGACGGCGAAACTGTCCCGCCTCCGGAAGCGGTCGCCCGAACGGACACCCCGGCATAGGGGAGATCGCCAACGTCCGTAACTCGCAGCTTCACTTGCGGCGCGGAATCGCCTACCGCGCTCAGGCGCAACACGGACTGTCGATCGGTCACGCGGATGCGCGCCCGGTCGGTCATGAATTGCAAATCGTCGGGGCGCCCCACAAGATCGTCCACGCCCGCGGCCATTCCGGTGATCTGGAACGGCGCACTGGTTGCACCCGCGCCGATCGTCACCGAGGGCGGCACGGCGTAGACGCCTGCGGAGGGCGCGTCGAACCTCACCGTCAGCGGAGCGGCCGCCGGCGCATCAATCGAAACCGTGGCCGTCACCGTCGTGCCCGCCAGCACACCCGCCGCGGGCGCCACCGAGAGGCGCAGGCTGCGGCGCAGCGTGGTCTCGGCGAAGGCGCGGCCGCTCGTGTAGCGGGAGTAATACTCCGGGAACCGGCTGCGGAAGGTCTCCAGCGTCTGCATGTCGGCCTCGGTGACCTGCCGCAGCGGGTCCGTGACCAGAAGGAAGGCGAAACGGAAGCGCCGTTGCGACACGCCTGGATCGGGCGCGCGTCTCCCCTCGGCTTGGACAATCTCCTCGATGCGGACATCGCGCCGGGTGCCCGTCAGGGGCTGGTTCGCCTGAGAGAAGCGCGAATCCGGCGAACTGGAATTGGCGACGAAAAACGTCGGTGGCACCTGCTCCGCCGGCACGAATCCCATCAAGTATTGATCCAGCAAGGAGTAGCCTTCGACGGTGGCCGTGGTGAAGAAAGCGCCGTTCCCGTCGTCGCGGATCCGGTTCCCCTCCAGCAGGGAAGCCTCCGAGTTGAAGTTGAAGCTCCAATGCACGCCGTTGGGCTTGAGCATCGGCCGGTCGTCCGGGTGCTGCGGATCGCGCACGCTGGCGAAGGCCAGGAACAGGTGGCCGGCTTCGTGCCCCAGGAGGGTCATCGCGCTATCGCCGGTGATCCTGCCCCTGGACCCGACGTTCGCATCGAGGTCCGAAGGATACTGCGTGAGCGGCCCCATGTTCAAGACGGCTTGCAGGCGGTGTGCGGAGCCAAACTGCCGGCCGGTGTCGCTCGGCGTATCGCCATATCCGGCGCGGTTCACGTTGCGCGCCGTCACTTCGTAAGCCAGCGCGCTGGGCGCCGCCGGGACCCCCGCGTAGTTGTAGATCACCAGGTAGTCGTAGGCGTCTTCGTGGGTCTGATAGAAGCGTTTCGCGGTGGCGAAGATGTCCACCTCGGCGGTGGTCGTAAAACGCTCCGCGATCGTGCCCGCGTACTCGGCGGAGGTGTCGCCCAAGAAGGACACCAGCGTCGTGGTCCCCTGGTCCTCGCCGGGCGAAATCCCCACCAGCGCCGAGTCCGTCGCGACTCCGTTGTAGGCGAATTCCATCCGGCCATCCGCGTAGAGCCGCACCTGGAAGGTCTGCGGAAACGTGCCGTCGAAGTCCGGAATCGCCGCCCAGGTGACCACCACCCGGGACGCCTCCGCCAGCACAAACACGCCCTGGAGCGACTTTGCTGGATTGAGGTCGCGAAACAACGGCGCGATCCGTGGCGGGCCGGAATTCATGCGGCCGAGAGAGCGGTCCTCGTGTCCGGAATCCGGCTGGCCCAAGGTCAGATTGCCGTCGGAGTTGACGAAAATCGCCCGGTACGATTTGCCGAAAAAGGGAAAGGCGAAGGGCAGGGAAGCCTCGCGGCTGTCGTCGTCTCCCAAGTCCGCCAGCAGTGTGCCGGATGCCGCAGCCGCCTGATCGTAGGAGCCAGGGCCGGTTTCGAAGCGGTAGCCGCCGGCGGCCGGTGTGAACGTGATGGTGTGCTGGTCCAGGTTGAAGACGTTATAGGGAGCGATCAAATCGCCGGCGTCTTCGAGTACGGCGATGTCGCCGGCGTCGTACGAGCGCGGGGCAACCGCCAGTGCCCGCTCGCCCCGCTCGGCGCGGAGCTGAACTGCCCTGCGGTGAAGTTGAAGCTGCTCCGTCCCCTTGTCGCGATACGTGCCGCAGGTGACCGGGTCCTGGGCCGGGCGGGATGGCGCCGCCAGCCACAGGCAGGTCAACAGCAAGAGGAAAGAACGCTTTCGCATGAACCCCGTACTCATCATTGTAAGATAAGGAGGTTGGAGAAACCGAAACTATGCCTTTTTGCACCGGTTGTGGGTCCAAGCTGTCGGATGATGCCAAGTTCTGCGCCTCTTGCGGCACGCCGCTGCGGAGCGGCGCCCCGTCTGCCGCACCCGTGCTCGAACCCCTCGAATACACCATCCAGGGCGACAATCTCCAGGTGGCTCGCCTTCGTTTGAAACCGGGCCAGGAGGTTTTCGCCGAGGCCGGCAAGATGCTCTACAAGACCGCCAACGTGTCCTGGGAAAGCCGGATGACCGGCGACAGCCTGGGAAGCAAGCTCATGGGCGCGCTCAAGCGCAAGCTGATGGGCGAGTCTCTCTTCTGGACCCATTTCCGATCCGACGGCGCGGGTGAAGTCGGCTTTGCCGGCAGCTACCCCGGCCGGATCCAACCCTTCGACCTCGCGGCCGGTCAGAGCGTCATCGTGCAGCGGGACAGTTTCCTGTGCGCCCAGGCTTCGGTCCAGGTGAGCATCGAATTCGTGAAGAAGATCGGGGCCGGCTTCTTCGCCGGTGAAGGATTCATTCTGGAACGGCTGACCGGCCCAGGGACCGCGTTGATCCACGGGGGCGGGGATTTCGTCGAGTTCGTCCTGAAGCCCGGCGAGATCATCCAAGTCGACACCGGCTGCGTCGTGGGCTTCGACGAGACCGTTACTTACGACGTGCAGCTCGCCGGCGGCATCAAGACCATGATGTTCGGCGGCGAAGGCATGTTCCTGGCGACCCTGACCGGCCCCGGGCGCGCCATCGTGCAGAGCCTGACGCTCGAAAAATTGCGCCGCGAATTGGCGCCGTCCCGCACGGGCGGCGATCAGCGAAGCGGGCTGGGAGCCGTATCGAACCTCTTCGGCAGCGACGAGTAACCGGGATCGGGCGGGGGCGCTCCGGTCACTTCAGAGGCTTGATCAGGATGTTCTTATAGTGCGTCGTGCTGCCCGGGTCGTGTCCCTGCAGCGCGATGGTGCCCGGCGCGATGCGGCGTCCCGCAAAGCCGCTCGTCCCTGCCCAGCCCGCCGGCTGCGTCCAGCGCACGACTTCTTTGTCGTTGACCCGCACCACAATCGTGTCGCCCTTCACGATGATGTGCTCGGTGAACCAGACGTTGTCCTTAACCAGATCCTCCTTAACGTCCTGCACTTCGTACAGGCTCCCGGTCTTGCGTGGGTCGCCTGGGAAGCTGTTGTTCACCTGCACCTCGAAGCCCTTGTCGGGCCAGCCACTCGGCTGGAACTCCGTCAGAATGTAGATCCCGCCGTTGGCGCGCGGCAGCGTCATCGCGTCCACCTTCAGCTCGAAATCCGTGAACGTGTGCTTCTGAAAGTCGCCGTCGTAGAAGAGGTGGCTGCGCGGCCCCTTGGCCACGATGGCGCCGTCCTGCACCGTGAACGTGGCCGGATTCTCGTTCACCCTCCAACCCGTGAGGTCCTTTCCGTTAAACAGGGAAACCCACCCGTCATCCGCCGCCTGAAGCGGCACCAGCGCAAAGAGAGCCAGCAGTGCGAGTTGTCTCATATCGGAGCCTATTCTAGCCCGTGAGCCTGCGGGGCCGCCACAGCTAGCCGAGCGGGATGCTGCCCCTATTCGCCGCTAGCCAGGTTTCGAAGTTCTGGAGCGCGGGATTGATGCTGCGGGAGAACCCCAGATTGCGCGCGCCGCAGAAGTACTCTTCGAAGTCGCGTTTGAACTGGAACATGTTCCCCAAATCTTCAGCGCCCGGAAAACCGAAACTCCGGTAGACCTCCGGAGGCACAGCGTTGTAGCGAACTTCCTGGCCCAGCGCTTTGGAGAACGCCGCGGCCATCTGCGCCCCGGTCGGGTGCTCGCCGGCAACCCCCACGGTCTTGCCGATGAACTCGCGCCCTCGCTTAAAGATCCCGTAGGCGCACTTGCCGATATCCTCGGCCGCGATGCCCGGCAGTTTCTTATCCCCCATCGGGAACGTAATGGCGAGCTTGCCGTCGGGACCCTTCTTAGGCCCCATCCCAAAGCCGATGAAGTTGTCCCAGTAGAACGACGTCAGCAGGAACGTCGTGGGCACGCCCAACTTCGTGAACACCGCGTCGGCCTCTCCTTTGGCATCGAAATGCGGCACCTTGTACTTGCCCATCAATGTTGGCATCCGCGTGTCGCTGAGCGGTATCCATTTACGAGTGTCCTCGAGCGTGGACCAGATAACGTGCTGCACGCCCGCGGCCTTCGCCGCCTCGGCCATCGCAGCGGCATTGGCGAGTTCCTTCTCCGGCGAGAAATGCTCCCAGAAAAACGTCACGCAGTACGCCCCGTAGGCCCCCTGAAACGCCCGCTTCAGGCTCTCCGAATCGTCCACGTTGGCCGCCACTACCTCGGCCCCGAGTTTCGCCAACTCCTTCGCTTTGGGGGTCGAGACGTCCCTGGTCAGCGCCCGCGCGGCGAATCCGCCCGCCGGGTCCGCCAGGATGGCCCGCACCAAACCCCCGCCCTGCGCGCCGGTTGCACCAACGACCGCAATGATCTTCTTGTCAGCCATGTACACCTCCCCGTTGTGTTGAAAATGAAGTTCAAAAAGCCCGGGTGCTATATGCTTTCACCCTACCACCACGCGTAGCGCCTCCGGATCCCATATATAATCTGATGCATGTCAAGGACTTTTTTCCTCGCAATTCTTGTTGTGACAAGTTCGCTGCTGTTCGCGCAAGCGCCGCCCGCCGCCGCGCCAGGACGGCGTGCCGGGCGGGGCGCGGTCACGCCGGCAGTGCCCCCCTATCAGGTCGCCGCGGACCGCACGGTGACGTTCCGCCTGCGCGCTCCGGACGCCACCAGCGTCAGTGTTTCGGGCGATTTCGTATCGGCCGCCCAGCCCATGACGAAGGGCGACAACGGCGTTTGGAGCGTCACGGTCGGCCCGCTCGACCCGGCCATTTTCAACTACAGCATCACCGTGAACGGGGTCCGTAACATCGATCCCACCAACCCGATGGTGAAGCTCGGCGACCGCTCCCATGAATCGATGTTCGAAGTGCCCGCGGACAAGCCGGCCCCATATGACATCCAGCCGGTGCCGCACGGCACGGTCCACGTGAGCGTGTACGAGTCGAAATCGGTGGGAGCTAACCGACGCATCTTTGTTTACACGCCGCCAGGGTATGAAAAGGGCAACGCCAAGTACCCGGTGCTCTACCTGCTGCACGGGTCCGGCGACACCGAGGAGAGCTGGTTCAGCGTAGGACGCGCCAACTTCATTCTCGACAACCTGATCGCCGCGGGCAAAGCCAAGTCCATGATCGTGGTGCAGCCCTACGGCCGTCCGACTCAAGTTGTTGCATACGGCCCCTCCGCCGCTCCCCCGCAATCGGCGGGCGCGCCGGGGCGGGGCGCCTCGAACGCGTACGAGAACGACGTGCTCAAGGACGTTATCCCGTTCGTTGAGAAGCTGTACCGCGTTTCGGTCAAGCCGGATGACCGCGCCATCGCCGGCCTCTCCATGGGCGGCGGCCAGGCGCTCCAGATCGGCATGTCGCATCTCGAGACGTTCCATACCATAGGGGCCTTCAGCGCGGCCGCGCGTGGACAGAACATGGAAGAGCAGTACAAGGACTTCTTCGCCAGCTCCGCCGCCACCAACAAGAGGCTGAAGCTGTTCTACATCGCCTGCGGCAAGACCGACAGCCTGTTCGCCAGTTCGCAGGCTCTCGATGACACGCTTACCAAGCGCGAGATCAAGCACGTCTTCGTGCCCTCCGAAGAGGGCCACGTGTGGCGCAATTGGCGCAATTACCTGGCGGATTTCGTGCCCCAGTTGTTCCGGTAGTCGTAAACGCCAAGTCGTTGTTCTACCCGACGGGCGTGACTTTCGACCCGGCGGGGAGGCCGTACAACAGTCCGCCGCACGTCGTGATGGTAACTGTGTCCCTGCTCCAAAACGTGGTGTCCGTTCGGGACCCAAGCCTGCGGTTGCGCGAGGTGAAGACTTGGGACGCGGGCTACTTGAGGTCCCTTGACCCTACTGTTCTGAAGCAAGCCCGCACCACGGTGGGGGACCTTGTGGACGAGTTCATCCGCGATTGGCGGACGGCGAATCAGAAGAAGTAGCCGGGATCTCGAATGCGGCTGCTTGCGAACACTTCCCACGACTAGATTTCGACTTCCGGCCCCCGTCCCTCGAACCAGCGATACAGCGTCGGCAAGACGACTAAGGTCAGGAATGTCGATGTCAGCAACCCGCCCACGACAACCGTAGCGAGCGGCCGTTGGACTTCCGACCCAGGACCCGTGGCGTATAGCATCGGTATCAGGCTGAAAATGGCTATCGAGGCGGTCATCAGCACGGGACGCAGCCTGTCCTCGCAGCCCCTCGCGACCGCCTCCTCGACGGGAACGCCTTGCTCCCGAAGCTGGGCAATGCGCGAGACGAGCACGACGCCGTTGAGAACGGCGACCCCGAACAGGACGACAAATCCCACGGAGGCCGGGACCGACAGGTAGAGCCCCGATACGTAGAGCGCAAAGACGCCGCCGATCAAGGCAAAAGGTAAATTGAAAATGACCAACGTCGCCAGGCGTATCGACTTGAATGTAATGAACAGAAGCAGCATAATCAGGCCGACGGCGATCGGGGCAATGATCATCAGGCGCGCCATCGCGCGCTGCTGGTTCTCGAACTGACCTCCCCACGTGGTGTAGTAACCTGCCGGCAGGCTTACTTTCCGCCGGATCGCATCTCGCGCTTCGGCTACATAACTGCCAATATCCCTGTCGTGGATGTTTATCTCGATGCCGATGCGGCGCAGTCCATTTTCCCGGCTCACTTGCACGGGACCCTGGACGATCTCGATCTGGGCAAGCTGGCTTAGCGGCACGTTATATCCATCCCGCGTTGGCACCAGTGTGCTGCCGATCGTCTCGACCGAACTGCGGTTTTCCGCCGGGTATCGGACGGCGACGTCGAACGCGCGATTCTCTTCATAGAACTTCGTCGCCGCCTTCCCGCCGACGGAAATCTCGATGATGTTCAGCACGTCGCTCACATTCAGGCCATGGCGCGCGATCTTGCTCCGGTCAATGTTGATGGTGAGGTACGGCTGCCCGCCGACCCGTTCCACCACCAGGTCCGCCGTGCCCCGGATGTTGCGGAGCGCCGCGCCAATCTCCTCGGCCTTTCTACCCAGTAACTCCATGTCATCACCGAAAAGCTTCACAATGAGCTGAGCGCGCGTCCCGGCCACCAGTTCGTCGATTCGACACTGAATGGGCTGGCTGAAGCTGAACGCAAGCCCGGGTATCGAGGAAACCGCCTCTCTCATTTTCTCGATCAGTTCGTCCCGATCTTTCGTCGTCTTCCACTCCGATCGGGGCAGAAGAATCCCGGTGAATCCGGTCTTGTCGACGCCCCGCGCCTCGAGGGCGATTCCCGTCTGTCCCGTCCGTGAAATGACGGTCGTCAGTTCCGGGAAACGCTTCAGTTTCCTCTCGACAAGAGCCGTAAGATCGAGCGCCTTATCAAGGGAGATTCCGGGCAAGAGCTGCACGTCCATGTCGAACGCGCCCTCATCCATAATCGGAATGAACTCCGTTCCAAGATGGGGCACGAGTAACAGCGCTGCGGCGATTGCCACCCCGCCCGCCGAGAAGACGAGAAACCGGTTCTTCATGGCCCAGGCGAGAAGGGGCCGGTGGACCACCCTGGCCGCACGCATGATGACGCTCTCCTTCTGCGGGCCGGGCCTCAACACCATCGCGCATAGCACAGGGATGACGAAGATCGAAAGAACCAGTGACGAAAGCAGCGCGATGGCAACCGTTAGCGCCAGGGGGGCGAACATCTTTCCCTCAAGCCCTTCCAGGGAGAGGATGGGAAGAAAGGTCGTGGCAATGATAAGCTCCCCGAAGATACTCGGCTTGCGGACCTCGAGCACCGCCCTCAGGACCGTAGACAGCCCGTGTTGAGAACTGCCCTCCTCGCTCAGGTGCCGCTGCACATTCTCGACCTGGATAATGGTCGCGTCAATGATCATCCCGATCGATATCGCCAATCCGCCCAGCGACATGAGATTGGCATCCAGGCCGATGTTCTTCATTACGATGAAGGTCAGAAAGAGCGAAAGCGGCAGGGCAAAGATGACCACAGCCGCTCCGCGAAGGCTCCGCAGCATAAAGTAGAGGATAATTACGACGAGTATCGATCCCTCCAGCAAAGCCCTGGTAACGGTTCCGACGCTGCTCGCGACGATATCGGAACGGTCATAGTAGGGGACGATCTTGATTCCGGGCGGGAGGACGTTGTTCTCGTTGATCTCCTTCACCTTCTCCTTTACCAACTGGACGACCGCGCGGCCGTTTTCACCGCGCAGCATCATCACAATGCCGCCGACGGCTTCCTTCTCTCCGTTCAAGAACGCGGCCCCCTGGCGCACGGCCTCGCCTACCTGCACGGCGGCAACGTCCCGGACGAAAACGGGCGTGCCTGCGTGCGCGGTCAGGACGACGTTCCCGATATCGTCTTCCGATTTCAACAGCCCGACTCCGCGCACGATATACTGCTCATCGAACCGGTCCAATACGTTGCCGCCGACGTTTTCGTTGTTCTTCTCAATCGCGCTGTAGACATCCTCGAGGGTCAAGTTGTATGCGACGAGCTTCGCGGGATTGACCATCACCTGGTACTGCTTAAAATAGCCGCCGAAGGAATTAATCTCGTTGACGCCCGCCACGCTCTTCAGCAGCGGCGTCACCACCCACTCCTGAAGCGTGCGCAAATCGGTCAAGTATCGTCTGCTCGCGTCCGGCTCGCCGGGCGGGGGCGGTCCCTCGAGGGTGTATTGGTAAATCTCGCCCATCGCCGTTGCGATTGGCCCCATGCTCACCGTCACGGAGCTGGGCACATCGGAGGTTGCCTCCTCCAGCCGCTGAAAAACCAACTGGCGCGCAAAGTAGATGTCGACGTTATCTTTGAAGACAATCGTGACCACGGAGAGGCCGAACTTCGTTATGGACCGCATCTGAACGACACCGGGCAGGCCCCTCATCGCATTCTCGATCGGGTATGTGACAAAGCGCTCAATCTCCAGGGCCGAAAGTCCCGGCGCGGTACTGAGAATCTCGACTTGTACGTTTGTCACGTCGGGAAATGCGTCGATGGGGAGGTTAAGAAGGGAATAGGTCCCGAATGCAATCAGGGCCAAAATGCCCAGCAGCACGAAGCTCCTGTACTTCAGTGTTTGCGCGACAATCGTTTCGAGCATCCTGTATTCTCCGCTGCAGATCCCGCTAATCGTCTCCAGGCAACCCCAGGCCGACGCATGATCTCATTCACCTTCCCCCCCGATGAGATGTTTGAGAAACGCGGTCTTCACAACGAAGCTTCCGCGGCTCACCACCGGCTCTCCCGGCTTCAGCCCAGATCGTATTTCGGTATACCCCTGGGACTCGATTCCAGTCTGCACCTCCCGCTTTTGAAACTCGGCTTCGGAATTGCGGACGAAGACGACCGACTTGCCGTCGATCTGCTGTATCGAGGAACTCGCCACCGCCAGGATGGGGCTGGTTTGTCCGACCGGGATCTCGACGGTCGCGAACATCTCCAGCTTGAGCAAGCCGCTCTCATTTCCGACCAGGCAGCGCACTTTTGCGGTGCGGGACTTGGGGTCGATTACGTCCGCAATATAGGCGACCCGTCCCGCGAAGGTCTTCTCCGGATATGACGAGACTCGCACCCCGACTGGCTGGCCGGTGCGGATCTTAGAGAGGTCCTGCTCATAGACGTCCGCCAGGACCCAAAGGGATGAGATGTCGGTGATCGCGAGCAAATCCGTCCCTTGCTCCACAACCTCGCTTTCGACTGCGTGGTGACTTGTGACGACGCCGGCGAAAGGCGTCCTCAGGATGCTGTGAGACACGCTGTGACCGGCAGCAGGCCCCTCGGATAGCAACTTGGCCAGATCCTGGTCGGTCCAACCGAAACGCCGAATCTGCTCCGCGATCTTCGACACGGTCGCTCGGGAGCCTGCGACCCTTGCCTCGGCATCCTTGACTTCCGCCTCACGCAGGTCGTGCGTGGATTGGGCCACTGCGCCCACTTTCAGCATCTCCCGGCTCCGCTCCAGGATCCTGGTCTTGACTTCAAGATCCGTGCGGCTGCGCCGCAGTTCGGCCTGCGCGCTTTGATAGTCGCCGATGCTGAGCCCCAGCTCGATGTTGTCATACTCAACCAAAGGGTCGCCGGCGGAAACGCGGTCACCCAATCTCGCATAGATCTTCTCGATGAGGCCCCGCGCCAGCGTCCGGATGTGAGCCACACGGGCCGGATCCTCGCTGACGACGCCGGTCGCCGAAAGCGATCCCTGCAGGCTGCGCACGGCGGCCGCCTCGACGGCTATGCCGACATCCTTTTGGGATTCCGGGCCGATCTGCACGACATCAGACGGGGCCTCCGCACCGGCAGGCTTGTCCGATCCGGAAGCGGCAGCACCTGGGAGAGGCGGCGAAGGAGTCGTTCCGGCAAATCTGGAATAGAGGAAGCCGCCGAGCACTATGCCCACCCCCAGAGCCAGAGCGATGAGCAACCGGGCAATTCCTGAAATGCGATTGGATGATTGGGATTCGTTTTGCTGATCGTATTGCATTATTCGACTCCGACTCCAACGGCACTTGCCAGTTCGTACAAGCTGATGCGCTCGTCGAAGAGGGCCTGATTGTAGATGCGCAGGGCGTCTCGATAGGTCCTTTGAGCGTCCAGAATAATCCATGAGGGTGGCGCCGCCGAGATTATAGGATGTGAGGGTAACTTTGCTGGTCTCCTCGGCTTTCCCCAGGTGCTGGGTCCTGATGTACTCAACCCTCTGCTGGTTGATTTCGACGGCATTGTAAGCTTGCTGAATGTCAAGTTGAATCTGCTTTTGAAGGGCAGCCTCCAGGTTGGCGGACCGCTTCTGCTCGGCCTCGGCCCTCAGAATTCCGCCTTGGTTGCGGTTGAAGATCTGTAATGGAAGTGTGACACCGACCACGAAGCTGTTGTCGATTCCGCTGCGTTTATAGCCTCCGCCAACCGTCACATTTGGGGATCGTATCGCGCGCTGCAGTCTCGTTTCCGTATCGGCCCGGGCTTTCTGCTGGAGCACCGAGGCAATGTCCGGTCTCTTTTGCAGGGCGATTCGGTACAGTTCTTGCAGAGGGGCGCGCGGAGGCATTCCTGCTTCCGGGACCTGATCGGTGACAGCCAGCGTGCCGATCGCGTCCACGTCCTGCGAAAGGTCGGGTGCATTCAGCAAGGCCAACAAGGAAGTTCTTGAATTGCGCAACATGAGGTCGGCCTGAAAAACGTCGTCCTGGAACCGAAGCTTCTCCAATTCAATGCGGTTCAGATCCAGGGCCGATATGTCGCCTTGTTTGAGACGCACCCGATTGAGACCGATCATCCGTTCCGCCTGCTCCAGTATCGAGCGCGATGTTTCCAGGTTCGACTTAGCCAGCACCATGCGGGAAAAAGCGCGCTTGACCTCCAGCTCGATTCGGCGGACATCGTCTTGGTATATGAGCTTCTGTGCTCCCACGGCCTGCTGCGCCGATTTGGTGCGCAACTGCCGGCGCCCCCCTCTTTCGATTTCATAGTCAAACCGGAGCGTGATTTCCTGAGTGCCGAAGAACCGTCCTGGATTGGCACGGATCGGGAAATCTTCCTCATCGAGGCTTACGGCGGGATTCAGCCGCTGGCTTGCGGCCACCGAGTCCCCCTCGAGCGCTTCGACCTCGTTCCTCGCCGCTGCCAACGATGGATTTCGAGCGATGGCCAGGCGAATGGCCTCCTCGAGAGTCAACCGGGACGGAATGGCGGAATCCTGCGCCTGCAGGCGAGAACAGCTCAGAATTACTACTAAGAAAATGAAGGCTCGTATCCGCGAGCTGGGTGCTGGCATATAGTACACGCTCCGTCATTTCAATGTGGAAGAAGCAACGGACTTAGAGTTCAGGCGAGACAGCTAGCAGCGGAGGGGACTGGGGCGGGGCTGGAAAACGCACTCGGGTCCGCAAAGCGGGGCATTCGGGAGGAAGATCGCGGAAAACTCCGAAGGCAGTTCAATGCCCGCTGGGACTGAAGCGGCTGTTGCTCCCACGTTTACCGTTGTCTCGGGTGACTCAGGTGGCCAGACCGAGACAAGTGAAACGTCCGTGCAGTCCCCGCAATCCGAGAGTGAGGGCGGTGGAAGCAGGCTCGGACCACCATGCGCTTCCGAGGCAGCAACGCGGTGGGGGCCACAACACGCTGCGTAGGGCATCTCCAAGGCGAAGTGCCCCGATGCGTAACACATTACGGGCATCCACGGTCCGCTTGCGATCAGCAGCAGCGCCGCAACGAGGACCCGAGTTGCGCCTCCGGAAATCCGTACCACATCGCTAGGATACCAGACGCCGCCGACCGGGGCGATTCAATCGAGCCGCCGGATCACCGTTCGCACGGCTCCCTGGATGACCAGGTCCGCGCGGGGGTGGAGCTCCGGATAGGCGGGGTTTTCGGCCTTCAGAAACCACCTGCCCTTTCACGCGAACCAAGCGCTTCAGGGTGCTCTCGCCGTCGATAAGAGCCACCACGATCTGGCCCGCGCGCGGGCTGGGCGTGGGTTCGATCACCACCAGGTCGCCGTCCAGAATTCCGGCGTCCTTCATGGAATCTCCGCGCACCTTGAGGCCGAAGCAGCCGTCCTTGGGCCGGAAGCCGAGGCTGCTCACGTCCACGGTGATGCAACCCTCGGGCGCCGCGGCCGCGAACGACTCGGGCGGACCCGCCGGAACGCGGCCGTAGAGCGGCAGATCGTAGCTTGCGGAGCGAAGGCCGCCGAGCGGTCCCGTCACGTCGATCTGCCGCGAACCACGCTTGGCGCGGCGGATGTAGCCTTTGGTCTCCAGGGCGAACAGGTGCCCCGCGACCCCATTGGGGCTCCGGATGGCGAATGCCTTTTGGAGTTCCGGGATGGAGGGGGAGCAGCCCTGGCGCCGGCGAAAGTCCAAAATGAAATCAAGGATGCTCTTCTGACGCTCGGTGAGCATGATACTATAAGTATTTACACATAGGAGACGCGATGTCAACGCCCTCGCTCTTCGATCCGCCGCCCTCATTCGACCGTGCCCGTCTCGCCCGCGAGCTAAAGGGTCTGGCGGCGCGCAACGTCTGGATCGGCACCAGCTCCTGGAAGTATGAAGGCTGGATCGGGCAGATCTACACGCGTGAGAGATACTACACCCGGGGCCGCTTCTCGAAGGCGCGCTTCGCATCCTCCTGCCTGGCCGAGTATGCGGAGACCTTCCCCGTCGTCTGCGGCGATTTTTCCTTCTACCAGTTCCCGTCACAGGCATACTGGCAAAAACTGTTTCATTCGGCGCCGGCGGATCTGCTGTACGCCTTCAAGGTTCCGGAGGATGTCACGGTCAAGACGTTCCCGCGGCATCCCCGCTACGGCGCTCGGGCAGGGGAAGGGAATCCGTCTTTCCTGGATGCGGCCCTCTTCCAGGACGCCTTTCTGGGGCCGCTCGAAGCGTACCGGCGCCAGGTAGCGGTGATGATCTTCGAGTTCGGCACGTTTTCCTGCGGCGTCTACAGTGACACGGGGGCATTCCTCGCCGACCTGGACAAGTTTCTGGGTGCGATCCCGCCGGGGTGGCGCTATTCGGTCGAGATCCGCAACCCGGAGTACCTGGGCGCCGATTACTTCGAGTGCCTGCGCGCGCATGGCGCCGCGCACGTGTTCAACGCCTGGACCCGGATGCCGGAACTGCAGCGGCAAGTGGCGATGCCCGGCGCGTTCACGGCGGGATTCTCGGTGTGCCGGGCCTTGCTGCGCCACGGCCGCGCCTACGAGAAGGCGGTGGCGTCCTTCGAGCCCTACGAAAAGGTGCAAGACCCCAATCCCGAAGCCCGCGAGGCCATGCGTTCGCTGATCGCGCGGGCGCAGCAGGAGTCGCAACCCGCGTTCGTCTTCGTGAACAACCGTCTGGAAGGCAACGCCCCGACCACGATTCAGGCGGTGGTGGAGGAGGACTGACGCGTTGGGAATCGCTGTCAAGAAGTTCCGGATGATTCTACTCGGGCCGGCGCTCGCGACTTTTCTTGCGTTGCAAGCCGGCGCGCAGCAGACGGCTGGCGGTGCGCCGGAGGGTCTCGGCGCGGACCGGCCGGGCATCGGAGTGGGTGCCGATGTCGTGCCGCCCGGGGTGTTTCAGATCGAGGCGGGGATTTCGCTCGCCAGCGTGCGCGATGGCGCAACCACGACCAGCGTCTTTGTGGGAGGCAGCCCGTTGCTCCGGCTGGGACTGGTCAGGCGGTTGGAGGTGCGCCTTGACGGCGACGGTTTCCGGCGGGAATCGTCGAGAACCGGCGGCGGACCCGGGGAAACCGTTCAGGGGCTCTCGGATTTCGAGGCCGGGCTAAAGATCGGTGTGGTTGCCGAGGGAAGAGTGCGCCCTGAAGTAGCCGTCTTGCCCGCTGTCTCTTTGCCCGTGGGCGCCGACGGGCTATCGGCCGGAGCCGCCAACCCTTCGCTGACACTCGCGTGGTCGAAGAACCTGCCACGGTCGCTCACGGTGGGAGGCAACTTCGCCTTCGCTTCGATCAAGGACAGCGAGGGACGCTTCCTGCGTCCGGCGCAGAGCCTGGTCGTCGGATTCCCCATAGTCCGGCGATTGGGAGGCTACGCGGAGGTCTACCGGCTGTCCTCGGTTACGCGCGACGCATCCGCGAACCGGACCTTTGACGCGGGCCTCGCACTTCCGCTGGGCCGCAACGCGCAACTGGATGTCGAGGCCGGCCACACGCTCCATTCCGCCACGCCCTCCTGGTTCTGTGGCATGGGGGTCGTGTTCCGCGTGCCGAGGACGCCGGGCATATAATTGAGGCGGCGGTTCGGCCAGCAGTCCGCGGAGCCCTTGGCAGGGCGGCGGGGCGCCTCTGGCGCAGAAGCCCTGCTCCATCCGAGCGGCAACACGGTCAATTCGCGTGTTACCGGAGAGGTTTCGAAGAATGGCGACTTTTCGCTTTACGGTCAATGGAACGGCGCGCAGCGTGAACACGGAGCCCGAGCGGCCCCTGCTCGAAGTGCTGCGCGAAGACCTGGGGCTGACGGGAACGAAATACGGCTGCGGGGAAGCCCAATGTGGCGCCTGCACCGTGCTTCTCGACAACAAGCCAACCTTCTCCTGCGTGACGCCGGTGAGCGCGGCGCAGGGCCGCAAGATCATCACCATCGAGGGACTCGCCACGGGCGGGAAGCTGCACCCGGTACAGCAGGCGTTCCTCGACGAGGGCGCCATGCAGTGCGGCTACTGCACGCCGGGCATGGTTCTTCGCACTGTGGCTCTGTTGGGGACCTATCCCAAGCCCACGGAGGCGCAGATCCTCGACGGACTGAACCCCAACCTGTGCCGCTGTTCCGGGTACCACCGGGTGATGGCCGCGGTGCGGCGGGCCGCGGCGCCCGCGGGGAAGAGGGGCTAGGTGACGACCATGTCGAATCGTGTGGATCGCAGGGAGTTTCTCGAGATCGCCGGCGCGGGTCTCCTGATTGCGGCAACGGCGCCTCTCTCCGAAGCACAGCGGGGAGGCGGAGTCAGCTCGCTCGAAACCAGGCTGCATATTGGGGAAGACGGCGTCATCACAATCCTGACCGGGAAAGTCGAGGAGGGCCAGGGCGCACTGACGGAGCTCACCATGGCCGCGGCGGAAGAACTGCGGGTGCCTCTGAACCGAGTGCGGATGGTCATGGGGGATACGGACCAGGTGCCGAACGACGGAGGCACCTCTGGCAGCACCACGACGCCCCGCACGATGCCACCGGTGCGAAACGCGGCGGCAGCGGCACGCGGTCTTCTGTTGGCGGCGGCTAGCCGGCAGTGGGGCGTGGGCGCCGCGCAGCTTGAGATGCGCGACGGCGCTGCCAGCTATGCGGGCAAGACCTACAGCTACGCCGAACTGGCGCGCTCGCCCGAACTGGCAGCGGCTAGCAAAGGCGCGTTGCCCGCGGGGACCGCCGTCACCGGCGTAAAGGACTGGAAGGTATTGGGAACGCCGCAGGTGCGGGTGGACGGCCAGGACATCGTCACCGGCGCGCATCGGTATCCGCGCGATATTGTACGGCCGGGCATGCTGTATGGACGGGTGCTGCGAGCGCCCTCTTACGGGGCGGCGCTGGTGAGCGCGGACCTCTCGGCGGCACAGAAGATGCCGGGCGTAACCGCTGTTCGCGACGGCGGCTTTGTCGCGTGCGCCGCGCCCACTTCGTTCGCCGCACGAAAGGCGTTGGAAACGATTTCGGCCACGGCGCGATGGAAAACCGCCAGCCATCCTCCGAGCGACACCATCTTCGACTACCTGAAGCAGCACGCGCAGGAGCAAGGCCGCCCGCAAGGTCAGACGCGGGGCTCCGTAGAGCAGGGCCTGAGCGGAGCGCAGCGCAGGCTGAAGGCCTCGTACCGGGTCGCGTACGTGCAGCACGCCCCCATGGAACCTCGCGCCGCAGTGGCGGAGTGGCAGAACGGCCGAGTGACGGTATGGACGGGGACGAGCAATTCATTCAACGTTCGCCAGCAGATCGCCGACGCCGTGGGAGTGACGCCCGAGCGTGTGCGCGTGATCGTCCCGCACTTCGGAGGAGGCTTCGGCGGCAAGCACACCGGTGAAGCGGCCGTCGAGGCGGCTCGCCTGTCGAAGGCAGCCGGCCGGCCGGTCGCTCTGCAATGGACGCGGGCCGAAGAATTCATGTGGGCGTACTTCCGCCCGGCTGCGCTGATCGAGGTGGAGGCCGGACTGGACGCAGGGAATTCGATTGTGGCCTGGGATTACACCAACTACAATTCGGGACCGGCGGCTCTGGACACGCCGTACCGCATCGCCAACACGCGGACACGGTACGTTCAATCCGATTCGCCGCTCCGGCAAGGCTCGTACCGGTCCCTGGCGGCTGCGGCTAACAACTTCGCGAGGGAAGCCTTCACCGACGAACTGGCCGAAGCCGGGGGCAAAGATCCTTTGGAGTTCAGGCTCGCGCACCTGGATAACGAGAGGCTCAAGAACGTCCTGACCGCGGCTGCGGAGCGATTTCGCTGGACGGAACGCAGGAAGAAACGCCGGCCTGGTGCGGGTATCGGGTTGGCCTGCGGCACCGAGAAGAACTCGGTGGTGGCAGCCTGCTGCGAGGTGGAGGTGGATGCCGAGAGCGGCGTGCCGAGGCTGATCGAAATCGTCGAAGCCTTCGAGTGCGGCCCGATTCTGAATCCGGCCAACCTGCGTTGTCAGGTGGAAGGCTGCATCACGATGGGCCTGGGTCCGGCGCTGCGGGAGGAAATTCAATTCAAAGACGGGCAACTCACCAACGGGAGATTCGCTGCTTACCGCGTGCCTCGGTTCCGGGACATTCCCAAAGCCGATGTGATTCTACTGGATCGCAAGGATCTCGAGCCGGCGGGCGCGGGCGAGACTCCCATCATGGCCGTCGCGCCGGCGATGGCGAACGCGGTATTCGATGCCACGGGGAAGCGGGTGCGCTCCATGCCCATCCGTGTTCCACGCGGGTAGGGACCGAAGTCAGGTTATTGTGTAGACTGGACCGTATCGAACATGACATTGGAAAAGAGCCTTGAGGAACATCGATTTCACCAAAGGCCTCCCGGCTACGCGGGCTTGCTAAGTTGGCGGCCCTCGCCCGCGAAGAGACTTTCGTGCCGGATCAAGTGGTCCTGGTTACCGGGGAGCGCTCGAGAAACTTCTATCTGGTGCTGTCCGGGAGCGTCTGCGTGGAGGTGCGCGCCCCTCACTTCACAGTCTCCGTCCAGGTATTAGGGCCGGGGGACGCGTTCGGCTGGTCCTCGCTGCTGCATCACCACGATACGTTGTTTCAGATACGCGCGCGGGAACTAACCACGGTGATCCGCCTGGATGGCGCCCGGCTCTCTGCCGTGTGTGAGGAGAACGCGGAGTTTGGTCTGGCGCTCTTCAGGCGGCTATTGGAACTTGTTGCGGGCAGGGTGAAGGCCACGGAATCCAGATTTGGCGAGTTCTGCGGAATCGCCAGTCCCGCTGCCGGCGCCAGGACCGTTCAGAGCGTCGACGAAGGTATCGCCTCCGCGCAGTGCGCAGTACTCCTCGTATGGACCCTTGAAGTCCTCGATGCGCCCGCTGTCGAAGTGCCAGATGCGGGTTGCCACTTCATCGATCAAATCGTGATCGTGCGTCACCAGCAATACCGTCCCGGGATATTTCTGCAGGGCGATATTGAGAGCATTAATGGCTTCCAGGTCCAGGTGATTGGTGGGTTCATCGAGCACCAGGAAATTCGGACGCTGCAGCATCAGCCGGCAGAAGATCAGCCGTGCCGCTTCGCCGCCCGACAGCGCCTGGGTGGGCTTCAGAGCATCATCCCGGCTGAACAGCATCTGTCCGAGCAGCCCCCGCAGTTCCTCCTGCGATGCCTGCGGATCGAACTCATGCAGCCACTCGATCACGGTTGTGCCGGGCGGGATCGAACCGGCATAGTCCTGCGGGAAGTAACCAACCGCCACTTCGTGCCCCCACTCCACGCTGCCGCCGTCGACCTCGAATTGCCGGTCCGCGTCATCGATGAAGCCTGTCGCGTTGCGGATCAGCGATTTGAGCAGCGTGGTCTTGCCGGCCCCGTTGCGACCCATCAGCGCGATCTTCTCCCCGCGCGAAACGCTCGCCGTGAAACCGTCGATCACCTTGAGTTCTTCGTACGACTTCGCCAGGCCTTTGCACTCCAGCGGATGCCGCCCCGACGGCCGCTTCATGTCGAACCGGATGTACGGCCGCTGGATATTCGACTTTGCGAGTTCCGACGTTTGCAGCCGCTCCACTTCCTTCTTCCGCGAGGTGACCTGGCTCGACCGCGTACCCGCGGAAAACCGCGCGATGAATTCATTGAGCTGCTCGATCTTTTTTTCGCGCTGGGCGTTTTCCGACTCGATCCGCGAGCGAATCTGCATCTTGGCGAGCACCATGTCGTCGTACCCGCCGGTGTAGAGAATCACCGTCTCGTAGTCGATATCCGCCACGTGCGTACACACGCTGTTCAGAAAGTGCCGGTCGTGCGAAATCACGATCAGCGCGCCCTGGTAGTTGTGTAAGTAGTCTTGCAGCCAGTGCACCGAATCGAGGTCCAGGTGATTGGTGGGCTCGTCCAGGAGCAGCGCCGGCGGGGAGCCGAAGAGGGCCTGCGCCAGCAGCACCCGCATTTTCTGCCCGCCCTGCAATTCGCCCATCCGCCGTGCATGCAGCGAAGCGTCCACGCCGAGCCCGTCGAGCAGCACCGCGGCGTCGGATTCCGCCGAGTATCCGCCCTCCTCGCCGACGATTCCTTCCAGTTCGCCCAAGCGCATGCCGTCTTCGTCGGTGAGCTCTTCGTGCGGTTTGGCGTAGAGGATGTCCCGTTCTTCCATCGCCTTCCACAGCGGCGCGTTGCCCATGACCACGGTGTCGATCGCGCGAAATGCGTCGAATGCGAACTGATCCTGCCGCAGCACGCCGAACTTTTTGGGACGCACGACCGATCCCTTGGCAGGCTCAATCTCGCCGGCCAGGATCTTCATCAACGTCGATTTGCCGGCGCCGTTCGGACCCGTAATCGCGTAACGCCGCCCGGCGAGAAACGTACACGTGGCGTCGTCAAACAGAATTCTGGCGCCGAAGCGCATGGAGAGATTAGAAATGGAAAGCAAGAGTACTTCTATGATACCGTAACTCGCCGCGGCGACCCGTTAGCTTCCCGGCTGCGAATGCTCCACGCACTCGTAGCCTTGGGCTGCGATTTCCGTCCACAGCACTGCGGGAGTCGTGCCCATGCCGACGGAAAACCTGCCGCACGAGGTCGCAAACTCTCTCGTAACCCCGTTCATAGAAGACCAGCACCGACGGCCCCGCACCGCTCAGCGCGCACCCCAGCAGGCCCGGCGCTCGCAACTGGAGCGCCTCTTCCAGACCCGGCACCAGGTGCAGCCGGTAAGGCTGGTGCAGCCGGTCCTCTAACGCCGTCGGGAAAGCGTCTACCGAGCCCGTCGCCAGCGCGGCAATCAGAAGCGCGGAGCGCTGGACGTTGAAAATGGCGTCCCTCCTCGAATAGGTCTCGGGCAGTACCGCGCGCGCCTCCACTGTGGGCAGCACGAAGTCCGGCGTCACCACCGCCACGCCGAACCGCTTGGGCAACTCCAGCCGTACCGCGCGCGCCACGCCCTCCGAATCGATCGCGCTCGCCACAATCGAGCCCAGCACGCACGCGGCGACATTGTCGGGGTGGCCTTCGATCCGTGCGGCCTCATCCAGAATGCGATGTGGGTTCCAGCCCAGCCCGAGGAGATGGTCGGCGATGACCACGCCGGCCGTCAGCGCCGCGGCGCTCGAGCCTAGCCCTTTGCCGATGGGAATCCGATTGTCGATGATCAGTTCGATCGGCGAGAGCCGGCCGCCAGTGTCCGCGGCCACCGCCAGCGCCGTCTGCCAGACCAGATTGTCCTCCCCGGTGGAGATCTGATCGGCGTCGCGGCCCCTGGCTTCGATCGACAAACGGGCGCTCGGCCGGAAGCGGCACTCCAGATAGATATTGAGCGCCAAGCCCAGGGCGTCGAAGCCGGGGCCGAGGTTGGCGCTGGAAGCGGGAACGCGAACCGTGATCCAGGACATGCGTTACGCCGAGGCCTCGCTCACGTCGATCACACGACTTTCCCGGCACGATTGGTAGATGGCGAGCACCAGTTCCAGCGCCCGGTATCCCTCTTCGCCGGCCACCAGCGGCTTGCGCCCATCGCGGATGGCCTCGCCGAAATCGCGGAACTGCCGTTCAAACGGTTCGAGCGGTATGGCCATCGGATCGGAGGCGCCCGAACGCACCTCGCTCACCAACGGAGGCGGCTCGCCGTGATCGTCCTCGACATCCCATGCGGTGAGCCTGTCTCCGGTGACGATCGCCGTCCCCTTCGTGCCATGAATCTCGATGCGCTCGGGGTAGCCGGGCGACATCGCCGTGGAAGCCTGGATGACGCCCGTGGCCCCATTCTCGTATCGCAACAGCGCGGACAGCACGTCCTCCGATGCGATCTTGTGACGCGCGCCCAGTTGCCAGAAGCCGGCCACCTGGCGGACGGGTCCGATCAGCCACAGCAGCAGATCCACCTGGTGGATGGCCTGGTTGATCAGCGCCCCGCCGCCTTCGGTCTCCCAGCTTCCCTTGATCGGGCGGGAGTAATACTCGGGCGTTCGGTACCACTTCACATAGGCGTCCGCTTGCAGGATGCGGCCCAGGCGCCCCTTGGCGATGGCCCGGGAGAGGAACAGGCTCGCGTCGTCGAAGCGATGCTGGCTCACGACGCCGAGCCGGATGCCGGCCTCGCGCGCGGTCTCGATCATCCGGCGGGCCGTTTGGAGGCTGGTCGCCATGGGCTTCTGCACCTGCACGTGCTTGCCGGTGCGGGCGCAGGCCTCGATCGGCGGTAGCCGGAAATCCGGGAAGGTGCAGACGTCCACGAAGTCGACCGCGGGGTGGTGGCACACCTCCAGGTAGGTTGGCACGAACTCCGCGCCCCACTGAGCCGCGAACTTCCGCCCAGCCGCCTCATGGATGTCCGTGCAGACGGTGACCTGATAGCCGATGTTGCGATAGACCTGTGCGTGCTTGTGAGAAATCGCACCGGTGCCGATGATCCCAACGCGCAATGAGCACCTCTCGCTCGAATTTTGCAGTATAGCGTACTACAGCCCGTGCTCCGTCCCGCAGATGCTCACTTCCAGGCCCAGGTCGCGGAACATGGCGGCCTTGGCGGCCAGCGCCAGATTGGCTCCGGCGGCGTCCGGCGCGTAGGCCACCTGAATGTGGTTGGCCTTGTGCCGGGCCATGAACTGGTCGCGGGTCACGCCGCAGGTGACGGCGTGCATCATCGGCCACACCGGCGTGGTGGCGCGCGCGCGGCGGTCGCTTTCCTGCACGGGAAGCTCGACGGCTCTGGCTCGTCCGAGATCCGCCTTGAGCGCCCCGTTCTCGACGAAGACGCGGCTCCAAACCACCTCGCCGGGCTTGCTGACCCCGGCCAGGGTGCCGCCGCCGGAAGGGAAGTACATCTCAGGCTGGCGGTAACTGATCGCGCCCGCGTAGCCGCCGATGAAGTGCGCCGGAGGAGCGGCGCCGGAAATCTCCAGCACCCAAACGAACTCGGTCTTCCCGTTGATCCGGCAGTCCTCGCCATAGCGCACGTCGTGCAGCGTGGTCTCGGGGCTGAATCCGAGCTCGCACCAGACGCGGTTGGTCACCAGCGCGTCGAAGCCCGCGCACTCATCCACCTCGTTGAAATGCGGCAGCGCCTGGCCCTCGTACAGCACCTTGCCGGTCTCCGGATCGCGTACCGGCGGCCGGTCCACGTTGTTCAGGAGTCCCTCCGCCAGGTCCGAAGCCGGTGTCAGGTCCTTGAGCCCCTGCTGGTACTGTATGCCGATGGTGGCGCATCCGAACCGGGCGGCGATACGCAGCGCGGCGATATACATCCGGCACTGGTCGAGAATCTGCGCGTCGGTCAGGTCCAGCTTCGGATCCCGGCCGGTGACGAACCGCATGCCGCGCAAGTCCAGCCAGTTTCGGACCTCCTGCGCTTCCGCATCGGAAACCGTCAGCATCTCGGCATAGAGGGCCGACTGGCTCAGCCTCTCTTTGAACACGCCGGCGTCGTGCAGCAGCTCGTCGGGGATGATGGCGTTGTACATCCCCATGCAGCCTTCGTCGAAGATCCCCATGATCGCCTTGTCGCGGCGCAATTCGGCGGCGAGCTTCGCGCCGATCTCCGCCGCGGCGGCGGGCACCCGGAGATCGCTGAGACTTCGGACGTGGCTGGTGTCGTGGATCACCTGCTCACCTTGGAGCCAGCGCCGCAGGCCGCTGAGGAAGAACTCGTCGGTGAAGTCGAGGCTCCAGAGTGTGCTGAAGGGCACCCCGGCCTTGGTGAGGCATCCGTTGAGATTGAGCATCCCAACCAGGCCCGGCCATTCGCCGCTCCAATTCGCCACCGTCAGAATCGGCCCGCGGTGCGTCCACAGGCCGGGCAGGACGTGGTGGCTGTACTGCCAGACGGCCTCTACCACCATCAACGGAGCGTCCGCGGGAATCTGGCGGAAAACCTCCATCCCGTACTTCTGAGAATCGATGAAACCGTGCCCCTTCTCCGGTTGGAATGGATGGGCGCGGACGACCGCGCGGCCAACGCCAGCGACGGCGGCCATGACCGCCTCCTCGACGCGCTGCTGGGCCGCCCAGCAATTCTGATTGGCTGCCAGGCGCAAATCACCACTGGCGATGAGGTAGATGGATTGCGGCATGCCCCCCATTCTGCCACACGCTCCGGCCGTCTTGTCGCGCGCCATCGCTGGCCTCCGATGGGCGGACTTCTCGGGCTGGGCCCGGATCTCGTGCGGTAGCCGTCCCCGGCTAAGCCTTCTCCTCAGGATGGCGTAGGGGGACGGTGAAACGAAAGGTCGCTCCCTCGCCGGGTTCCGATTCCACCCAGATTCGGCCGCCGCGGTGTTCCACGATTTTCCTGGCGATCGCCAGCCCAATCCCAGTGCCGGGGTAATCTTCATGGCCGTGGAGACGCTGAAACACCATGAAGATGCGGTCGGCGAACTGGGGGTCCAGACCGATGCCGTTGTCGCGCACCGAGAAGACCCATTCCTCGCCGTTCTGTTCGGCGGAAACGTGAATCCGCGGCGGAGCCTGGCTGCGAAACTTGATGGCGTTGCCAAGGAGATTCTGAAACAAGTGAGCGAATTGGGCGGCATCCCCCGGCACGCTGGGAAGCGGGCCGTGGCTGATTTCCGCGGCGGTCTCCGTGATGGACGCTCGCAGATCGGCGCAGGCCTGGCCGAGGGCCGCCTCAACACCCACCGCAACGATGTCCTTCCCGTTCTTCCCCACCCGAGAGTAGGCCAGCAGATCGGCGATCATCTGTTTCATCCGGGTGGCGCCATCCACCGCATAGGCGATGAACTCGCGAGCATTGCTGTCCAATTGATCCTTGTAGCGCTCCTCGAGAAGCTGGACAAAGCTGGCCACCATGCGCAATGGCTCCTGCAAGTCGTGCGACACGACATAGGCAAACTGCTCTAGTTCGGCGTTGGAGCGCGCCAGTTCCTCCACGCTCACCCTCAACTGTTCCGCGCCCAACCGGCGTTCCCGGCGCATGCGCGCCTCGCCAAGTTCCCGCTCCACGACCGGCGCAAGCCGGGCCAGGTGGTCCTTCATGAGGTAGTCGTGAGCGCCGGCCTTCATCAGAGCCACGGCGGTCTCCTCGCCGATATGCCCCGACACGACTGCAAACGGCAAATCCAGGCCGGTCTGCTGCAGGATGGCCAGAGCGGCGGGAGCATCGAATCCTGGCAGCTTGTAGTCGGCGATCACGATGTCCCAGTCCGGCTTCTCCAGGGCCGCTCGCATCTGGCTGGCCGTCTCGACCCGCGCCCAGCTGACGTCATAGTCCGCCACGCTCAAGTGGCGAACGATCAGAGCCGCGTCGCTTTCCGAGTCTTCCACCAGCAGGACGCGAAGCCGTGTGCTCATCCCTGAATCACTTTCGGGGGAGGCTCATTCAAGACCAGCCAATACAGGCCCAAATACTCTATGGCTTCGGCGAACTTCGCGAAATCGACGGGTTTTCGGATGTAGCTGTTGGCTCCCAGATCGTAGCCCGCCGCCAGGTCCTGTTCCTCGTTGGAGGATGTCAGAATCACCACCGGCAGCCGCTTGGTTCGCGCGTCCGCCCGAATCCGCCGCAAGACTTCCAGCCCATCCAGCTTAGGGAGCTTCAGATCCAGCAGGACCAGGGTAGGCAAGTCCATCACATTCCTGCCGGCGTGCACGCCTTCGGCGAACAGGTAATCCAACGCCGCTTTGCCGTCCTCGGCGACCAACAACTGGTTGCCAACGTGACGTTTCTCCAGCGCCCGTTTGGTGAGCTCGACGTCGCTGAGGTTGTCATCCACCAGTAGAATCAGTCTCGAATTCATGCTTCCTCCTCGAGGGTGAAGTAGAAGGTCGCGCCTCGATCGACCTGCGCCTCGGCCCACACCCGGCCGCCGTGGCGTTGAATGACGCGCTGCACGGTGGCCAAACCGATCCCCGTCCCCGGGAACTCGGATTCTTTGTGCATGCGCTGGAACGCGCCGAACAGTCTCTGCGCGTAAGTCATGTCGAAGCCAACCCCGTTGTCGCGGACGAAGAAGGCGGGCCTGCTATCCACCTCGGTCCGGCCGAACTCCACGCGTGCCAGGGAGCGCCCGCCCGAGAATTTCCAAGCGTTGCCCAGCAGGTTGGACAAGACGATTCCCAACAGGTGGGCGTCGCCTTGCGCGGTCAGTCCCGGTTGCGCGACGAACTCCACCCCGCGCTCCGGCGCCTCCTCCTGCAGGCGGGCGGCGGCGCTTTGGGCGAGGGCGGTGAGGTCCACCGGGCCTTGTCGGATCGGGCCGCGGGTCACGCGCGCAAGCAGCAGCAGGTCGTCTATCAACTGCCCCATTCGCTGCGTGCCGGCGCGCACGCGCTGGAGTTGCTGGCGACCCTTTTCGTCGAGCTTGTCGCGGTAGTCCTCCAGTAGCGCCAGGCTCCAACCGTCAATGCCGCGCAGCGGCGCGCGCAAATCGTGAGAGACCGAGTAGCAGAACGATTCCAGTTCCCGGTTGGACGCTTCGAGCTGGACCGTACGGTCCTTGATGCGCTGTTCCAGTTCGACGTTCAGCAAGCGATCCACCACCTGCTGTTTCCGGAGCACTTGTGTGCCGAGTTGGCGCCACAGCAGGCCCACGCCCAGGACCGCCGCCAGGACCGACACAAGGAGCACGATCACGATCATCCGGACCCTTTGACGGTAAGGCGCGTAGGCTTCTTCCTGGTCCACCTTGGTCACTAGGAACCAGGGAGTGCCCGGAACACCGCGCACGGCAGCCACTACCGGCACCTGGCGGTAGTCCACTCCCTCAACTACGCCCTCCTCCCCCTTCGCCGCCATCGCCGCGGGCAGGTTCTGCCAACGGTCGACCCGCAAACGGATGGTCAGCGCCACGTTGGCGCGATGGCGCAAGGGGCTCAGGTACACTACATCGCCCCCCTCGCGGCGGACCAGGAGCGTTTCGGCGCTGCGGCTGGGCGTGGGCCAGGATTGAATCAAAGGATAAAGGAGCTGTTGTGGATCGATTTCGATCAGCAACGCCCCCTGGGCCGAGGTGTTCGTCCCGAGTTTGACACCCATGGGAACCCAAAGGCTGAGGTCGATCCGCGGCCGCTCGCCCGCGGCGACCTCTCCGTGAGTATGCAAGTCCGTCGCCAGAACACCCCTGGCGCGCAGGGCAGCCTGGATGTCTGGGCCATGCGTGGGGTTCGGAAGACTTGAGTCCGGCGGCGTCGAAAGCCGCACGTTTCCTCGTGCGTCGTACAGAACCAACTGACGGTCCTGGTGCAGGGCTCTCCACATCTCCATTGAGGCGAGCAGGTCCCGCCCGGCAGGCGCCGCGCCCAACAGGAACTCGAGCGCGCGGGCCTGGATCATGGGTGTCTTGAACACCAACTCGGCGTCGGCGCGGCGCGCTCCCCACCAGATGGCGATTTGGGAGGCCTTCAACTCGGCGATGGTCGATACTTCTCTCTCCACTGTCTGCCGCGCGTCCACGGACTGCAGCTTGATGTATACGGACCCGGCAATCCCGATCACGACGACGATAGATAGCAGAATCGCCAGTGGGCCGCGCAGGGGAGCTGTCCTTTCGAGTCCGCCCCCGGACGGCACAACCTTAGACATGGCCACTGCTCACGGAAGGCTATCGGCGGAAAGAGCCTGGGACTTAAGCCCGAAAGTCGGTCTTCCCCGTAGGGCAAGTCTCCCGACTTGCCCTACGGAAAGGGAAAGACGGGAGAGGTAATTGCGAAATTCGCCGAAGGACTGCTTGCTGATGTGCGAGGCTCTCGCAACTTTCTGTGTTCTGAGTTCCTGCAACAGCGGAGCACTTGCCCGCGAACTTCGTAACTACCTCGGAGCCTTACCCTACCTGAGCTTGTGGGCGAAGTTCTTGCGGAACTTCTGGAGCTTCGGGGAGACCACCACGGCGCAGTAAGGTTTGTCGGGGTTCCGGCGGAAGTACTCCTGATGATACTCCTCGGCGCGGTAGAACTCGGCGGCCGGCAGGACCTCCGTGACGATCGGCTGGTCAAATACCTGGTGGTCGAATAACTCGAAGATCACTTCTCTGGCGATGCGCTCCTGCTCGGGCGAATGGCAGAAGATGGCGGATCGATACTGCGTGCCGGTGTCCTCGCCCTGGCAGTTGAGCGTGGTCGGATCGTGGATGGCGAAGAAGATCTCGAGGAGCTCCCGATAGGGCATGATCTCCGGGTCGAAACGGATCTGAACCGCTTCCGCGTGACCGGTGGTATCGGTGCAGACCTGTTCGTAGGTCGGGCAGGCGACGTGGCCCCCCATGAACCCCGACTCCACGGAGATCACCCCCAGTAAGTCGCGAAACACAGCCTCCAGGCACCAGAAACATCCGCCCGCAAGCGTGGCGACTTGTGGTTCCGCCATACGCTTACTTGTTCGTGAGCGCCGCGACGCCCGGCAGTTCGATGCCGGAAAGAAACTCCAGCGACGCGCCGCCACCGGTCGAGATGTGACTGATCTTGTCGGCGACGCCGGCCGACTTGATGGCCTTCTCGGAGTCCCCGCCGCCGACTACCGAGATCGCGCCCGATTCCGCCACGGCCTTGGCCAGAGCCACGGTTCCCTTGTCGAACGGCGGCTTCTCGAACACGCCCATGGGCCCGTTCCAGATGATGGTCTTCGCCTTGGCGATCTCGGCCGAGAAGGCTTCGATGGTGCGCGGGCCGATATCCAGCCCCATCAGGCCTTCGGCGATGACCTTGACGGCATTGTTCGCGGCGCCCTCTTTCACTTCCGCGGCGACCACATGATCCACCGGCAGCAAAATCTTCTCCCGCGACGCGGCCAGAATCTCCTTGGCCAGGTCCACCTTGTCCGCTTCGACCAGCGAGTTGCCGGTGGGCTTGCCCTGGGCCTTCATGAAGGTGTAGGCCATGGCGCCGCCGATCAGAAGCTTGTCCACGAACTTGAGCAGATTCTGAATCACTTCGATCTTGTCGGAGACCTTGGCGCCGCCGAGAATGGCGATGCAGGGCCGGGCGGGGTTCGTGGTGGCCTTGCCCAGATACTCGAGTTCCTTGTCCATCAACAGACCCGCGGCGGCCTGCGGAACGAACTGGATCATGCCGACGGTGGAGGCGTGGGCGCGGTGCGCGGAGCCGAAGGCATCGTTGACATAGAGATCGCACAGCGAGGCGAGCTGTTTGGCGAAAGCCGGATCGTTCTTCTCCTCCTCGGCGTGGTAACGCAGGTTCTCGAGCAGAAGGACCTCACCGGGAGCCGGCTTCATCGCTTCCACTGCGGGGCCGACACAGTCCGGAGCCATCTTGACGGGCTTTCCGAGCAGCTCCTCCAGCCGCTTGGCCACGGGCTTCAGACTCATTTCGGGATTGGGTTTGCCCTTCGGGCGTCCCAGGTGGCTGGCCAGCACCAGGCCGGCGCCCTGCTCCAGGGCGTACTTGATCGTGGGGAGCGAAGCCTTGATCCGCTTGTCGCTGCTGATTTCCTGCCCGCCCGGCGCCAGCGGGACGTTAAAGTCAACTCGGATGAAGAGGCGCTTGTTCTTCAGATCCAGATCTTTGATAGATAGTTTTGCCATGATGACCTCTAAACCTGTGATCGTAGCACGAGGCTGGGGCTGAGATTCACTGCGTGATACGCTTCGATGAGCGCCCCGATGGCGGGCGAATGCAGCGCGGGACCCGACGGGATGCGGCGCCGGAAACTCTCACGCACAATGGAACTGCGGAACACACCGCCGATGTACGAGACGGGCACCGTCCCACTCGAGAGGAAGAGCTGCCCACGGACAGCGTGCGCGAGGCCGGCAAGCTGCGACGCGGCGTCTTCCAGGATGCTGTTGGCGATTTCGTCGCCCGCCTGGGCCGCTTGATCGACCAGGGGAGCCAGTGCCGCGATGCGGTCGCGCGGGAAATCGGACGTGTAAAAGCGGTGCAGGACGTCGTCGATGGATGTGCCGCCGGCGGCGTCCAGCAGAGCCTTTCGAAGCGCGGTCGCGGGACCCCGGCCTTCTTCGGCGCGCAGCGCGGCGCGCAGCGCCTGCCGTACGATGTCGAAGGCGCCGCCTTCGTCGCCGAAGAGGTAACCCCAGCCTCCGGCGTGCCCCGTCTGCCCGCGGGCGTTGCGGCCGAAAGCGATCGAGCCCGTGCCCGCGATGACGATAATGCCCGGCTCGCCACAAGTCGCGCCGCTGAGGGCGATCCAGGCGTCGGTGGTGACGAAGAGTTTCTCGGCGGAGATCATCTCCTCGATGAGAGCCTGCTTGTCGGCGGGGCCGCCGCTGAACCCGAGGCAGGCGGAGGCGAAGCGCACGCGCTGGGGATCGAGACCCGCTTCCCGGCAGGCGGCAGCCAGGCACCCCTGAATCGCCGAGAGGAACTTCAGGCGGCCATCGGCCGAGCCCACATGGTTGCAGGGGCCCGCAACACCCGTGCCGAGTAGACGGCCGGTCTCATCGCCGATGACGGCGGTGGTGCTCGATTGGCCTCCATCCACCCCAAGAAAAAGCTGGGAGGACGGCGTCAAGCGGAGCTAACCATCTGAATGGCGGCGTTGATGTAGCCGAAGCAATAGGCCCAGGACTGCCGGCTGCCGGCATCGCCGGCAATCGTGGGAACGTGATCGGGCATGATCATGCCGTCGTAGCCGACTTCTTTGTAGACGCGCAGGGCCCGCAGCATGTCCACGTCGCCATCGTCGGGAAAGGTCTCCTGGAAGTTCAGGAAGGTGCCCTTGATGTTGCGGAAGTGGACGTTGAAGATCTTGTCCCGGCTGCCGAAGTAACGGATGACGTCGTAGATCTCCTTGCCCGGTTCCTTGAGCATCTCGGCCACGGTGCCCTGGCAGAAGTTCAGCCCGTGGTACTTGCTGGGATTGATCTGGATGAAGCGCTTGAGACCATCCACGTTGCCCAGCACGCGGTTCACGCCGCGGAAGCCTTTGTCGCGGGGCATGCCGGGGTCGTGGGGGTGGCAGGCCAGCTTGACCTTGTACTCTTCGGCCACCGGCACCACGCGCTTGAGGAAGTAGGTGATGCGATCCCAGAAGATCTCTTCCGTCACGCGGCCGGCCTCGGTGAGGGGCGGCTCCTGTTTGGCCTTGTCGTAGACGAAGGTGCTGTACGTGGCGACCCCGCGCCCTGGCGTGGACTCGGTACGCACCACTCCAAGGATGGTCATGTTGTACTTGACGGAAGGGATGCCGGCCTTGGCCACGTTGCGGATCATCTGGCAGATGTCGTCGATCTGGCGGTCGCGCTCCGGGCTTTTGCCCAGCATGATCTCGGGATTCTCGGCCTTGGTGATATAGGACGAGCTCAAGGGCAAGGGGAGCATGTCCAGCTTGATCCCGAAGCTCTCGACGCGCTCGCGGGTCTTCGTCAGGCTCTCGACGGACCACGCCTCGTCCAGGCGCCGCGAGGGCAGCGTGCCGCAAACGTGGTTGACTCCCAGCGAGGCCATGACGCGGAGAACGTCATCCGCGACGCTGTGCTGGGTCCCGGCTTTCATGCGGGCTTTGGAAGCTGCCTTCTGCTGTACGGCCTCCAGGCTCGGCGCGAGCGCCGCCGCCGAGCCGGCGTATAAGAGCTGTCTGCGATTCATGGGTGCTCCGATCCGGCGCCGCCCTGGTCCTCGGCCAGGAACGCCATGGTCTTGATGCCGGAGACGTCGAATCGTTTCCGGCATCGGAGGTTGCGGCACATGGTCTTCTCATCCAGAAGGACCATGTAACTCTGGGCCTTCAGGAAGCGCGCGCGGTCTCGCTCGTCGCCGCCGGGAGGGATCTTGTTCTTCTTCCTGCGCACCAGCCAGCGCAATTCGTACGACTCCGTGGTCTTGCAAGAAGGGCACTGGAGGCGGACCGGTCTGGTCTCGTTCGATTCGGTGAAAAACTGCCGTTCGTCCATATAGGTGCTCCCCCGGTAGGGCAGGCTTCAGCCTGCCCCGTCTCTCACGCCAGAGCCTGCTTGATGAAGGCGAAGCACTTCTTCACTTCGGCAACGCGGTCCGAGCCTTGCGGAACGCGATACTCCAATTCGATGTCGGCGGGGAAGCCGTACTTCTCCTTGGCCAGCAGTAGAAGAACTTCCTTGATGGGCGTGTCGCCCTGGCCCCATTCGATGTTCGGGCCGTGATCCTTCTTGCGGTCCTTAATGTGGATATTGCTGATGCGGGCGTGGTTCTCCTTGATGAACTTGACGGGATCCTGGTTGGTCGCCGTGAAGTGGCCGATATCCAGGTTGACGGCGTTGTACTTCCCGTAGGAGAGCGCCTTGGCATAACTTTCCAGCGAGCCGGTTTCGTTGGGATCGGAGTCGTTGTCGTGGCCGTGGAAACCGATCAACATCTTGTGCTTCTCGGCGAAGGGGGCCACCCGCTTGGCCACGGTGACCTGCGTGCTGCTGGAGAGCGCCTTGGCGCCGAGCGCTTTCGCCATCACGAAGGCATAATCGATCTCGTCGTCGGTGATGGCCTCGTTCATGTTGAAGCAGAGAATGCCGATATTGATCCCGGCGTCGTTGGTATTCTTACGGACTTCCTTGAACTTGTCCATCGAAACGGACTTGCGCCACTTGAGAAGATCCTGCGCCCTGGGGTTGGCGCGCGCGGTGGCGATCTGTTCCTCGGTCATCGGCGGGCGGATCGGACGCGGCGCGGCCGGTCCCGCTCCCGCTCCAGCGCGTCCCGCTCCGGGGGCGCCAGCCTGCCCGCGCCGCGCTGCGCCGGCCCCGCCCGGTGCGCCCGGAGCTGCGCCAGCTCCGCGAGCGCCTCCGCCACCCGCTCCGCGTCCTGCGCCGCCCGCCGGCGACGGAAGGCCGGCAGCGGTCTCGGCAGTGCCGGACATCAGTTCCATTTCACCAAGGCCGATATCGACATACGCCTTGATGCACTCGTCCATGGTCATCCCGCCAAAGCTGTACGTGATGGCCCCGATTTGGATGCCGCGAATCTTCGAGTTGATCTTCTTTGCGCCAAACGCCTGCGTCACAGGCAGCGTGGCGAGTGCGATCTTTCCCATATCTCGTCTGGTATAGAGCATCGTCTTCCTTTGCGCTCCTCAAACTATAATCTCAATTCCCAGCCCTTGCGAAACACGGGCTTGAGGTACTTGTTGGCCTCCGCATTGTTGGTGAAACGCTGCTTGGAGGCGTCGTATTCCAGTTTGCCTTCGAAACGGTAGGCGATGGCGCCGAGGGTGACCCATTCCGCGAACGGACCGGCGACGCCGAAGTTGGAGCAGGCCGGATCCCCGCCCTTGCAGGCGCGGATCCAGTCGCGGTAGTGCCCCGGCGAGCGCGTCAGAACCGGCGCCGGAAGCCTGTACTCGTCCCATCTCGCCGCGGGCAGTAGGTGTACGCCTTCCCCGCGTTGCACGGTTGCCATGTAACCTTTGTCGCCGACGAACAGGGAGCCCGATCCGTAAACCACACCCGGCGTCGCGGCTCGTCCCGCCCCTCCGCCGCCACGGGCCGCCGGTGCGGCGTTCGCGGCGCCCGGCGCAGCCGCGCCTCCGCGTCCCGCCGGCGCTCCGCCTCGCCCGGCCTGTGCGCCTCCGCGCCCGGCCTGTGCGCCTCCACGCCCGCCGCCGCCAGTCGAGCCGAAATCAGGGCGCCCGAGCGCCGCGAGATTGTTCATGGCTGGGATGATCGCCTCGTCCTCGAGCCCCTTCGGGTGGTACAGGTACGGGTAAGTGGCGTTGTTGATCGCGTCATACCAGTAGATCGATACGGGCGGCATGTTCCCGCGGGCGGGGAAGTCGTAGCGCAGCACCGACCGTGCCGGGAATGTAAACTGGCTCCTCTTTTCCGCCCGGATACACTCAACGGCGATGGGCGGACCCAACTGCAGCGCCTGGTTTGCCGGACCCAGGGTGTGGATTCCCCAATCCCCCAGCGAACCCGTCCCGAAATCGTAAAACCCTCGCCAGTTGAAGGGCAGATAGAAGCCGCCGGGGCTACTGCTGCCTGTGGGAGCATGGTCTTTGTCCCAGGCGCCGGACGTGTACGGCCGCGCCGCGGCACAGCCCAGCCAGAGGTCCCAGTCCAGGCCCTGCGGAACGGGTTCTTCCGGTGGGATTTCCTGGATACCCTGCGGCCAACTGGGGGCGCTGGTGGTGGCGTGCACTTCGGTCACGTTTCCGATCTCGCCCGACCACACGATTTCGCAGGCCACCCGGTGCGCTTCGTGCGAATAGCCCTGGTTGCCCATCTGCGTCGCCACCTTGTACTTGGCCGCCGCTTCGGCAAGCAGGCGCGCTTCCCACGGCGTCCGCGTCAGCGGCTTCTCCACATAGACGCCCTTGCCGCGCTGCATTGCCCAGATGGCCACGGTGGCATGCATGTGGTCGGCCGTGGCGATGAGCACGGCGTCGATGTTCTTGCCTTCCTTGTCGAACATCTTCCGAAAATCGGTGTGCTGGGTGGCGTTGGGGAAACGCTTGAAAGTGGGCCCTGCCTGCCGGGAGTCCACGTCGCAGAGCGCCACGATGTTCTCCGACGTGAGGCCGCCCAGATCTTGCCCGCCCCGGCCGCCGACGCCGACACCGGCGATATTCAGCTTCTCGTTGGGCGACTTGTACCCAAGCGATGTCAGGGAAGGGACACTGCCGAAGCCGCCCGCTGGAACCGCGCCGGCCAGCAGCGTTCCGTAAAAAAAGTGCCGTCTCGAAAAACCGTTCTGAGACATTGTCGGCCAATACTCCTTTTTGCAGGTGTAACAGCCAGAATATCCTAATTGTCCCCGGTGGCGCAGGCGATCGCCTTTTGTCGCCTGCGTCGGTTGGGCAGACCACAGACTGCGATGGTCCGCCCCACCGGCACCGGACGCAGACTCCTAGAAGGTTCCCGCCCGACCGCCGATACGTTAGGAGATGGCGGCTAAGAAGGCGGTATTGGCGCTCCTGGGGATCGCGGTGTGCGGTTGCGGGACCAGGCAGAGCGAAGGAACACTGCCGCTTCTGACGCAGGTCAGCCAGATTCGCAGCCTGGCTCCATCACGCGCGCGTCTGGGATACCCGGTTCGGATCGAGGGCGTGGTGACTGCCTACAACCCCGCTTGGCGTCTGTTGACGGTCCAGGACGAGACGGGCGGCATCGCGGTGGACTCGGGAGCCGCGCCGATCGCGGAGGGACAGCACGGATCGGTTCTGGTGGAGGGCTACACAGGCTGGGAAGGGTTCTCCTATCTCATCATCAAGCCCAAGGTTCAGCGGTCCAGTCTGTCGAAGAAGGTGGAACCGAAAGCGGCGACGGCGAAGGAGATTCTCACCGGCAAGCTCGACCATCAGTGGGTGACAGTTACAGCCGAGGTGGAGCGGGACCTCGGCGTAACGCTGAACGTCTCGCGGCTGGATCTTCGAGACGGCAACGTGCGGCTGGCGGCTTCCGTGCTGTACGACTGGCGCCACGTACCTGTGCCAGAGGGGACCAAGCTCACCATCCGGGGTGTGCCGGAGAGCGTCTACGACAACCAGGGCCGGCCGCAGCGTTCGCATCTGTACACGGCCGCGCCGGACGACGTCACGGGGAATAAGAGGGAAGCCGCCCCGCCGGCCCAAGTCGGGTTGCCGGCCCCGGGCCCCGGCCTGGCGGTGCTCGAGACCGTGGCGGAAGTGAAACGGCTCACCAGGGAACAGGCGCTTCGCCGGTACCCGGTCAGGCTGACCGGCGTGGTGACGTTGGTGATTGGGAGCCGGCGGCAGGCTTTCCTGCAGGACCATACGGCGGCAATCTATGTGGACGCAGCGCGCACGCCGGGGGGCGTCCCAGCCGAGGTGAGGGCGCCGGTGCGCGTCATTCTGGAGGGCGTCTCGGGCGAAGGATCGTTCGCGCCCAACGTGCTGCCGGGGAAGTTCACGGTCCTCGGTCCGGCGCAGGTTCCCGAGGCCAGGGAGTTGACCGACGCGGACGTCTACTCGGCGCGATATGAGAACACCTGGGTCCGCGTAGAGGGAATCGTGCGGATGGTCGCGCCCGGCGCCAACAACTACCGGCTGGACGTTGTTTCCAACATCACCAGGATCGCCGTTCGGGTGTTCAATGAAACTCGAAGGCCAAGCCAGGACCTGGTCGATTCACAGGTGAGCGTCGAGGGAGTGTACAGCCCCACTTTCAATCGTCTGAGACAATTGACCGGCGGTACGATCTTCACGTCGTCGCTCAGTCACATCCGGGTGCTTCGGGCCGGGCCAGCGGATCCGTTCACGGGTCCCCTGCGCATGCCCAGCGACCTGCTGCACTTCGACCCCGCGGGGCTGACCCGGAATCGAATCAGGGTCGCCGGCGTGGTCACGCTCAGCCGCGGTCTGCGTGAGATCTTCATCGGAGACCGCAGCGGAGGCTTGCTTCTGCGGACCAGCAGTGAGACCCCGGTTTCGGTTGGGGATAGCATCGAGGCAGCCGGCTTTCTGCCGGCGGGGGTATTGCAGCCTGTCTTGGAGGACGCGGTCGCGAAGCGCGTGGGGGCTGGCACGCCAGTTGAGCCGTTGAAGATTCTGCCCGAGGAAGCCCTGGATGGGGTAATGGCCGCGCGGTTGGTCACGGTGGAGGGCCGCCTGGTGGACCGCCGGCGAAGCTTCGGGGATCAGGTGCTCCTGCTCCAGTCGGGCAAGTTGATGTTCACGGCTCGGATGGAGTTGATGCCTGGCTCGCGCGATCTTGACGACCTTAGGACGGGAAGTCTGGTGAAAGTGACCGGTGTGTGCGGCCAGAGCGACGCCAGTCCGGCGTTTGGCGCGCAGGGCAGCACCTACCAGGTCCTGCTGCGCGGCCCCAAAGACGTCGCGGTGGTCCAACAGGCTTCCTGGTGGACGCTGCCCCATACGACGCAGGTGCTGGCGGTGATGAGCGGCGCCGCTCTGGCGGCGCTGCTGTGGAGCTTTCTACTGCGGCGGCGCGTGCTGAGACAGAAGGAGATCATCCAGGTAAAGCTGCAGCAAGAGGGCGTCTTGAAGGAAGCCGCGCAAGAGGCCAGCCGGGCGAAGAGCGAGTTTTTGGCCAACATGAGCCATGAGATTCGCACGCCCATGAACGGCGTCATCGGTATGACGGAACTGGCGCTCTCTACCGACCTTACCCCCGAGCAGCGCCACTACCTGGACACCGTCAGGATGTCCGCGGACGCTCTGCTGCAGCTCATCGACGACATCCTGGACCTCTCCAAAGTCGAGGCGGGGAAAATGACTCTCGACCATTCGCCGTTCCGGCTGCGAGAACACATGGCGCTGGCCATGACCCTGCTTGCGCCCAAGGCCGAGCGGAAGGGGCTGCAACTTGAGTGCGCCGTCGATCCGACCGTGCCGGACGAACTGATGGGAGATCCCCTCCGCCTCTGGCAGGTGCTCAACAACCTCATTGGCAACGCCACAAAGTTCACCGACCGCGGCCGAATCGACGTCACGGTCCGGGAGGAATCGCGCGACGCCGGTGCCGTCAGGCTGGCCTTTTCGGTGTGCGATACAGGGATCGGCATTCCCCTCGACAAACTTGAGCGAATATTCTACGCCTTCGAGCAGGCGGACTCCTCGAGCACGCGAAAGTTCGGCGGGACGGGCCTCGGGTTGGCCATCTCCACCCGCCTGGTGACCTTGATGAAAGGCAAACTCTGGGTGGACAGCCGTATCGGCGAAGGCAGCGTATTCCACTTCAGCGCGGAGTTCGGACTACAGCGTCCGCCAAACGGCGCGTACGAGCGGGACACCCTGACCGCCGCCGGCGGCGATCGCCCCAGAGACGCATGACGCCGTCGCCCTCGCGACGCTCCTCGCAGCGAACGCTGGGAGTAAAGCAGACTAGTGGCGCAGATGCGCAATGGTGCGGTGCGGGTCGGCCGAGTGGGCGAAATGCCGCTTCAGTCTGTCGGCAAGGTCACCGGCCACGGCGTAGGCGAATCCCAGAAGGCAGATGAGGACCACGGCGCCCAGGAAAGCGTTCGTAATGCTCACCCAGAACATCCGCGGATCATCCATCTCGACTCCTTCCCGGCAGCGCCGATTGTATTGTGCGCCGATTTCAATTAAGAGTCAACGGTATTAATGACCTAATATCTATAAATTGTGGAACCAAAAATGCGTAAGGACCAAGCTTGGAATTTAGTTGGTGCGGATGAGAGGACTTGAACCTCCACGCCCTTGCGAGCACATGGACCTGAACCATGCGCGTCTGCCAATTCCGCCACATCCGCACTGCGGGCAGTCAGCTATCATTGTCCCCGAGCGGTGCGACCGTGTCAAATCCGGGCCGCGTCGCCCGCGCGAAGTTCGTCAAGCAAGGCCTTGACCAGCGATTCGATCTGGTCGCGCACCCGGCGGTACACCTTACCACTGGCACCGATCGGATCTTCGACCACCCAATCCCGCACCGGCGCGCCGAGCGTCTGGTCCAGAGGCTGTCCGCTCATGTTCACCACCAGGTCGAAGGTCCCGGGTCGAATCCAATCGAGCGGCTTCGGAAACTGCTCGCCGAGATCGATCTGCTTCTCTGCCATCACCTCGCGCACCGGCAGGACGATATTGATTGCGGGCATCAGCCCCGCGCTCTCGACCTCGCAGACTCCTTCGCCGTAGGCGCGCGCAAACCCCTCCGCCATCTGGCTGCGGCAACAGTTGCCAATGCAGACGAAAAGCACGCGGGTCATGTGGAGACCATCTTCAGGAACCAGGCGTGCACGCGCGCGTCGGCGGTCAGCTCCGGGTGAAAGGTGGCGGCCAAATGGCGGCCCTGTTCCACCAGCACGGGGTCTCCTCGATAACTGGCCAGGACGCGCGCCGCCGGGCCCACTCGCCGGATGATCGGCGCCCGGATGAAGACCGCTTCAAGCGGCCCGCCCTCGGCATCGTCGAGCATGGCGACGTGACTGTTCAACTGCCGGCCATAGCCGTTGCGCTCGACGTCGATGTCCATCAGCCCGAGGCTCTCCTGGTCCGGGCCTGTCACGTGGCGGGCCAGCAGGATGGCGCCCGCGCAGGTACCGAAAATGGGCCGGCGCTCGCCGAAGCGTCGCAGCGGCTCGAAGAGATCCTCGATGCGCAGCAGCTTCAGCATGGTGGTGCTCTCGCCGCCGGGGAGGATCAGCCCGTCCACCTGCTCCAGCGCCGCCGCCGTGCGCACTTCGACCGCGCGGGCGCCCACGCGCTCGAGCGCCTTCTGGTGCGCTTCAAAGTCGCCCTGCAGGGCGAGTATGCCGATGCTCCTCGCGACCATCACCATCCGCGGGTCTGGAGCAATTCGGAATCCGGAATCTTGGAGATCTCGAGACCCGCCATGCCCATGCCCAGTTCCTCGCTGGCTTCGAGCAGTTTCGCCGGATCGTTGAAGTACGTGGTGGCCTTGACGATGGCGCGGGCGCGGGTATCCGGGTCGTCGCTCTTAAAGATGCCGGAGCCGACGAAAACGGCCTGCGCTCCAAGCTGCATCACCAGAGCGGCGTCGGCCGGAGTGGCGATCCCGCCGGCGGAGAAGTTGGGAACGGGAAGCTGTGCCGTGCGCGGCGACGTATTCGACCAGTTCGAGCGGCGCCTGGAGCTTCTTCGATTCCGCCACCAGTTCCTCCTTGCCGAGGACGGTGAGTTGCTTCATCTCCTTCTGAATGGTGCGCATGTGGCGAACGGCCTCCACGATGTTGCCGGAGCCCGCCTCGCCCTTGGTCCGAATCATCGCCGCGCCTTCGGCAATGCGGCGCAACGCCTCGCCGAGGTTGCGCGCGCCGCACACGAAGGGAACCTTGAAATCGCGCTTGTCGATATGGTGTTCCTCGTCGGCCGGCGTGAGCACTTCGCTCTCGTCGATGTAGTCCACTTCGAGGGCTTCGAGAATGCGCGCTTCCATGAAGTGGCCGATGCGCGCCTTGGCCATCACCGGAATGCTGACGGCCTTCATGATCTCGCGAATCCTGCCGATAGGGGCCGCGCGAGCCACGCCGCCTTCCTTGCGGATGTCGGCCGGAACGCGTTCCAGCGCCATCACCGCCACGGCGCCCGCCCGTTCGGCGACCAGCGCCTGTTCGGCGTTGGTGACGTCCATGATGACGCCGCCCTTCAACATCTCGGCCAGCCCGACTTTGACCCGAAACGTGTCGTCCATGTACATAGATCCCTCCCACTCAAACCATGGCCGAAGCCGGCTCGTAGCGCCGCAGGGCGCGTTGCCGCTCCAACTCACTTCGAAAAACCTCGCCCAATACGGCCACGCCCGCGCGGATTCTCTCCGGGGCCAGTCCGGCAAAACTGAGACGCAAGCCGCCCGGCTCGTGGTGCGTCACCTCGAAGAACCTGCCGGGCACGTAGGTCACGCGCTCCCGCTCGGCGCGCGGCAGCAGTTCGGCGGCATCCAGCGGCTCCGGCAACCGCACCCACAGGTTCATCCCGCCCTGCGGCCGCGTGAATCGAGTGCCGGCGGGAAGAAACTCCTCACAGGCCGCGAGCACGGCGGCGAGGCACTCCGCACCGGCGGCGAGCACCCGCTGCGCGGTGGGCGGCCAGGCGGCCCGACTCGGCGAACCGCAGCAGAAATGCCTGCGAGAGCTGATCGGTATGCAGGTCCGTCAACTGCTTGGCTTCGGCCAGCCGCGCGATCATGGGGCGCGGCGCGGTGATCCATCCCACGCGCAGGCCCGGGAAGCTGATCTTCGAGAAGCTGCGCAGCAGGATGGTGTCGCCCGTCTCGTCCAACCGCTTTAGCGAGAGCGCCGGCTCTCCCTGGTAGCGCAGCTCGCCGTAGATGTCGTTCTCGACGACCACCGTGCCGCTCTCGCGCGCCATATCCACGATCGAGCGGCGCGCGGCCGGCGGGATCGTGGCGCCGGTCGGGTTCTGAAAGTTCGGCGTGACCACCAACATTCGCGGTCTCTCGCGCAGGAGCACGCGCGCCAGATTGCTCCAGATCCATGCCCTGCGGGCCCACCGGCACTCCGATGAGGCGGGCCCCGGCGCGGGCGAACAGATGCTTCACCCCCGGATACACGGGGTCTTCCAGCACTACGGCGTCCCCCGCGCGCACCAAAACGCGCTGCACCAGATCGAGGGCCTGCTGGCAGCCGCTGGTGATCAATAAGTCGTCCTGAGCGCGGGCAATGTGTTCGCGGCGGGCTTCCGCCAGCAGGTAGTCGCGCAAGCGGGGGTAGCCGCCCGGAGAGCCGAGTTGCAGGATGCCGGCGGCATCCGCCCCCGCCAGCACTTCCCGGCAGGTTGCGCGGATCTCATCGAGCGGAAACAACTCCTCGCGCGGCCGCGCGGTGGCGAAGCTGATGGTCCCTTCCGGGGGCGCCTGCATCTGCGAAGGGCCCATGGGCAAGCCCTCCAGGTCCTGCAAGAGGACGTCCCAATCAAGGCCTCTCGCCTGGCTCTTGGGTTCTCCAATGACGAAGCTGCCCCGGCCGACATGGCCCCGGATGAGCCCATCGGATTCGAGCAGCGAATAGCAGGCCGAGACGGTGGTACGGTTCAGGCCAAGCAGGCCAGCCAATTCGCGCGTGGACGGCAGCCGCTCGCCAGGGGGCAGGCGACCCCCGTCAATCCAGTCCCGAAGCTGCGCATGCAACTGTTTATAGAGAGGAATTGCGGAATCCGGATCGAGTTGGGGTCTCGGGAACATGGCCACCCAGTCGTTCACTAACCTACCATATTGGACTGGCAGCGGCAAGCCATTGCACCCGAGCGGATAGGTGAGGACAAGTCCTGGCCCACACCCTTCCCATACCTGAGCTGAAAAGGACCGACCTGGCCCGCCGGTGGGCGGATGTGGTGCTATGCCCGTCTTTCCAAAGCGAGAGGGATGTCCTCTTTCGCCATGTCCATGTTGCTGACACCGGCCACCACGCCGCTCAGATTGGGGTTCTGTAGGGCCCAGTGGAAGCCCTTTTGGAACAAGGTCATCTTACCGGGCACCAAAGCCTCAAGGGCTTTGACGCGTTCGGAAACCATTTCCCTGCGGTTCAATCCGTTCTGAAGCACCCGGCTGGCCTTCATGCACAAGACGCCGAAGTCGGCCTTCTTCGCCTTCTCGATCACGGGATCCACCCATTTGTGGTTCATGAAGTTGTAGGCAACCAATCCCAGCGAATAGACGCCCGTGTCGATCGCGGCGTCCAGGACGCCTGCCGGATCAGTGTGCGCGGAGAAGCCCAGCGCCCTGACTTTGCCTTGCTTCTTCAGCGTCTCAAACACTTCAAAGACTTCCGGCGTGTGGCTGATTTCGTAAGGGGTCTCCACGCCTCGCATCAGCAGGCAGTCCAGATGGTCTGTGTTCAGCGCCTTTAGCGTGCCTTCCACCGACGTGACAAGGTACTGCTTGTAGGCTTTCTCCTTGTCGATCTTTTCCCCGTACTTCTCCGACAGAATGTTGGCGATCATGGCCATCCGCAATCCGCTCTGCTGGCCGGTGAAATAGGGACCGAAGTAATCTGGATTCTCCAGGCCGCGCCGCTCGATTTCCCCGGCGACGCAGTCGCGGATTTGCGTCTGCTCGGATTCGGGAAGACTGTCGAAGATGGTCCGCCAGACCCGGGTGCGATTGGGAAAGAGGTTGACCTTGGAGGACTGGAAGACATTCTGGCGCCCCCGCGCCTTATGGACGGCGGCGTAGCCCGGTTCGCTTCGGCCGCCGTTGTAGCCCATGGCGGTGTCGAAGTAGTTGACCCCCAGGTCCATGGCCCACAGAACGAAATCGTTGTTGTCCGGAGCTACGTCGTCGCCGCCCAGCCCCATCGAGGAAATCATGTAGCCGGTGCGGCCCAGCCGGCGGTAGGTCATGCCCGCTTGCCTGTTTCTCCACTCTTCGTTCGGCGCCGCCGCAGCCGCCTTGGTGCCAGTCAGCACTGCTCCTGACAGCGCCGAGGCCGCTGCAGTCGTCATGAAGTCCCGTCTTAACATATAGATATGAATCCCCCTTCATTTCCTTGTATCAGGCTACTTTATACAGAGTTCTAGCATCACCCAACACGGCGCCAAAGAAAACCGGCGCCAGCCACAGGGCCGGCGCCGGGTCAGAGTCAGGATGTGAGCCTCAGAACACGAACTTCAGCGCGACTTGCATCATCCTTGGGGAACGAGCGGCGGTCGCCGTGCCGAAGAGCGCGTTGGTCTGGGCCCCGGTGGTCGGATTGAAAATCGGCGAAGTGTTAATGGACCTCCACTGCGTGTGGTTCAAAAGGTTGTAGACTTCCCATCGAAGTTGCAGGACGCGGCGCTCGCTCTTCAGAGGGATCATCTTGAAAAGGGTGGCGTCGAAGTTGTTCACCCCGGGACCGCGGACGACATCCCGCGCGCCGTTGCCCCGGTCTCCCTTGGCGGGTAGTGCAAAGGCCTCCGTCTTGAAGAACCGGGCCATAGTTCGTTCCCCGTGAGACAAACGCGGATCGGCAATGAGGTTAACACGCTGCGCATCCCCGCCGCCCAGCAGGTCTACACCGGTTGTGGTGGCGACGCTGACTCGGAGGGGCGATCCGCTGGCGAGAGTGGTGATGCCGGAAACCTGCCAGTGATCCAGTACCACCCGCGAGAAGACGTTGTCCCAGCTCTTGCTGACGCGGGGAATGTCATAAGTGTAGTTGATCACCATGCTGTGCGTCTGGTCGAAATCGGCCTTCCCGTAGGCGTAGGACCGGGCGTTGTTGTAGACCGGCAGACTGGTGCCAAAGTCCATCACCTTGGAGTAGCTATAGGAGACGCCGAACTGCAATCCCGCCGCCATCCTGCGGTTTGCCGACACCTGGAGTGCGTGATAGTTGGAACTGCCGCTCGTTTCTCTAAACGTGATGTTCCCAAGACCGGGATACGGGCGCAGGAAGGCATCGTTGAGGGGCGTGCCTGTGGTGGGATCCTGGTTCTGCGGCAGGAAACGCACGCCGTAAGGCACGGTGTTGATGCTGCGGGTCATGCTCAAATTGCGACCCAACACGCCCACGTACTTTACATCCAGCAGAATGCCGGCCCCCATGTTATGTTGGACGCCCAGCGTGAGGTCATAGTAACCCGGGGCTTTCAAATACCGCTCGTGACCGGTCGCGGTAGTTGGGAAAATCGTTCCGCTGGCGTTCAGGAAGGTGGACAGGGAGTCGTAGTACAGGGTGGGAGTAAAGGCGATCGGAGCCCCGGCGGACTGGGGTTCCCAACGCAGGAGCTGGTTGAACATGGCGAAGCCGCCGCGAAGGGCCGTCTTTCCGTTCCCGAAGACATCCCAGGCGAAACCGAAGCGGGGTTGGAACATCTCCCCGGACTTCTCGTAGAAGCCCACCGGGTAGTTGCCGTCCCGAGTGGTCACGAACCCGTTCGCCGGATCGCCCGTGCCGGGGACGATACCGCTAATCAACGCGGCGAACGTGGTTGCGCCCGTAAGCGGATTCACCGCGGCTCGCTTGCCTGTAGCAGGATCCAGCCCGGGCCGGTACAACGTGGGCGCCTTGGCTGAGTTATACCGCCCCATGGCCCAGGCCGTGTTCTGGCCGTCCCACTGATACCAGGGGGTGTAGTAAGCCGTACGGAGTCCGAGTTCCAGGGTGAAGTTCTTCGCCACCCTCCAGGAATCCTGCACGTACCAGTCTAAATTGATGGCCGTGGCGCCAGGCTTGGTACGGGCGGTGGCCTCCTGGTAGTTGGTGAACACGCCGAGGGCGGCGCTGGCGTAGGGGTTGCCTGTGTTGAGCGGATTGTTGGTGTCAACGGAAAAATGAAGTAGCCGTTCCAGATGGTCCCCATGCCATAGCCGGCCGTGATCCGCGCTTTCTCGTAATACATGCCAACCTTGAATGTGTGCGCGCCCCGGTTGATGGTGAAGCCATCCGATACCGTCAAGTTGATGTCATCCTCGTATTGCGGCATGCGGTACCAGTAGAAATTGCCGAAGTCGGGACCGTTCGCGATCCCCCCGGAGAAGCCGGCCTGCGGCATGATGTCGTCGGGATTGTCCTGCGGGTACCACTGCCCCGCCGTGAAGCCCGCTTGCTTCCGCTTCAGAATCTTCGAGGCTGCGTCTGAATCGTTGAGGTAGAGCCTCTCCTGCGGCCGCCGGGCCCCCACGTTGAAGTCGTTGACCATGGTCGGGCTCACGACCCGGGTCCAGTTAAACACGGCATGCTTGTTGTAATAAATGTTCGAGATTACGGCGAAATCGAACCCACCGCTGGACAGGACGTTCCCGGTCCTGTCGGAATACCAATTCGTGCCGCGGAAGTACAACGAGTCCTTGTCGCTCAGGCGATAGTCTATCTTGAACAACTCGGTCTTCCTGGAGAATGTAATGACGTCTTGATATTCGTAGTTGTAGTTTCCCTTGGTCACGCTCCGGTCGAACCGATTGGGCTTGGGGAGGACTCTCATCAGCGCCTGTCCGCTCGAATTGAGCCGGGTCGGGGGGATGAGGTTTCCGGAAAACGGGGTCTTGGTGGTGGGATCGATGATCGAGAACAGCGCACCGCTCGGGGCGTAGGACTGCGAGAAATCTCCGCCGATTTCAAGGGCCGTGGGCATCGTCCGCTGCACGATATTCTGCGGTTCCTTGCTGGGGTTGGTTTCGATATTCACGAAGAAGAAAAGCTTCTCTTTGCTGGTGTTGAAGACGCCGGGGATCGTGACCGGCCCACCCAGCGAGCCGCCCCCGGTAATGTATCGGTACCGCGCCATCGGCACGTTATTCCGATTGTTGAAGAAGTTCTGCGCGTTGAACATCTCGTGGCGCTTGAACCAGTAGAGCGAGCCGTGATACTCGCGGGTTCCGCTCTTGGTGATCAGGTTGATCATCGCCCCGCCATTGCGGCCGTATTCCGCCTGGTAGTTGTTCAACAGTACTTTCACCTCCCCCACCGACTCGGGGCTCTGCGAAGTGGTGTACGAGCTTGTGGTGCCATTGTCCTGACCTTCCAGACCGTCCATGCCGATACTGATGGCGGTTCCGCGGATCCCGCCGACGCTATTCAGCGGTGTGCCGATTTCCATCGAATTCAGCGCTTCGACATCCGTGGTCGCGGTGTTCGCTCCCGGCAGCAACCGCAAATAGGAAGTAACGTTGCGGCCCCGCTGGGAAATGCTCTCGAGCTGCCGCGAGTTGAGCGAGGCGGAGCTCTCGGAGCTCGCGGTGGCGACCACCGCGGCGTCGGCGGTTACCGTCACCGTTTCGGCCAGCGACCCCACGTTCATCTGGACGGCGCCCACCGACAACCGTTCCGATGCGGTGAGGACGATGCCGGTCTTCTGGTAGGTCTGAAAACCGGAGTTCTCGACTCTGAGGGTGTAGCTTCCCGGTTGCAGGCCGGCGAAGCTGAAGGCGCCGCCGGCATCCGTCGCGGCCTTCCTCGGCTCTCCGGTTCCCTCACTCATAATCGTAACGGCAGCGCCCACGATGAGGCTTCTTTGGGAATCGACGACAGTGCCTAATATCGTGCTGGTCAGCGTCTGCGGCCAGGCGGAAATGGCAAATAGCAAGGCCAGGGCAGCCAACAACACGGCTGCTCTTAGCGGTAAGGATCGATCGCGAATCATGGCGCCCCCCTTCGAGGATAAAATCTCGCGGTCCGTCAAGGCCGCGGCCCATGCGGGCTGATCACAGTGATGCCGACTTGGCGGCGAATCCCTTCGATCTCACCCCAGCCCCTGCTTGGCAGGCAGAGCGAGGGTCTTCCCGGACTTGCTGCGGATCTTTACGAAGCCGTCTTCCAAGATCACATCACCCACTTCGCCAAAGTCCACGGGGACTCTGGTGAAGAAAAACAGGAAGCGCGTTCGCATCCTGGACTTAGCCGGTAACCACTTGTAAGTCGGCGCGCCGAACATCTCGTGCGCGTCCACCGTCTCACGGTGGGAGACATCGAACGGTTGTGTGGAAAACTCGATGCCGCGGGCGGCGCGGGCGTCCCCGCTGTAGTTCATCCAACTCATCAGCCAGGGGTACTCGCTACGCCGGAATACATAGCCGAAAAGCAACTGCTTGTCGGCTCGAAGCGCGGTGACGTAACCGTATGTCCTGGCCGGATTGATCAAGCAGCTCGCCAGATCCAGCGAGGTCTCCCCGACAGGAACGGTGAGGAGATTGACTTGCCCTCCCTTGGTTAGCGGGGCCATGGGCCAGTCGAAATCCTTGAGGTAGGCCAGCTTCCCGGTGGAGCCCGCTTTCTCGGCCCGCACGCGGCAGCGAGTGGCCGGCATGTCGATCGTGATCTTGCCCGGCTCTAAGTACGGCGGCCCCAGAGTCGCATGCTCGGCCCAGGCGACCGGCCGATCGACGGCCAGCGCACTCTCCAGCTCGCTGGTGACGTAGACCACGTTCTCCCCATCCGCCATTTCGACCGTGCGCGTCAATGTCTCCTGCGCCAGGGGTAGCCAACTCTGCATGGTGAGCGAGCGCATGGGGCCCGACTCCTGAGTGGCGGTGACCTTCATGGGAGTCCTGTTGGCCTCCCCATGACCAGGCATCCCCGCAGCCCGCTCCTCTCCGGAAGGATTGCCGAAACCGTCCAGTGCCAGGAAGTGGCCCATGGTAGCCAGCGGGCTCAACGGCTCGCTGTCGCGGATCAGGAGCCTCAGGAACCGGCCCCCCGTCAAACCGATCGTAAGTTCCAGCTTGTCGTTGGCCAGCACGATCGGAGCTTGATTAGCGGCGGCGGGTGGCGCCGGCTGCGCCAGCAACGCGGCTGCCGACAGCCACAGGACGACCAGCCCTCTTATCATCGTCCACCCCATCCAGAATTCCCCCTTTGATGGAAAATCAAATCATCCGGTCGCTTTGCCTTGAACACTCAGTTCCAATGATTCTGCTCGAACCTGTTGAAAATAGCAATAGGCAAACGACGAACACCTGAAGAATTAGCGTTTATACAGACGCATCGCTACGTCGCCCCTCCAGGGTCTTCGGGCACCGCGAGACCTTGCGTCGAGAATCCGATCCACCCTCACGGATTCTTCACCTCGGCGAACATGTTCTCGGCGTCCGCACGCTCCCGGTAGGTCCGCCCACCCCCTTGGTCTGCCGACGCTTGAACAAACAGGGTAGCCCGCGCTGTTCGGCGCCCTGCATCGTGTTTTCGTTGCATGCACCCTATTCCGGCAAATCCTGCACTTCTTCACCCAGCCCCGCCGGACCGCGCTCTGCTACAATCGACTCCGAAACGCGATGCGCATGCGCACACTGCCGGCCTGGCTCGGAGTCGCTTTATTCTGTGCTCCCGCGTACGGCCAACAACCATACGACGGTCCGCTCCTAGACAAAGTGGAACCGCAGGTTCGACAGCCGCTGAAGGACCTCCCGGAGGCCGTGGTCGCGGAAACCGGCCGTCTGGTGTACACCGTTTCGCCGCTCTCTTCGAAAGGTCTGCTGTCGCGGCAGATCGGCGATGCGCTGGACGCCTTGCTGCAACGGGCGAAGCAGGCGCCGATCGTCGGTCTGCGGGCCTTTGTCGCGGGCTCGGGAGACACGCGGCGAGTGCGATCCGCGGTCGCGGAAATGTTCACGGCGCGGCGTCTGCCGATGCCCGTGCTGACGGTGGTGCAGGCCGGCGCTTTGCCTGGAACGGGCGTGCAGACCGTCATCGAAGCGACCGGTGTTTCTCGCCGGGCGGAGAATCCGCAGGGGATCGCGTTCCTCCACGCCGAGGCTTCCGACGCAACCGACCTGCCGGCGCGAGTGACACCCCTCGTGAAAAGAGTGTTGTCGGAGTTGAAGACGGATCTGGCTGCCTCCGGCATGGACGGCAAGGACGTGCTGCGGGCCACCTGTTTCGTGAGTTCGCTCGAAGACCAAGCCGACGCCCGCCGGGCGGTTTCGACGGAGTTCCCCAGGGCGGTCGCGAACTTGGTTCAGCCGCTGCGGGCGCCGCCGCACGGCCTGGTCCAGTGCGAGATTGTGGCTCGCATCGGCGGCTCGGCCCGAGAAACGCCGGCTGCGGGAGGGTTCTCGCGCGTGGCCATGGTGCGCTCGCCAAAGAGTGGTGCTGAGCGGTGGCCAGATCGCGTTTGGCTCTCGCGAGGAGGACGCCCGGCTGGCATATCGGAGGCTGGGCAAGGTTCTGGAAGAGAATGGGAGTTCCTTGCGGCAGGCGGCCTGGCTGTCGATTTATGCGCTGTCCGACCCGATAGGCGAACAAGCGCGCCGCATCGGCAGCGAGTTTCTGAGCCGGGAGAAGCCGCCGGCGGGCGAGACGCTGGTGATGGAGGATCTGCCCGCGCTCGACGCCAGCTTCGCCATTGATGTAGTGGCCCCATTGCTGTCCGACTAAAGGGAATCGTTGCGGTCCCCGTCGAGACACTCGATGCCGGCGAAGAACACGCGGTGGCTACCCTCGACGCGGAATCCACCGCGTTCTGCTTGCTCCGGACCTGGAGACATCTACACCGTCGGCAACACGGTCCATCGCATGCTACCGAAGAGCAGGACCTCAGATTGGCGCTACCAATCCACTACCGAGTTGTCGTCAGGGTCGAACCGAGGTCTGTACAACTGGGGCTCACCCACCTGCGCCTTGAGTTTCGCTTCGTCTATGGTGATCCCGAGGCCCGGATCGGTCAGCAACGGGCGGTATCCTTTTTCGACCGGCGGCAATGGTTTTGCCAGAAGGTTCTCGTAGTTGTTATCGCCCCGCTCCTGGATGAGGAAGTTCGGAATGGCGGCGGCGATCTGGTAACTGGCGGCCAGCGAACAGGGCCCCTGCGGATTGTGCGGGGCGATGGGCGAATAGTACGCCTCAGCCATGCCCGCAATCAGGCGAAGTTCGGTGATGCCGCCTGCATAACAAACATCGGGCTGGAGGATAGTGGCGGCCCGCTTCTCGAGGATTTCCCGGAACCCCCACTTGAGGTAAATGCGCTCGCCTGTCGCCAGTGGGATCGCGGTCTTCTTCGCGATCTCAGCCATGACATCGATGTTGAGGCATTGAACCACCTCTTCATAGAACCAAGGTTGATAAGGCTCAAGAGCCTTGACGAGAAGCATTGCCGTCGCTGGCTGCACAGCGCCATGGAAATCTATACCGATGTCCACTCCTGAGCCGAATTTCTGACGAGTGGCCTTGAAGTTGTCCACACATTCATCGATGAACTTCTGTCCCTCGACATACTTGATAGCTCCGCGGTTCAGACCGCGCGGCCCGACCTTCATGGCGTTCACGCCGGTCTTCTCGCTAACCGTCCCATAAACCCTGATCCGGTCGCGGGTAGGGCCGCCAAGAAGCTTGTAGACCGGCACGCCGTATACTTTGCCTTTGATGTCCCAGAGCGCCTGATCGATGCCGCTCTGTATCGCGGTCTTGATGGGACCGCCGCGATAAAACCCCCCGCGCTGGATCTGCTGCCAGAGATAGACTACCCTGCAGGGATCCTGGCCAACCAGAAAGCGTCCGGCTTCCAGTGCGCCTGCCGCACAGGCATTGGCGTCGTCTTTGAGCATTTCACCCCAGCCGACGATTCCGGCGTCGGTGGAGATCTTTACAAAAACCCAGGAGTTCCTTAGTACGAAGGTCTCAATCTTGCTGATCTTGATGTTGTCGTTTGGGCCCACGGCAGCGGCGCTGGTTCGTTCGGTGGTGAATGCCGCATCCAGGGCCAGCAACCCGCCGGCGCCGACCACTCCGCGAAGCCAGGAACGCCGATCCACCTGCTTTTGTACCATGTCAAAATGCCTCGATTCCTTTTCTGTTGTTCATGATTGTATTGCGGCGCCGGTTTCCAAGGACCGGCGCCGCATTGAGGTTCCCAGGCCGATTCAGAACCGGATTCTCCCCTGAATCTGGTAAAACCGGTTCAGGGTTGAAGTCGCGCTCGTGACTTTGCCGAAAGTCGTGTTGTACGGGTTGGTGTCGGGACCGCTGAACTGCGAGCGGTTAAAAAGATTGAGCGCGTCCATGCGAACCTCGAAGACAATTCCTTCCGGCAATCGGAAGTCGCGCCGGAGATTGGAATTCCACTGGTTAAGCCCGTCTGCCCGCACGGTGGTGATATCGACGGGGAACACGCGCGCCTGGTAGGACGCAGGCCCTTTGGCGGCACTCCTCTCGAACTGGGCGTCGGTGTTGAACCAGCGATCCAGGGTCTTCGTGCCTTCCGTCAGCGTTTGGCCGACTGTGCTCAGGTCGCCGTAATAAAAGTAGTTGCCCCAGTTAAGCAACGGGCCCTGTTGGAAGTCGTAAGTCAAAGCCACCTGCCAGTTGCCTACAATGTGACTGAGAATTCCGGTCCTCAAAAATGGCCGGCCGGGGCCGAAGGGGAATTCGTAGATGCCAGTGACGTTGACGCGATTCGGCAGCGGTCGATCCGTCGGTGTCCACTGTGTCGGACCGGGGTCAAATTCATTGATGACCGAGGTCCAAACGCTTGCGCGAGAGTAGGTATAGTTCGCGGTAATGTTGAACCCCTTGGAAAGTCTCCGCTGAAAATTGACCTGCACCGATTGGTTCTTGGCCTTGCCGCCATACTGACTGCTCGTAAGCGAGCTGAATTGCGGATAGGGCCGCAGAAGCACGTTCTTCTGAATGTTCGCGCCGGTGAAGAAACCCAGCGTGGACATCTGCTGGTAAAGCGCGGGATTGGAGCTCTGAATCGACGCGAAGTTATTTATATTGAAGGGGTTCGGCACGTTCTTGGTCATGTTGCTGGCGAGTGTGTTGTCGCGCACCATAGTGGTGTTCCAGTACTGCGCCGGCAGGGCATCCAGTTTATCGCTGTACGCCAGATGGTCTCCCCACCCACCCCAGTAGTAAACCTCCAGCGACATATTGGGACTCAACTGCCGCTGCAACCCGATCCTCCACTGTTGTTCCCGTGGATGCTTTCGGTTCCAAGGTGAGTAGGAAAAGCCCTGTCCGACGACGTACATGTTCCCCAGCGAGTTTCCCAAGGGAGTATCGAAACGAGTCCCGTCACTGCGGACAGGAAAGGGATCCGCAAGCGGGGATATGCCGGCTCCGGGGTCCCCGGCCAGCCAGTCCACCCCGTAGTTGTTCGTCAGATTGGTGGAAGTCGTCCTCGAGTAACCCGATTGATTGAGGGTTACGTTTTGCACGTTGATCGAATCGAAATAGATGCCGTAGCCGCCGCGGAGAATCATCCTCGGACTGAACTGCCAGGCAACCGAGAGCCTTGGCAACCACATCAGTTCGTTCTGCCATGGCTGGCGCGGGGCGCCTTTGGCACCAGCGTAGACCGACCCCCCCTGGACCTTAAAGCCGCTGGCCGCGAGTTCAGGCACCGGGTTGGCGGCATAGGCCGCCTCCGCGGCAGCCGCTATCGGCAACTGCGCGGTGGGGTCGAAGTAAGTGAGCGCCCGGTCGTATCGCTCCGTGGGGGCCTGTTCGTACTCGATGCGGAGCCCCAGGGTCAGAGTCAGGGCGCTGGTCGCGCGCCAGGTGTCCTGCCCATACCAGGCATAATACGGATTCATCAGCGCGTAACTCGCGTTGTTGGCGCTTGACATGGAACTGGGTATCCCGAGCATGAAAGCTGCGTAGCTCAACCCGAGACTCCCCGCCGCGGTAAAGCTGTCGTCGTTCTTTTGCACATACTGGCTATTGAAGGTGAAACTCCCCATGGAAGTCCCGGCGCCCCCCGGATTGGTTGCGTAAGCCCGCCGGAAATCGATACCGCCATTGAAAGAGTGCCTGCCTTGGACATGCGATACGCTCGCCTTGAGTCCCGTCGAGCGCTGGCGGGCGTCGGCGGCGAGAGTACGGCCCATGACGAGGCTGTTTCCGCCGAAAGCGGACGTGAATCCGTTCCACGACACCAGGGGCGCGGCGCATCCGCCCAGAGCCTGGCAGCGCTGATCCAGATAGGTCGGGAACCCAATCTCGCTGGGCGAGTACTTTCTGACCCCGTTGGTCTTTTGTACGTTCATCCATTCGTTGGCGGACAGGCTTGCCGTAATCACGGTTGCCGAGTTCATGGAGTAGGTCCAATTCAGAATCCCACCCCGCGGTACCCGGATGTTATCCCAGTCCTGCAGGCCGGGCGAGCTGCCGTAGGTCCAGTCCTGCGCGTTCTCGATAAAGCGGCTCCAATTGAACGAGAACGAGAAGCGGTTCTTCAGGTCGGGCGCATAGTCTGCCCGGCCCGCCAGCCCGGTGTAGTTGACGTTGTCGACCTGGCCCAAGGCGAGGAAGTTGTTGAACGGCTCGGTCAGCGGATTGGTTGGGCTGTTGTTGGGAACCGGGAGCCGGCTGGTGTACCACTCGAAGACCTTGGGAACGAGAATTCTGCTTGGGTTAATCAGGTTCCCCGGAATGGGCGTCCGGACATAGTGCCCGGGGCGGGCCGGGTCGGGCGCCACGCTCAGCGGATCGTAGATCTGGTATTTCGAGTTGATTGCCAGAAGGTCCGAGAAGTTGCCCTGCCGCTGCGCCATCGTGGGGACCGTATTGGTGATTTCGCTCGACCGGGCCGGCTGGCGAGTCTTGTTCTGCGAAAAGGAAAAGAACCAGAACAGCTTGTTCTTCCCGTTGTACACTTTCGGGATGTAAGCGGGCCCGCCGAGGGTGAACCCGTAGTCGTTCGAATGCCCGGCAGACTGCATCGGCTGCGATGCCAACTGGTTTGCCAGCGCGGTGTTGCCGGCGGCGTTGGCGGCGGCGATGTCCTCGAAGTACTTTTGTTTTACGAAAAACGACGCCGCATTCCAACGCGTGTTCCAGTATTGCTCGGTAGCCGAGCCGTGGAGGCTGTTGGTACCGGACTTGGTCGAAAAGGCGATGTTCAACCCTATGGAATGCCCAACCGAGGCGTCGAAACTGGTCGTGTCGATCTTGAACTCGGCGATCTGGTCGGTAAAGGGCGTGAACCCAATCCCGCCGCTGCCGAGATTCGGCGCTCCGTCAATGCTCCACTCGTTCTGGCCAAGGGAGAGCGGCGCAAAAAAGCCCGAGTCGCCGCCCACCATGCCCTGCGTGAGGAACTGGGTGGTCCCCTGATTCACCACCCCGGGAGCCACTCGGGCCAGCAGGACAAGGTTGTTCGTCATGGTGGGCAGGTCCATGATTTCGCGGGTGGTCAGCGCCTTTCCCACGGTCACCGTGCTGGTATCGAGGATCGGAGATTCGGAGGTGATGGTCACCGATTGGCTCAACTCGCCGACCTCCAGTTGGATGTCGATCTTGATCTCAGCCCTCATCGTGAGGACCAGGTTGGAGCGCACGGTTTTCTTGAAACCGGGGGCATCTACGGTTACCTGGTATGGGCCAGGCTGAAGCAAAGGCGCTTGATAGTAGCCGCTGCCGTTTGTCGTCAGGGATGTGGAGACGTTCGTGTCGGTGTTGGTCACCACCACGGAGGCGCCGACAACGCGGCCGGTCTGGGGATCGGTCACTGTTCCGGAGATCATGCCCCTGATATCCTGGGCCTGCGAGAGGCCCAGCATGAGGGTGAAGAAAACTGCGAGCAGTCGAATTCGCATACTAGTCTTGCCTCCTATCGGGAATTTCCATTCCGTCCCTCGCGACTCCTTGGGGATCGGTCACCGCCCCTGAAATCATGCCGATGGTTTCTTGGCAGCACAGACAGCACGGACCCAGCCGCAAAACGGTCAACCTTCGGCTGAATCGCATGGTCCCCCCTGTTCTGGACACTCTGGATTGGGAAAACCTCCTTCCCAACCACTAACATTTCAGAGCAGATACGTGGTATATTAAATCGCCTCCATCAAAATGTCAATGCCGAACCCGTCGAATTAACATTAAAGAATGATAATTTGATGAGCGCAGCGGGAACCGCGGTGGCCGAGCGGGCTAGCAGCGAAGCACGCGCCCTTTATGGTCCACCAGGAAACCGACCTCCAGAAGAAGTGAGGATGAGCCTCCCAAGCCTATAGCGTGGAATGCTCGAGGTCGGGGTGCGGAAGGGAGGGCAACCTGCGGATGGTCTTTGCGACGTGGTGCCGATCCAACCTGTAATACGGCTCCAGGCGCACGAGCAGTTCATCCATACGGAATCGCACGTGCTTCCTCATCGCTCGATCGGCGGCTTCCGGATCCGCTGCCGTGAGAACCTTGGCAAGCTCCTCGTGCCAATGTTGCGGTAGCCCAGGATACCCGAACAGGTGGTCGAGAAACCAGTTGAAAATCAGGACTTGGTTTTTTTCGATTGCCTGCCACAGGAACGGGCAATGCGCACCCTCGGCGACTCTCAGGTGAAACTTCATGTGCAGGTCCCGCAACTCGTATAGCTGCTGCGCCGATGCGTCTGCCGATCCGGCGCATGTCTTGTACTCCGCGTCCAGTCGCTCCGCGAGCACAGTCAACTGGTTCCGATCTTCCGGCGTTGCCTTCTCGGAGAACAACCTCCCCGCCTGGCTTTCGAGGGCCTCCCGCACTACGTAAAAGCCGCGGATGTCCTGAGGGGTCGGGGTCCGGACCCGCGTGCCAACCCTGGGAACGGCCTCCACCAGCGCTTCGTTCTCCAGCCGCTGCAATGCCTCGCTGATCGGAAGCATGCTCATTCCCAACTCGAGCGAAAGCTCTCGCCGCGATATGGGCGCACCGAATGGAAGTTGGCCTCGCAGGATCTTTTCGCGAATGCGTGCGTAGGCCCGCTCGGCGAACCCCTTCTTCTCAGTCCTCATGGATGCACTCGGCTCTGAATTGACATTCTAACAAGCGCGACATGCTACTACGGAAGCCTGACCTCAAATGTTACAGGGTGCTCGAACGGCCTGGGCCCGAGGTTGGGGGGGTGGTTGAAGCCTGAATTCGGCCGATCACCCCAGAGGTTGCGACTGCCACGCTGATCGACCCGCGCTCGCACCGTCGGCCCCCATGCGCCCACGCCCTGTGAAGCACGCGGTGATGCCCGCAGCGATGCAACCGCGACGGTCTACTTCACCGGCTCTCCTTTCAGGACGTCGCGCCGGCGATTGCCATTCGTGGGGCCCTCGACTTAAGCGCTCCTGCCCTTCTTAACCTCGTCGATGAAGGCGGTCGCGCGGCGGCTCAGTTCCGCCATGTCGCCCGAGTTCAAAAGCTTCTGATCGATCAGACTGCCGCCGACGCCCAAAGCCACCGCCCCTTTCCGGATAAAGGCGGCCGCCGTATTCAGGTCCACGCCACCCACGGGCACAATCTGAAGTTGCGGCAGAGGGGCCAGAATCGCTTTCACCAGATCGGGACCGCCGACATCGGCGGGAAAGAGCTTGATCATGTCGGCCCCGGCTTCCCAGGCGGTCAGCATCTCGGTCGGGGTCGCACAGCCTGGCATCACTGGAACGCTGTATCGGTTGCAGAGCCGGATGACCTCCAGATTCAAGGTAGGCGCCACGATGAACCCCGCGCCCGCCAGGATCGCCGCCCTCGCCGTCTCGGGGTCCAGGACCGTACCGGCCCCGAAAAGCACCTCACTGCCGTACTTCTTTGTCGCTTCGGAAATCACGCTCAACGCACCGGGAGTGGTCATCGTGACTTCAATGACCCTCACGCCGCCCGCCTTGATAGCATCCGCGGCGGCGATCAACTGATCGGAGCTCCGCGCGCGCATGATGGCAATGATTCCCGTCTCTCGAACTAACTTCAGCGCGTCGATCTTAGTCATGTCGTTCTCCTCGCATCAATTTCGCGGTCCATCTCCCATCCTCTCTCCGGTAACACGCGATTGACCGTGTTGCCGCTCGGATGGAGCAGGGCTTCTGCGCCAGAGGCGCCCCGCCGCCCTGCCAAGGGCTTAGCGCGACGTGCGCTTGCCGCCGCCGGCGACGTCCGCCTTCATCAACGCCTGCACCTCATCCTTCCCAATCATGGGAAGATCGAACATCAGGGTTTGCTTCAGGCGTGTTGCGGCGTCGCCAACCAGCACCCCCTTGATGAGGCTCTCGCCGCTGAACTCCTCGGTCAGCAACCCGTAGTAGAAACCGGCGTTCCAGGTATCGCCTCCACCCAGCCGGTCCCACAGGGTGACCGATTTGACGGCCGGCGAGCGGAAGAAGTTCCCGCCGGCATCCACGGCCGCCGATTCCCAGCGGTGCTGCTCAAACGAATCGGGGTAGCGAATCGTAATGGCGACAATCTTGGTGTGGAACTGCTTGTGGACCTGCTCCGCGAAGACCCGGATGTCGTCATCCTCAAGACGCCCAATATCGCCGTCGCTGATCTGTTGGGCGGAATACTGCCCGCAACCGATGCCGTACAACTCGGCCATGTCTTCGATCGTCGTAATGAGAACGTCGACGTGATCTCCGACGACCGGGGTCATCAGGGCGCGCGCCTGGTCCTTAGTCCACAGCGTACTGCGATAGTTGAAGTCCAGCCCTACCAGACAATCGCCGGGCTTACTGGCGATCGCTTCTTTGAAGGCCTCGTAATTGTAATTGCGGTCGTAATTGCTATGCGTGGCTAAGCCAAAGGAGATTCCGGATGTATGGAACAACCGGGCGTCTTTCAAGACGCTTTTCCAGTCCACCATGCCGGCGTCCAGCTTGGATGCGGCTGAGTATTTCCGCTGATAGATCCCCGTGTCCCGTCGCGGAGTGCGCCCGATCTCGTAAATCAGCCGGCCAATCGGCTCGGTCTTCGACGCCCACACAATATGATCCGCGACGACGCCATTCTCCCGGGCGATGTTTCGAACCGCGCGGCCGTATGGATTGTCCGGCACCCGCGTGATATACGCGGACGGAATTCCCAGGCGCGCGAGCCCGATCGCGAGCGTGTATTCGCTCCCCGCCATGGAGAGGCGCACCAGGCGCGTGCGCTCGGGACGTTCCATATCCGCGGGCGTATCTCGAACCATCACTTCCCCGAAGGTCACGAAGGCCGGCCCCCGCTGGCCGAATTTCTTAAGATCGTCTTTCGTGATGTTGAACATGCGCGCTTCTGGCATAACCCTCTCCTTCTCCATTGGATAATGTATCGACGGTACCGAGAGTGCGGGCGCCCGCCCCTCCCACGCAGAACAGTTCTCCACTATAGGAAATGTTGTTCATCATGGTCAAGCCTGCTGGTGCGCGATCCCCGCGAGGGGCGTTTCGGCATTAATTCCGTGGAACCCTCAGCGAACCGGCGCCCGTCCAAATCTCTGCACCCTCCGACAGGGAGCTGGCCAGGGTTTCGAGGGAGGGGGGGTGTCAGGCTCGAGGGTCGGCTATAATCGCACATAGGATCGCTAGCATGAACTTTCGCTTCTTGGCCGGAGTGGTTTTCGGCTCTCTCCTGTTTGCGCAGGCTCCCGCCCCGCAGGCTCCTGCCCGGCAGGAACAGCCCCCCCCGACCTTCCGGGGAGGGGTGAATGAGGTCATCGTGCCGGTGACCGTTACGAACGACAAGGGCCGCTTCGTCAGCAATCTGGACGCCAGCGACTTCAAGATCTACGATCAGGGCAAGGAGCAGAAGATCACCTTCTTCAGCCGGGAGCGCAGTCAACCGGTGGTGGTGGGCTTCCTGCTGGACCTGAGCAGCACCAACCGCCTGCACTGGGATAAGTTTAAGGAGGCCGCGCAGGACCTGGTCTCGAACCTGCTCCCCGGCGACAAGCGATTCAGCGGGTATCTCATCACCTACGCGAGCGAGGCGGAACTGGCGGTCGACACCACTCAGGATGCGGAGAAGATCCTGGACCGCATCCGCGATCTCAAGCCGGGCGGAGGAGCGGCCCTCTTCGATGCCATCTACATGGCCTGCACCCGGCGAAGCCTGATTCAAGGCGAGCCGATTGAGCCCAGGCGCATTCTGATCATCATCGGCGACGGGCACGACAACAGCAGCCAGAAGGGTCTCCGCGAGGTTCTGGAACTGGCGCAAAGGAACTTGGTCACGGTCTACGCGATGAGCACCCGCGCGTTCGGGTTCGAGGCTGCCGGCGATGCCAATCTCCAGAAACTCTGCGGGGACACCGGTGGACGGGTGGAGTATCCGCTCGAGTCGCTCTATGGGGATGTGTCGGGCTACCTTTCCACCCCCTCCGACGAAGGGAATTACGCCTACAAGGTGGGCACCGGACTGTACACGAATGCGCTGTTGAAGGGCATCTACGGCTCGGTGGTCGCGCTGGCCGGTGAAATCACCACACAATACATCCTGCAATACGCGCCCAGCGTGACGGACTCCACGGAACTGGTGCACGAACTTCGCGTGGTGGTGAACCTGCCGGGCGCCACGGTCCGCAGCCGGCAATACTATTTTCCGAACGCCCCTTAACCCTTAACCATTTCTTGCCGATAGTGTAAAGAATGACCGCGCTAACCTTTCAGACAGCACGCAAGGTGCAGTACGCGGTGTTGGAACTGGCTCTGCCCGGCCGGCCTAAGGCGAACGCCGGGGTGCTCCTGCTCGATCCCGCAACCGACCAACTGCTGCTCAAGCTGCGCCGCGACTGGGCGGAGGTGGCGGAACCCGAGGACGCCGAGGTGCTGTCGCAGGTGGCGGAGGATCTCGCCGAGCGGGCGAAAGAAATGGGTGGCGACGGGTTGCTCGGGTACCTGGAGGAGACGCTGTCAAATGTGCTGCGGATCTCGCAGCGGGAGACCATCGCGGTCGGGAACCTCCCGAAAGCCCTGGAGCGGCTCTACGCGCGGCACGTCGAGGGCGAGCGGGGCGGCGTGGTTGAGGTGCGGCGCTTCGAGACCCACCTGCCGTTGTACTCCCTGCGCGCGGCGGCCACCCGCTTCGGGGAAGACATGGAGATCGAAGCCGAACAGTGGGTGCGAGTCCCGGAGAATCTGCGCCTCACGCCCGACATGTTCGTGGGGCGCGTGGTGGGCCGCTCGATGGAGCCGCTGATTCCCGACGGCAGCCTGTGCATCTTCCGCCACAGCGTGGTGGGTTCGCGGTATGGCAAGCTGCTGCTCATCCAGCAGGTGGGCGCATCCGAGAGCGGAGGCGAATTCACCGTGAAGCGCTACACCAGCCGCAAAGCGGAGACCGAAGAAGGCTGGCGGCACGAGGGAATCCGCCTCGAACCCCTCAACCCCGAGTTTCAGCCCTGGGACCTGGACGCCGCGGACCTGGACGACGGCCCCTACCGGGTACAAGGAGAGTTCATCCAAGTCCTCCCCTACGAAGAGCAGTAGGCTCGGAAATTTCACCACAAAGACACAAAGTCACAAAGAAACAAGGGCTCAGATTCTTGTTCCTTTGTGTCTTTGTGCCTTTGTGGTGAAGCGTTCGCGAGCTGCCGCAGCACATACGGCAGGATGCCGCCGGCGCGAAAGTAGTCGGCCTCGCGCGGGGTGTCCACGCGAACCGTGACGTCGAAGGTTTTCGCCGACCCGTCCGCCGCCACCGCGCGCACCACCGCGCGCCGGGAGCCTTCCAGGGACTGCCGGACGCCGCTGACGAAGTACGACTCGGTCCCGGTGAGCCCGAGCGTCTCGCGATTCTCGCCCGGCAGGAACTCCAGCGGCAGCACGCCCATTCCCAAGAGGTTCGAGCGATGGATGCGCTCGTAGCTCTGCGCAATCACGGCCTTCACTCCCAGCAGGGCCACGCCCTTGGCCGCCCAGTCGCGCGAGGAACCGGAGCCGTACTCTTTTCCCGCGACAATCACCAGCCCCACGCCCTCCTGTTTGTAGCGCATGGCGGCGTCGTAGATCCACATCCGTTCGCCGGAGGGCACGTGCGTCGTCCAGCTACCCTCGGTGCCGGGGGCCATCTGGTTGCGCAGCCGGATGTTGGCGAGCGTGCCTCGCATCATCACCTCATGGTTGCCGCGGCGCGCGCCGTAGGAGTTGAAGTGCTGGGGCTGGACGCCCAGCCCGATGAGGTACTGGCCGGCCGCGCTGTCGACGGCGATCGAGCCTGCCGGTGAAATGTGGTCCGTGGTGATGGAGTCGCCCAGCATGGCGAGCACGCGCAGCCCCGGCAGATCGGCCGGCGGCAGCGATGGATCGGCGAGCGCATCGAAGTACGGCGGCTTCTTAATGTAGGTGGAGGCATCGTCCCACACGTATTGGGAACCGGCGGGCACGGGGATGGCCTGCCACTGCTCGTCGCCCAGGAACACCGCGGAGTACTGCTTCTCGAACATCTCGGCCTTCACGGAACGGTCCAAGGCGGCTTGGATCTCCTCGTTCGAGGGCCAGATCTCGCGCAGATAAACCGGCTTGCCGGCGGAGTCCACGCCGAGCGGTTCGTTCTGCAAATCCACGTCGACGCGGCCGGCGAGCGCATAGGCCACCACCAGGGGCGGGGAAGCCAGGTAGTTGGCCTTGACCAGCGGGTTCACCCGGCCCTCGAAGTTCCGGTTGCCGCTCAGCACGGAGGCCACCACCAGGTTGTCTTTCCGGACGGCCTGCGCCACGGCTTCCTGAAGCGGGCCGCTGTTGCCGATGCAGGTGGTGCAACCGAATCCAACCAGGTGGAAGCCCAACGTCTCGAGGCACGGCAGGACGCCGGACTCCGCCAGGTAGTCCATCACCACTTTCGAACCGGGAGCCAGGCTGGTCTTCACCCAGGGGGGAGTGCGCAGCCCGCGCGCAACGGCTTTCTGAGCGAGCAGCCCCGCCGCCAGCAGCACCGATGGATTCGAAGTGTTCGTGCAACTGGTGATGGCGGCGATGACCACCGAGCCATCCTGGATGTTGGCGGAGGTCCCGTTGAAGTTCACCGGAGACTGGCGCGGGGCGTTGCCCAGGAACGACAGGAAGTTCTGCTTCACGGCGGGAAGTTCGATTCGATCCTGCGGCCGCTTCGGGCCGGCCAGCGACGGCACGACGTCGCCGAGGTCCAACTCGATGGTGTCCGTATAGAGCGGCTCGCGTGCGCCGGCGACGCGGAACAGGCCCTGCTCCTTGGTATAGGCCTCGACGAGGGCGATCGTTTCAGGCGGGCGGTGGGTGAGCCGCAGGTAGCGCAGCGTCTCGTCGTCGATGGGGAACAGGCCGATGGTGGCGCCGTACTCGGGCGCCATGTTGGAGACGGTGGCGCGGTCGGCCAGGCTGAGCGCGCCCAATCCGTCTCCGAAGAACTCGACGAACTTGCCCACGACGCCCTTCTTCCGCAGCATCTGGGTGACGGTGAGAACCAGGTCGGTGGCCGTGACCCCTTCGCGCAAGCGGCCATGCATGCGGAAGCCCACCACGGACGGCAGCAGCATCGAGATGGGCTGGCCCAGCATGCAGGCCTCGGCCTCGATGCCGCCGACACCCCAGCCCACCACGCCCAGGCCGTTGATCATGGTGGTGTGAGAGTCGGTGCCGACGACCGTGTCGGGGTACGCCGTCCCGCCCAAGCTGAAGACCGCCGGCGCCAGGCACTCCAGGTTCACCTGGTGGACGATGCCGGTGTCGGGCGGGACCACCCGGAAATTGCGAAAGGCCGATTGGCCCCAGCGCAGAAACGCATACCGCTCGCGATTGCGTTGGAACTCGAGGAGGGCGTTGAACTGGAAAGCATCGGGCGAGCCGTACTTATCCACCTGCACGGAGTGGTCGATGACGAGGTCCGCGGGGAGCAGGGGATTGGCGAGGGCCGGGTCGGCGCCCATATCCTGGAGCGCGTCGCGCATGGCGGCCAAATCGACCACCACCGGCACGCCGGTGAAGTCCTGGAGCAACACCCGCGCGGGCATGAAGCTGATCTCGAGCGCTTCCGGCTTGCCGTTCCAGCGGGCGACGGCCTGGATGTCGGCGGCCGTAACGCTCTGCGCCGTCCTCGTGCCGGAGCAGGTTCTCGAGCAGAATCCGGATCGAAATCGGAAGCTTGGAGACATCCCCGACGGCATCCAAACGATGGATCTGGTAGGAAAGCTCCCCCACGCGCAGACGCGCAGCGGAGCCGAAAGAATTGCCAGTGGACATGAATTACACCCTCTCTAAATATCCTACGCTACTGCACCGCCATGCTGTTCCGTGCTACAGCGCCGTAGAATCTTCTCAGCGCGCAACGATTCGCCGCCGGGCGCCCGGGCCTCACTCCAAGCCCGAAGGGCGTGAGAATGCCAGCGGCGCAAGCCGTCGTCGGCCGTAGTTTCCGTCAGGCGAACAGGGTCCGCGAAGACCCGCCTCGACGCCTACTCGCCGCTGCTAAGCCACTGGCTGGATTGAAGAGCGGGCAACTTCAGGAAGAACGTGAGAAAGAACGCTGCCAGCGAAACCTGGTGGCAGACCGTGATCGCGGCTCGTAAGGCCGCATTCCACCGTACAAGAGTGCCAGGCCCTGCTTGTTGCAGCACCTTCTGGTAACTGGGCGCCGAGATAGCGAAGGTATACGTACCGACCGTGGCTATCGCAAACAGTGCGGCTACAACGCAAGCGTACATAGCCGCCGTTCTGAGTCCTACCGGGACAGTTTGTGTCCCGGTTTCGCTTCTCGTCACGGCCATGAAAAACAGCAGCAACGTCAAAGCCGCGAATAGAGAGACCGATGGAGCCACGACGAGTTGATGAGTCTTCAGAAGCGTCCAAACGATGGGATGATTCATCCTCTCCGCTGCAACTCCGGCAGGCTCCGCCAGGGCGAGCAGTCCAGTGCCAAAGTTAAGAACACACTGGAACACCACCAATCCACTCGCGACCCCCGCCGCCCAAGCCGCCTTCTTGAGGCTCGACGGGATCGACAACAACGGCTGGCTCCTGTGCAGGAGGAAGAAGAACACCGGCAAGGCGGATCCAAGAAACAGCACCAATCAGCAGGTTGGGAGCCATGGGCAGCAGAAAATTGAACGCTGAGACGCCCTGGTGGAGCGCAAGAGGGGCCCACGACAGGAAGGACCAAGACAGGCCAGAGGCGACACCCAGAGTCGTCCCCACCGCCGCCAATAGAGCGGCCTGCTTCGTAGTCATGGTCTGGAATCCTCCAACGGCGAGGATGAGCATACCACAACGGTGACACCTCCACGTAGTTTTTTTAGTAGCTAGATTCTATTGCTCTTCCCGGCCTTCGGCATTGGCGCCAGTCGCGGCTTTCTTCAACCTCCGTGTAATCATAAGAGCGGAGGTAGGGAAATGAACCAACAAACCTGTGGGAACGGCTTCTTTCGGTTCACCGCCTCTTCCGCTTGTACCCAAGCGGTCGTTTGGCCGGAACCCCTTCATTGTCAATAAGGCGAGTCCCGAAAACCGCTTGTACCCAAGCGGTTGAAGATGCAGATGCTCTCCGGGCTTCTCCGCGCTCTCAGCGCCTCAGCGGTGCATCTACATATACTGCGGGACGGTGATGCCCAGAATGCTGAGCGTGCTCTCGAGTTGCTGGCGGAAATACTCCGTCATCCACAGCAGGAACGTGCGCCGCTCGGGGTCGGTCTCCTGCAAGACCGGGTAACTGTGGTAGAAGCTGCTGAATACCTGGGCTAACTGCAAGGCGTATCTGGCCACGTGGGCCGGCTCGCCGGAGGCGATGGCGTCGGCGAGGAGGGTGCCCGCCGTCGCACCGTTCACCATGCTGGCCGTTATATCGTCGATGCCGGCAGACGCGCCCCGCACCGCCTTCCCCGCCGCCTGCTCCATGGACGACGAGTTCGAGCCCATTGTTGTCGGGCATTCGGAATCGGCAGTAAGATGAGGTATGGCAAAAACAGGGCCAAAGGCGCCAGCCAGGAAGAATGGAGCCGCGCCGAAAGATCGTGTCTCCGATCTGGGTAGAGCGCTCCGTAAGATCTCGGACGCCTACGTGGCCTCGGGTGGCAAGCTGCTTAATCGGCGGGAACTGGAACGCGAGGTCGCTGAGCGCCGGGGATCGCGATAGTGGCCCGGCCGATACGGACGTTTCTCGATAGCGGAGTGTTGATCGCAGCATTCAAGGGCGCTCCCCAACCACCACCGAGAGGCCGAACAAGTCTATTTACCGCTCCGCGCTCGTGAAGGTCGTCTATCTGTTCAGCTAGCCCGCGACCGCCCCACGATGCGGACCTATTCATCTACATGTACTGCGGGACGGTGATTCCCAGGATGCCGAGCGTGCTCTCGAGCTGCGGCGGAAATACTCGGTCATCCAGAGCAGGAACGTGCGGCGTTCGGGGTCGGACTCCTGCAAGACCGGGTAACTATGATAGAAGCTGTTGAACACCTGGGCTAACTGGAAGGCGTATCTGGCGACGTGGGCCGGCTCGCCGGAGGCGATGGCGCCTGCCAGCGCGCTGTCGGCTTTCGAGATGGCCAGCACAATCTGCCAGAAGTCCTCCGACTGAAGCTGGCGCCCCATGGATGCGGCGTCGAGCTCGTGATCGAAAATGGGGAGCCGGTCGCCGCGCTCCTCCAGCTTGTTCAGGATGTTGCGCGCGCGCACCGCGGCGTACTGCACGTAGGGGCCGGTTTCGCCTTCGAAGCTCAGCGCCTCCTGCATGTCGAAGGCGATCACCGCGTTGCGCGTGAACTTCAGCATGAAGTAACGCAGCGCGCCGACGGCGATCTGCGATCCAACGCGGCGGCGCTCTTCCGCGGGCGCCTCGGGGTGGCGCGAATCCACTTCCGCGCACGCCTTGTCGATGAGCTTGTCGATCAGGTCGTCGGCCTTGACGCCCAGCCCCTTGCGCCCGGAAACCTCGACATAGGCTTTGTCCCGGTCCTCGGGGGAAAGCTCGATGCCCAGTTCGACGCAGGTGCGCGGCGTCAGCGCCACCATCTCGTAGGAGAAATGGATCGAATGCCCGGCCTGTTCCAGGAACCCCAAGGCACGCAGCCCCGCGGCGACCACGTCCTGAAGATACGACTGCCGCGAATCGATCACGTTGTAGACGGACGATCCACGGCCGAACTTAGGAGCCGCGCCGCCCGAAGGCTGATCCGTCGAGACCCACAGTACGCGCCCGTCCGGGTAACTCATCCACGGGCGGTAGTGGAAGTCCTTGCCCAGCAGGCCGAACTTCCAGAGCTGGTATGCGATGTCCTTGCCGACGTAAGTCACGGTACCGTTCGAGCGCACGATGACCTTGTTCGTATCTTCGTCCGTCGAGTCCGAAAAGGCCGAGCCGGGCATCACCCAGCAGCCTGCATTCTTGCCTTCGGTTTCGAGGTAGATCCCCTTGCGCTCCTTCAGAAGTTCAAACGCGGTGGCCCAGAACTGCAAGTGCAGAATCTCGCTCTCGCGCGGCAGCACGTCGTATTCAATCCCCATGCGCAGCATGGTCTGGATGTGGCAGGAGACAATCGCATCGGCCACGATGTGGGCCAAGTCGGCAAGTTCCCCCTCGCCCGCCTCGATGGCATGCAGCGTCTGCTTGCGCCACTCGAGCGCCTCGGGATTCTCCTTGTAGTAAGTCGAGGTGCGCGCGTAGAGGTCCCAGCAGAGGTAGTCGAAGCGGCCAGCCGGATCGGCCGCCATCGCGGCCACCTGCTCGCGGCGTCTTGTGCTCCAGATGGTGGAAGCCCACCACCACGTCGGCCACCTGTACACCGGTGTTGTCGATGTAGTTCTGCACCTCGACTTCGCGGCCGGCGGCGCGGAGCATGCGCACGAAGGTGTCGCCCAGAACCGCGTTGCGCACATGCCCGATGTGCGCGGCCTTGTTCGGGTTGATGTTGGTGTGCTCGACGATGATCTTGCCGGTGGATGCGGCGGCGGTTTGCATGTCGCCGGCGAGCAGAGCCGCACCGTACGCCGCTCGATCCAGGCGCAGGTTGATGTAGCCGTTGCCGGCGATCTCCGAGCTCGCGACGCCCTCGATGGGCGGCATTTCGGACAGAATCTCGGCGGCGATCACACGCGGCGCTTTACGAAGTTGGCGAGCCAGCGCGAAGGCCGAGGTGATGCCCAGCTCGCCGAAGCGGGGCTCCTTGGGAGGCTCGACAACTACCTCCGTTTCAATGCCATAGCGGACTTTCAAATACGCCGCTACACTCTGGGCGATGCGTTGTTCGATGTGATGGAACACTAGAAGACGAGTATAGCAGCCGATCGCCGGGGGTCTCACATTTGGCGGCAGAGGCTACACTAGAGGTAGGAAGACTTATGTGGGTTCCGGCTGCGGTGCTGCTGCTCGCCCTGATGCAAACGCCGGACTACTCCGCGGAAGGGCTCAAGGCTCTGGACGGAGGGAATTACGCCGCGGCCGTCGAGCAGCTTTCGAAGGCCGTTGCCGCCGATCCCAAGGACTACGCGGCGCACTTCAACCTGGCTCTCGCCAACAGCCTGCTGGGGAAAGACGCCGAAGCCATCGCCGGATATCGGACCGTTCTCGAATTGAAGCCCGGCTTGTACCAGGCGGAACTGAACCTGGGAATCGTTCTGATTCGGGCCACGCAGGCGCGGGAGGCGATCCCGCTGCTCGAAGCGGCGGCGCAGGAGAAGCCCAAGGAGTTGCAGCCGAACCTGCAACTGGCGGAGGCGCTATTGGCCGCGGGCGATCTCGCCAGAGCCGAGCAGTACTACCGAATCGCCGTGATCTTGATCCCAGCCTGAAGGAGGCGTTGTTGAAGGTGGCGGTGGCGTACGAACGCGGCGGCCAGGCGCCCAAGGCCATCGAGATCTACGCGCAGTTCCCGGAGAACGTGGGGGCGCGCGAGCGCATGGGCGAATTGCTCATCGAGGCAGGGAAGCCGGCCGAGGCGGCGCCGCACTTGGAGTTCGCGGTGGGGAAGTCCCCGACAGCGGCCAACCGGGTAGCTCTGGCCACCGCGTACCTGCGGATCAACCAGGCCGAGAAGGCGGCGGCGCAACTCCAAGAGGCGGTTCAGGAAGATCCGCGCAACTTCGAGTTGCGCATGCGCTACGGCCGAGTCGTCCGGGACTTGAAGAAGTACCCGGCCGCCGGAGCCGAGTTCAGGCGCGCCACCGAGATCCAGCCGGATTCCCTCGAGGCCTGGAACGAGGTGGCGAGCATGCTGATCCTGACGGAAGACTTTCCGCGGGCGCTGGCAGCGCTCGACCGGGTCCGGCAACTCGGCGGGGAGACGCCCAGCCACTACTATTTGCGGGCCATCATGCTGGACAAGATGAAGCAGATCAAACCCGCTCTGGAGAACTACCGGAAGTTTCTCGCGTTGAGCGATGGCAAGTACGCCGACGAGGAATTCAAAGCACGCCAACGGGCTCGCATCCTGGAAAAGGAGCTGGGTAAGAGATGATCCGAATCGCCGCGGCCGCCGCAGTCTTGACACTGGCCTTGGCCGGCGCCGGCGCGGCTCGGGCGGACCTCGCCAAGGTTCGCGCTGAGACGCGTCCTGTTCAGCGCGCGCGGATGGCCATGGACAACGCGAATGCGCAGCTTGACAGTGCCTCCAAGAGCTACAAGACGGGTGGCCTCGCGGCGGCCCGCGCGGCCCTCGATGAGGTGTTGGAGTCGGTGGAGTTGGCCAAGCTGTCGCTCGATCAGACCGGCAGGAATCCGCGAAACTCCACCGACTATAAGAATCTCGAGTTGAAGACCAGAGCGTTGTTGAAGAAGCTCGGCAACCTGGTCGACAGCATGTCGTTCCAGGAGCGTGAGGAGTTGAAGCCCCTGCTGGATACGCTTCAGAAGATCCACGACGACACGCTGATGGCGATCATGGAAGGCCAGAAGAAGAAGGGGAAGAAATGAGAACCTGGGCCGCGGTGATTTGTCTCTTGGCGGCGTGGCCGTGCCTCGCCCAGCGCGATTTCCTGCGGGCGGATGAAGTGGACTTGCTGCGTGCCGCGCAAGACCCGAACGATCGCCTCCCTCTGTACGTGAGAGTTCGCCAAGGAACGCGTCAGCCTGGTCCAACAGTATGTCGCGAAGGAGAAGGCCGGCCGTGCCGCGCTGATTCGGGAGGCTCTCGACGAGTACACCAAGATTATCGACGCCATCGACACGGTGACCGACGACGCCCTGCGACGAGGCCGCTCGGTAGAGAAGGGGCTCGCGTTCGTGACGTCCGGCGAGAGGGATCTGCTGGGGACACTCCGAAGAGTGGCAAAGAGCGCGCCGTCGGACATGGCAATCTACAAGTTCTCTCTCGATCAGGCGATCGGCGCCACCAGCGACAGCTTGGATCTGGCGCTGGATGACCTGGGAAGCCGTTCCGCGGACCTCAAGGCCAGGGACGATCAGGAGCGCAAAGCGCGCGAGTCCGTGGCGAGCCAGGATGAACTGAAAGACAAGCGCGCCCAGGAGCAGAAGGACGCGGAGTCGCAGAAGAAAGGTTCCGACGCTGCGCCGGCCTGGAGAAGCCCCTCCACCCAAGAGATGACCCCATGCCATCCATTTACCAAGCCGCCAATCTGCGGCGGGCCGGAGGTGTGTCCGCTCCCCCGGACGTCACCAAGGCGCTGCAGCGCGACCTGCGCCGGTTAGGTTATCTCCGGTCCGGAATCGACGGAGTTTTCGGGAGGGAAACGGAGTCGGCCGTCAAGGCGCTCCAGTACGATCTGCTGCACAATGAGGGCACGGGACCCGACGGTCGTTCGCTCGTGCTCGTGAGCGAATACAACTGCGGGCGCGTCGCCGCCGTGGACGGCGTCGTTGGCGAAAGCCTTGCCGCGGCGATGGCGGAGATGCTGGCCGACGAGCGATTCGCGAAGGTCCCGGAGAGCCCCGATCCGAAAGGCGAGAACGCGCGGGTCGCCGCCGCACTGGCGGCCATGCGATCCGTTGAGGTCCCGATGCCGTTCCTGATTGCGCTTCTCGAAGCAAGAGAGCGGCTTGAAGCACTTCTGCGAGCCCACGCCGGCGAACGAGGACAACTTCGTGGTGGTCGGTTTGGACCGGAATGCTCCGGGAGAACCGGCCATCACGTCGCGCGGCTACGGCGTCGGGCAATACACGCTGTTCCATCATCCCCCCACGCCGGCCGAGGTCCGCGATGTGATTCTCGACCCGTGCGCGAACGTGAAGAAATCGATTCGCGAGCTCGCCGCGAAGTTCGCGGGCTTCCTCAACGGCGCGACAGGGGCCACGCGTGCCGACGATCGCCTGGCCGATGCCGGCTCCGGCCCGCTGCGGCCGTGCCGGTATGCGCCTGGCGATCCGCGCTACATGAGCGCTTGCCGCGAGTGCCTGGCCGCCGCCGGAACCACGCAGATCGTGCTGGCCCCGACGCAGTACCATCCCCGGAGCGTGTATCGAGGCGTGCCGGTTCGGAAGAACGCCGGCTGCGACTGGCCGTACGCCATACGCCGTTACAACGGCGCCGGCGTGAACTCCTACCACTACCAGGCGCAGGTTCTGCTACGAGTGCTGAGCGGCTGAGGCCGCGCTTAATTCGATCGGACGGCGAGCACGGGTTCCAGCCGCGTCGCCCGGCGGGCGGGGAAGTAGCTCGCTGCTAGAGCGGTACACAGTAAGACCAGGGCGCCAGCGGTGAAGATGCTCACGTCAGTCGCTCCCACAGCGAACAGCGCGCGAGAGAGCACACGGGTGAGTGCGAGAGCGCCGGTTAGACCGAATGCCGCGCTCACGGCGGCGAGACGCAGGCCCTGGATGAGCACGAGCCGGCGGACGTTTCCCGGTGTGGCTCCGAGCGCCATGCGAATGCCGATTTCCCGAGTCTTTTCGGTGACCAGGAAGGAGACCACCCCATACAGGCCCAGCGCGGCTAAGAGCAAGGCGACGCCGGCAAAGACCAGGCTGCCCGCGATCATCGCACCTGGCAGGTAGCCGGAGATGATGTCCTCCATGGATTGAATGCCGGAGACCGGCAGGTCGCGGTCAAGTGTACGAATTGCACCTCGGATGGAGGGAATCAGACTGGAGGGCTGCCCGGCGGAACGAACAACCAAGGCCATCTCCTTCAAGGGATCCTGCGCGTGGGGAACGTAGACTTCCGGATCCGCGGGCCTGACCAGGATCTGCCGCGTGTCGGCAACCACCCCCACGACAATCCTCCACGGCCCTTGCGGGAGCCTGATGCGCCGCCCCAGCGGGTCCCGGCCAGCCCAGAAAAGCTGGGCTAGTTTTTGGTTGACGATTGCGATTGGCTGGACCCCTTCGCGGTCCTGCGGGTCGAACTGCCTGCCACGGAGCAACGGGATGCCCATTGTGCCGAAGTAGCCGGGGCTGACGACGGTGTAGTTGACCAGCGGAAGGCGGACGGCCGGCTCAGCAGGGATGCCATCCAATTCCGGACTTAGGCGGGCATTAGTCCCGGTGAGGGGTACAGCGCTCGTAACGGCGGACTGCTGCACAGAGGGGAGGGAGGCGACTCTCTCCAGAGCCTGGCGGTAGAACGCCGCCCGCTGTTGCGGCTGCTCGTATCGCGACTGCGGAAGCGAGAGACTCATGGTGACCAGGTTGGCTGTGCGAAAACCGGGATCGGCCCGGTGCATCCGCACGAAACTGGCGATCAGGAGCCCCGAGCAGATCGAAAGAATGAGCGCGACGGACATCTGCGAAACCACCAGAATGTCGCGCATACGGTGAGCAGAATTACCGGCGAAACCCCGCCCCTCGGTCTTCAGGGTCGCATTGAGGTCCACCTTGGAAGCGGTGAGCGCCGGGGCCAGGCCTGTCACCAGTCCTGTCAGACAGGATATGAACAAGGTGTACCCCAGCACCGTCCCCTCGATCTTGAGGGCATCGAGCTCCGGGATGCTGGCAATGAGGACACTGCGCATCCAGACGGTGAGCAGCAGCCCCACCGCCCCGCTGGTAAGAGCCACCAGTAGCCCTTCCGTGAGCAACTGCCGGATCAAGCGGCCGCGGCTGGCGCCCAGCGTCATGCGCACCGCAATCTCCTTCCGTCGTGCGACGGCGCGAGTGAGTTGCAGGCTGGCGATGTTAAAGCACACGATGAGCAAAACCAACCCCACTGCTGTCAGCAGGATCAGGAACCCAGGCAAGACCTCGGAAACCGACAAGCGTTCCATGGACAGGGCCACTGCGCGCCAGCCTGCGTGTGTCTCCGGATACTGCCGCTGGAGGCGCCGGCCGAGGGTGTCCATCTCCGCCGCGGATTGCTGCAGCGAGACGCCGGGCTTAAGCCGTCCCACGACTTGAAAAGCACGCGTGACGCGGTCTCCCCGCTCCGAGTCGGCAGCCAGAGGCACCCACACCCGGCAACCGGCATAAAAGGATCTGTCGATGCGCGGCAGCACACCGACCACTGTGTAGCTCTCCCCATCGAGGAGCACCGGCCGGCCGAGGATCTCCGGGCTAGATTGGAAACGCTGTCGCCAGAGGCCCTCGCTCAGGAGGGCTACGCGGCCGGAGCCGGGCCTGTCTTCGCTCGGAAGAAAGGTACGGCCGAGGACCGGTTTCATCCTCAGCGTGCGGAAAAAGGACTCCGAGGCGCGGGCGCCGTGTACGCGCTCCGGTTCTCCGGCGCCCGTCCAGTTGAAACTGCGCTCCTGGACGGCGCCAACTTCCTCGAAAGCGCGGCTCTGGTCTTTCCAGTCCAGGTAGGTGGGGTAGGAGACGCCGGATCTAGCTCCGCTCTTGACGTCCTGCTCGCTCAGGAGGGCCAGGCGCGCGGCCTCGGGAAATGGGAGTGGCCGCCGGAGCAGGGCATTGACCACACTGAAGACCGCGGCGTTCAGCGCAATTCCCAGGGCCAGGGTCGCGATGGATAATGCCGTGAAACCGGGCCGTTTCAGGAGTAGACGAACGGCGTAGGCAAGGTCGCTCAGCATATCTCTTCTAACGAAGCCGGGGGCCGGAATGTTCGAGGTAGGCTAACATGGGAGACTGCTTAAGAGGATGGACATGCGACAAGTTCCCGGTTGGGACGCGTATTACCTGGACATCTGCAAGGTGGTGGCGGCGCGGAGCAAGGACCCGAACACGCAGATCGGCTGCGTGATCGCCGGTCCGGCGCACGAGATTCGCTCGACAGGCTACAACTCGCTGCCGAGAGGCATTCGCGACGACGTGCCGGAGCGGCTGGAGCGGCCCACCAAGTACCTGTGGATGGAGCATGCCGAGCGCAACGCCATCTACAACGCCGCACGCTGCGGGACGCCGCTCGAAGGCTGCACGCTCTACGTCGAGATCATGCCCTGCATGGACTGCGGCCGGGCCATCGTGCAGGCGGGGATCCGCGAGGTCATCATCTCCGGCGCACGCATGAGCCAATACGCGAGCGACTACTACGACGAGCACTTCCGCAACGTGGAGGTGCTGTTCCAGGAGGCCGGCGTCAACGTCCGGCGTGTGCCCGCGAGCTAGCGCTTCTTCTGCTTGGCCTTCGGCGCGGTCTTCTTTGGAGTGGCCTTCTTCGCCGCCGCTTTGGGGGCGGGCAGATCCGAGTTGATGATGTCCACCGCAACCTTCCAACCGCCCGTCGCCCCTTTCCTCCAAACAGTCGAGAACTTGCCAATGTCGTTGACGGCCTTGCCGGAAGCGTCCTTATAACTCATGGCGTAGGTACCGACGTCGTACGCCAGGTCGCCGCTCTTGGCCACCTCTACTTTGGTAGGTGCCCAGGTCAGTTTCAAATCGGTCAAACCCAGGAGTTGCGTCCACGAGGCGCGGATGGCGGCTTTGCCGGTCGCCACAGCTTCTCCCGGCGGAAGCATGACGGCATCCTCGGCGTAGAACGCCAGCACCTTGTCGACGTCCCCTGTAGGTACCGCGTTAACCCACGCCGTCTCAGTTTCGCGGATGGCTTTCTCCTCCGCCACAAGATCGACTTTCGGGGCACTGCTGCAGCCGCCGGTCGAGAGCAGAACCGCTGCAACCAGAGGCGTAAGAACTACCGTGCGCACATTCAGCCTTCTCATCGGCCACCTCCTGTTCGTTACACCGACGGGGATTCCCGCTGCGATCCCAGTCAGCCATGAGGATACACCAAATCGCCTGCCAGGAGCGCTTCGGGGACTCGCTCAACCTTGCAGCAGTTGTCGCAGGGGCGTGCACCTTCTTCCTCTTGTGGTATTCAGATCTCGAGGGTGGCTGGCCTGTAAATCTCATAAGTTACACGGGTTACGCGCTTCGCCCGGCCACGCCGAGACCCTCGCTGAGATGGCCCGGAACGTGCTTTGTCTGCACCAATCACGGAAGGAGTGTACAGGATGGCTGAAGGGCAGATCCGAGCAACTGAAGTGCTCCCGCTCCTACTGGTCACCTCGGATGACCAGAACGAGAGGTCGCTACGTGCCATACTCGATGGCACTTCCCGCGCGATGTACCGGGTTAAGAACTGCAATGAAGCAGTGCATCTGTTGGACAGCCTCAACCCCTGCGTCGTGCTGGTGGAGGCGGATTTCCACACCGGGGACTGGAAGCGTCTTCTGGATCGCATGATGAACCTCCAGCGCTGTCCCGAACTGATTGTTTTCTCCTGCTTCGCCGATGACGGTCTTTGGGCCGAGGTGCTCAACCGCGGCGGCTACGATGTCCTCGCGGTCCCCTTCGACGCCGCAGAAGTCCGGCGGACCATTTCCCTGGCGACTCGTTCCCGAGCTCGCAAATTGGCGTTGGGTCCTGCCCCTTCACGCGTCGCTCCCGCGCTGGCTGCCACGGCCGTATAGTTCACTGCACGAAGCGCATTTCGCCGAAGCGTTCGGGGGCGTGGGGGCCGGGCCGTTCCTGCATGGAGTCCGACCAGATGCTCATGCGGCGATTTGGCTCCACGCCGTCCCAGCGGTTGAGATTGAAGGTCCAAACTGCGCCGGGCGACGGCCGCCTGGATAACTCCTCGAAGTTGACCCACGGGATGGACACCTCGAGGCTCCACCCTGTGTCCTTGTCGCTGCGCTCGTTGAGGGTGCCGTTGACGATGGCCGCCACCTTCACGCCATCGAGGTTGAACCGCTTGAAGAACAGCCGCGACGGCGGGCTTGCCGCCACGCTAAGGTAGTCGTACAGAACGCCCCGCGCGTTCATCTCCAGGCCGATGTAAGCGGTCGTCTGAGCCGGTCTTGGGTCGATGAAGATCTCGACGGCGTCGTCCCGATAGGTGGGATCGTCCCGCTGGGTGAACTGCGCGGTGATGTCGGCGTCCTCGCAATCGTAGGACACGTACAGGTTCTCGTCGTCCCACAGCAGCCGGGCGACGGTCTTCTGCTTGGCGCCGGTTTGCGCATCCCAGGGAAAAGTCAATTCGGCGGTGTTGGCCGCTGCCCACGCCTTGTCGTCGAGTTTCCCGTCAACGACAATCGGCGACATGGCGCGCTTCACTTCAAACTTCGGAATAGGAGGCGCGGGCCGTGTCTGGGCACAAACGGCGGAGGCGATCAAAAAGACCAAAAGTGCTCGCATGACACACGAGTGTAGTGGAGCGGAGCCGTAAGAATCAATGCAGGGGTTCGGCGCCGGTCAGAATGCGTTGCTGTGTACTATGGTTGTATACAGCAAGCGCGGTGAATGAATGGATGAACGCGACCCTCGATTCGAGTGTGCGGGATTCGAGTGGGACGAGCACAACGCAACCAAGAACTGGGAGGCCCACCGGGTTTCCGGTAAGGAGTGCGAGGAACTTTTCTTCAATTCGCCACTCGTGGTGAAGGATGACCCACGTCACTCAATCCAGGAGCCGCGCCATTACGCTCTGGGGCAGACAGCGGCCGGGAGACTCCTGTTTGTTGCGTTCACGATTCGCGGGGATCTCATCCGGATTATTTCGGCGCGGGACATGAGCCGCAGGGAAAGAGAGGTCTACCGGTCGGTATGAGAAAGCGACTGCCAAAATTCACGGGCGAGGATCAGGAGCGGGACTTTTGGGCGACGCACGACTCGACGGCGTACCTCGATTGGAAGAAGGCGAAGCGGATTGCGCTGCCGAACCTGAAGCCGTCTCTGAAGACGATCTCCATCCGGTTGCCCGCTTCCATGATTGAGGACCTGAAGGGGCTGGCGAATCAGAAGGACGTGCCCTACCAGTCTTTACTGAAGGTATATCTGGCGGAACGAATCGATCGCGAATTGAGACCCGCCCGCGCCAAATAGCCTACGCCCCTTCGGCACGCAGGAAGGTTCCGAAGTTCGCGACCTAAGGGCGGCTCTTCGAACCGGCACGGCTCAGAGGGGAACTGCCCAGCGGCTCACAATACAGGTGCGAGAGCTGGCTGGCAAGAAGGGGATCGCACAGCAGAAGAAAGGGTGAGGACTTTCGCCCTCACCCTTAGAATTGCGTTCTTTGTGTCTTTGTGACTTTGTGGTTAAGTGCGTTACGCGGTGCGGGTCATCTCGGCTTTGTCGCCGGCTAGGGCGGCCTGGGCCGCGGCAAGGCGGGCGATCGGCACTCGGTACGGGCTGCACGAGACGTAGTTCATGCCCACCCGGTAGCAGAATTCCACCGAGCTGGGCTCGCCGCCGTGCTCGCCGCAGATGCCGATTTCCAGATCCGGCTTGGTCGAGCGGCCGAGCTTCACACCCATCTCCACCAGCTTGCCCACGCCTTCCTGGTCCAGGACGGCGAACGGGTCGGCCGCGAAGATCTTCTTGTTCTCGTAGTCCTTCGAGAACTTAACATAGTCGTCGCGAGACAGACCCATCGTGGTCTGCGTCAGGTCGTTGGTGCCGAAGCTGAAGAAGTCGGCCTCGACGGCGACCTTGTCGGCGGTCAGAGCGGCGCGCGGAATCTCGATCATGGTGCCGATCATGTACTTCTGATTCTTCAGACCGGCCTTCCCGAGAACTTCCTCGGCCACGCGCTTCACGATGGCCTTCTGGTCGGCCAGCTCCTGCACGCCGCCGATCAGCGGAATCATGACTTCCGGAATCACCTTCTTGCCCTTCTTCGCCACCAGCACGACGGCTTCGAAGATGGCGCGCGCCTGCATCTCGGTGAGCTCGGGATAGGTGATGCCCAACCGGCAGCCACGGTGCCCCAGCATGGGGTTGAATTCGTGCAACTGCTCGACGCGGGCGAGCAGCGCCGGCAGCGCCTTCTTCAGGTCCGCCACCTTGATGTTGTACTTCTCGGACATCTCCTTCTTCTCTTTGGTGTTGGCGTTGGGCAGCCTGGCGCAGTCCACCATCAAGTCCTCCCGCTTGGGCACGAACTCGTGCAGCGGCGGATCGAGGGTGCGGATCACCACCGGGAAGCCGTCCATCACTTCGAACAGCCCGGCGAAATCCTTGCGCTGCAGGGGCAGCAGCTTGGCGATCGCCTTGCGGCGGGACTTCTCGTCGCCGGCCAGAATCATGGCCTGCATGTGCTCGATGCGGCCGGGACCGAAGAACATGTGCTCGGTGCGGCAGAGGCCGATGCCCTCGGCGCCGAACCTGCGGGCGGCCTTGGCGTCGCGCGGGATGTCCGCGTTGGCGCGCACGCCGAACTTGCCGCGGAACTCGTCGGACCAGCCCATGAACTTGGCCAGAACGCCGCTGGACGGATCGGCATCCACCGTGTTGGCTTGCCCGGCGAAGACCTCACCGGTACTGCCGTCGAGCGAAACCCAGTCGCCTTCCTTCAGCACGATGTTCGGCGCCACGCACGCTGAGCGTGAGCGTGTGCTCGTCGACCAGCAGCGACTCGGCGCCCGCGACGCACGGAATTCCCATGCCGCGCGCAACCACGGCCGCGTGGCTGGTCATGCCGCCGCGTGCCGTCAGAATGCCCTTGGAGACTTCCATGCCGTGAATGTCGTCCGGCACGGTCTCTTTGCGCACCAGGATGACCGGCGCTTTCTGGGAGGCTTCCACGGCGTCGTCGGCCGTGAAGACGATCTTGCCGACCGCGGCGCCGGGCGATGCCGGCAGGCCGGTGGCAATCTTCTTCAGGCTCTTCTTCGAGACGGGATCGAGGACCGGGTGGAGCATCTGGTCAAGCTGGCCCGGCTCGACGCGCATGATGGCTTCTTCCTTGGTGATGAGCCCTTCCTGCTGCATCTCCACCGCGATGCGGACGGCAGCCGGACCCGTGCGCTTGCCGTTGCGCGTCTGGAGCATGAACAGCTTGCCTTCCTCGACGGTGAACTCGAAGTCCTGGATGTCGCGGTAGTGCTGTTCCAGGTTGCTGGTGATGTCGCGCAGTTGCTGGTAGACCGCGGGCATCACGGACTTCAGTTCCGAGATCGGCCTCGGGGTGCGGATGCCGGCGACCACGTCTTCGCCCTGCGCGTTGATCAGGAACTCGCCATAGAACGCCTTCTCGCCGGTGGCGGGATTGCGGGTGAAGCCCACGCCGGTGGCCGAGGTGTCGCCCATGTTGCCGAACACCATGGCCTGCACGTTCACGGCGGTGCCCAGGTTGTCGGCGATCTTGTTCATCTTGCGGTAGTAGGAAGCCCGGGGGTTCCACCAGGAGCGGAACACGGCGTCGCGGGCCATCACGAGCTGCTGGTTGGCGTCCTGCGGGAACGCGCTGCCGGTCTTCTTCTGGACCAGCTTCTTGTAGTCGGCGATGACGGCCTTCAGGTCGGCGTCGGTGAGGTCGGTATCGAACTTCGCCTTGACCTTCTTCTTGCGCGCGTCGAAGATGTGCTCGAATTCGTCCTTGCCGATCTCGAGGACCACGTTGCCGAACATCTGGATGAAGCGGCGATAGCAGTCATAGGCAAACCGCGCGTTGCCGCTCTTCGCAACCAGGGCTTCGACCGTCTGGTCGTTCAGGCCGAGGTTCAGAATGGTGTCCATCATGCCGGGCATCGAGAACTTCGCGCCCGAGCGCACGCTCACCAGCAGCGGGTTCTCGCGTGGCGCCAAGCTGCTGGCCCATCTTCTTTTCGAGGCCGCCGAGCGCCGCCTTCGACTCGGCCTCGATCTCCGCCGGGATCTTCTTGTTGTTGTCGAAGTAGATGTTGCAGACTTCGGTGGAAATGGTGAAACCGGGAGGAACCGGCACGCCCGCGCGGCTCATTTCGGCCAGACCGGCGCCCTTGCCACCCAGGGTGTCCTTCATCTTTCCGTCACCGTCGGCGGTACCGCCGCCGAACGCATAGACAAACTTCTTCATAGCGCTTGTATTCTCCTTAACTAATTTGAGTGCCTTGTGTAACGATTTCCGAAAAATCGGCGATTGCCGAGAACTCCGTCAACAGCCGGCTGAGCAGTGTGAGCCGGTTGCGCCGCACGTTCTCATCCGGCGCATTGACCAAAACCTTGTCGAAGAAGAGATCGACCGCGGGACGCATCCCCGCGATGGCCTCCAGTGTGGCCTCGTAGCTCAGGCCGCCCGCCTGGACCCGGCTGCGCGTGGCTTGGAACGCGTCGAACAGGACCCTCTCGGGCCCTGCTTCGAGCAGACGCTTCCTGGATTTCCCCGCCGCCCGCGAACTGCGCCTGCTTCAGGATGTTGCGGATGCGCTTGAAGCTGGCGGCCAGCGGTTCGAAGTCCTCCGTGGGCCGGACGGCCTGGATGGCGAGCAGACGGCGCTCCACGTCCACGAGGTCGTCCCAGCCCGAGGCGACCGCGGCGTTGACCTCGTCGTACTTGAATCCCCGGATCTCGCGGAAGTAATGGCGGACGCGGTCCAGGAAGAACTCCCGTAGCTGCGGATTCTCTCCGAGCAGAGCGGGCAAAAGGAGCGTAAGCTCCCCTTCGACCAGGATCTTCACGATGCCCTGGGCCGCGCGCCGCAGGCCGAAGGGGTCCTTCGAGCCGGTCGGAATCAGCCCGATTCCGAAGCAGCCTCGCAGCGTGTCGAGTTTGTCGGCCAGCGATACCAGCCGCCCTTCGACCGTGGCGGGGATCGAATCCTCCATGCTGGCGGGCTTGTAGTGCTCGTAGATCGCCCGCCAAACCGGTTCCGGCTCGCCTTGGGCGCGCGCATAGAGGCCGCCGACCACGCCTTGCAGTTCGGTGAGCTCCTTGACCATCTCGGTCGAGAGGTCGCACTTCGAGAGCAGAGCGGCGCGCTGGGCCGCCTCCGAACCGCCCAGTTCCCGAACCAGATCCACCATCCGGCGGGTCTTCTCCAGGTAGGAACCCAGTTGCGCCTGCCAGGTGACGTTCGCCAGGTCGTCCACACGATCGGCCAGCTTCTTCTTCTGGTCGACGTCCCAGAAGAAGCGGGCGTCGTTGAAGCGGGCCCGCAGGACGCGCTCGTTGCCTTGCCGCACCAAGCCCTCGGAGTCTTCCTTGGTGTTCATCACCGCGACGAACCGCGGCGCAAGCTCGCCAGCCTTGGGTCTCCACGGAGAAGTACCGCTGGTGGTGCCGCATGACGGTGACCAGGACTTCCCGGGGCAGTTCCAGAAACTGCTCGTCGAAGCTGCCGGTGATGGGGGTAGGGAATTCGGTGAGGTAGACCAGGGTGTTGAGCAGCCCTTCGTCCCAGCTCGCCTCGCCCAGGCCGGGTTCGATGCGAGCCCTGCGCTCCGCGGCCGAGACCAGCACGAAGTTCTCGCGCAGGGCCTCCTGGTAGCTGTCGATGGTGACCCGAATCTTCTTCTTCCCGAGCTGCCGGTGGCCGGTGGTGAGGTTGCCGGACTTGCACGCCCGCCAGCTCGAAGGGCACCACCCGGTTGCCGAGGAGGGCCACCAACCAGCGAATGGGACGGATAAATCGCGGAGATCCTTTCCCATTCCAATACATGGTCTTAGGAAAGTAAATCTTAAGTATCAGATCCGGTAGAGCTTGAGCCAGAATCTCGATCGCCTTGCGGCCCGGGACCTTCTTCCGAAAAGCGAGGTACTCACCCTTGGCGGTCTTCACGCTGGTGAGCGCGGAGGCTTCGACGCCCAGCTTTCGGGCGAAACCTGCCGCGGCGCCCTCGCCGGCGGACTTGGGCGGGCCGGTCACCAGCTCGACGCTGTTGGCCTGGCGGGCCAGGATGCCTTCGGCTTTCAGGGCCAGCCGGCGGGGTGTGGCTTCGAGCCAAGTCACACTTCCAGCCAGTTTGTTGTCCTTAAGCGATGCTTCAAATAATTCCCCCAACTGCTTGAGGGCAGGCTGGATCATCCAGTCAGGAATCTCTTCGGTTCCGATCTCGAGGAGGAAGGGAAGCGTCTTCATGCCGGCACCTCCACCGCGTTCTGGTCGACCCAGGCGTGGGCCACCCCAACGGCCAGCTTACGCACCCTGGCGATGACGCCGACCCGCTCGGTGACGCTGATGGCGCCGCGTGAATCGAGCAGATTGAACAGGTGGGAGCACTTCAGCACCTGGTCGTAGGCGGGCAACAACGGGAAGCGCTTCTTCTCCGGGTAGTCCGGGTAGGCGTCGAGCAGCCGCCGGCATTCCTTCTCGTGGAGTTCGAACAACTGCCAGAGGGTGGGGACGTCGGCCATCTCGAAGTTGTAGACGGAGAATTGGAGCTCGTCGGCCAGGCGCACATCGCCGTAGGTGACTTGCGGGGCCCACTCGATGTCGTAGACGCTGGCGGTGCCCTGCAGGAAAGCCGAGAGGCGCTCCAGGCCGTAGGTCAGTTCGGCCGGGACCAGGTCCAGGTCGATGCCGCCGCACTGCTGGAAATAGGTGAACTGGGTGATCTTCGAGGCCGTCGAGCATCACCTGCCAGCCGATGCCCCAGGCGCCCAGGGTAGGGGATTCCCAGTTGTCCTCTTCGAACTTGATGTCGTGCTTGCGGAGGTCGATGCCGACAGCCTCCAGGCTCTGGAGGTACTGATCCATGATGTCCGCGGGCGACGGCTTGAGGATCACCTGCAACTGGGAGTGCTTGTAGAGGCGGTTCGGGTTGGCGCCGTAGCGGCCATCGGCGGGCCGGCGGCTGGGCTGCACGTAGGCGACACGGTAGGGCCGCGGCCCCAGCACCCGCAGGAAGGTCTCGGGGCACATGGTCCCGGCGCCCACTTCCACGTCGTAGGGCTCCTGGATCACGCAACCGCGATCCGCCCAGTACTTCTTCAGTTTGAAAAGGATTTGCTGAAAAGAATCCATCAGAGAGCTTCCAGAATTGGTACGGTGACCAGACGGCGTTCGATGTGGTTTTCGATTTCGCGGACCAGGAAATGGCGCAGGCCGGCGGCGGTCTGCTTGGTCCAGGTTCGAGGCGTCAGTTGTGTGATTGGCGTTTTCAACATCTCTTCGGCAATGCCGACGGAATCCGCACTCACGCGCAGGGCCGGCAGGAAACCCGACAGCCGGACTGCCCAAAGGCTGAAGTAGGTCGCTGCCAGCCACAGGCCACCGGCCCGCTCCGCCCGCAAATAATCCAGCGTGGCGAGCGATGAGCCGGAAAAAGCGTTCACTCTGTTCTCCTGGCGCCAACAACTGCTCGGAAACTTCCGCAATGTAGTCGAGCACCACTCCCGCGGCGTAGTCGGACTGCAGCTCGAACTGGGAGCGAATCAGTTCGCAGGAATCCAGGGTGACCAATTCCCGGTTCTCACGCTGGAAGTAGGACACCTGAACCTGCGAGAGCCTTTCCAGGCCGGCTCCGAAGCCGCCTTTCGGCCGCCGGGCGCGCCGCGCCACCCCCCGCAACTTCCCTTGATCCCGCGTGAGAAAGCTGACCACGAGGTCCGCTTCCTTAAAAGGATACGTACGTAAAATTATGGATTCGCTCACCCGAACCGGCATGTCGGCGAGAGGCGGTAAGACTCAATGTAGCACAGAGAGAACACAGAATTCAGAATTCAGAACGCGGAACAAAGAACTCAGAACGCAGAATTCAGAACACAGAATCCGGACGAGGACGCGGTCCATTCCTCTTCTCTACGCCAGAAGTGCGGAGACGAAATCATTGGAGCGGACACGTACAAAGAGAATGGACGGTGTGGCTCCGGCGCAGACATTTGAGGACCTGCTCGTTTGGCAGAAGGCGCACCGGCTGGTGCTGGGTGTCTATGGGCTTACAGGCGCTTTCCCCCGGTGCGAGACGTACGGGCTGGTGACTCAACTTCAACGCTCGGCTGTTTCGGTCCCGGCCAATATCGCGGAGGGATTCCGGAGGCGCGGCAAGGCCGACAAGCTGCGCTTTCTTAACATCGCGCAAGGATCGCTCGCGGAGAGCCGGTACTACTTGCTGCTCGCCCAGGACCTCGGCTACGCGAAAACAGACTCCATCAAGGCGGACCTCGAGGAAGTCAGCCGCCTCCTGGATTCCTACGCCAAGGCGATTCTCACTTCTATCGGCTGAATTCTGCGTTCTGAATTCTGTGTTCTGTGTTCTGCTAAGATGAGTTCGAGGTATCCCTCAGGAGAACAGCATGGCATATGTAATCGTTGATACGTGTACCAAGGACAATGAGTGCGTAGCAGCATGTCCGGTGGATTGCATTCATCCGAAAGAAGACGAAGGCGGATTTGCCGAAGCCACGCAGCTTTTCATCCATCCCACCGAGTGCATCGACTGCGGCGCGTGCGTCCCGGTTTGCCCCACCAATTCGATCTTCATCAAAGAAGAACTGCCGGCCGACCTGGCGCACTTTGCCGATAAGAACTCGGCGCACTTCGGCGCGTAGGACAGGCTTCAGCCTGTTCGGACTACTCAGCGCAGCTCGACTAGTTCGTACTGGCCGAGAGAGGGCAAGACGAATTCCGCATAATCGCCGGCGCGCGTGAGAGGGAGGTCCTTTCCCGTCGAGACCACGCGCGCCGTCTTAAACGCTCCCGCCACTTGCACTCGAATCCCGCTCATCGGTAGGGCGTCGAAGTACGCGGTGTCGGAGTGGCCGCTCAGGTTCACCAGGTGGAGCAGAGTGCGATTGGCCTGGCGCATCAGGGTCATCTCGACCAACGGATGCGCGCTCGTCCGCAACTGGCGCTTGGGCAACAGTCGGTTCACCACATCCCGCAACAGTCCGGCGTGGGCGGGCAGGCTGTGCCGGTAGTACAGACCCGCAAGGTCCCAGGGGATCCAGGTCGCGCGGCCATCGTTAAAGAACACGATGCCGGGCTTGGTGGTGTTGGTCATGTCGACGTGGATCTTCTCGGGCGGGCCGATCATCGAGGACGGCACGAACGACAGCGAGTTGGATCCGTCGCCTTCCACCTCCGTGTAGTCTCCATTCAGCATGATCAGGTTCGTCAGTTTCAACGACGGAAACAGGTCGTAGTTCCGAACTCGGAAGTAGCTCTGCGCACTCTTGTGCGTCGCGATCACACGCGGAGTCGTAATCTCGGGCTGGAGTGGGCTGACGACCAAAACGCGGCCGCCTTTAGCGAGGTACTGGCTGAGCTCGGGCGGAGCCCAATCCGTGGCGATGACGAGGTCGAATTCTCGCTTGCCAAGCCAGTCCATGTTGTCGGAGACCGCGAAGGGAATGTGCTCTTCGCTCAGGAACCGGAACATGCCGCGGTAGGCGGCCTGGCTGTAGCTGCGTCCGGTTCCCCCCGCACCGCCAAGGAGTAGAACCCGAGCCGCGCTCTCTTGCCCGGCGTAGTACTGCTGGTGTTCCGCCGCCCAGCGGAAGATCGGGCGCGCCGCCTCGATGGCCTGGCGGTCCTCATGATCGAGGGTGCCGTTGACGGCCAGGGTCAGCGCGCCGCCGTGCGCCAGATTCTGCCAGGCACGCAAGGCGATCTCCGGCTGTGGGACGGTGGCGAAGCGCCAGTTGTAGTCGACGAACTGCATGTTGAGGTTCACCGACATCTTCGTGGGCTGGCTGTTGCGGGCCCGGTTGACGTTGTCGGACGAGGCATAGGGCCACAGCGGCAACGGCCGGCTGACCGCCGTGTTCGACTCCGACATGATGCCGTCGGTGGACTCCTGGATGTAGTTGAAGTAGCCCGCGTTGGGCCGCTTCGCGTGGATCAGCTTGCCGATTTCGGCGGCCACCTCGCGCGAGCATCGGAACATGAACTGGCGGTACTCCGCGTCCTCCTGCGCGGGAAGCTCTTTCCCGTAAAGCTCGCGGTACATCCGCTTGCAGGAGTCGCAGTGGCAGAGGCCGACGAAGTTGCCGCTGTAATCCCGCGACTGGTTGCCGAACATGTTGAAGAAGAGCCCGTCGACGTCGTAGCGCTCGAGCGCCTCGGCCAGGATCTTCATCGCCTGTTCGCGATAGTAGCCTCCATTGATGCAGGTGGAGTAGAGGCCGTTGTAGATGACGGGCTCGCCGTTGGCTTTGCGGAAGAACCACTCGGGGTGCGCGTCGAAGACCTGCTTCTGGGTCTTGCTGAGGTCAAAGCGGCCGACCACGCGGATGCCGCGCGCGTGCGCCAGTTGCACGATCTCGCCCATCAGGTCCTTGCCGGCGGGCAGGTACGCGCTGGCGTAGTGAAAGGGGACCCGCGGGTGATAGTACGCGACAATGCCGCCCATGCTGAAGTGCAGGACGTTGGCATGGTAGTCGGCCAACTGGTCGATCAGGTGCTTGGGGTCGAGCGTGGCATCGGTTTCGCGCAGGTTGGTTTGCACCCAGCGGATCGGCTCGCGCATCCACCAGCCGGATTGGGCGGAAGCCAGCATAGCGAGAGAGAGAAGCAACCAGGCCGCACGAAGCATTCGCATAAGCGGAAGTATAGCGTGCCGGGGGGCGGGGAAGCGTCAATCGGCGCCCTGTAGCCGAAGCCACTGGCCCGCGGAGTAGTAGAGGATTACCGAAGCCTTGCCAACGAAGGAATTCTCGATGCCCAGATGGTCGATTGGTGGAGGTTCCGGTCCGCCATGGTAGGAGTGGTAGCGGAGGATCCACTGGCTTCCGACCGCCTTGATCTGCCGGGAGTAGCCGATCCCCTGCTCGCTGAGTGTTTGAAGGACGCTTCGGTCTTCTCCCTTGCCAAGCTCCGCGGGATTGGTCTCCGAGCCGTTCCAGTAGACGAGAATGGAGGAAACCCGGTTGATGGAGCAAAGAACAGCCCAGTCGGTTTGGCCGGGTCTTGCGAACTCTCCCCGAATGACGTTGTGCGGCTCCTTCGTGAAGTGCTCCTGTGGAATGGTGCAGCCTCGGCGCTGAAGGTCCTTCACCAGGTTCGCGGGCAGTTGTGAAAAGGCGGTCGGCGGAAGCCGCCGGACCTCGCGGTCGGCCCTCTCCCAATCGGCTGTGGAGGGCATGAACTGGGCGAGGGAGTGAGGGGCAAGTACGCACGCCAGCGCCGACACAACCAGCAGCATCCCGCTGTTCATGATCTAATGATGCGCCGCCTCGGGTCCACGATCAATACTAATGTCGGAAGAGTACACTTCTCTCCCGCTCACGAAGGTCTTCTCGATCGAGATTCGATTGCTCTCTTCGTTGAAGCGGAACTGGACGATGTCGGCGCGGTCACCGGGAACCAGGCCTTTCTGGCGCCCGGCGATGCGGCCGACGCGTGCGGGATTCCTGGTTGCCATCGACACGGCCTCGCGCAGAGACAGCCCGGCGAGCTTCATGAGGTTCTCGATGCCACGGTCCATGCGCAGAACGGAGCCTGCCAGCCGGGAGTGATCCGCGAGAAGCACGCGGCCGTCGGCGGTGAGCTCGACTTCCACTTCGCCGAGCCGGTAGCGGCCAGGCGCGCATCCCGCCGGCGCTACCGCGTCGGTCGTGAGCAGCGATCGCTCGGTCCCCTTGGCGCGCAGCGCAACCTTGAGAAACGCCGGACCGAGGTGCACTCCATCCACGATGAAGCCCGCGGCGAGCCGGTCTTCGGCAAGCTGGTCCCAGATGTAGTTGGGATGGCGGGGAAGCGCCGAGTGTGCGGCATTGCCGAGATGCGTTGACATCGTCGCGCCCGCGGCCACCGCCGCGGCAATCTGCTCGGAGGAAGCGCCGGTGTGCCCGATGCTCACGACGATCCCCCGTCCCACCAGGGTTTCGATGAAGCGTGGCGCTTCGGGCCATTCGGGCGCCAGCGTCACCAGGCGGATGAGGCCGCGAGCCGCTTCCTGAAATCGCTCGAATTCCCCGAGATCGGGCGGCCGCACCGAGTTGCGAGGATGCGCGCCTCGCGGGCCGTCTTCCGGCGAGATGTAAGGTCCCTCCAGGTGGATGCCTTCGATAGACTGGCCTTCGGGAATGCGCTCGCGCGCCTCCGCCAGGTTGCGCAAGGCAGCCGCCAGGTTGTCGGGCGACCCGGTGATCACGGTGGCCAGCAGCCGCGTGACGCCGCAGGCATAGAGTTCGCGGAGCGAGCGGCCGATTTCTTCGTGCGAGGCGTTGGGAGAGTTGTAGTCAACGCCCGCGTAACCGTTCACCTGCAGGTCGATCCAGCCCGGCGCGAGGAGCGGCGGATTGTCGAGCCTGCCCAGGACCGGCTCGACCGAATCGATCGAAGATCCAAAGGATACTTCGACCAGCTCACCCGTAGCAACGTGGATGCCGCAACATTTCATGGAAGCGCTGCTTTATTCACAATATTCTCACAGTACGGCCGGCAGATGTCTCACAAAAGGGAGATACATATTCCTGTTGAAAAGACCGCGGAAAACTCAAATCGAGCATGGCTTTTGCCCGTCACTGCTGCTACAAAAGATGCATAGATTGTGAGCGTGGCCCCGGGCGGATGATCTCGGGGGAGGTGGCCGTCCAGGGTCGCGCTCCGATTTCCTTCCGGTAGACTTCAAGAAAACTTGGACAGGCTGAAGCCTGTCCTACTAGCGAACGCCGGCTGATTGCGCAGCGTGAACCGGGGTCAGCCAGCCGTGGCGGTCCGGCTTGGTTCCCTCAATGATCGCGAAGAACTCCTTCTGCAGCTTCTCCGCGATGGGACCGCGCTCGCCCTTGCCCACGACGATCTTGTCGACCGAGCGGATGGGAGTGATCTCCGCCGCCGTGCCGGAGAAGAAGACTTCGTCGGCGATGTAGAGCATCTCGCGCGGAACGATGCTCTCGACCAGCGGGATCCCCAGATCCTGCGCCAGTTGGATGACCGTGGCGCGCGTGATCCCCGGCAGCACGGAGGCGCCCAGCGCCGGAGTGAAGATCTTCCCGTCGCGAACCACGTAGATGTTCTCGCCCGAACCTTCGCTGACGTAGCCGCTCACGTCCAGTGCGATGCCCTCCGCGTAGCCGTTCGCCACCGCCTCCATCTTGATGAGCTGTGAGTTCATGTAGTTGGCGCCGGCCTTGGCCAGGGCGGGCAGCGTGTTCGGCGCAATCCTGGTCCAACTGGAAACGCACACATCCACGCCGCTGGCGAGCGCCTCTTCGCCGAGATACTTCCCCCACGCCCAGCATGCGACAAAGACGTCGACGGGATTCTTGAGCGAATAGACTCCCATCTCGCCGTATCCGCGCATCGCGATCGGACGGATGTAGCAGGATTTCATTTGGTTGACGCGGACGAGCTCCAGCATGGCGTCGGCGAGCTGATCGACGGAGAAGGGAATCTCCATCCTGTAAATTTTCGCGGAGTCCTGCATGCGGCGGATATGCTCACGCAAGCGAAAAACCGACGGCCCGGAGGACGTCTCGTAGCACCGGATCCCTTCGAAAACCGAAGTGCCGTAACTCACAACGTGAGAAAGCACGTGTATTCTGGCCTCATCCCACGGAATGAAGCGTCCGTTGTGCCAGATTTTTTCAGTGGGCGTCAACATGCATCGATTATATCGTATGCGCTCATTGCCCCAAATCACCACCGGCAGGGGCGCTTGACAACCGGTCCCGATGCTTGCATACTGCATCCTAATATCCTGATCTGGCCGAGATCCGGGAGAGGGCGATGCCGCGCCGTACCTGGCTTTCATCAATCTTGCTCGCAAGCCTCTGCGCATGCATACTCCACGCGCAGACAACCCCTCCCGCGGCCGGGGAATCCTGGGAACAATCCGTTTTGCGCGGCCAGCAGCTTGTGAACCTGGGCGATTACGCCGGAGCCGAGGAAATCCTGCGCAAGGCGCTGCAAGAGGCGGGTGGCGGAGTACTTTACGCCCGCCTCGGCCGCCCAGACCGGGCGGAGCGAGATCTTAAGAGAGCGCTCGCCATCGGAGAAAGCGCGTTGGGCCCAGCCCATTTCGCGGTTGCCGGAATTCTCTCGAACTACGCTGCGGTTTTGCGTCGATTGAAGCTAAGCAGCAAGGCGGAGCGGCTCGATCAACGCGCGAAGCTCATCCTCAAGCAGAGCGCCGCAACCGCTCTTCTCGATCACACGGTCAGCGTCAGCAACCTCCGGAAATCGAAGGGACGGCCGTAGAGTTGGCCGGCACCCGGGCAGGGAAGCCGTACGAGGCCATCTTATTTGACTTCGACGGAGTGCTGGCAGACACGGAGCCGCTGCATTTCGAGAGCTGGTCTGAGGTTTTGCAACCACTTGGTATATCATTAACTTGGGAGATATTTAAAAAGCACTGCATTGGAATTCCGGATTTGCAGGTGGCGGAATTTTTCCGCGGATTGGTTCAACCGCCTGCTGATTTCGAGACCGTCTGGGCGCGGCACCCGGCCAAGGAGGATCTCTTCCTGGCCAAACTCCGCGAGGGGACGCCATTTCTGCCGGAACTTCCTGAGTTGATTAATTCGTTGAAAAACTATAGGTTGGGGATCGTGACTGCAAGTGGAAGATCGGAGATTGAACCGGCTCTCGAAGCCGCCGGTATCCGGCACTGTTTCGAGGTCGTCGTCGGAACCGAGGATGTGGAGCGTTCAAAGCCGGCGCCCGATCCCTACCTTCTGGCGATGCGGCGGCTCGGCGTCGAACGAGCCCTGGCGTTGGAGGATTCCGAGGCGGGCGCGGCCAGCGCCGCTGCCGCGGGGCTGGATGTCCTGCGTGTGCCGAGGCCGGCGGACATGCCGGAGTTGTTGAAAAGACGGCTTGCAGACAGCGTGTAGGCCTTCCGGGGCTCAGCGGATCTCGATGGTGTACTCCAGCGTGACGCTGCGTTTGGCCGGCACCGGGAGCTTGAATTCAAGCATCCGGTCGCCCAGTTTCTGATGCGCATGACAGCTTTGCGCGGCCGTCCAGTTCCGGTTGCCCCACTCTTCCACGCCCTCGCGCACAAACGCCGTGGAAGGAATGTCGCCGCGGTTGGAGATCACAACCTCGATCCGCGTTACCAGCTTGTTGCGCCGGGGCGTGCCGGAGAGTGGCTCGGGGGCTTCTGGTTGCGCACGTCGGGCCCATCGGCGGCATGAGGCCGCGAAACTCGACGCTGTTCAGGCCCGGCTGAAGATCCAGGGTGCGCTCCTCCATGAACTCGGCCACGTTGGCATCGAAAGTCGTCAGATGCCGGACGGGATTGGCTCGCTGGGCGTTCGCAAGGATGGGGGTCAGGAGCAGGAGGGGAAACAGCAACGGACGAAGCATGGTCATTCTAGTGCGGCGGGTCGCTGAGTAGTCTGCGCTCGACTTCAAGGAGTCTCTGCTCGAGATTGTCGATGCGGAGTTCGGCGGCTTTTGTGGCGTTGCCCGTGTCGGACTTGAGGTGCTGGAACTGGATACGTTCGTGCTCCTGGTAAGAGAAGTAGGCGCCGAGGAGCTTAGTTTCTACGTCGCGGAGTTTCTCGGTGAAGGTGGCGGAGAGTCTGGCCTCGAAGCCGCTCAGGATGGTTGCTAGCCGGGCCTCGAGATCTGCGAGGTCCTGCTTGGTGGCTGGCTGCTGGTCGCTCATGACGGTCCTTATAGGGCGGGGCCTGAAAGCCCTGCGGCAATTGTAGCAGGTTGGATGGACTGCGAAACAGGGGTTTGCAACTTCCGATAACAGATATTATGTCTACTTGTGCCGGAGTGAGAGGAATCTGCGGACCGCTACGCGGTGGCGATCCCGGCCACCCCTTCCAGGCCGCGGTCCTGGATCTCCTGCTGGCGGATCAGGTACTTCTGCACCTTGCCGTTGGCCGTCATGGGGAAAGAGTCCACGAATCGCACATGCTTCGGGATTTTGAAATATGCAATCTTGTCGCGGCAGAAGCGGCGGATTTCGTCCGCGGTGGCGGTCTGGCCGCTCTTTAGCTTGATCCATGCCAGCACGCTCTCGCCCAACCGCTCGTCGGGCAGTCCCACGACGTATACGTCGGCCACCTTGGGGTGCCCGTGCAGGAACTCCTCGATCTCGCGCGGATAGATCTTTTCCCCGCCCCGGCTGATCATGTCCTTGGCCCGCCCCGTGATCCGGAAGTAGCCATCCGGCCGCATGAAGGCAAGGTCTCCAGTGTGCAGCCAGCCCTCTGGGTCGATCACCTGCGCGGTGGCCTGCGGGTCGCCGTCGTAGCCCTTCATGACCAGGTAGCCCCGCGCGCACAGCTCCCCCTGCTCGCCGACATTGACTGTCTGGCCGCTGATTGGATCGACGACTTTGACCTCGGTGTTCGGCAGCGGCCCCCCTACCGTGGCAACGCGAAGTTCCAGCGCGTCATCGGTCGCCGACTGCGTGATCCCCGGCGAGGTTTCTGTCTGCCCGTAGACGATGGTGATCTCCGGACAGTGCAGTTCTCCGGCGACCCGCTTCATGAGCTCGATCGGACAGGGCGACCCGGCCATGACGCCGGTGCGGAGTGTAGACGTATCGAAGCTGCCGAACTGGGGGTGTTCGAACTCCGCGATGAACATGGTGGGAACGCCGTACAGCGCCGTGCATCGCTCCGACTGAACCGCTTCCAGCGTGGCCAGGGCGTCGAATTGCGCGGCAGGCAGGACCAGCGTCGCGCCGTGGGTCAGCGCTACCATCACGCCGATGACGCAGCCGAAGCAGTGGTACAGCGGCACGGGCGCACAAATCCGGTCCTGGCCGCCGATCCGCATGTTGTTGCCCATCAGGTAGCCGTTATTCACCAGGTTGCGGTGTGTCAGCATTACGCCTTTGGGGAGGCCGGTGGTCCCGGAAGTGTATTGAATGTTGACCACTTCCTCCGGGTTGACTGGAGACTGGGGGAAATCGGTTCCGCCCTCCAGCATCCGGTCCCAGGCGTCCGAATCCAGCAGAATCGAGCTGCGGAGAGGCAGGTCCTGCCCCGCCAGGGTTTCCCGCACGATCCCCGCGTAGTCGGCCCGCTGGTCCTTCTCGTGGAAGAACAGGGCCTTCACGCCCGACTTCCGAAGGATCAGCCGCAAATCCAGAACCCGGTAGGCGGGGTTCAGGTTCACCAGCACCGCTCCCAGACGCGCCACGGCCGTCTGGAGGTAGATCCATTCCACGCAAGTCGTGGACCACATGCCCACGCGGTCGCCCGGGCGGATGCCGAGGCCCCACAACCCACGCGCCACGCGCATCGACTCCTGCTGGAGCTGGCGATAGGTCAGCCGCACCCCCTGGTGACGGGACACCACCGCTTCGTGGTCCGGGATGCGCGTCGCCGCCTCATCCAGAACCTGGTGGATGGTCTGCTCGAGGAGGGGTACTTCGGCTCCCTGCGCGTAGCTCAACACGGCCAAATCTCCTCACTTCAGCCAGGATTTCCGTTCCGGATTTTTGGCCGCCTTCCATTTTACACTCAATTGCGTCTCAGACCCGGCCTCGAGGCTTGTCTCCTAAGAAAAAGGTGGCCCGCTCCCGAGAACCTGGGAGCGGGCCTTGAGGGAAGAAATCCAACTGCGGAGACGCGCGATCTCTAGCGGCTCCGATTCCTGGACGGCGCCTCGCTGCTCCGTGAGGTTGCGCCCCCGCCCGATGGAGCCTGCCGCGCAGGCTCGCTACGCGGGCTCGGCTGAGCTTGCGGAGCCTGCCGGGCAGGCTCGCTGTAGCGCGGGGTCGGCGGGGCTTCTCGTGCGGGCGCGCTGTAGCGGGGCGACTCGCTCGGCCGCGAAGCCTGCGAAGGCGGAGGTGGCGCGCTCTCCCGCTGCCGTACGATCGGAGGGCTAATCCGAACCTGCCCGCCGCCGTTGTTGCGATCCACCTGCGGCGCCGGGGACTGCGGCGACTCCACTCGGGACGGCCGGCTCGGCGCGCCTCCGCCGGCGTCCTCGAATCGCCGCCAGGAGTTGCCCTGGTTGCCGGGGGCCGCTGGCTGCGCCGGCGCCGTGCGACTACTCGGAGCCGCGCCGGTCTCCGCGGGTCTTGTGGCCGCCCCGCCCATGTTCCGCCAGCCGTCGCTTCCGGCAGCGGTCCTCGGGGCAGTTCCCTGCCCGGTGCGCGGCGCATTGACCGTCGCTGGGGCTACCGCTGCCGGCGCGTTGAAGGTCCTGCGCGAAACCTGCTCCATGGCCCTCTGCTGCTGATCGAACGGGACCCGGTCCACGCGGTCGGGTTGCCGCCTTGAAACAAACCGTTCGTTGGCTGCCGTGCGGGGCGCCTGGCCAGGATTGATCTCCCGGCTGGAAACCCGCAGGCTGTCCCGGTTGGGCACGAGGGGTACCCGGCCTTGCATCAGGTCGGCTCGCCTCATCTGACTGTCGGGCACGCGGATCACGTTGGCCCTCCCACGTCCGAACTGCGAGGCGTCCACACCCGAAACGGCGTTCGCGATGCGCGCATTCCTGTAGGTGTTCACGATGTTCGTGTTATTGACGATGTGCACGCTGTTGTCGATAATCGTGGTGTTCCGGTAGCCGCCATACATGCCGCGGCCGTACCACGGCCGGTACGTTTCGTAAGGCGCCAGCGGGACCCAGCCCACGTGTCCGAACCCCACGCCCACGCTCAGGCCGCTCCAGTCGCCGTATCCGAAGAAGGCGACCAGGCCCGGCCTCCAGTATTGCCGCGTGTGCATCGCTCCTGGGAACCAGCACCAGCCGCGGGACCCGTTATGGAACCAGCGTCCGTAGTGGAACGGCGCCCAGCCCCAGGGATCGTAGCTGACCCAGCTCCAGCCGTAGTAATCCATCCAACTCCACTGGCCGTAGGAGTAAGGCGCCCAACCGGCGTCCACTCTCGGCGACCAAACGTAGCCGTAGGGAGCGGCATAAATCCATGAACCGTAGTCGTCGAGGTCCTCAGCGCCGTAGATGCTGGAGTCCACGTATTGATAGCTATCGGTTCGGGTGAAGTAGCCGTCGCGATTCTCGTTCCAGCGATCCCACTCATCCCGGCCGATCGCGCTCACGATGCGGAACTCGGGATCGTCCGCGGAACCGCGGGCCAGCATGGTCCTGCCCGCCCGGAGCTGTTGGGAGCCGCGCGGCGTGAAGATGTCCGCGCTGCCGGAGCGGACGGTGATTTGGGAGTCGCCGTTGTCCAGCACTTCGACACGATAAACTCCCATCCCCGCCGGCCTTACAGAGACGCTGGGCGTGCTGATTTCAACGTCGGCGTCGGATTCGCGCAGGACCCTGAAGGTCACCAACCCGCGCGCCACCTGCAGCATGAAGCGCTGGTTCTCCAGTTCGGCCAGCCGCACTTCGGCATTCGATGACAGGCGGATGAGATTGGCCCAATCCAATTGCACTTCGGCGCGGGAGTTGGCGCCGGTGACGACACTATCTTCCACGCTAAGCGGCGCGTTGACGGCGGCGGCCACCCAATCGCCGGAGTCGCCTCGGCGAACGGACACATCTCCGTCCATCAGACTGATGCGTGCCACGCCTCTTCCGGGCTCGTCGTCCTCCGCGGCCCACGTCATGCCGGTGAGGACCAGGGCCATTACCAAGAGCTTCCATGCCGTCGCTTTCATGGCTGCCTCCATCACTCCGCTTCCAGGAATGCAACCTGGATGCCAAATTCTAAGTACATTATAATGCAGATACTTAGCCCACAGAAACCGGCCGTGGGAGTGGTCGAAAACCACCACACTGCTCAGAATGGACCACGGCGATCCAGGTGACCCTGAGAACGAGTCGCCCCAATTCCAGTTATGATAGACACCAATGACGGCGACAGTGACGCGAGTTTTCGATGCCGTTGTGCCGAGCGTGCGCTTCCGCCGGAGGCAAGCATGAGCATCGGGAAGCCGCGTTCCCTGCCCGAGGTCCACTCCTCGGTGGGAACCCAACAACCTTCGTTGTGGCGGCGCATGTTCGCCTTCGCCGGCCCGGCCTATCTGGTGAGCGTCGGCTACATGGATCCCGGCAACTGGGCCACGGATCTGGAAGGCGGCGCGCGCTTCGGCTACAAGCTGCTGTGGGTGCTGGTGATGTCCAACCTCATGGCAATCCTTCTCCAGACCTTGAGCGCGCGGCTCGGCATCGTGCGCCGTCTCGATCTGGCGCAGGCTTGCCGTGAGGCGTATCCGACCCCCGTCAACCGCGCACTTTGGTTCCTGTGCGAGATCGCCATCACCGCGTGCGACCTGGCGGAGGTGCTCGGCGCCGCGATCGGGCTGAACCTGCTTTTTCACATCCCGCTGCTTGCCGGGGTGATGCTGACGGCTCTGGACACCCTGCTCGTGTTGTGGCTGACGAAGATCGGCATCCGCGCCCTCGAGGCGTTCGTGCTTTCCTTGATCACGGTGATCGGCGGCTGCTTCCTATTCGAGATTCTGTTCGCCCAGCCAGTCGCGATGGAGGTGATCGGCGGTCTGCTTCCCTCCCTCAGCGATGAGAGCCTGTACATCGCGATCGGGATTCTGGGCGCTACGGTGATGCCGCACAACCTGTATCTGCACTCGGCGCTGGTGCAGACGCGGCAGGTCGAGGCCAGTGAGGCGGCCAAGCGCACCGCTTGCCGCTTCAACCTGGTCGATTCCGTGATTGCCCTGAACGGGGCGCTCCTGGTGAATGCCGCCATCCTGATTCTGGCCGCCTCCACGTTTTTCAAACGCGGCATTGTGGTGACCGAGATTCAGCAGGCTCACCTGTTGCTTGCCCCGCTGTTGGGGACGGCGGCAGCGGGGGTGCTCTTCGCGGTGGCGCTGCTGTGCTCCGGCCAGGCTTCCACCCTGACCGGCACCATGGCCGGCCAGATCGTGATGGAAGGGTTCCTCAGCTTCCGCATGCAAGCCTGGCTGCGCCGCTTGATCACGCGCATGGCGGCGCTTGTGCCCGCTGTGATCACCATCTACATCGCCGGCGACGCGGCAACTTACAAGCTCCTGATCCTGAGCCAGGTGATCCTCAGCCTGCAACTGCCCTTCGCGGTCATCCCACTGATCCACTTCACGAGCGATCGCGAGAAGATGGGCACTTTTGCGAATCGCGGCTGGGTGCAAGCCCTGGCCTGGACAGTGGCCGCAATCATCGTCGGTCTGAACATCCGGCTGGCAGGCAGTGCGATTCTGGGCTGGCTGGCCGCCGCGGGCGAGTACCGCTGGCTGGTTTCGCTCGTGGTAATTCCGGTAGCGCTGCTGCTTCTCGTCATGCTGTTCTACGTGACGTTTGAGCCGCTTCTCCGGAGCTGGATGCGCCGCCTGGCGCGCCCGCTGATCGAGGTGCCCGAGCGGGTAGGCGCGGAAATCGCCTCGCCGGTGTATCACCGGATCTTAGTGCCGCTCGACCACACCGGCATCGACCGGCAGGCCGTGGCGCACGCCGCCGCGCTGGCGCGGTCGCACGGCGCCAAGTTGTATCTACTCCACGTGGAAGAGGATGTGACCAGCCAACTGTTTGGCTCGCTGGCCGATACCGCCGAGGTGGAAGCCGGCAGCCATTACCTCGAGGAGATTGCCGGGGCCCTTCGGAAGCAGGATGTGGATGTGGAGGCGGTGGTGCGGTACTCGAACCGCCCGCGGCAGGAGATTGTCCGCTACGCGCGGGAAATCCACCCCGATCTGGTGGTGATGGGCGCCCACGGGCATCGGGGGATACAGGACATCGTTTTCGGGACAACCATCGACGGCGTCCGCCACGAAATTGAGGCGCCGGTCATGATCGTGCGGGCGACCGGGGGCTGAGTGTGAATCGGATCATCGCCACGATGGTGCAGTACTGCCACACTCGTTCGTTCACGGCTGCCCTTCTCTTGATGGCGATTTGCGCGTGCCGGCAGGTGAATCTGGGCGCCGGCGGCGGCTCAGGTGCCGACAGCCAACCATCCACGGCGGCGGAGCCGCCAAGGGGCAAACGTCGACCGGAACAGTGAACTATACGAGGTTGATTTCTGGAAGGTGGACTTTTCACCTTTGAAGCGTTATCCCCAGGTCTCAGATATCAAGATCGTGCCCGTCCAATGAGCAACGGGGGGTGAGCCCTACGCGAAGCCCATCTTGTGATCGTCCGCGCGATGGCTCACTTTGGGGATATGCGAAAGCGTGGGCGAAGTGGAGAGGGTTGGTATCGGAACAAGGGCGGAGCGGGCAGATTGTGGCGGCGTTCTGTCGGGAGCGCGGCATCCGCGCGCCTCAGCGGCAGACGTTGCGGCGATCGCGGATGCGGTGGATGGTGATGGTGTCGGCGGTCTCCTTGAAGAAGACGCGGTGGCTGCCGACGCGAGGCTTGACGCGGCCGGCGCCGGTTTCTGCGTAGCGCTGAATGGCCCCGAGAATCGTCATGGCGATGGGTTGCGGAGTGACGCGGATCTCGGCCGGGACGTTGGGCTCGAAGCGAATCTTCTTCACGGCGCGGGTTACTCTTCCCGCGAAGCGCCGCGGATCTGATCCGTGGTGAAGCCAAGGTCGGCGACGACCTGCTCGAAGGGGATGCCCTGGCCGCCGACGCGGAAGTACTCGTCGGAAGCCCGCAAGGCGCGGCGGTCTTCGGCGGTCAGTTCCTCGTCGTCCTCGTGGACCATCACTTCGATCAACCTGACCACGGCGTCGAACTGGCTGGGGGCGAGCTGATCGAGCAACTGATGGGCGTGCTGTTTGTCTGACATGGCCGATCCCTTGTCCTGCTTCCATTGTAGTCCTACTCCTCGCAATGACGGCGCACTCTGGTGAGGTCGGACAAGTGAAGATCGGCAACGGGGCACCGAGAGCTGGGACTACGACAAGGCCCGGCTGCAACCAACGTCAATGGCCGTCGGGTCGCTGTTGACGCTGGGCTTCGGCTACGGCGCTTCGGCATCCAACAAATGCTACAGGACCATTGACATCACCGGCATGTCGACGCTGCCTCAGGTCTACCGCTGTGTCCAGTCGCGGGAAGCCTGCATCCGCAAACCGTTTTCGAGGGCATTTACGGCTAAGGCGAGGAGGCCTTCGTTTTCGGGACCACCATCGACGGCGTCCGCCACGAAATCGCGGCGCCGGTCATGATCGTGCGAGGACTGGGGGCTAAGATCTGGGACAAGTGGTCACGCCAGCGTGTCCCAGCAACCCAAGTTGTAGCCTCGCGTCGCGCGCATCTTCAGTGTTTTCAATAGGATGATTTGGAAGAGGACGTGCTCGCACCAGTATTGGTATTGTCATGCCAAGACTGATGCGCATCGGATGCCTGCTGGTTCTGGCGCTCGGGTTACAGGCCGCCACCCTGGAGTACCTGTCGCTCGACGAGATTGCAGGCAAGTCCACCGCCATCGTGCGCGGCCGTGTGGTCTCCACCGGCACTGGCGCCCGCGGCCCCCTGATTTACACGCAGTACTCCATCCAGGTCTTGGAACGCCTGAAGGGGCCGGTGGCGTCCCAAGTGGATGTCGTCGTCTTGGGCGGTGCATCTCAGGGGATGAGCCAGACCTTTTCCGGTTCCCCGCAACTCGGCGGTGGTGTCGAGTACGTTCTCTTCCTCTGGACGGGCCCCAGCGGACTGACTCAGATCATCGGCCTTTCGCAGGGTGTGTTCCGGCTCCAGAAGGATGACAAGGGCGAGTGGATCGCCACCCGCGCCGCCGCCAGCGAGACCATGTTGGACCCGAAGACCGGCCGGCTGATCAACGACCAGGCAATCCGGTTGCGGCTGACCGATTTGCGCTCGCGGGTTCGCACGGCCTCCAGCCGGGGAGGGCCAGCGCAGTGACTCGACGGGCGGTGGTCCTCTGCGGATTCCTAACGATCCTCTGCGCCGGCACAGCCTTTGCCAATTACCACTTCATCCACTACACAACTTCCGCGGCCCCCTACGGCAAAGCGCCCGAGAAATTCGACCTAAGCGCACTGCCGGATTCGACGCTCCAATACGTGATTTCGCACAATGTCCCGGTACTTGCGAAGAGCGACAGCTTCCCCGCCCTCGTGAGCCAGATCCGCATGGCAGCTTCGACATGGAGCGGCGTCCAGACCTCCGCGCTGCGTCTTCAATTCGGCGGCTTCTCTTCCTCGGCGGCCGTAGCGCAAACCTCGCCCGGCATCGATGTCCTTTTCGGGGAGTGGGACCTGCCGCCCGGAGTCGTTGCGATGGGCGGCCCGACCACGTTCTCCGCGATGGTGAAAGGCGAGAACGGTTCGTTCGTGCCCATTGTGCGCTCCGTGCTGGTGCTGGGCAACGACTTGTCAGCGCGGCCCAGCTACAGCGATGCGTTCTACTTGACCATGGTCCACGAACTGGGCCACGCATTGGGCTTGCAGCATACCTTCACGTCGAGCGCGATGTCCACCGCGGCGACCCGGTCCACGACGCGCGCCATGCCGCTTGCGCCGGATGACGTGACGGGCATTTCCCTGCTCTACCCTGCCCCGGGCTACGCCGCCACTACCGGGAGCATCAGCGGCCGGGTCACGCTCGACGGTCAGGGTGTGCATCTAGCTTCGGTTGTCGCCATCGAGTCGTCCGGGAGGGTAGTGAGCACCCTCGCCGATCCGGACGGATCCTACGAGATCGCCGGCTTGCCGCCGGGCATGTACTACCTCTACGTTCATCCACTTCCACCTGGTGTTCAGAGCAATCTTGGTCCAGCTGACATTCAACTCCCTGTTGACTCCGACGGCAAGCCGGTGCCAGCCGGCCCCTTGTTCGAGACTGTGTTTTACCCCAGTACCATGGCCATTGCGCAAGCAAGCCTGGTCGAGGTCCTTCCCGGGAAGCCGCGGACTGGCTTCGACTTCGCCGTCGCGCCGCGGGATGCTCTCGATGTGCACGATGTCGTCACCTACAGCTACCCCGGATCCTACGGCATCAATCCCGCGTTTCTGAACGTGAACGGGCCGCGGAGTTTCATGCTGGCCCAAGGCCAGGGGCTCATCGAGAATGGCGCGGTGGCGCCCGGCTTGCGTGTGGACGCCATCGGCGGCTCGGCGAGGGTTCTACAGGATTCCTTCGAGGCGTACTTGCCGGCGGGATTTGCCCCTTACCTCCAGTTTTCCGTGGGTTTCAGCCCATTCGGCAGCGGGGGCCCGCAGAGTCTCGTGTTCAGCTTGAAGAACAACATTTACGTTCTGCCGTCGGCGATGTATCTGGTATCGAGCCAGCCGCCATCGATTGGCTCCGTCACGCCTCGCCTGGATGAGTCCGGGCGCCGGACGGTGGTGCTGAACGGCTCGAACCTGACCCCGTTCAACCGTGCTCTATTCGACGGGCTAGCCGCTGAGTTTGTGAGCTTCGACTGGGAGACCGGCGAGCTGACCGTGCGGCCCCCGCAAGGCGCTTCCGAGCATACTGCCGTGGTCACGGCGCTCGACCGCGAGGGGCAGACGTCTATGTTTCTGGATGCCTACCGGGACCCGCTGCCCTCGTATCGGTACGAAGCCGCCGGAACCCCGACGGTGTCGCTCGTGTCTCCTCCGCGGTTGCCCGCCGGATCGGAAGCCATGCTCGAGATCACCGGCCTCCACACGAACTTCTCCGATGGGCAAACCGTCGCGGGGTTTGGATCGAGCGACGTGCTGGTCCAGCGAATCTGGGTGCTGGGTCCGGACAGGCTGCTCGTGAACGTTCGCGTCTCTCCCGCCGCGAAGCCCGGCGTGCTGCCGATCGCGGTGCTCACAGGATTCGAGAGCGCCACGTTGGCCGGCGCCCTCGAGATTCAGCCAGGCCGCGAAAACGCCCCGATCCCCGACCCCACGCCGGTTGACCCCGCCTCGGGCCAACCCAGCATCTATGCGGGCGGCCAGGCGCTTCTGACGGTCGCGAACCTTCCGCAGAGCCCCGCGCCGAGCGTCACCATCGACGGACTGCCGGCGGCGGTCGAGAGCGTTCAGGCGAACGCCATCCTCTTGCGGGTGCCTGCCGGACTGGATGTGGGCCCCGCAGTGTTGCGCCTGGTGATCGCGGGCGAAGTCCTCCCGCCCTTTGTGGTGTCCATCGGTCAGGCGCCTCCGGTAATTCAAGACGTTTCCCTGTTTTGGGGAGTGGCGACCACGCCGGCGCTTCCCATCCTTCCAGGAGAGTATCTGAGGGTGACGGTCGCCGGGTTAGCCGACCCGCAGGTCTTGGCCAACCCCAAATTGATCCAGGTATCTCTCGGCGGCGTGCCGCACGCGGCGGAGTATGCCAGCATCTCCGAAACCGATCCCGACCTGTACATCTTCTGGATCAAGGTTTCCGCGGAAGTGGCGGCGGGCGACGCAGTTCCCCTAACGGTGGGCATCGGCCCCCGGGTCTCCCAGCCAGTAGGCGTGGCGGTGGGGGCTTCGCCGTAGTCCGCTGAGAGTCTCACGCCAAGGCGCAAAGGCGCAAAGAAGCCCAGGTATTTCTTTGCGGCTTGGCGACTTTGCGTGAGACTACTTGCTCTTGCTGAGCCGCCGGAAGTAGTCCGCCACCGCATCGGAGTAGCCCGGCGGCACCGGCTCGGAACCCGCGTTCCGGACCTGCCCGCCCTGCTCCTCGTCGAGCTGGCGGCGAACCTGCACCTCGAGTTGCTCCACGTTCGGCAGGATCACGTTCCTGATCCGCTCGAGCACCAGCGCATTGTCGGCAAAGCGGCTGGGGTCGAGTTGTGACATCTGGCGAATCAGGTCCTGCACGTCCGCCGCTGCCTGCGGGTCGTCGCTGAAGTACTGCCGCAGTTGCGTAAGGTCTCGCATGGTGTCTTGATAGACGCGGCCCACCTCGGCCGAATCGGTGACCCGCATCGGACTCGGGATCGGGCCGATCGTTAAGTCACCGCGGTTCGCCGCATTGCGATTCCAGCCTTGATCGCCCCCTTGCTGGCGAATCTGCCCGTTGTTGTCTCGCTGACCAAAGCCCAACTGCTGTCCATCGCGACCTTGCCCACCACCACCGCGCTGCCCGCCCTGGCCCTGTTGCTGGCCTGAGGCGCCCTGCTGCTGGCCGCCGCCGCGTTGACCTTGCCCTTGCTGTTGGCCACCTTGGCCTCGCTGCCCCTGCCCTTGGCCTTGCTGTTGCTGTCCGTTCTGTTGTTGCTGGCCTCCGCGCTGGCCTTGTCCTTGTTGTTGCTGGCCGCCGCGCGTCAGCCCTTGCAGGCGATTCCGCATTTGTTCAAGCTGCGCGAGCGCCTGCTGGTCGTTGTTCCGGCCGGCGGGGTTCCCGCTCAGCGCGCCCTGCGCCTCTCGCAATTGGTCGCGAAGGTCGTTCAGGCCTTCTGTGATGGGAAGCTCTCGCGGAAGCACGTAGGGCCCGTAGCCACGCCGGAGGAGATCGGCGTTGTACTTCATCCTCTCGTCCAGCTCGTTCTGCTGGGCGTTGCCAAGCGCGCTGCGCACCTTCGAGGACGCCGCCCGCTGCGCGCCGGCGAGGTCTCGTGCCGCCTGCTGCATGTCGCGCTCGAGCTGGGTAAGCTCCTGCAGCATCTTCTCTCTCTCGGCCGCCAATTGCTGCGACCTTTCGAGCTGGTCGCGGGTCACGTTCTGAGGAACGGCGCGCCCGTCGGGCGCATTTGGATTGCGGAAGACCTGCCGGAGCCGGCCCTCGAAATCCTGCTGGCCGGCGGCGAGTTGGTCCGCCCGGCGCGCCAGGTCGCCCACCTGTTGACCCGCCTGATCGCTGCGCATGCCGCGCATCATGTCCTGGGCCTCCCGCAGCCGATCGGCTGCGCGGCGGGCATCCGCCTGATTCTGAGGCTGGTTGCCGTTCTGGGCCGAACTGGCCCGGCGCATGTCGTTGGTGGCTTCCTGCAGGCGCTGCAAGGCCTGCTCCAGGCGCGAATCGGCCTGCTGTTGTTGCTGCCCCCGCTGCCCGCGGGACGCGGATTGCTGAGAAGATTGCCCTGCCCTGCCCGCTTGCGACGGCTGCGACCGGCCCGCCTGTGAAGACTGGGATTGGCCGGACTGCGAAGACTGCTGGCCGGATTGGGAACCCTGCTGCCCGGACTGGTTCTGTTGGGCAAGCTGCTCCATTTGCCTTTGCAACTCCTCGGCCTCCCGCCTCAACATTTCCTGCTGCCACCTCTGTTGGAGAGCCTGCTGCGGCTGACGCGCCGCCTGGGCGGCGAGCTCCTGCTGCCGTTTCGCCAGTTGCTCCAACCGCTGCAGAGCCTCGTCGATCTCCCGGGCGCGCTGGCTGCCGCTGCCGCCGCTGGAAGCCTGCTGCCCGGTCTCGTATTGGTTCTTCTCGGTGTCGAGTTCCAGGTCGAACAGGTTCTCCAGATCGCGGCCCTGACCACCGCCACCACCACCGCCTCCACGCTGCCCACCGCGGCTGCCGAAGGCAACCTGAATCTGACGGTAGGTAGCCTCGGCCCGCAGCAGATGCTGCAACGCCTTCTGCTCCGGAGCGACGGCGTCCTGGAACTTGGCTTCCTTCAACTTCCCGGAGGCTTCCCCCATGGCCTTGGCGGCCTGTTCCATGTCGACGGAGAATCCCTTGAACTCCTCGTTCTGTGTGGAGAGCTCGCGGCGGCCCATGCGGTCCGCCAGCGACTGCGCCTGCTCACGCAGCTTGGTCTGCATATCCGACAGGAACTGGGCGGTCTCGGTCATGGCCTTCTTATCCGCCCGCTTATCCCGGAGTTGGTTCCAGGTGGCCGCGATGATCTCCTTCTGCCGCCGGGAAATCTGGCCCGGCTGCTGGCCACCGCGTCCCTCCCCTTCGCCCTCTCCCCCGCCGCCGCCCATCTGCTGCGACTGCGTGTACTCGCGCTCGTACGGCACCGTCTCGACGAAGAACATGTCGGTCTTCGTGGAATTCCGGGCATCGCCAGCCGAGGCGTAGAGGGCAATCACGTCGCCGGGAACCAGCTTGTAGTCCTCCAGGGAAAGCAGCACCGTTCCGTCGGCCTGCTTGGCGCTCTTGTCCTTCAACAGCGGGACCACCTTCTCCGGACCACCATTCACGGAGTAGTGCAGGCTCAGTTCCCGCAGGCCGAAGTCGTCCCCGCCTTCCACCGTGACGGGAACTTCCTCAATCGGCAGCACCCGGGCGTCTCGACCGGGCCGGACCAGGTGTACCATCGGCGCCGTGTCTTTCTGCGCTTCGATGAAGTAGTCGTCCGTGAGGCGGACCGATTCGCCTCTGTCCAGCGCCGCGATGTGGTACGCGCCGTCCTGTTGGATCTTCACTCGCGCCGTGCGCCAATTTCCGGTACCGGTTTCCAGGTTGAGCTGCGTGCCGTCTTCCAAAACCAGTTGCCCGCTGCCGAGCGGCTTGTCCGTCTCCACTGCGATCTCGGCTTCGGTGCCTTCCACGGCACGCAGGTCGCCGCCCGGATCCTCGACGGAATTGGGCAACCCGGTCCAGGCCGGATAGCGATAGGTGACGCGCATGCGCTTCACGTTGGGAACATCCACCACGGTGATCGTGAACGTCTTGGAGTTCACCCTGCCCGCCGCGGCGTAGTACTCGACCGTCTGCGGAAGGCCCGCGAACAGGAACTCGTAGGACGAGCCGCCCTCGCGCGGAACCATCGGCGCTTCTTCCCACTTCGACGAGTCGCGATACTTGGCGAACAGCCGCACGCTGGGGGACTCGAAGCCAATCAACTGCGCCGTGACGGACTGGTTCCCTCCCCGGCGCACGGTCCGGTTGCCCGGACTGACCAGGATGTCGTAGAACGCCTGCGTCGTCTCCCCTGCGCGCGGCGGACCCGCCCACAGCAAACGCGCTCCGTGGCCCAGGAAACCGGAGGCGCCCAGAATCAGCCACAGCAGCGTGCCCACAGAGGCCAGAGCCGCGGAAGAGAAACCCACCAGCAAGGGGCTGCGAACCACCTGCTCGGGTTTGACGTCCTGCGCCAGTTTCAGGGTGTCCGCGGCCAGAAGTTCGAGGAAAGGCTGGGGCTCCCCCTCAGATTGTTTTTCGGCGATGGTGAGCAGCCGCTGGTCGAAATCGGGGACAAGGCGCTCCGTTTCGTGGGCGGTTCTCCGGCGATTGAGTTTCGAGAGTGGCAGCGCCAGCCCGAAACCCAGCGTGAAGGCGACGCATAAGAACAGCGCGATGCGCCCCGCGGTGAGGCTCACGCTCGAGAACGCGAGCCAATTCGTCGCGAGTACGATCAGGACCGTTGCCAGCAAGGCCGCCACCGTGACCACCGCGGCGCCTCGCGCCAGCGCCGCCAGGCGAAACCGTGCTTCCAGCCGCTTCAGGTAAGCGTTCAGCAGTTCTAGCGAACTCATGCCGCCTCCTTCTTAATCGTCAGGTATCTGCCGGCTACCACCGATTCCGCCACGGCCAGCAGGAATGCAACCAGCAACACGTACCACCAAAAACCGATCGGCTTGGCCGCCGCTGTGCTTGTCCCCGAAGCCGTTGCCGAGCCCTCACCCGTATTCTGCCACAGTGCCAAGGTTTCCTTCGGCATCGGTTCGAAGTCCGATTCTCTCCGGTCCGCATTCACCGCCACCAACTCCTGCCGTCCGTTGCTCCTCCGGATCTCGTAGAAGCCTTCTTCGGCCAGCGTGAACCCCAGGGCGGATGCCTGCTGCGAGAGCTCGAGCACCCGGCGGCCGTTGGGGTCGAGTACATCGGTGGCGCCGCCTTCCGCCTTGGTCTTTCGCAAATCGTAGTACGCCCCCACGGGCTGACTGCCGGTGGTCTCCTCGAGCCCGCCGAGATAGCGCGCGGTTTGCTCCACAAACGGAACGAAAGAGGAATGCAACGGGAAATCGTTGGCGATGTTGTCGAAGGTGGAGGCAAACAGCATGACCCGGCCCGCGCCCTCCTGCTTCTCCAGCAGGATGGGGGTCTGATCGGTGACCCGCGCCAGCACGCGAGCGCCGGCGGCTTCAATCCGGAACACCTGGTAGAACTTGACGCCCTCCCAGCGGTTCGCGCGGCGGATCGAGGGATGCGCGGCGTCCAGCCAATCGACGGTCTGGAAGCGTTCCCCTTGACGCGAAGCGTAGCGAGACTCGGCCACCGTACCCTCGAACACCGGGATCTTCCCGCGTGCGGAGGCCGCCGGCCCCACGGCGATCAGTGCGGACCCACCGCCGCGGACGAATTTCCTGAGTTCTTCTTCGAAGGCGGCCGGCACGGACAATACGTTGGAAAGCACCACGAAGGCGTACCGCGATGGACTCACCCCGCTCACCTGGGACGGCGTAACGCTGTCCATGGCGAACACGGACTGCGATGCGGCTTGCAGGGCAGTCTCAAAATAGGTTGCGGAGCGCGAATCGCGCTGCTCATGGACGAACAGGATCCGGCTCGCATCGGATCGATCGACCGGGAACCGGAAACGATCGTCGGCGGGGAATTCGTCGCGGCTCTCCAGGCGAACCTCCGCGCGGCTCCACCCGTGCGGGGCTTCCAGAGAGAGGAACTCCACGGTCGCGCGGCCCCCGGCGGGCACATCCACGGACTTCGTCTCCAGGACGTTGTCCCGGACCAGCAGCGAGGCCCTCAATGTCGCCGCCTCCGTACCGTAGCCCGCGATGGTGGCCTGCACGCGCGTCTTCTTGCCCTCTTGGAGAAGCCTGGGGGCGGCGACGCTTTCGACAGCCCAGTTCGGCAACCGGCGCGAAGCCACCGGGTGCAACGTCAACCGGGCGCCGGGCGGCAGCGCCAGCTCCACGAAACTGGGAGGCATCGAGGTCTTCTGCAAATCGCTGAACAGATGCACGTCGAGACCCAGGCGCGAGGATTGGGCGATGGATCGCAGCGCACGGACCAGATCGCCGTAGGAGCTGCGCGAGTCGTCCTGCTTGATGGCCTGCACCGCCGCTCGCAGCGCGGGCTGATCGTTAGTGGGTTCCCCCATCAATTGCACTTGCCCCGCGAAGGACAGCACCTGCGCCTGATCGGCGCCAGTCACCCCGGAGAGCACCCCGATGGCTTCCTGACGCGCCCGGCTGAGCCGGTCGCCTTGCCGCATGCTGAAGGAGTTGTCTACCGCCACCACGGTCAGCTTCTTCCCGCCTCCCAGAGTTGTCGGCCCACCCATGATGTACGGGCTGGCGAACGCCAGCACCAGGAGCGCCAGCAGCAGGCTGCGCAGGGTGAACAGCAGCAAATAGTCCAGCCGGCGATGTTTCACCGAGCTCTGCTCGCGCGTTTCGAAGAACATCAACGAGCTGAACCGTAGCGGGGTGGTCTTGTGTTTTCGGAGCAGGTGCAGCCACACCGGCAAACCAATCGCCGCCAGACCTCCGAGAAACCATGGAGAGAGCAGGCCCATCACATCCTCCCCTCACGCACCACGAGAAATTCGCGCAACGCCTGGTCGAGCGGCCGGCTGGTGTCCAGCAGGAAGTATTCCATGCCAGCCCGCACCGCCCTGGACTTCAGATCCTGCACGTGCGAGTCGATCTTGACCCGGTACTCCGTCTGCGAGTACTCCGGCGTGACGTCCATGGAATCTTCGCTCTCCATGTCGACGAGCAACATCGGCCGGCGGAAATTCGGCGCAATCTCCGCGGGATCCAGGACGTGGAACAGAATCAGCTCGTTGCCGCGGTAACGCAAGGGCTCGATGGTCTTCACCACGAGGGCGGGGTCCTGGTAGAAATCCGAAATCACCACCACGATGCCCGGCCGGGAGAGGAACTCCTGGAAGTGCAGAAACGGTTTCTCGAAGTCCGTGCGAACGCCGAGTTCGATTCTCTCGAGCGCGTGCAAGAGCCGCATCAATTGCCCGTGCCGCGAGGTCGGAGCCATGTGGTTGCGCACCTCGTCGTCGAAGACGATCAATCCGGCCGCGTCGCGCTGTTGGTGGGACATGTAGAACAGCGAGGCGGCCAGAAACCGCGCATATTCGAGCTTGTTGACCCGCCCCGAGCCGTAACCCATCGAGGCGCTGGCGTCGATGAGCAGGGTCACCCGCGTGTTGGTCTCGCCCTTGTATCGTTTCAGGTAGCAGCGCTCGGTGCGGGCGAAGACGTTCCAGTCGACGTGCCGCAGGTCGTCTCCCTCGTTGTAGGCGCGATACTCGGCAAACTCCTGGCTGAACCCGAAATCGGGGGAGCGGTGCAGGCCGGCGATGAAGCCGTCCACCACGGTCTTGGCGACCAGGTCCAGCCCGGCAATGCCGGCCAGGATCGCGGGATCCAGGTAGCGCTGCGACAAGTTTATTCTCCCTTCGGCGCCGGTATCTGCTCCAGCAGGCGAACCAGAATGTCGTCCGACTTCAAGCGGTCCGATTCGGCGAAGAAGTTCAGCAGGATGCGGTGCCGCAGAATCGGAATCGCCAGCGCGCGAATGTCCTCATAGTTGACGTGGTAGCGGCGTTTCATCAGCGCCCGCGCCTTGGCGGCCAGCACCACGAACTGCGCGGCTCGCACGCTCGCGCCGAAATTCACATATTTCTTGATGAAATCCGGAGCCGTCGAATCGCTCGGGCGGGTGGCCCGCACCAGTTCGATGGCATAGCGGGCCACCGACTCCGCGATAGGCACCATGCGCACCAGTTCGTGGAATTCCAGGATCTCCGACGCGTTGGTCACCGCTTCCACCTGTGCCAGGTGCGTCGTGGTCGTCAGGTCGATAACCTGCAACTCCTCTTCCTTGGAGAGGTACTGCAGCATGGTGTTAAACAAGAAGCGGTCCAGTTGCGCTTCGGGCAGCGGGTAGGTGCCCTCGAGCTCGATCGGGTTCTGCGTGGCCAGCACGAAGAAAGGCGGCGCGATGTTGTACTGGTTGCCGCGCACCGTGCAGGTGAGTTCCTGCATGGCTTCGAGCAGGGCCGACTGCGTCTTCGGCGGGGTGCGGTTGATCTCGTCGGCCAGCAGAATGTTGGTGAAGATGGGGCCGTGGACAAACGTCCAGGAACGGTGTCCCGTGGTCATGTCCTCTTCGATGATGTCGGTGCCGGTGATGTCGGAAGGCATCAGGTCCGGTGTGAACTGAATGCGCTTGAACGTCAGCCCGAGCGCCTGGGCGATGGTCCGCACCATCAGCGTCTTTGCCGATCCGGGCATGCCGGTGATGAGGCAGTGCCCGCCCACGAACAGGGCGACCAGCACCTGCTCGATCACATCGTCAAGGCCCACGATCACCTTGTGGATCTCGCTCAGGATGCTTCCCTCAACCTGCTGGAAGCGGTCGATTCTCCTTTTCAGTTCCGCTGCGTCGAGCTGTGTTGTAGCTGGTAGCGCCATTGCAATCACCAAATCTCCCGGTCTTTCAATCTCTCATTTCGTCTGTGGTGCAATTTCGGACTGGTCCAATTCCAAAAGCAGTTTCTGCGCGGGGCGGTAGCCCGGCGCGGCCTCGAGCGAAAGCAGCACTTCGTCCTGCGCCTCCGCCGCCCGGTTCGCCGTCTTATAGGCTCGCGCCAGGTTATAGTGCGAGGCGGCCTGGTCCAGCGGCTTCATGGCCAAAGCGGCCCGGAATTCCCGGATGGCATCCGGCGCGTTCCCCTGCGCGAGCAGCAAAGTTCCCAGGCGCCGGTGCAACTCCTCGTCCCGCGGGTAGATGAAATTGAGGCGGCTCAGAGCCTCGATGGCATCCTTGGGACGGCCCTGCGCTTCGAGCAGGGTGGCGAGTTTCTTCAGCGAATCCGGATTACGGCCGCCCGCCCGCGCGTAGCGCTCGAGTTCGCTCGCCGCGGACTTCTCGTCCTTCTTCGCGAGGTAGGCGTCCGCCAGCACTTCGTACAGGCTGCCCTCCTCGACATACTCGGGGTAAAGATCGCGGATGGCGGGGGCTTCCCGGATCACGTCGTCGTTCTTCTCGCCCTTGAGCAGTTCGGCGATGTGCTGCATGCCCTTCTTCCACTGCTCGAAACCCTCTACGGTCTTGCGCGTGGCCGCCTCCAGCCAGGTCAGGAACAGCTTGTCGAACTCCTCCGGCTTCATCCCGAGCTGCTCCTGGATCACCTCCGGCGTGTCCTTCCGCTTGCCGAAGGCCTGCAGCATATCCAAGAGCTTCTGATAGCCCCATTTACCTTCGATGAAATTGCAGATCTTGCCGGCCTGGTAATAGGAGATGATCACCTGTTCCGGAGCTGTAGGATGAACGAATCCGCGGTCGAGCTGCGCCACCGGCAGGAGTTTCTTCTCCCGGATGGCGAGAATCACGGGCGGAATGAGCCGGTCGCCCCACTCGGGCGAAACCGCCGTTTCCTCGTACACTGCCATACCTTCGGTGAACCAGCGTGGAACGCGGCTGTTGGTCGCGGCCAGCGTGAACACGTGGCTCAGCTCGTGCCACTCCGTGCTCGCCCAGTGGAATTCGCCCGGCTTCCTGCTGTTGGGGCTGTCCATGGCTATGGTGTATCCGAACGTGACGCCCAGCGCGCCCATGCCGGGCATCCCTAGCACGCGCACGGCGAAGTCCTCATGGTCCGGGTACACCTCGACCTGAACCGGGTGCTCCAGACGCATTTTGTACTTGGCTTCGTAAGTGGCGATGGCGCGTTTGGTTTCCGCTTCCACGTAAGGCTGCAGCAAATCCACCTCACGCTCGTTGAGCTTCAGAATCACGTTGCCGCTCTTGATGTACTTGAAGTTCTTGTAGCTGTCCATCAGGCGCAGCGGATTGCCCACCGCTTGATAGGTCTCGCCGGCGTTGTAGCACTGCTCCAGCAGCGACTTCGCTTCAGCCTCCTGCCCCATGCGCATCAGGTTCAGGCCCAGTTCCGCGCGCGCCTTCCACAACTCGGGATTGAGTTCGAGGGCCTTTCGATAGAAGCGAATGGCCTCGTCGTAGCGCCGGTTCAGCACGAAAAAGCGTCCGGCGACGGCGTAAACCTCGCCGTAAACCGGATTGATCTTCAGGATGCGCGCAAGGTACGGAGTGTCGGGCTTGTCCTCCAACCAGTCGATCGTGGCGCAGATCGCCATCGCCTCGAGCGATTCCGGATCGAGGACCAGCGCCTTCTGCGCCTCTTCCACGGCCTTGCGGGGATCGTTGTCCTCGAGCGCAATGGAGGCCAGCAGAACGCGCGCCTCGACCAGCTTCGGATCGGCGTCCAGCGCCTTCTGAGCCAGTTCCGCCGCCTTGCCCTCGAAGCCTTCGGAAGCCAGCAGAGCCAGACCGAGAATCGCCCCGGCGTGATCGCCCTTGATCTCGAGCGCCTCCAGGAAGAGGTCCTGGGCGTCTTTCGGCTGCACGCGCTCCAGGAGCATGCGGCCCCACCGCACCCGATAGTCGGCGTTCTTCGGCTGAGCTTTCAGCGCCTCGCGGAAGTCGGAGTCGTTGGCCTCCTTGAAACGGCGCAGTGCCCAGTTGGCCTCGGCGCGAATGTACGGGTTTGGTGAAGCGGCGAGTTTCTGATAACAGGCCGATTCCTCCTGCAACCGCCCCCGGTGATGCGCCTCGCGGCAGGTGTCGAGCGTCTGGGCGGACAAAGAGAGGGTGAACAGGAACAAGCCGCACAGCGAGCACCTGCCGCAACCCGGAGCCTCTCTGTGGGAGCGTTCCTGGCGGCTCTGAGCCTCACTTGTCGATTTCCTCCTGTAAGCGGGCCAACTCCAGAAGCAGCTTCGCCAGTTCCCGCTTGTACTGGGTGGAATCTATGGCCGCCTTCTCATATTTCAACTTGTCGATGAGCTGCTCGACCTCCTCTTTCCTCACGAGCAGTTTCTGTTTGGCGGGATCCTTTGCGGCGGCCTGCGCCGCTCCAAAGCGGAGCAAGGTGAACGCGGCGGCCAGTCTGCCCTGCCCCTCCTCCGGTTTGGGGTCGCGCACGCCTTCCCCCTTGCCGCTGTCCTCGAGCATGGGATGCTCCGTCGCGATTCGTTTCTGCGATTCGTAGAAGCCCGTCGTTTTCAGAGCGGCGTAGCGGTAGGCTTCGAGCACGCTGACCGTCTCGCTCTTGTCGGTGTCGGCCGTGGGATCGCGCAGCGCCTCGGCCCAGTAGCGCGGGAAGACCGTGGCGTTCTTCTCCGTGCCGCTCTTGGTGGCCGTGATGACGATTCTGCCCGCTTTCTGCAGCGCCGCCAGCGATGCGCCGCTGGACGTGGTCATATTCACCACCACTTGCCGGCCCGCGCGGTTCTTGTTCAGCAGCGTCGCCAGTTCCGTCGCGGTGATATCGGGGCCTGGCAGCGCCAGTTTGTAGTCCTGGCCATCGAACGTGCCATGGCCGATGAGCATCAACGCGATAGCATCCGCGGGCCCGCAATCTTGCGCGGCCTTTTCGAGCACCTCGCGAATGCGGTCGCGCGTGGCGTTCGCTCCGGTGAGTGTTTCGATCCTGGCGTCGGTGCGGCTGGTCCGCAGCACCTGGTCGATGGTCTGCGCCCAGCCCGTGAAGCGCTGATCGTAATCCGCCTCGCCCCCCAGCCCGGCGACCGTGATGTAGTGCGTGGCGGCGGGCAGGGTCAACGCGAAGATCGCCCCTAAAAGCAATAGCCTCATACGGCGCCCCATTTTCGGCGCAGCAGCCATTCGGCCGCCCGCAGACACAACAACAACATAAAGACGAACGGCATGTCCCAAAGGTCCCGGATCTCACGCGTGGTGATACCCGCCTCTGAATAGGAAACCTCTTCGCTCAGCTTGGCCAGGTTGTCCGGACTGAAATAGCGCCCGCCCGTCTCTTCGGAAAGCTTCTCCAGCAGGGCCCGGTTCTGTTCGGCGTGAAAATCCTCCGCCACGCCGTTCTCCCGCCGGAAGGTGAGCACGTCGCGACCCAGGGCTTCATTCCCGCGAGTGGCCGTGACCTCCAACAGGTACGACCCCTGCTTTTCGGCCGTCCACTCGCCCTCGTAGACGCCCGGCTCCGTGGACGACGGATTGAGCTCGATCGTTCCCTGCGCGCCCTCCGGCCCCATGACGTGTGCCTGCACCTTGGCGTCCGAGAGAGGCATATAGGATTTGTCGCGCGCCTGCGCGCGCAGTTTGACCTGCCCCTCATCCGACAGCACCTGGCGCGGTGTGGAGACGCTGACTTGCTCCGGCGTGTTGGTCACCAGCCAGCGCGCCAACTGCTGCCAGAAGATCTCGTGCGTCAGATCCTTGGAGTCCTGGAGCATCTGCCAGCGCCAGTCTCCGCCCGTCGCAAACAACGCCGTGCGCCCCAGGCCGTAGTTCTGCGTCACCAGCAGGGGAAAGTTCCTGCTACCGTTCACCACGGATTCCGCCAGCACCAGGGCCCCCGGCTTTGGATCGCCCACCTCCTGGTAATCGGCGAGCGCCGGAAGCTTCTTCCAACGTTCGGCGTTCGGCTCCGGCCGCTCCACTAGCCGGCATATCAGACTGTCACGCCCCGCCGGCGTAAGGCTGGCCTGCGCCGGATCCCGGTGGAAGGTTCCCTTGCGGTCCGGCAGCGCAACAGGGATCAGATCGGCTAGCGGTGAGGCCGGGTAGCCCCCGTCGGAGAGGGCCGCGCGCCCGCCCAGGAAGAGGATTCCCCCGCCGCGGCGGTCCGCGAATTGCCGGATCAATTCCTGTTGGGCCGGCGTGAAGTAAGCGGCCTCGACATTCCCGATGATCAGACCCTGGTAGGCGAACAGTTCTTCCGCGGTGGACGGGAAGCCTTGCTCCAGCTCCTTGGCATCCTTGATCCCCATACGGTAAACCTTGTTCTGCGTCGACCGCACCATGAAGACGAGCTGTACGCTGCGGTCCTCTCCGAGCGCCCGGATGACGAACTTGTGCTCCCACCTCGGCTCGCCTTCAATGTAGAGGACGCGCGGCTTGGTCGCCTCCACATTGATCAACCGCATGATGGAGTTGTTCCTTTGATTCTCCTCGCCGTCCACGCGGTCCACGGAAATGGCCAGGGTCTTGGCGCCCGCGATTCCCGCGTTGAAGAGCACCGTCTCCGTTTGCGGCTCCCCGTTCTTGCGCAGGGTCACTTCCTGAGAGGCGAGAGGTTTGCCGTTGTCGGAAACCACCAGATGCACCTTCCGCCCTTCGAACCCACGCTGGTGCAGAGTCACCTGCGCGCTCACGCGCGAATCCGCCAGCGTTCTGGCGGGCAGCACCGCTTCGGCGATCTCGATGTCGCGATCGAACTGCTCCCGCCCGATGCCCACCGTGTGTACCGGAATGCGCCGGCGGCGAACTTCGGCGATGGTCTCCCGGTCCACGCCGCCCGTGTTGTCGGCGCCGTCGCTCACCAACACCACTGCTCCGATCGGCAGGCTGGTGGCTTCCGACGCCACCTGCTTCAAGGCGGTCCCAATGTGCGTGGACTCCACGGTTCCGGTGAACTGGTCGGGCTTCTGCACTTGTTCCAGGCCGCTGCCGAAACGATACAGCCGGACTTGGAACTTCTTTGCGAGCGCGCTCAGAACGCCGCTATCGAGCGCCGAGCGGGCCCGTTCGATGCGCGTCTTGCCATCCTCGCGGATCGCCATGCTGCGCGAATCGTCCACCACCACCGCCACGATGTTCTGCTGCGGCTTGAGCGTGGCGACGCTCATAGCCGGCTGCCAGAGCATTAATAGAAGCAACGCGGCCATCGCCGTTTGCAGGAGCCAGATCGCAGCCCAGCGCAAGCCTTCCACCGCGCCGGCCTTCCCGCCGCGCCGGCGCCACAGAAGCCACCCGAGCACCGCCGCCACCGTCAGAATCGCCGCAGCCAGCACCCACAGCGGCAGCCGGGAGAGGAACACCAGGTCTCCCTTGGCGAATACAGTCGTTGGATACTTGAAGAAGAATTCGAACATCGTCTTGAACGTTGGCTCCGGCCCGGCTAGTGTGTCATGGAATAAACAATGTAGTTAATGCCGATCCGGTAGGCTAATGAGGCGTAATGTTCCGGGTAGTTGGGGTCGTCGGCCCACTCCCAAGCGTCTCCCAGATCCATATTGTGGCAGATGGCGACCATGATCCGTCCCTTCTCATCGTAGACCGCTCGCCAGCGTGCCGCGATCCCATCCTGTTCGTAAGTCACCCCGCGTTGAAGCGCCGCAATGCCCGGAACCTGCACCCGCTCATCGAGATCGTAGAGAACGTGGAAGATCGCATCCTTGTCATCGATGTCCACCACCGGGCGGTCCGGGAACACCTTGGTAAGGCTCGCCATGAAGACATCCCATTCGAAAGTCCCATGGAAATCGTCCACCATGAGGAAGCCACCCCGGTCGAGGTACTCGCGAAGCTTCTTCGCCTGAGCGTCGCTCAGTTCCCAATGCCCGACCTCCACCGCGTAGACGAACGGGTAGTTGAAGATCTCGTCGTCATCGAGGTTGACCACCTGCTCCATCGACCGGGCGTGAACGCGCGAGAGGCGCAGCAATCCCTGAAGGAACTGCCGGTCATCCTTGGGGTAGTCCGTGGTCCAGGAACCGCCCCCAAAGCCCCGCCGCCCGAATCCTCCCCCTCCGAACTCAGGATACTGAAGGCGAGCCCAGTAGAACTCCGTCTTCTCGTTGTAATTGGGAGGAACCGCCGCAAACTCGTTTCGATAGCCACCACCACCCCTATTGCGGCGCTGCCAGCCGAACATCACCGACAGACCCAGCACGCACAGCAAGCACACCAACGTCACGCCGAGCCGCCGCATTGGCCCTCCCCTAATGGATGTGACCAGAATACCACACGATTCCCTGCACTCTTTAAGACGACGAAGCATCGGCGCAGCGTTACCTTTCTTGTACATCGGCCCTCCCCGGTAGTCTGCTATGATGAAGCAGATCCCTCTGGACCTCTCCAATGGATACTCACCCCAAGGGCTCGCACGCCCGCGTGCTGCTGAGCTCCGTTTTCGGACCTTACGCTCAGGACGACGAATTCGGCAGCCGCTCCATCAACCCCATGGAGCTGTACCACAATCAGGTGACCAAGGCGCAGGGCGCTTTTTCTCTGCGCATGTTCCACCGCTCCTGGGGAATCATGATGATTCAGCAGAACATCTCGGCGCCCACCACCGTCCTCGACTTCCCGACGCGTGAGGCCTTCGAGCGCGAACTGACCACCCAGAAGTACGACATTGTGGGCATTTCCTCCATCATCTCCAATGTGGGAAAAGTGCGGGAGATGTGCCGCATGGTTCGCCGCCTGTCGCCCCGGTCCACGATCGTCGTCGGAGGCCATGTCGCCGCCATTCCCGGCCTGGACCTGATGGTGGATGCCGATCACATCGTGCGAGGCGACGGCATCTCCTGGATGCGGCGCTATCTCGGAGAGGACGAGGCCGCACCCATTCGCCATCCGCACATCGTCTCGGGCTTCGGCATGCGGGTGATGGGAGTCCGCATGCCCGCAATCGGCGGAGCCACCGCTGCCACCATCATCCCCTCGGTCGGCTGCCCGATGGGCTGCAACTTCTGCACCACGTCGGCCTTCTTTGGAGGCAAGGGCAAGTCCCTCAATTTCTACGAGACCGGCCGCGAATTGTTCGACGTGATGTGCGAGATGGAAGCGGCGATGGATGTGAAGGCGTTCTTCGTCATGGACGAGAACTTCCTTCTTAACCGGGAGCGGGCGATGGACTTGCTCGATTGCATGAAGAAGGCCAATAAGAGCTGGGCCTTCTACGTCTTCTCCTCGGCCAATGCCATCCGGCGCTACACCATGGACGAATTGGTCGAACTGGGAGTCTCCTGGCTCTGGATGGGGCTGGAGTCCCCGAAATCGAGCTACTCGAAGCTCAGCGGCACCGACACGGTGGATCTCACCAGGGAGCTTCGCGGCCACGGCATCAAGCTGCTCGGTTCCACAATTGTCGGACTGGAACACCACACCCCCCAGAACATCGAAGCCGAGATCGAGCACGCCGTTTCGCACAACACCGATTTTCACCAGTTCATGCTGTACACCCCCGTGCCCGGCACGCCTCTCTACGAGGAGATCTCCGCGCAGGGCCGCATGCTGGCCGACGTGGACTACGCCGACATCCACGGGCAATACAAGTTCAACTTCGAGCACGCCGCTATTTCCCGCGACGATTCCAAGCGGTTTCTGGATTGGGCCTTCCGCCTCGACTTCGAGAAGAACGGGCCCAGCCTCTACCGTATTTGGCGGACCACACTCGAGGGCTGGAAGCGCTATCGGAACCACCCCGAACCGCGCGTGCGCCGGCGTTTCGACTGGGAAGTCCGGCAATTGAAGACCGCCTCTGGCGCCGTGCTATGGGCCATGGAACACAGCTTGAAGAAGACCAACGAGGAACTCAGCAGGCGAATCCGCAGCCTGCGCCGCGAAATCGGAAGCGAGTTCGGCGGTTGGGGCCGCACCGTAGGAGCGCTCGTCGGCCCGATCCTCCTCTGGACCGCGCGCCGGGAGGAAAAGCGCCTGGCCAACGGCTTTACCTACGAACCCAGCACCATCATCGAACGCACCAACTGGGCCGAAGCCGAGTCCTAGCCGGGGTTCTCCCGCAAAGACGCCAAGCCGCAAAAAGATAGGCCGAGTTTTTTGTGCCTCGGCGGTGGATGTTCCCCAACGCTAATGCGCTTTATATACGCGACTGGAAGTCCAGCTCCTAACTCCCGGATTCCAGCCCCTCACTGGATGAGACCCTCGATGGGAGCACTAAGCCAATCGTCTGTCGAGTTCCCCCTCGTGTTCTGACCCGTGACTCGAATCCGTCCTATTTTAACTGCCACTTGGGTTTGAGACTTCAGAACGACAACCCGAAGGACTCTGGCGCTGCACTCGAAACACCTCGGCGAGAACAACCGATGTCGAGGCAGATCCACCACGACACGAGCCGCCTCATCGGGTCTTAGGATCGCTGAGATCTCAGCGGAGTCCAGTGCCACGAGGATTCCAGAACGGCTGATGTTGACTATGGTCCCCTCAAATGCCGCCTTCTCCTTAGAGTGCGGGTACAGGTGGCAACTAAGTCGCAATGCGAACCGACCTTCGCGTCGCCGTTCAAGCGGAGCGACTGAAGAAACATGAGCACTGCTCTTGGTCCCCAACATAAATCCAGCCTGAACCCTGCATTGAAGTTTGTCAAGCCAACTTATGCACCACATGTTCTAGCCGGTTCATAACTAAAGTTAACATCGGGCGGGTAGCACGTCCGCGGCAAAAACCTCGACTTGAATTTCCGCGGGGAGGAGTAAATGCCTCCGCCGCCTAGCACGGCCAGCAGCGAGGCAAGAGACTCGCGGCGGGGGAAGTGCGTGGGCGTTCTCCCTTGCCGGCTATTCTGTCAGCACATGGGCGGAGGGTCGTCTGAGGCGCCGGTTGGATGGAAGCCTCGTGGGGTAGACGCAGGCGATGGGGGCAGCGAAATCAGATGACCAGGGGGTGTGGGGGACGGAAAGGTTTCGGATGAATTGGGCATGCGGGCCGCGGGCGCCCCGCGTGTCAACGGCTCCAAGACACACCGTCTGTGGTATGCTGATTTCCGCCGCAGCGCCGAAAACGAAAGTGCGGATAACGTAGCCCGGTGTCAAATTCAGAGGAGGAGTCTCATGCCGCTTCAAAAGCTTGCGTTGGCGATGGTCCTGCTGGCGGTCCTGGCGAGTGTTGCGATGGCCGCCACGCCGCCCGGCATCCCGGAGGGGTGGTCGGACGGGTATGTCTACGCGAATGGAATTCGGATCCACTACTACCACGCTTTCCCCGCCCCCGGTAAACCGGTGATTGTGATGGCGCACGGCTCGACCGATTACGGGCTTAACTGGACCACCCTGACCAAGGAACTCCAGTCCGGCTACGACATCTACATGGTGGATGCACGGGGCCACGGTTACACAGATCCGCCCACGGCGGATACCAAGGGGGACGCGGGGGTTGAGGATCTGGTCGGGTTCGTCCGCGCGCTGAAGCTGGAGAAGCCCATCCTTATGGGACACTCGATGGGAGCCGGCACGGTTATGCGGATCGGGGCCACTTACCCGGATCTTCCGCGCGCCGTGATCATGCTGGATCCGGGCCTGGGAGCCCCAGGGGCCGGCCGTGGCGCGGGCACCGCACGCGGCGCGGCGGCAGGCGCGGGCGGAGCCGCCGGACGTGGTGCCGTCGCGGGCCGCGGTGCTGCCGCGGAAGCGCCCGGTTTGGTGATGGGCGGGACCGCCGAGGCGCTGGTGGCGCAGAACAACAGGTCCTATGACGGCTTGGTGGCGCAGTGCGGGCAGCAAACGCCGAAGTGGGATCTGCTGGACTGCCAGTACTGGGCGGTGTCGAAGAGGATCTATCACGGTTCGTACACGTCCGGCGTCGGACGCGGGCCTGGCGGGGGCGGCGGAATGAGCACCTCCGAAACGCTTGGCAAGATAACCGTGCCAACGCTGATCCTGAAAGCGGATGCCCCGCCCGAAACCAGGCGGGCGAACGAGGAAGCCGCGAAGGTACTCAAGAACGGCAAACTGGTCCACATCGACGGCGCCGGGCACAACTTGCACCACGATGAAAGACAGCGAACCGTGGAGGTCATGAGGTCGTTTCTGGGCGCCCTCTGATTGCTGAGCGGGCCACTGGACGGTTCATCCCGGTCTTGCGGACTTATATCCATGCCAGGCAACGGCGATGAAACCTCCGCTGCGCGGGCCCCCAGTTCGCGGGCGGCCGCCCCGGCGCCACAACCAGGCATTGCTCAAATCGATTGCCGACGTGCTGATCGCCTATGGACCGTTAGCGACGGTACGATCCGCTGCAGGCATTGTCCGCATGCCGCCACACACGTCACTGTCTGCGAGGCGCAGTGCCGGACCGGTAGTCGTCAATGATGTACTTGTCGTACTGCGGAGTAGGTTCGAAGTAACCAGGCACTCTCAGGTGCTGTTTGATCACCTCTTCATTCAGTTCTATGCCCAACCCTGGTGTATCCGGAACTTGAATGTAGCCTCTCTGAATGATCGGCTTCGGCACGCCAGTCACCATGTCCTCCCACCAGGGCGTATCCTGCGCCAGCGTTTCCATCGCCAGGAAGTCCTTGACCGTCGAGATGGCATGCACGCACGCCATGCAGCCCACCGGAGAGGCTACGTAGTGCAATGCCGTCGGGATGCCGCTCATCTCCGCGTAGTCCGCGATCCGCTTGGTTTCCCGGATGCCGCCCGAGGTCAACAGGTCCGGGTGAACGACGTCGATCGCGCGGTTATCAATGAAGTCCCGGAAGCCCTCCTCCAGGCCAAACAGGCTCTCGCCAATTGCCAGCGGCGTGAGCGTGGCGTCGTGGATTTCCTTGAAGGCGCGCCAGTTGGCCGGGGCATCGCCGGATCGCAGCGTGCCCACTTGGAGGATGTCCTCCATCCAAGCCAGTCGGTACGGTTCAAAGGCGCGTGCATAGCGGATGGAGTCCTTGACGTTCAGCCCGCCGAAATGGTCTGCTGCCAAAGGTACCTCGTTGCCAATAATATCGCGCACGGCGGCGATGTGGTCACAGAGCAACTTCAGCCCTTTTTCAGTGACCACACCGTTGTCCTGGACGGCCCCGGGTACTCCCCGTACCCACCGGGCCGAAGACAGGTCATCCATTTTGTAGAACGTAAATCCTGCCTCCTTCCGGCGGCGCACCCCTTCGGCGAACTTTTGGGCGTCCTGGGTGACCGGGAAATGGCAATACAGCCGAATCCTGGTGCGGAATCGGGAGCCGACCAGGCGCCAGCACGGGACGCCATAGACTTTACCGGCGATATCATGCAAGGCGACATCGACGGCGCTGTAGCCGCCGCCGCTGCGCATGTGATTAGCGAACTTCCTGATGCTGCCGAGGATCGGTTCGATGTCCAGCGGGTTCCGGTCCAACAGGTGCGGCTTCAGGACCAGCGCGATCCCTTCCACACCGGCGTCGCGTACCTCTCCCAAGCCGTAGACGCCCTGGTTGGTGTCGATACGGATAATCGGAAAATCCAGCGCGCCGGCGATCCGGCACGCTCGCATATCGGTGATCCGGAGCTGACTCGGAGCGGAGTTCTTGTTCACGCTGCCTGTTTGCGGGGTCTGGGCAGTCGCGCCCTGTTCCACGAACTTCAGAACGGATCCCGCCCCCACGCCACCCAGCAGCCGGCGCCGGCTGATTGCCTTTGCCTCGTTCATATGTCTGTCCTCCTGGAGGAGCAAGCCTAACACGTCCGCAAGGCCACAGGTGAGCAAGGCCGCTCAGGGAGACTTGCGAATGCGGCTCACGATCTCGGCATTCTCCCTACCTACAGGCAATCCGTCGCCTTGATGCTGTTGACCGCGGTGCGAAACGCCTGCGTCTTACCCGATCGCCTCAAACAACCGCGCGCCGGGAGGAAAAGCGCCTGGCCAACGGCTTTACCTACGAACCCAGCACCTTCATCGAACGCACCAACTGGGCCGAAGCAGAGTCGTAAAGAATTTCACCACAAAGGCACCAAGACACGAAGAAAACGAAATTTCTTTTGTCTTCTTCGTGTCTTTGTGTCTTTGTGGTAGAGACTACCAACTGAGAAGCCCCCGCAGATTCCAACCGCAGATGGTGCTCCCCTGAAGCTTGTCCCCGCCGGGCCCCGCCCAGTGCGTTTCCAGACTGACGCATCCCTTATACCCACTTTCGGCGAGAGCGATGAGTTGCCCTTTCCAGTCGAGCGCCCCCGTCCCCAGCGGCATCCACTGTGGCTGGCCGCCCTTCAGGCGGCAGTCCTTGGCGTGCACATGCACTACGCTACCCGCCGGCAGGAGGTCGAATCCGTCCGGGAAGGCGTTTTCTCCGGCGACGTACGCGTTGGCCGGATCCCAGACCACCCGCAGGGCCGGATGCGCGACCGCCCGCAGAATCTCCGCAACCTCGCGAGCGGTGCCCGCCTGACAGGCATGCTCATTCTCCAGACCCAGGATGAGGCCCTCGCGGGCCGCCGCCTCCGCAAACTCGCGCAGAAGCTCCGCCACGCGCCCGCTGCACGCGGCGGGGTTCACCGTCCGCCAGAAGGAGAAGACCCGAATCAAATTCGTCCCCATCTTGTGCGCGATCTCAGCGGCCCGGCGCAGGAGCCTTGGTTGGTCTTCGTAGGTGTGGGTCGAGGCGAACACGTCATGCTCGAAGCGCTGGTCGAGCGGCGGCGAATCCGGTAGAACGCACTTCAGCAACGGCGACGCGATCCCGATGACCCTGAGCCCGTGCGAATCCAGTATGCCCTTGGCCCGGTCTAGTTCCGTGTCGCTGAGGTCCATGACGTTCTTACCCCAGAGCACGCGCAACTCGGCGCCGGTCATGCCGATGACGGCCATGGCTCGGGCCGCAACGTCCGGATCCGGGGAGAACTCGTCGGTGATGGCCGCGATCGGCAGTCTCAAGTCCATATGCCGATTATCGGCTACGGTACACTCAAGCAGGTACCTATGAATCCGCCCAAAGTCGGTTTTGTCACCTGCGTGCATCCCTTCTATGACCTTCCGGCCGTCGTCCAGCACCGCGATCGCGCGATGGCCGAACTGACCGCCGCCGGCTGCGAGGTCGTGCCCGCCCCGCTCCCCCGCACCTCCCTCGACGCGCTCGAAATCGCCGCGATGCTCCGCGCGAACGGGGTGGACGTCGTGCTGCTGTTCTTCTGCACCTGGGTCTCCGAGGAAATCACGCTGGCCCTTGCCAGGGAGCTCATGGACATCCCCATGCTGCTATGGGCACTGCCCTATCTGGATCGGGACATCCCCATGCCTTCGCCGATCAGCGGCTTCACCTCCTCGGGCTCCAACATCCGGCGGCTGGGCAAGCATTTTGCGCACATGATCGGGCACGTGACGCCCCCTAAAGTGGAGGAGGCCGTTCGCGCCATCCGCGTTGCGGCAACCGCCTGGAGGCTGCGCCGCGCGAGGTTCGGCATCGTTGGCTATCCCTGCCCCGGCATGCTGGACGTGGGCGTGGATGAGGCGGACCTCCAGAAGGCCCTCGGTGTGACCACCGTTCACCTCGACCTGGACGCGCTCCTCAACCTGGCCCAGGCCGCCTCGCCCGAGGACGCCGCCAGCGCTGCTCGCGGACTCATCGCCGATAGCGGCGGTCTCCGCGAGTTGACCGAAGAAGCGCTCGCCGGAAACCTCCGCCTCTACCTGGCGATGAAGGAACTGATCGCGAAGAACAAGCTGGACGCCTACTGTGTTCGGTGCTGGCCCGAGCTGCGGGACCACCACAAGCTCACCATGTGCGTTACGCATTCCCTGCTTTCGCAGGAGGGCATCCCCAGCAGTTGTGAAGTGGATCTGCCTGCCCTGATCACAACCTACGTCTTGAACCAGCTTGCCGGCGCTCCCGCCTTCAACTTCGACGTCACCGGATACTTGGAAGAGGAGGACGCCATCCAGTTCGCCCACTGCGGCGCCGCAGCCCCCGCCTTGGCGGCGAACCAGTCCAGTGTGCTTCTGCGTGTCCACATGCGCACAGCCACCGGCGCGACCGTGGAGTTCCCGTTCAAGGAGGGCACGGTCACACTCGCCAAGCTCCTACGCCCCGTGGACGGCCGGCTGAAGCTCTTCGTCGCGCGCGGGCAGGTCATCCCTTCCGGAAACGTCCGGGGCAGCGTGGCGACCGTGCGGCCGGAGCCATCCGCCGCCGCGTTCCTCGACAGGATGATTGAGGAACCCGTAGAACATCACATCGCCCTGGTCTACGGCGATTGGACGGCTGAACTGGCCGCCTTCTGCGGGCACACCGGCCTGGAGTTTCGGCCGCTCTTTGGGCGGCTTTGATTACCCCTTGATCTAATGTAGACTGTACCCGTGTGTTTGCACGCCCGAACACGGCGGAACTGTCCTTTTTGCTCGACTGCCGGAATCGCTCGGGGTGTTGGCCAGGATGGCCAAACGGAATTTTTCGGTAGTGGCAGAACTAATTGGGAGGTCTACTTGTCACGAATAGCAACTATTCTAACTGTCATTTTCGCACTCTCTTTTACCGCGTTTGCCCAAAGCGACCGCGGAACGATAACCGGTACCGTCCAGGATCAAGGCAAGGCAGTTGTGCCCGGCGCCCGCGTCGTAGCCAGGAACATGGACACGGGCGCGCAATCTGAAACAGTCACAACCGGGACCGGCAACTATACGTTGGCGTCTATCCCCGCCGGTCGCTACGAGGTGAGCGTCGAAGTCCAAGGGTTTAAGAAGTTCACCCAGCAGGGCATCGAGGTTCAGGTAGCCCAAACAGCACGTATCGATGCAGTGCTTCAGATCGGATCAACATCGGAATCCGTCACGGTAAATGCCGACGCGCCTCTGCTGCGGACTGAAAACGCCGAGCAGAGCCAGAACATCAACGGAGACCGGATCAACGCCCTCCCTTTGAACTTTGGAGGGATCAACAACGGGTCAGTTCGCAATCCGCTGGGCTTCGCCACGCTCGCGCCCGGGACATACTCTCAGCAGGGAGTCAACAACGGCATCCGGGTCAACGGCGCCCCAGTCCTGACGTTCAAGATCATGTACGATGGCCAGGACGCCACCAACGGGATCACTCCCCAGGTAGCGAACGTAAGCCAAGCCTCGGTCGAGGCGATCCAGGAATTCACGCTGCAAGCCAGCAACTTCAGCGCGGAGTTCGGCCAGGTCAGCGGCGGCATTTTCAACTTCACAGCCCGCTCCGGCTCAAACCAGTTCCACGGCAGCGCCTACGAGTACTTCACCAACGAAGCGCTGAACGCCGGGCAGGCCCTGACAGACGATGGCAACGGACGCCACATCAATCCGCGCTTTCGCAAGAACGACTTCGGTGCGAGCGTCGGCGGTCCGGTGCTCCTCCCCAAGCTCTATGACGGCCATGACAAAACGTTTTTCTTCTTTAATATCGAGGCCTACCGCAATACGAATGTCACTCAGAGACTTAATACCGTACCCACCGACGCCATGCGAAATGGCGATTTCAGCAGTGTTCTCACTGGAAAAAAACTGGGCACCGACCCGCTCGGACGCGCGATCATGGAGAACACCCTTTACGATCCGTCCACGTCCCGGCCTGTGAATGGCGTCACCGTCCGCGACCCATTTCCTGGAAACATCATCACTGACAAGACCCTGTTCGATCCCGTCTCCGTGAAAGTCCAAAACCTGATTCCGAAGGCCACCCGACAGGGAGTGTTGACCAATAACTGGGACCAGATCGTAGCCGCTACCAGAAATCAGCTTCTCCCGAGTGTCAGAGCGGATCACAGCTTTAGCCCTAGGGCGAAGGTTTCTTTTTCCTACGCCTTCATCAGCACCCATTCGAACTCCAACGGCGGGGATGGCCTGCCCGTTCCGCTCACGGCGGTGCGGCCCCAGATGCAGTCCAGCCACACGTACCGGCTCAACTACGACTACACGCTCAGCCCGACCATGCTGCTGCACGCGGGCGTGGGTGAGCAGCGTTATCACAATCCGGACAGCTCTGGACAGGATGTCCTGGGCTATGATGCGGTCGCCAATTTGGGTTTGGTGGGCGGCACGACCACGGGCTTTCCCCGTATCTCGGGTCTCAGCGGCTCCCAAGGCGGCATGGCCCTGGGCATTGGGCCAACCAACGCGAATGATTACTTGACCGACAAACCTACAGCAGTCGTCAGCGTCACCTGGGTCAAGGAAAACCATACCTTCAAGACTGGGTTTGAATGGCAACGGAATATCTTCACGAACCGCAACAGCAACGGCTACGGAAGCTATAGCTTCGGCGCTACGGAGACGGGCCTTCCTTCCATCCAAACATTCCCTGTGTCGGGGGGCAGCGTCGGATACTCGTACGCCAGTTTCCTGCTCGGCAGGGTAAACAATGCCAGCGTTTCGAATCCGCAGGATCCTCAGTATCGGAAGTGGAGTGCGGCGGTCTACGTACAGGACACCTGGAAGATCACGCGCAAACTCACCCTCGACATCGGGTTGCGCTATGACTACCAGCCAATTCCCTACGAGATGGCCAACCGGAGGAGTGCGTTCGGGACTCAAGTCGTGAACCCCAGCGCCGGAGGTCTTCTGGGTGGGATGATTTACGAGGGCTACGGCCCGGGACGCTGCAACTGCAGTTTCGGGAATACATATCCCTATGAAATCGGCCCGCGGCTCGGCATCGCCTATCAACTCGATCCCAAGACTGTGCTCCGAGGTGGCTGGGGGCTCACCTATGCTGCGTCGCAATCTTTCGGTTATACCGGCGGTTACCCCGGTCTGGGCTGGAACACGCTCAACTTCACAACCACCTCCTACGGCGACCCTGCCTTGACCTTCAAAAATGGACTGCAATATGACCGCTCTAAGTTATACGAGGCCACTTTCGACCCTGGACTGAAGCCTTCGCTGGGCCAGATTGACAACCCCCCGGCCCTGATAGATAGTAATGCGGGTCGCGCGCCGCGGATCAACCAATGGAATATCGCGCTGCAACGCGAGGTTTTCCAGAACCTCTCGGTGGAGGTAGCCTATGTGGGCAACCGCGGAGTCTGGTATACGGCCAACTCACTGGTGGATCTGAATGCCAACACCCCGGCCAGGCTCGCCTCGTTCGGCCTGGACATCAATATTGCAGCCGACCGAACGCTGCTGACATCGCGTTTGGACTCTCCTCTGGCGATATCGCGGGGCTTCAAAGCGCCGTACGCAACCTATTCGAAGAGCCTCACCGTGTCTCAGAGTCTGCGGCCGTACCCGCAATTCGGCAACCTCTCCGTAAGCTGGGCCCCGCTTGGCAAGAATTGGTACGACGCTTTGCAGGCCAAGGTCACCAAACGCTACTCCTATGGCCTCGACCTGTCGGGTTCGTTCACGTGGCAGAAGGAGTTGTCCTTAGGCACGGACGGCGGGCCCATCAATGACGTCTTCAACCGCCAGAACCAGAAGATCATCTCTCCCAACTCCATCCCCCTCATCCTCTCCGTGGCCGCAAACTATCAAATCCCGAAGTTCGGACCTAACCGCCTGGTGAAAGCTGTGGTCGGAGGCTGGGTCTTTGGCACGGTCCTGCGTTACGCTAGCGGCCTTCCCATTCAGGTCCCAGGTGCGCAGAATTCCCTCAACGGTCTTCTGCAACGCGGCACCCTGGCCAACCGCGTGCCTGGCGAACCCCTCTTCCTCAAGGACCCGAACTGCCACTGCTTCGATCCGAACAAGGACTTCATTCTCAACCGGGCGGCTTGGTCGGATCCGCTCGCCGGGCAATGGGGTACCTCGGCGGCGTTCTACAACGACTATCGCTCTGCGCGTCGTCCCGACGAACAGTTGAGCTTCGGCAGAGTCTTTCGGATACGGGAACGCATGAGCTTCCAGATCCGCGGAGAGGCTTTCAACGCCTTCAACCGCCTACAACTGGCCAATCCCAGCAGCGGCAATGCGCTTGCCACGCAGAATAGAAACAGCGCCGGCGTACCAACGTCGGGGTTTGGCTATATCAATTCGGCATCGCTGTTTTCCAGCAATCGTACGGCACAGATTGTCGGGCGATTCCAGTGGTGAGGTCCGGTTAGCTCCCCAGCGGCCGATGCTGAGGGTGTGCTCTGGGATGCCCCCTGTGGGCATCCCAGAGCCTGATTTCCGGTGCTCCCGGATCAGCGATTCCGCAACCAGTATTTTCCGGACGGCCAGATCATCTGATTTCATTGTCGTTTTGACCTGAGGACGGCTCCTGGGCATATTCGCATTGTGTTTTTGCTCTTGCTTTGCCGCCCGGTCTTGTATATGATATGTACAAGACATGGCTTCCCGCCTCAGCCGCGCCGAACTCTCCACCACCGAACGCGCTCTTCGTTCCCGCATTGCGCAAATCGCCTCCGGCGAGCGGTTTCTGCGCGGGACGCTCTCGGAGCGCTCCAGCAAGTGCGGCAAACCCAACTGCCATTGCGCCGGCGGCGCGGGGCACACTTCGCTGTATCTTGTGCAGAGCCATGCCGGCAAAGTGCGCCAGCTATGCATTCCGAAGGCGCTGCAGGACCCGGTTCGCCAAGCCGTCGGCGAGTTTCAGGAGTTGCAACGCCTCCTGCGTGAAGTTTCCGAACTGGAGTGGAAGCGTTTTCTGGCAAGGAAAGGCTGACCATTCTCCGCCGCCTGATCGCTTACGCCGAGAAAGTCTTCCAGTTGTCCAACACCGTCGTTGCGGGTGTCATGGACCGGCGCCGGCAACCGCGTATTCCGGCCTCCCGCATCGTCAAGAGCGTCGCGGCTTTGTTCTGGGCCCGCATGGGCAGCCTCAACGCTCTGGAACTCGCCGCTCACTCCAGCTTCTTTCGGCGCTGGCTAGGGCAACCCGTGTGCAGTGCCGACAGCCTGGGGCGCGTGACCGCCCACATCTACAAACATGACCCCGACGCCATCGAGTGCTTCTTGCTGATGGCCTTCCTGGCCTGCAACATCTTTCAGGCATTCTCCGTTTTGAATCTCAAACCCCAGATCCGCAACGGCAGAACACGAGCCTTCTGGTCCACCCTGATGGCCGCCGAGATTCTGGACGGCGTCAACCCCAGCCTGTCTCCGTGAAGTCGTAATCGGGAACGCCCCGCTCCGTTGACCGGTTGAGAAAGCACCAGCGTAAATCCGTGCCCCCCGTCGGAGTGAGCCCGAACCACGCCCCAACCCCGGCTTCGCTGTCCCCAACGCCCACGCGATTCTCCTTGTACTCACCCAAACCCGTCAAAATTTGCCCATGGCCCCCTCCCACCGCACCTTCCGGCCATCCGCCGCTTCACGGTTGCGGAATCGGTGCTCCCGGATGGGCGTCTTTGACCCTGCCCCCCCCGCGTGATACCATCTCCGATACCGCAGGGCAGAGCGCCCCGGACCTGAAGGGTTTATCCTATTAAGGAGGGCATTATCCTATGACTAGAAGAGAGATCCTTGCCATGGCCGGCTCCGCGCCCGCCTGGCTTTCCCCAACCACGATGTCCGCACAGACGTCGAGCTTTCCGAGAATGGGCGGCGCGCCCACGGCATTTTCCCTGCGCATGAGAGCTTCCGGCGGTGGCCGGGGCGGCCGCGGTGCCGGCGCTCCAGGCGCGGCGGGCGCTGCCGGGGCCCGCGGAGCCGGGGCGCCGGGTGGAGCCGCTGGCCGGGCCGCGGGCGGCGCGGGTAGCTTCGACATCGTAGAGCACTGCCGCAAACTCGGCATGTATGGCGTGCAAACGAACCCTCCAACCGATCCCGAAGAGCTCAAGAAGTTCCGCGCGAAGCTGGACTCCTACCAGATGTCGCTGGTCTGCGATCCTCGCCTGCCTCAGGATGCCAGCGGGGTGGCTGCCTTCGAGGCGCAGGTAAAGGCGTTCAAGGAAGCCGGCGCGGTCGCCTTCCACGCCGCCATGACCGGCCGCCGCTACGAAGACATGGCCTCCCCTGAGGCTTTCCGGGCGAACTTCGAGCGCAATCAGAAGTCCATCGAGCTGGCCGCGCCCATCTTGAATAAGTATCGCGTTCCGATGGGCATCGAGAATCACAAGGGCTGGCGCGCCGCCGAACAGGCCGCCTGGCTCAAGCGCATCGGCAGCGAGTACGTGGGTGTTTGTCTGGATTTCGGCAACAACCTCTCGCTCTGCGAGCTGCCGGAAGATACGCTGCGGATTCTTGGCCCCCTTACGGTTTTCGGCCACATCAAGGATATGGCCGTCCAGGAGTACGAGGACGGCTTCCTGTTGTCGGAAGTCCCCTTCGGGGAGGGCATCATAGATCTGAAGTTGTGGGTGGACACCCTTCGGAAGAAGGATCCCAAGATGCAGATCTACTTGGAGATGATCACCCGCGAGCCGCTTCGGATACCCATCTATACCGACTCCTACTACCGGAGTTTCGACGACTCCTATAGTTCCCTCCCCGCCCGCGACGTGGCCCGGGTGATCAAGCTCGTGAAGACCAAGGGATCGAAGAAACCTCTTCCGACAATCGCCGGATTGGGAGCCGAAGAGGCCGCCAAGCTGGAAGACGATCTTAACTTGAAGTGCGTCGAGTGGGGGCGCAAGAACCTGGCTCTATAGGGTTCTTGCCCGCTCGGAGAAGGATAATCATGCAAAATAATACATACCTGAATTGGGTCATTTCTAACACGAAGACAGTATGGTGGCACGACTCGGCGGACTTGGCCGAGTTGCAGATCGGCCTCGATCGCGGGGCCGTCGGCGTCACCACCAATCCGTTTCTCAGCAACATCGCCGTTCAGCGATACAAGTCTCAGTGGGCAGCCGAGTTGGCGCAAGTTATGGCGCAGAACTTAGGCGCCGAGGAGAAGGCCGAAGCCCTGATGAAGGTGGCCGTTTCCAAAGTCGCCCAGAAGCTCATTCCACAGTACGAGGGCAGCGCCAAGCAGTCGGGCTTCGTCTGCGCACAGGTGAACCCGGTGCGCGCGGGCAACCGCCCGGAGATGATCGCGATGGCCCGGCGCATGCACAACTGGGCGCCCAACATCGCCGTGAAACTCCCCTGTACGCTGGCGGGCTTGGACGTGCTCGAGGACTGCATCGCCGAAGGCATCACCATTACTTCGACGGTCAGCTTCACCGTACCCCAGGCGCTGGCCATCGCCGAGCGGCACCGCAAGGGCATCGCGCGGGCCAAGCAGAACGGCATCGAGCCCGGCAAGTGCTTCGCCGTGCTGATGATTGGCCGCCTGGACGACTTCCTGCGGGAAGTGGCGCACGATAATCGCGCGGTCGCGAGCGAGGCCGACATCCGTCAATCCGGGCTGGCCGCCACCAAACGCGCCTACCGGATCTACCAACAGAAGGGGTACGAGGCTGTGCTCCTCGTGGCGGCTTTGCGCGGCCCCTATCACCTCACCGAGCTGGCCGGGGCGGACTTGATCATGTCCATCGCACCCGGCGCGCAAGGGTGGTTCGTGGACCAGGACCATCCGCGAGAACCGCGCATCGACAAGGAAGTCCCCGCGGACGTCGTCGACAGGCTGCGTCAGATGCCTGAGTTCGTTCGGGCTTACGAACCCGATGGCATGCAACCCGAGGAGTTCGTTACTTTCGGCGCTACTCAGCGGACCCTCGCGCAGTTCTGCGATGTGGGCTGGAAGCTCCTCGAGACCTTCAAGTAGAGCTCGAGCGCTGGAGTTGATCAGATGGCTACCCCCGTTGAAATGCCGAAACTCGGCAACACGGTTGAGGAGTGTCTCCTCGCCAAGTGGAAGAAGAACATAGGCGACCTCGTCACGAACGGCGAGATCATCGCCGATATCGAGACCGACAAAGCGACCTTTGAACTGGCTGCTCCCGTCGATGGCACGCTGCTGGCGACCTTCTTCGAAGAGGGCGTTCTCATCCCCGTGTTCGCCATCGTCTGCGTCATCGGTTCGCCCGGTGAGAACGTGGAGCAGTTCCGCCCTGCCACCGCCGCGCCGCAGGCCGCCGTCAAACCCGTGGAGCAGGCAGTCTTGCCTGCAACGCCGGCAGTCCTGCCGGCGGTTCCTGCCGTCCCGCCGCCGAAATCCCCTTCAGCCCAAGAGCGCGCAAGTATGCGCGCGACCATGGTTTTTCGTTGCCGGCAATTCGCGGTTCCGGGCCCGGTGGCCGCGTGCTCGAACAGGATCTGCGGGATCTCTACGCTGCGACTCCCAAGGTGTCCTCGCTGGCCAGGAAACATCTCGAGGCCGGTTACGAATCCCACCGCGAGGGCTCCGGGATCGGCGGCAGGATCCTCGCCCGCGATTTGGACGCGCCTCCCACGCGTATGTCGGGGATCCGCGCGCGGATCGCACAACGCATGCGCGAGTCTCTGGCCGGCTCCGCGCAGTACACCATGAACGCTTCGGCCGACGCAACCGGCATGCTGGCGCTGCGCGCGGCCATCAAGGCCGCCCGCCTCAGCCAGGATGTCCCCGACGTCAATATCAACGAGATGGTGATGTTCTGCGCCGTCAAGGCCCTTCTCGACAGGCCTGAGTTGAACGCGGACATTATCGAAGGCAAGATCTACAAGCGGGCCGCCATCCATCTCGGTTTTGCCTGCGACACGGACAAGGGTTTGCTGGTGCCCGTCATCCGCGACTGCCAGAAGCTATCGCTCGCCGAAATTTCGGCGAAGACCAAGGAACTCACCCGCCAGGTCACCGAGGGAACCATCGGCATGGACGACCTGAGCGGCGCAACGTTCACCGTCAGCAATCTCGGCAACCTCGGCGTGGAGTCCTTCACGCCCATTCTGAATCCGCCGCAGGTTGCGCTGCTCGGAGTGGATACCATCGAACTGAAGCCTGTGCGCAGGAACGGGGGGGTGGAGTTCGTCGACCACATCGGCCTCTCGCTCACCTGCGACCACCAGGTTATCGATGGCGCGCCGGGAGCGCGATTTTTGCAGGTTCTGAAGGATAAGATTGAGAAGATAGGGTCGATTTCGGACTTGAAGCTGTAGGAGCGATGTAATGTACGACTTGTTTGTAATCGGCGCCGGGCCGGGTGGGTATGAAGCCGCGGCGCACGCCGGCCGGATGGGCAAGAAGGTGGCTATCGCCGAGAAGCAGTATATCGGCGGCACCTGTCTGAACGTCGGATGCATCCCCACCAAGACGTATCTGCGTTCCTCCAAGCTACTCGCCGAATGCAAGAATGCCGCCGCGTTCGCCGTCCAGGTATCCCCGGCGACGTTGGACCTCCCTGCCCTGATCGAGCGCAAGAACCGGGTGGTCGGCACGCTCACCAAGGGCGTCGAGACGCTGCTCAAGCGGACCGGCGTCGAGGTGATTCGCGGCCAGGCCCGGCTGGCGTCGCGCTCCACGGTGCTGATCGGCGAAACTTCCTACCCGGCGAAGAACATCCTCATCGCCACCGGCTCCCGGCCCGCTGTGCCGCCGATCCCCGGCATCGATTCCAGCGTGGTGCTCGATTCCACGTCCGTCTTTGGCCTGACAGAGCTGCCGAAACAACTGGCCATCATCGGCGGGGGTTACATCGGCCTCGAATTCGCCAGCTTCTTCTCGGCGGCCGGAACCGAGGTGGTGGTCTTCGAGATGCTGCCCGCAGATCGCCGCCGGATGCGACCGCGACATCGCCGACCGCTTGTTTAAGGAACTGAAGCGCCAGGGCATCCAATTCAGAACGGCCACCCGCGTCACTCGCATCGAGGGCCGCACTCTGCACTTCGAGGACGCCGCGGGCGCGGCCGGCACATTCGCCGCCGACTTCATCTTGAACTCCACCGGCCGGATCCCGATCCTCGAAGACTTGGGTCTGGAGCAGGCCGGCGTGGATTTCGACCGCAAGGGAATCAAGACCTCCGACAAGGGCAAGACCAACGTGCCCGGCATTTGGGCTTGCGGCGACGTCACCGGCAGGCGCCTGCTGGCCCACGCCGCGGCGCGCGAAGGCATCGTCGCGGTCAACAACATGTTCGGCGGTGACGACCGCCTGCGTTACGATTCTATTCCGTCCGTCATTTATACCCACCCCGAGGTGGCCTCCGTCGGCAAGACCGAGCAGGAGCTGGTAGCCGAGGGAGTCTCTTATAAGAAGTCCATGGTGCCAATGGCCTACTCGGGCCGTTTCATCATCGAGAACCCGCAGGGCTCCGGAGTCGTGAAGGTGCTGGTGGGAGCCAAGTACGGCGAGTTGCTCGGCGTGCATGCGCTGGGCGATTCATCCAGCGAATTCATAATTGCGGCTGCCGCCCTGATCGAGGCCGAAATGTGTGTCTCGGACGTGGCGCAGCTCGTATTCCCTCATCCAACCGTTTCGGAGGCGATGAAAGAAGCGATTCTGCGCGCCGCCGAATAGGAGTCATTCTTATATGCCGAAGTCTTTGATGATTGACCCTGAGCTGGCTTTCGCTCGGGGACGGATTCATTTTCCCGATATCGAAATCAACGCGTACGACAGGACCATCGAACAGGAACTCGCGTTCCACTCCCTCGAAGACCTGGTCAACATGTATGCGGACATGTGCGCGATCCGCGAGTTCGAGACCATCCTCAACGAGATCAAGATCAAGGGCGTCTATAAGGGCGTCGCGTACAGCCACCTGGGCCCGGCGCACCTCTCCATCGGGCAGGAAGCGGCGGCGGTCGGAATGGCCTTCTCGCTGACACCCGACGATCACATCTACGGCTCGCACCGGAGCCACGGCGAGATTCTCGCCAAGGGACTGTCCGCCATTCGCGCGTTGACCGACGCGAAGTTGATGGGCATCATGGAGTCGTATCTGGGCGGCGCCATCCTCCGGCCCCTCGAGAAGGGCCACACGGGCGACGTGCAGGCGCTGGCGCGCAAGTTCCTGGTCTACGGCGCCTACAGCGAGATCTTCGCGCGCGAGACCGGTTTCAACCGCGGCCTGGGCGGTTCGATGCACGCCTTCTTCACGCCGTTCGGGATTTATCCCAACAACGCCATTGTCGGCGGATCGGGCTCCATCGCTCCGGGCGCCGCGTTGTACAAGCGCGTCAACCGCAAGCCGGGCATCGTGGTCTGCAACATCGGCGACGCTTCCTTTGGCTGCGGCCCGGTCTGGGAGGGCATCACTTTCGCCAGCATGGATCAGTACCGCAAGCTCTGGGAGGAGGGCACGGGCGGCGGCCTGCCGATCATCTTCAATTGCATGGACAACTTCTACGGCATGGGCGGCCAGCCGCAGGGCGAGACCATGGGTTGCGAGTTCATCGCACGCATCGGCGCCGGCGTGAACCCGGAGCAGATGCACGCCGAGCGCGTCAACGGCTACGATCCCCTGCCCGTCATCGATGCCTTCCGGCGTAAGAAGCAACTCCTCGCCGAAGGCCGCGGCCCGGCCCTGCTCGACACGGTCACCTACCGGATCAGCGGGCACTCGCCGTCCGACGCTTCCAGCTACCGCTCCAAAGAGGAAATCGAGAAGTGGTTGAAGGCGGATGCCATCCTCGCCTTCCAGAAGAGGCTCACGGATAGCGGCCATTTCACGGAGAGCGCCCTCGAGGAGACGCGGCGGGTGACCGCCGACGCGGTCTTCGAGATGTTCAAGCTGGCGGTGGATCTCGAAGCCTCGCCGCGCATCGGCTTCGACTCCGACCTGATCGACAAGGTCATGTTCTCCAACCAGAAGGTGGAGAAGTTCGACGACCGCGCGCCGGAGTTGCTCCAGCCCCTCTCCGAAAACCCGCGCGTGAAGCAGATCCAGGGCAAGATTCGCACGCCCTTGTTCGAGGGCAAGCCCGTTCCGAAGATGAAGGCCTTCAACATTCGCGACGGTCTGTTCGAAGCGCTGGTGCATCGTTTCTGCATCGACCCGACCATGGTGGCCTTCGGTGAGGAGAACCGCGACTGGGGCGGAGCCTTCGCGGTCTACCGCGGCCTGACGGAACTTCTCCCCTATCACCGGCTGTTCAATTCGCCGATTTCCGAAGCCGCCATCGTGGGCGCCGCGGTCGGCTATGCGCTGGAGCGGGGCCGCGTGGTCGCCGAGCTGATGTACGCCGACTTCATGGGCCGCGCCGGCGACGAGCTGTTCAACCAGCTCTCCAAGTGGCAGGCCATGTCCGCCGCGCAGCTTCAGATGCCCGTGGTGCTGCGCATCTCCGTCGGCGCGAAGTACGGCGCGCAACACTCGCAGGACTGGACCGCGCTGGCCGCGCACATTCCCGGCCTGAAGGTGGTCTATCCGGTGACGCCCTACGACGCCAAGGGCATGCTCAACACAGCCCTGGCCGGCACCGACCCGGTGGTCTTCTTCGAGAGCCAGAAGATCTACGACTACGGCGAAATGTTCGCCGAGCAGGGCGTGCCCGAAGGCTACTACGAAATCGACCTCTCCGAGCCATCCATCAAGCGCGCGGGCCGCGACCTCACCATCATCACCTTCGGTCCCGCGCTTTACACAGCGGTGGAAGCCGCGGATGTGCTGGCCGCGAAGTACGGCCTCTCGGCGGAACTGATCGACCTGCGCACGGCGAATCCGATCAACTACCAACCGATCCTCGATTCGGTGAAGAAGACCGGCAAAGTGGTGCTCGCCTCGGATGCCTGCGAGCGCGGCTCGGTGGTGCAGAGCGTGGCGGCCAACATCACGCAGTTGGCGTTCGACTATCTGGACGCGCCGCCGGCCGTGGTGGGCTCGCGCAACTGGATCACGCCGGCCGCGGAGCTGGAGACCATGTTCTTCCCGCAGAAGGAATGGATCCTCGACACCATCCACGAGCGAGTGATCCCGCTGAAGGACCACGTGCCATCGACCAATCAAGCCCTAGGAGAGCTGGCAAGGCGCGCCCGGCTGGGCGTCTAAGAAAATGTCACCACAAAGACACAAAGACACAAAGATAGAATTGTAGCTCCTTTGTGTCTTCGTGTCTTTGTGGTTAAATCTTCTTACTTCCACTTGATGTTACAGCCGATGCTGGGGGTCTGATTGGGGTTCACCGCCTTGCCCGCCAGCACCGCTTCGATGGCTGCGCGCAAGTCGCTACCGGTGACAGGCACGCTGTTGCCTGGGCGGCTGCCGTCGAGTTGCCCTCGGTACACCAGCTTGCGCTGCTCGTCGAAGAGGAAGAAGTCCGGCGTGCAGGCCGCCGAATAGGCTTTCGCCACCGCCTGCGTCTCGTCGTGGCAGAAGGGGAAGCGGAAGCCCAGTTCCACCGCCATCTCCTTCAGGCTCGCGGGCGCGTCATCCGGGTACTTGTCGGCGTCGTTCGAGGAAATGGCGACGATGCCGGCGGACTTCCCCGCGTAGTCTTTCCCCAGCCGGACCAGTTCGTGCTTCACGTGCACCACGTACGGGCAATGCCGGCAAATGAACATCACCAGCAGAGCCTTCTTGTCCGCGAAGGTGGCCAGGCTGATGGTGTCGCCGGAAACTACATCCGGCAGCCGAAAATCGGGAGCCGCCGTCCCGAGCGCAAGCATCTTGGATTCTGTCGCCGCCATAGGTCCCCCTGCGTCCAGAATATCAGGCGCGTGCCACCACGAAGTAGGGTTGATTGGCCAGATCCGCCGCGAACCCCGGATACAGCCACGCCTTCGCCGCGCCTTCCTTCAACTCGAAGTAATACTGCAGCGGATATGGCGAATCGGTATAGCCGGCCGGAATACTGGCCCGGTACAGGTTCCCCTGAGCCTCCATCTCCGCGCTGGCAAATCGTTCCGCCTGATTCACGTGACGGTAATGCAGTCGTGCCGATACCAGCTTGCGGCCCTTCTCCACGGCGATCTCAATCGCGAGCGCTTCCTTCGGCCGGAAATTCGTCGGCGGCCGGTGATCGCACTTGGCCGGATCGCGCAGCGGCCGCCCCAGCACTTCCAGGATGGCCGCGTCCACCCGCGCATCACCCGATGTCTTCGCAGACGCCAACCGCTCCTCCATCCGGGCGATATCCGCGTCGATGGCCGGAAGCCGGTCCAGCCATTGACCGCGATTCGAGATCTTGTCGCTCGCCGACAAATCGGCGGCATAGACTCCCTTGGCCCGATCGGCGACCTGCGCCCAGAAGGACCGGGCGCGGCGATACGCTTTCAACGCTTCCTCCAGCGCGCGTCGGTCGCCGGTGCGTTCGTGGATTGAGTACAGCACGCCGCTGCGGAACTTGGCGGCGAAGAAGCGGCCCAGCCCCACCTGCATGTCCACGTCGATGGCCAGCCGGCGAAACTCCAGCGACTCGAGTTTTCCAGCCTGCAAGAGGGCCTTCTCCCCGCGGCTCGCAAAATCCTCCAGCCACTGGGCCACCTCAATGGGCGAATACTTGCCGCTGCGCTCTCCCTCGAGCAATTCCTTCGCGAAATCGGTCATCCGCGAGAACAGTTGGGGGTCCAGCGGGCTCACGTTCTGAAACGTCCTGGGCGCGGGCGTGTCGCCATAGGGATTGGGCCGCGGTTCGCCCACCATCGGCTGGTTCCAGTAGACTTCCGGCCAGTACGCGTCGCACGCCGCCGAGGGCAGATGCGCCGTGGTCACGATGGGCAGGATGCGACTCACCTGGGCCAGACCAGACTCCAAGGCTCTGGCCGCGGGGGCAGCGCCAAAGTGCCGGTTACAAACTTCCGGGCCGGTCTGCGGGTTGTACATGAGCCGGCCCCACACGCGGTACCAATACGCGTACTTCTCCCAGTCGTAGCGCGGCTCCAATTCAGCGCTCGGCATAGCCGCTGCGCCTTCCCTGCCCGCCGGTTCCCCTGCGGCCCCGGCAGGTCAGCGGTTCCATGAGATCGGCGCCGGTCGAGCCGCAGAACCCGAACGCCCGCGAGTAGGCCGCCGCCGCGGCGGGATCGCCCCACATCAGCAGCCGCTGGGTTCCCGAGAAGACGCGGTGCCGGATGGTGTACTTCCGGTCGTCGCGCAGCAGGTCGGCATATCCGTAGCGCGTGAAGATGCGCGCGCCTTCGCTGAGGGTCATCAGGCCGGCCCCTGTGCGTCCCGGCACGGGCATTTCCAAGTCGCGAATCGCCGCCTGGTGATACGGCATGCCCAGGTGCTCCGCCCAGTATTTCGGCGCAACGTTCACGGGCATCCCCGTGGCCAGGGCGTTGTCGATCATGGTGGCGTCGATGCCCTTGGCATGCAGGTCGATTTCGACCTCGCGCCCGCAGCGCTTCACGCCGTCGAAGATGGTCTTCCAGAAGTCGTAGCTGCCCTCGGCCACGCCGCTCTCGCCGTGAATGCGGAGCGCCACCGAGGAGATCGCGGGGCAGGCCCGCAACACCGCCGTGAGGGCATCGCGGCAATAGGAAGCGTGGGTTGCATCGGTGAGTCCCTCGATCGTGTTCTGAGCGCTCGGGCTGTTGGGCCACAGGTATCCGTGCGTCCAGATCCCCAACTGGAACTCGATGCCGCGCGCGACGGTCTGCTCGCTGATGAACCGCAGCGTGTCCAGGTTGCGGTCGCGCTCGGCGTCGGGACAGATTCGTCGCCCGCACGGCGTAGCCCGGCGCGGAAATCAGAAACGGGTAGAGGAACAGGAAGTAGGAGTCCGCCACCTGGCGCAGGGTGTCGTAGCCGAGCCCGAAGGCCAGGTGGAACCGGTTGAAGCGCTGCGCCGCGAGCATGCTCAAGTAGTGGGGCCACATCTCACGGTCGTAATACCAGGGCTTGTCGAGCGGCTCGCTGGTGAACTGCCGCATGATGCTGCGCACCTTGTTGGCGGGCCGCTCGACGACCGGCTTGCCGATCGTGCAGCGCGGCCTCCGGCTTCGGCCCCAGGCGCACACGGTCGGCCAATTCGAGCAGCGCGTAGACCAGGCCGCGCGCATCGGCGCCGCACGCCAGCAGCGCCCGGCGGCCCGACGCCTTCGTATCCAGCAAGGCCAGGCTCTCCGGCCCAGCCGGCATGGAGATGCCCGCGCCTTTCAGCGCCGCCGCTGCCAGCGGCGCCGCAGCCCCCGCCGCGACGATGCAGAGCTCGCCTGTCGCGGCCTGCGCCAGGCTTTCGCGCCGCCGCACGGTGAAACCGGCGTCCGACAGGGCTTGCTGCAGCTCCTGGGCCGCCCACTGGGCGGGCGCAGCCGAGGCTACGCGATCCGCGGGATCCGCAACCAGGGAAACGACATCGCCTCTCCGGCTCTGCCCCAACCCGAAAGGCCCGGCGGCGAGCGCGCCGCCAACCACACTCGTCCGGCGGAGGAAGTCCCGCCGGTCTATGCCTGCGCTTGCGTCCATCTCGACCAGACTACACCGTCTTGCGGCGGCGGACACGCTCGCTCACGACGTAGGCCAGACCGCCTGCCGCGATCAGCAGACCGGCAAGCTGCAGAGCGCTGATCGGTCCAATCGCTTCCGTGTGATTCCGGACCACCGTCAGAATCAGCAGCGCGAGTGGCGCCAAACCCACGGCGATCGCGCCCAGCAGGCCGCCCGGTACGCGATAGGGCCGCGGCAGGTCCGGGTTCGCGGATACGCAGAACCACGAGCGCTGCGAACTCCAGCAGAATGCTCAGCCCCGTTAAGAGGACGTCCAGCACGATCAGTTCGACGAAATCGAATCCCAGGCAGAGCGCCCACGCAGTCGAACAGGCGATGATGGCGACCCACGGCGCGCCGGTTCTCGGGTGGCGCCGCGCAAACACCTTGGGGAGAAAACCGTCTTCCGCCATCACCGCGGGCAGTTGCGAGAACGACATGGTCAGAGCATTCAGCGTGCCGGCCGCGCCCACCATTCCGCCGGCGGTAATGGCGAGCGCCACGGCGCTACCCGCGAATTCGCGAAGCGCGCCGTTGTTGCCAAACACGGCCCGTGCCACCTCCGCCCAGCCTCCCGTCGACCAAAGATTGGGGTCCAGACCGGTGAGTGCAACCGCCGCGATGGGCAGGACATAAGTTAGCGTCACCAGAAGCAGCGTGCCGATCATCGCCCTTGGATAGGTGCGCTGGGGCCGGTCCACGTCGCCGGCGATCGTGGAGGCGTTGTCCCATCCCATGAAGTTCCACAAGGCCACGAGAATCCCGCCGAGGAGGTCGCCCCTGTGGAGCGGAACGGAGACCGCGCCAGGGACGGAGCGGGAGAACAGCGCGTATCCCGTCAAGATTACGAAAGGGCTCAACAGCAGGACTCCCATCCATACCGAACTGCTTCCGACCGCTTTGGAGCCCAGTAAATTCCAGATAGCACACACGGCGACCAAGCCGACGCCGATCCAGATTCCTTTTCCTCCGCTGGTAAGCGCAGGCGCGAAATGTCCGAGGTATTCCACGAATAGCGTAGGATAGATCGCCATATCGAAGATGCTGCCCGCCAGCGAGAGCCAGACCTCCTGGAATCCCCAGAAGCGGCCCATGGCCCGGGTTACCCAGACGTAGAATCCGCCCGCCTGCGGCAAGGCGCTGGCGAGCTCACTCACCATGAGCGCCGTGGGAAGGCTCCAGATCAGCGGCGTCACCAGCAGGATAACGATGGCGCTCGTGTAGCCGGCCCTTGCCACGATGTCCTCGAGACCGTAAGGCCCCCCGGCAACCATGAAGTAAGTGGCGGCTATCAGCGGGACAAGGGTGATCTTACGAGGAGTTGCCATGGTGGTCTGATATCCAGGATTCCTGCTGCCGCCTCCTGGCTGCTGAAGTATTATACCCGGCTTGTGACTCCACAGCACCCCTGGGCGGCCCGCTTTCGTCTATAATGCCTGTGTTCGGGAACTCATTATGGAGACTCCAGCCAAACCCAAGGCGGCTAACCGGCGCCGCCATCCGAGGGTGCCGGTCAAGGTCTACGCCGATCTTCACTGGGAAGGCGCCGACGGACAGATGAAGTTCGCGCGGGCACGCGTTCTCGACATCTCCGAAGGCGGAGTGGGACTCAGTCTTCCCGGTGGCAGGATCAGGGAGGGGGTGTCTGTACATCTCCGCATCGATCAGTTCGGCTTAGCGGAGTACGGCATGGTGCACTACACCCGGGGCGACGGCATTCTCGGCGTCAAGTTGCGTCTCGACGCGGCCACCAAGGAGCAACTCGAGCGCTGGAAGCAGCGCGTCGAGTCCGCCCAGAAGACATAGGCTGCACCGGCGCGCGGCTTACGGACTCCACGCTGCTGCAGTGGTTCTGCCGCATGGAGCGGATGGGCCGGCTGGCGAAGATTCCGGGGAAGAGCCAACTGCAGCGCTACCAGGGCATGGTGCGGGAGTCGGAACTGCGCGAGGTGGTCGAGAGTCTGCTGGAGTCGGCCGAGGAGGAGGACTCACCTTTGGAGTTGGAAGAGCGGGTGGAGTTGGGGACGCAGTTTCTGGACTCGACCTGCGTGAAGCTGAACATCCATTACCCGACCGACTGGGTGCTGTTGCGTGATGCGGTGCGGACGCTGATGAAAGCGACGATTTTGATTCGGCGGAATGGCCTGAAAGTGCGGATGGGGGAGCCGCGGAAATTCCTGAGAGCGATGAATCGACTCTCGATGGAGATGACGCAGAAGGCGCGGCGGGCCGGGAGCCGGCGAGCGCGGAAGACGACGCTGCGCCGGATGAAGCGGCAACGCAAGATCGTGCAAGCGCACGCGCGGCGTCATCGGGACCTATTGGCGAAGCGCTGGCGGGAGACGGATCTGAGCGAGGCCGAGGCGCAGCAAATCATCCAGCGAATCGACGCGATTCTGGAGCGGCTGCCGCAGGCGGTTAAGCAGGCGCACGAGCGGATCATCGGCGGACGGCAGGTGCCGAATGACGAGAAGATCCTGAGCTTGTACGAAGGGCACGCGGCGGTGTACGTGCGCGGCAAGGCGGGCGCGGAGGTGGAATTCGGCTCGCAGTTGTTGCTGTCGGAAACGCGGAGCGGGCTGATCGCGGATTGGGAGTTGGTGTGCGGCAATCCGGAGCACGACACGGTGCTGATGAAGCGGCGGCTGGATCGGGACCAGGCGCACCGGGTAAAGGAAGCGGTCGGCGACCGGGGCTTCGACAGCCAGAGCGCGCGGACCATGCTGGCCGAGCGCGGAGTGGCGAACGGGATCATTCCGCGAGACCCCCAGATGCTGCGGACGCGACGGCGAGACGAGCGCTTTCAGGAGCTGTGCAAACGACGCGGCCAGACCGAGTGCTCCGACCGCGAGGAAATGTGCGCCGTATGAAGACCGCTCCCTCACGGTCGCGGCTCCGATCAGAGCCCCGAAGGTAAGAGAGGGGTTTCGTTAAGGCACCCAATCACGCGGTCAGAGCACAAGCTACCCCTCATTCGAACGCATTCATGCGGTTACAGCTCTCATGGGGCCGCTGCTGTCAGTGCCGCCGCTCCCGCGGTTAATCCCTGCGATCGGGCCGTGATCTGGATCTTGCCGGCCTGCCCTTCTTTGGTCCGGACAATCAGCATCGCCTTTCCGTAGAAGAGTTCGTGCTGAGGATCCTGGAATGAGTCGAGCGAGAGCTGGTCGCCGTTGTCAATCCCGGCGATCTCCCCGGGCCCTTGCACGTCGAACTGCACCAAGTTGTCCGCCAGCGGAGCCAGGTTCCCCTGCGCGTCGAGCGCCTCCACCAGTATGAAGGAGAGATCCTCACCGGTCGCCGCTATTGCGGTGCGGTCCGGTGTGAGACGGATCGACGCGGGCGGACCGGCCGTGCGCATCACTTTCTCCCCGATCCTGGTGCTGCCCTTGTATGCGACAACCCGCAGCTCGCCTGGCGCGTAGGTGACGTCGTCCCATCGGAGCCGGTACTTGTACGAGACGTCGTAGTATTCCGGTTGGAACGAATTTGAGTACACGTTCAGTTCGCGAATGGACGCTGCCGCGCCTTCGGGCAACTGGGCGAACTCGATGCGAACGAACCGCGCACGCGCATCGGTCTCCAGATTGGCCGGAGCCGCACCCCTACCGGCATTGGGCGGAGCCATGCCAGCGCCCCCCGCGCCCCCACGACCCCGACCGGCAGCGGCTGCTCCAGCCGCGCCGCCCCTTGCGCCTGCACCACCCCTTCCGGCGCCGGGCGCCCGAGCCGCCACGGTCGCCGCCGTGGTCCAGGCCGTGGCGTCGCTCGAAACCTTTACCTGATATCCGGCTCCGGCGGCGGTGGATCCCAGTGCAACGGTGATCTGCTTCACTGGCTGCACGGCGCCAAGATCCACTTGCAGCCAAGCGCCGGCGCTCGCCGCCTCCGCCAGCCACTCGCTCGCAGCGTCACCGTCGACGGCCAGGCGGGCATTGGCGCCCGAACTCGCGGTTGCCGATTTCCCTCGCGCGGCGTTCTGCGGCTTCGGCGGCACGACACCCTTCGTGCGCCGTCCGAGCGATTTGCCGTTGAGGAATAGCTCCGCCGAGTCGCCATTGGTGTAGACGAACACCGGCACGTTCTTCCCCACGCGATCGGGCCAGTTCCAATGCGGCAGAGATGTGGATGGTGGTCTCGTTCGGGCGCCACAGGCTGCGATAGAGGTAGTAGCGATCCTTCGGAATGCCGGCCAGGTCGACGATCCCGAAGTAGGAGCTGCGGGCTTCCTGCCCGTTCGGCGTCGGCTCACCGAGATAGTCGAAGCCGGTCCAAACGAACTCGCCGGCCACGAACTTGTCCTTCTCCATCAGGTCGAATTCGAAATCCGGAATGTCGGACCAGGATGCGGCGCTCATATCGTAAGAGCTCACATACCGCGTGCCGCCCGGATACTCCGTCTTCGAGCTTGCCAGTGGAAACGCGTAGAAACCGCGCGTGCTGACCGTCGACGCCGATTCGCTGTAGAGGATGGGCCTGTCCGGATACATCTCCCGGTAGCGATCGTAGCGGCGCCCGTAGTTCCAGCCGGTAAAATCGAGCGGGTCGTAGACAGGCTGGGCGACTGTGTTCGGTGTGTGGCAGCCGATGCCGACCGGGCGCGTTGGATCGTATTTCAAAACCGTCTCGCGCATCGCCGCCAATCGTCCGAACGACATGCCCGTGCCGCTCTCGTCCACCGAGGTTCCAATCTCGTTGCCGACCGACCATACGAAGACGCTGGGGTGATTGCGGTCGCGCTGCACCAGGTTGGCCAGTTGCTTCTGCGCGTGAGGCAGCACGCCCGCCGGTCCATTCAGGTTGTCCGCCGTGCCGTCCCACTTGTCGAAGGCCTCGTCCCAGACGAAGATCCCCATGCGATCGCACAGGGCAAGCACGTCGGAAGCGGGTGCGTTGTGGCTCGTGCGCAGGGCATTGACTCCCATCTCCTTCATGATCTGGAGTTCCCGCTCCATCGCGCGCAGATTGAATGCCGCTCCGAGCGCGCCCAAATCGTGATGCAGATTCACGCCGTAGAGCTGGACCCGTTTGCCATTGAGATAGAAGCCGTCATTGGCGGTGACCTGGAAGGTGCGAATGCCGAAGGTGACCGTCTCCTTATCGAGGGTTGTGTTGCCACTGCGCAGCGTCGCCACCGCGGTATAGAGATTCGGCTTCGCCAGGTCCCAGCGCTGAGGTTTAGTGACGAACAACTGTTGGTCGACCGTCGCGGATCCCTTTGCGGGCGCCGCGCCATTCTTGCTGCTCGAGGCGACCTGCTTGCCGCTCGGATCGAGCACCACGACCTCGACGGTGACGTCCTGATTCGCGGACTGGAAGTTGTCGATCGAAGTTTGCACGCGCAGCGTGGCGCGGGCATCGCTGATGGTGGGCGTGGTTACGAACGTGCCCCAATGCGCGATGTGCACAGGATTCGTTACGGTCATCGTGACCTTGCGGTAGATGCCCGCGCCGGGATACCAGCGTGACTGGTGCCGCCGCGTGTCCGCCTGTACGGCAATCACGTTTCGCTCGCCGAATCGAATATACGGCGTCGCGTCGACGCGGAAGGCCATGTAACCGTAGTCCCACTCGCCGGCGAGCTGGCCGTTCACGTACACCTTGGGGAACGCCATCACGCCGTCGAAATCGAAGTACACGCGCTGTCCGGCGGCGCCCTTCGGCGTGAACGACTTCCGGTACCAACCCACACCTTGCCAGGGGAGCTTTCCGGTGCCGCCGGGGAGCGCTGGCGTTAAACGGCCCCGTGATCGCCCAGTCGTGCGGCAGGCGGACGGCTTGCCACGCCGAATCGTCGAAGCTCAACTGCCTTGCGGCTTCGGGTTGCTCCCCTTTGGTGAAGCGCCAGTCGCGGTTGAAGTCCTGCACCTCGCGCTGGCCGAAAGCCATGCTGGGAACCAGCACCAAGGCTCCCAAAATCACGCAGCACAGCTTGCTCAGTCGATTCATTGGACGGATCCTTCCTGGTCGTCGATCCACTCTGGAATGCGAAGACCTAATCCTACCGTCACCGACTTGCCGGATTCAAGCCAGCGGAACCTTACTTTGTGTAGGGTCTCCTGCGGCTGGTTGTATACTGGCCCCAAGAAGGAGCCCTGTATGATGAGAACCACCCGTCGCAATTTGCTTTTGACCCCCGCCGCCGTGGCCTTGGCTCCGGCAGCGCGAGCCCAGGAGCCTCTGTCCCGCCCCGGAGCGTGGCTGCCCAAGCTATCCGAGAATCTCTCCGACGTGCAGCCGTCCACTCTGCGCTGGCTCAGCCAGCTCGGCTGCAAGCACGTGGTTTTCCAGGGTACCGACAGGGTGGACCAGGATAAGAAGGGATACTGGTCAACCGCCGACGTCCTCCGTGTCAAGAAGAGCTGTGACGACGCCGGACTGCTGCTGGAGTCCATGATGCTCCCCATCGGCTCCTACCGGCAGGCGCAACTGGGCCGGCCGGGCCGGGACCAGGACATCGAGAATGCCTGCCGCACCATCCGCGCCGCCGGTGAGGCAGGTCTTCCCATGATGGAGTGGCGCTTCTGGCCGGACTTCTACTGGGACCAGCGAGTCGGCTACTACAACCTGGATGGCCGCGGCGGCGCACGCATGCGGGGCTTCGACTACGCGCGCGTCAAGGATGCTCCACCGCCCGAGGAGATCGGCGCCGTCAGCCAGGACGAAATGTGGGAGCGTCTGCGCTACTTCGGCAAGCCGGTCATTGCAGCAGCCGAGAAGGCCGGCGTGCGCCTCTCGATCCATCCGTCCGATCCGCCCGTGGCAAACATGCGCGGGGTGGCCCGGCTGTTCCACCACCCCGACACCTTCGCGCGATTCCTGCGCGAGTTCCCCAGTCCCGCCAGCGGCATCACCTTCTGCCAGGGTACCTTCACCGAGATGGGCGCCGACGTTCTGGAGGAGATCCGCCGCTTCGGGCGCATGCAGAAGATTTTCCTGGTCCACCTGCGGGGGGTCAAGGGAAAGGTTCCCAACTACGTCGAGGTATTCATCGACCAGGGCGACATCAACATGGTACTGGCCATGCGGACCTACAAGGAGGTGGGCTACACCGGCCCGCTGGTGTCCGATCACACACCCGGCCTGGAGGGGGACAACTCCTGGGGCATGGCGGGCCGCTCCTTCTCCCTGGGCTACATTCGCGCCCTGGTTCAGTCGGTCAACACACCGTAGGATCCCCGAAATCATTGGCGGCGGGCGGTTCGCCACGTCAGAACCGGCGAAAAGTGGAGCTCGACAGGATGAGTACTGTTTGTTCAAGTACTAGCCATGGAAAAACCGGCTGCACTATTGACTTTTAGCCGAGGTGCAGTAGGATGAACTTGGAGCCCGGTGGAAAAGGGTTCCGGAAGCAGGCGCTCATGCAAGCGCCGATTGGATCGGAGGCGACTATAGAGCCCTACTTCAGTGAGGGGTGGGTGGTCCAGCTCTCGAGGCCAGAAGTCCGAGGGTCGCGAACGACCGGATGATAGGCGCTTGAAATGCGCCGCGCTTATGCGCACTGTGAAGGCGTCACAGCGATCCCCGGGCCTGAAGAGCGAGCGGAGCATCCGCCCCTTTTGACATTTCAGCGGTGGTCGTTCGGTCCCGAAAAATCAAAAAGAACGGCTTCAACTTGGGCGGCTGGATGTACAATCGATAGCGGCCAGGAGTTGAAGTCGGGAACCCTGGCTGCAGAGCATGAGGTGTTCGCCGCTTGTTCAACGGTGGCGGGCTTCGGGAGAACTACTGTGGATATCGCTTCACGGGAGGCCGGAAAATAGCCATGGCAACTTGGGTGATCACTGCATACGGCTGTTCCTTTCTGCTGGCTCTGATTCTCTTGTTTTTCGCGGGGCCGAAGCGCTGGTACTGGCACATTCTGAGCTTGCTGGTGGGCCTGGGGATCGGCCTGATGCCGACTCCCGCCCAGCTTAACTCGCCCCAAGGGAGTCTGATCGTCGGGAGTGTTTTTGTTTTCTTAATGGTGTGGGGCGTGGCGGCTCCCCTGTTTCGGAGTCGTCGCCGCTCCGTTTAAAGGCCTGGGCCGCTGAGGCCTTGCGTCAGTAGTCCGTCGCTGCACTGCTTCAAGCTGCGCCTGGCAGGCGAGCCAAACTCACCTTTTCTTCGACCGAGGCGCGGGACCTCGGATGACTCCACCTCTTTGCTTGGCGGGGAGACCGTGGCGACGGCTCTCCTCCGCGACCGCTGGCCCAGTACATTCCATGCACACGTACCGTGACAAATCGCGCATCCGGACTATTCCCGATGCGCTCCGGATGCTGCATCGTGGTAGCGAGGGACGGATATGAAGCATGATCGCGACGCGACGCCGTTTGCAGTGAAACTGCTGGAGGAGCACCGCAGCGGGAAGTCGGTTGAAGAACTCTCGCGCGAGACGGGGATTCCAGCCGAGCGGATCGAGATGCGGCTAAGAGCCGCCGCAACCTTCCTGAAACGGACCTCTGAAGGAGGCAAGAAGAGCGCATAGAGGAAGCCCGAACTGGAGGCCCCGGTTCGGGGGACTTCCCCACGCGCAAAAGATTCGAGCAGTCCTAAGTTCACAACATAAGACACCCCTTCGCCCGTGACGGTCGGGAGACAGACACGGGTCCTGCCTTTCCATTCCATATTCCAGGTCCAAATGGTTTGAGGCCGCCATGACTGGCTTCCGCGAGCGTGAAGCGTTCGTTTTTGGCGGCGCGGGTGTGGCGCGCGGGCGACGCTGCTAACGCACAAGGCTCTCGATGAAAAGTCGAATAAACGCCGGCCGCAGAATCAACAGCCAGAAGAGAAGACCCAAGAACACCATCGCGGGGATTCCCAGATCCGCTTTTCGCATAGGCGCTCCTTCCGGTGTCGATTCTACTCGCGCCCTGCCTTCCCGGCAAGATCCACAAAGGTACCGTTACTACGCTATCGGCCGCTGCACGGGCGCCCTGCCTGTGTCTCGACGGACGAGCCAGTAGGGGGATGTTGGGACACCTGCCGAGGCCGGCGACTGCGCCCCTCTTGGAGTCCAACTACTGGGGCGACCAGCAAGGGCCGCGACGCCACCCAAAATTCGTCAAAAAAACCGGCTACACAGGACACAGCCGGGTGTATATTCTACTCGGAGGCGGCGATGATCGGGCAAAAGACAACTACCGCGATTGCTTTTCTCATGCTGTGTTTCTTCCTCGCCCTGACGTCCTGCGGACCCAGCGGTCCAGCGGCAGGGACACCCGGTTTCTATTGGCAGGCTGCCAAGGAGACGTTTGCCACGCATGATTACCTAAAGACGGCCGACCACCTTGAGAGGGTCACCAGGACCGACAACGAGTTCACCCAGCAGGCCCTGCCTTTCAGGCTGGTCGTGACTGCCGGGTTAGCCAAAGCCTATATGAATCTGGCCAGCTACTTCGACAGTGGCATTAAGGCCAGAAAGGACACTGCGCTTCCGCCAGCGTGGTTTAAGATCAGGGCGAGCTACCGCGCGCTGGCGGAGCGTTGGGCTCTGGAATTCGGGGACGTCTACTTGAAGTTCCAGAAGTCCAGCCCGGAGCCGAATGTCGCGCTGGAGTTCGCCTACCCCGGCACGAGCATGGCCAACCTTCCGGAAGTGGCAAGAATCAAAGACGGCGGACTGCTCGCGGAGACGGTCATGGCCGGCTTGGAGCGCAGGACGATTCAGCAGGCGGTGGCCAGTGAGACCAGCGACGCCGTGGGCGCGCCGGGCGATCCGGCCAAGGCCCAAGCGCTCTTCCAGTCGGGCCATGCCCAGGTGCCGCGCGAGGTGTTTGTTTTCGCGCTGGCCAATCAACTGTATGACCAGGCACAACTGTTCGATCGCTCCAGGTTGGACAAGTCGGATCGTCTTCAGTTCTTCTGCCAAAAAGGGCTGGATGCGCTCAAGTCGATCAAGGAGAGCGAACAGACCAGAGAATTGGCCGACAAGCTCCAGTTCGTGCTTAAGAGCGGCAAGGTGTAAGCGCCATCCGACAGTTAGAACGAGCAAGGGACGACGTGGGGAACGGAGACGGGGCAGCCGCTTCGCGCTGAGTGATTTCCGCGCCGCCCCTTGGTGCCGGCTCCGACGCTCCAGGCTACTTCATCGCCAGCCCGGTGGTGGCGCTCACGAAGGCCAGATAGCCAGACTGGCGGTTGCCCCACATGATGAACCAGACGGGACCAGAGAAGCGAGTGGTACTGGCCAGAGTGATGCTGACCTTCTGGCCGGGGTGTCTCTTCAGCCAAGCGCCTGCTGTTTTAGACGCGCTCTTAAAGGCCTCGTCGGAATTGATGGAGAACTCGGTGATCTGGAACGGGCGGCTCTGCGGTGTCGGGCCGCTCCAGGTCTGCGCCCCGCGCGGGCTGACGCCCTTGATGTCGCTGCCATGATCGGCGACCGCATATTCAAAAGTGCGCGCTTCGCCGCGGCTCGGCGAGACGAAAACGGCGGTCCACTTCCCGGCTTTGCCGTCTTCATTCTTGATGCCCGGAATCTCGCCGGACGCCAGCGTCAGTGGCAGAAGGTCGGTGGCCCAGGCGCGCGCCGGTTTGTACATTTCGTAGAATGCCGTGCGCCCGGCCACGGCCTCCGGCGGTCCCTGTGGCTCCGCTTTGGCTGGCGCGTCCGCTACTTTTGATTCCCCGGGTTTCGGGGCTTCCGAACAGGCTGTCAGGAACAAAGCCGCAGCCAGCGCTGCGACCGCTCTTAGGAGTTGTTTGTCCATATCTCTATCCGCCTTTCATTCTATGGCAGTGCGCTGCGGAGTGGAAACCCTGGAGCCGATCGATTCCGCACCCAGCGGCCTCCGTAGGGGCTGGTTTTCTCCCTTCCATGCTGAACGGCTCCGGCTAGGAGCGCTCGGTTCGAACGGCCCGGAGCGCGCGGCGCATGTCGACCGCGTTCTGACGGTGCACGCATGACGGCGCCCGCGGAACTGCGGCGCCTGGCAACTTCGCCCGTCTTGGAGTACAGCTATTTGGGCGACCAGCAAGGGGATTGTCGAGACCCGGCCCGGCTGGGAGATGCTCGGGATGGTGTTCCATGCGTTGCTGGACATCGGCGCGGGCGTGATCGGCTATTGCGGTGGGCAATGTCGAGAAAGCAGTGCCCCAAATCCGGAAAGCACAATTCACAACAGACGGCCATTTTCGCATCTGGGCTGGAAAGGTGCGCCCTGAGCAGATAGTCGATTTCGAGCGTGTGCGCCCATAGGGATCTGCCGCACGGGTGCGGCGGGTCCTCCGTGCGACCCATGCGGGTAGGTGGTTCGGCTGTATCGGCGCGGCACATGCGACCCCCAAAAAGCTATTCACAAGCACCACCGGACCGCACCCACCCCCACCCTCACCCGTCAAACGATCTCTTGACCCCCCGTGAATCGAGGGTCGCATGGTCGCGCCATGTCGGTAGCCGTAGCGGTCGAAAAAATGAGGGGGAAGCACGGGCGGTATTCGACACCCCACGAGGATTGGTATAGAATGCTTATGCTCAGCGGAGAGTTGATGTCCTGGTTTAAATTTTTGCAAATAGAGGCCGACCTTGCGATGACCTTTATCGACTCCGCAAGACTTCACCGTAACCCGGAAGTCTCCGCGACCTCTCTCGGGAACGCACGCAAGGCTTTTGCGCAAATTCAACGCGGCCTGCTGCGTCCCGTCTCACACGGACTCAGCGAGAATGAGTTACTTGTCCTGGAACAGCGCCGTGCGCAAATCGAAGCAGCACTAGCGACGTTTTCAATTTGAAACTGACCTATGGGCGCCCGCACCTAGGAGAAAGCCCGCCAGGTCGTGCAGGCGGCGGGGCCGGTGGGAGTTGCCTGGAATGGAAAGGACTAAGAAGGCGGCTCCCACGGAGGCGGTTGGGTGTATGATTGATGGCGGCAAGGAAGCCGAAATGGGAATCCTGGCTGAACTCTGTGCCACGCCTGACCTCCGGCCCAGATTACAATTCCCAGACAAAAGAATTGCGATTCCATGGAGCCTGAAACCCCCGAGTTCTGTAGGCTCAGGTCGTAGGAGGAATCGTCGGACCCGAAAGCACCTCCTACTAAGTCCAGGCTGGAAGGAGAAGACGTAATGAAACCGAATATGACAACCAGGATTCTCGCTGTGGTGCTTGCCGCGCTTCTGAGTGGCAATTGCTTTGGAGGAACGCAATCCTCCAACCGTCCATCGCCTCAAGATCAGGTACGCGCGATCGATACCAACAGCCCTGTGGAAGTGCGCTTCATGGACGGCGCCAAGCTGCGAGGCCGGATTGGCGAAATCTCCGATACCGGCTTCGTGTTGAGTCATGAGGTGCGGCGGCAGTTGACGAAATCGCAGGTAGCCTTCGACAAGGTCCGGGCCGTGAGACAAGTTCAAAGCGTCAAACCGAGCCACACGCTCCGCAACGTCCTGATAGGGGTAAGCATTACGCTGGGTGCGCTCACCGCCATCCTTGCTGTGAAATTATCGGGAATGGGATAGGCCGGACAAGAGCGCCGGTGGTTGGGAGTGGTGGCGTTGTGTGGGATGCTCTGGCGGCGTCCGTGGCGGCGTCCTCCACGTACACGTACACGTAAGGGACGGACCCGTGCAGGATCTCCGGCTCTCGGCTGGCGGCTGGGGCCGGATTCTTAATCGGGATATTAAACTCAGAAATAGGCTGCCGTGCAAACATGGCCGCAGTTGTAGGGGGGAGCGGATTCCCCCCCATACGGGCCACGGTATCCCCTGCAGTATCCCCCGAGGCCACTTTTTCTATCGGAAGTCCTCGGCTTAACTGCTTTAAAATGAATTGGTGAGCCGGGCGGGACTCGAACCCGCGACCCTCTGCTTAAAAGGCAGATGCTCTAACCACCTGAGCTACCGGCCCGCGACCTGCGAACAGCGGGAATATTTCGAGGATACCATCAAGCATGATCCTCACGGAAGTCCACGATATCGGGGAACTCGCGCGCAAGGCGACGGCGTTTCGCAAAGAGCTGCTCCGAGTGAAGCGGCGGCTGGGGTCGAAGGAACTGCAATGGTATCCGTACGACACGTTGCAGGTCTTCCCCGTGCTCGACAAGTTGCTGACGGGCGCCCATCGCGACCTGCTCGGATTGGCCAGGACCGATCCGATCCTCGACCTCGGCTGCGGCGACGGGGACAGCGCGTTCTTCTTTGAGTCGCTCGGCCGCAGCGTGGATGCCATCGATTACGCATCCTCCAACTACAACCAGATGCGCGGCGTCGCGGCGCTGGCGCGCGAGCTGAAATCGTCCGTGGGGATCTACGCGATGGACCTCGACGGCTTCTTCACCCTCCCCCGGAACCGTTACGGCCTCACGATCTGCCACGGGCTGCTGTACCACCTCAAGAATCCCTACCACCTGCTGGAGAAACTGGCCGGCGTCTCGCGGTACTGTCTGCTGAGCACCCGCGTGGCGCGGGTTGCGCCGGACCACCGAACGAGTTTTCACGAAATCCCGGTCGCCTACCTGGTGGACGATCTTGAGACGAACAACGATCCGACCAACTTCTGGATCTTCTCCGAGGCCGGTCTCCGGCGCATTTTCGCCCGCACGCGTTGGGAACTCTGCGACTACCTCACCGACGCTCGCGGTAAAGACTCGGACCCGGTCAGCCCCGACCACGACGAGCGCGCCTATTGTCTGCTCCGCAGTCCGGCGCTTGACCGCCAATGGTCCGTGACTCTGCTGGACGGCTGGCATCCTATCGAGGGCGGCCGTTTCCGTTGGACCAAGCAACGCTTCGCTGTAAAGCTGGAGGCGTCCCCGGCCGCCCCCTGCTCCGAGTTGTCACTGGAGTTCCATCTCCCGCAGGAACATCTGGCCAAGCTCGGTCCGGTTTCGCTCTCCGTGGCCGTTAACGGAACCGCACTGTCCGGGGAGACGTACACGACTCATGGCGATCACACCTACACGCGGAGGATCCCGCCGGGCCTGGCTGACGGCGTCCGCCTCCACCTGGATTTCGCACTGGACAAGGCGCTTGCGCCGGGGGCGCGGGATTCGCGCGAACTGGGTGTGACGATCTCCTTCAAACGCGCCGGCTGCGCCGTCTCGGACGCGAACCTGCCGCTCACGCTGCGGTAGAGACTCAAATCGACTCGCGCGTGGGCGCGTGCGCTAAGTGGGACGATGGGAGGGTGCAGGTTCCGCTTGAACTTCGCGAGTACGTCGCCGCACTGGCCGGGCGCGTCCCCTCCGGGGAGTTGGAGCGCGCCTGCGCGGCCATGTCGACCCACTATCGCGGGCGCGAGCGAACCTCGTCGCTGGCGCTCTCTCCGCAGGCGAAGATCGCGGCGTATCTGGTGACCCGCCTGCCGGCGACCTACGTTGCGGCGCACGCGGTGCTTTCCGAGCTCAAGCACCGCCTCGGCAACGTCCCTATCAACTGCCTGTTGGACCTCGGCGCCGGACCGGGGGCCGCCACGCTCGCCGCGCGCAGTCTCTTCCCCGCCCTCGCAGCGACGCTGGTGGAATCCGATCCCGCGTTCGCCGCCATCGCGCGGGAACTGCTGCCGGGGACCACGCTCCTCACCCAAGACCTTCGCTCGGGGACGGATTACTTACCGCACGACTTGGTTGTCGCGAGCTACGCTCTCGGAGAGCTATCGCCGGCTCACAGGGTGCTTGTGGTGGACCGAGCCTGGCAAGCCGCGCGCCTCGCGCTGGTGCTCATCGAACCCGGCAGTCCGGCCGGTTTCGCCGTGGTGCGGGAGATCCGCGACCGCCTGCTCACGAACGGCGCCTGCATGGCCGCTCCTTGCCCAGGGGAAGGCGCGTGCCCCATCGTCGCGCCCGACTGGTGCCATTTCGCCGCGCGCCTGGAGCGTACTTCCCTGCTCCGCCGCGTGAAGCACGCCGCGCTCGGCTACGAAGACGAGAAGTTCTCGTACGTGATTCTTACGAAGGCCGGCGTCACACGCGCCGCGGCCCGCATCATCCGCCGTCCCGAGCACCGGCCTGGGCTGATTCAGCTCACGCTGTGCCGGGGTGATGCTCTTCGCGTTGAAGGCGTCACGCGCCGCAACGCCGCCGCTTTCCGCGCCGCTCGCCAGGCGCAATGGGGTGAGGAGTGGCCCGGCTAAGGGGTCGCCTTGTACATGTAACGGATGGAGGGCTTGTAGAGCAGGAGATTCGGCCCATCTTCGCGGGTGATCTTCAAGCAAGTCTTGTCGTACCACTCGATGATCCCCTGGAAGGTCTCGCCGTCGCTCAACACGATTACCATCGGCGTACGGGTGGCCATCTGCTTTACGTAGTAGAAGCTCTCCGCGTTGGTCTGATCCGGGGGCGAGGACTTCGGCTTCAGGTTCCGGCGCGGGCCGGCCAGCTCCTTAGCGGCGTTCAGACTGGGACGGATGAGCCTTCGATTCGCGGTATCCACGGTATGACTCCTAATGATGACGGGCCGGAACTTCTCGACACCTCGGCGCCTGGCTTTCCCGGAGAGCTTCGTGCGGTGGGGTTCCGACTTTCCCCTATTGATAGCACATGCTCTCAATGGCCGCAATATACGGGCGGGGGGCGCAAGGCGACCCAGAGGGAACAACCCCGGGCGCCGTTGCGTAGTTAGTGCTGAGGGCGGGAGAGAGCCATGTATTGCACGAAATGCGGATTCAAGCTGGACGAAGGAGACGTTTTCTGCGCACAGTGCGGGAAGGCGACGACGGCTGACGCCCCGCCGCGCGCCGAACCGGGACGGAGGCGCCTGGTCCGGCCCATGCGAGACAGGAAGCTCGCCGGAGTTTGCTCGGGCTTCGCCAACTACTTCGGCGTGGACGCGACCCTGGTGCGCATCATCTGGCTCCTGGTCGTGCTCTTCGGCGGCACGGGCTTCATCGCCTACATCGTCGCCTGGATCGCCATGCCGCAGGAGGTCGATCTGCCGGCAGCGGCGTGAGCCTGCGCCTGCGCAGGACGGTTACTGGATGAGGGCCATGGCCTGCTTCATGACCTCGGCGAGTTTGGCCAGCGACTCCTCGGGCGGCAGCTTGGTGATGCTCGAGCCCAGGGGCTCGGCGGCGGCGGGGCCGTCGTAGCCGATCTGATTCAGCGCGTTCAGGAACCCGCCTATGTTGATGACGCCGGTAGCCAGGGGAATCTCGCGCTGGTTGTCGCGCAATTGGTCTACCGGGATGTCCTTGGGGGCGTCATTGAGATGGACGCCGATCACGTCCTTGTTCTTGAGGGTCAGTATGTCGGCCGGGGTCTCCCCCGAGTTGTGCCAGTGCCACGTGTCGAGCAGGAAACCGACGTTGCTTTTTCCCGTCGCGTCGATCAACTCCTTCATCGACTCCATGGTGTGAATGAACGGATACTTGCGGCTGGCCCAGGCGGTCTTGGGTCCGACGTACTCCAGGCCAAATGAGATGCCGTGGTCGCCGAGCACGGTGGCAACGTCCGAGATCCGGCTGGTGTGCAACTTGAAATTCTGCAGATAGGTGAGCCGGGCATCGGAATTGGACAGCCACGTGCAGAAGCGCGTGATCTTGGCCCGCTGCATGGTCTTGGCCCAGCCGGTCAGGGTCGTCTTGGTCCACTCCGCGAACTTCTCATCCGCCTGGGAGACCGGGACGGACTGAGCCAGGAAACCGAAAACCAGGTTCTTGGAAGCCATGTTGTCCATGGCCTGCTGCATGGCGGAATCGGAGAGCGCGGCAAGATCGTTCAGGTTGGGGTCGAAGGCTTCGAAGCCGTACTTGGCGGCGTAATCGATCTGTTGTTGCAGGTTGGCCTTCACCCCGATGTTGCCGGTGTGCAGGTCCATCTTCATCTTCCGCGTAGCGGCCAGGGCGGCGCCGCGGGAGAGGACCCCGGCGGCGGCGAGCGATCCGGCCGTGCCGAAAAGGAACTCGCGACGGTTCTTGGCAGTTGTCATTCTGTGTTCTCCTCCTGTCCAACTAGGCCTTCGCCGTGTGGGTCGCCTCGTCCCACCTGTACGTCTTGCCGTTCTGAATGGCGAGCAACCCCATCAGCAAGGGCAACGTGGAGTAGAAGCCGGTCTCGGGATCCGTCACGGTCGTGCTTCGGGACTTGATGCAGTCCAGCCAGTTGCGAATGTGGGCGGAGTCGGAGGGCTTGCCGACGTAGGCGAACTTGGTATTGAAAGGCTCGAAGGGGGGAGGGGGCGCGACTGCGCCACCACGGCCTCCGCCTGCCCGGCCGGGCATCAGCCGGTAGGTGTAGCTCTGGCGGTTGATGTGCAACGCCCCGGCGCTCCCGTAGAAATAGTTGCCCTGGTCGGAAAGATAGTCTGTCTGAGGGAAGTAGGCGTTGGTGTGCGACAACACAAACTTGTCGAATACGGCCGAGATCTGGAAGGAATCGGGCGGGCACTCGAGGTTGACGGGCGCTTGCACGTACTGCCCCGATCCCGAAACGCTGATCGGCGCGCGGGTCTTCATGTACCAGGCCACGACATCGGCGATGTGGACCCCCTGGTCGGTGATGATTCCTCCGCCGTAAGTGTAGAAGGCGCGCCAGTTCCGGCGTGCCGCGGAGTAGGGGTGCCTTTCCGCTGGACCCTGGAACAACTCCCAGTCAAGACCTTCCGGGACCGGTGCGGGCACCACCGCGGCGCGAGGCGTGTAGAAACCCTGCCAGTGCAACTTGCAATGGAAGATGGTCCCGAACATGCCGCTCTGCACCAGATCGTAGCACTTCTGGAAATGGTCCCAACTGCGCTGCTGCAAGCCGATTTGAACGACGCGCTTCAAGCTCTTGGCGGCCTCCACGGCCTTCCAGCCGGCTTCGATATTATTCGACAACGGCTTTTCGCAGTAGATGTCCTTGCCCGCCTGGCTGGCCTCGATGATCATCTGAGCGTGCCAGTGGTCCGGCGTGGCGATGTAGACGGCGTCGATGTCTTTGCGTTCCAGAACGCGGCGATAGTCCCCGTAGGTGTCTACCGGTTTGGTCTTCAGCTTGGCGACAGCCGACGTGAGAGTGGACTTGTACACGTCGCACATGGCCATGATCTGGCAATCCTCGAACTCCTCGGCAACGGTCGACATGTAGCTGCCGCGGGTGCCGGTGCCGATGAAGCCCACGCGAATTCTTTCATTAGCACCCACTGCGGAGCGTGACGCGGCGGCGGTGAGCGCGGAACCGATGAGGAACGATCGTCTCGATGACATCAGGCTTCTTCTCCTTTGCCGGGACTCACGAGATGATCTCCCGGCCTTCATGCAGCATACACCTATTCGAGCCGGAGAGCCAAAAGGCGGGGGTTCACTTCGGAGCCTCCTGCGCGAAGCCGAAGGATTGGACTATACTCTATCCATTGTTCCGGCGCGCGCCGGCAATGCGCTTGCTTGTGCACCCGGGACGCAGTGGCGGAGTGGAGCAGGCGAAAGGAGAGGAAAGTGCCAATGGAAGAGGAATTGAAGCAATCGAGCCGCCGAGGCTTTTTGGGCGCGATGACAGCGCTGACCGCGGCATCTTATAACCGGATTCTCGGCGCCAATGACCGGGTTGGTATCGGATTCATCGGCTTTGGGTTGATCGGGAAGCAACACGTAGCAGACTTCAAGATGTACCCGGACGTGGACATCCTGGGGCTCTGCGACGTTTACAAGCCCCGTGTCACGGAGGGCCTGGCGTACATTGGAAGCCCTAACTGTAAGGGCTACAGCGATTTTCGAAAGATGTACGAGGACAAGAACATCCACGGGATCGTGGTCTCGACCCCCGACCATTGGCATGCCCTGGCGAGCATCATGGCGTGCGCGGCCGGCAAGGACGTCTACGTAGAAAAGCCCCTCACCGTGGGCATCGACGAGGGCAAGTGGATGCTGCAGGCCAGGGACAAGTACAAGCGTGTGGTCGTTGTGGGGACGCAGCGGAACCACAATCCGGGTCATCAGGCGGCCAAGAAGGTGATCGAGAGCGGGGTGCTGGGCAAGATTCAGATGGTGAAGCTGGGCACCAGCGGGCGCAACGTCTATCCAGGTTTTGGGAAGACGCCAATCGAGAATCCCCCGCCCGAGATCGACTACGACATGTGGCTTGGGCCGGCGCCGAAGAAGCCCTATCAGAACCACCGGGCGCTGTATCATTTTCGCTGGTTCTGGGACTACTCGGGCGGGCAACTGACGAACCTGGGGGCCCACAGCGTCTCAGCATTCCTGTTGGTCATGGGGGTGAAGGGCCCCACGCGAGTGGTGTCGTTCGGTGGCCGCGTAGCGCTGGAAGACGACGGCGAGACGCCCGATCTGCAAGAGTGCCTTTACCAGTTTCCGAACTTCATGATGACGATGGGGATTCGGGAAGCCAACGCCTACCGCGACTCGACCGGATCCGTGGTCCTGGGGACCAAAGGCAACCTGCAATTGGGCGGCGGCAACGTTGTGTCTGAGGTTCACGGCGATCCCGTCAACCAGATTCCGCGGTTCCTGCTCCACCCCATCGGCGGGCCGGTTTACAACAACACGCCCAACGTACCGTGGATCGAGGGCGTCCCGACTAGTGCGCAGGCGCAGGCAGCCGGTGGCGGTCGTGGAGGAGGGGCTGGCGCCCGTGGCGCTGCGGCTCCCGCAGCCGCTCCCGCTGCCGCTGCCGCGCGCGGCACGGGTGGCGGCCGTGGCAGCGCTCCCGCGGGCTTCCCAGGGGAAGCGGCGATGTACTCGAACGAGCGCGACTTCGTGGAGTGCATCCGCTCCCGCAACAAGCCGTTCTGCGATCTCGAGATGGGTCATAGAACCGCAATCATCTGCAACCTCGGCAACATGTCGCTACGCCTCGGCGGACGCGCGATCCAGTGGGATCCCGAGAAGGAAGTGGTGATCGGGGACAAGGAAGCCGCGGCCATGTGCACACCGCGGTACCGCGCACCCTGGGACGGCGTTCTCAGGAGCATTGTGAAGGTCTAGCAGTTGCGTTGTGGGGCGGTCCCCTCGGACCGAGGGCGTCCGCCCCACCAGGCTTTGCTTCGCGAGCTTCCGAGACACGACACGAGCGGCCCGCGGCGGAACACCGGACTTGGTTCGGCGGGAGTAAGTTGCGGTTGAACATGATCAGGCGGCAAAGGCACAGGGCAGCGGCCGTTCTGGCGGTCCTGCTCGCCGCGGTGTTTCTGTCCGGGCAGGACCGCATCGATCCCAAGGAGCTCCGCGCGAGTATCCGCGAGTACCTGCCGCGAGCGCAGTACGCGCTGAGGACGGAGACCAGGCTTGTGGAAGCCGGCGTGGTGGTGCGCGATTCGCGCGGCCGCGCGGTCCCCGGCCTCCAGCGAGGCGACTTCGAGATCCGCGATGGAGGCAAGCCGCGGGCGATCACGGTCTTCGCCGTGAACACGGCTATCCCGGCCGCGGCCGCGGCTGCCCCGGCAAAGCGAAGTCCCGCCGATCCACCGCCGCCCGAGGTTCGGCCGCGCTTTGTCGGGCTGCTCTTCGACGACGTGAACTCGGACCTCGGCGAATTCAGGCCCGCGCAATTGGCTGCGGAACGCTTCGTGAAGGAGGGCATGTCGGCCGGGGATCGCGTGGCCGTGTTCACCATCGGCAGAGCGCAGGTTCTTCCGTTTACTACGGACGCGGGCACGCTCATCGAAGCTATCGAGGGTTTGAGAATCCGCCCATTCCGCGCCAGTGGCAACGGCTGCCCCGAGTTTACCCCCTTCGATGCGTACCTGATCGCCGAGAGAATGGACCCTCAGTCGATCGAGATCAAGGTGGCCGAGGCGAGGCGGTGCCTCAATCTGCCGCCGGCGCGGGGACAGTCATCAATCAGCAGGACCGATCCGCTGGTGCTGAGTGTCATCTCCCAAGCCAATGGGGTCTGGCAGCAGGTGAGACGGATTTCCCAGAGCACCCTCGGCACCATCCGGTCTGTCGTCGATTACATGGCGCTCATGCCGGGCAGCCGGATGTTACTCCTCGCCTCCAGCGGCTTCCTCTCGGGAGGTTTGGAGGGGGAGCAGAACGATATCATCAGCCGGGCCCTAAACGGCGCGGTGGTGATCAACTCGCTCGACGCGAAGGGTCTGTATACGATCGACCTGGGTGAAATACCGCGCGGGGGCGACGTTCAATCCATCATCCGCATGCAGTTACTGGGAACCCGCCCCAAGGAAGAGGGCAACAATCCGCTGGTCTATCTTGCTCAGAGCACCGGCGGCCGCTTCTTTCACAACAGCAACGATCTGAACCTGGGCTTCCAGGAACTCGCGGTGCTGCCCGAGATCACCTACGTCCTGGGCTTCGCGCCCGATCCGGTCCCGGACGGGAAGTTTCACAAACTCAGTGTGCGATTGACCGCCGCCAACCGCTATTCGGTGCAAGCGCGCCCCGGATACTTCGCCCCCAAGGAGGCGCCGGTCGCTTCCATTCCCGAACGCCGGATCGACCGGGAGGTCCTTGGCGCCGCCGTATTGACCGAGCTGCCATCCAGGCTCACGACGAGAGCCGGCGCGCTCGACAACGGCAAGACCGGCGTGGCGATGGCGGTGTCCCTGGACCTCAAGCAGTTGCGCTTCGCGGAGCGTTCCGGCGCACGGACGCAGAAGATCACGTTCATCGCGGCGCTGCTCGACGAGCAGGGCGTCTTCGTGACGGGGCGCGAGAGCGTCATCGACATGGCGTTCAAGGAGAGCACCTATGCGCGGCTCCTGGAGCAAGGCGTGAACGCGGCGGTGCAACTCGAAGCTCCCCCCGGAATCTACCGTCTCCGGTGTGTCGTCGAAGAAGCCGGCGAGAGCAGGGTCTCCACCTTCACCGAGCGCGTCGAGATCCGCTAGTCTCCGCGCTTTAAGTCCGCAGTGACTTCCGCACCTGAATGGGCTTGCGGCCGTTGGGTGCGGGAACGAACATGTCCTTTTCGGTCAGACCCAGCGCCTTGGCCAGGTCGATGGCGAACGACAACCGGCTGACCGAACTGCCCTGGCTATTGGACCCGATGGAGAACTTCACTCCCGCCTCTTTGGCCATCTGGAGGAAGGGCAGTTTGGGCAGCCGCATGCCGGTGTCGATCTCGCAAGCCGTGCCCGTTCGCTTCATCGCATCGACGACCTGCTTCATGCGCTCCGCGGTCCAGAGCTTGTCGAAGTCGTTGTTGAATTTCCTCGGAAGCCACGTCGGATGAGAGAAGATGTCCAGCGGTTCCCTCTCGAGGATCTCGACGTTCCAGTCGACGTACGTCTTCATGAACGCCTCGGCATCGTTACCCGGATCGTAGGGGGCCAACCAGGCCTTGGTACGATTGCCGCTGGCGTCGCGGACAGTCATGGTATCCGTGAGCACAAAATCGAGCTGCGCGAAGACGTCCTTGGAGAAGCACGGCATCCAGTCGATCCACTCGGCTTGCGCGCCCTTGTAGACGGGCTTGCCGTCCAGTTTCGCGATCCAGTCCTGGAGTTCCTTGTCGTTCGATAGAACGATCGGGTACTGGTTCTCCTTGGTGCCGGCATGTTCCACGATGCCGTACTTGACGCCGCCTGCCTGCGACGCCGCGAGCACCTGCTCCAAGGTCGCCGCGTTGAGGTGGACATGGTAGTCCACGAGGGGGAACCCCAATGGGCTCTGGTCCGCCGTCTGGCCGCACGCGGAAAAAGGCCGCGCCGCGGAAGCCACCACAGCGGCCGCTCCGCCAAGGAACTGCCGTCTCGAGTTCTGGTCCATGGAAATCCGTCCTTCCCGTTCGGCATCAAAGCCGCACTCAGCATTATCCGAGATTCCGCACGCCGGTGTCGCGGATTCGTGCCGGCTGCTATTCGGCCTTCTTCCCGGCCTCGTCTTTCCTCAGCAACTTGGCGCGCGCTTCGGTCCTCGCCGATTCCATCTTGCGGCCCATCTCTTCCAGCAGTCCTGCATAGTTGGACAAGGTCAGCGCGTAGGTCTGGGAGTCCACCGGCTTCTCGCGCGGCCGCTCCAGAATTGTCAGGGCCACCTTGTACAGCGGCTCGGCTTCCTTCTGCTTCTGGAGCGCCGCTCTTGCCAGCGCGGTGTTGTTGAGGCTCACGAGGATGTGGCCCTCGCGGATTTCGAGGCCGAGACGGTAATGCTCCTCGGCAGACTCGTACTTCTGCTGAAACGCTTGGGTGATGGCCAGCGCGTCGTGGGTCTCCGCCACGAGGGGGTGTTGCTCGCCTAATGCCGCGATGCGGATGAACAGGGCGCGCTCGTAGAGAGGCTCCGCTTCGGCGTACCGTTTTTGCTGGTAGAGCACGCCCGCCAGGTTGTCCAGCCCCGGCAAGACCTCGATGTTCAGCGGGCTGTAGGCGCTCTCGCGCAAGCCCAGTGAGCGCCGGAAGAAGGGCTCCGCATCGGTCCAGCGTTTCTGGTCGCTGAAAAGTGAACCCAGCGCGTCCAGCGCATTGACCAGCGTGAGGTGCTCCGGTCCGAGAGTCTTCTCCTGGATCGCCAGTGCCCGGCGATACGCCAGCTCGGCGTCCCCCAGCACCTTGGAATTCGCGAGAAGGCGGCCGAGGCGGATGAGATCGTAGGCGAGATCGGGATGATCCGGTCCCTGCTTACTCTCCCGAATGCCGATCACGTGCAACAGGAAGTCCTGCGCCTCCGGACCGCGCTTGGAGAGGATCTGAATCACGCGGCCGATGTTGTTCAGCACGGGCACAAGCTCCAGCGCCCCCGCCCCGTGTTTGCCGGCGAGCAGCACGAGCTCGCGCTTGAAAGTCTTCTCGGCGTCGGGCAGTTTCATCTGCGCCAGGCAGATACGCGCCAGCAGGTCGAGGTCGGTAGGCAATTCCGGGTGCTCGCGGCCATCCTTCTCAGCCATGTCGATGGCCAGCCCCAGCAGAGGTTCGGCCTCGGCGAAGCGGCCCTGCAAACGATACAACCCCGCCAGGTCTTTCAGGCTTGTGGCGAGGCGTGGATCGGCCGGCCCGAATTCCTGTGCTTTGACCAGGGCCTGCTTGAAGAAAGGCTCCGCCTCCACCAGGCGCCGCGCGTCGAGCATAGCCTTGCCGTCGGACTGGTCCCGCTCCCAACTGGTTTGCGCAGCGGCGGGCAATACCCCTAGGATCGCGACCAGCAGCAGCCGTTTCATGCCAGCCTCCTTTCGTACTACTTCCTACGTAGACGCCACTACCGGCGTTCTGGTTCCCGGGGTGGAAGAATATTGGTGGCTAGCGGTAATTCCGGAACGGGAAGCGCACGCTGCGGAGGGGGGTGCCGGCTACTTCGATCGAGGCGAGATTGCGGGTTCCGAGTCCGGCTTCTTCGGCCAGCCGGAGCGTGCTGTCGCAATTCTCGAAGGGCGCCGTGCCCCGATCCGCCTGGGGGTCGAAACCCATCGCGGCGGCGGCGACAGCATCCGTACATACCGCGTTGAGGCCCGCGATCAGGATGCCCGGTTTCACCAGACGGATCTGGCGCTTGGCTTCGGGATCGAGAGCAGCCACCTCCGCGGTGGTCTGGGTTTCGATGCCATCGATGATGGCGAGGTGGACCGGCCGCGCCGCGACAATGTCCACCGTGATCCGCGGAAGGCGGTAGCCGGGCTCCCTGGGCGACTCCTCGGAGATCTCTTTGGGAGAAGGCGGCGCGGGCTGCCGGCGCCCCGTGCGGAACATGGTGCGAGCGCCAAACGGGCGCGCCGCCGGCTCTTCGTACCCGGCGGAGTCGCCGTAGATCGTCGGTCGGCGTGATCCCGATCATGTTGCCCATCGAGAGAGTAACGCCGGTCTCCTGGTGCTCCAGAAGTTTCGCGATGGAAACCAGGACGTCGCACTCCACGTAAGAATGGTTGACATCGAATCCCGGATAGATGCGGGGCTTGCCGGGGACGTTGATGCGATGGTACTCCTTCCCGTTGCCGATCCAACCGGTGTTCTCCATCTCGACCACGGGGGCGGCCTTCAGCAAGGGATTCGGGTCCCAGCCGCCGATCAGGAAGTTCTCCTCCAACGGGTGTGCGTCTTCCGAAGAGCTTTCCAGGATGCGAATGCGCTTCGCGCCGGCCTGCCCAAACAGTTGGACCGCCGCGCCCACTACATCGGGATGGCTCCAGCGGGTGTACCACGCGGCTCTGAAACCGGTACGGGCGTCGATCGGACTGGCCATGTTGATCTTCACGGCGACCGTCTTGCCCGAAACCAGTTTCCCGATGCCGCCGATCTGGTCGAACATGCGGCGCATTGCGGGCAGGACACTCGCACCGTACGACGGGCAGCGCGCCACGGCAACGGTGGATGACGGCGCCGCACGGGCCTTCCCCGCCAGACCCGCCCCGGCCGCGACGGCCAGCATTTCCCGGCGGCTCCACAACGTCCCCGAAGAGTGTCTCTGCATGTCAGACCTCCAGTTCGACCGCGGCGTAGGAGGAGAACTCACCCACGGGGATTTCGATGCCAAGCTCACCCTTGACCGGTTTGACCACGGTCTCCGCCTCCAAAGTGCGGACGCGAGCGGACCGGTACGGCTTGTTGAGGCCGATGGTGACCGGCTGCGTCTTGCCGGAAGCGTATTGGATCAGGTGAACCACGCCCCGTTCCCCTTTCGGTGCGGCGAGGAAATGGCTGTTCATCTCGCCGCCGTTCCAAACCCGCACCACGTCCTCCCGGTGGCCCACGAGGACGTTGACCTCATCCACCAGCAGAAACGGGTCGTACCAAGCCTCCAGCGGCATCGCGATGCGCCCCTTGCCGCTGCGATGGATGCGGTATGTGATCCGGATCTCGTCGGGCTCCGTCTTCACGGTGCCGCGAGGCGAGATCAGCAGCCCACCGGCCTGCACGAACTCGAGGAGTTTCTCGCGGACCTCTCCTTCCGGAGGGCCGGTTTCAATGTAAATGATGGCTTTTTGCTTCTCAAAAGACGTCTTGGGTACATCGGTGGTGCGCACCATACGATGCGCCAGGTGGCGGCGCGGCGCCAGCTTCACGAATTCTTCGCTGATGAGCCCGATCTCGCCCTCGAAGGAGGACACCACCGCCAAAGCCGCCACCGGTTCCCAGCTTCTCCAGGCAGCCTTGGACTCGAACAGCTTCATCGCGGCGACCATTCGCTTCCACGCGTTGAGGGCTGGCTGGCTGCCCTGATCCAGGCCCTCGAGGAAGGGCGGGCTCAGCGTCACGATCCAGTGCGCCCCGTAAACCTCAGGCTCCACAACCGCCCGAATGAATCTATCGAGCGGGACCACTTCCTTCCCGCCAGGGGCCGCGTAGCTCAGCCACACGGGCTTGCCCGGCGCCATGGTTTGCGCCAGACGTATAACACCGGCGTTGGAGTCCACCCACGCGCCGCCGGTCGCGCCGGCATCCGCCGCATCCTTCTTTGTGGCGGCCAAAACCTGCGGCCAGACGCCGTCGCGCAGAGCGACTCCTTCAGGAGCACTCTCTTTGTCGAGCTTGACGAATTTCAAATCGCCCAGCGGAAATGGCGGCGGCGCTTCACCTACCAGGCAGTTGATCGGTGTGTTCTTCAGGAGCTCGAGTTTTGAGGAATCCTTCCACTCTGTGGGCCAACGAAACGGGATTAGTTCCGGCATTGCGAATCTGTGACTAGGCCTTGGCGACGGCGAGCGGGACGTCTTCTTTGGCGTGGTCCATGGTCGTCATTCCGATCACCACGCCGCTCAGGTTGGGGTTCTGCAAAGCCCAGTGAAAGCCCTTCTGGAAGATGGTCATGTCCCCAGGCACCAGGGCCTCCAAAGCTTTGACCCTTTCCGGAATGGTTTGGCGCCGATTGAAGGGATTCTGAACCACGCGGCTGGCTTTCATGGCCATAACGCCGAAGTCGGCCTTCTTGGCTTTCTCCAAAACGGGGCCCACCCATTTGTGGTTGAGGAAATTGTAGGCGATCATGCCCATGGAATAGACGCCGGTATCGATCGCCGCGTTGAGCACGCCCGCGGGATCGCTATGCGCGGAGAAGCCCAGGAACCTGGCCTTGCCCTGCTTCTTGAGCAGCTCGAAGGCTTCGAAGACCTCCGGCGTGTGGCTGATCTCATAAGGCGTGTCGATGCCGCGCATCAGCAAGCAGTCCACGTGATCGGTCCCCAGGGATTTCAGACTCCCTTCCACCGAGTCGATGATGTACTGCTTGTACTGTTTCTGGGCGTCGACCTTCTCGCTGAACTTCTCGGATAGGATATTGGCGATCGCGGCGGACCGCACGGAGCCGGCTTGGCCAGTGAAGTAGTTCCCCATGTAATCCGGGTTTTCGATGCCACCGCTCGCGATCTGATCTTCCACGCGTTTCTGGATGGCCGCCTGCTCGGAGTCGGGAAGGCTCGTGAAGACCCTCCGGTACTGCATGCTGCGGTTGGGAAAGATGTTGACCTTGGTATTCTGGAACACCTTGTCCCGCCCGCGCGCCTTAAGGACGTCCGCATAGCCTTTCTCGCTAAGACCATTGCCGTAATTGGGCGCGGTATCGAAGTAGTTCAGGCCCAGGTCCATGGCCCACAACACGAAATCGTTGTTGTTCGGGCGGATGTCGTCGCCGCCCATCCCAATGGAGGAAACCATGATGCCGGTTCGCCCCAAGCGGCGGTAGGTCATACCCGATTGCCGGTTCCTGTATTCCCCGTCGGCGGGTGCCGCCAGCGAGATTCCGGGGATGGCGGCGGAGAGCGCCGTTGCGGCGGAGATTGCCAAAAAATCGCGGCGAGGCAGCCCGCGGGCAATTTTACGTTCCATAAGCCTTTTCGTCTCCCGACCTGAAATGTCTTCTAGTATGCAGTATACCTGCGCGCTGTGTTGATTTTCTACAGGCAGTGTCTGAGAGCCGGAGAGGAAAGGCGGAACCGCCTGTCCTACTGGGAGTTGCGGCAGCCCGCCGGTATCAATGGGTTCGTCTGCGGGATTAAGTGGTTCCTGTGGTTCGGGTTGGGCGTCGAACACCGGTTCGTCTGGCAAATCGGGCCGCAGGGCTTTGAGCCGGTCGAACTCCTCGACGGCGCGGCGGTAGTGGCGTTCCGCTTGGGCCTGATAGCGGAGCGCCAGGGACCAACTGTTGGACCATTTCGCCAGGCGGTGGAATCCTTCGCCCAACGCGTGGTTGAGGTTCTGGGCGCGGGTGATCTCGATATCCCCATTCCCGGAGAGTTCTGGGGCCATGAAGACCGCCGCGCCAAGGCAGGGGTCGAGGGCCTCGTTGAGGCAGGTGGTGAAGAGGCCGGATTCGAGGCGGGCGGCACGGAGGATGGCCTGCTGGGTGAGGGCGAGGCGCTCGATGGCGAAGAGTTCCTGGGAGTTGACGGGCTGGTAGACGGCGATGAGGTCGGCGCGCAGATGGGCGATCTCATCGAGGTCTTCGAGGCGGACGACGGCGAAGGTGGAGGCGGTGAAGCCGTGTTTGCGGCCATTTTGTGAGGAGCGGGCCTTGCCTTGTGGGGTACGGGGCCCGGTGGACTTGGCGGCGTTGGCGCGATTGGCGTCGAGTTGTTTCTGGGAGACGGGTTTCTCGGGAGTTGGCATACGTTGGGCCTTCCATTCGGAGATATAGCATGAGGAAGTGGTCAGGCCCCCCGTTGGGCGATGTCAAGTGATAGAAACGGAAGGGATTTTTCGTTGTAAGAGTTTGTGACCGCCGGTGCGCGGTGGGGTGTGAAACCGGGGTTGGGAGCGCGTGATCCGTCAAGTTGGCGTTCGCCTCACCAGTGCGAGGCGTGCGGTCTCGACTGCGTGGCGGAAATGAACCACCGCTAGCTTCCGTGATGAGGTAGGGCGCCGCCTTCCGAGCGAGCGGCGCCAATTGCCTACTTCTTGCCCGGAGTCAGGATACGCGCTTTGATGGTCGCAACGGGGGAGCTGGCGGGGTAGGTGCCGTCCCACAGCAGTTGCAGGTGCTCGACGCTGCCGGCGCTGCCGTGTGCGGTGGCACTATAGGAAAAACTGCCGTCTGCTGCTTGATTGCCCTCCCACACACCTTCCCAAACGCCGCCACCGGAAACCTCCAGCCGGAACATTCCCCAGGCGTTGAGCGTGCCGTCCTCGTGAATGTTGGCATTGAATGTGCCGTAGTTCAGTCCATTCGTTCTCGCGTCCGAGGTGTCTTCCAGGAATATCCGCTGTTGGCCTCTCACCGTGCCGCTGGTGCCGGGAGGGCAAGGCGCGAACGGATTCCCGGTGGGAAGGCCCCCGTGGCATTTAACTTCGCCGGGGTTGGCCAGTCCTATGGGGGTTTCGGTGCCCGTGACGATGGTGAACCTTGCCTGCGCTGCGGCCAGCCCTGCCATCACTAGCAGGGTGGCGATTACCGAAAGAACGTGTTTCATCGAACTGTCTCCTTCTGTTTGTCTTTGGAGGGCCCCAACTTGGTCCTCCCTTGCTGTGTTGACAGTAGGCGGCAACCGACCTTCTAGCCATAGACGGCGGATGGAAACCGACTGGTTTTTTCCTTGGCGTCCAAGTGCGTGGAAGGATTGCGGTTGCGGAGTTGAGGGCGTATAATTCCGGTGCGATGCCCAGGACTTCCGGGAGGGTGAGTTTCGGCGAGTTCGAGCTTGACCTGGACGCCGGCATGCTGCGCAAGTCCGACAGGACGCTGAAGCTCCGGCCGCAGCCGATGCGGGTTCTGTGCCTCCTGGTCAGTCATGCGGGCAGACCGGTCAGCCGCGAGGAGATCCGCCGCCACCTATGGGGCGAGTCCACCTTCGTGGATTATGACGTAGGGGTGAATTCTTGCGTGAACCGCATCCGCACGGCTCTGCGCGATAAAGCGCAGGCTCCACGTTATGTCGAAACGCTCCCCCGGCAAGGCTATCGCTTCATCGCGCCGGTCAAACGCCAGAGGGCGTTCGCGGAGCCCACGCTGGCGGTGCTGCCCTTCGCAAATCTGAATGGCGACCCCGCCAGGGATTATTTCGCCGACGGTGTGACCGATGCGCTGATCACGGAACTCGCCCGTATTCCGGCGGTGCGGGTGATCTCGCGCCAATCCGTGCTCCATTTGAAAGGGAGCAGCCTGAAACTGAACGAGATCGCCCGCGACCTCGGAGTGGATGGCGTTGTGGAGGGAGCCGCGCTGCATGAGGGCAATCGTGTTCGCCTGACGGCGCAGTTGATCCTGACGGAGCCCGAGCGCCACGTATGGGCCCAGAGCTACGAATGCGACATGTCCGCGGTATTGAGCACCCAGCGCGAGGCGGCGCGGGCGGTTGCCACATGTGTAGCCAAGGCGTTGCGGCCAGAGGCGGCCGATGTGCGAGCCCCGGTGCCGGCGCGGCTGGTCGCGCCGGAAATTATCGAGGCGTATTTGAAAGCCCGTTTTGAGCTCGACAAGTTGAGCGCGGAAGCCGTCGGGAAGGCGCTCCAGTGCTTGCGGGAAATCACCGCGAAGGCGCCGGATTTCGCCCTCGGGCTCGCCGGGTACGCCGCCTGCCTGTTCAGCCTGGGTTGGTGGGGACATGCTCCGACCCGCGAGGTGTACCCCAGCGCGAAGCATTTGGCATTGGAAGCTGTTGCCATCGATGACAGCCTCAGCATGGCCCATGCGGTTCTCGCCTGGATGAACTTGCTTCTCGATTGGGACCTGGACGGCGCCATGCGGGAGGTTCGGCGCGCCATTGAACTGAGCCCAAGCGACACAGACGCTCACTTGTTGTATTCGACGCTCCTATGCATTGTGGGCCGAAACTCCGAGGCGGTTGCAGAGGTTCAGTACGCGCTGAACCTCAATCCCGTGTCGCTCCACCCAAACCAATATGCCGCCTGGATGTTTTCCCATATGGGCCAGCACGCACGGGCGGAGGCGCAAGCCAGGCGAACCATCGGACTATTCCCGGATTGCTTTCAGCCTTACTTCGTACTCGGGTGGTCTGCATGGTATCGGGGCCGGGAGGAGGAAGCGCTTGCCGTCTTGGAGAAGGCTCTCAGCCGTTCGCGCGAAGCCTTATCACTCGGCTACCTGGGACATGTTTACGGCCGGCTCGGCCGGACAGAGGACGCCCGGTGCCTCCTCCGCGAACTCGAGCAGCTTCGCACGCGAGGTCAGGCCCCGCCGATCGCCTTCGCGACAATCTACGCGGGACTCGGCGATATTGACGCGGCGTTCGATTGGCTCGAAACGGCTTATCGGCTCCGGGATGGCTACCTGTTCTGGCTCTCGGGGGCTCCCGGGCTCGATCCCCTTCACTCGGATCCACGCTTCGCCGATCTCGTCCACCGCGTGGGGGTTGTTCCGCCGTAGCTGGCAGAAAAGAGATCATGGGAAAGCGCACGCCTACGCCAGGCAGATCTCAGACCTCGTAGTGTTCACAACCATCCCGTCCATGTTGACGGTTTGTCGCCATCTCGTAGACTGCCTATCGCGAGTGAGCGCGAGGCGCTCGATGGCGAAGAATTCCTGGGAATTGACGGGCTGGTAGACGGCGATCAGGTCGGCTCGGAGATGGGCGATCTCATCAAGGTCTTCGAGGCGGACGACGGCGAAGGTGGAGGCAGTGAAGCAATGTTTGCGGGCATTTTGAGAGGAGCGGGCCTTGCCTTGGGGAGTGCGGGGCCCGGACCGCACCGTCTGACGCACACCCACGGGTAGGCGTGATACGGCCAGTTGACGCGGGAAGGACTCGGCAAAGCGATAGGGTATACAATCAGTGGTGCCCAGGAGGCCCTTTTGGAAATCCTGGCTGAAACGGCCGGTTCTGTTTCTCACCCATTGGGTGTCGTCCTCCCGGTTGCCTTCATCACGCCGCAACCCCGATGAATAAAGGCGACGGAGGCCGTCAGGAAGTTATCAGTAATAGGAGGTCAAAGGTGTTCAAGGACTCTGCGTTATCGATTCTGGTAGTTCTCGCATTACTGCCGGCAATGGGTACACTCGAAGCCCAGCAAGGTCGACGGGGCGGGCCGGGGCAAGGCCGGCCGGTTCAAAGTCTGTGGGTTTTCGATGATTCGAATCCGGACAAGCGGCCCTTGGCGGCCGATCCCAATGAGGAAAGAATACTGAAATTGATCGAAGACCTCGCCCGGATCGACAATTCGAACTTAATGGTCCCACTGGAAGACGGACGACTGCTGCGAATGCTGGCGGAATCGACCGGAGCTAAGAACATTGTTGAGATTGGAACCTACAACGGCTATTCAGCCTTGTGGTTTTGCCTGGCGCTTCGCAACACCGGCGGCAAAATAACGACCCACGAGGTCAGTGCCAAGAATATCGCTATGGCACAAGAGAATTTCAAGAAGGCCGGAGTGCAAAACCTGGTCACCATCGTTGAAGGCGACGCTCATGAGACGATCACGAGACTCAAAGACCCGATCGACATTCTCTTCATCGATGCGGACAAACCGGGCTATGCCGACTATTTAAAGAAGTTGCTGCCGCTGGTTCGCTCAGGTGGGCTGATCTTGGCCCACAATACCACCAACTCAGGCAGACAAATGCCGGATTATTTCACGGCTGTGACCACAGATCCGAACCTTGACTCAATCTTCCTGGGTCAGCAAAGCATTGGCATCGGTATTACCCTGAAAAAACGCCGCTGAAGCGCGGACGACAGCCGGCGAAACGGTGAGGCCGAGCGCCTGACGTTACCTTATCGGGAATGCGCTGCCCAGAAGGCGCAGACTCTTCTTCGGCCCACATCAACGGGATGTTTTCCGGCCAAGTGGCTGATTCCCCGATGCAGGCAGTGCCGAGAGGTAACCGTGGCCGGCGTCCCCGCCTCTGGCAAAGCACTTCCCTCCCGATGCGTGGCCGGGGCGTTCCGCCAGCGGCTGGGAGTGTCTGTGTCTTGAGCTATCGCCCCGGCAACCACCAACCCTGCCGCCACTTTTTGAGAACCGGATTGTAACAATCCTGCCGGCGGCATGAACCCGTTGTCACTCTTCTGCAACGAACCGCATCTGGCGGAGTAGCGAGGTGGATGGCGTGAACACTCGGACAGCCTTATTGGGATTCCTGATCCTGTCGGCCGCGACATTGGCGCATGCGGAAGCCTTGGACGGCCGGACCCTTGATGCTTGGAACGACTACATCGGCCAGGCACGTTCCCGGATGACGGCACGCGCCCAGTCTCACAGCCAATTCTTGTGGGTCGATGAGACGCCGGACTTAAGATCGCAAGTCCGCAAGGGACAGATTCTTGTGGCTCCGGTCGGCCCCAGTCACCCGAGGCGCATCCCGTCGGGGCTCATCCACGACTGGCGCGGCGCTGCATTCCTGCCGGACGCCACGTTGGCAGAGACCATCCAGGTAGTCACTGAGTATAGCCGTTACAAGGAGTTCTATCATCCATTGATAGTGGAGTCGACCCCCCTTGGCTCAGATGGCGGGAACTACAAGTTCTCACTCGTCATAGTTAATAAGGGGCTGTTCTCTCAAACCGCTCTTCATAGCGAATGTCACGATGCGTACTTTCAATTGGACAACAAGCGGTGGTACAGCGTGGGTTACTGCGACAGCATCCGGGAAATCGAAAACTATGGGACGACCGTCAAGCAGGAATTGCCGCCCAACGAGGGCAGCGGCTACATCTGGCGGCTGGCCAGCTTCTCGAGGTTCGAAGAGCGGGACGGGGGAGTGTACGCGGAAAGGGAGGTTATCGCCCTGAGCCGGGATCTTCCGGGCGGGCTCCGATGGTTTATCGAGCCCATCGTGAACCGCCTGTCGAGGAACTCGCTTTCGGCTTCGCTGCTACAAACCCGCCAAGCCGTGCTTTCGTGCGGTGCGGCCGCTCGGCTGCGTGACACTGGCCAAATTGTTGCGCTTCACAGGGCAGCAGCACTTCCATCCGGGCTAGATTGAGCAACCGGAAGACAACGGTCGCCCTGCAAGCAGAGGGCTGACCCGATGTGCACCGTGACCAGCGGCTCAACTTCGAGTGAGCATTCTGTTCCGGAGCGACCAGATTGGCCGGATGCGCCGACAAACCGTGGCGCATCGCGGCTCCGCGATCAGCGGCCGATCGACGTCGCGCGCCAGTCCACGGCGGCCGTCTCGCTCCAGAATCCGTAGCGGAAATCCGCCGACAAACGCAGTTGGTCCCCGCTCCGGTTTGGCAGGGAGCAGTGCACAGTATGCGGCCGGAACAGGACCAGGTCGCCGCATCGGAAATCGGTAGTGGTCCACACCGTGTCGTCCGGCACGGTAACGCCCCCGTCCACGATGCCTTGACCCGAATGCTCCAGCAAGCCGCCATGGTGGGAACCGGCGAGAAGCGCCAGCGGTCCCAACTCGCGCGGGCAATCCCCGAGCGGCATCCACGCCGTCCAGAAATCCTCGATCATCCGCACGTAGTAGGCGTCCTGATGCGGTTGGGTGGCCATGTCGGGATGCGGAGAGAAGACGCGGCAGGTGTTCGCCGTGCTCAAGCATAAGTAGCTCGAGCGGTTCTCCAATGAATGCAGCGCACGGTGGATGGCAACCGCATCGCCCAACGCCCACATCTCCGGACGATTCTGGACGTGCACCTGCAGGTTCACCCAATCGGGGTCCTGATAGTAACCGATACGCTTGCCGGGCGCGGCGCGCGCATCCCTCACGCCAGCGCCCGGATCCAACCAACCGATCCGGCTCGCGTAATCGAGGACGCTGCGACGAAGCGGCAAAACGAGATCCTCCGGCAAGAGTCCGCGAAAGAACAGGAAACCGTCCCGGGAGGCCCGTTCCCGGAGCCGCTCTGGATCTCCGAGGAGCGGCGCGGAGTCTTCGAGCGAACGCAACCTGTTTCCGTCTAGGCCTTCCACGCCGTCCACCCACGCCAGCGTTCCCACTTCCAAGACGAACGATCCACCGATCCCAAGGCTGCATCGATACGTTGCGCTCTGGCCTCCGGGGAGAGTCCACCGAGCAACCGATCCGTCAAGACCGGGAGCTTCAGCCAATCCGCATACGCATCCTGCGTCAGCCGCACTCGGAACGACCACGATCGGGGCTGCAACCCGGCTGCTTTCAACCAAGCGCCGATACGGCTTCTACTGAGCGGGTCCGGCGCCGGACAATCGACCGGTTCGCGAATTGGCGCGCCATCCGACGATGCAAGCAACAACGCAGGCAGCGACAGCAGCGACGGATCGCTACCGCCACCTGGCTCGTCGGGCTCCAGCAGGTAGAGAGCCGGAATGTTGAAGCAGAGGGCCCCACCGGGGCGCAGCAGGCTCGCCAGAATTTCGAACGTCTCCGGGAGCGGATCCAGTTGCCAGATCGCCGCGCCGCAGAGGATCCGCTCGAACGATTCTCCCGCGCCGGGCAGGCTCGCGCTCCACTCCACGCGACTGTCCGTGACCCGCCGCATCCCTTCGGCCCGCATCCCGGCAAACGGCTCGACACACAGCACCCGGCCCTCTTCGCCCAGGAATTCGAGAGCGGCCTCGGCGGTCCGGCCGGTTCCCGCGGCGAGATCCAGGACGCGCATCCCCGGAGCAATCCGCGCACGCGCAATCAGCGCAGCGTTGGCGCGATTGTAACGGGAATGGCTCCGGCAGAAAGCCTCGTAGTACGCCGCGGTCTCCGGATCGTCCCAGCCGCTCATCGCACCCCCAAGGCAGGCAGCAAACCCATCCGCTCCAGGTTATGCTCAGCCTTGAATCGCAGGCATTCCCGAATCCATGGCCTGGTCTCCGGGTTGTAGTGGAAGAAATCGAGTTCCAGATTGGCGTCGTCGATGTAGTAGCGATAGTAGCGGCCGGAGTCCTCGACCGGCGGAGGAGCAGAATAGCGGCTGTATTCGGGGCGAAGCCACCAGTTCGTGAAGCCGTGCAAGAGGTGATACTCGTCGTATATCGGAGTCCCCGGGAACGGCACCACGACGCCCATCGTGCTGAACGCATCCACCATTGGCGCGATCCGCTGCATGAAGCGCAGCGTCTTCTCCAACTCCAACGGGGTTTCCTGCGGGAAGCCCAGCATGAAGTTGCACGCCGTGACCAGGCCCTCTTCCTTGGCCCACTCCAACGCCCGCACGACCTGGTCCGTTCGAAGGCCTTTCTTGATCGCCCTCAGGATTCCGTCGTCGCCGCTCTCGACGCCGAAATTGACGTGGATCAGCCCGGCCCGGCTCATGGTCCGCAGCAAGTCGCGCGTGACCAGGTTGGCCCGCGTGATTGCGCCGAAGGAGAACGGGAATCGGACATCTCTTTCGATTGCGGCGCAGAGTCGATTTAGCCGCGGGATGTTCGCGGTCAGAGCGTCGTCCCAGCAGGGAAAATAGTTGAGGTCGAAGCGTTCGTGCCAGGCGTTGATCTCATGCGTGATGTTCCCCGCGGACCGGTGACGGAAGGAGCGCCCCGTCACGGCGTTGGCGCAGAAGGTGCAACGGGCCGGGCAACCGCGGCTGGTGAGGATGCCTCCGGGCGCCGTTTCCCGTCCGGAGCGATCGTACCAGAGTGGATCGCACAGAGATTGCGCGAGGTAGGGAGGAGGAAGATCGTCGAGCCTTTCGATAAATTCGGCGGGAGGTCCGTAGCCGATGGCCCCGTTTGGCTGACGAAAGACCGATCCGGGAATCAGCCCTACGTCGTCCTTTTCTTCCAACCAGTCCAGGAGGCGCGGCAAGCTATGTTCCGCCTCGCCCGTGAGGGCCACGTCGAATCCCTGGTCGAGGGTTTCTTCGGGACGAACCGTGGTATGCGCGCCGCCGGAAACCAGCAGCCAGGGGCCCTGCTTCAGCCGCTCCACCAGACCATAGGCGTGCCACACCCAGCGGGTAAAGAGGCTCACGCCGATGATCCGGGGAGCGAACGAAGCCGCCTCCTTCGCGATCCACTCGGAGTCGTGTCCGAAGTGACGCGCGGCCGCGTCGATGATCCGGACCTCGCAGCCGTGAGCCAGCAGGGACGCCGCTACATACCCCAAACCGAGCAGCGGCGATCCGAATTGCTCGGGTGAGGGCGGATTGATGAGCAGTACTCTCACCGCCGCCCGTTAGAGGACGATCTTGCCGAAGCGCGGCCCGGCGAACACGGAGCCCAGGCTGAGGTTGTCTCCCGAGATCACGGGTCCCACCGGCACGTAGGGCGGCGCGAAGGTTGGGACCGGTCCTCTTCCCATCAAGCCGACCAGCGTCGCGAGACTCTTCCACTCGTTGAAGCTTGCCTCGACCCAGTTAGCGAGGCTATTGATAGCCTGGTCCGGAGTTCCTCCCGCAACCCTGGTTGGATACATCCGAAGAGCCGAGCGCAATCTACTCGTCAGCAGCGGCGCTTTCAAAGAAGCTTCCCCCGCGGAACTCCCCAGCGCAACCGGGGGCGTCCCCGCCGCGCGTGTCGGCGGCGCGAACGGCCCGGGAAAGGCTGCCAAGGAAGGGTATGCCGCGGGCAGTTGCATCTGGAAGCCGGCGGCCCACTCGTTCCAGGCCGCCGCCAGAACTTTCGCGAGCGGCGCTGAGATATCCCGCGGTACCTGCGAACCGGTAAGGATCTGCACCACTCTCATTTCAATGTTTGTGTCGCTGACCAGCGAGCCGGGAGTGAGGAATGCGGAAGGCCCGCTCACCGTTCCCCCCTGAATCCGGGCCCTGCCGATCCACTCGTTCACGCCGACACGGAAAGCCTCCTGCGAGAGTTTGACGATCGAGTTCCAGTCCAAGTCCGCACCCCCTGATCGTAGGCTACCAGAAGCCAACAGTGAGGCGCGGTAGGGCCGCTAGGGCCTGAGCTGGTAGCTGACGAACGCCACGTTACGCCCGTCGGGCGACCAGGCGGGGCCGTCCATGCTGCCCTCGCCGCCCAGGAAGCCCGTCAGGAATGTGCTCTGCTTGGCGCTCACGGCCATCATGCGCATCGTCACATCCTTGTCCAGCGGGCGGCCCGTGACTTCCTTTGCGATGGATAGAAACACGAGTTGGCGTCCGTTCGGCGAAGGATGCGGAAACCAACTGCCGGTGTCGCCGGAAGTCACCTGTTCCTGCGCGGTCCCATCGGCCTGCATGCGCCAGACCTGCATGGAGCCTGAGCGATCGGAGTTGAAGTAGATGAGCTTGCCGTCGGGCGAGAACTCCGGGTTGTCGTTGACGCCCTTGGCCGTGGTCAGGCGTGTCTCCTCGCCCCCGCTGGCGGGGATGGTGTAGATGTCGAGCTTGCCGTTGCGCTCGCCCGTGAAGACGATTGTCTTCCCGTCTGGCGACCATCCATGGAAGTAGGAAGGGGACTTTGGGGTGACCCGCGTGGGCGCGCCTCCGCCGACCGGCACGATGTAAATAATTGAGCGGCCGCGCTCCCGCGACTGATCGCTGATGGCGAGTTGGGCGCCGTCCGGAGATATTCCGTGGTGGCCGTTCACCTTCGTGGCGAAGCCCGTGCCGACAACCTCCGGCTTCCCGCCGGCCGCCAGCACGCGATACATGCGGCCGTTGCTGTTGTAGACGATCGTCAAGCCGTCCTTCGTCCAGTTCGGCGATTCGATGCGCCCTGGCCCCACCCACACCGTGCGGCAATCTGTGCTGGAGACCGGAACCACTTCCAGCGTGCTGTAGAGGACGGGCTTCTTGCTTTTCGCAGGCGGGCCCGTCACCAGCTCGACGTTCGAGAAGACCGCCTTCTCCACCACCTTGGCATCGTGCGCGCAGACGCCGATTCCGACGTAGAACGGCTCCTTGAACGCGATCTTCTTGGACCCGCCGCCCAGGCGCAGTTGCTCGCCCTCGCCTGCTACCAGCATGTAGAATGTATCGCCTCGCTTTTCCAGGCGCAGACGCTTGGGCCCAGTGATGTTGGCCTGAACCTCATGCGTGTTGCCGCCCTTTTCCTCGCGCGCCTGGATGGAGGTCAGTCCGACCCCGTGCGCCACGGCGTCCACGTAGACGGAATCCGCGTCGAGGCTCTGCCTCACCATCAGCATTGCCTTGCGGTGCGCGTTGCCCCCGGTGCCGATGAAGCCAATGTCGGCGGTCAGCGTGACGTCGCCCGAGGCCTTCTTCCAGACAAACTGGAAAGCATCCGCCGCGGCCCACACGTTTTCGCCGCTGCCGGCGACGGTGTAGGTGTTCTTGCCCGCATCGTATTGGACTGAGCCGGCGTTCAAAACCGTTCCGACGTCGGAGCTGTTCTCGAAAACGCCGACCGGCGCGGCGGCGCCCTGCGTCCAGGCGCGCGTGACCGCTGCGGAGAGGAGCAGGCCACAGCAAACGAATGCCGCCAACCAGGAAAAGCGTTTCGTGGTCACCTTCAGAAGCCCTCCAAGCGGACTAGTGTAGTCGAATTCAGGCTCTTCCGGCTACAATAATGACGGTGAGCAAAGGCCCCCCACGCATCGCCGCGGCCGTGACAATTCTGCTCGCGCTCGGAGTGCTCGGATTGGCGCAGCGCGGGAGGACCCCGCCCAGACAAGCGCCCGCGGCGGTCGGCCCGAACGCCGAATTCTATTTCATCCGCGTGGAGTATTCGGACTTGGCCGGAGGGGGCCGCGGGTTTAGGAGAGGCTTTGGCGGCGGATTCGGCAGAGGCTGGTGGATGCAGGATTGGCCGAGATCGGAGCAGCACTTCACGGAAGGGGTGAAGCGCCTGACCCGGATCGACATCGGGGAAGCACGCACCGCACCCCTGACGGACGATCGGATTTTCGAATACCCCTGGGCTTACGCCACGCAGGTGGGCTACTGGGATTTGAGCGACGCCGAAGCCGCCCGCTTGAGGGAGTACACCTTGAGAGGCGGGTTCCTGGTGGTGGATGACTTCTGGGGAGTTTCGGAGTGGGAAGTCTTCCGGGAGTCCATGGAGCGGACGTTTCCGGGCCGGGCTATCGTTGAGATCAGCACGTCCGACCCGATGATGCACGTCCTCTACGATATTGGGGAGATCGTCCAGATCCCCGGACTGCGGCATCTCCGCTACGGGGCGGGCGGCGGCATCATTACGCAGCTAGAGGGCACGCCCCCGCACTGGCGCGCCATTTACGACGATAAGGGCCGCATGGTTGTCGCCATCAACTACAACATGGACATCGGCGACGCCTGGGAGGAAGCCGACGTACCGGAGTACCCGGCCGAATCGACGGGCTTGGCTTACCGGTTCGCCATCAACTCGATCCTCTACGCGATGACGCACTAGGGCTCTGACCAACCCCTCCCTTACTGTCGGGGCTCCGATCGGAGCCGCGCGCGTCAGCGAGCGGCGGGCAGGCGCAGAAAGAGCGCATTCAACGCCACTCCCTTGCGGTTGTCGAAGGGGTCAGCAATCGCCCGAACCACTACCACCGGCCGCGTCGTCAGGTGCCCGAAGCGCTGGTAGACGTCGGCAAATAGCGAGACCTCGATGAAGCCCGTGTGGTCGGCCAGCGTGAGGAATTTCATCGTGCCGCGGTCCGTCGAGTGGATACGGTCGGCCACGATCAGCCCGCAGACTTCGACTCTCCTTGTCCATGTAGCGGTTCACTTCGGCGGCGGGCACGTACCGCGACCAGTCCACATCCGGCGCGAAGTAATCGAGCGGGTGGCAACTCACCGGAAAACCCAGCAGTTCGTGTTCCCATTGGAGCTGCGACTTTACGGGCCACGCGCCGCCAGGGGCCGGGTCCTCCGCCGTCCATAACTCCGTCGCCGCCGGCGCCGCGGCCTCCAGCCGGCACAACCGCCAAAACAGGCGCCCCCGCGGCTCCCCCAGCGAATCGAGCGCGCCCACCTTCAGCAACGACAGCCACTCGGCATGCGCGGGTCGCGCCCGCCGGTAGAAATCGCCAGCATCGCGGAACGGCCGCCCGGCGTGGATGCGCTCCAGCGTCGCGGCCGTCAATCCCTTCACCTGGTCGAGCGGCAGCCGGATGGTGTTGCCACTCACCAGGAAGCGCGGCTCGGATAGATTCACGTCCGGCGCAAGGAATTGCGCACCGCAGCGCAAGGCTTCGAGCACATAGAAGACCGGCGCATAGAAACCGCGGCGGTTCGTCAGCACCGACGCCAGAAACTCGACCGGGTATTGCGATTTCAGGTACGCGCCCTGGAAAGCCTCCACGGCATACGCCGCCGAATGCGCCTTATTGAACATGTACCCGGCAAAGTCTTCGAGAAGCCCCCACACCGCTTCCGTCTCCTCCGCCGTGCGGCCCGCGGCGCGCGCGCAGGCGTGAAACTCCGCGCCCATCTCGGCGATTTTGCGCCGGTCCTTGTTCTTCACCAGCGCCCGGCGCAGGATGTCCGCGCGTCCCCACGGCATTCCGGCAAAGCCGTTGGCAACCAGCAGGATGTGCTCTTCGTACGCCATCAGCCCGTAGGTGTCTGCCAGCAGTGGTTCGAGCGATGGATGCGCGTACGTGACCGGCTCCAGTCCCTGATGGCGCCGCGCGAAGGCCCGCTTCTTCCCTTCGTTCGCCGCGCCCGGCCGGATAATCGACTCGACCGCGGTCAGGCAATCCAGATCGCGGCAGCCGGCCATCATGAGCAGGTTGGTCATGGCCGGCGATTCGATATGGAACACGCCGCGCGCGTTGCCCGTGGCGATGGCTTCCCAGGTGGCCGCGTCTTCGTAGTCGATCGCGCCGAGATCCACCGCACGGCCACGATTCTCCTGGATGTTGGCCCGCGCGTCCCGCAGCACGCTCAGCCCCGCCTGCCCGAGCAGGTCCATCTTCAGGAGCCCCAGTTCCTCGACATCGTCCATGGCGTACTGCGTGGTGAGGTAGCCTTTGGCGCTCTTAAACAGCGGCATGCGATCCGTGATGGGCCCGCCGCCGATCACCAGCCCGCAGGGGTGCATCGAGGCGTGCCGCGGGATGCCCTCGAAGCGCGGCGCTATCTGGACAATGGTGCGGTAGGGCTCCTCCTGCCACGGCAGATCGCGGCACTCGGGCAGGGTCTCGAGCACGGCTGCCCCCTCGCCCCTGAAGTGCGGCATGTGCTCGGTGAAGCGGCGCGCCTCGCGCTCCGGGATGCCGTACACCTTGGCGATATCGGCCACCGCAGCGCGCCCCTGAAAGGTGTTGAAGGCGCCGATCATGGCCACGTGCCCGGCGCCGTACCGGTCGAAGACATACTTCACCACGTCTTCGCGCCGGTCCCAGGGCAGGTCCAGGTCGATGTCGGCGAGCTTGGCGAACTGCATACGCTCCTTGTTCAGGAAGCGCTCAAAGCATAAGCCAAAGCGGAACGGGCACACGTTGCTGATCCCCAGTGCGTAGCAAACCAGGCTGCCGGCCGCGCTGCCGCGCGCCAGCGTGTCGATGCCTTCGCGGTTGGCCCAGGCGACAATGTCGGCGAAGATCAGGAAGTACTCGGCGTAGCCGACCTCCTCGATGACGTTCAGCTCGCGCTCCAGCCGCGCCCACACCTCCGGCTTGGGCTTCGGAGCATAGCGCCGCTCGATGCCCTCGCGCGCCATGTGCCGCAGCAGGCCGCAAGGCGTGTCGCCAGCGGGCACCGGAAACGGCGGAAACAGGATGTCGCCCAGCTCGAAATCGAACTGGCAGCGCTCGGCGATACGCTGCGTGTTTTCAATCGCCTGCGGCAGCGATCGAAAGTGTTGCTTCATCTCGTCCGGCGAGTGCAGTGGTAGTTCCCCTCCCCATGCTTTTCGGGGTGCGCCTGACTGAGCATGGTGAGCGTGCGCATGGAAGCCAGGATGTCGTAGAACAGGCGGTCTTCGGGCCTGCGGTAGTGCGCGTGGGCGGTTGCCACCAGCGGTATGCGCAGGCGGCGTCCGGTGGCGGCGAGCGTCAGGTTGCCCGGCGAGACCTCCAGGGCGAAGTTCGGCCCGTAGATCTCGCGATACTCGGGGCGCGCTGTCCCGCACAGGCAAATGAGGCCGCTGCGGAACAAGTGCAGATCCTCGAGCGTCACGCCGTCCGGGTGCTCGATGCGGGTAGTGAGCAACCGGCAAAGGTTGCTATAGCCCCCGGCATTCTCGACCAGCAGCACCAGCGTGCCGCCGCCCGCCGCCGTCACCTCGCTGCCGATGACCGGGTGGATCCCCGCCGCCCGAGCCTTCTTATAGAACTGCACCGCGCCGGCGACGGTGTCGCGGTCCACCAAACCCACGGCGGGCATGCCATACTCCACCGCCGCCTGGACGATCTCGTCGACCGGCATCGTGCCATCGAGCAGCGAGTAGTGGCTGTGGTTATGCAGAGCAACGTAGGGCACTACTGTATATATTTACACTATTGGCGGAGGTGGTGCAATCGCGCCAAATAAGCCCCGGCAGGGGCGCCAGAAAATAGCCCATCGCGCGAGCGATGGGGACCAAGCCCCGAATCGCCAGCCCCGTAGGGGCGAAAGAAAACGCCTTGAGCTAGACTCGCGAAACCAGAATGGCTCTGTCGCCCCTACCGGGGCTTCCAGAAACCCCGCGCCGATCCGCACGGCTGCGCCGTGGGCTCTCTCGCCTAACGGGCGGACACACCTCGTCTTTCACTGCTACGTCGCGCACCCTCAACGTATGCCCTCAGCACCGCGTTCATGCGCGTCTGGTAGCCCCGGCCCTGGCGTCTGAACCACTTCAGAATATCCTCGTCCAAACGGATCGAGACCGCCTTTTTCGGCTTCGGTTCGACCAGCCGTGCGAGCCGGAACCATTCCGCCGGGGCAATCGGGGCCGCCTCGCTATCGGCGCGAACGGCCTTGCGGATCTTCGCGTCACTGAGTCGCCCCAGACGAGCCCTGTCAGTCTTTCCCTTGCTTAGCGCCTTTGCCATAGACGGCCTCCAGTCATATACAAACGTATGTACGCGTGCAAGGCGCTCACGCCCGGTGCAGCCTCCCGCGCCTCACGCCGGGCGATAGGCTTCCGGCACGAAGGTCTGGTCGGTGATGGGCGGCCGCACGTAGGCGCCGCGGTCGCGGCGTGGCGGCAGTTTGATGGGCGCGGGCGTCAGATCCTTGTACGGGATCAGGCTCAGCAGGTGGCGGATGCAGTTGAGCCGGGCGCACTCCTTGTCGTCGGCGTTCACCACGTACCAGGGCGCTTGCTTGGTATCGGTGCAGGCGAACATCTCGTCCTTGGCCTTGGAGTACTCGATCCAGTGCGCGCGCGACTCGAGATCCATCGGGCTGAGCTTCCAGCGCTTGGTGGGGTCCTGGATGCGCGCCTGAAAACGGCGCTCCTGCTCGGCGTCGCTGACCGAAAACCAGTACTTGACCAGAATGATCCCGGAGCGTATCAGCATGCGCTCGAACTCGGGGCAGGAGTGCAGGAACTCCTTGTATTCGTCCTCCGTGCAGAAGCCCATCACGCGTTCGACGCCGGCCCGGTTGTACCAGCTCCGGTCGAACAGCACCATCTCGCCGGCGGCCGGCAGGCGCGCCACGTAGCGCTGGAAGTACCACTGCGTTTTCTCGCGCTCGGTCGGCGTGCCGAGCGCCTCGACACGGCAATGCCGGGGGTTCAGGGGCTCGGTAATGCGCTTGATCACGCCGCCCTTGCCCGCGGCGTCGCGGCCCTCGAAGATGACCACCAGCTTCAGGCCCTGGTGCTTGATCCACTCCTCGAGTTTGACCAGCTCGACTTGCAGCCGCCAAAGTTCCTTCTCGTAGAGGCCGGGTGTGAGTTTGACCGCCTTCTGCTGCTTCTGTTTGTGTTTGGACATGCTGTGCCCCTCGTCATATTACCTCGTGGCGGAGGGCGTAGCCGCGGATCACGGCGGATGGACCGAAAATCCGCCGCAGTCTGTCGATCGTTGCCTGTAGGGGCATGCCGCCGGCCTGCCCGCCTTCGGAAAACAATTCCATCTGCGGCGACGGGCGGTACACCCGCCCCGCGCGCAGCGTGACCGCGCGCAGCCGCACCCGCCGGCCCCAGGCCGAGCGCAGCAGGTCCGGCAAGCAAGGCAAGAAATCGGTATCGAGGGCCGTCGGCTCGGGCAGGTTCACCGAGCGCTCGGCTTCCTCCCGATCCGTGTAGCGCAGCGCCAGGGTGAGCCGGCGCACTTCAACCCCTTCCTCGCGAATGCGCGCCATCAGACGCTCCAGCATGGACTTCAGCTTCGCCTGCACAACCGGCTCCTCCCAAACGTCTTCGGCGAATTCCAGCGTCTCCCGGCGGCTCCGATCCTCCTCCGGTTTGGGCCGCACGGGCTCTTCGTCCACGCCTTGCGCGCGCCGCTGCAACCGGAGCGCGTCCCGTCCCAGAACCAAGGCCAGGGCATCGAGGGGCGCGTGCGCCAGATCGCCCATCGTGACCAGGCCGGCCACCTCGAGCGTGGAACGCGTCTCCCGGCCCACGCCGGGAAGCCAGCCCACGGGCAGCGGCGCCAGAAATCCGGCTTCCCCGCCCGGCGCAACCGTAAGCTGCGCGCCCGGTTTGCGCAGCCGGGCGGCGATGCGGGCCACCGTCTTGTTGGTCGCGATGCCCGCCGAAAGCGACACCCGCAGCCAGTCCCGAACCGTGCGCCGCAAACCGCGCACAGCTTCCTCCGGATCCCGCTGGAGCAGCCGCCGGGTTCCGGTCAGGTCCAGGTACGCCGCCCCCACCGCCACCGGCTCCACCAGCGGCGTGGTTTCTTCACATAGATCAATGATTTGCGAGGAAAATCTCTCGTAAAGCTCGAAGTGGCCCGGCAGGCTCACAAGAGCGGGACAAAAGCGTCGCGCCCGCCCCATGGACAGGCCCGGACGGATGCCGAAACGGCGCGCCTCCAGGCTGGCCGAAACCACCACGCCGCGCCGGGCCCCGCCCACCGCCACGGGCCGCCCGCGCAGACGCCGGTCGGCGGCCTGCTCGATGGAGGCGAAGAAGCTGTCGCCATCCCAATGGACCACGCAACGCATGACTAGTATAAATTATTACACTATTCCGGCCGGAAGGCAAGGGCCGCCGCGGCCCGCTAGACTAGAATTCTGTGTTCTGAGTTCTGTGTTCTTTTGTGCTCGCCCTGACCATATTCCTCGGTACCTACCTGGTCCTGGCCATCGGCCGATTCCCCGGCCTGCGCATCGACCGCACCGGCGCGGCGATCATCGGCGCCAGCCTCATGATCGGCTGCAACGTGCTGACGTTCGACGAGGCCGTCCGGGCCATCGACCATCCCACCCTGGTGCTGCTGTTCGGCATGATGATCGTGGTCGCGAACTTGCGCCTGTCCGGCTTCTTCCGCATGGTGAGCGCCTGGGCGGTTCGCCACGCCCACCGCCCCTTGACCCTGCTGGCCGCCATCGTCCTCGTCTCGGGCGTTTTTTCGGCCTTCTTTGTGAACGACACGATGTGCCTGGTCCTGACCCCGCTGGTTTTGGAAGTGGCCTTGACCTTGCGGCGCAATCCTCTTCCCTACCTGCTGGCGGTAGCCATGGCCTCGAACGCCGGCAGCGTCGCCACCATCACCGGCAACCCGCAAAACATGATGATCGGCAGCCTCTCCGGCATCGATTATCGCCAGTTCACCGCCGCCCTGGCGCCGGTGGCGATCATCGGACTGCTGCTCACCTTCGCGGTGATCGCGCTGCTTTTTCCCAAGGAGTTCCGCGGCCGGCAGCGCGTGGAACTGGGCGAGTTGCGCGTTCGCGTGAACCGCGTGCTGCTGTGGAAGGCCGCGGTGGTCTCCCTCGGGATGATTGTGTTCTTCTTCTGGGGCTGGCCGGTGGCCACGGTGGCCATCGTCGCCGGCGCCCTCCTGCTCATCACCCGGAGAGTGAAGCCGGAGAAGGTCTATCACGAGATCGACTGGTCCTTGCTGGCGATGTTCGCAGGTCTGTTCATCGTCGTGGCTGGGGTCGAGAAGACCTCGCTGGAGCAGGACCTGCTCGCGTTCGCTTCGCGGTTCCGTCTGGATCGGATCGCCGTGCTGAGCACGTTCTCGGCGGTGCTGTCCAACATCGTGAGCAACGTCCCGGCGGTGCTGGTGTTTCGTCCGATTGTGCCGCGGCTGGCCGATCCGCGGTTGGGCTGGCTCACCGTGGCCATGTCTTCGACGCTGGCCGGCAACCTGACCGTGCTCGGGTCGGTGGCGAACTTGATCGTGGTGCAGCGGGCGCGCCGCGATATCCATATCTCGTTCTGGGACTACTGCCGCGTGGGCGTCCCGCTCACCGTCCTCAGCCTGGCGGCGGGCACGGCCTGGCTGGCCTGGTCCCGGTGATTCGCGCGCGCCGCCCCTCCTCGTTCGGAACATTCTCGGGCAAGCGGTGTCCAACCAAAAAGATGGTAGCGGAGAGAACCCATGCTCGAAGTCCGAAACCTCACCAAGTGCTACAACCGAATCCCGGCGGTCAACGACGTCAGCTTCGTCGTCCGGCCGCATGAAGTACTCGGCTACCTCGGCCCCAACGGGTCCGGGAAATCCACCACCGCCAACATGCTCACCGGGCTGTTGGAGCCGACGCGAGGGCACATCTACTTTGACGGCTGGGCGATCCGGGACCGGTTGATCGACTACAAGCGCCGCCTCGGCTACGTGCCGGAAGAACCGCATATCTACGCGCATCTTTCCGGGCAGGAGTACCTACAGCTCGTCGGAAGGCTCCGCTCCCTCCCCGAGAAGTTGCTGAACAAGAAGATCGGGGAGTTCCTGCACCTGCTCGGGCTGCACCCCCACCGCCACGCCTTGATTTCTTCCTACTCCAAGGGAATGCGGCAGAAGGTGTTGATATCGGCCGCCCTGCTCCACGACCCCGACGTCCTGATCTTCGACGAGCCTCTCTCCGGGCTGGACGTCACCACGGCGCTGGTCTTCCGGGACCTGGTCCGGGCGCTGGCCCAACGCGGGAAGATGATCCTGTACAGTTCCCACGTTCTCGAGGTCGTCGAGCGCATCTGCACCCGGGTGATCATTCTGCAAAACGGAAGCATCGTGGCGGACGACTCGGTGGAGCACCTGCGGGACTTGATGCAGCTCCCCTCGCTCGGGGACATCTTCGCCCAGCTCGTGCTCCGCGAGGACACCGAGACCATCGCCGGCAACCTCGTGGAAGTCATGGCGCTGAGGGCCTGAAGGGGGGAGACATGTTCCGGTTGCTGCTCAGGCACTTCTTCCGCGGCTTCTTCGACAACGATTGGATCACCCGGGACGAGAACCTGACCACCACGCTGGCCCAGGTGTTCGGCCTTCTGGCAGCGCCCGGATTGCTGATCCCCATGCTGCTGATCCCGCTCTACGGGGTACCTGGCCGGCTCTCTCCGCAGCAGTTCGAGAGGATGCGCCTGTCGCACGAGTGCTTCTTCATCGCGCTCTCCATGCTGGTGATGGGCTTCGTCTCGGTGGTGGAGTGGGATGCGCTGTTCCCCGACGCGCGCGACTATCGGATTCTGACGCCCCTGCCGGTCCCGCTGCGAACCGTTTTTGCGGCCAAGTTTCTGGCCCTGTTTCTGTTTCTGGCGCTCTTCGCCGTGATCGTCAACGGCGCCTCGCCGTTCCTCTATCCGCTGGTCGCGCTCAGTGGCAGAAGCGGGGCAAGTTCGCTCACCGAGGCGGCCTCCTTCGGCGTGGCCCAGGCCGCCGCCCTGTACTCAGCTACGGCCTTCATGTTCTTTTTCTTCGTCAGCCTGCAAGGGGCGCTTATGAACCTGCTCGGCTGGCGGTGGTTCAAGCGCGTATCGCAAGCCGTGCAGCTCGCCGCGCTGGTGGTCCTTCTGTGCGGGTTCTTCGTATTCGACAAAATGGTTTCCCAGCTCCAGCCTTACAGCACGGGAACGCCTGCTTCCGTCTGGTTCTACCCACCCGCGTGGTTTCTAGGGCTTTTCGAGCGGCTGTTGGGCCACCCCAGTCCGGTGTTCGGGTCTTTGTCCGGCGTGGCTCTGGCCGCGCTCGGGTTGGCGGTGGGCGCTTCGGCGGTAACCTATCTCCTTACCTATCGCAGGTACGTCGGAAGGTCTCTGGAGAATGCGGTGGGCCGGCCGGTGGAGCCCGGTTTTCCGGAGCGCGCCTGGGGTGCGGTCGTGAATCGGGTCGCCGGCTCGGACCCGCTCGAGCTGGCCTCGTATCACTTCATCGCCAAGACCCTGGGCCGCAGCCGGAGGCACCGGCTGGTGCTGGCGGCCTACGCCGGCGTCGGATTCGCGCTGGTGCTCGATTCGGTGAGCGTGGTGCTTACGCGATTGGGGCAGGACGCGAGCGCTCGCCCGACCCCGGCTCTGTTGTCGGTGCAACTGGTGCTCATCTTCTTCCTGCTGGTCGGAATCCGCTTCGCATTCACGATTCCCGCCGAACTGCGCGCCAACTGGGTTTTCCGGCTGTCGGACAGTCAGCAAGGCTGCGGCCACCTGGCCGGAGCCAGGAAGGCGCTGGTGATGTTCGGCGCTATCCCCGTGTTGCTGCTCCTCTTCCCCACCCAGGGAGTGCTGTGGGGCTGGAGGATCGCGGGGGTTCATCTGCTGTATGGTCTGGCGCTGGCGGTGGTGCTGGCCGAGGTGCTGCTGTACGGCTTCTGCAAGATCCCGTTCACCTGTTCGTACCTCCCCGGTAAGGCGAACATCCGCGCCCGCTGGCCGTTTTACTGGATCGTATTCGGCATCTACGCCTACGGGATGGCCAGGCTGGAGTACGCGTTGCTCTTGGACCCACAGAAACTGGTGCTTTTCTGCGTCCTGATTCTGGCAGGTTGCGCCGCCTGGGGCCGCTGGCGTGCACACCAGCGGGAGCGGGGCTTCTCCTTCGTATTCTTAGATGAGCCCGAGCCCGAGGTCCTGACCCTCAACCTGACGCCGTAGGACACGCGGTTTCGCCTGTCACCTGGCCTTGATGAACGTCCGTAGACACGACCCCACCACATCGTCAAACCAACAGGTCGGGAGCGGGCCGTCCTTCCGCGGGGCGGTCCTAGTTTTGACAACTCACAACGAAAAGACCCGCGAAGTTCATCGGTATTGAATTCCGTCACTCTGCTGCCGTGCACCGTTCTGTCAAGCGCCGCTCGTGTACGAGAGTATACTGACAGTAGTGTACTTGTAAGGCCCTACTGTATGCGGAGGAAGTAGGACCTTCGCAGGCCAGGTCCCGATTCCCTGGTTCATGGCGAACTTTGCGCAGCGATCAATGGAACTGCGGACCGCACGATCGTGCTCGACAGCCTGGTGAAGCGCTCCAGTGCAAGCAAGGTCATGGCCGAGATGTAGCGGCTAAGGGGAAAACCAATGGACAGACAACAAGCGCATAAGTTGCTCGATCAGCTTGGCCCCCCCCAGTTCGACGCCGTGGTCAGATTGATCGAAGTGATGGTCCACGAGGACGAAGAGGAACTGACCGCCGAAGACCGCCGCGCCTTGCGGGCTTCCGACGAATACTTCCGCGACGGCGGACAGGGCATCCCCTTCGAACAGGTCGTCGCCGACCTTGGCTTCAACATGGATCAGATCCGCGGCGCTTCGCGGGAAGAGTAACCCGGGCCGTGAAGAAGATTCGTTTCGAGCCCAATCTCCCGGTCGAGATCCGCGTCATTCCGCAACACATCGCCATGACGATTCTCGAAGCCGTTCACCGCTACGCGGAAACCGGCGCTGGCCGCGTCAAGCCTCTATCCGGCGAGTTTGAGGGATTCCTTCGCCTTCGCGTCGGCAACCACCGTGTCTTCTTCAAGGAGACCGCCGACACCATCACCATCCACCGCATCCGCGATCGCCGAGACGCCTACCGCTGAGGCGCGGCGAAATGAAGAATATGGGCTACGAAGCCGCAGTGGGTGACTGCAGGCGGCCAAGGACAGCACGCTGGCACAAGGCCTGCCGGCGCGGAACCAGACTGACGATAAGCGCGACGGGACCATACTCGCTGAATCTTCATTTCTGCTCTCCTCAGGGGAGGGTGCTCTTTCGCCAACTGTACGGGTCAAACTTGAACACGACGCCGTTCGGCTGTCCAACGTATATGCCCTGAAAGAGGGGGTGACCGGGAGCGGGAAGCGTCAGACGGTGTGCACGGTCGACGTCTTGGGGGCTGAAGCCGAGGGGTACGTCATCGAAGTCAGGCCCAGCGCGTTGTAGGCGTATGCGGGCGAGAGTCCTACCCTACCCGGCGAATCGACGATTTGCGCCCAAGGCGGCTTCGTCGGTCCATCAACCGGCGCTTTTCTTGGCCTTGATGAACGTGCCCCGGTTGAGCTCGTCGTAGGCAATCCGCAGCTCCTCCTGGGTGTTCATCACGATCGGGCCGTACCACGCCACGGGCTCTCCGATCGGCTTGCCGGAAATCAACAGGAACCGCACCGCTTCCTTCTCCGCGCCAACAGTCACGGCGTCGCCGTCGCCGAAGAGCACCAGGCGCCCGTCGCCAAGCAGCGGACCGCGCTCCATGTCGAAGTAATCGGCCCCTTCGGCCTCGTAGCTGTAAGGGTCCTTCTGCTTGCAGAAAACGCCCTGCCCGCCGATCACGTAGGCGAAAACCGTGTGCCCCCGGGGCGTGGCGTGCGTGAAGACCGCGCCGGGCGCAACCGTGACGTCAAGGTATTCGGGCGCCGTGACCACGTCGCGCACCGGACCCGCCACTTCGCCCACTTTCCCGGCGATGATCTTGATCTTCGTCCCGTTCGGCTGCGTCACCTCGGGAAGCTCGGCGCTGGTGAAGCCTCGATAGCGCGGGTCCATCATCTTGTCGGCGGCCGGCAGGTTGGCCCAGAGCTGAAAGCCGCCCATGGCGCCCTGCGCATCGCCCTTGGGCATCTCCTCGTGGAGGATGCCGCTGCCGGCGGTCATCCACTGCACGTCGCCCGCGGAGATCATGCCGCCGTTGCCGAGGCTGTCTTTGTGCTCCACCTTGCCGCGCAAAACGTATGTGATGGTTTCCATCCCGCGGTGAGGATGCCAGGGAAACCCTTTGAGGTACTGGGCCGGATCCTCCGAGCGGAAGTCGTCGAGCAGGAGGAATGGGTCGTACAGTTGCGGAGTCGCCAAAGCCGATCGCCCGCCGGAGGTGAACCCCGGCCCCCTCAACCACCGCCCGGCTCCTGGAGACTTTACGGATGTGCCTGTTCTCTGCCATGCTTGCCGTCCTTTCGCTTGCGCCCGTCTTGTTTATAGCATGGCCCGCTTCGGTCATTGAATCGACTCACAGGACGCCCGGCCGCGCGCAACGCTAAACTAGAAGGCAGTTATGCCTTTCGCCTCCATTCCCGAAGCCATTGAGGAGATTCGCGCCGGCCGCATGCTGATTGTGGTGGACGACGAGGACCGGGAAAACGAGGGCGACCTCACCGTGGCGGCCGAGCGGATCACCCCGGAGATCATCAACTTCATGGCGCGTGCATGGCCGCGGGCTGATCTGCCTGGCACTCACCGCCGAGCGCTGCGACGCGCTCCAGTTGCCGCTGATCACGGCTCGGAACACCTCCCGGTTCTCGACGGCATTCTGCGAGTCCGTGGATGCGCGCGATGGCGTGACTACGGGCATCTCGGCCGCGGATCGTTCCCACACCATCCGCGTGGCCATGGACCCCGCCTGCCAGCCGGCGGATCTGGCCCGGCCCGGCCACGTCTTCCCGCTGCGGGCCCGCGACGGCGGCGTCCTGGTGCGTGCGGGGCAGACCGAAGCCGCGGTGGACCTGGCGCGGCTGGCGGGACTCTCCCCGGGCGGGGTCATCTGCGAGGTGATGAACGAAGATGGCAGCATGGCCCGCGTGCCACAACTGGAGGAGTTCTGCGACCGCCACGGTCTGAAGATGATCTCCGTCGCCGAACTGATTCGTTACCGGTTGCGCCACGAGCGCTCCGTGAAGCGCATCGCCGAGGGGAAGCATCGAAACGGAATTCGGCGAATTCAGGACGCTGGTCTATGACACACCCATCGACCCGGAGCAGCACGTTGCCCTGGTGCGCGGGAACCTCGAGGGCCGCGAGGGCGTGCTGGTCCGGGTGCATGCCCGCTGCACCTACGGCGACGTTTTCGGTTCCCGCGAGTGCGAATGCGGCCGGCTGTTGCGGGCTTCGCTCGAGCGCATCTCCCGCGAGGACGCCGGCGTGCTGGTCTACCTGCACCATGCCGGCCACGCCGGCGGCACGGACCGGCTGGGGGCGCACGCTCCCGAATACACGCAGTCGGCGGCCCCCAACGGCCGGAAGTTCTTCCAGTACGAGAGCGGCATCGGCGCGCAGATCCTCTCCGACCTGGGTCTGCACACCATCCGGCTGCTGACCAACCATCCGCGCAAAGTCGTGGCGCTGGAGGGATTTGGCATCAAGATCGTCGAACAAGTGCCGATACCGTTATGATGGGGCGAACCGCGGTTCTCCCGATGCCGTACTTGAAGTGAGGAGGTGTTTCGATGCCGGTCTGTTACAAGAGCGTTCTCGACCCTGTTGATTTCCGCGTCCATCGCTGGGGCGGTCGATCCGGTGCTTCTCGATCAGGTCATGCCCGAGGCGAAGGTTTTTGTGGGCATCAACTTCGCCGGAATCTCGACCTCGCCGCTCGGGCAGATGGCACTGGCGCAGTCCGAATCCAGCATCGCGCAGATGAAGGCGCTCACCCGGACGATTGGGTTCGATCCGCTGAAGGATATTCGCGAGATCCTGGTTGCGTCGACGGGCGAATCCAAAGACAGCCGCAGCCTGGTGCTGTTGCGCGGGACCTTTCCCAAGATCGACACCCTGGCATCGGCGGCGGGAACTCCGATGCAGTCCTACAAGGGCATCCCGGTGCTCTCCATGAAGGAGCAGTCGAGCCTCACGATGCTGGCCCTGCTGGACCCCTCGACGATCGCCATCGGTGACCAAAAGAGCGTGCAGGCCGCGATTGACCGCCGCGGCGTGAATACTGGCCTCGATTCGAGGCTGGTGGCCAGGGTGCAGGAACTGAGCCGGCAGTACGACTTCTGGGTTGTTGGCAGGGTCCCGGAAGGCGCATTCCCGGCGGCCAGCGCGCCGGGCCAGACCCTGGGCGGCCTGATGCAGGGCGACATCGTGAAATCGGTGGTGGAGTTCGGCGGCGGCATGAAGCTCGGCCCCGAGTTTACGATTGCCGCCGAGGCCGTGACGAAAACCGACAAGGACGCCGCGGCACTGGCCGACGTGCTGAAGTTCTTCATCGGAATGGCGCAGATGAGCGCCCAGAAGGACCCCAAGGCCGCCAGCTCGATGGCCTTTCTCCAGAAGCTGAACCTCCGGGCGGAGGGCAATGTGGCGAAGATGTCGCTGACGATCCCGGCGGCCGAGGTGGAGAAGGCACTGCAAGCGGCTATCGTCGCAGGCCCTCCAACAGGCTGCGCCCGCGCCCGCCAGACAGGCCCCGGCGGTGGCGCCTCCGGGTGGAGGTCTGATCATCAACTCCTCCCCACGCGACATGGGCACGCAAGTCATTAAATAGCGGTCGTCTTCGTCCCCCGCGGATTGCGCTACGCTGTTCTTACGGGGTTATGGTCTCTGCAATATCCCTTCGCTTGGCGGCGATCGCCCTGCTCCCGGCGATGGCTGCCGTGCTGCTGGGACAGGAAGCGCCCTCCGTCGGCAACGCTTCGGTGTTCATCATCCTGAAGAACCAGCCGCAGAAGGCCATCTACGAACGGTCCCAGGGAGCGAGCCAGCTCAGGCGGGAAATCGTCGAGGGCAGATACAGGGAGCTCATGCGCCAGGTTCTTCCCAACGCCGAATCGCTCAGGCAGGCTCGCGAGGCCGTGGACCAGGTGGAGGTCGAGACCCGGCAAGCCGCGTTCCAGGAAATCGAGCAAGCCATCGGAGCCGAACAGGCCGCCATGGAGGCCGCGGTGGCCGGGATGGGCGGCAGCGATATCCACCGTTACAAAGGGGTCAACATGCTCAGCGCCAGCGTCCCTTCTAGACGCGCTGAGCCTGCTCGCGGCAGACCCCCGGGTCGCGGAGATCGCGCCCGTCGAGAGGCACCACATTCTGCTTTCCACCAGCGTGCCCGACCTGGGGGCGCCAACCTTCTGGACGAATGGATACACGGGTCAGGGGCAGGCGGTCGCGGTTCTCGATACGGGGATTCGGGCGAATCATCCGGCCTTCGCCGGGAAAACCATTAACAGCCAGGTGTTCCTCGCGAATGGAAGTCGCGATTCCTGTTTTGGCGACAACGCCACGTCCGCCGAAGACCAGCACGGCCACGGCACCCACATCGCGGGCATCGTCATGAGCCAGGGGATGGCCGGCTGGCTGAGCTATCAAGGAGTCGCCAAGGGCATCGATACGCTGTACAGCGTGAAGGTCGCGTTCCGGGAAAGAAGCGGCTCCGGCTGCGGGGGGGCCACGTCCGCAAGCGCGCTTCCGACGGACACGTATATCGGATTGGATTGGCTGCTGGCCAACACCCCGGCGAAGATTGTGAATTACAGTCTCGGCGGCTCCGTCAGCGGGGACGACTCGTCGTCGGCTCGAACCTGGGATCAGTATGCCGACAATTACGGACTGACCGTCTCTGTCGCCGCCGGGAATTCCGGGCCAGGATCGGCCACGATGGAGAGCCCAGGGATCGGCTATAACCTCATCTCCGCTGCAAACTGGGTCACCCGAGGAACCATAAGCAACGGCAGCAGTCGCGGCCCGACGGCGGGGGGGCGATACAAGCCGGACATCGCCACTCCGGGCACGAATATTGTATCCGCCAACTATAACTGGGACACCGGCTCGGCGTTTGTGGCTAAGACCGGCACCAGCATGTCCGCGCCGCACGTGGCGGGCTCGGCGGCGTTGCTCCAAAGCGCCGGCGTCCCGAGCGGCCTGGCGACCAAGGCCGTTTTGTTGAACACCACCGACAACGCCGGCTGGGCCGCCGACCGCGGCTGGGGCTACGCCAACCTGGGCCGGGCCTGGGGACAGCGCGCCTTCGTGGCGGACGCACTCACGGGAGCGGAACGCCCGGCGGTTACAAGTTGTATCGCGCCTCGGTTGCAGGGGACTTTCGCGCCACGGTGGTCTGGAATCGCCACATCGGCGTTGGAACCCAGTGGACGCTCAATAACATCGACTTGTACCTTTACGGCGGTGTCTCCCAGAACTCCCTGAGTTCCTCAACCACGACCATTCAGAATGTCGAGCAGGTCGCCGTCAGCGGTTATAGCGCGGACGTTGTGGTCAAGGTCAAGATGGCCACGGCTGCGGGTAGCGGCTTCGATGGCGAGCCGTATGCCTTGGCTCTCAGTACCTCCAACTGGGCCGCGGCAGCCGGTCCGAGCCTGAGCGGCAACTGCGAGGTGCCATCGTTGGTGCGGCCCGCACGACCGTTCCAGGCAATCTGCACGGTGGCGAATCGGGGGGATCTCAGCGCTTTCGATGTCCGGGGCCAATTGTCCTTGCCGAACGGTTTCTCGGGTCCATCCCAGACGTCTTTCGGGACGATTCCGGCTGGATCCTCTTCCGGCCCCGTGATCCTGGACCTGACGGCGGGAACCGTCGGCTCCTACACCTTGCAGGTCGAACCTGACAAGCACGTCGTTCGAGGAGACGTTCACCGGCGGCATTACTTTCTCGGTCCAGGTGAACGCGACGGCGGTGACCATCACCACGCCCTCGCTGTTGCCGGATGGCACGGTCGGCGCCGCGTATTCACAGACGCTGGCCGCAACCGGCGGGACGGCGCCGTACACCTGGTCGGTGTCGTCCGGTCCCCGCCCGCGGGTCTCACTCTGAGCGCGGCGGGCGTCCTCAGCGGCACGCCCACGCAAGCCTGTGCAGGCTGCATCTTCACGCTACGCGTGGTTGACAGCGCCGGCGCCGCCACCACGCATCCGTTCGTGCTTACGGTGACTCCACCGCTGGCCATTGCTACGGCCTCGCCGTTGCCGGGCGGCACGGTGGGCGCACGCGTATTCGCAGACGCTGGCGGCGACCGGAGGGACGGCGCCCTACACCTGGACCGTTTCGGCCGGGACGTTGCCGGCAGGTCTCACTCTGAGCGCGGCGGGACTCCTGAGTGGCACTCCCACGCAGGTCTGCGCGAGCTGTAACTTCACGGTGCGGGTGGCCGACAGCCTGGGCACCGTCGCCACCAGGCAGTTTGCGCTCACCATCGTTGTACCTCCGGCGCCCGTCGCTCTCATTCACTGGCCTGAGCGGAAGCGTGAACCCCGCGGCCCAACCGACGTTCAACATCACGTTGGCGGCTCCCTACCCGATTCCCCTCTCCGGCTCCCTAACCCTGGAGTTCACGCCGGACGCGGTGAGCCCGGCCGACGATCCCGCCATCCAGTTTTCCGCCGGAGGCAGAACGCTGAACTTCACGATCCCGGCAGGCCAGACGAGCGCCTTTACGACCCCGCCAGCCATTCAGACGGGTACGGTGGCCGGCGCGATCAAGCTCACGTTGCGCCTCACGGCGGCGGGCCAGGACATTACCCCCACGCCCGTCCCGGCGGTTACCGTGCAGGTGGCGCGATCGGCGCCGGTCCTCGGGACGGTGCAGGTGGTGCGGACCAGCGGCGGCTTCGAGGTCAGGGTAGCCGGCTACTCGACTCCCAGGCAGATGACGCAGGCGGTCTTCAATTTCACGGCGGCGGCGCAGGGAGCGATTGCAGACTACGTCGCTGACGGTGACTTTGGGCACGGTCTTCACCGCCTGGTACGCAGGTACGCCGTCGGCGCAGTTCGGGAGCCAGTTCCTGTACACGCAGCCCTTCACGGTTCAGGGGGAAATCGGCGCGATCGCATCGGGTAGCGTGACCCTGTCCAATGCAGTGGGCAGCTCGCAAGCCGGTGAGCTTCGCCTTCTGACGGGCGATTTGCTATACAATATGCCCATGGCAGAACAGTACATATCCAGACGGCATTTCTTCTATGGCAGCCTGCTGGCCGGCGCGATACCGGCGGGGGGATTCGGCAGCGTGGCCTCCTTGAAGCGCTTGGGCTTCAAATCACCGAACGAGAAGCTGAACATCGCCTCCATCGGCGCGGGTGGCAAGGCGGCCAGCGACATTTCAGGGTGCGCGCGCTTGGGCGAGAACATCGTCGCGCTGTGCGACGTGGACTCGTTGAGCGCAGAACAGGTCTTCAACCGGTACCCGAACCTTCCGAAGTACACCGACTTTCGGAAGATGCTCGACAAGGAAGCCAAGAATATCGATGCCGTGATCATCGCGATCCCGGACCACATGCACGGGACCGCGGCCATGTGGTGCATGGAGCGCGGCAAGCACGTCTACGTGCAGAAACCCATGGCGCGCACCGCGTGGGAAGCCCGCATGATGACCGAAGGGGCCCGGCGGTACGGAGTCGCCACGCAGATGGGCAACCAGGGCTATTGCCAGGAAGGCCCGCGGGTGGCCGCCGAGATGATCTGGTCGGGCGCCATTGGCGACGTGAAGGAAGTGCACGCCTGGACCAACCGGCCCATCTGGCAGCAGGGCGTCAAGACGCCGCCTAAGAGCGAGCCGCTTCCCAAGACCATCGATTGGGAGAGCTTTATCGGGATCGCCGCCATGCGGGACTACAGTCCGGAGTACATGCCCTTCAGTTGGCGCGGGTTCTTCGATTTCGGCTGTGGCGCCCTGGGCGACATGGCGTGTCACGTTCTGGGCTCGCCGAATATGGCGCTGGTGCTCGGCTCTCCCACAAGCGTCGAGTGTCTGTGGAAGGAGCCCGCCGATCAGAACGACGTCATGTACCCGATGAAGTCCAGAATTCAGTTCGAGTTTCCGGCGCGGGGCACGATGCCCGCCCTCAAACTGATCTGGCACGACGGGACCAGCAACCTGCCGGCGGAGTTCTGGCCGGCGGATATCCCCAAGGACGAGAAACTGGGCGATCCGCCGCGTGGCGCGATGGGGGCCGGCGCGCGGCGCGGCCGGGGCTGCGGAAGAGGCGCGGCTGGAAGACGGTGCGGCCGGAGGAGGCGCTGCCGGGGGCGCTCCGGGCGCTCCGGGTGCGGCAGGCGCCGCGGGCCGGGGTGGCGCGCGCGGTGGCGGCGGCGGAATGGGCGGGGGGGCGCCGCTTTCGGCGGAGGCCCAGGCCTACAACGCCGCAAAGAACGAGCGGACCAACCGGTTCAACTCGCCCGCCAGCAGCGGCGTGCTCTACGTTGGTACGAAGGGCTATATGACCAGCGGCGAATACGGCGGAGGCCCGCGCATCGTGCCGACGGCGAAGGCCGCCGAATACCAGCCGCCGCCGCCATTTCTGACGCGCTCGCAGGAGACCTACACGGACTGGATCCAGTCCTGCAAGTCGGGCAATCCATCGGCGTCGAATTTCGACATTGCGGGGCCGTTCACCGAATGGATCGCGATGGGCTGCATCGCCTGCCGCGTACCGGGCAAACTGGAGTGGGATCCGGAGAAGATGCGGATCACCAACAGCAAGGAAGCCAACAAGTTCGTCAAGCCCACCTTCCGCAAGGGCTGGTCGTTCACGTAGATTGCCGGTTAGTTCAATTGGAACAAAGGGGTGGGCCGAGGGCTCACCCCTTTTTTTTGGTTTCAGCGGACTGCAATCGACCCGAAGACCAACCCCAATTCCCTTACGGTGGAAGGGGCGACAAAGGTTCGGTCGACCTCGATCGCGACCTCGATCTTCGCCTTGCCCACCGCCTCTGGCGGCAGCGGGAAGTTCAACTCAAACAGCGCGTCAGGCTTCGTGAGAGCCGCCTGCCCGACGGCTGCGCCGTCCACGCTCGACCGCGACCTTCAGCGGCTCCGGTTTCCCTGGCCGGGAGGCGAACCAACCGTTCAGAAAGAGTCTGGCGCCGGGCGCGGCCGGGCCGCGCAGCAACACCGTGGCGCGCTTTGGCATCCAGCGAAAAGTGCCCTCGATGGGGTACCAGGTGGGTCCGAGCTGTTCGGCTGAAGAGACGGTTGCCGACCTCCACCCGCACGGGCAGTTCCGGCTGGCCCCATCGCGGCGGGCGGTGCTCTGGAAAAGGCGAGGTCACGTTCCGCAGCCTCTCCCCGTCGGCGGAGTACACCACGGCCCGGTCCTGCTCCAGAGCTCGCAAGGCGACCACGGAAGGAAGCACGTAGTCCGACACCTCGGTTACTTCGGGAGCTGCCTCGATGTTCGCCTCGGAGCCGGGCACCAGGTAGACGTCCCGGATTTCCACCAGCCAGTGCGCTTTGTCCGAGAGGGTTGACCAAAACAAGTCGCTGCTCACGCCGGTGAGGAGAATCACCTTGCCGGGGTGAAGCTCGTGAGCCCTGATCAGACCCTGCACCAGGTTTCGGGAGGCTCTGCTGCGCTGGTAGTTCCAGCGCGTCACGGCTCGCCCCACCGGAATGGAGCTTGCCAGATAGAGAGCCGTCAGCAACACCACCGCGGTCTTCGCGTACCAGCGAGCTTTCCAGGCTTCCACCACGCCCCAGGCCGCCAGCACCGCGAGCCCGAGTGTGGGCATCGTGAGGTAGTGCTCCGAGAAGTGCTCCCGCAACGGCAGCACGGGCGCCAGCAGCAGCAGAAACCACAGCAGAAGGAATGCGGGAACGCCAGTTCCTCTTCCGGAGCTGCATCCCAACGAAACCCAGTATCCCCGCGGTCAACAACGAGTTGGCGGTCACCACAAGCCAGAAGGACGGATTCATCCCGGCCACGTTCAGCCGCACGGGACCCAATGTCCATAGCCAATATGCCCAGAGGCTCCCCCAAATATTTGCGTCCCAATACATCCGGTACGGGCCGGAGACCGGCGTGGGCGCGAAGTGAAAGTGCACGAACGCGTAAACGATAGAGGGCAGGAATAGCCACAGGGTGGACCGGAGGTGCTTGCGCGCGGCGAGGAATACATACGCCGCCGCGATCGCCGGATACACCACATTGATCTCCAACGCGCCGAAACCCAGCAGAAACGTCACCCATTGCAGCACCAGGTAGCGCCGCTTCTCCGTTTCCACATACAGCAGCAACCACCGGAAACTGGCCAGCAGGAAGAAAGCGCACAGCACCTGATTGTAGGCCGAAGTCCACGCCATCACGGTCGCCAGCGTGCTATTGGCGATCCAAAAGACCGGTGCGAGGAACCCGGCGGCGCGCGACCGGGTCAGCCGCCAGGCGATCGAGCTGAGCAGGACCAGGTTCGCGAACTGGGTCAAGAAGACGGCTATACGAAAGGGCAGGGCGTCCAGGCCGAACAGGCCGTAGAACAGCATGAAGAACGCCCTCTCGCTCAGTGGACGGATGGTGCCCTGGGCCATCGGTCTGAACAGCAGGCCCCACAGTTCACCCGTCTCGCGGAGATGCCGGTCGAGGAACAGCCAGGCGAAATCGTCCTGCTTGGAACCACGCCCGAAGCCCCAACCAGTAGATCGCCACGCAGAGCAGGCTGGGGATGGTCCAGTACCCGACCTGTACTACACGCCTCATCTGGCTTCGAACCCGACCGCCGTCATGACCACGCCCAGTTCCCGCCGATCCACATCGCCGGGAGGCACGCACTTATCAAGCTTGAAATCCACGACCACGGACGCTCTTAGCAAACGCCTTGGCCGGCACTTCTCGCGAGTAGACGTATCCTCCGGGCTTGGTGTACGTCTCCCCGGGAAGCGCCACGCCTTCCACGCTGGCGGAGAGCTTCATCGACTTGAGTTTCTGGATGGCCGCCTCCGGAACCCACAAGTTGCAGGATCAGCCGGGCGCCTCGCTCGGATGCATGCAACGGCGGGCGAAGTGCCACCGAGAACTGTCCCATGGTCCAGCGGAAGCGACCTGTCCTCGATAGCGTGGAAGCCCTTGATGAGTTGCAGTGCGGCCTTCGGGTCGTTCGCCTGCACCATGCTCTGCTCCGTCTGCTTCTGGGGTGCCTCTTCGATCGTGGCGTCCGCCTTGGGACGGTTTCGATTACAGCCGGCCGAGCCAGCGACCAGTACAGCCGCCGCGAGAATGAGCAAACACACTGTGGGTTTCGTCATGGTTCCAACCAGATTCTCTATTCTACTTTCCGGGTCTCCAGCGAGTATACCCTTGATCGCCTCGAGGGGACCACAAGCTGCCAACACAAACCTCTGCTCGACGGGGGAGGACAAAAGATAGTCAGGCCGAAACCCAGGATAGTATGCCGGGGGAAGAAGCACTACGGCTTCGAGGCTGCGCTGGCATACCGGTTCCTGAGCCCTTCAAACTGCCGCTGGCGCAAGGTCCCGGAGCGATGCAATGTGAAGCGCAAAAGAAGCCACAGGATGGACAACCCGTATATCGAACTCTGAACCAACGTTGCCGACGAGGCCTGTGGGAAGTAGCGCGTGGGCACTGCCACCTCCAAGATGCGGGCCTTCTGCTCCACCAATTGGGCAATGATCTCCTGATCGAAGATGAAGTTGTCGGAGTTGGTCTCCAGGTTAACTCCCTCCAGGGCCTCTCGCCGGAAGGCTCGGTAGCCGGTGTGATATTCCGCCAGGTCGAGGCGAAATACGAGATTCTCGAGCCAAGTAAGGAATCGATTCCCCACGAACTTCCACCATGGCATCCCTTGTCGGATCGGATTGCCACCCAGCAACCGCGAACCGAGCACCAAATCGGCGCGGCCCTGCTCGATTGGACGAATGACCTCGGGCAGCAGCTTGGGGTCGTACTGATAATCCGGGTGCACCATGACCACGATGTCGGCGCCAGCCTTGAGGGCCTCCCGGTAACAGGTCTTCTGGTTCGCGCCGTAGCCGTAGTTGCGGTTGTGGATAAACAACTCCAGTCCCAGCTCGCGGGCGATTGAGGTCGTCGCATCGGAACTGCCATCGTCCACCAGGATGACAAGGTCCACCTTGTCGTGAGGCAGATCTGCGTATGTCATGCGGAGTGTCTCGGCGGCGTTGTAGGCCGGCATGACGACTACGACCTTTGACTTGGCTTCCGGCATCAGGAGGATTCACACCGTACCGCCAATTATAGCCGATCCGATGCAATGCGATAGGACGTGGGCGGCCGCAATTGTAGCGCATCAGGAATCGTAACGAGTATAGGCCACCGTGCGCCCTTACAAGAGGACGACGAAGCGACGCGAGTGGCTCGGCCCGTGACCCTGAACCCGGACCAACAGCAACTCTTGGAGCAGCAAGCCCGCGCGCGATCCTATCTGGCTCCGGGCTCTTGCTGGAGACTTACTCATGCCTTTGGAAAAGGCGTCGTCCCGAGACTCAGGCGGTCCTTGGTGGGGGGCCGGGTTGTACCGACTGGCCATCTTCATAGCCGAGCACATTGCGGTTTAGTGAACTTGACAGCGCGGCCGTTGGTGGTGGTATGCTGATTCGGGCCGCAAGGCCAAGCGGGAGTTTGTGGACAACTCCGCAGATCGTCCAGAAGTTGCAAATCGGCCAAAATGCACTACTCTGACAGAAAGCGCCTATTGGGTCGGCTTTCCTTCCTGGTTGGCCCGTTACTAGTGACAATCATCACCGTCGGGTTTTGGTGGAAGCTGGTATTGACCAGTGAGTTCACCTGGCTGAACTCGCCGGACCTCGCCCGCCAGGTGCTGCCCTGGTATCAGTTCGAGGCGTCTGAATGGCACCACGGGCGCGTTCCTTTGTGGGACCCCAACCTTTGGTTCGGCCAACCGCTGATCGGCCAGACCAATCAAGGCGTCGCTTCCCCGCTCAGTTGGCTTTTCTATGCCACTCCGTTGAGGGACGGATACATCAATCTGAGATGGATGCACTGGTACTTCGTCTTCATTCACTTGGTGGCGGCGCTGTCTGCCTATTGGCTCTGCCGCGATCTGGGCTGTAGCCTGGGCGCCTCGCTGGTGGGGAGTACACTGTATGCCGACGGCGGCTTCTTCGCCAGCACCGACTGGCCCCAGATGCTGAATGGCGCGGTGTGGGCTCCCCTGGTCTTTCTCTTTCTGCTGCGTGCCGTGCGCGGCAAACGCCCCTGGTCGAGCGCGGCTCTCAGCGGGCTCTTTCTGGGCATCTCGTGGCTCAGCGGGCACCACAATACACCGACATTCATCTCCCTGGCCGTTGCCGGAACGTGGCTGTTCTTCATTTTCCGGGAAGGACGCCCCAACTTCCGGTTCGGGTTTCTGGCCGCCGTGGCGCTGGCGATCACCGGCCTGGTTGGCGCCCTTCAACTTCTGCCAAGCGCGGAGTACGCGAAACTCGCCATCCGCTGGGTTAACATGCCGGCCCCCGTTGAGTGGCGGACCAAGGTGGCCTACCTGGTTCACAGCACGTATGGACTTCGGCCCCTGTCGATTCTCGGCCTGGTATTCGCCGGCTGGCACAGTTACACTTCGGCATTTGTGGGCGTCACCGGCCTGGCGCTGGCGCTCATCGGCATGGCGGCGCGGTGGCGATGGCTGGCGGTGCGTGTATTCACATTCGTCGGGCTTGGCGGTATCCTCTTTTCGCTGGTGAAATACAATGTCCTCCACGGCATTCTCTGGGCCGTGCTCCCCCTGGTGGACAAAGCACGCACTCCCGGAATGGCGGTCGTTGTTTTCAACTGCGCCGCCGCCGCGCTGGCTGCGTGGGGAGTCGATTCCCTCCTCGACACAAATTGCGGAATCCATCTTCGCCGCGGTATCCGCGCGCTTGTACTGCTCGCCGTTGTGCTGTTTGCTGCCATTGTGTTCATCGAGCTTCTTAAAGGCTTTCCGTCGAACGGCGACGAGCGCCCGGTGATCACTCTGATTGCCGCTCTCCTGCTGGCCGGCCTGCTCAGACTTTGCCAGAACAGGAGTTTGCGAGGGGGCGGCGTAGCAACACTTGCGCTGTTGCTGATAATGATGGAACTGGGCAACCAGGGCGGCTACTACTACAGCAGCAAGTACGAGGAGAAGCGTGAGGATTTCCTCAAGCCCCTCACCCAGAACTCCGACGTGGTGGAGTTTCTGCGAAAGCAACAGGGCGTTTTCCGCGTCGAGGTGGACCATAATGCCTACCCGCCCAATTTCGGGGATTTCCACGGCATCCAGGAAACCGCAGGCTTCGTGGCCAGCATCACTAAGATATTCGACCGGCACGAGGTCTTCTCGTCGGAATTTTTGCGCCTGGCCGGCGTGCGATATTTCATATCGCCGAAGCCGAAGAATTCCGATTACCGCGAAGTCTTTAGAGGCGCGGACGGCCTGAACATCTACGAGTCGCCCGACGCGCTTCCACGGACATTCCTTGCCAGCAAGGCGGAAAAACTGAACGAACCCGACAAAGCCGGCGCCTGGCTGCGCCGCCCCGAATTCCAGGCGAGAACTCAGACGTTCGTCACCGGAAATGCTCCACAACTGGGCGGCTGCGAGGACCCCGGTTCGGCCCGCGTACTCCACTATTCGTCGGGTTCCGTCCGCATCTCCGCCGACGCCCGCTGCAGGTCGATGGTGGTGTTGACGGATACTTTCTATCCGGGCTGGAAGGCCACCGTGGACGGCCGGGACGCAGGCATCTACGATGCCTATGCCGTCTTCCGCGGCGTGGTCGTCGAACCGGGCAGCCACGTGGTCGAGTTCCGCTACCGGCCTCCTAGCGTGATTCTCGGTGCGATCCTGACCGGACTCGGGCTTCTGTTGGTGCTTGGCTTGTGCGTCTGGGAAAGGCGTCGTCCGGAGAACTTCGCGCTCCATGCTGAAAGCCCGGCTTGTACCGACTGGCCGTGCGCATGACTGGGAGCTTCAGGGACCAAGAAGACGTGGTGGGCGCTGTTCGCGGCGGCGGCGCTGCTGTTCCTCCTCGCGAACCGTACCGCCTACACGGGGTACTTCATGGACGACGACCTCGACACCCTCAGTTGGGCCCCCTGGCTATCCACCTCCGAATCCTTGCAGACCCTGTTCTCACCGAAGGTGAGTCCCCACAACTTCCGTCCCGTGGGGCACTACTACTATCACGCCATGGTGGTCCCTTTCCGTCTGGATTTTCCGAAGTACATCGTGCCGCTGCAGTTCTTCCACCTGCTGAATCTGGGACTGATCCTGGTTCTGGCGCGCCGCATGCGGCTGGGCCCGTTCGCGGCGCTCGCGGGCGCGCTGTTCTGGGCCTTTCACGCGATCCTGGCGGAAGCGACGTGGAAGCCGATGTTTGTCTTCGATGTGCTGTGTACCACGTTCTCCCTGCTCAGCCTGGTGCTGTATTCGTATGACCGGTGGATCCTGAGCCTGCTGGCGTTCGTGTTCGCGTACCGGGCCAAGGAACTGGCGATCGCGCTGCCCGCCGTGCTGGCGGCCTACGAAATTCTGCTCGGCGGGAAGCGCTGGAAACGCCTGATCCCGTTTTTTGCCATCTCCTTTTCTTTTGGCATCCAGGCCATGATTCAGAACCGTACCAAGGGCGAGCTGAATCCTTACGCGTTCCGCTTTTCGCTTGCCGCGCTGGCCGAAACGGTGCCTTTCTACGCGTCGAAACTGCTTCCGATTCCGTGCGCCGGCCTGGCGATGCTCGCGGTTCCCTTCCTCGTGCGGGATCGCAAGGTGTGGTTCGGCTGGACGGCGGCGTGCCTCTTCCTCGCCCCGCTGCTGTTCCTCCCGGGCCGGATGCTCGCGGTGTATTGGTATCTGCCGATGACCGGGCTGGCGATCGCGCTGGCGGCGGTGGCGGCCTCGGGCCGGCGGCAAGCCCTGACCGTGTTTGCGTTTCTGGTGTTGTGGGGCTCTTGGAACGTCATTCAGACCAAGCGCGAACATCGGGCGATTCTACGGACTGCGAACCTGAGCCGCGCCTATGTGAACGGGCTGGAGCGGCTGGCCAAGGCGCAGCCGAAGAGAGACACGTTTGTGTGGGAGGGGCTGCCCACCGGTTTTCATCCTTGGGGCGTCACCGGCGGGATCAGTTGCGTGTTCCGCGCGCGCAACCAGCAGGTGAAGTACATCGACGATCCGGGAGCCCGCGAGATGGTCGAAAGCGGCAAAGCGCCGCTGCTGAAATGGGACGAACAGCAGGAAAAGCTGCTCCTTCTCGGGCCGGCCGCTTCCGGTCTCTGAGCCGGCTTACTCGATCCGGAAGGGCTGCCGGCTCTGGTAAGTCCGCCCGCCCACTTCGTCCCGGACGGAAATCACCAGCGTATACACGCCCGGCGTGGTTTTCGGCTGCACATTCAGGCTGAAGGCTCCCAGAAAATACCGCTTCGGATAGAATGTTTCCTCTTCGTCGACAGCCGCCCTCGGTTCGGAGAACATTTCCTTGCCGGACGGCGCGACGATCGAAATGCCGCAGATCACCAGGATGCGGTTCTTCTCCCCGATCTTGTATCCGGTGACATCGAACCTTGCAAATAAAGAATCGCCGCCCTTGTAGGCCGCGGTCCGCAATGGTTCGGTGTCTTCTTCCCCGCGCAGGAAACGGAAGTTCCGCAGGGTCAGGGAGTCGCTCATTTCCACCACCCGGCCGCCGACGACGACCTTCATCTCCGTCGCCGCCTCTCGTCCGCTCAGCTCGTCCTTCACCCGGGCCGCGATCCGGTACTGCCCCGGAAGAGCGTACGGCGGCAGCAGAACGCTATAGCGGATTCTCGGCAGCCAGTCCTTGTCCTGTTCCGTGGTGGCGGCTTCCAGTTTCTCGGAAGTCGGCTCCGCGAGCCGGATCTGGTCGCTGTCCAGAGTCTCGAGGCTGTAAGTCAGTCGAACCTGCCGGTCCGGCGAGAGCTGATATCCTTGCACCTGAAAACTGAAGAAAATCGTCTCCCCCGGAAGAAACTTGTAGTCTCGCGCGAGCGGCGGGCCGTCTTCAAATTGCTGCAGAATGGGGTTGACCACCACCAGCAGCCTGGCCGGTTCCTGCGCCAGACCCGCGAACGTGGTCAATAGACCGAGCAGGACGCATGCACGCATATCTCCTCAACGGACCGGGTTATTCCTCGGTAAGACATCCGAATCCGCGGCCAGCCGGATGGGGACCTCGATTAAGGCGGTCTTCGCGTCCGCCGGATCGAAGGCATCATCCGCAACCCGCAGCCGGTAATCCGCCCGAGGCACGTCGAATAACACCCACCTGGTTTTCGTCTCCAGGGGTTCCACCCCTCGCAGCACGCCCATCCAATCGGTGACGCCCTCTCCATCGGAAAGCTCCGGATACTCTTCCCCCGTCGACGCCACCAGCTTCAATTGGGGGATGCCGAAGTTGCGAGGGCTGCCATTCGTCCCACTGACTCGAAGCAGCAGGAAACTGGCGCGAGGAAGCCGTGGCGAGGGCCCGTCACTAAGCTGCTGGGCCCAGCGGGCTTCGAGAACGGAGTACACGAAGGAGCCAATCTCGGCTCGCTCGCCCATCTGATACACCGGTGTCGCCGGCTTCCTTCCGCAGCCTGCCAGCAGAGTGCAGCAGACCGCCATCACCAGCCGGCCGGCCAGACCTGCACGTGAAACCGCATGGGGCGCAGACAACATTTATGGGAACCCTAGCCCTCATGCTATCAAAATGGTCCCCGTCCAGCAGTCAATCCTGACTCTTCTGTAGGATAGGAAGAACCATGGAGCAGGCTTCGCCGGCCATCCGGCTGATTGACCTTCGCAAACAGTACGGCGCCAAGGCCGCCGTGGACGGCCTGACGCTGGAGGTCCCGCGGGGGAGTTTCTTCGGGTTCCTCGGACCCAATGGCGCCGGCAAGACGACCACTATTCGGATGATGATCGGGCTGGCCCAGCCGGCGTCCGGCACGATCGAGCTTCTCGGGTTCCGTTTGCCGGAGCAGGCCCTGGAGATCAAGCGTCGCATCGGTTTGGTGCCGGACGACTCGCTCCTGTTCGACCGCCTGACCGGCGCCGAGTTCCTCGAATTCGTCGGACGCATGTACGGTTTGGAGCGGTCCGTCGCGCGCGAGCGTTCCCAGGAGTTGCTGGAGCTGTTCGAACTCGACGCGGACGCCCGTAAGCTCATCGCCGCCTATTCCAAAGGCATGCGCAAGCGCGTGGCGATGGCCGCGGCGCTCATCCACCGGCCTGAACTCTTTCTTCTCGACGAACCCTTCGAAGGGGTGGATGCCGTAGGCGCACGCCTGATGAAGGACATCCTCCAGGACCAGATCCGCCACGGGGCGACGGTGTTTCTCACCTCGCACGTTCTGGATGTCGTCGAGAGGCTCTGCGACCGGGTGGCGATCATCCACGAGGGCAAGCTGGTCATGGAACAGGCGGTGGGGGAATTGCGGCACGGCAGTGAGACTCTCGAAGACATCTTCGTCCGCGTGGTGGGCGGCGGCCGTGACGCCGAGAAGCTCGACTGGTTGTAGACCATGAGTGGACCGCTTCGTGCCATCCTCTGGGCCCAATGGAAAACCTTCCTGCATTTTCGAAGCGGCGGCAATCTCGCCGGCACCGCCCTGTCGGGTTTGATCCTGCTGGGCTGGTTTGGACTTTGGACCCTCATCGCCGCGTCCCTGGGCCTGCTCGCGGCCCAGCCGGGCGCCAAGAGCACGCTGGAACAGGCCCTGCCGAGAGCTTTGTTCGTGGCGTGCGTGCTCTGGCAGATGGTGCCCCTGCTGATGGCCTCCCAGGGCGCCTCGCTGGAACTGAAGAAGCTCCTCGTATATCCCATCCCGCCGGGCCAGTTATTCGGCGTGGATGTCGCACTGCGCGTCACCAGCAGCCTGGAAATGCTCCTACTGGCCGCCGGTTTGACCGTCGGGCTGCTCTTGAATTCCGCCGTTCCGCTCAAGGTGGCGCCGGCTGTCATCGTGCTGCTCGTGCTGTTCAATCTGCTGCTGGCATCGGGGCTGCGACAGCAACTGGAACGCTGGATGGCGCGCCGGCGATTGGGCGAGATTCTGGTGCTCCTGTTGGTCGCTGCCAGCGCGCTGCCGCAGCTACTCATGGTTACTGGTGTGCCGGCCCCATTGCGACGCATCGAACTTGTCCTAACGGGCGCGTGGTGGCCTTGGTCGGCCGCCGCCCATCTGGCCTTGGGGCACGCTTCGGCCGCGTCCTGGCTGACGCTGCTCGCTTGGACCACCGCCGCCTGGACCTACGGGCGCTGGCAGTTTGCCCGTAATCTGCGCGGTGACTGGGACGCCGCAAGCGCCGCCGGAGCCCCTCTTACGCGTACGCGGACGCGCAGGGATTCCGTCTACGGGCTGCCCTCCCGCTTCCTGCCGGACCCGCTGGCCGCATTGGTCGAGAAGGAACTGCGGAGCCTGGTTCGTTCGCCGCGCTTCCGCCTGGTCTTCCTCATGGGGTTCACCTTCGGCGTCGTTATCTTCATGCCCACCATGCTGCGTCACGGCGCGGACACCATCTCGACTCATCGGTTGACCATGGTTTCCGCCTACTCGCTTCTCATCCTCGGCGACGCGGTCTTCTGGAACGTCTTCGGCTTTGACCGCAGCGCCGCCCAGCTCTACTTTCTGACTCCCAGCCCCTTTTCGCTCGCGCTGGCCGGTAAGAACCTTGCCGCCGCGATCTTCGTGTTGCTCGAAGTAACCGGCGTGAGCGTGGTGTGGACTTTGCTCCGCATGCCGGTGAACCCGGACATGCTTGTCGAGGCGTATGCGGTGACGATCGTTCTCTCTCTCTACTTGCTCGGCGCCGGCAACCTGGCCTCGGTCTCTTACCCCCGGCCGGTCAACCCGGAGCGGTCTACCGGAGCGGTCTCGTCGGGACGTGCCCGCCTCCTTCTCTTGCTGGCCTATCCCGTGCTCGCGCTGCCGGTGCTCCTGGCCTTCGGCGCAGAGTACGCCTTTCGAAGCCGGCCGGCGTTCTATGTGGTGTTGGCGTTCGCTGCGGCGCTCGGCGCGGCCTTTTACTGGGTGGCGCTCGGCTCGGCCGCCACAAAATCGCAGCGCTCCCGGGAGCAGTTCCTGTCGTCCCTCTCGCAAACCGAAGGCCCCGTCAGCCTGGGGTAGCGCACGCGCCCACGCGTGCGGCGTCGACACTCTTGTCGACGCCAGAATTCCTCTCTCCGCAGACCGCCGGGGCGCGCAGCGGCGCTGTTGACCTGACTGCGAGCCGCGAAGAAACCGCAGCCGTCGATCGCCATACCCCGTCACTCCGACAATAGGGCTCGGGCTGTACCGATAAGCTCCGCATCCGAGACTGGCTCCAGCAGATTCGCAAAACCATGTTGTACACCCACCGGGTAAGCGTATCCAGACACGATGATCACGGGTAAAGCTCGGGGGAGTCCGGCTGCTTCAGACGCGAGCTGCGCGCCTGCACCGTCGCGCATCACACTTGTGACCAACAGGCCGATTCCCGACGCGGCGTCTCGCAGCAACGAAAGGGCGTCAATGCGGCTTTCGGCCTGAACGACCGTGAAGCCTGCACTCTCAAGAGCTGCTTTCCATCGTTTCCGGTTGTCAGCTTCATCCGAGGCAAGCAATATGGAGGAAGCATGCTTGTCGGACATCATGCCTTATCCTAGTCGACTTAGCACGAACCCTACTTCCCCGGCGTCCGCTTCCCCGCCCGCGCCGCTTCCCGCGCCTGCTTCATGATGGCGCCGTAGATGTTCTTATCGAAGGGCACGCAGCCGGTGGGGAATTGGCCGAGCGGGTGTTGCTTCTGCCGCATCAGGTAAGTGCAGTAAGTAAGTGTCTGGCACACCCGGCCTTCGTCCAGCTCGCCCTTCTCCAGCGCGTCCAGGGCAAAATCGGGATAGGGGAGCGCCGCGCGCCCCGCCCCCAAAATGCGGATGTTGCCTTGGTCGATGTTCCAGGCCGCGGCGTTAATCATGTAGCGCTGCAGCCAGCTATAACCCGTCCCCACCATGGGCAGGTCCGGAAACGCGCGCTGCAACTCGCCCGCGATGCGAAAGTGGCGATCCACGCCCAGCAGCGGGTGCTCGGGCGGCTCGTAGTTGCCCTCGTCGGGCTTCTCGAACGGGCGGCCCATGTGCGGGTTCATGTAGGGCGACCCGAGCGAGACGTTCAGCAGCTCGACGCCCCACTCCTGGAACCACGCCACCACCTGTTTGACCTCCGCCAGGTCTTCGCGCATCGGATTGGCGGGATCGACGCCGAATCCGTCGTACGGACACGCGTACTCGGCCGGCACCCCCACGTTCGACGCGGGGTCCTTCACGTAAGGTACCCCGTCATAACAACCCAGTCGCACGCACAGCTTGAGCCGGCCGCCCACGGCGGCGCGAATCTTCCCGAAGACGTTCTTGAAAAAGCGCGTCCGGTTCTCGAGCGAACCGCCATAGCGCCCCTCGCGCCGTTTCGCCGACAGCAGCTCGCTCAGCAGATACCCGTGCGTGGCTTTGATATCGACGGCGCGAAACCCCGCGTCCAAGGCCAGCCGCGCGGCCTCCAGGTAGTCGTCCTCGAGATGTTCCAGCTCGTCGTCGGAAATCACCGGATAGCCGGCGGGCGTGTTGGTCTTCCTGTCGATGGCCGGGTTATGACAGGCGATGATCCGGCGAGGCACGCTGTACCTGCCCGAGTGCGCCAGTTGCAGGACGTCCAGTAAGTCGTCCGCGGTTCCGAAGCACTGCATGTGCTCCTTGCGCACGGTCTCGAGAAGCCGTGCGAATTGCGGCATGGTCGCGGGGTTCAGCCACAACTGGCGGACGTTGGCACGCGCCTCCGCTCGCACCGCGGTCGCTTCGAACCAGATCAGCTTCGCCCCTCCCGAGGCGAAGCGCCGGTAGCGGCGCCAGGTCAGATCGCCGGGCTGGCCATCCGGCGTTCCGTCACACCCTTCCATCGGATGAATCGCGATGGAGTTGCCGAGCGTGAAGTCGCCCACGCGGACCTTCCGCGCGAGCAGCTCCCGGACGCGCTGCGGGTCGTGCTCGAACCCGACGTGCGTCGCGCCCGCGCCGCTAGCGCCCTGTTCGAGTTCGCCCAGGTTCTTGAAGTGGAAGTGCCGCATCCTTTACACCGCTCTTTGGCATGAGTGCAATGGCCAAAGCGCCGAGCGCGGCCATGACGAAGACCGCCGAGAGCGCATGACCGTAGTCGCCGAAAGACAACCGGAGCCGGGCCACCAGATAGGGGAACCAGGTCTGCCCGATGGTATCGGTCGGAAGCAGGATCGCCATGGCCCGGGCCAGCGTATTCACTCCGAACTGGTCGGCCGCCATCAACGGAATCAGCATGTAGTCGGCGCCCATGCCGAAGCCGAACAGCACCGCGAACACATACAGGTAGTAAGTCTGCTCCGGCCGCACCAGCAGCAGAAGCGGAATCGTGACCGCCACCAGTACATAAGTGAACGTCATCACATACTTCTTCTGGAAGCGGTCGGCCAGCCAGCCCATGATCAGACGGCCCCCGATGCTCGATAGCAGAATCAGCATGCTGGCGACGCGCCATGCCGAATTGAGCTGGCGCTGGTCCGTGAATCCCTGGTCGAGAAACACCAGCTTCATGTGCTGGTTGACGGCCCCGATCGCGCCGATGGAGCAGAAACTGCCCACCGCCAGCAGCCAGAAGGCCGGCCGCCGCAGCAGGTCGCCGAATTCCCGAGGCTTCTGGCCCGTCTCGGCATCGTACTCCGCGGCGCCGTCCGGATTCAGCCCCATGTCCGCCGGACGGTCCTTCATCACCCAGATGGCCAGCGGCCAGGCCAGCAGCATCATGGCGCCCATGAGCAACAGCGCCGTCTGAAAACCGAAATCCTCGGCCAGCGGCTTGACCAGGTATGAGCCGAGCGATCCCCCCACGGCCACGCCGACGTACGCCATGGCCATCGCCCGCCCGCGTATCTTGCGGAACCAGTTCGACACGATGACCTGGTGCGGAATGGGTCCCGAGAATATGTAGCCAACCACGTAGACGAACCAGATGGCGTAGTAGACCCAGAGGGTGCCCTTCATGCTCCCGAATCCCGCAAAGGCCAGCAGGGTAAGTCCGGTCCCCACCAGGATCATTTTCCGCGGGCTGAAACGGTGAACCAGAACCGGCCCCACCCAGAGCGTCAGCAGCGCGGCCAGCGGAAACCCCAGCGTGATGTCCGCCCGCGACCAGTGGAACGTCTTCTCGAAGTAGTCGTAGAAGAACGGAAGGTTGTAGTACGGGATCCCCACCGAGATGCCAAAGGTGAAGAAGGCAGCCAGCGTGACCCACCAGCCATAGAATGTCCGCTTCATATGGGCGCTCTAGCATTGATAGCACGAATGTCTCCGCCCGTGGAGCGGGCCGCGTGCCTATGCGCCACCGCTCTCTTACGTTCGGGGCTCGGATCGGAGCCGCGAACGTGAGAGCGATCCGGAGACGCCACGAATCGATACCCGACACTGCGAACCGTCAGAAGGTGGCGGGGGCGCGCCGGATCGTCCTCGATGTAGCGCCGCAGCCGCACGATGAAGTTGTCGATCGGACGCGTGTCGGTGTCTTCGTGGAGCCCCCAGACATCCACCAACATGCTTCTTTCGGGAGACCGTCTTCCCCTCGTGCTCGATCAGGTATCGCAGGACGTTCGCTTCCATCAGCGTCAGCGGATAGACCCGGTCCCGGACGCGGAGTTCCAGCACCTCCAGATGGACCGACTTGTCGCCGAACGTGAAAGGGTCCTTGGCCCCTGGCGCAGCAACGGGGGCGTCCGGGGACGCGCGCAGCCACTCCCGGCGGCGCAGCAAGGCGCGGATGCGCGCCATGAGGATGCGCAACTCGAAGGGCTTGGTGAGGTAGTCGTCGGCTCCGGCTTCGAAACCCTCCAGGACGTCGCCCGGATGGCCGCGGGCGGTGAGGATCAGGGTCGGCGTGAACTGCCCGGCCCGGCGCATTTCGGAGAGCACGGCGAAGCCGTCCTTCCCCGGCAACATGACATCGAGAATGACGACGTCGAATGCCGGGGCTCCCTTGGCCAGCAGTTCCTGGGCGGCCTCGCCCGTCCCCGCGAGCTCGACCTGATAACCCTCGGCTTCCAGATTGAAGCGCAGGCCGTCCGCCAGGTGCTGCTCGTCTTCCACCACCAGAACCCGGCTCATTTTGCGATCGGAAACTCCAGCACGAACGTGCTCCCCTTCCCGGGCCCTTCGCTTTCGGCCCAGACGCGTCCCCCATGACGTTTAGCGACGGAACGGACGATGTACAGGCCCAGCCCCATGCCTTTCACCCGCGTGGCCGTCGGCCCGGCCACCCGGTGGAAGCGCTTGAAGATCTGTTTCAATTCCGCCCTTGGTATGCCTGCTCCGTTGTCCCTCACCCGCACGGCCGCATAGGCCTTGCCGATGGTGACGGTCTGGACGCTCACTCTGGCGTCGTCGCCGGAGTATTTCACGGCGTTTTCGATGAGGTTCGAGATCGCCGCCCGAACCTCGTCCGGATCGCCCAGGATCGTGATCGGCGGACCGGGATTGTACTCCAGCGACTTCGCCGGCAGCGGGTGCAGCACCTGGGCGCGGGCCACGCAGCCCTGCACGACTCCACCCAGGTCGATGGTGGTGAGATTCAGCCGCCGGCTGCCGACCCCCACGCGTCCGGTGTGCAGAATCTGTTCGATGGTCGTAAACAGCCGGTCGCAGTCCTCCAACATGACGCGATAGAACTCGTTGCGTTTAGCCTCCTCGATCGGACGCGTCTGCAGTGTCTCGAGGTACAGCCGGATGGAAGCGACCGGAGTCTTCAACTCGTGCGTGACCGCATTGATGAAGGCGTCATGCTGTTCGTTACGCCGGATCTCCCGCACCAGGAAGAGGGTATTCAGAACGACGCCGCTGACGATCAGCGCCAGCAGCACCACCCCGAAGAAGACCAGCAGGCCAGTGCGCCAGTTGAGCACAATCCAGCCGACATAGAGCAGCAGGATGACCGCGATCAGCCCGGCGCCCAGTGCCAGGAACGAAGCGACCGACTTCTGCCGGCCGGGAACCACCATGATCTCAAGTCTACGACTATGCGGCTTCCCGCCGTGCAGGTTTCTCTTTGAGTGCCGCGGTGTGGACCGAAGTTGCGATGCCCAGCAAGCCGGAGGAAACTGATCTCGATCCAGGAGGGGTCGAACTCATACCACGCCAGCCCGTGCCGCGCCGAAGTGGGGTACGCGTGGTGGTTGTTGTGCCATCCCTCGCCGAAGGTGATGAGGGCCACCCACCAGTTGTTGCGCGAATCGTCGTGCGTCTCGAACCGGCGGGAGCCCCACATGTGCGTGGCGGAGTTCACCAGCCAGGTGGCGTGCAATCCGAACACGACGCGGAAGCACAGTCCCCACAGCACCAGTGGAAGCCCGCCGATGGCGGCCAGCAGCGCGGCGAGAGCGATCGTGGGAACCCAATGGTAGTTGTTCAGCCAAACATAGAAACTGTCGTTTCGCCAAATCGGGCGCATACTTCGACATCCTTCGGGTGTTGCTATGGGTAGCCTCGCCGAAGATGATCCAGCCCACGTGAGCCCACCAGCCGCCATCGCGGGGTGAATGCGGGTCGCCCGGCCGGTCCGAGTTCTGATGGTGGATGCGGTGCGTGGCCACCCAGGAGATAGGGCCCCCTTCGAGTGTCAGCGAACCGCAAACCGCAAAGAAGTACTCGACGACCAGAGGCACCTTGTACGAGCGGTGCGTGTGCAGCCGGTGGTACCCCATGCTGATGCCGAGACCGGTGGTCACCCAGTACAGAAAAACCGCTGCCGCGAACATCGGCCAACTGAAAAAGAACAAGGCGGCTGCCGCTCCCACGTGAAAAAGCGCGAAAGTAATGGCCGTAGCCCAGTTGGTTCCCAGGCGCCCAGACAAACTGATAACTTCAGTCTCCATCGTGCCCCCCCAGATCAGGCACTACACCCCCACACTAACAGGGATCTGCCCGATTCTCTGTAAGAGTTCTGTAATTCCAGGGAAGCCCTACAACCCCCGCAGGTGGAACCCGCCGTCCACGTTCAGGATCTGCCCCGTGGAATAGTCGAGCAGGCCGTCGGCGATGGCGCGCACCGCGCGGGCCACGTCGTCCGCTTCTCCCATGCGGCCCTGCGGCAGCAACCCGCCGGCGATTCTCTCCTCGTACACACTCGCCACCGCGGCGATCATGTCCGTGCGAACAAGGCCGGGACGAATCTCGAAAACCTGCACGTTGTGGCGGGCCAACCGCTGCGCATAAAGGGACACCGCCATGCTCAGGCCGGCCTTCGAGATGCAGTACTCCCCGCGATTGACGGAGGCGGCGAATGCCGAGATCGACCCGACGAACACGATGCGCCCGCCGCCCTGCTCCACCATCCAGCGCGCCGCCTGCTGCGTCAGAAAGTAGGGACCCTTGAGGTTGACGGCCATCACTTCGTCGTAGCTCGCCTCGGTGGCCTCCAGGATGTCGCGTCGTTCGCGCGGAGCCATGCCTGCGTTATTCACTAGCAGATCCAACCGCCCGAATCGCTCGCGCGTGAACGCCAGCAACGCCTGGCGGTCTTCGGCCGAAGCCACGTCGCACTGGAAGATCTCCGCACCGATTTCGGCGCGCAGCGACTCCGCCGCATCGCGCCTGCCTCTGTAAGTCCCCACGATCTGGTGCGTGCGCGACAGTTCCCGCGCGATTCCGCGCCCGATGCCACGGCTCGCCCCAGTGACGACGGCAACGGGCTTCACGTCCGCCCTATGCTCCGCCGCGCCTCCAGCGCCCAGCCTGCGAATCGTTTGCCGTTGGCGAGAGCCTCACGGTACACGCCTTCGCGCTCGGCGGCCGTCATGCCATAGCCGATCCGGTAGAAGCGCTCGAGGCTCAGCCCGACCACGTACGTCCCCGCGTAGCTGATCGCCGCCTTGGGAATCAGTCCGCCGCCGAATGGAATCTTGCCGGCCAGTTCGCGCGCCATGGCGCGCCAGCCGAAGGCCCCCGCAACGATCGAGGCGATTTGCCGCTTCTGATCCAGAAAGCCCACCGGCCGGTCGCTCGCCGCCGCGATCAGAAACGCCATGCGCGCCTGGTTCACCGTCAGCACCGCCGTGTCGGAAGCGAACTCCGCCGCCGCCCAGCCCAGCGCGAAGACAGTCGGCAACACGTCCGGCAAAGCGGAAAACAGAGCGAAGAGCGCATTCTCTTGCGCCACGTCCTGGATAATCCCATGGATCACCGGTTGGCGGAAGGGCGGGAAGCGGCTGGCCAGCGCAAGGCTCAAATCGCCGCGCTCCCGCAGAATCGCGCGCACCGTTCGCTTCGGATCCGCGGCGTGAAACGGGAAGGCGCCGGGAGCTTCGGGGAGGCCCTCTTCGGAAAGAACGATGTCGAAGCTCGGCGGCGTTCCCGGGTCGCCGATACGGTGCAGGCCCTCGAAAAGCTGCAGCCGCCTGCGCCGCGACAAGCCCGGCGGCGCCAGGAAATCCTCCATCGCGGCCAGCGTCTCGCTGCTGGTGGCCTCCAGGCCGATGGACAATGGCCGCTCGGCGGCCTCCCGCACCACACCAGGATTCAACTGGTGCACCGCGGTCCGAATCTGACGGAAAACCTCTATCGCCATAGTGTAATCAGCAGGGGCTCGCGGAGCCCCGGACCCGAAAGACTACTTTTAGCTTCCTACGCCATTCTACCCCTAGACCGATGCGCTCGACGGGAATGGCCGGCGAGAAGTATCGCAGAATCGTCTCCGTGGTGGGATGGAAGTCGAGTCCGGGCGCGATCAAGAGCAACCGGGGCGGCTGCCGCACAAGCGAGATGCCCGGGAAGTAGCCGCGCTCGGAAAACTCCCCTCGCTCCAGATGCCACTGGACCCGCAGCCAGTAGTCGAGCGCCTGCAGTGGCAGATGCACGTCCTCGGAGGTCTTCAATTCCAGTACCGCCAACCGGCCCGTCCGCTCCACCGCCACCAGATCCAGCACTCCGCGCTCGCCACCCGCGAACGCCGGCACCTGGCCATAGACCGGCGCCGGCTCAAGTGACGCATCGATGTCCCCCAGGTGCGCGCGAAGTTGCGATTCCAGCCAGCGCTCCGGCTGCACCGAGTAGAGCGCGTTCTCCTGATCCGCCGCCTCCGGAGCGCGCAGGCGCGCCAGTTCCCGCGCCATGCTTTCGATCTCCTTCAGGTTCGGCGCTCTGCGCGGGTACCTTCTGCGTCAGTCCAAACTCCAGGCGATCCGCCTTGGCCCGTGCAAACTCCAGACCATGCACGCTCAGGCTCACGCCACCGTCCCGTCTTCCGGCCAATTCGACGGCGGGATTCGCCGCGATTCGCTCCACCCACTGCGCGATCTGGCCACTCAGCCCCGCCCGGAAATCGCAAAAGGGCTCCAGCCGCGTGTCGACGTTGCCGTAGTCGTTGAGGTCGGCCCGCCCCGCGTAGCCTTCCGGCGCATACACGTAGACCTGCCACTGCGCGAGGTTCGGATCCAGCCACCGCAAACGGAGACACGTGGTTCGTTCCTGATCCTGTGGAATGAAAAGCACCAGCCCCTCGACGGCCAGATTTCGCGTCCGCCGCCGCAGGTGATCGAGCCAGATCAGGCCGAACGTGAGGGCGCCGTCCGCCCCCGCGCCGTGCGGAGGAACGCCGATCGCGGCCAGGCCGGACAACCCGCGCTTCAATAGCGCACGCGGGTAGCGCGCCGAAAGGCTGTGCTCCAGGTCGAGCTCGCTGCTCAAATCGGCGATCCGCCACAGCGGGAACTGTCTGGACAGAAGGCTGCGGAATTGCTCGCGGAACGACAGGCGTCTTTCCCGTGTCGCCACGTTGGCGGCCGCCGGACGCGCCAGGTCGATGAGCAGCACTTTGGCGGAGCGCCTGGGGAACTTCTCCACCACCAGTTCCAGCCTGCCTGGCTGCTCCGCCTTGTGGCCGGTGACGCGGCGAACCAGGTTGCGGCGTTCGTCCCACGCCTGCAAGATGAGCCGCACGCCATCCCGGTAGAGCGAATAGCGCCCCGGCACGAGGGGAAAGTGCTCCTCACCCGGTTCAAGAAGAATCGGTTGACTGCTGGCCTTGAGAAAGCGCTCAATGGCCGCCTGGGATTCGTCCGGCTCACCCGGGCCGGCGATCCCCACGTTGGGATACATCCGCAACTATTATAGAATTACGCACGTGATGATGGACAGACTGGCGGAAGTGGAGGAGCGCATCCAGGAGGCGGCCCGCCGCGCCGGGCGGCGCCGCGAGGAAATTACTCTCGTCGCCATCACCAAGGTCTTCCCCGCCCCGGTTATCCGCGAGGCCTATGCGCTGGGGCTGCGCGACTTCGGCGAGAACTACGTTCAGGAATTCGAATCCAAAGCGGGAGAGTTGGCGGACCTGGCCGGCGCGCGCTTTCATTTCGTCGGTCACCTCCAATCGAACAAAGTCCGCCGCGCCGTGGAGCTGTTCCAAATCATCCAGACCATCGACTCGCCGAAACTCGCCGCGCGAATCGGTGCGACCGGCGCGAGTGTGGAGGTGATGCTGGAGGTCAAGATCGGCGACGAAGCCTCTAAGAGCGGCGTCGCGCCCGACGGGCTCGACGCTCTCATCGACTCCGTCCGGGCTTGTCCGAACCTGCGCCTGGCAGGCCTGATGACCATGCCCCCCTGGACGGATAGCGCCGAGGACTCGCGCCCCTACTTCCGCCAGTTGCGCCGCCTCGCCGAACAGCACGGATTGAGGGCCCTCTCGATGGGCACCTCGTACGATTTTGAAGCCGCCATCGAGGAGGGCGCCACGCACATTCGAGTCGGCTCGGCCCTCTTCGGCCCCAGGCGGAACGCGTGACCGTAGGCTTCCATTCCCCGCTGCCGCCCGCCGCAACCGGCGTGGCCGCGTACGCCGCGACACTGCTCGCCGCCTTGCGCCAGCGGGGCGAGGTCGTCCCCGGCGCGCGCGACGCCGTCGTTCAACTTCATCACGTCGGAAACAACCAGCTTCATTCGGAGATCTACCGCCGCGCTCTCGAGCAGCCCGGCGTGGTGGTTCTGCACGACGCCGTGCTGCACCACTTCCTGCTCGGATCGCTCGATCGGGAGGCCTATATCGAGGAGTTCGTTCACAACTACGGTGAGTGGCATCGCACGCTCGCCGCGGAACTGTGGACCGCCCGGCCGCGTTCCGGGGCCGATCCGCGCTTCTTCCGCTACCCCATGCTGCGGCGCATCGCCGAGGCTTCCCGCGCGCTCATCGTGCACAACCCCGCGGCGCTGAAGATGGTCCTCGCGCACGCCCCGGATGCCCGCGTGCACGAGATCCCGCACCTGTGGACCCCGCCCGCGCCCTTCTCCGACGCCGAGCGGCTGGCCTTGAAACAGCGGTTGGGCATCCCGCCGGGCAGCCACGTCTTCGCGGTCCTGGGCCATCTCCGGGAATCCAAGCGCCTCCCGGCCATCCTCCGCGCGCTCGACTGGGTGCGCCGCCAGGGCATTGAGGCCACCCTGCTGATCGCAGGACAATTCGTCTCCCCACATCTGGAACGTTCGCTCGCGCCAGCTTTGAACCGCCCGGACATCGTCCGCGTCGGTGACACTCCGGATGATGAGTTCTGGCGGCTCGCCGCCGTAGCCGATACCTGCATCAACCTCCGGCATCCGTCCGCCGGCGAGACTTCCGGCATCACCGTCCGGATGATGGGCCTCGCGAAGCCGGTGATCCTGACCGAAAGCGAGGAGGTCTCCCGTTTTCCGGAGGACGCCTGCTTGCGCGTTGCGCCTGGTGTTGCCGAGCAGGCTGAGTTAGGGCACTATATGATCTTGCTGGCCCGCTCGCCTGAACTGGCGGGCGAGATCGGCCGGCGGGCCGCCGCGTACATCCACATGCACCATGCCGTCGAGAAGGTGGCCGCCTCTTATTGGGAGATCCTGTGCGCTTGTCAAGACTAGTCCTGCCCTGCATCTTCTTATACGCCTCTCTGGCCTGGCCGCAGACTGGCGAGAAGCAGCTTGACGTGCGCGTGCCCATGCGCGACGGCGTGGAGCTCAGCACGAATGTATTCAGGCCTTCGGGGGCTGCCAAGGTCCCCGCCCTCTTAGTCCGCACACCCTACGGCAAAGGGGAGAACCTCGCGGCGACTTACGCGACGTTCCTCTCGGCGGGTTACGCCGTCGTGATCCAGGACGTGCGGGGCCGCGGCGACTCCGGCGGCGATTTCCGGCCCCTCGAGCAGGAGGTGGCCGATGGGCATGACGCCCTCGATTGGATCGGCGCACAGCCCTGGTGTACCGGCCGAATCGGCATGCTCGGCGCCTCCTATCTGGGAATCGTACAGTGGAAGGCGGCTCTTTCCAAAAGCCCTTTTCTGAAGGCCATCTCCCCGGCCGTCTCCGGGTCGGACGAGTACGAGGACCGCTTTTACTCGAAGGGCGGCGCGTTGAAGCTCGGGCACCGGTTGTCGTGGCTGGCGGAGAACCTGCGCGCTCCGCTCTTCCCCATGCCCGCCTTCGCGCAGTACGTCCTCAACCTGCCCCTTCGCACCAGTGATCGTGCGGCGACCGGCCAGACCCTGGAGATACTCCAGACCGCGCTCGATCACCCCACCTACGACTCCTACTGGAAGTCAATGAGCACGCGCGGGCAGCTCGACCAGATGCGCGTTCCGGTGCTCGCCTTCGGCGGCTGGTATGACAATTTCGCGGAGAACGACCTGGAGGCCTTCAGCCGGCTGCGCGCCCTCTCCCGCGAAGCGCGCATCGTGATCGGCCCCTGGCCTCACAACGTGCCCTCGAGGTTCCCGGGATACGACTTTGGCCCGGAGGCCAACCGCGCGATTCGCCCCCTGCAATTGAAGTGGTTCGACCACTGGCTGAAATCCTCCAACCCGGACCGGGCAGCGCCATTCGAAGGGCCTCCCGCACGCCTCTTCGCGATGGGGGTCAACCGCTGGAAAGACGCGCTCGAATGGCCGCCACGCGGCAAGCAGGCCGCGCTCTATCTGGCGGCCGGCGGCCGGCTGCAGGCGAGCAGGCCGGCGGGCGACAAGCCGGACAGCTACGTCTACGATCCACGCAAGCCCGTGCCCACGGTGGGAGGCCCGGTCTGCTGCAACCCCAGAATCTTTCCCTGGGGGCCGATCGATCAGAGACCGGTCGAGCAGCGGCCGGACGTGCTGGTTTACACCGGTCAGCCGCTGGAGCGGGACGAGGAGGTCACCGGCGTGATCCGGGTTGTGATGTGGGCCTCCACGTCGGCGCCTGACACGGACTTCACGGCCAAACTCGTGGACGTCCGCCCCGACGGTTTCGCGGTGAATCTGTGCGACGGAATCCTGCGGCTGCGCTATCGGGAATCGCTCGAGCGGCCGCTGGCGGCGCGTCCCGGCGATATCTACAAGCTGGTCATCGATGCGGGCGTCACCAGCAACGTCTTCCGCAAAGGTCACCGCATTCGCCTGGAGATCTCAAGCAGCAACTTCCCGCGCTTCGACCGCAATCCCAACACCGGACGGCCTGTCGCCGGTGAGAAGGAACTGCGCACAGCCCAGCAGACCATCTATCACGACACCCTGCACCCATCCTACCTGCTGCTGCCGGTGATCCCGAGCGAGTTAAGATAGTGATCGGAGGAATGGCCGAGCGGTTGAAGGCGGCGGTCTTGAAAACCGTTAGGGTCGGAAGGCCCTCGGGGGTTCGAATCCCTCTTCCTCCGCCATTTACCGGCGGCGCCTGAAGATGGCGAGCACGCCGAGTCCCAGCGTCGCCAAGACAATGCTGGCGGGCTCCGGAACGGCGGCTGAGCCGTCGCCGAAGTCGAAGTTGTCCAGCACGAAACCGCCCCCGCCGCCCGTGCCGTCGAACACCACGCGGTCGATAGTGCCCAGCGACGAGCCGCCCACGTTCACCCAAGTGCCGTCGATCGATAGAATGATGCTCCCAGTCGGGCTGCCCAACAGGTAGCCGGTGATGGTCAGGCCGGTCGCGGGGCCACTGCCTGTCGCGGCTGCCACGTCCACGCTGTTCAGGCTAAACGTGGTGAACGGCGCTCCAGCGTTGGGAGCGAAGTAGATTTCCGTGTCTCGGTCGTTCAACAGGACGCCAGTACCGTTGTTGGGGAGGTCGTACCCCGTGCTGGTGATCTCGTGGAAGTGCTGCTCCTGCGCGGCGGGGTTCCCGATCAGCAGATCCATCCGGATGATCGGACTTTCGTAAATGGAGTTCTCGGAACCTTCAAACGTAATCACGCTGGCGGATGCCAGGTTGACGAAGGCGGCCAAGCCCAAAATAAGTGCAAAATAGCGGCAATATCTCATATGTTTCCCTCCACCCTAACCGGCAAAGAGCTTATGTTAACAACGAAGTCCACGAATTGCAATGGTCTTTTTAGGTTCTTTTCTTAGATCGCGGGTACTACTCCTCCATCCCCTTTTGGACCTCGCGGCCGGCATTCCATACCTCCCTCGGCGTGTCTCGGAGCCGTTGCCGGAAGCACGCTAGAATGGTTGGCGACTCCGTGGTCACGGAAGAAAGGTGAGGCATGAGTCTCGGGAAACGCAGAGCCGGTACGCGAGTCTCGCGGCGCGGGTTCATCAGCGGGGCTGCCGCGAGCAGTGGCGCCTTGTTCGCGGCCGCCGCGCCCGCTATCGCCCAAACTAAGGTCCCCTTCCATCTCGGCATCACCACCTACAACGTGCTCATGGACTGGGATCTGGACAAGATCATCCAGACTCTTCCCGGTCTCGGCTTTGAGGCCGTCGAGCTGCGGACCACCCACAAGCACGGCGTGGAGCCGTCTCTCGGCCCGCCGGAGCGCCTGGCGGTGCGGAAGAAGTTCGAAGCCAGCAAGCTGCGCTTGCTGAGCTACGGTACGGTGTGTGAATTCCAGGCCGCCGATCCGGCCGTGCGCCGGAAGAACGTCGACATCGCCAAGGAATGGATCTTGCTGGCGCGCGACACGGGAGCCATGGCGATTCGCGTCCGGCCCAATGGTCTGCCGGCCGAGGTTTCCGCCGAGACAACCATCCAGAACATCGCTGGTTGCCTGCGCGAACTGGGCGACTTCGGCGCGGGTTACGGCATAGAGATCTGGATGGAGGTCCACGGCCCCCAGACGCAGAATCCCCCCATTTCGGCCGCCATCATGCGCGCCGCGAATCACCAGAATGTCGGCGCTTGTTGGAACTCCAATCCCACCGACGTGGTCAGCGGCAGCGTGAAGCCAAGCTTCGAGTTGCTGGCCCCGTACATCAAGAACGCGCATATCGTCGAGCTGGCGGACGAGAAGTACCCCTACCGGGAGTTATTTACGCTGCTGCGGCAGTCCGGCTACAGCCGCTATACGCTCTGCGAGGCGCAGGCCAGCAAGGAGCCGGAGCGCTTCCTCCGCTGGTACAAGGCTCTGTGGACCGAACTGGGCCGCCCCGCCGCCCCCGTTTAGGGAGAAGTTCAGAAGCGAAATGTGTAGTTCAGCTTGACGCGGAAGCGCGTCTGCGCGCTCTCAAAGCGGTCCAGCCGGTCCTGCTCCCACCCCTGGTTGAATACGATGAAGAACTCGTTGCCCGGCGTCAGGATCCAGCGCAGGCGGCTCTGCAAACCGATGTTCTGCGAGTCCGTGTCGTACTGCACGAAGTTCGTCAGACCGATAAACGGCGTGAAGGCATAGTCCAGGCGGTACATGACCAGAACGCCTTGAAGCTGCCCTCCTTCAGGCGGATCCAGTTCTGCTCCACTTCGAGCGCTGTGCTGAGGTGGCGGTTCTTTCTCCAGGTGAATTCAATCCCGAGCTCCTTGCGGGTCCCCGAGTAAAAAGAGCCGGTGGCGTAGTCCGCTCCGATGGTGAACGGCTTGGTCTGCGAGGTGGACCCTCGTACCGCATGCGAACTGAACACATGCCTGCCCGCCGGGACGATGATCCCGTCGTGGATTTCCCATGGTTCGAAGAGCCGCTCGGTGCTGCGCGCCCACTCGTAGCCGAGTTCCTCGCCTCCGTTGAACTCCACGGAAAACGGAGTCACCTGCAATTGGCTCGACTCGGACGCACCCTGCCGCAAACTGTAGTAGTCCGAGTAATTCACAGTGAAGCGCATCTGGCGGATGTTTCGGAAATTGGGCCGCGGGGCGGCTTCGATCCGGCCGGAGGAGATCCGAACACCCGGACGGGGCACGAAGCCCAGGGCCGGGTTGAAGTTCTCTTCGATCTTCATCCACTTGTACTCGCCCGAGATCAGGTCGTTCGGGTATGAGATCACGCCGCCGTAGGAGGCGTCCCGCCCTCGGACGCCGGTGGTCCGGGTTTTCGAGCCGAATAGAGTCAGGCTCAGATTCTTCTCGCTCTTCAGGAAGTTCGAGGTGGCCAGCTTGAGGTCCGCGCCGCCTAAAGAGTTGTGCGTCAGGCCGCTGGGGTCGCCACTCGTGAACATCGCTCCGAGATAGGACTGGCTGAGGAAATTGGCTTTCACCCGCCCCACCGCGAGGTTCCTCGCCGGAACCAGAACGTTACCTTGCTCCTTGAGATCGCCGGTCCGCACATCCAAGAAGCCGACATCGAACCGTCCCAACTTGCCGGTCAGTTTCTCGCCGATCCGAATGGGCACTTCCCGCTCATCGACCAACCCGATTCTCCGCGAAAAGAAGGGCAGCATGTCCGCGCCACCGTGAAATCCCCCAGATTGCCCGAAATCGAAAACGCCGGCGTCTTCGAGGAAGAAGGAGCGCTTCTCGGGGAAGAACAACTCGAACCGCGTCAGGTTGACCTGCCGGGCGTCGACCTCCGTTTCGGCGAAATCGGTGTTGATGGTCGTGCTGGAGACCAGATTGGACGTCACCCGATAGAAGAAGTCCACGCCGGCGTCGCCGGTCGCCTCGGTCCCTTTGCCGGTTTCGATGTCGCGGCTGAAACCGGCGATCCCGTAGGGCTTGACGTCGAGCCCAACGCCTTGCGAGAGGCCTTCCATCCCCGTGATCTCGCCAGCTTTGGCCGCGTGGGACAACTGCACGTCCAGCGAAGGCGAAGCCCACCGCGAGGTCTCCAGCAGCCGGGCCACACGCCGGGAAACGTTGAAGCCCCAGGTTTGCATGCCGGGACTGAAGCCGATGGTCTTGAATGGAATCTCGAATTCCGCCGTCCAGCCCTGGTCGTCGATGCGCGTGCGGACGATCCAGATCCCGTCCCATTCCATCTTCGGATCCTGGTTCTCGGTGATCCGGCCATCCACCAGGGCGCCCACGGCGTTGGTGGCGAAGTAGTAGGCGTTGCGGTGGTCGTGGTAGGTATCGAGAACGATTTCGATGTTGTCGTTGTCATCCAGGTCCGCGTCACGGCGCATCTCGGTGGCCACGATCTGCCGCGGGTTGCGATCCTGGCAGCGGACGGCGATGTAGAGAGCATCCTTGGTGTAGGCCAGCCAAACCTGGGTGGCTTCCGTGGGGGCCTCGCCGGAATGTGGCGCGTTCTGTATGAAGTCACCGATGTTGGGACTGTCCCGCCACTCTGGTTCATTCAAGATCCCGTCGACCTGGATCTTGCCGGTGACACGCTGGACCGCAGCCTGGCGCACATCCGCCGCCCGCAGCGGCGAGGATTGAAGGCCGGTGACGAACGCAACTGACGCGCATATGAGGACGTTTTGAATGAGCTGATGAGACAGTCTAAGCCACATGCACTTCCTATCCGAAGGGAATTGTCCGGATGGTCCATTTCGGACTCCCGGGCTCTGTCCAGTATACCCAGATCAGAACCGCCAGCCGATTCCGATTTCGGCGGCGACTGCCGCGTACGACTGACTCATGATGCGAACTCGGAATTGCGGACGAATGTACAGGTGGGGTCCAGCCGGAATCATGACGCCGGCGCCAAGCGCGACGCCGCCGGTTGTGAAAGTTCCCGTGCCGGAGCCTGAAGTGTAGCTGGTATGCCCCGCGACGACGCCGATGTCAAAGAATGGGCGTACGCGCCGCCGGCCCTGGATGCGAAGGCCGCCCTCGACCAGATTCGCGGACTGGTGGCCGGTGGCGCCAGCCGGCAGGAAGTGACTGTAGCCGCCGAAGAACGCAAAGCGCCCGCTGCAATAGGCGCAAACCTCGCCGCCGACGACCCCGCGCCTCGGACCTGTCGAGGTAATGTTTTCGTAACCTCCCCCACCGCCTCTGAACCCCGCTTCGAACCGTGGGTTGCCCTGCGCCCGCGCCGACAGGCTCAACGCGCCTGCCAGCCCCGCCATCAGAAGTACCTTGTGGATCATGACTTCCTCCTGTAGCACCCGAGAATGCATCAACCGGCGGCTTCGCGTGTCATGTAACCGCCAAGCATTTGTATGGATTTTGTATGTTATTGGACGCTTACCGTCAAGGTGTTGGCGCGGTGGCCGTCGACGGTCAGTTCGACGGCGAGTTCGCCGCGGCCCGCGAGGGTGCGGGGGATCAGCATCCTTACTTCATCCAGGCCGGGGATGGTGGGTGCCGCTCCGGCGTAGGAGACGGTCGCGTCCACGCCGCCGATCTTTGCGCTGACCGCGGAGAGGGCGCTGCGGCCGCGAATTCCCGTCCCGTACAGATGCAGGTACAGCAGGTCGGTGTCGGGTCCGAGATCGAGCGGCGCGGACGCACAACTGCCCGGGGCCGGCCCGCAGGTGAAAACGTTGTGCCAGGTCACTGCCCCGCCCTGCTGGACGCGCTCGGCGACCGCGGCCGCCACGCCGGCGCCATTGGCGTTGGCCGCGAAGAGACCAGGCGCCACCGGGTCGATCCGGAGCGTGCCCGCCGCACTGGTTCTGGACTTGCGAAGCTCCAAACGGTGGGGCCGAAGGTGCACATGCGGACCGTTGCGCCCCCGAGGAGCGCGAAGTCCATGCGTTCAGCCCGCTGGCTCAGTGTGTTCAAACGCGTCCTGCGGGTCAGGCAACGATTCATGACGGCAGCGACGGCAGCATCCAGCCTTGCGATTCGGAGTCCTCATCGTCATGAACCTGCGGCTACACGCAGCAGACACCGGGTTCAGCGGCTGAGCCTGACATACGGACGGGCCGCATTCGGGTTTTCCTGACAGACACCGCGCGGGTGGCGGTCGATACTTAAGAAGGACGCACGGACGGTATTGTGCTTTCGAGCGGTACCCACGAACTCGCGTCTAAGCGGAGTTCAATCGCGATCGTTAACAGGATGCACTATTTATGGGTTGAGGGAGGGTCATGATGGGTATCTCTAGTACGGTGTTGCTTCTTGAGGGCGGCCTCGCGGTCCTATTCATGTTGCTGCTGTGGTTTTCGCGGAGTAAAGCGGTGGGAAGAGCGGATCTTCTGTGGATCTTCGTATGGGCCACCCGGCTGTTTGCTTCGCTCAACGGTTCACGCCACATGACCGGGGACGACAGGGAACTCCTCACGTATGTAGGACTACAGGCGTGTTCCGGACTGAGCCTGATGTTGATTCTGGCGCGACACGAACGGAAGCTCCTCCGGGATAAGCTAATGAGGCGTGTGTTGTGCATGTGACGCAGGCGGCGGTCGCCGCTGCCGGCAGTCCTCCAGGGCGCCGCCCACACTGGCGTGTTCTAGACCAGCGAACGGCGCTCCGCACGGAGAAGCCAGGAGTCTGCCGGATGATCGTTCTGCCCAAGACGGCAAACTAGTCAGGCGCATGCCCACCGCAGGCGGACGGGGCGGGTTGCCCCACGCTAAGCCGTAAGTCTCCTCTAACCTGTGGCTTAGGTTGCCAATCGGCGCGCCATCCCTTGGCCGTCGACCGAACTCTCAATGGTCTTACACTTACACCTTCCGACAGCCGCCTTTACATAAGCGTCTTTGTTACTACGACCGACTCAGTCGACGTGTTCTCGCGCCGATCGGCATTCATGATCCCACTCGCATGGATCTGCTCGGAGAACTTACACGGGCCACCGCGCACATGCCACGTCTCCCTTATCCTGGCGTTATCTTGTCCGCAGCGGTCCAGCCGTCGTCGCTCCCGGCCCCAACTATCAGGGTCGCAGCGCGACAGGCCGCGGGGTTGTCGTGTTGTAGTAGGCCACGGCTCCCATGGTTGCCGCTGAGGCGAAGTTGACAAGAGAGGCGGGCTTCTCGATCTTCTCCGGTATGCGCCTGTGAAGCAGCACCTGCACCAGCAGCATCCCGCCGGCGGTCGCCGACTTGACGTACACGGCGCGTCTAGGGCTGAACCGCCCCTGCGAATCCTGCAGCAAACCATTCCTCTCGACGCCCCCCGCCGAGGACCGGGCATCCAGGATGTTCGCGCCCACGACGGCGGCCACTGAGATAATCCACGCCTTCTTCCAGCTCCGCCTGGTTTCCCCGAAACACGGCTGCGTTCCTCCTAACACGAACAGGTACACAAGCAGGGTTAGTACTACCAGCGGCAATCTGTACGCCCTCGTTGTCGCTCTGTCCACACTTGTATGTGTCATCTTCTCCACTATCTACGACGGTCCGCTCGTCGTCTGTCAGGAAAACCCGAGCGACATAGGGGAGGTTGTCAGGTGTTACCCTTATCCGTGTGAATTGTGAATACATCAATGAAAGGATGACAGTTATGGAGTGGACCCCCCTTACGATTGATTCGAGATCCCAGCCGGGGTGTGCTCCTGGCGCGCTACAAAGGGAAGGTCTTCAAGGGCAAGCGGCCGGCATGACTCTTACTCCAGATGGCCGGAGCAGAGGCGGCCGTACAAGAGGAGTGCTAAGCGCCGTCCTCGGGTCCGCCGCTCCGGGAAATGAGGCCGGCTTGGAGCGCGAAACGCACCAGGTCGGCCCGGGTGGTGAGGCCCAGCTTCTCTACCACTCGATGGCGGTAGGTTTCTATGCTCTTCACACTCAAACTCAGCTCGTCCGCCACTTCCTTATTGGTGTGCCCGGAGGCTATCAAAGTGAGTACCTGCTTCTCGCGCGCGCTCAGCTCGTCGAGCAGGTGAAGTCCCCGGTGGCCGGCGTGTCTCCAGGAGATTCTTCAGGGCCCGATTGCCCGCCAGCGACACGTTGACATAGGAACGCCCCGCCGCCTACCGTGCGGACGGCCTGGGTGAGTTCCGAAGCGCTGGACTCTTTGGCCACATAGCCGGCGGCGCCCGGCGGCCAGTGCCAGTCGCAGATAAGCCTGATTGTCGTGGGTCGACAGGATCAGTATCCTGGACTTCGGTGACGCTTCCAGGATTGGGCCGATGGCGTCCAGTCCGGAGCAACCCGGAAAGCCGATATCCAGCAACCACGACGTCGGGTCGCAACTCGCGCGCCAGGCGCACCCCTTCCATTACGTTGGCGGCCTCGGCGACTACCACCATGTCGGCCTGGTATTCGATCAGCATGCGCACGCCAGCCCGGACTACGGCGTGATCGTCGATCAGTTCAACGCGTATCTTCTTCATTGGGACTCGCTCACGATCCTGGCCAAGGCATCATAGTCGTACTTCTCTGCTAGCGTCCGCAAGCTGGTGGCCGCGGATGGATACATCTCCGCAACCTGGGGCAGCATCTGTATGAAGCGGTCCATGTCGCAACCCAAGATGGCCTGGCTCAGTTGGGCTAACAGTTCGGTCGGCAATCCCGACGAGTGAGATGGCTGTCCGCGGAGACGGGTTCGCCAAGCTGCGCATCCGTGGGTTCCTCCGGATTCTTGCGTACTGGTACTGGACGCCGAGGTGCATCCTGGATCTTGTCGAAAAGATGGCCTTCCTGGAACGGCTTGCACACCACGTCGTCCACGCCCGCGTCCATCATGGCCGGCATACGCTCGTCGAGTGTGCTGGCGGTCACGGCGATGATTACCGTCGAGTCTCCGCCGGGGGCGGATCGAATCTGCCGCGTCGCCTCGTAGCCGTCCATCAAAGGCATGCGCATGTCCATGAGGACCAGTTCGGGCCGCCACGCCTGCCAGATCTCCAGCGCTTCGTGTCCGTTCTTCGCCTCGCGGACCTCAAAGCCGACCGACTCCAGCAGGGCGCAAAGCCAATCCCGGTTGCTGTCCTGATCGTCCGCCACGAGCACCCGTAGCGGCGCTTGTCCTGGCGCCAGTCCCGTCACGCGCCGGTCGTCTCGGCAGGGCGCCTTCAGGCCTGTTCCGCACCTGGAACGATCGGGATCTCGAAGCGGAAGACCGACCCTCTTCGCGGTTCGCTGGCGACACTGATGTCGCCGCCCATTCTGCGCGCGTATTCTCTGCTGATCACCAAACCCAGGCCCGTGCCGCTCTGGGTCTCCCGGCCACTTCTGCGTCTGCTCGAAGTATTGAAACAGTTGTCCCATTTCCTCCTTCGCAATTCCCGAACCGGTGTCTTCCACCTCCACACCCAGCCACAACTGACCGTTATCAGCCTGGCTTACCGAGGCCCGCACCTTGACATGGCCTTGCTTGGTGAATTTCACCGCATTACCGAGAAGGTTGACCAGCACCTGACGCGTCTTGCCTCCATCCGCGATGATGTAGACGTGGCAGGTCCTTCGCCTTGATGACTTCGAACCCGATTCCCTTTGTCCGTCGTGGGCAAGCGGAACATGGCCGCCAAATCGTCCAAGAGGGCGTGCAAGTCGAATTCGGCCGGCTCCAGCTCCCAACCGGCCGGCCTCGATCTTCGACACTTCGAGCACGTCGTTGATCAGGGCCAGCAGATGCTCGCCACTTCGATTGATGACCTGGAGACTCTCCCGGGTTCCCGCGCTCAGGGATGCATCCCGGAGCACCAGTTGGGAATAGCCGAGAATGGCGTTCAACGGGGTGCGGATCTCATGCGACATGCTCGCCAGAAAGGCGCTCTTCGCCGGTTGGCCGCTTCCGCAGCGTCTCTTGGCTCGCCCTCAGCTCTTCGGCCGTCCGCTTGATCTCGGTGACGTCCTCTTTGATGGCTAGAAACTGCCGGATCTCCCCATCCGAGGCCCGAACCGGCGAAATCGAGGCGGATTCCCAATAGAGCTCCCCGCTTTTCTTCCGATTGCAGAACTCCCCGAGCCAGGTCTTGCCCGCTTTGATGGTGGTCCACAGATGCTGGTAGAACTCCGGCGTATGTTCGCCGGACTTGAGAAGGCGCGGCGTTCTTCCCGATAGCCTCATCCGCGCTGTATCCGGTAACCTCGGCGAACTTGGGATTGACGTACTGGATATTCGCTTCGAGATCCGTGATCATCACAACCGCCGGGCTGTTCTCGACTGCTTGCCACAGCATGACCTGATTCGACGTCGACTCCGACAACTGCTTCAGGAGATCCTCGGCGTTCTGGCGTTGGAGGTCCGCATCCTGCATCATGGACAGGGCCACCCGGCGGGCGTCTTCCAGTTCCAGTGGTCCGCAGCTCGACCCGGCGTTCCAGTTCTTCGTTGAGCCGGCGCAATTCGGCTTTGGACTCTGTCAGCGCCGCCTCCGCCTCCTTGAGGTCGGAAACGTCTGTGATGGTGCCGACATACCCGAGAATCATGCCTTTCGCATCCACCACCGCATCGGCTTCGGTGACAACCCGAACCAAAGAGCCGTTCTGGCGCACAACGCGGGACTGCATCTTGAACGGCAGTTGCTTCCTCACGGCTTCAGCCCAGGCTTCATAGACGCGCGGCTGGTCGTCCGGGTGCAGCCCTCCGAGCCAGCCGAAGCCTAACGATTCCTCAATCGTCATCCCCGTGATGCGGCCCATGGCCTCATTCAAGTAGATCGAGCGGCCATCCGCATCCGTACGGAAAATGCCGACAGGCGCGACCTTGGCCAGCGTGTGGAACTTATCCTCGCTCGCGCGCATCGCCTCTTCGGCCGCGGCACGCGCGGTGATGTCCAGCAGGGCGGTGCTGATGCCGGTTGTCTTGCCCGCCGCGTTCTTCACCAGGCTGTCGTGGACTTCGACCAGCAACTCACCGCCATCGCGCCGGACGAAACGGCGCTGAACGGGTTCAACTGGTTGTTCCCCGGACAGTTTTCGGCGGATCGCCTCGCGGCTGGCTTCCCGGTCCCCCTCGGCGACGAACTCCCACATCGGCCGCCACAACATATCGCCCGCCTCGTAACCAAGCAGGGCGCACTCCGCCCGGTTCACCCGGCGAATGATGCCCTCCCGGTCCACTTCGTGATAGGCTACCGGCGCGTTTTCGAACAGGTCGCGGTACATCGCCTCGTTCTCCTCGCGTTCCCGAGCCCGCTGCTGAAGGCCGCGCGTCGTCAGCGCCAGGGCGCCCAGGCCCATCAGCCAGACCACTCCGAAGCCCGCCATTTCCGCGAGCAGGGGTAGCCTGCGAGCCTTCCAAAGCGGGACCATGGGCACATTCACGCTGAGGCCCCCCCGAATGTCGCCCACCTTATACCCTTGACCGGCGTGGCACTGTAAGCAGCTCTGTTCGACAACCAGGGGGCGCATCAGACGGAGGTAGCTCTGCCCGCCGATGTCCCTGACTTCGCTCGTCTCTTTGTCCCCGCCAGCGAGCCGCTTCAGGGCGATCCTCTCCCAATCGTCGGGCTGGCTTTTCGGCGAGACGGGATCCAGGCTCGTGACATGTGCGTGAATCCCGTTGTCGGTTCTCACTAGATCGTGGTTCGGCCGGGCCATCAGAGACGGGCTCATTAGCGTCAGCGCCTCACACGCCACACGAGCCTCGGCTAAGGCGAAGTCAAGCAAGGATTTCTCATCCATCTTCAGTCGTAAGCCGAACGAAGCGCCCACGATCACGCTTAAGACGACTGCGCTGGGCAGCAAGTAAGCGTTCTGGCGCAACCAGCCCGGTGTCTCCGAGCTTCCTTTTCGACTCAGCATGGCCCTTCCCTATCCAACCTGACAAGCATCCGAACCCAGCAGCACCCAAAGCCTGCAAAACGCCCTACGCGCAAGCCGCTGGCATCTTCGTGCGCCCGACATGCCCAAACCGCGCTGAGTTTCGTGCCCTGGCAGGCGGCCAGCGCTGCCTTCGGAACGCTGCCCTCGGGCGGCACGATGGAACGCCGGAATCGCACTAGAGTCCCCCGCAGGCGCGCGCCCGTCCCCCTGACCATCCGCTGGTTCCTTGAGGCAGCTCCAGCACTCCCACGCGACCGCTTCCCCACCATCGCGGGCCTGAGACGCGCCCATGATCCGCAATGGGGTTCGGAGCCGCGTGCGCCGGCAAGCGGGCTATCGCGAATTCGACGACTACCCCCCTGATCTTCAGACCACCGCTCCACGGGTCCCGCTCACTGCTTGTCCCCGTCCCAAACCGGCGGATAGGCTGGCGGCCGGCCCAATTCCGCGCAGAGCCGGTTGATTTCCTCTTTCAGTCCGATCAGCCGCTTTTCCCGGCCAATCATGGCCTTATTAAACATCTCCAGTTCCTCTGTCTTTCGCTTGAGAGCTTCCTCCGCCAACCTGCGCGCTGTGATGTCCTGGACCATACAAAGGATGCCTCGAACTGTCCCATCATCGTCCAGCAAGCATGTGTTCGTCCACTCGCACGTGATCCGGCGCCCGTCTTTGGTTACGTTTTCGTTGACTTTGTGTGCCGTCCCGGTCGCCTCCAAAAGATCTCGAAGGAAGGGCCTCAGCTCCGATCGCAGATCCTCGGGGACGACAAGATCGACGGCCGGCGCGCCTACCGCCTCCGCCATGGAGTGGCCAAAAACCCGCTCCGCGGCCGGATTCCAGCTCCGGATCCGAAAATCCGGCCCGATCGTAATGCAGGCGTCCGGCATGCTGTCAAACTGAAGCTGCAATTGGGCTTCGCTCCGTTTCAACGCTTCCACCGCCAGGTTGCGCGCAAGCACCTCATCCACCAGGTTCATTTGCTTCGCTTCGAGCTCGGCGGTGCGCTCTCTCACCAGTTCTTCCAAGTGGTCGCGATGCCTGCGCAACTCCTCGGTCGCCCGGGCGCGGTCGCTCACGTCCCTATCGGTCCCGCGGTAGCCGAGCAGATTCCCAGCCGCGTCCAACAGCGGCGCGCCGTTGGTCTCCAGGATCACGATCCTCCCGTCTTTCCTCACATTCTCTATTCAGAAACGACGAAGAATGACCTCCGTTGGGCGAAGGCTTCGGCGGCGATCGCCTTTAGCTCCTCCCGGTCGTCCGGAGCGAACAGGTCGTAATAATGCAGCTTTCCGACCAGCTCTTCGGGGGTGTACCCGAGGATCGTCTCCACCACCGGACTGGCGTACGTGTAGAGGCCGTCCGCGTCGACCTCCCAGACGAACACCCCGGCGTCCTCCGCAACCTGCCTGAACCGCTCTTCGCTCTTGCGGAGCGCATCCGCAATCCGCTTGCGCTCGGTGATATCCTCAACGGTTCCGTCGTAGTGCAGGATGGCGCCGTTGGAGTCGCGCACCGCGACCGCACTCTCCAGAACATAGATCGGGCTGCCGTCGCGTCGTGTCCATCGGGCCTCATGATCTCGGATCTTCCCGTGCCGTTCCAGAGCGTCCTTGAACCAGCCGCGATCGTACCCAGGCTCGAAACCCTCCGCCTCCAGATTGCGCGCCGTCAGTTCCTCCAAGGAGCTATAACCGAGCATCGCCAGCAAAGCCGGGTTCACCAGCAGAATCCGCCCGTCGGGGGTGCTGCGGTAAACTCCGAACTGGGAGTTCTCGAACAGCTCTCGATAGCGCTGTTCGCTCTCCTGCAGCGCCTGTTGGGCCCGCTTGCGTTCGGTCAGATCGGTGACGAACGCGTAGTAGGAGGATGGCGCTCCTGCCGAGTCGCGAACCAGGTGTACGAGTATCTCAACAGGGACACGAGTGCCGTCCTTGCGGAGATACTCCTTTTCGTAGCGCATTGGCTTTCCTTCTCGGTGAAATTCCGCAATGGCCGCGGCCTCCGGGTCGCGCCATTCGGGTGGCGTCAGATCGACGGCCCAGGTCAGCGTTCGCAGCTCGTCCTGCGTGTAACCGACCAGATTGCAGTAGGCAGCGTTAACCCATCCAATCCGTCCGTCAGGGTATGCGCGTGGCGAAGGGCTGAGAGCTGCGCTCCAGCATTTCCGCCAGAAGGCGCGCCTTTTCCTCGCTCTCCCGCAGCGCTGCCTCTGCCCTCTTGCGCTCGGTGATGTCGCGACTCACGCCGACCAGCCCGGTTGACATGCCCCAGCTCATCGGTCAAGAGCGTGGCCGCCGTCTCCGTCGTCACAATGGAGCCGTCCTTGCACGTGTTGTCCAGATCGGCGACACCCGTGCGGGCGGATTCGTCGCCGTTCTCCAATGCCGCGATCCGCTCCGCAAGCAGGGTAGTCGCATAACGGTAGGACTCCGGCGTCAGCATGTCTTCCAGCGATTGCGCCAGAACCTCTTCCGGGGAATAGCCGCGCAACCGTCTCACGGATGGGCTGACGTACGTGAATCTGCCGGAGGCGAGGTCGAAGGTCCAGATCACGTCACCAGTGTTTTCGGCGATAAGCCGGTAGCGCGCTTCGCTCGCCCGCAAGATCTCCTCGGCCTGTTTCCGCTCGGTGATGTTGTCGAAAACCGCAACAAAATGCCCCTTGCCGGCGCCGTAAGCGGAGACGGAGAACCAAATCCCCAGCGGCGCCACATAGGTCTCGAACGTCTCCGGCGTGCCGGTCAGACTCACCCTGCCCGTAGATCTCGAACAACTCCGGGTTGAATGCGCGTAAGCCTGGAATGACCTCGGAAACTCTCTTTCCGACCACCCCCTTCAGGCCTGTAAGCGTTTCGAAGGCATCGTTGACGGCCAGATACACGAAGTCCTGTGGTTCCCCGTCTTGGAACTCCATTCTGCAGTACGCGTACCCCTCGCGCATATTCTCGAATAGCGACCGGTACCGTTCTTCGCTCTCTCTCAAAGCTGCGTGCGTAGAGCGTTGTTCGAGAGCGGTCGCGAGCGTGCCAGCCATTCGTTCCAGGAACTCGAGCCGGCCCGGGTTGAACCGCCCCTTGCGCTTGTCGTTGAACTGCAGCAGGCCGACGGCACGCCCCGCAAACGCCATGCGAACCAGGGCCACCGACTCATAGCCCTCGCCGTTGCAGCGGTTGCGTGTGCGGCCCTGGCGGTCGGCTTCCGTCGTCGAGGCCAGCAGCTCGCTGGTGCAGTTCGTCCAGAAGCTGCCGTTCTCGGTGAAGAAAGACTTGCTCGGGTCGAATCGTCCGCTGAGCACATTGCCGCACATGCATTCGAGCACGGGGTTGCCCTGGCTGTCCCGGAGCAGCTCCTGCTCCGCGTCCCGCGCGCACAACTGGCTCTCCGCCTGGACGAATTCCGGTGGGAATCCGCGGGTCTCGTAGTAGGGGAAGTCGAATCCCTCGGATAGCCGGATGCCCACAGCCTCGCAACCCGACCATGTCTGGAGAAACCCGGTCACCGAACGGATCAGCTCGCGCTGGCTGGTGGGGGCGCTGCACAGGCTCAAGAGGGTGACCATCGCCTCCCTCTCCGCGTCGTGCTGCACGCGATCCGTGATGTCCCGGTAAGAGGACCAGCGCCGCGTTCTCGCCCGTCGTGAGTGTAGGGGACGGCGGTGACCTCAACTTGGAACGCCGTCCCGTCGAGCCTGAGGTACGTCAGCACCGCGGGAGGCGCGGTCGCCCTCAACTCGTAGACCTGCCGCATCCGGTCCGCCACGACGGCTCGGCATTCCGGGTGGACTCGGTCAAGGACAGGCTGGTTCAGGAGTTCCTGGTCCGATGCGGCTCCAAACAACTTGAGGGCCGCCGGATTCAGGTAGCGGAAGCGGCCTTGGGTCGTCACGTAGATCGCATCCGGCGCATTCTCCACGACGCTGCGAAAACGCACCTCACTCTCCCGCAACGCTGTCTCGGCCCGCCGGCGCTCGCGGCGCGCCTCGGCGTCTCCGAGTTCTCTCGCCAACGCGGGTCCCAGGCGGACCAGCTCCGCCTTCATCAGGTAATCGTGGGCCCCCGCCCTCATCATCTCGACCGCGGCTTGCTCGCCGATGGCGCCGGAGACCACCACGAAGGGCAGGTCCAGCCCGACTTCCCTCAGCAGTGCCAGCGCGGCAGGACCACTGAACTCCGGCAGCGTGTAGTCGGCAATGACGGCGTCCCAGACCTGCTCCTCCAGCGCAGCGCGCATCTGGCCGGCGGTCTCCACGCGCTCGTGGACCGACCTCGTAGCCTGCCTTCTGCAAGGCACGCACGATCAACCCTGCGTCGCTCGCCGAGTCTTCAACCAACAGACAGCGAAGCGGTGTGGCCATTATTTTCCTGCTTCTGGGGGAGGCTCGTTGAGCACCAGCCAGTACAGGCCCAAGTGCCGGACAGCCTCGGCAAATTGATTGAAATCGACCGGCTTTCGGATGTAGCTGTTGGCGCCCAGATCGTAGCTCGCAATGATGTCCTGCTCCGCTTGGGAAGACGTGAGGATCACCACGGGCAGACGCCGCGTGCGCACGTCGGCGCGAATCCGCCGCAATACCTCCAGTCCGTCCACTTTGGGGAGCTTCAGATCCAGCAGGACCAGCGAGGGCAGGTCGGCCACATCCCGGCCGGTGCTCGCTCCCGTGGCGAAAAGGTAGTCCAGCGCCTCCACGCCGTCCTCCGCCACGATCAACCGGTTGGTAATGCGGCTCTGTTCCAGCGCGCGCCGGGTTAGCTTCACATCGCTGGGATTGTCTTCCACCATCAGAATGATTCTGGAATTCATACTGACTCCTGAAGTGTGAAATAGAACGTCGCGCCTCCGTCGGGCTGCGCTTCCGCCCAAACGCGGCCGTTGTGGCGGTGCACCACGCGCTGCACGATGGCCAGGCCGATGCCCGTTCCGGGGAATTCACTGGATTTGTGCAGCCGTTGGAAGGGTCCGAACAGCTTGTGCACATAGGCCATGTCAAATCCTACCCCATTGTCCCGAATGAAGAAGGCGGAGCGGCCGTCCGTCTCGGTCCGGCCTAACTCGATGCGCGCCACGGGCCGCTTGCTCGAGAACTTCCAGGCGTTGTCGATCAGGTTCGTCAGGGCGATCTCGAGTAGGCCCGCATCGCCCGAGGCGGTGAGCCCCGGCTCCACCTTGAATTCCACCTGGCGATCCGGCTGCCTCTCCTGAAGCCGGGCCGCGACGGCCTGCGAGATAGCCCCCATATCCACGGACGCTAGTTGCATGCGGCCGCGGCTCACGTGGGCAAGCCTGAGCATGTCGTCGATCAACTGGCCCATGCGCTGGGCGTCGGAGCGAATGTAGTCGAGGTACTCGCAGGCTTGCGGGTCGAGCTTGTCACGGTATTCCTCAACCAGCGCCAGGCTCCAGCCGTCGATGCCCCGCAGCGGCCCGCGCAGGTCGTGCGAAACGGAGTACGAGAAGGACTCCAGTTCCCGATTGGCCACTTCCAGTTGGACGGTGCGGTCGCGCACCCGCTGTTCGAGCTCGGCGTTGAGCTGGCGGACCGCCTCCTCCGCCCGTTTGCGCTCTGTGATGTCCCGCAGAAAGACCACCAGCCGTCCCCCGTCGGCGGGCCGGTATTGGACGCTGACTTCAACGTCGAAAACGCTCCCATCCTTGCGGCGGTGCCGGGACTCGAAAAGTGCCTCGCCCCTCGCCACAATCTGCTGGATGCGGGCGGCAGTCTCATCCGGCGCTTCGACGGCCTCCAGCTCCGGAATGCGCATGGCCAGCAGTTCCTGCACGCTGTAGCCGCTCATCCGGCTATAAGCCTCATTCACTTCCAGCAGGCGCCCCTGCGTGTCCGCCAACCAGAACCCTTCCATGGCCGTCTGGAGAATGATCCGGTGCCGCTCCTCGCTCTTCCGCAGCGCCTCTTCCGCCCGTCTGCGGTCGGTGATGTCTTGCACAATACCGGTCATGCGGATCGGCTTGTTCTTCGCGTCCCGAACCAGATTCCCGAGAGCGTGAAGCTTGCGAACGCCGCCGTCGGGCTGGAGGGCGCGAAACTCCAGGGCGGGTGGCGCTTGCCCCGCCAGACAGGCGGCGAGCCAGGCTTGCATGGCGGCCTGGTCGTCCTCGTGGATCAGGCCCAGAAGCGTCTCACGGGACGGGACAAACGTGTCTGGCGAGACTCCATGTAGACGATAGGTTTCAGACGTCCAGGTGAGTTTGCCGGCCGCCAGATCCCAGCTCCAACTGCCGACGTGGGCGGCGCTCTGGGACTCGGACAGGACGTTTTCCTTTGCTCTCAACTCATCTTCCGCCCGTTTGCGCTCGGTGATGTCCCGGATGATCTCCTGCCGGAATTCCCTCCCTTCCACCTCGATGACCCGGACGCTGACTTCGACCGGAAACCGGCTGCCATCCTTCCGCAAGTGCTCGGCCTCGAACACCAGACCCAAGGGTCCCCTTGCCTTCACGCTCTCCCATATCTCAGCCAGCTTTCCGGCCTCCTCTGGATCGTGAAGCGCCGCGAGGTCCAACCGCAGCAGTTCCTCCCGGTCGTACCCGTAACTGTCAACCGCCCTTTGGTTGGCGTCGATGATCCTGCCGATCTTGTCAAACAGGAGGATGATGTCGTTGGCAAAACGGCTGAGGAAGTCGAAGTGCCCGAGGATCGCCCGGCGCTCCAACTCGGCTTCGAGCTGTTGCTTGTGAGCCTGCGCCGCCTGTCGCGACCACAGAAACATGATTCCCGCGATCAGGGCCGCGGCAAGCAGCCCGAAGCTCGTCGCGATAAAGCGCGTCCGCTGGCGCAGAGGGGCGAGAGCTTCCTCCGTATCTACCTTTGAGACCAAAGACCAAGGGCTGTCGGGAACATGCTTGGTGGCCGCCAGGACCGATTTGCCGCGATAGTCCGTACCGTACAAAACTCCTTCGTATCCGAGCGCGGCCCTCGCTGCGGGAAGTCCGGATCGCTCGAGGGGGAATCGGAGGCTGAGCGCGGTGTTCTTCCGGTGCCTCAGTTCGTTCAAAAACAAGACCTCGTTCCCTTCACGCCGGATGAGCAACGTCTCCGCCGAACGGCTCGGCGTGGGCCAGGTTTGGATGAGGGGAAAGAGAAAGGACGTTGGATCGATCTTCAGCAGTAGCGCACCGATGGGTTCCGAGGAGGCTGTACTCAGAAGTGGCACCGCCACAGTCATGTGAGCTGCCCCGGTGGTCTCATCTCTGTGCAGGTCCACCAGCCGGGGAGTCCTGGCGCGCATCACCTGCGTGGCCAGCTCGCGTTCCAGTTCACTGCCAGAGGCACCCGCCGGCAACCAGGACCGCCGCCGGCTGTTCCGGTCCCACAGGCTCGCTGCGGTGTAATGATACGCCGCCATCAACTGCGCCATCCACGTCTCGGCTTTACCGAGGTTTCGCCCGCTGTCCAGGCTCTCGAGCAGCCCCGGAATAACGAATGGATTAGATTGAAGAGCTTTGGCATCGGCGAGGCGTTCTGAACGCCACGCTGACAACTGCCGGACTTGCATGTCGGCAATGGCAGCCAGTTGGTTCCGCGCTTCGGCGTCGAACGACCGTCTCTCGGCGGCCGTGTACAGGTAGCCGGCCACGCCGCTTCCGACGATCACCACGAGGCAGAACAACAGCACCTCGAGAGCGTGGAACGGCCTCCTCGGCCCGGACTTCATGCTGGCCTCCTGTTAGACAGGGAGACGCTCCGGCGCCTCGCAGGGCAAGGATACACTCCCCAGGGCTCGCGTCGGTTAATCATAGCCCCTCCACGAGCCGGAGTAAACATAGAACGCGCTGGCGACCAGTCCGTCAGAGCGGCGGCCGGCCACTGCTTACAAGCGGAGACAATCCGGTCCCCGGCCGACCTGCTTGTGTCGCCGGCGTCCACCGCGACTTCAGTTGGGCCGCTAAGAGCGCTTCCACCGACGCCGATTGGCATTCCTCAAACAGCCATGACAACCTCATGCTCCAACTCCTGGCCGGTTGGCTTCGAATGGGGGTCTTGCAGTAGCTTGCGAAGGATCGGTCTGGAAGTGAGGTGTTCCTCCAGGAATTCCACTCCCGCCGTCGTAATCATGAAGTCGGAGTTCTCAGCCGACTGGACATGCTGTTTGCCCTTCAAGAACCAAAGAGCGAATTCCAGATGCTCTCGCGGAAACCCCATCAGGTTCTCAAATTCCAGGAGTGAGTAGCCCGGATCGTCTGTGTTCTGGCGGCGGCGGTGGTAGAGAAGAGATAGAATGCCCATCCGGCGGTTGACTTCCCCCTCTACCCCCTCGGCGAACTCTCTCAGCTCAAATACCGGCAGCTTCTGCGCCGGCACCAGTTGATACTTCGTATCGTAAGCCAGGCGCTTCTCGGGATCCGACAATGTGCCGTAAGCCTCGTTGAGCTGGAGGAAGCGCTCCTTGTCCCCCGTTTCGGCATTGTCCGGGTGGTACCGCGCAGCCAGCAGACGGTGGATTCGGCGAATGGCTTCGGGCTCGGCGTTCGGGCTGACCTGCAGCACCTCGTAATAGTCGACGAAGCCGTCGTTACCGCCGAACTTGAGTTTGCCGTCCGCCGAGCTGAACTCTATCCCCAGGACGTAACGATGGCCGGGGCGGCTACAGTGGCGGACCACCGCGCTACCCGAGGTGTCGAAGTGTTCTATCCAGATCTTGAGGCGAGTGCCCACCTCGATCGGCTCGGAGACTTCCAGCCGAACGCCTGAATCGGAAACGTCCAAGGCTCTTGCCTGCAGGAATCGCGATTGTCCTCGCAGGTCCTCCCATCGCAGGGTGGCCTGGCAGTCCAACGGGTATCTCTTATCTCGCCGTTGCTCGTTCTTGTACGTCATAAAAAGTCCCCCAACCGATCAAAACAACCTATGCCGATTTCTTAACTTGCATGCCCGCGACCCTCTCGACGAGAAGCCCGATTTGCCGGCGGAGGTTGCTTTTTGCGTTCAGCAATTTCCCGTTCGTGTATGCCTCCGACAGTTCAGCGCGGCACTCCGGGAAGACCGCGTAAACCGGCAGGCCGACCATGTTGCCGACTTCCACCGGTGAAATGTCAGGGTGTTTCGGAGTTTGGGTTGAGGATCAGGCGCAGCCGGCTGCGATCCACGCCGGCGTCCAACAGTCGCGACACCATACGCTTGAGCTCGTACAGGGCTGGCACCTCAACGATCGCGGTCAGGAATAGCTCGCACAGATCCGGGACCAGGCTCGCGGAGAACGGATTCAGGCGGCCAAGATCCAGGACGATCCACTTGTACATGGACCGTGTGGACTCGAAGACCTGCCGGACTCGCTCGGTGTTCGCCTGCTCCTCCAGAGCCAGCGGGCCTTGTGATGGGAGGACTTCCAGACCATCGGCGCCGCTGACGACGATCTTGCTCCAGTAGTTCTCGTCAAGCCGGGGCAGATTGTTGGCGGCTTCTTGAAGCGTGTGCTCCGAGGTCGCTTTCATGAGGAAACCCACGAGGCCGCCGGCGACGTCCAGGTCCGGTCGAACCCGAGAGCCTCGAGTTGCTCCTGCAACGGAAAGGGCAGGTCGCGCATCGATGGAGAGGCGCCGTCCTTTTGCGTCTCCGAATGCTGCTCACATTCAGCTTCGGGGCTCTGAAGGCTAGTCCTTGCCATCGCTATTCCTCGTCCAATAGGAAGGTCCCTCGCCAATCTAGCTTTCGCCTATCTGGGATCATAAGGGCTCGCGGGGCGGCTGTCCGTCAGGCAGCACCACAGCGGTTCCCGCCGGCTCGTCAGGTTTTGCCTGACAGGGTCTAAGCTCTGAGTGCCAGTCTTCCCATCGCCAGGTTGTGGATGAACGGCGCGCGCCCGGCGACCCTACTTTGTGGCTGTGTCGCTTGAGGCCAATCTGCTCCACTTGCCACATTCGTTCCCGCCATGTTCTTCAGACCGTACAAAGCCAGTTCAAAGCGGTCTTTGACCCCCAACTTCTGGAACAGCCTTGACAGATAGACCTTGACGGTGCCTTCGGACAGAAACAGAGCGGTGGCAATCTCCTTATTCTTGAGTCCGGTTGTGAGCAAATTGACGATTTGGCTCTCCCTCGGGGTCAGGTGGATCGTCTTCACGCTGCGAAGAGCAGCCTCCATGGCCTCGTCGAACCAGTGGCCGCCCGCCGCCACAATCCGCAGGCAGGCGATCATGGTTTCAAGCGGAACGGTCTTTCTCAGGATTCCCCGAATCCCGTGCTCGATGGCTTGGTAGGCGATTTCAGTCCCAATCGAGTGCACCCAGAGCACAATTCGGGATCCCGGAAACCGGTTTTGCAGACCCAGCAGCAGCTCGAAGGTCACCTCCGGTGTCAGGTCAATCAACAGGATGTCCGGCTTGGAGGCCGCCACAGCTTCTGCGATTTCAAGCACTTGCGAGCAAGTGGCTACCAACTCGAAATCACTCTGGGACAAGAGAACTGCCTCCAGGCCCCTGGCGAGGAACGGTTCGTCCGTGAACACTAAGAGGCGAGTCACAAGACTGCTCCATGTCAGCTATCATACGGGTAAGCGCTGAGGTTTCCTGTCAGGTAGAACCCAGGTAATGGGCCAGAAGTTACCGGGTGTTTACCCTATAGGCAAATCCTGCACGCGGGCTTGAGGTCAGGCTTCCAGCAGCGGAAGCGTGAACCAGAAGGTGCTGCCTTTGCCCGGCTCGCTCTCGACTCCGATGCAGCCTCCGTGGAGCTCGATGGCGAACTTGCAGAACGTCAGACCGAGGCCGGTGCCTGTGGCGGCACTGACGTGTTCGACCTGCCCGAATTTCTCGAAGATCTTCTCGTGATACTCGGGTGGAATTCCCGGGCCGTTGTCGGTGATCGCGACCCGCGCATCCCGGCCGGAGCTCGAAACGACGGCGCGCACGGAACCGCGGCCGGATGCGAAGCGGAGGGCGTTGGCGAGCATGTTACGCATCACACGGGAGAGAAGAGCTGCATCCGCGGACACTTCCACCGGCTGCTCCGGCACTTCGAGGACGATCTCGGCGGAGTCTCCGAGAGGATCCGAAACCGCCGGCAACCTCCCGCACACAGGAGGTCCAACTGGCAGCGCGAGCGATTCAGCTTCAATTCACCCGCTTCCATTTTGCTGACATCCAACATCGAGTTGACCATGTCGACAAGTTCATCGACTGCCCGCCGGGCCTGCAGAACGAAACGGGAGCCGTTACTGGAGAGGTTTTGGGACTCGCACTTCTCCAGCAGCGCCAGAAAGTCTCCGACCACCATCAGGGGGGAACGCAGATCGTGAACAACCATGTGGATGAGGCTGTCGCGCAGGGACTCCAGTCGCCGGAGCGACTCATAGCTCTCCTGAAGCTGACGTCTCTGCCGCCGGAGCTCGAGGTGGGTTTCGACGCGCGCGAGTACTTCATCAAGCTGGAACGGTTTGGTGATGTAATCCACGCCGCCCGCGGCAAACGCCTTGACCTTGTCCGCCGTCTCGCTCAGGGCGCTCAGAAAGATGACGGGAATCTCCTTCAGAGCAGGGTCCGCTTTCAGCCGCTCGCAAACCTCATAGCCGTCCATCTCCGGCATGCGGATGTCCAGCAGGATGAGATCCGGGGGAAGGGCCCGGGCGGCCCGCAAGGCCAGCTTCCCGCTGGGGGCGGGGCGCAGCTTGTATCCCTGCTGCCGGAGCATCTCGCTCAGAAGCTGGAGATTGGCCGGAGTGTCGTCCACCAGAAGTATGTTCGGCAAGGTCTGATCCACCGTGACCGTTCCCGTATCGAACCTAGGCCCACCGATTCTATCACTCGGTTCATGCCGCGGCATTTCCGGTCAACTTACGCGCACCTCCGGGAATCCCCTCTCCGGGCGGGCCAGGAAGAAGCCTTGAACGAAGTCACAGCCCAGTTCAGCGACCGTGTCCCGTTCGGCGGCAGTCTCGATCCCTTCGGCGACGATCAGGATTCCCAGGTCGTCGCAGACGTTGCACATCGCCCGGATGAGTCTGCGCTTTAGGGGGCTTGTGTCACGAGCCTTGCGTGAGAGCCATGTCCAGCTTGACGATGTCCGGCTCCAAGGTGGCGAAGCTGGTCAGGCCGGCGTAGCCGGCGCCGAGGTCGTCGACCGCGATCCGGTAGCCCGCGCGCCGGAGCTGAGCGACCCGATCACGGGTTTCCAGGACGTTGTGGATGGCGGCGCGCTCGGTGATCTCGAGGAATATCCGGTGCGCCAGGGCGGACATGGGAGCATCCGGCGAGAGCAGCTCGTCGTCGAGGAGTTCCGCCGGGTGCAGGTTGACGAAGAGCGACAGGTCCATTGGCCCGCCCTCCAGCGGGAGGATGGCGTGGGAGCGCACCACCCGGCCCAGTCCGACCAGTCTGTCCAGCCGCTCCGCCGCATCGAGGATTGCCGCCGGGCTGGACAGGGAGGGCTCTTCGCTCCGCATGAGCGCCTCGTATCCGAAGACAGAGCCATCGCTGGTTCGGACGATCGGCTGGTAGGCCATCCAGAGAGTGGAGAGCGCCTTCTCGAATCGTGCCTGCAGGCCCGCTTCACCGCCGGGACGCGTGTCTTCGCGGGTGGTCAGTTCCAGGGCCTCCCGCTTCAGCGCCGCCAACCGGTGCGAAGCCAGCGCTCGCGCGACGGTCGTCTCCAGTTCGGCCTTGTTCACGGGCTTGACCAGGTAGCGAAACGCCCCCAGTTCGATGGCCTCCCTGGCCGTCTCCAAGGAGGGGGAACCCGTGAGGAAGATGACCGGGATGTCGGCGTTCGTCTCCCGAACGGCCCGCACGAACGAGATTCCATCCATTCCCGGCATGCAGATGTCGCTCACGATGACGTTGAAATCGCAGTTCGCGATTGTGCTCAGAGCGGCTTGCGCGTCGGGAGCGGCGACCGTGGTGTAGCCCTGGCCGTTCAGAATCCGCGACAGCATCGTTCGGGTCTCCGCCTCGTCGTCGACGACGAGGATCGCCGGCGGAACGCGTGGCTCGGTCTGGCGGTTCAAGCCGCCTCCATTCCGGCGCCGGCAGCCGCGAGCGCCATTCGGCCGTCCGCAGCCGCGGGTATCCAGAAACAGAACGCGCTGCCGGCCGGCGGGTTGTCCTCGACCCAGATCTCGTCCGCCGTGCGCCTCAACGGCGAGCCGGCAGAAGGCGAGCCCCAGGCCGCGGCCGCCGCGGGCGTGCTCTTGCCGGTCGCGATCGAGTTGCACGTACTGGTCGAAGATCTTCGATCGGAACTCGAACGGCACGCCCGGGCCGCGGTCCCGAACTTTGAACAGGAGTCTCTCCCCATCCTCCAACAGACACCTCCAGCCGAATGTCCGTCCCGGCGGGCGCGTACTTGGTCGAGTTCTCCACAAGGTTCTCGATGACGCGGCGAATCAGGTCCTTGTCGGCCTGGATCGATGCCAGGTCACCGGTCTGCTGTCGATGACGATCCGATGCTCGGAATTCCGCTCACGCCCGCGCAAATAGGATCGGACCTCATCGAGCAGGTCCAGCACATCCACTGGTTTGAGCTTCGGCGCCAAAGCCCCGTCCTCGCTTCGAGCGATGTCCAGAAGGTCGTTCAGCATCCGGTCCATGGTCTCCGCGGAGGTGTGGATGTCCAGGACCGCCTGCCGCAAATCCTCGTTGAGCGAGGCGCTGTCTAGCACGTAATCGACGTTGCCCAGAACGCAACCGAGCGGGCCTCTCAGGTCGTGCACAATCATCGCCGACAGACGTCGTTTCTCCTCCTGCGCGCGCAGCAGCGCGTCACGCTGGGAAGCGATGAACACGTTGCTGCGCGCCAGTTCGTCCTTCAGACGCTTGATTCGCAGGAGCGACTTGGTCCTGAGCAGAAGCTCGACGCGCTGTATAGGCTTCGACAGGAAATCGTCGGCGCCGGACTCGATTGCTTTCTCGTGGGTCTGAAGGTCGTCGTGGGCCGTAAGAAACAGGATGGGCACATCGCTTCCGCTGTCCATCGCACGGATTTGCCGGCAGGCTTCGAAGCCGTCCATCACGGGCATCACGACGTCGAGCAGCACGAGGTCCGCCGGATCGGAAGCGAAGATCTCGACCGCCTCCTGGCCGTTCTCCGCCTGAATCACCCGGTAGCCCTCCGCCACCAAGTGTCCTTCGAGCCACCAGGCGGTTCTGGAGATTGTCGTCCACCACCAGGATCGTTTCTGACCTGGTGGGCGGTCAGGCGGCATCGGTCCAACCCCCCTCGTTCTGCTGGTTCAGGGGAATTGTCGCCGTGAATGTCGAGCCCCCCCTCACGTCGGTGTCGACCTGGATACATCCTCCATGCATCTCCAACAGGCGCTTGGCGAGGACCAGGCCAAGCCCCGCATCTTCCGCCTGCTCACCGGGAGGAGCCTCGACGCCAGTCCCGGCGCTCCGTCACCGAGACACACACGCCGCCCTGGTCCTCGTACGCGGTCAGCCTTACTGAGCCACTCTCGGGAGTGAACTTAACCGCAAAGGCAAGGAGATTGCCGAGCACCTGCTGTATCCGCACCGGATCGACCCATACCTTCGGCAGTTCCGGATGCAGCGAGACACTGAGCGCGATCCGCCTTCCGTCGGCCAGCGTCCGGGTGTCGCCGAGCGCGGCTTCGACCAAGGAATCAAGGGATGTCCATTCACGCGAAAGCGAGAGCTTGCCCACTTCGATCTTCGAGAGGTCGACGAGGTCGACTCACGAGTTTGAGCAGGCGCCATCCACAGGCCTGGATGTTCTTCACATAGGTCCGCTGCCGCTCCGTGAGGGGGCCGAAATTCCGGCGTTCGAGAAGCTCCGAGAAGCCGATAATCCCATTCAACGGCGTGCGGAGTTCATGGCCCATGTTGGCCAGAAGCGTGTCGCTGGATTGCTCGAGGATGGCCCGTAAGCATGGCGGCTCGTTGCTGCCGGCGTCCTTATTCGTTGTTGCGCCTGTAGGTGTCACCAGTTTCCAATATCCACCGCCGCCACCGGTTCGTCTGTCAGGAAAACCCGAGCGCGGCGGTCGTGGTTGTCAGGTTCGATCTGGACCCGGGCGCACTATTGGAAGCTTACCGTCACGGTGTTGGCGCGGTGGCCGTCTACGGTCAGTTCGACGGCGAGTTCGCCGCGGCCCGCGAGGGTGCGGGGGATCAGAATTTTCACTTCATCCAGGCCGGGGATGATGGCCGCCGCTCCGGCGTAGGAGACGGTCGCGTCCACGCCGCCGATCTTTGCGGTGACCGCGGAGAGGCTCGCTGCGGCCTCGAATTCCCGTCCCGTACAGATGCAGGTACAGCAGGTCGGTGGCGGGGCCGAGATCGAGCGGCGCGGGCGCACAACTGCCCGGGGCCGGCCCGCACGCGAAGACGTTGTGCCAGGTCACTGCCCCGCCCTGCTGGACCCGCTCGGCGACCGCGGCCGCCACGCCGGCGCCATTGGCGTTGGCCGCGAAGAGACCGGGCGCCACCGGGTCGATCCGGAGCGTGCCCGCGGCGCTGGTTTGACCCTGCGTGGCTACGGTGATGGTGGCGAGTCCGGTGGCGGTCCCTGGGGGCACCACGTAGTTGATCTGCGCCGGGCTGATGTAGAACAACGGCGCCGCACGCTCCACGCCCGGCGCTGTCCTGGACTCGCACCGCGACATCCGAGAGCACGGTGGGCAACGGCAATGCGGCGCCCGCCGTCGCCGCGGTGGTGAGCGCCTCTCCGAAGCCGGTCATGATGGCCTCCGGCGCACCGGCCGCGCCGCGCACGTAGCTCGCCGCCGAAACGCTGGCCAGCTTCGCCGCGGTGATCTCGTACCAGGGCGAAGCGGGCTGCCCCTCGGCTTGCAGATGCAGGCGGAAGCCGCCGGCCACGCGCTCGGTTGGGATGGGGGCCAGGCGCGCGCCCGCTCCGTCCAGAGGGTACACGGCGATCTGCGCCGCGCTCGTACGCAGCGTGACGAAGCTCTCCACGCGCTCCATCCACACGGGCCGCTCACCGCCATTCAGGTTGCCGCTGGGCTTGTTGAGATAGGCCGGCTCTGGCTCGACGGTCCACCAGTCGGTGGTTCCGGGGTAATTCACGAGCCGCTGCGGCCGTTCGGGACTGGACTGCGGCTGCGTGCGCAGCGTATAGCCGGGCGTCGAGAGAAGCAATTTGCCGGAATCGCGAAGCGGCTGCCCGTCCAGAGAGGTCAGCAGCACCGTGGCGAAACCGCGCGCGCCCGCTGCCAGCTCGACGTCAATCGCGCCCGCCGTGATCTTCCCCTGTCCCGCGAACCCGATCACGCCGGCGGCCTGGGGCGCGTGAATCAGGAACAGCTTGTTCGTGCGGTCGTAGGTGAACTCCGCGGTGTCGGAGGCAAAGGGGGAAGACCGGGCCGCCTGTGGCGGCGGCGGGCATGGTCCCGGTTTCGTCGCGCGCCACCGCCACGCGATGGATCAAAGCGACATCGGGGTTAAAGCCAGCCGCGGAACTGAGGAAGCTCGACACACTCATGCGCTTCTCGCGCCCGGCACGCAGGCGCATCGCCAGCGACACCGGCGCGGTCACTTCCTGCGCGGCCGGCCGGATGGCGCCCGAGCGGAACAGCCAGGCGGCCTGCCCGATGTTGGGGGCCTTGGTCCAGTCGCCGGTGATGTTGAAGCCGTTGGGCACGGCGTCGTCCCAGTTGCGGCTGTGGGCGTAGGCGAAGTGCATGATGGAGTCCCAGTCCTGGAACGCGCCGAACACGGCCAGGGTGGGATCGATCTCGGCGGCGTAGGTATTCGGCCAGGGCTGGTTGTACTCGCTGACCGTGTAGGGGCGGCCGGCTTCGCGCGCGGCCGCCATGCTCAGGAACGTTCCCAGACCCGCACCGAGAGAAGACGAATCGCGGATGCGCCAGTCGCGGCCATCCCACGAGGTATTGGGGAAGTTGTAGTGATCGATGTAGAAATGGTTGTCCTGATAGTCCAGGGCGGCGTGGGAGTCCAGGTTGAGGAGACCGCCGTATCCCATCTGGGTCCCGGCGACGGGGACGAGCGCGCCGGCGGTCTCGCGCACGGCGCGCAGCATTTCGCCGAGGTAGAAGCGGTCGCGATCGGCGAGGAAGAGCAGGTAGTCATCGGTGCGGGCCTGCGCGCCAAGCTCCGTCTCGGCCACCAGCGCGACGTTGGCGGCTTCGAGCGATTCCCCGCCGGCCAGGCCTCGCCGCCCGGCCTTCCTGAGGCTGGCATTGCGCACGTAGATGGGCGCATCCACGTTCTCGACCGAGAGACCGAAGCGCCCGATGCCGGTCATCGAGAAAGGGGCCACGAAGCCCAGGCTGAACTTCTTCCACTCGCTGGTGACGGCGACCGTCTGGCTGGTCTCGGTGTTCCACGGGCTGGAGTCCTGCTTGACGTCCCAGTAGACGTTGCGCGAGACGCCGGCGGCGAGGTCGGCGCGCATCTCGACCTCGGCGACGTAGGGATCTCCCTGGGCGATCGAGAAGCCCACCTGCTTGAGGATCACCGCGGCGCCGCCGCGGGTGACGGTCACCTTCACGACGCCGTCCGCCAGCGACTGCATCGCCGCCTGGGAGGGGGAATGAATCTCGAGCGCCCGCCAGGTGCCGGGGAGCAACTCGGGGCCGTCGGTCTCGCGCGCCTCCCCACGCGGCGGCCAGGGTCTCCGTGGTGCGGTATTTGGCGGCCAGAAACGCGTTCCACTGGCTGCGGAATTCGGTCAGATAGTCTCCGAGAAGCCAGCGGTCGAGGTTCGAGGATTGCCACTCGCGCAGGAGCGAGGTCTCGTTGTCGATCTCGACCATCCCCAGCACGGGATCGTCTTTGAGCGACAAGGCGCTGATGACGTTTCGAGTGAAGTCGGTCTGAAGCTGGATCATGCGTGGATAGAGGATGTGCAGGGGCTTGCTCTGGGTGGGGAAGGCGACGCCTCCGGGGAGCGCGGGAACGCCGTCCACCGAGGGCCGGAATTGATAGCCGACGTGCAGGTTCAGGTTGGCGTAGATGCCCTCTGCCCGGAGCGCATTCAGAAACGCTCGCAGGCGCGCGACGGCCACCGTGTTGAGCGTCGGGTAGGGGGCTGTCGTGAGCAGGCTGCCGGCATTCGATGGCGTGCTGTCGGGCTGGCTATCCATGTGGTGCAGGCGCACCAGGTTCACGCCGAGCTTGCGGAGGCGCCGGGCGATGCGCGGGGCATCGGCCTCGGCCGGGAAATTCGCGCCGAAGGCCAGGTTGACGCCGAACAGGCGGACGGGATCGCCGGCGACGGAATAGAAATGCCCGTCCCGCACGGTGAGGCGGTCGACCGCGGTGAGGGGATGATTCAGGAAGCTGAAATCCGGCGCACCACTCAGACGGTCCTCGTCCAGGGCGAAGGGGAAGAACCCGGTCTGGGCAGGGGCCGAGGCCGTTAGGAGCGCGAGGATCAAAAGGAACCGCATCGGGAATGAACTCCGGTCTGAAATTCGTTTCGGCAGCCAACCAGCTTACTCCCAACCGATGATTCACCACTGAGACGCTGAGGACACAGAGAAAGAACTGCGGAGCGACACCGATGCCGCGGTGCGATCCATGAGTACGGGCGAGGCGATGGAGGAGCATTGGTTCTTCCGAAAATGGATGTCCCCTCAAATGTGCGGTCCATTGTTTTGAAGAGCTTGCCAGGTTCGTTTGGTATAGCGCGGGTGCGCGTCGCGCCCCATTCCGAAAATAGACACCGCCTCATGTGTGCGGTCCTGTGTTTTCAAGAGTTTGCTGGGTTCTTCCGAAAATAGACACCGCCTCATGTGTGCGGTCCTGTGTTTTCAAGAGTTTGCTGGGTTCGTTTGGTAGGGGAAGGTAATCCTTGGTTCTGAGAGCTGGCCTTTGCCGGTGCCGGTCGGTCGGAGTAGACTCGAACGCCGAGTCTGCCCAACCTTCGAATGTGGTGCCGGATCAGACGCTCCGTTTGGGTATCCGGGAGAGGCGCACGTTGCCGATCCCGGTAGGGTTCGCCGGTGCGCAGAACCTCGTAAACCAAAATCAAAAGGGTGTGTGCCACTGCGATCAGCGCGGGTGGCTTCTTGCCCCCTGACTTGGTGACCATGCGCCAGAACTTCTCCTTCAGAAAGCAGTTCTTCTTCGCCGCGGCGGCCCACGCGCACTCGGTCAGGGTGCTGCGCAGCCATGGATTACCTCCCGTTGTTCGGCTGCTTCGGTTCTCGCCCGCGCTCCGGTTGTTTCCCGGACAGACTCCCGCCCAGGAACTGATCTGTCTCTCCGACGGAAACTGCGCCATGTCCGGCCCCGTCTCGGCGAGGATCTTCGCCGCACTACGCTCCTGGATCCCCGGCACCGTCTGCAATAGCCGCCATTCCCGATCCAACCCCGCGGCCCGAATTTTTTCCGCGATATCCCGGTCTAACTCTTCCAGTTGCTCTTCTAGAAACCGCATGTGGGCCAAACTGTAGCGAATCATCTTTCGATGATGCTCACTCATCTGGTGTCCCTCCAACGCCGCCATGATCTCTGGAACCTTCTTCTTCGCCCGTCCTCGCGCGAACCGGGCGATTTCCTCGGGTTTCGCCTCCCCCTTCAGCAACGCTTCCAGCATCAACTGTCCGGAAACGCCAAAGACGTTGGAAAGCACATTGCCCAACTTCACGTTGGCGTCCTCGAGGATCTTCTGCACACGGTTCTTCTCCGCCGTCCCAGCACCATTCAGACGTTCTCTGCGCCGGGTCAGGTCCCGCAACTCCCGAATCGAGCGCGGCGGAATGAAACTCGGATGGATCATGGCGTGCCGCAGCAGGTGCGCCAGCCACCACCCGTCTTTGTCATCCGTCTTATGCCCCTTGCGCGCCTTCACCTCTTGCGCATTCGCCAAATACACCTTTACGGTGTCTTCCAGCACATTGAACACGGGCTTCCAGTACGATCCCGTGCTCTCCATCACGACATGGGTGACCGCTTCCTTCTGCAACCAGTCCCGCAGTTGCTCCAATTCAGCCACCGTCGTGCCAAACCGCCGCTTCTCGACTCGGGGCTCCCCTTCGAGTGGTCCGATCATCACACATACCGACAACCACTTCTTCCCTACGTCGATTCCGGCACACCGCTCTACTGCTGCGCAAATCATATGGTTCTCCTTGATTGGCGGGAGAACGGTTGACGTCTATTGAGATATGTTCTTCCACGGCTCGACTGCTCCATTCGGGGATTCACCACGTCAACCTGGCCAGTTTCGTTTTCGGGCCCAACTGCGCACCATTACCTATTCCGGCCGCCTTCTCCAGCCTTCTTGCAGCATATCCCCGGTGCGCCGGTGCGCGGCCACATTTTCATTACCGGGGGTGGCCGTCTCCCGGTCATCCACTTTCTTCCGAAAATAGACACCCCCTCATGTGTGCGGTCCTGTGTTTTCAAGAGTTTGCTGGGTTCGTTTGGTAGGGGAAGGTAATCCTTGGTTCTGAGAGTTGGCCTTTGCCGGTGCCGGTCGGTCGGAGTAGACTCGAACGCCGAGTCTGCCCAACCTTCGAATGTGGTGCCGGATCAGACGCTCCGTTTGGGTATCCGGGAGAGGCGCACGTTGCCGATCCCTGTAGGGTTCGCCGGTGCGCAGAACCTCGTAAACCAAAATCAAAAGGGTGTGTGCCACTGCGATCAGCGCGGGTGGCTTCTTGCCCCCTGACTTGGTGACCATGCGCCAGAACTTCTCCTTCAGAAAGCAGTTCTTCTTCGCCGCGGCGGCCCACGCGCACTCGGTCAGGGTGCTGCGCAGCCATGGATTACCTCCCGTTGTTCGGCTGCTTCGGTTCTTGCCCGCGCTCCGGTTGTTTCCCGGACAGACTCCCGCCCAGGAACTGATCTGTCTCTCCGACGGAAACTGCGCCATGTCCGGCCCCGTCTCGGCGAGGATCTTCGCCGCACTACGCTCCTGGATCCCCGGCACCGTCTGCAATAGCCGCCATTCCCGATCCAACCCCGCGGCCCGAATTTTTTCCGCGATATCCCGGTCTAACTCTTCCAGTTGCTCTTCTAGAAACCGCATGTGGGCCAAACTGTAGCGAATCATCTTTCGATGATGCTCACTCATCTGGTGTCCCTCCAACGCCGCCATGATCTCTGGAACCTTCTTCTTCGCCCGTCCTCGCGCGAACCGGGCGATTTCCTCGGGTTTCGCCTCCCCCTTCAGCAACGCTTCCAGCATCAACTGTCCGGAAACGCCAAAGACGTTGGAAAGCACATTGCCCAACTTCACGTTGGCGTCCTCGAGGATCTTCTGCACACGGTTCTTCTCCGCCGTCCCAGCACCATTCAGACGTTCTCTGCGCCGGGTCAGGTCCCGCAACTCCCGAATCGAGCGCGGCGGAATGAAACTCGGATGGATCATGGCGTGCCGCAGCAGGTGCGCCAGCCACCACCCGTCTTTGTCATCCGTCTTATGCCCCTTGCGCGCCTTCACCTCTTGCGCATTCGCCAAATACACCTTTACGGTGTCTTCCAGCACATTGAACACGGGCTTCCAGTACGATCCCGTGCTCTCCATCACGACATGGGTGACCGCTTCCTTCTGCAACCAGTCCCGCAGTTGCTCCAATTCAGCCACCGTCGTGCCAAACCGCCGCTTCTCGACTCGGGGCTCCCCTTCGAGTGGTCCGATCATCACACATACCGACAACCACTTCTTCCCTACGTCGATTCCGGCACACCGCTCTACTGCTGCGCAAATCATATGGTTCTCCTTGATTGGCGGGAGAACGGTTGACGTCTATTGAGATATGTTCTTCCACGGCTCGACTGCTCCATTCGGGGATTCACCACGTCAACCTGGCCAGTTTCGTTTTCGGGCCCAACTGCGCACCATTACCTATTCCGGCCGCCTTCTCCAGCCTTCTTGCAGCATATCCCCGGTGCGCCGGTGCGCGGCCACATTTTCATTACCGGGGGTGGCCGTCTCCCGGTCATCCACTTTCGTTTTGCAGTCTGAGGTTTCTTGGCAGCCGGTGATTCGAGGCTTCACCACTGAGACACTGAGAGCACAGAGAGAATGCGGGCATAGGGACAGTCCTCGACCTATTCTTACCACGGGTGGAGCGGGTGCCAGCTGGGGGATTGGCGCAAGTGGTTGATTGGGAAGGGGGAGATTCTCGAAGGGCAGGAGTGACTGTTAAGCGGCCAATCGGCCGGAGGGCAGAGTGGGAACTCCCGCAGCTTTGCATTGTGACTCGTCGATGGTGCCGATCGAATTCATGGATTCACTCCCGTGAGTCGCTCCGGGCGGCGGCTCGCCGCATTGTAGTACCCATACACGACGGGCCTTACGGTCAGGAAGTTATCCGCACGTTGGCCTGCTCCTGCCATCGTTCAACGTTCACGCCCACCACGAGAAGCCAGAGGCACAGCAATATTTGCCCAACGCCAGGGAAAACCAGAATATAGGGCTGCAGAGACCGCACGAGTTGTGGTGACAGAAACAGCACGTAGCTCAAACCGGCAAGCACCATCAGTGCGCCAAGGATGCGCGGCATGAAGGTGGACTTGAGAATGAGTATGCCGACCAGGAAGCAATACAACCCGAAAAATACCAAGCCGATGTCGTGGTAGGCTGCGGCGCGCAGTCTGAGAAACACGAACGCCAGCGCCTGCAACTGTTCCGCGGTAAATACGCTCAAGTACGGCGAGCCTTCCAAAAGCACCAGGGGAGCGAGATGAAACAGGCTGCTAAGAGCCTGAACACCGCATGCCACGAGGCTGAAAAATGCTGCAACTAAAGAGAGACTCCTGTTCACAGGCTTGAACAACTCGTACAAGAGAGCGGTCAAAGCGATATTGCTCGCGAACGCGATGATGTCGGCTGCGAAGCCCAACCGGAATAACGGCTCATGCGCCATGATGTTGGTTGCCGTCGCCGCGGCGTTCCCCGATACCACCAGCCGGTTACGAACGAAGGCGTCGGCGATCACTCTCGCCAGTATCGTGATCAAGTAGAGGACTCCGGCAATCCTGGCGTTGAGGCGCGGCGATACAGCGGCGATCTGTTCCATCATATGGCCTGCTCCTTCCATTTTTGTTCGTTCACGCCGAACACCAGGAGCCACAGGATTAGCGATCCTGCCCCGAGGAGGCCGAGGGCTGCGATGTAGGGGAACAGACGGTATCCGAGCGGTGGATACAGGAAGCTGAGCCAACCCAAACCTCCAAATATCCCCAACACGCCCAGAATCCGAGGCAGGAAGGTGGACCTGATAATGAGGTAGCTCGTCAGGAGTGCATAGAATCCGAAAAATACCAAGGCGATCGCGGCGCCCCGGTCATTCACCTTGAGAAAGAGGAGGGCCAGCGCCTGCAACTGTTCCGCGCTGAAGACACTCAAGTAGCGCGGGCCGCCCAAGACGAACAACGGGGCGATGAAGAAGAGGCGGCTAAAAGTCTTGATGACGCAACCTGCGAGACCTAAGAACGCCGCCAGCAAAGAGACGCTCCCGCCCGCCGGCTTAAGCAAGTCATAGAAGAGAGCCGTGAAGGCGATTTGGCACGCCATTTCGATGAGGTAAACTGCGAAACCCAACTGAAACAAGCCCGTGTGCGCCAGTATGTTGTTCGCCGTAGCCGCAGCGTCGCCGTCTACTACCAGCCGGTCGCTCACGAAAGCCTGGGCGAATACTCCCGTCAGATGGTGAGGAGATAGAGCACACCCGTAATTCTGGCCTTCAGACGCGGCGACGTTTCTGCATTCCGCTCCATCGCTACTGCTGAGCTCATATTCGGTTATTGTTGCGCGATCAGATCGGTGCGCGCCACAAATCAGGGGCGTCGAGTCTCTGGAGCATCCCTATGGAGGACCTTAATACAGCCGCATACGAGAACCGGAGCTGGATTGTTCGGCCTTGTTTGCTTGCCGATGGAGCGACCCCAGCAAGGTCCCTGGCCATCATCTGACAACGCGGGGAACGCGGCTATCGGCGCCATGTTCATTCGCGGTGGGCCCGGGACATGACGCCTTCGCGACGATGTTCTCGCGCTGACGGCAGGCGGAAGCGCCTGGCCCCTCCGTTCTCTTTTTGTTCGCCTTTTGGTATAGTCTCGCGTATGAGCACAAAACCGCTGTCGTACGATTTCGCCAACCAACTGCTTGCCAGCCAGGATTTCTTCGAGCGATCCACCAGGGTGCTCGAAGAGGCCGACTCCGGATTCCGTCCGCAGGAAGGCCAGATGACCGCCGCGCAGCAGGTTGCGCACGTGGCACAGACCCTCGACTGGTTCATCGAAGGCGCCTGCCGGCCAGAAGGTTTCAGATCTCGATTTCGAGAAACATGCCAAGGCGCTTGGGAGTGTGACCTCCCTGGCCGCGGCCCGCCAGGCGCTCGAAGCGGCGTACGCGAACGCGATCCAATTCATCCGCTCGCGCAGCCCGGAGAGGCTACGCCGGGCCGCTGCCGCCGGGCCCGGTCATGGGTGGTCAACCCCTGCACGAGCATGGTATGGTCCATGGTCGAGCACACCGCGCATCACCGCGGCGCCCTGACGGTGTACTCCCGGTTGCTTGGAAAAGTACCTTTGATGCCGTACGGGGGGTGAAGCGCGGCATTCTGGCCAGCCGACGCAGGCGACGAAATACGATCGCCTGCGCCACCCCAGGAAATGGGGTTTGAGTGTACTGTCCCCGGGGGCGAGGACAGTACAATAGAATTCCAGGAGAAGAGGAGCGACCATGCTGCGTAAAGCTCTCGGCGTTTCGAGGAGAACCTTCCTCAATAGGACTACCGCCGCAATCTCGGCGATTGTAGCGGGAAGCCTGATCACGCATGCCGATCTCGAAGCTGTTTCGGGGCAGATGAATACCAACTCGAAACCGTCGGGGCTGAGGATCACCGACATGCGGATTGTCGTGGCCTCGCCGGCCTATGAGGCTGATTCCCGGTGCCTCGTCCGGATCGACACGAACCAGGGCATTTCCGGATGGGGCGATGTGCGTGGACGTGCCAGCAAGACGTATGCGCTCATGCTGAAGAGCCGGATCATGGGGATGAACCCCTGCAACGTTGCCGCGATCTTCTACAAGATCAAGCAGCACGGCGATCACGGGGTCATGGGCGGCGGGGTGTCGGCGGTGGAAATGGCCTGTTGGGACCTCGCCGGCAAGGCTTGGGGGGTACCGGTCTGGCAAATGTTGGGCGGCATTTTCCAGTTCCGCGACCGGATTCTGCTTTACGCCGACACCACATCGTCGCCAAATCCCGCGCAAATGGTCACTCACCTCAAGGGACGCATCACCCAAGGCTTCAAGTTCCTGAAGATGGACCTGGGCGTTGCTGGACTGGCTGGGGCGGGAAACGTGGCGCGGCCGCCAGCCATGACCGCGACCGGTCTGGGAGGGATGCCGCGGTCCCC
>CAWDER010000030.1:0-76839 GCA_963801345.1 Bryobacteraceae bacterium
GCCCGGGTCTTCTCCACCATCTGGACCACGCCCTGCAGACGCTCCACCGCCACCCGCCGCTCCTGCACGTCGATGCGCAATTGCCGCCTCTCGCGCTGCACATCCTCCTCGACCCGCCCCACGGCTTGAACACGGCCGCCGCCGCTGCCAGGTTCAGCAACAGCAGCAATCCGAGCACCGCCCGGGCCGTCCAGCGCGGGTCCTTGCCAAGCCTCTCCCGCATTTCGCGGGCCAGCACGCCGAGATTAGGATTCATGACCGCCATGCCGTTCCTCCCTTACCGCCCCCGGCTGTAGTTGACGCTCACCTGGTAGCGGTAGAGTGGTTCGTTCCTGGCCCGGCGGCAGCCAGGTGTGTACCTCCACCGACCCGAACAAAGGGGAGTTCTCCATGTGCTTGAGCATCTCGATCACCGGCGGCTGGGTCTGGCTTCCCACCACCATGTTCAGGTAGATCTCGTTCCGCGAATCCACCTGAGGCCGGATCGACACCAGCCGCACATTGTAGGGCAGCACGCCTTCCACGTCCGAAAACACCTTCGTCCAACTGATGCCCTTCCTGTACAGCAGCGTGTTGATGAAAAGCACGCGGTCCAGTACGGCGAGGTTTTCGGGCTTCTGCAACAGTCCCGCCAACCGCGCCTGTTCCGCATTCAGGGCCGCCACTCCCTTGCGTAGTCCGGCGATTTCCTGCCGTGCCTCGGTCGCCTGACCACGCTCCACTACCGCCAGGAAAATCAGCATCGCCAGCAGGCCGATCAGAAACAGCCCGGTCGCCACCGATGCCGCCACCATGGACCGGTCCCGCCGGAACGGCTCGCTCGAGAGGTTGAGCGCAATTCGCATCGTCCTAGGACTCCTTGAGAGACTCCAAGTACCCCGACAGGCCAGCGCTGTACTCCCCGGGCTCGCCTTGCGGAGTAACCAGCGTCGCCACCCGAATCTGAAGTTCGGACTCCAACCACGAGCGCGCCGCCTCGGAGTCTTCGCCAAATCCGCACAGCAGCACCACGTCGGGGATGGCCGCGAGTTGGTCTTCTACATACGCCAGCGTCGGGTGCAGGTGCCCCGCGATCTCGCCGGCCGTGAGGTCGGTCAGCTCGATGGAACGGATCAGTCTCAGCGTCCCACCCGCCAGAACCGCCAGGCTCAAAACCCGTCCTGCCCGTTTGGCCAGAACCTTGACCCCCGTCGGCGCCACCAAATCCACGGCCGCCAGCGTCGAAGTGGTTACCCACCCGACGTGAAATCCCGCCATCCGGAATGGCATTTCGTAGCGTGCGACGATTTCGCGCGGCGCAATGGCCACCACCACATCCACACGCTTCCTGTCGCCCTCATCGCGCTGCGGGTGGTAACTTAAGGCCGCCGAATCCACGTCGAACGGCACGCTCCGTTTCATCCGAAAGCGCACCAGGGCGGCCTGCTCCTTCACATCGGTGGGGAACTCGTCGAAATCCAGCACCGTCACGCGCACGGCGTAGTCGGGAAGGATCAACGCGGCCCGCCGGCGCTTGCGGCCGCCGTCAACGGGCGCCACCGCGCGCACCTGCGCCAGCAACGCCTCCAGCCGCAGCACGTTGTCATGCACCGGCGAAATCGAGATGACATCTTTCTCGACCGGCGCAAACGAGATCTTCGGCGTCCGGCCCACCTGAGCGGCAGCCACACCCGCCTCGGATAGTTCGAACGCGTAGGCCGGCGGCGAATCCTTCAAAAACCTGGCTACGGACGTCAGTCGCGGCATATCCTTACGCTCAACCTTCGATGAAGGTGACCTTGTTCAACTCCTTGAGAGTCGTGACGCCCAGGCGCACCTTCTCCAGGCCGGACTCACGCAGAAACGTCATCCCCTCTTCGCGGGCCTGGCGCCGGATCTCCGAGCTGGGACGTTTGTCGAGAATCATCTCGCGTATCCGCTCGCTCAGGTCCAGCAGTTCGCAGATCGCCGTGCGCCCGCGGAACCCGGTCCCGCCGCACTCGAAGCAACCCGCCCCCTCGTAAAACGCGATGTCCTTCCACTCCGACAGGCTCAGCCCGCTCTCTAAAAGGTAGGCGTCGGGGTACGTCACCTGGTGCTTGCAGTGCGTGCAGATGATTCGCACCAGCCGCTGCGCCAGGATGCAGTTGAGCGCCGAGACGAAGTTGTACGGTTCCACACCCATGTTGAGGAACCGCCCCAGCACGTCCAGCACGTTGTTGGCGTGAACCGTGGTGAACACCAGGTGCCCGGTGAGCGCCGCGTTGATCGCAATCTGCGCCGTCTCCTGGTCGCGGATTTCGCCCACCATAATCTTGTCCGGGTCGTGCCGCAGAATCGAGCGCAAGCCGCGCGCAAATGTGAGCCCCTTCTTCTCGTTCACCGGAATCTGCGTGATGCCCTTGACCTGATACTCCACCGGGTCTTCGACGGTGATGATCTTGTCCTCGTCGTTCTTGATCTCGCTCAAGGCCGCATACAGCGTGGTGGTCTTGCCCGAACCAGTAGGCCCGGTGACCAGCACCATGCCGTACGGCTCCTTGATGTAGCGCCGCAGCTTGACCAGCTCACTTTCCGAAAATCCCACCACGTCCAGGCTGAGCTTGGCGAACTTCTCGCTCATCGACTCCTTGTCGAGCACCCTCAACACGGCGTCTTCACCATAAATGGTGGGCATGATCGAAACGCGGAAATCAATCAGCCGGTTCTTATAGCGCACTCGGAAGCGGCCATCCTGCGGCGTGCGGCGCTCGGCGATGTCGAGCTCGCTCATCACCTTCACGCGCGAAATGATCGTCGAGTGCCATTCCTTCGAAATCGGCGGCATGGCGTAGTGCAGCACGCCGTCGATGCGGTACTTGATGGCCACTTCCTGGTCGCGCGTCTCGATGTGAATGTCGCTCGCCCGGCGTTCGAGCGCGTTGAAAATCGTGGTGTCCACCAGCTTGATTACCGGAGCGATGTCGCTGTCCACGGCCGACAGGCGGTCAATCGAGAGCGTCTCGTCCTGATTCTCCTCGTCCGCCACCACGTCCAGCGCGAAACCCTCGGTGACCTCTTCGAGCACGCGCTGCGATTGCTCGGTCTTCTTCAGCAGCTCCGAAATCTGCGAGAGCGTCGCCACCTTCACCCGCAGCTTTTTGTTCAACAGGATCGCCAGCTCGTCGATCAAGTTGAGGTTGCGCGGATCCGCCAGCGCGATCTCGAGGAGGCCGTTCTCGGCGTGCATCGGAACGAAATTGTAGCGGAACATCAAATCCACGGGGATCGAACGGAACAGGTCGTGATCGATGTGCTCGATTGCCAGATCCACAAACTCGCAGCGATAGCGCGCCGCCAGCACCTTCGATTTCTCGGCTTCCTGCTGCGCGTCCTGCGGTCCGGTTCTATCGGTCGCCATGCATCACCTCAGACTATCCGCCAAAGAGAATATCGGCAAATACAAAGCAATCAAAATGAACGCCACGAACAGCCCCATAAAGACCATGATCGCCGGTTCGATCAGCGAAAGCGCGGCCGCCGTGCGAATGTTCACGTCCTCCTCATAGAACTCGGCCACGCTGTTGAGCATGGAAGGCAGCGCGCCCGTCGATTCCCCCACTTCGATCATGTCGATGGCCAGGCTTGGAAACACCCCCGTCGAGCTCACCGCCGCCGACAACGGCTGCCCCTCTCGAACCATCTTCTTCGTTTTGTCGAGCGACTTGCGAATCAACGTGCTCGACATCGACTCCGACGCCGTCTCCAGCGCCTGCATCAGCGGAATGCCCCCCACCAGCAGCGTGCTCAGCACCCGCGCGAATTGCGCCACCTGGTACATGATCCAGATGCGCCCCAGAATCGGCGCCCGGAACTTCATCCTGTCCAGGGTGTGCTGAGCCCCCTCGCTCCGCGACCAAAACCGCAGCGCCAACACGGCCGCTGGCACCCCCACCACCAGCACCAGGATGTACTTCCTCGCCGCCGTCCCCACCTCGATCAGGAATTCGGTCAGCGGAGGCAGATTCGCCGACATCGTGCTGTAGAGTTGCGCGAAATTCGGCACCACGTAGGTGACCAGGAAGATCATCAGACACACCACCAGCACCAGCAGCACGGTAGGATACAGCAGCGAAACCATCAATTTCTTCCGCACCGCAAGCACCATCTTCTGGTAGGCCAGGAACCGGTCGATCACCTCCGCCAGGCTGCCGCTCTTCTCTCCCGCCAGCACGGAGGTTACGTAAATCGGCTGGAACACTCCCTGTCGCCGGAAGGCCTCCGACAGAAGCGCCCCGTTCTTCACCTCGTCGCGTACCTTGCGGATGTGCCGTCCCAGCTTGACGTCCGTCAGCCGGTCCGCCAACAGGTCGAGCGCCTTGAGAATGGGGAGGCCGGCGCGGATGAGGGTGACAAATTGCTGGTTGAAGATCAGGAATTTTTCCAGATCCAGCTTCTCGCGCCGGCCCCTGCCTCCGCCCACCAGCGGCATTAAGCCGCCGCGCGGTCGGACCGAATAAACCAGGTACCCCTGCTCCGTGAACCGGCTGCGCAATTCACGCTCCGAGGCGGCCTGAACCACCTGCCGGTGAATCTCGCCCCGGCTGTCCGCGTACTTGAGTACGAACTCGGCCATGGCTACCGCGTGTCCTCCGGCTCCGAGATCGCATTCACGACTTCAGCCCCTGGCGGAATCTCGAACCGAAAAAGCGCGTCGGCGAGCGGCGGGTTCAGCTTCTCCTTCGAGAAGCGGAACTCCATCACCGAGCGATCCTGGCCGGTGATCTTCAGATAGCGGATTTCACGCGCCGGCGTCACTACGAATTCCACCTGGCTGTACGGAGACCGGTCCGACTTCGGTTCGCCGATGATCCGCACATCCTCTGCCTCGGGCCGCGACGTGAACTTCTGGAAATCCCGCCAGAAGTCCAGCTTGCCGAGGAGGAACCCCAGCGGGGCTCGCAGATCGTCGCTTTCCTTGACCTTCATCTTCTCGACCCGGTTCGTGGCCGGCGTGTACAGGTACATCTCCTTGCCGTCGGAGATGAACAGCTTGCCTTTGGGAGAGGTGTACTGCCAGCGCATGCGGCCCGGCTTGCGCAGAAACAGCTCCCCGGCTTCCGTCCGCTGGGGTCGGTTCTGAGCCGTAAACGTCTGCTCGAAAAGGACTTGCACGGTCCGAGCCCGATTGTAACGAGCCTCGACCCCCTTGAGCAGTTCGGTGGTGTCCACCCCCGCCGCCCCCATCAGGCACAACGACACCAAGAACCAGGTCACATCAAGATTGACGTCCCCCACCCCCCCTCCGTGTAGGAAAGTTGTTGAGAAACCGGGCGATGCGGTCGCCTTAGCGCTCAGAACGGTGCACAATGGAGGCATGGCGACGATGGTGGCGGATGAGGCCATCCTGGATGAGATTGTTCGCCGGCTGGTTGACAAGCTGCAGCCGGGGAAGATCATCCTTTTCGGCAGCCGGGCGCGCGGCAATCAACGCCCGGACAGCGACGTCGATCTGTTGATTATCAAGCCTTCTTCGGAACCTCCCCACCGTCGCCTGCGGCCCGCGTATCAGGCGCTCTGGGGTCTCCGTGTGCCGATCGACGTCCTCTGGTACACCCCGGAAGAGGTCGCGGACTGGTCCACCATAAGCGGCCACGTCGTCACGCGCGCGGCGCGGGAGGGGCGCATCCTGTATGAGCGAAACGAACCTGCAAGCCGCACAAGCGCTCCTGTCGAAGGCCGATAGCGATTGACAGACCGCCACGATCGGGCTCGAGCACGACGGTCCGCTGAATTTCGAGGGCTTCCGCAAGTCCTTGCCCCAGTATTAGGACGCAAGCATGTGGCCCAGCGTCGAGGAGACGCGGGAGGCATACGAAACGGTCCGGCAGCTTCGCGACAGGGCCGCCATCCTTCTGCCGCCCCACTGAACGGCGATTCCCGCAGCCTCGAACGTAGCCGAACGGGGCGTCCATGCGCGCAAGTTGTGGACGTGGGGCAGCTTGGCAAGCTGCGGCCGATTGGCAATCGGCCCCCCTGTCGTCGCCAATAAAGGACACCCCGGTAATAATTCGGTAACATTAGCCCTGTAGCCTGATCCTAGCCGGGTACAGCAATCTGCCCGCGAAAGGAGAAGCAGCTCATGTTCCTCAGATTCGTCACAGTGGCAATGCTGGCATTTTCGCTTCTGGTAACCGGCGGTTCCGCCCAAACCGCCGCCGAACTCCTCCAAAAGGGGATCTACACACAAGAAACCGCCGGAGATCTCGACGCCGCTATCCAGATCTACCGCCAGGTGATCAGCTCCGCCGGGAACCAGCGCGCGCTGGCGGCCCAGGCGCAGTACCGGCTGGCTCAGTGCCTGCGCCAGAAAAGCGCAGCGGCCGACGCCGCCAGGGAATTCAAGAAAGTCATCGAAGGCTATCCCGAGGAAAGGGAACTGGTGGAGAGGGCCCGGGAATCCATCCTGCCGCTGGCAAACTATCTGGATGAGGACTTCCGCGATCCGGTGCTCGGGCTCTCGTTCACTTCGTCCGACTGGCCGGTCTCGCAGAGCACTCGCATCACCGGCGGTAATGGTGAGGTCCAAATCGGCTTGTGGTCCAAATACGACCCGCCCCGGTTCCCCTATAGAGCCGACTATCCGTCAGTCAAGGCACGCCGGAGCAAGATGCCCTCTGTGCAGGCCTATTTCGAAGAGCATCAGAGGTCGATACGCCTCGCTCTCCGCGTCGTTTCGACACGCGAATTGAACGGGTACCAGGTGCTGAGCTACGTTTCCAATGTAACTCCCAACAGTCTTAACAACGACGCGCCTAGCGTCTGGTGCGGTGTGATGATCGAAAGCGGAAAGACCGAGGTACACATCATGGCCTTGGTGCCGGCTACGGAGCTCGAGCGCAACCAGGCGATTATCGAGCGGATCGCGGAATCTATGCGGATGCCCTAGCGAATCGGCATGCGAATCGGAGTCAAACTCGGCAGTGCGAGCCAGGATCGGGGAACCTGGCTCGTGCTGCTGTTCCTGCTGCTTGCCGTCTCGATCCCCACTGCCTGCGTTCTCTGGTTTACGAATCAAACCATCAACATTCAGCGGGAGACGGCGCGCCAGAAGCTGATCGAGGCCTACCGGTCCCAACTGGCGCTGCTGCGCGACAGGCTGGATGCGTACTGGGACAAGCGCCGGACTGAACTGGATCTGTTGGCGGGGAGTGGCGAAGCATCGGCCGTCTTCGCCCGCGCCGTAAGAACCGGAGTGGCGGATGCGGTCATCTGCCTCAATAGCGACGGCTCGGTGGCGTACCCTTCTCTCCGCATCCGGATAGCGGCCGATCCGGCGGAACACCGGCCGGACTGGCTCGAAGCCCGTGCGCTCGAGAACGGCGCCGACGCGCTCGGCGCTGCGACGGCCTACGGACGCATTGCGGAACCGGAAAACGATCCCTCCTTGAAAGCTCGCGCCCTGCAAGCCCAGGTGCGCTGCCTGCTCCGGGCTGGTCGGACACAAGCGGCGATTCAGGCAATCCGGGAACGGTTCACGAACGGCCCGGCGGCTGGTGGCGCGGATCTCCAAGGCAGGCTAATCTCCGCGGATGCTCACCTGCTGGCTCTCCATTTGATGAAACCCTTCGCTGCCGGCTATATGGAGACAGCCCGACGTCTCCGCGACCTCCTCGCCGACTACTCCCATCCGCTCCCGCCGTCGTCTCAGCGCCTCTTCCTCATCTCGGAACTGCGCGCGTTGCGGCTCGGTCCTGAATTCGATAACGCCCTGACGTACGATGCCGAACGGCTTGCAGCGGATTTCCTGGCCGCGGACCGCGCGCGGCCGGACGATCGCGTTCTGGGCGCAAGCGCTGTGCCCGGTGTCTGGACGATGGCTTCGCCGGCCGGTCGGCTGATCGCGCTATTTCGCTCAAAGACGCTCATCGCCACCATGAGCCGCCTTCTGAACGAGCAGAGTGCGCCGCCGCTTAGCGCCTTCAGCGTGCTTCCGCCCGGAGCCCCCAGCCATGCCGGCGAAACGATTCCGGCCGGACCTATGTTGCGCGGTTGGCGGATCGCCCTCTCTCTGACCGAGGACGCCGGGTTCCAGGACGTTCTTCGACGCCAGACTGTCTCCTATCTCTGGGCGGCGTTCCTGGCGATCGCGACCCTGGCCGTGGCGGGGCTTCTGGCGGGCCATGCCCTCAGGCGGCAAATGCGCTTGGCGCGGCTGAAGACCGATCTGGTGGCCACCGTATCCCACGAGCTGAAGACGCCGCTGGCGTCCATGCGGCTACTCGTGGATTCGCTGCTGGAAGAAACGGAACCGGACCCCGCCAGGACCCGCGAGTACCTCGAATTGATCGCCGGCGAAAACGTGCGGCTGACCCGCCTGATCGGCAACTTCCTGACCTTCTCCCGGATGGAGCGCAATCGCCAGCGTTTCGATTTCGCGGACACCTTGCCATCCGATGTGATTCAACCGGCGCTCACGGCCATGCGCGAGCGCCTGCAATCGCCGGGCTGTAACCTGGATGTGGATGTCAGTCCCGATCTGCCCGCTCTCCACGCCGATGGTGACGCTTTGACAACCGTGCTGCTCAACCTGCTCGACAACGCCTACAAGTACACGCCGGATGAGAAACAGATTTCGCTCCGCGCCTACAGCGAAAACAGCCATGTGATTTTCGCCGTGAAAGACAACGGCATTGGCATCGCCCCGCGCGACCAGAAACGCATCTTCCGCCGCTTCTACCAGGTGGACCGGCGGCTGTCCCGGGAAGCCGGCGGCTGCGGGCTCGGGCTGAGCATCGTCGAGTTCATCGTGCGGGCGCACGGCGGGATGGTGAACGTGGAAAGCCAGCCGGGCGCCGGAAGCACCTTCAGCGTCCGCATCCCGTGCCGCATGGAGGCGACCGCTTGAACCGCGCGAAGATCCTGATCGTGGAGGACGAGCCCGCCCTGCTCCGGGGCCTCAAGGACACCTTCGAAGCCCAAGGCTACGAGGTCCTGACGGCCCAGGATGGCGAGAAGGGCCTCGATCTCGCGCTGACCAGCGATCCCGGCCTGATCCTGCTCGACATCATGCTGCCTCGCGTGAACGGTTATGAAATCTGCCGGGCCGTCCGCGAAATGGGCCTCGAAATGCCCATCGTCATGCTGACCGCCAAGGGTCAGGAAGAGGATATCATCCTGGGTCTCAACCTCGGCGCGGACGATTACATCACCAAGCCCTTCCGCCGGGGAGAATTGGTCGCGCGCGTCCAGGCGTTTCTCAGAAGAAGCCATTCGAAGCAGGCGGCCGTCTCAAAATTTGACGACTATGAGCTGAATCTGGCCGCGCACAAGCTCTTCCGCAAGGGCAAAGAGGTTGAGCTGACCGCGAAGGAATTCCGTCTGCTGGAGTACTTGGTGGCACGGCAGGGATGCGCTCTCACCCGCGACGATATTCTGAACGTGGTCTGGGGCCGCTCCATCATGGTGACGTCCCGCAGCGTCGACCGCTGCGTCGCCACCCTGCGCTCCAAAATCGAGCCCGATCCGCACAACCCCGCCTTCATCCACACCATTCGCGATATCGGCTACCGGTTTGAACCAGGGCTGACAGAAACGTGCGGCGGGATGTGACATTGTTTCCGTCATTTATCATGACAAATGACGATAGAGTCGTCACGGCCGCCCCGGCCGTGGGGTAGGCTGCCACTCCTGCAATGCCGACGGTCCCGCCATCCTGCGCTCCAAAATCGAGCCCGACCCGCACAACCCCGCCTTCATCCACACCATCCGCGACATCGGCTACCGGTGCGAGTTCTTGGAGACTACCTCCGCGAGGGCCCTTCCAAATACCCGATGAGCTCTTCGACGTTGTCGAAGGTCATCCCGGGCGGCGGGCCGGCCTGGAACGGCCGCACTTTGAATTCCTGGGCCGACTCGGCGGACTGCATGCGCTCGAAGCCCAGCCGTAAGCACTCGTTGACAACCTGCTGCAACGACTTCCCCGTCCGCCGAATTTCTAGCCGGAGCCGGGCGCTGACATCGTCGTCGAGAGTCAAAGTCGTCCGCACATCATAATTCTCGAAGCCAGCAATCATGATGTCAAGCGATGGGTGAATCTCGCCGGACGCCCTCGTCCGCGGCCGACCCCCTGGGCGGCCTGGTTCTCTACACACTTCCGGAGCCGACCAGGGGGTTGCGGGCCGGGGGGCCCGCCCCACTTAACCACCCTCACGGCCGCGCCCCCTTAAAAGCCTTGATCACCGAAGCCGGCAAAGGCTTGAAGAACTCCTCCGGTACCTCGAACGCACCCTTCGCCAGACCCAGCGGCCGCTTGGTCTTGCGCGGCGCCGGATTGGGGCAAATCGCCTCCGCGCGAGTCCTGCGCATGCTCAATTGCCGTCCTCCCCTACCAGTCCACCACCGAACCGTCGTCGGGGTCGAAGCGCGGCCGGTACTCTCGCGGCTCGCCCACTTGCCCCTTGATCTTCTCTTCGTCGATCGTGATCCCCAAGCCGGGGTCCGTCAGCAGCGGCCGGTGCCCGTTGCGCACCGGAGGCATCGGCTTGGCCAGCAGGTTCGTATACTCCTGGTCGCCTTGTTCCTGAATGAGGAAGTTTGGAATGCTCGCCGCGATCTGGTAGCTGGCCGCCAGCGAACACGGCCCTTGCGGATTGTGCGGCGCAATCGGCGAGTAGTACGCCTCCGCCATCCCCGCGATCAATCGTAGTTCCGTGATCCCGCCCGCATAACACACATCGGGCTGCAGGATGGTGGCGGCGCGCTTCTCCAAAATCTCCCGGAATCCCCACTTCGTGAAAATGCGCTCGCCGGTCGCCAGCGGGATGTGGGTCTTCTTCGCAATCTCCGCCATCACGTCCACATTGAGGGCTTGCACGATCTCTTCGTAAAACCACGGCTGATACGGTTCCAGGGCTTTCACCAGCAGCAACGCCGTCGGCGGCTGCACCGCACCATGAAAATCGATGCCGATATCCACGCCGGATCCGTATTTCTGCCGTAAGGCTTTGAAATTCTCCACCGCCGCATCCACGTACTTCTGCCCCTCGACGTACTTGATGGCCTGCCGTCCCCCGTTCGGCTGGGTCTTCATGGCGTTCACGCCAGTCACTTCGCTGACCCTGCCATACACCCGAATTCGGTCGCGGGTCGGCCCGCCAAAAAGCTTGTAGATCGGCACATTCAGCGCCTTGCCGGTGATATCCCAAAGCGCCTGATCGATCCCGCTCTGGATCGCCGTCTTCACGGGACCGCCCCGATAAAACGCGCCGCGGTGAATGGCCTGCCAGAGATAGGTCACCCGCCGGGGATCCTGTCCCACCAGGAAGCGGCCAACTTCCTGCGCCCCCGCGGCACAGGCTTTGGCGTCGTCCTTGAGCATCTCGCCCCAGCCCACGATCCCGGCATCCGTGGTGATCTTCACGAAGACCCACGAATTCTTCAAAACAAATGTTTCGAGCTTCGTAATCTTGAGATTGTCCTTGGCCGGGACCGGTACATCTTTGCCCGCGGCCTGCTGCGCCGCGGCGTCCGCCGCCATCAGCGCTCCCAATCCTATGCCGGCTGTGGCGCCCGCCAGTACCGAACGACGCGTCTGATCTTCCATGTTTCCTCCTGATTGAACGTCGAGTGCCAGTTTGCCACATCTCGCGGCACCGTGCAATCGACGACCGCGGTGTGACTGAAGTCATACCGGCCCTGGAGCGGCCCCGCTAGACTGGAGCTTGGGAGAATTGCATGAGCGAACTAATCGATAACCGCGCGCACCGCCTGCGCACACTCAAGGGCATCATCAAGGAATTGCACGCCGGCCACCCGTCCGGCACGGTGAAGGACCGCCTTGCGCAACTGGTCGGCGAAACGGATTACTCGGAGATCGTGGCCATGGAGCAGGAGCTCATGGCCGAGGGCATGCCCGTCGAGGAAGTCCAGTGCATGTGCGACGTGCACTCGCAGGTGGTGCGCGAAAGCCTGGTGCAACTGGCCCCCAAGCCCGTTGCTCCGGGGCACCCCGTGGACACCTTCCGGCGTGAAAACGAGGCGCTGCGCGCGGTGATCGCTTCCATGCGGCAAACCCCGGCGCGGGAAACCTACAACCAGCTCATGGACGTCGAGAAGCACTACCAGCGCAAGGAGCACGCCTTCTTCCCCTTCCTGGAACGCCACGGCATCACCGGTCCTTCCAAGGTCATGTGGGCCAAGGACGACGAAGTGCGCACGCTCCTGAAGAAGCTGGGCGCGGCGCTCGCGGGCGCCCCGCCGGCCACCGCGGCCAGTGCGGCGGAAGCGGCTCTGGGCGCCGTCGAGGAGATGATGTACAAGGAGGATCACATCCTCCTGCCGATGTGTCTCGACCGCTTCACCGAAGACGAGTGGGGCGAAATCTGGGCCTCTTCGCCGCGTTACGGTTGGTGCCTGGTCGAGCCGCAAGAGGGCTACCAGCCGCCGGACGCCGCGGTACGCGAGTCCCTGCGCCTGGCTGCCACCGAATCGGTGCAGTTGCCGACCGGCAATCTCACCATCGAGCAGTTGGTGGCCATCTTCTCCACAATGCCCGTGGACGTCACCTTCGTCGATGCGGACGATCGCGTGGCCTTCTTCTCCGAAGGGCCCGACCGCGTCTTCGCCCGTAGCAAGGCCATCATCGGCCGCAAAGTGCAGCACTGCCATCCGCCGCGCAGCGTCGATATTGTGGACCGCATCGTGACCGATTTCCGCGAAGGCCGCCAAAACGTCGCCGAGTTCTGGATTACCCTCGACGGAAAATTCGTCCACATCCGCTACTTCGCCATCCGCGACGCCCAGAGCAAATATCTGGGCACCATGGAAATCACCCAGGACCTGACCAAAGTCAGAGCCCTGGAAGGAGAACGCCGCCTCCTCGCCTACGACACCCCGTTGTAGGGGCTTGGCGCTGCCAAGCCCAGGACGTGATCGCCCAACCCTCGCCGGTGATGTTACAGTGGGCGAGGTACCCGATGCCATCCAACAACATCTCCAGACGAACCGCATTAGGCGCAATGGCCGGCGCCGCACTGCTGCAAGGCGCCGCGGGCGATTGGGTCAGCCTCTTCGACGGCAAGTCCCTCGACGGCTGGAAGCCCAACGAGAGCGCCGCCTCGTGGAAAGTGACCGACGGCTGCCTGACCGCCAACGGCCCCCGCTCGCACCTGTTCTACGCGGGTCCGGTGCGAGGCGCTCAGTTCAAGAACTTCGAGCTCGAAGCCGAAGTGATGCTCTGGCCCGGTTCGAACTCGGGAATCTTCTTCCATACGGCCCCCCAGGAAACCGGCTGGCCCGCCAAGGGTTTCGAGATCCAGCTCGACAACACGCACAAGGGGGAGGGCACGTACCGCGAGAACAAGAAGACCGGCTCGCTGTATGGCGTACGCAACCAGTACAAGACCTTCGTGCGCGACAACGAATGGTTTCGCATGAACATCCTGGTCCGCGCGAAGACCATTCAGGTGCGCGTCAACGGAACCCTGCTGGTCGATTACACCGAGCCCGACCCGCCCTTGGTCGCCGCCGGTGACGGGCGCGGGAGATTGCTCAGTTCAGGCACGTTCGCACTGCAGGGCCACGACCCGGCGTCGAAAGCGGCCTTTCGAAGTGTGCGCGTACGCCCCCTCGCCGACAACGTCACGGTGCCCGGAGCGCAGCCGGCCGCAACCGACGCCACGGCACGCCAGTTACTCGAGCTTTCCGCGCAGAATTACCCCGTCGTAGATTACCACGCCCATTTGAAGGGCGGCCTGACGGTCGATCAAGTCCTCGCGAAGTCGCGCGCGACGGGCATCTACTACGGCCTGGCGGTCAACTGCGGCCTGAATTTCCCTGTGCAGAGCGATGCCGGATTGCGCGAGTTCGTCGACAGTCTGAAGGGCGCGCCGCTGTTCACCGCGCTCCAGGGCGAGGGCCGCGAGTGGGTCACGTACGTCACCCCAGCAGCGGTAGGCCTGTTCGACTACGTCTTCACCGACTCGATGACCTGGACCGACAACCGCGGCAAGCGCATGCGGCTGTGGATGCCCGATGAAGTCGGCGCCATCGCCGATCCCCAGGAATTCATGGACACGCTGGTCGCGCGCGCGGTGGGAATCTTCGAGAAAGAGCCCATCGACATCTACGCCAATCCGACTTACTTGCCGGCCACGCTCTCCGGTAACTACGATGCGCTCTGGACCGAGCCGCGGATGTTGCGCGTGATCCGCGCAGCCAAGGCCAACGACGTGGCGATCGAGCTGAACGGCAACCGGCTGCCCTCGGAGAAATTCGTCCGCCTGGCGAAGGCCGAAGGAATCAAGTTCGCATTCGCCACCAACAACACCGGCGCCGACGACCTCAAGCGCATCGAGTACGGCCTGGAAATGGTCACCGCCTGCAAACTGACCTGGCAAGACTTCTGGACCCCCCGCCCCGTAGGCGAGCGGGCCGTAGACCGCAAACCCCAAGCCCTGAAACAGGCGTAGCGCACGACCTTCAACTTGCCCGAAAACGCAATCTGCCCGGATCGCGTTCACAGCTCCACCAAGTTTCTTTAGTAGCTTGATTCCATTGATCATCCCGGCCTTTGCCGCCATCCACCGCCGCGGCTTCCCGCAATCCTCGTGCAACCATGAGAGCGGAGGTGGGGGAATGAACCGCCGGGCATTTGCGGGACCTCCAATCGGTTCGCCCCCGCCTCCGTTTGTACCCAAGCGGTCGATTCGCCGGAAGCCCTTCATTTTCAATAGAGCCGTCCGCGAAAACCGCTTGATACAAGCGGTTTCCGGGAGACAACATGGATGACCGAACCAGCACCGATGCGGCCGCCACATTCGACTTGGGAGTTTGGATCGGCCGGGGACAAGCCTTCAGCTTCGTGGTACACCACTGCTCGGCCGCCCAAGCCGAGTGCCTGACACGCATCCGCAAAGAGGGTCTCTACAAAGCCCTGAATCTCACCTGGGATGAGTTCTGCGAGCAGCATGCCGGCGCCAGCCGCGCGCACGCCGACGACATCATCCGCCGGCTCGAGGAATTCGGCGCCGCCTATTTCCGCCTCTCCGAGATCGTCCGAATCTCTCCCCAGTCCTACCGTGCGATGCAAGCCGCGGTGAAGGGCGAAGCCCTCGAGGTCGGCGGCGAGTCCATACCGATCACTCCGGAAAACGCCTCCAAAATCCGTGAGGCCATCGCCGCGCTCCGCGCCGAACTGCGCAGCACCCAGGACGCGCAGTCCCGCTACAGCCTCGGCATCACCCAACTCAAGGACCGCCTGGACGCCTGGGTGGACGACATGTCCTCCCTAAACCTCCGTCTGGACGTCGGCGAGCGTGCCGCCTTACAAGGCCTCATCCGCTACACACTCAAGAAGATTAAGACGCCTGGCCCGGGCAGCCTGAACGCCCGCGGTAGGACAGGCGGTTTCGCCTGTCCGCCTACTGCCGCTTCCACTTCTTCCGGCGCTGGTAGCTGCGCGCCAGTTCGATGTAGACGCCTAGGTCGCGGTCCAGGTCCGATTGCGTGCCGTCGAAGTAGAAGTTGCGGATCGGGATTCCGCCCAGGTCTTTGCTGATGCGCGGGTAGATCGCTTCACTCACAATCCCGTTCATGCAGGTGAAGGGGCTGATGTCGATGATGCCGTCGGCGCCGTGCTTCGCCAGGTAGATCGCCTTGCCGACGTTCAACACCATCTCCCCCATCGCCCCATCCCGCGGTAAGATAGGGCGCGGCCAACTCCAGCACCTCGTAGATGTCCGGCTCTTCGTATCCAACGAAATCCTCTTTGAACGGTTCGATCAGCACGTGCTCGTCCCGCTGCTGCACCCGCTTGCGGATCCACGCCATCAGGCCGTCCTTCGAAATCAGCCGCCCGTTCAATTTCAGTTTCCGGAAGTTCTCGGTATTGGTGTACCAGATCCACTCGGTGAGATCGCTCAGCCAGCCCTGTCCGCCGTACTCCTCCAGGCGCCGCACCAGGTCGTCGTTCGAAAACGTATTCAACCGGCAAAAAATCTCGCCGACCACTCCGATCAGCGGCATCGACGCGTCGCGGTGAATCGGCACCGCGTGAAAACGGTCGCGGCAGCGCACCAGGCTCGCGTGAATCGCGCGCAACTGCACGGGAGGCGTCGTCGGCGACCTCTCGATCGTCCCGCACAAATCGTTCAGGCACTCCTGATAGGCCGCGTCCACCGATCCCTTCTGCACCTCGTGCGGCCGGTAGAGCAGCAGCATCTTCTGCAAAAGGTCGGCCGAAAGCAGCCCCCGCCAGCCGGTCCGCACGAACTGCCCGGCCATCTCCCCCAGCCCCTGATAGGAGTTGTTGCTGGTCGGCGAGATGATCTCCGTCTGCTCGTACCCGTTGGCCACCAGAATCTGTTTGAGGTAGGGAGCGTACTGTCCGAAACGGCACGGGCCGTCGGCCGTGGGCATGAACAGAAGGACCTTCTCCGGGTCGACATCCGGCTGCTCGAGCAGCTTCATGAAGTCGCCCACCGTCACCTTGGCCGGATAGCACTCGTCGCCCGAAGTGTAACGTGAGCCCAGCTCGCGCGTGCGGTCGTCGGAAGGCGGCACAATGTCGGCATCCATTCCGATCGCGCGAAACACCGACGCAAACGCCCGCCCACTGCCGTACGCCATGGGAGGAATGTAGACCTTCTTGCCCTTTATTGAATGCTCGCGGCGGTTGTCCGGGCTTCCTGCCCCGATTGATAACATCGAAGAATCCCTTTGCTGTCGAGGTACGCTTCGCAGCGCGTCATGTATCCGGCGTCGTTGCCGTGCCCGTCGAATTGCAGCATCAGCAGCGGCGCTCCCACAGCCTCGCGCGTGAAGTGCTTGATGTAAGAATCCGGCCCGCACTTGAAGTTCGAGATGTAGATCATGTGGAGGTTCGGCCGCGTGGCGATCATCCGGGACGCCGCCAGTATCTTCTGCCCGGAGCTCCAGTACATGTTCGGATGAATGTCGCCGACGTATTCCTTCCCGGTCACCAGAAAGTCGATCGGGATCACGTTGGCGCCGTAGCGGTGCCGCAGCTTCCGCGGAATGTCGCAGTTGATGTTCCGGTCGTAGATGTTGTAGCCCCGGCCCACCAGAACCAGCCCGGGCTCGGCGGTTTCGTCGAGCTTCGCGAGGGCCCTCTTCCCCGCCTCGATCAAACGGCTCTGAAACTCGCGCTGCGCGGCATAAGCTGCGTCCGTCGCCGCGTCACTGGCTTTGCGGGACACCCCCAGCTTCCGCACGCACTCGGCCAGTCCCTTCTTCACCACTTCGCGGCCAAGCTGGAAGTGCAGGGTCGGCACCAGAAACTTGTGCTTGTGATCTTCCAGTTTCGGAGCGGTTTGCAGAACGTACGGCAGCGTCTGGTTCCAGGGACAGAAATGCGCGATGCACGTCGAGCACTCATCGGATTCCGCGTTCAGCACGTTCGGAGACAGCAGGTAATCTACTCCCTGATTGAGCAGCGCCAGCGCGTGCCCGTGCGCCACCTGAATCGGGTAGCACGGCTGCGCCAGCGCCAGTTCGATCCCATCGGCGGCAATCTTCTGATCCGTCGGCGGAGAGAGCACCACGTCGATGCCCAGCGTCGTGAAGTACCGGTGCCAGAAAGGGTACCGGTCGAACATGGACATCGCCCGCGGAATCCCCACCACCACCTTCGATCCGCTGGGCGCCGTCTTCGGCGCCAGTTCCTCTATCACCGACTCGCGGTATGCCAGCAGGTCCTCGATCACCGGCTTGCGCCCCGTGGTCGAAGGCTTGCGGAACTTGTCCGAGCACTTGTCGCCCCAGTGGCTCTTCTGACCTTCGATGGTGAATTCCTTGATGTCGCAGAAGTTCGAACAGGCCTTGCAGACAAAGTCGCGCGACGTCATCGACAGCCGGGATAAGTCGTAACCCCGGAACTTACTCGCGCCGTTGGTCGCCAGCTTCCACTGCCGCGCGATGAGGGCCATGCCGATGGCGCCCATCACCCCGTTGTACGGCGGAACCGTGATCTTCTTGCCGAGCAAGCTGGCGAAGGCCGCCGCTACCGCGTCGTTGTATGCCGTGCCGCCCTGGAAGAAAACCACGTCGCCGATGTGGCGGCCTCGCACCACGCGGTTCAAGTAGTTCAGCGCGATCGAGTAGGCCAGCCCGGCCACCAGGTTCGGCACGGTCTCGCCCTTGTGCAGCCAGCCCGTCACGTCGCGTTCCATGAACACCGTGCAGCGCTCGCCAAGCCGCGTCGGCGCCTGCGACGAAAGCGCCAGCCGCGCGAACTCGCCCTTGATACTGATGCCCAACTTCTCGGCCTGCTCTTCCAGGAACGACCCGGTGCCCGCGGCACACGCTTCGTTCATCGCGAAGTCCACCACCACGCCGTTTTCGATCGAGATGAATTTCGAGTCCTGCCCGCCGATCTCGAAGATGGTGTCCACGAGCTGCGTACCCTGCGACGTGCTCATGTGCAGCGCGCCCGTCTTATGCGCGGTGATTTCGTCGTTGACCACGTCGGCGCCCACCAACTCCGCGATCAGCTCGCGGCCGGAGCCCGTGGTCCCCACTCCCTGGATCGCCAGGCGCGTGCCCCACGCCTTCTCGATCTCCGCCAGCCCTTGCTGCACGGCTTCCACCGGGCGGCCCGCGGTGCGCAGATAAACGTCGTGGATCACGCGGCCGAATTCGTCCATCGCCACCACGTTCGTCGACACCGAGCCGATATCGATTCCCATGAACGCCGGGATGGGCTCGTTCCCCGCCGGCGGCGTGTACGGAGTCACCGAATCGCGCAGCGGCACCACGTTTTCCATCGACAGCGGTGTCACCGCCTTCGCTTGCGCATCCGACTCGTGCTGGCACAGCTTGTGAATGTCGCGGAACGTGCGCTTGCGCCGCTCTTCGGATTCCAGGATCGCCGCGCCCACCGCGCTGCACCACGCGTACAGCTCCGGCACGATCAGCTCGCCTTCCTTGAGCCCGAAGGCCTCCCGCAGCGCCGCCGTCACGCCGCCGTTCTGCGAGACCGCGCCGATCAGCGCCACCGGCGCCATCACCTTCCGGCCCTTGACGATGCTGCTCTTGTAGTTCCGGGCCACTGCGTCGCACAATCCGCGCAGAATCTCCGGAGGCGCATAGCCCTTCTGCTGGGCATGGATCATGTCGGACTTGGCGAACACCGAGCAGCGCCCTGCGATGCGCGCCGCGCGACCCGCCGTGCCCACCACCGGGCCCACTTCTTCAATCGAGTAGTTCATGCGCAGGGCCTGCTGATCCAGGAACGATCCCGTGCCCGCCGCGCATTCTCCGCTCAGGTCGTAATCGGCGATCCCCGCCAGGCCCGTCTCCGGCTGCGGTTCCAACCGCATGTACTTGGAGCTCTCCCCGCCGATCTCGAAAACCGTGCGCACTTCGGGGTAGAACGCTCCCATCATGCGCGCGATCGCTTTGAACTCGTTCTCGAAGTAGATCCCCAGAATCTTGGCGATGATCCGGCTGCCCGACCCCGTGACTCGAATCCCTTCGATGCGCTTTTCCGAAACGCCTTCGTACAACTCCTGCAACAGATCGAAGGTGGACTGGATGGGGCTCCCGGCGATGCGCCGGTAGTCCGAAATCACCAGCGGCTGTCCGCTCCAATCGATCAGCCGGAAATTGGGGTTAGCCGTCGTGAGAGCTTGCAGCAGCGGGCGATCCTCGGGCTTGCCCAGAGCGGCCAATTTCAGACTAATGGCCCCGATATCCAAGCCGATTTGAATGCCCATTCCTTAAGATGATACCGAAGCCGGGCCGCCAAAGGAGCATTCCCGCCCCGAACGGCGGGTTTTGCGCATTGAGCGCGCGTCTTTCCAGCCTAAACGGAACCTCCCCCCGCCTCCGTCTGCTACGCTGAAGCTAAGGAGACCGGCTCATGGAGCACCAAGCCACCTACGACGACGTCAACCTCGTTTTGCGCCTTTTCGAACTGCGCCGCGAGCAGAAAATGCGAGCTGCCCGCGAGTGGTTCGGCGCCAACTTCAAGGCCCGCAACCTGGATGAGCTGACCGCACTGTGTCCGATCGGTTCGGAGGAGTCGGCCTACTTCCGCATGGTGATCAGCTACTGGGAGATGGTCTCCTCGTTCATCACCAGCGGGGTCCTGAATCAGGAACTGTTCTTCCAGAGCGGCGGCGAGTTGATTTTCGTCTGGGAGAAATTCAGGGACCTCGTGCCGGGGACCCGCGAGCGCTACAAGAACCCCGGCCTCTATCGCAACTTCGAAACCGTCGCCAACGCGTACATTCAGTGGATGACGCGGCAGGCCCCGGAAGCCTACGCCGCCTTCTCCGCCAGAATCAGAGCCACCTAGTCACTGCCACTGCACTGCGCCGGCCGGGTCGATCCCCAGCGTGGAGCGCACCGAGATCAACAGCGATTGCGGCGTGAAGGGCTTGTGCAACAGGCGCAGAAGCGGCCCGCAAATCGCCCGCTCCACCAGCGTCTCTGTGCTGTAACCTGACATGTAAAGGTGTTTGATGTCCGGCCGCGTGCGGAACAGACAGACGACTAATTCCGGCCCGGTCATCTCGGGCATCACCACGTCGGTCAACACCATGTGTATCGGGCCTTCATAAGAGCCTGAGATCGCCATGGCCTCCGAGGGACAGGCGGCCGGCAGTACGCGGTACCCCTTGTCCTCCAGCAGGGCCTGGACCAAAGCCCTGATTTCCGGCTCGTCCTCCACCACCAGCACGGTTTCCGTCCCTCCCGGCGCCGTCTCGATGGCCTCTGGTTCCGTGGCTTCCCCAGCGGCGTCCTCGGCCGGCAGCAGAATTCGGATGGTGGTCCCCGCTCTGGGCTGGCTCCACACCGAGATAGTCCCTCCCATCTCCTGCACAAAAGCGTTCGCCATGGGCAGGCCGAGCCCCTTTCCCAGCGGCTTGGTGGAGAAGAACGGCTCGAAGATGCGGGCCTGAGTTTCGGTGTCCATGCCGCAACCGGTATCCCTCACGAGGAGGCTGGCGAACCTCCCGCCGACGTTCGGCGTCGCCTCGTTGGCGCTACCGCCCGCGGTCTCCATCATGGTTTCGACGTACACTTTGCCGCCGAACGGCAGAGCTTCGCGCGCGTTCTCCGCCAGGTTCAGCAGCACCTGCTCCAACTCGCTCGGGTTGGCGCGTACGCTCCCCGCGCGGGGATCCAGTTTCACCTCCAACTCGACGTCCTCGCCCAACAACTGCCGGAGCACATCGGTGAGGTCCCCAACGGCCCGGTTGAGGTTCACTCGCTGCGTCTCGGCCGCGTGATCCCGGCCCGGCCCGAGCAGCCGCTGGGTTAGTGCCGCCGCGCGCTCGGCCGCCTTCCGAATCGCAGTCACACTGTGAGCGATTTCCGTTTCGTCGCGGCGTCCCACGGCCAGCAGACCGCAATGGCCCAGGATCACCGTCAGCAAATTGTTATAGTCGTGGGCCACGCCCCTGGCCAACCGGCCGGCGCTCTCCGCCTGCTGCGAGAGCTTCCGATGCCTTTCCATGTCCTCCTGTCCGGTGATCTCATGCAGAACCGCCAGCAGCAGTTTCCTGTCGCCGACCTCCAGCGGGCTCAGACTGACTTGTGCTTCGAACGTGGAGCCGCTGGCGCGCATATGGCTCCAGCGAAACGACATCTCTCTCCCCTGTTGCACTGCCCGCAAGAGCGGCAAGCCCTTCACCTTCGACGGCATCCCGCCGGCCTGCGCGGGCGGCGACATGTCCCATAGCGTCCTGCCCGCCAGTCGCGCGCCCTCCTGTCCGAACATCGCCGAGGCCGCCGGATTGCACGCGACGCAGGTCACCCCTTCCAACAGCAACATTCCGTCGTTGGCTTTTTCAAACACCGCTCGGAACATGCGCGCGGAGTGCTCCAGTCTCAGGTCATCCACCACCGGCAATTCCGTTCCGGGTGTCATTTCAGTTTCCCCGTGGCTCTGCGAGGGCGCGCCGCCGGAGCGGAACCGCAAGAGCCTCCGGCCCATGCGGTGACTGTTCGGCGCTTCTCCGTCTGGTTTCGCCCAGGGTTCTACGGTCTGGTGTCCCACGTGAATTCCTTTCGGATGGCCGCTGGCTCACCTTGCACACTTAGAATGGCGGAGTACCTCCTTGGCGTCAATGGAATTCTCCCGTTTTCTCGCACAACCCCACAAAATACCTCGCAGTGTCGGAGCTGTCCTACAGCGGCGCGGGGAGACTCCTGCGGCGCGCGATGGGTGCGAGGCTGCACAGTGCGCCCGGCCCGCCAACATGGTTTCAGACAGGACTGGAGTGCGTCAGGATCCCACTATCAGGAACCCGCTCTCGACGGTGTCGTTCAAAGTGAGGCTCCACATCACGCGGGCTCTTCCGTGTCCCAAGTGATGGGTGAAACGAACCTCAAGGCCGCTGCTCAAAGACGGACTGTGGTGAACCGCGCGAAAGCCACTGGTGCTCACATCCAGCAACTCGGCGCCGATCACCTGTGGCGCCGGATCCTCGAACAGCAATTGAACCACTCCCTGAGTTTGGCTGCGGGTCTCTTTTCGCCGATCGGGTGAATTCGCGATGGCCCCTGATTCACGCCACGCTGTTTTGGAATGCGTAGTCCGCCGCATACACCTTCAACTTCCTGGAAAGAGTTCGCGAGGAGATTCCAAGCAACTCCGCCGCCTTTCCGTGATGACCACCGGTCACCGAAAGGACCTCGTCGATGGTTTGCTGCTCCAAAACGTCCAAACGGTACGACCGCTTCTGTTCCGGCACACGGGGGCCGCCCCGAACCGCCGCCGGGAGATCGTCTACGCCGATCGTATCTCCGCTGGCGAGGATCGCGCACCCGGTGACGACGTTCTTCAATTCGCGCAGGTTTCCAGGCCACGAGTAACGCAGCAGAACATCTTGGGCTTCCTTGGTAAGCGAGAGACTGGAATCATGGCCGTGCAGGAAGAATTCAGCCAGTGGAACGATCTCCTCCTGGCGTTCACGCAACGGGGGCACTTCTATTCGAACATGGTTCAGCCTGTGAAAGAGATCGCTGCGGAACCTGCCTTCGGACATGGCCGCTTCCAGACACCGATTCGTGGAGGCCACGATGCGAACGTCCACTTTGACCTTCTTAACGCCGCCAAGACGATAGTACGGAACCCCGTCCAAGACCCGCAGCAACTTCACTTGCATTTTCGGGTCGAGGTCGCCTACTTCGTCCAAGAGCAACGTTCCGCCGTTGGCAAGTTCGAAGAGTCCCGGCTTCGAGGAATCCGCGCCGCTGAACGCGCCCTTGTCGTAGCCGAACAACTCGCTCTCGACCAAGTGCTCGGGAAACGCCGCAACATTGATGTCCACCCACGGCATCCCGTTACGTGAAGAGTGCTGATGAAGAGCCCTGGCGATGACTTCCTTGCCGACGCCGCTTTCGCCGACGATCAGAACCGCGGCGTTCGACAACGCCACGCGCTCCACGGTGCGCATGATCCGTGCCAGCACCTCACCGGAGATGAGCGCCGGCATTCCAAGCAGATGTTCGCAGCGGTTCACCATCCCAAGCCAATCTCCAATAGCAAGCATAGGACCTCTGGTATTTTTAGTCTATAGTACTTTAATCCTTTTTTTATCAATGGAATAGGAGTTAACAGTACTGGTATTTATCGCAAGCGGGTACTAATACTTAAGGTCTATCCCCGACGCCTAGCCCCGTCCCCTCCACCTAGCGGCGTGCGGACATTCTGTCCCCAGTGGAGCCCGATTGAATGCGCGTAAAGTCTTAATAATGAGCTGAAGAGGGCAGCCCTGTCCAGAACGCGCGGCAACCGCGACAATTGGTCCGATCGCGTGGGAAAGCCGCGATCCGCCGACCAACCACACAGCGGACAACCCTTTCAAAACATGGACCATCTGGTTGCTCACTCGCGGAGCCTTCTGGTGACAGAAGTGCTTGATACCCAGTGATCGAAGCTGTCTGAAAGGAACAATGTCCAGCCGAACAAAGACTTTCTGCAGGATCTCTATAGGCCTTATTACGGTCATGTTAGCGCAGGCGATGTTGCCGTGGGACTATCCTTGGCAGGCCCGGGCAAGCTGTTTGCTGCTCAACGCTGTATTCGCCGCATGGGCCCTCTACTGGATTCACCGCTCGTACCGCTCGAACCTGAGCCGTTGGAGGTGGCTCGCGCTGACGCCGATGAGACGGCGGCACTTCACCTCAGGACGATTGAGACGCTGGCGCTGGCGATCGATGGCAAGGACCACAGTTCGCGCGACGATGTCCGCCGCGTGGGGGTCTACGCCATCGAGATCGGCAAGGAATTGGGGCTGCCGGACACGGAATTGAAGGCATTATGCGCTGCCGCCGTTCTTCGTGACATCGGCAAGCTCGAGGTGCCGGAGCACATCGTCTCCAAACCCGGCCACCTTACGCCGGCCGAGTTCGAGAAGATGAAGGCGCACCCCGTCACCGGCTGCCGGATTCTGGAGCAAGTCGGATTCCCCTACCCGGTTGCCACGATTGTGCGATCCCACCATGAGAAATGGGATGGGACGGGCTATCCCGATGGCCTTCGCGGAGAGGCGATCCCCATGGGAGCGAGGATCCTGGCTGCCGCCGACTCCCTGGTGGCGCTTCTGACGGATCGTCCGTACCGGCGCGCGCTGAGCCTGGACGAAGCGGTGAAGACCGTGGTTGCCGAAGCGGGAAGCAGCTTCGACCCGCGGGTGGTGGGGGTTCTCGAGAAGCGCTGCCGGGAGTTCGAACGCCTGGAACAACGACACCTGCGCAGTAGCCGCAGATCACCCCATGTCATGACCCGCGAGAGCAAACCAGCGTCGGCAACGGGATTCGAGTCCGCTTCCCAAGGGCCCTTTGGCGGCAAGCCCGACTTCACCAGTTCCGTCTCTGCGTCAGCGGAGGTCGCTCAGGAACTCTTCGAGCTCACCAGGGACCTTGGAAAGCCCCTGAACCTGAGCGAAACCCTTTCCGTCCTGGAGAAACGTCTCGCGCGAATGGTCCCGTATGACTCGATGGCCGTCTACATTTGCCGCGACGGCTCCCTGGCGCCCTCATTCGCAAAAGGCTTGAACAGCCAGTTCTTTTCGAAAATGCTGATAGGTGAGGGGGTTTCCGGCCGTGTGGCTGAAACCCGCGAACCCGTTGTCAACGGCAATCCGGCCAGCGAGCCCGGATGCGGAAGAAACCAGGAAGCATCAGGCTCGTTGCGATCCGCGTTATCCGTACCTTTGGAGGATTCCAGCGGTCTTGTTGGGGTGCTGACTCTGTACCATCGCGAGAACCGTGCTTTCACCAATGAGCATCTGCGACTCGTGCAGTCGGTGGCCTACGGCCTGGCGCAGGCGGTTCAAATGGCCCTGCAAGCCGCCGAAGCCGGAATGAGCAGCGCCACGGACAGCTTAACGGGGTTGCCCAACGCGCGCTCTCTGTTCCTGCACTTGGATCGGGAACTGGCGCGTTCGAAGCGCTCAGACCAGCCGCTGACTGTTCTGGTATGTGACTTGAGCGGCCTGAAAGAAGTCAATGACCGATTCGGCCGTCTCCAGGGGGACATGGTCCTCAAACTCGTGGCCCAGAAGTTCAGGGAAGCCTGCCGCGAGTACGACTACGTCTCGAGAATGTCCGGAAGCGCATTCGTCCTGGTGCTCGCGGATCGATCGCCGAGATCTGGTTGACGTCGTGCGGGCACGGCTTAGTCGCGCCGTCGCCGAAGCCGGAAGAGAGGTTCTTTGCGACGAGGCAATTCTCCAACCCGCTTTCGGGGAGGGGCAGTATCCGGGTGACGGCAAGGACGCGGAGGAGCTTCTAGTCGCGGCCGACCACCGGGTTTTTGCCAGCAAGCGGGATCGCAAGACCGCAGAAGAGCACTCCGAGTGTGTTTGGGCTTTGAATTCCGAGACAACGCCCTTACAATGGGGGGGCGATGGCGCCCCGACTCACCGGAGCCCGAACTGATTCGACAGCACGGCGGGCTTCGTAGATGTGGATTCGGCGAGTGTTGCGGCACCTCCTCGCTATTGGGATCACTTTGTTCATCGGAGGGCTGCTCGGCGGCAACTTTGGTTCGGCTTGCCCCGGGCTTTGGTGTCGATGAGCGTGAGTTAGACCCTCGCTTCCGGGAGGAGAGCTTGCGGGCTCTTCGAGAGGCACAGGCGGGCGAGGGCAACATCATTCAGTTCTACGGGCGTTACCTCTCAGGAGCGGTGCGCGGGGATTTGGGCGTTTCGCGCTCATTGAATCGTCCTGTCTCGGAACTGATTGCCGAGCGCTTCCCCGTGACGCTGCGCTCCATCGGGCTCTCGCTGGCTGGCGCATGGCTGATCGGCCTGGTACTGGCGCTGCCGGGCGCAATGTCCAGGTCTGCGGCCTACGATGCCGTGGCCAGCGTGCTGAGTGGCATGTTCCTCTGTCTTCCCGCCGCGGCCTTGGCGTTGTTGCTCCTGTGGGCCGGGGGAACGGTCCCGCTGGTGATTGCGCTGGTGGTCTTCCCGAAACTGTTCCGGTACATGCGCAATCTTCTCGGTAAGACTTACTCATCCCCGCACGTGCTGGCAGCCAGGGCCAGGGGGCTTGGCTCCGCGAGAATCCTCCTGTGGCACGTGATCCCGTTCGCGGGTCCGGAACTGCTGGCTCTTACGGGAATTTCCGTCAGCATGGCTCTCGGCGCCACGATTCCCGTCGAAGTGATTTGCGATTCGCCCGGCATCGGCCAGCTCGCCTGGCGGGCGGTGCTTGGCAGGGACTTGCCTTTGCTGGTCAATCTGACCGTTCTGGTGGCCGCGCTGACCATGGCTGCGAACTCGGCCTCGGACCTGGCCATCCATGCGTTCGCGCCACGAAACTCATGAGAGCGTTGCGCACAGCCGCTTGGGGAGTTCTTGCTCATTGTCGTGGTGTGTTCCTTGTCCGCGGACCTGCTGTCCCCGGCGCCCTACGAGAAGCAGTTCCGCGAATCGCCGAACGCGGCGCCCTCGCCGCAGTTTCCTCTCGGTACCGACGGGCTGGGCCGCGACCGTTTGTCTCGCCTGCTCCACGGCAGCCGGATATCCCTGCTGATGGCGCCCGCCGCGGCGGCGTTGACGACCCTCATCGCGGCGGTGCTGGGTGCATCGGCAGGCTACTTGGGCGGATGGTGGGAGCGCCGCGTGCTCAACCTGACCGACCTCTTTCTCTCCCTTCCTTGGTTCTTCCTGCTACTGACCGTCCGCGCCGCCCTGCCGCTGAATGCCGCTCCCCTGGTCTCGGTGATGATCACTTTCATGCTGCTGGGACTTCTCGGCTGGGCGGGGCCCGCGCGGGTGATCCGTGCGGGAGTGCGTTCTCGACGCGATGCGGAGTTCGTGCTTCAGGCCAGGGCTTGCGGCGTGAGAGGTTTTCGTCTGTTGTTTGTACACGTGCTGCCCAACCTGAAGCCCGTGCTTTACGCGCAATTCTTGATCTCCGTCCCGGTTTTCGTCCTGGCCGAGGCCAACTTGGGATTGCTCGGACTCGGGGTCGCCGAACCGCTTCCGTCCTGGGGGGGTCTGCTCCGCGAACTCGAGAATTATCCCGCCGTCCTGGAGAATCCCTGGATGTTGGCGCCCCTGGTGTTGCTGATCCTGGTGGTCGGCAGCCTGCAGTCCGTGCTTTCCGAGGAGGTGGACCTATGAAGCCGCGGCTGTTGTTCTGGAGCATTCCAGCAATTCTGGTTCTTGCCTCCTGCGCCCCGTCTAGGAACGGCGGAGAACTGCGCTTCTGCCTTCGCTCCGAGCCGAAGACTCTGAACCCTCTGCTGGTCGACGATGAATCCTCGGAAGCCATTCGCTATCTCACCGGCGGAGTTTTGATTCGCGTCAACCGTGTTAGTCAGGCTCTGGAACCGGAGCTGGCAGTGTCGTGGAAGCTGAGCGAGTCGGGTCGCGGCATCGTTCTTCAGCTACGCGAGGGCGTCTCATTCTCCGACGGAACGCCGTTCTCCGCCGAGGACGTTGCGTTCACGTTCCGTGCGCTCATGGATCCCGATCTCCATTCGCCGGTTGGCGATTCGTTTCGATCCGGTTCCGGTCCCTGTGAGACACAAGTTCTGTCCGGCAATCGCGTATCGATCCAATTCCCTGCCCCGGTTGCCGGCATGGAGAGACTCTTCGATCAGGTTGCCATCCTGTCCTCCAAATCGCCGCTTAAAGAAGCGGCCGTTCTCGGACCGTTTGTCATCGCCGAGCACAAGGCCGGCTCTTCCCTGCTCTTGCGCCGGAACCCCCACTATTGGAAACGGGATCCATCGGGCAAGCAGTTGCCGTACCTCTCCGCGATCCGGCTTGACATACAGCAAAACCGGGACATCGAGATGATGCGATTCCGGCGCGGCGACGTCCACTTGATCAACAGCCTCGATCCCGAGCTCTTCGACCGTCTGGCGAAGGATTCTCCCAACGCCGCGGTGGACGCCGGTCCCGGCCTGGACTCCGAGCAGATGTGGTTCAACCAACATCCCAAGGCGCCCATACCCGCGTACAAGAGGGCGTGGTTCCAATCGGCCGAGTTTCGCCGCGGGATCTCGGAAGCGATCCAGCGGGATGACATTTGTCGAGTGGTGTACCGTGGACATGCCCGGCCGGCCGCGGGGCCCGTGTCGGCGGCGAACCGATTCTGGTTCCGCGCGGGTCTTCAGCCGCACGCCTTCGACCCCGCAGGCAGCTTAACGCGACTGGCGCGAGCAGGCTTCCGGCGATCCGGGGGCCGGCTTTACGATCGTGACGGCCACCCGGTGGAGTTTTCCGTCATCACGAATTCGGGCAACAAATCGCGTGAGCGAATGGCCGCGATGATCCAACAGGACCTCACACGCCTGGGAATCAAGCTGAACATCGTCACTCTGGATTTCCCTTCGATCATCGAGAGGATCACCCGGACCTTCGACTACGAGGCGTGCTTGTTGGGGATGGTAAACGTGGACCTCGACCCCAACGCCCAGATGAACGTGTGGCTCAGCTCGGCGAGCAATCACCAATGGAATCCCAACCAGAAATCCCCGGCAACGACGTGGGAGGCCGAAATCGACCGCCTGATGCAAGCGCAGGCTTCGACCGTCGATTCGAAGCTGAGGAAGCAGTCCTTTGACCGGGTGCAGCAGATCGCCTGGGAGCAGGCGCCGTTCCTCTACCTGGTGAACCGCGATTCGCTCTCCGTGGTTTCTCCAACGTTGCGCAACGTCAGCGTAGCGGCGCTGCGGCCGCAAACCTACTGGAACTTGGAGCACCTCTATTTCGCCCCCGCGAATTCGGAGAAATCGCGGTGAACTCATCCGATCCGCTGCTCACCCTGGCTCTGTCCGTCGACTATCCCGGAAAACCGGGGGTGATCCGCGACGCCACGCTGCAAATCGGGCATGGCGAGATTCTGGGACTGGTTGGACAAAGCGGCTCGGGCAAGAGCACTCTAGCCCTTGCGATTCTGAGATTGCTCAGCATCCGGGGAGGATCCGCCCGCGGGGAAATCACGTTCCGAGGGCGTTCACTTATGCAGTTGACAGAACGCCAAATGCGGCACTTGCGTGGCCGGGAGATCGGTCTGGTTTTGCAGAGTCCTCTGTCCGCGCTGAACCCCAGCCTGCGTATCGGCACGCAATTGCACGAGGCATGGCGGGCCCACGCCACGGGCCCGGCTGACGTGGCGAGACAAGTGATTTTGAAGACGCTGGAGAGCGTCAGCCTGCCGTCGGAAGAGTCTTTTCTCCGCAACTACCCGCGTCAGCTCAGCGTCGGTCTCGCCCAAAGGGTGCTCATCGCCATGGCGGTCCTGCACCGCCCCGGGCTGCTGATCGCGGATGAGCCGACCAGCGCGCTCGACGTCATTACCCAATCCGAGATTCTAGGGTTGTTCGCTCGCCTGAACAGAGAGCTCAACATGGCGATCCTCTATATCTCGCATGATTTGCTAACGATCGCGGGTCTCTGCCATAGGGTAGCTATTCTGCACGAGGGTGAGATCGTGGAATGCAACCAGACGGAGCGGATCTTCCGCCAGCCGACGCATCCGTACACCTGCCGGCTGATCGCCGCCTTGCCGGGAAGTCCGCTGGCGGCGCCGGATGAGCTTCCGCGCAGGGGGGCGTCGTAGCGCACGCGCCCACGCGCAATGCCGCAAACTTTTGGTGGGCGTCCGCCCCAAAGAGCAGCGTAGCTGCATGTATGAAAGTCACGCCGCTTGTCAAGCCCCTTCTTCGGGTTTTCTCCGGTCTGATTGGCCTTGTAGCGCATGCCTGAGCACACCCCAAACTTGCCCTTGACAGGGCTGGTGGCTTGCTTCATGCTACATAACGGTCGGCGAAGCGGAGGCGGGCTCTGCTGGAGAGCAACCCGCCAAGGAATAGCCGACCGGAGACTCATCCGAACGATGAGGCGGCGGGGAGGCGCCCCGCGGGGGGCGCTCCCCGTTTCTTGTTTCCTACGTCGGACGGATAGATCTCCTAATGCCTCCGAAAACTCAATCCTCCCTTCTAGTCGCGCCCGTCTGCTTGAAGTGGGTCAAGTTGTGTCTTGCCCAAACCATGTATTCGCCCTCAACTTCTGCATAAGCCTGTTCCCTCCCGGTTTCGCAATCAACCAAACAAGTCTCGATGGACTCAGCGGCTCTCCGCGCTTACCGGGAGGAGGACAAGACCGTGGAACCCTGCGGTTCCCGATAGGGTTGCTGTTTCTTCAGCACCCAGAACGCGCTCTCCGCCAACTGCCGGGCCAGCGCAACGGTCGCCACCTGGGGCTCCTTGTGCGCTCGGACCCGTTCGTAAAGACGGACCAGCGAGCGATTCTTCCAGGTGGGCCGTTTATGATTCAGGATCACGACACTGGCGGCCTCCACAAAAGCCCACCGCAACGTGCGATTCACATCCGGGGCGATCGAGCCGCGCCGAGTACGGCCGCCCGAGGAATAGGTGCGCGGCACCAGGCCCGCGTAGCTGATCAGTCGTTCGGCGCAGGGAAAGCGGTTGATGTCGCCGATTTCCAGGGCCATGACTGCAGACAGCACCCCGCCCACGCCGGGCATCGTGTCCAGCAACTTCATCGCTGGCGTCTGGCGAAAGACGCGCTGCATCTGCTGCTGGACGTCGTGGATCCGCCGTTGGAGTTCGTCCAGCAGGACCAGTTGCTGTTCGACCGAGTAGCGATGCTGCGGCGGCAGCGCCGACAGCGCCTCGCCGAGCGACTGCCGACCGGCAGCGCCGAACAGATCGGCCGCTTCGAAAACCGTCCCATAGCGGCTGAAACTGGCGTGGATACGGTTCTTCAGGCGCGTTTGCATGCCCACCAAAGCCATGCGCATGCGCGACAGCTCCCGGAGATCCCGGGTCTGGGCGTCGGCAATCCACACCGTGGGGAGTGTTCCGTTGTGCAGCAGGATGGCCAGTCCGCGGGCGTCCAACTTGTCGCTCTTGTTCCGGTTAGCCATCATCGCCTTGGCCTTCTTCGGCTCGGTCAGGAGGGGGAGATGGGCCGCTTGTTCCATCTCGTCCACCATCCAGTACCAATTAGCGGTGGCCTCCAGGGCGATCGGCGACCCCGGGGGCAGCATACGCAAGAATTGCCGATACTGCTCCAGGTTGTGCTCGACCCGTACCGGCCGGCTGATTTGCCCCTGCTCATCAAGGGCGACGAAAACCGAGTACTTCTTGTGCGCGTCACATCCGATACTGTAGTTCATGCTGCGGTCCTCCTTTCGATTGGACTGTCAGGTATCGTAACCCGCACGGGGGCACCGTAGCTTTCATAGTCATCAACCAAACTCGTGGAGCGCGCAGTCCTGGCGGCCCGCTCCACATCCGGAGAATCGTTGGGGAGGGGTAGATTCTACGCTGCTTTAGTTGGAATCGGCCCCTGCGGCATTGCGCGTGGGCGCGTGCGGTACGACGTCCCGATGCGCCGAGCCCTAAGGAATTTCAGGCGGAGATGGCGATTACCGGCGCCTCTACCGAATTCGTCCTGACGGAGGCAGGCGCCGCCGTTGCCAGCGTGGCCGGTCTCCGTGCTGAGGGCACCCGCATACTGCGCGTGCGCTTCATTTCACACATTCTAGAGTCAGCCTTGGCGAGCAGTTGTTCGGCGTCAGTGCCGTCGGCCGGGTAGCAGGCAGCGCCTCCGCTCATTCCGAGCACATCAGCCCGACAAACCTGCCAACTGATCGCCCGGACATGGTCGTTGATCTTCCGAATCCGTTCGCCCAGGGCGTTCATCCCGATCGCCGGCAGGAGCAGCACGAATTCGTCGCTACCTATGCGGGCGGCATAGTTGCCCTCCGGGCAAGCCTGGCGCAGTGCGCGAGCGGTGAGTCGGAGCACTCGGTCGCCGACGATGTGCCCGAATCGATCGTTGACCTGTTTGAATCCATCGATATCCAGGACCAGCACCGCCAGACTCCTGCCCGTCTGTCGCGCAACCGTTACTTCGCTGTCCAGTTGCTGGTAGAGCGACCGTGAATTCGGCAACCCGGTCAGTTCATCGGTCACGGCCGTCTTCTGGATCTGGCCGTAGCGAAGCGCGTTCTCGATTGTCAGACCCGCTTTCGAGCTGACCGCCAGCAGAATACGGAGGTGATCGTTGGTGAAGGCGTCCTTGTCGCGGTGATAGAGCGTGAGCGCACCGACAACGCCCGACGTGCCGGGTAGCGGCACTGAGATGGCAGAGCGGAGCGTGCTGAACTTGAGAGGATCGTTGAGATAACCCGGCTCGACGGAGGGATTACCGTTCAGGATAGGCCGCTCGGTGTTCACGACCCACCCGGAAATGCCCTCACCCAATGGTATTTGGAGCGACGAGAAAAGCGCCGCGTCGTCGCCGTCAGCGTACTGCGTGGCCAGCTTGCTTCCTTTCTTGGTGTAGATTGCGATTCCGGTGTAGGGGATGACGCCTTTCAGCTTGGCCCCAAGCAGCGCCATGGTCTCGTCGACGCACAAGGAGCTTCCCAGGTCCCGGGTTAGTTCGAACAGCATTTGAAACTCCTGGCGCGCAGCCGCGATTTTGGCGACGAAGCCAGGCCCGCCGGTGGTGGCAGCCGGCGCGGCGGCCTCGGCGAGGCCCGCGTCAGGCGCACACCCCCGCTCGACGCGGATATCGGTGGATAATCTTCCTGCGTGCCCGGACGTTTCGGCCTTGGCCATGCGCTCCAGGTCCTGGCAACGCCTCTTCAGAACTTCGATGACCCGCGGATCGTAGCTGATGCCGCTTTCAGAGACAACGATGGCCAGAGCCTCCTCCAGAGGCAGGGCCCGCCTGTACTGCCGGTGGGACGCAAGCGCATCCAGGCAGTCGACGGCCGCAAGGATGCGCGCGCCGATGGGGATCTCCTCTCCCTTCAATCCATCCGGATACCCGGTTCCGTTCCATTTCTCGTGATGAGCTCGGACGAGAGGCGCGACCGGATAGGGAAATCGCACGCTCTCCAGAATCTCCGCTCCCACGATGGGATGGATCTTCATTTTCTCGAACTCTTCCTGGGTTAGCTTGCCAGGCTTGGAGATGATGTGCTCGGGAACGGCCAACTTCCCGATGTCGTGAAGCAGCGATGCAGCCTCCAGAGCCAAGCGTTCCTCTTCGGTAAGTGGGAGTTCGCGGCCGATTTCTCGCGCGTATATCTGAACGCGGCGCAGGTGATCGTGAGTTGTTCCGTCCTTGGCGTCGACGGCCAGGGTGAGCGCCTCGACGGTGCGCAGATGCAGCGCAGCCATGTTGGACGCGTGCAGTTTCTCCTCTTCCAGCCGGTCGATGTCCAGGTGAAAGGCGCGGTAGAGCAGGTAGACGGGGGCAAGGACCAGCACGCCGCTCTGCCAGCCAACGAAATCGTTGGCCAAATGCACGCCGGCGGCCACGACTGCCCCGGTCAAATAGGCCGGTGCAATCCAAATGAAGTCCTGCTTCCACACGTTCCGCATGCGCTTCCCCTCGGTCCAGGCAATGATGGCCCCCACCATGACGGCATTTGACAGGAAGGATACGACGCACGCGGCAAAAAGGCGGAAGGACAAGCTGCTCAGGACCGACTGGAGAGCGGGTCCGTGGAAAACAAGGTGCGCGAGTCCGCTGCTCACGGCCAGGCTGGAAAGCGTGAAGACGACCTGGACGGCACGCGGGCGCTTCTTCGCCGACCAGAATAGTTGCCCCAACCCACCGGCGCAACTGACGGCTATTGTCTGCGCGAAGCCGAGCTCCATCACGCTGACCAGAGTGACCACGTAGGTCATCGACAGCGTGCCGGTGATTCCCGGCAGCCGGAGCTTCATCTTGGAGCACAAAATGCCGGCGACTAGATAGAAAACGAACTGGCCCACGTGGGATGGTTGATACTGCAGCACACTCCAGATGGCCATCGATGCGCCAACGATACCCAGCAGAACAACGTAGACCTTCGCGGCCATCGGCAGGGGTCGGCGGTTCTGCTCCGTGGCAGATCCATGGAGCTTGAGAAACCAGCTCTTAATTCGGATCATATGCATCCTGTATAGCCACGGAATCCGCCTTAACCCCTGCCAGCAGCCGCTTCATCAATCTCCGTAGATTGTGACCTTGGTCGTGGCGCCGTCTACGCTGGAGTCGCCCCACACGATGTGGTCGCCCCACACGATCTGGTCACCCCACACGATGTGGTCACCCCACACGATCTGGTCGCCCCACACGATGTGGTCACCCCACACGATCTGGTCGCCCCACACGATCTGGTCGCCCCACACGATCTGGTCGCCCCACACGATGTGGTCACCCCACACGATCTGGTCACCCCACACGATCTGGTCGCCCCACACGATCTGGTCGCCCCACACGATTTGGCTGTTCCATACCGAGCCAGCGCCGATCACCAGGGTGATCGTTCGAGCGGCGGCGTCACGCTGGACGGTGGGCGAGAGGGCGTTCTTGTCTGGCGGCAGTACATCGTTGTTGTTGAGGGCCGCCCAAACGTCCAAGTTGCCCGCTCCGACCGTGAAAATATCGCACGTGGCGAAATATACTTTCCCGGTGCGAGGATCGGTTATCAGGGTGCGCCCCCAAAAGTCCTTGGAAGCGGTCTTCATCAGGCGCGCCTTTACCTGATCGGGCGTGAGGGAAGGGTCTTGCTGGAGCAGCAAGGCCGCCGCACCGGCGACCATCGGAGTGGCCATGCTGGTCCCGCTCATCTCGTAGTAGTAGCGGGAAAGCACCGGACCGGCGCCTTGAACGTAGGCGCTCAGGCGCGGCCGGTTGGCTGGAATGGAGGCGGACAGCCACAGACCAAGCGATTCGCTGGCGATGATCCGGTTGCCGGGAGCAACCAGATCCGGCTTCACTACGTGGTCGAATGCGGTCGGCCCCTTGGAACTGTAGCTGGCGATTACGTCGTCGCTCCGGGTTAGAGTGCCTTGGTCGTTCGTCGCCCCCACTGTAATCACGTAGGGGTCGTTTCCGGGCGCCGAGATGGTACCGTAGCCCCAATCGCGGAAACTGCTTCTGCCGTCGTTTCCGGCAGCGACAATCACCAGGATGCCGGCTTTCCACGCCTGCTCGACGGCTTGGCACAACGGATCGACGAGATAGCTTTCGAAGACGGGCCGGCCCAACGAGAGGTTGATAACCCGAATGTCGTAGGTGTCCTTCAACTCGATGGCACGTTGGATGGCGGCAATCACGCCGCTATCGCTACCCACGCCTTTCTTATCCAGCACCTTCAGGCTGACAAACCGAACCTGTGGCGCTACCCCGCGAAAGGTCCGCGTATAGCCGGGCCCGGACGACATGGCAGCATTGCCGCCGAGGATTCCCGCCACATGGGTGCCGTGACCGTACTCGTCCAGCTCTTTGGCTGAGCCAATGAAGCTCTCCGCGTAGACTACGCGACTCACACCATTAGAATCTTCGAGATCCGGATGCGATTCCAGGATGCCGCTGTCGATCACGGCGACGGTAATCCCGCGGCCGTCATACCCATACTTCAGGGCGATGTCGGCGCTCACGGCCGGCATGGCATAATCCGTGGTCGCTTTGACTTTGTGGTCGAGCCCCACGTATTCCACATTCGGGTCAGCGGCCAGAGCCTCTAGCGAGGACGTGTTGACCTGACAGGCCAGTCCCTTCACTGCACCGAGAGCCTTGCTACATTGGCCTCCTCCGTCTTTGACCTTCCTCGCTTGGTCATCCGTTGGCGGGGTGTTGTATCGCAAGATGACATCGACGGTCTTGTCAGGGCCGACGCCGGCCAGATCCCGAGCGATCTTCGGGTTGGCTGAAAACAGTAAGCCAGTAGCAATGACTGACAGCAGCGCGGTCCGCATGCATATTCGCATCTCTTTATCCTCCACGGTGCTTCCAAACGCCATCCTATAGAGCAAGTACTATACCGTCCCGTAGGCGCTCGTAACCATATGATAAATAATGAGTTGTGTGAGAACAGGAAATCGTGGTGACGGACAGATTGTCGCATTGGAATCCGCCTGGATCGTGCTAAGTCTTTGGAAATCCAAAGAGATGAGCAGGCGGCGGCGGCTGTCCACCATGGGACACTTTGTCGTGGTACGCTCTGGTCCGGAGTACCGGGCCTGGGCTTGGACGCGGTCCATTCTAGCCGCCGGTGGGGGAGATCTAGCGAGTTCATGTAGCGGCAAAACCCGCCGAGCAGACTGCTGAAGAAGTCGCTGGGAGGGCAGGAGGTTTACCGGGCAAGACTACCGTCCTGCTCTCACCGGCCCTTGCAGTGGCTATTTCGGCCGGCAGCCCACTCGATTGCCTGTCGCGTCGAAGATGCAGGATTACTGCACGAAGTAGATGTTGATGGCCCGATCCACGTCGTCGTGATCGAACCTTGGAGGACGCTGCTGGAACGCGGCGAGGCCGCAGACGATATCCAGCAGGTCTCGGGGATAGCAGGCCCGCAGACCCTTCCTTGGAGCGATCGAGACACTCGAGGACGGCATGCGCGGCCACGGCCGGGTCGTATTCGATCCCTCGCTGCGCGCACTGCCTCCGCATGATCTCCAGGAATATTTCGTCGCCGATCCTGTCGATCTTGATCTTGTTCTTGATCCGCCGGATGAAGGCCTCCTCGGCCAGGCTCGCCAGGTTTAGGTTCGTGGCGAACACGACGATCAGCTCAAAGGGAATCTCGATGCTGGTGCCGAACCATGAAATGTAGTCGACATGCCGGTCCAAGGGTACGATCCAGCGATTCAGCAGGTCGCGCGGATGAATCCTCTGCCGCCCGAAATCGTCGATCACCAGGATGCCGTTATTGGCCCTAAGCTGCACCGGCGACCGGACGATGTGTCTGTTCTGGTCGACGTGCGGCTCCAGCATATCCGCCCGCATCTCCCCGCCGACCGTCAGGAACGGACGGTGGCAGAGCAGCCACCGCGGATCGATGTCCTCCGGTTGCTCCGCGGCGGGCTGGTGCACGATGGGGTCGAATACGCTCAGCACTTCTCCCGACACCTCGATGGCGTACGGAACATAAACGTAATCCTGGTAAATGCGCTTCAACCTCTCCGCTATGCTGGTCTTGCCGTTGCCGGTCGGACCATAGAGGAAGATCGCGCCACCGGTCATGAGGGCGGCGCCCAGGTTACGGACGATGTCCTCGGAGAGCACCAGGTCCGAAAGGTGATCCGTCAGCGATTGCTGGGTTAGTACGGGCTTGAGCGCCTGCGCCTTGAACCGCCGCGCGATAGGCGCCCAGCGAGACCGGCGCGGGGCCGCTATACCGGCTCTTCCGATAGGCCTCTTCGGCAATCTGCAACCCTTTCCGCGACAGCGTGAATTCGTAGTTGTGCCCGACCACCCCCTTGATCTCGATGATCATTTCCTTCTGCATGCTGCAGAAAATGTCGTAGATCACGTTATAGTCGAGTTTCGTCTCGCCGATCAGCCGGCTGAGGTTCGTAACGCCCTCCAGAAAGGTGCGCTTCAATACCAGGTCGAAGATCAGACTCCGCGGTATGTCGGTGACCTCGACGGTGCGAGCTGGCTCGGGGTGAAACATGGGGCGCTGCATCGGGGCTGGAATCTCCATTCTGACCTCTTGGCTTGGGAATATCATACATCGATTTGCGTCCAGGTAGGGTAAGTCCCCCGACTTGCCGAGCGGCTCCTGCAATCGGCTGCTACGTTTGCAGAGTGAGCCGGACTGTCGTGCCCTCGCCGGGGCGGCTCTCCAAGTCGAGCGAAGCACCCATCAGCACCGCGCGCTCGCGCATACCGGCGATGCCGAAGGAGTCCGTCTTCTGAAGCTTGTTCCGATCCAGGCCCACGCCATTGTCCGTCACCTTCAACTCGACCAGTCCCTCGTTGGAGTGAATCCCGACCGAAGCGCGGGTAGCGCACGCGTGGCGCCCGATGTTCGCGAGCGATTCCTGAACAATCCTGAAAAAAGCCGCGGATTGCTCCTTGGACAGGCGCACTCCCCCTGGATCGAACTCAAGCAGGCAGGGGACGCCGCTATGCTTCGAGAACTCCTCGACGGCCCACTCCAGCGCCGGCCCCAAACCGAGCTCATCCAGAATCACCGGGTGCAGCTCCGCGATGATTCTGCGCACGGCCTTGAGCGCCGAGTCCACCTGATGGATGGCGCTCTTCAAGGTGGCCGGCGCCTCCCGGCCTTCCTTGACCAGGCTGCCGTCCAGCCGCGCCAGATTGATCTTTAAGACGGTCAGGCACTGCCCCAGGTCGTCGTGAATCTCCCGCGCGATCCGGGCCCGCTCCTCCTCGCGAATGGACTGCAGGTTGGCCCAGAGGGCGCGGAGCGCGTTGTTCGAAGTCCGCAACTCACTCTCCGCCAACTTGCGGTCGGTGATGTCCACGCTCCAGCCGGCCAATCTCACAACACGCCCGGAGCCATTCGGACAGGGGCCGCCGCGGCTCTGAATCCAGCGTGTCTGCCCATCCCGGATCACGCGGTATTCGCACTCGAACGGTTCGCCGGACTGGAGGGATCGATTCAGGCTCTCTTCAACCCGTGCGCGGTCCAAGACCTCGACTCGCTCCAGCCAATTGTCCGCGGATGGCTCGGAAACCCCGTGCATCCATAAGAACTCATCCGCGCAGGCAAACTCTCGCCCGACAAGGTCGAGTTCCCATGCCGCGACGCCGGCCGCCTGCTGCGCCAGCCGCAGCCACCCCGCCGCCGGCCGCCGGCGCCTAGCGTCGGCCCGGGGCCGGAACGATGAGCCCGTGCTCCATTGCATAGCGGGTCAACTCCACTAGTGTCTTCACTCCCAGTTTCTCGTACAGCCGCACCCGATAAGTGCTCACCGTCTTGGAGCTGAGGCCCAGTGACTTTGCGATTTTGGTTACGGACTGGCCGGCGACCAGGGCGCGGAAAACCTCGTATTCGCGGCCGGATAGCGCTTCGTAGGACGGCTTCCCCTCCCCCGCCGTGATCTGCGCCACCAGAAACGCCGCTACCGGCGGGCTCACGTATTTGCCGCCCTCGAGCAACACCTGAACGGCTCTGAGCAGCTCCTCGGCCACGGCATCCTTCGTGATGTACCCCGCAGCTCCGCTGCGGAAGGCGCGTAGCGCGTACTGGCTCTCGGGGTACATAGTGAGGATAAGAACCGGAGGAGAAGGACTCAGCCGGCCGACGTCCCCTAATGCGTCCAGCCCGCTCCTGCCGGGCATGCCGATGTCCAGTATGATGACATCCCACTGGCCGCCCCGCAGGTGGCCAAGCATTTCGTCCACGTTGCCCGCTTCTCCGAAAACCGCCTCGGCAAACCCATCGGCGAGAATCTCCCGAAGTCCCTGGCGGACCAGCGTGTGGTCGTCGACGATCAGAATCCTCGCCATGAACTGTAATGGTGCCCCCCTTCGCAGGGCTCCGTCAAGTCATGGCCGACTTTGATACTATGATCCGGACAGGCGGGATACCTGTAACCATGCGGCAAGAGCCGGAGTTCTTCAAGGAACAGGAGATCGAGCTCATCTATATCGCGAAGAAACTCGCCGATGCTCTGGCGGTGGAAGAACTCCTGACCGCCTCCGACATCGATTATGTCGTCCAGGCATCCGAGTATTACGCGGGAGTGATTTTTCGGTCGGTGCGCGCCGGCGCGTTCTTCTATGTCGAAGGGGAAAGAGTTCAGCAAGCCAGGCAACTACTGGAACAAAACGGCCGCCGCCCGCACCAGGAACCCAAGTAACCGGCTGGCACGCGGTTTCGCCTGCCACCGCCAGTTAAGGGGTCACGCCTTCGGGATTAAAGACGGGGATGGTCGCGATATTGCTCACGTAGATGTCCTGGGCGATGGTCAACTGCGTCAAAGGGTTCGTCGGCTGCGAGGAGTTTAGCTCGAGGTGTACTTCGTAAAGAGCGAAGGTGCCGTTCTTCATCCCCGTGTACAATACGTTGGCGGTCTTGCCCCCCGCCAGCGACGAGACAAACGCCAGCGGCTCGTTCAAAACGAGCCCGTCGTATTTCGATCCCGTTTTGACGGCCAGCCGGGCCAGGTCCGGCTTGACCACGCCGAGTCCAGTAGCGTAAATGAGGATCGTTTCGCCCGGTAACGCCGGGTTCTCCGGAGTCACCAGACTCCCCGCCACGCTGGCGCAGCAAAGCCCACCGTTGAAAGGCGAAATGATGGCCGAACCGCCCTCGGCGGTGCCGCTGCCGATCTTGATTCCGTTGCCCGCCGGACCCGGAACCCGCGCCCGAAGCCGGATACGCGTGAAGAGCCCGGAGGCGAACGCTTCCACCTTGGGATCCTGGTTCGCCAGCGCCACCAGCCCGTCCCGGATGGACGCCAGCGTGTCGCCCTCCTGGACCGTATAAGCTATACTTGCGGTCCTCGATCGTGATCGCCACGAGATCGCTCGGAGCCGCGGTGCCGTCCACCGAGATCGTGCCCGTCGCCTGGCTGCTCGAGTGCAGCGCCACGGCCGGCCTGGGCTCCGGACCCTCGTAGCCGAAAATACCGGGATTCTGCGGAATGATCGGAACCGCCACCGGATTGGTGACGGTTACGCGGCCGTCGCTCCACTCTACCCGCACATAGGCGTTCACGCTGCTCGCGTCCGCAACTTCAAAGGGGATCTGCGCGTTGATCTGCGTCGGCGAAACGTACAACAGCGGCGAGCGGATTCCGTCCACATAAAACTGCACGCCTGCCATTTGCGTCGGCAGGTTCTGCTCGGTAAGCGACGCGACCGCTACTTGTTCGGCGAGCCCTTCCCCCAGGATCTCCACCAGCGTCCCCGGCGCAATCTTCGCGGCGTCGTTCCCGCCGCTCAGCGTAGGACCCGCCACCGAGGCGGCCAGCAGCGGCGTGTCCGACAAGGTCACCGAGTACGTGATGTCGTTGCCGGCGACGCCTTCCCCGCGCGCCGTCAAAATGACCGCCTGTTGCTGCAAGTTCGGCGACGCGTAAACCAGGGGGTCCCCATCGCCCGCGTTGATCAGGTTGACGACTTGAGTGACCACGTTCGCCAGGGTGTCATTCTCGATCACCGTGTACACATATTCTGTTTCGCCGATCTTGACCGTGAGCTTATCCTTCTCCTGAATAGAGCCGGAAATCAAGATGGCGCCGAGAGAGTGGATGGCGCGGCTCGCGCTGTTCCGAACCCCGGCGTAGGGGATGGACGGCTCGGCCACCGTGAAAACCATGATCCGCCGGTTGAACGTATCCGCCACGTAGAGGTTGGTTCCATCCCAGGCGAGCGACATCGGCGTGCGCAGCGAATCCGCGCTCGACTGCGGCAGCGGATCGAAGGAACTCCCCGAGACGTTCCCCTCCATAGTCTGCTGCCCGAGCACCACATCGGCAGCCTGTCCGTTGGCCGACGGCACGCTGTTGAACACTAGCACACGATCGTTGCCGCCGTCGGCGATGAACAGCCTCTGGCCATCGGACAGCGCAAAGCGCGGCGTATTCAAAGTGCCGCCGCACCGCACCGGATAAGTCGCGTTCCCATCCGTGTCGGTGCCATTGCTCGCGCACATCTTCGGAGAATTGTTCGTCACCGACGAAGTCATGTCGGGCTGCCCGATCACCACGTCCGCCGGCTGCAGGTTGGTGGTGGGAATCGAGTTCCAGATGAGCACGCGATCGTATCCCAAATCCGTCACATACAGCCTCACCCCGTCCGAGGTCACCGAAGTCGGACTGAAGAGCGTGGTTGCCTTGACGTTAGCCAATGCTATGGAAGGCTCGTTTTCGGGAAACGCCGTGAAGTTCGCCTGCCCCAGCACCACGTCGGCGGGCGTCCCATTGGCGGTGGGGATGCGATTCCAGATCAGCACCCGGTTGTTGAAGGTGTCCGCTACGAAGAGCTTCCCGTTCTGAAACCACACACCCTGCGGTCCCCGCAGCGAGCTGGCAGTCGGCGGCTTTAGCGTTCCGGCGCTCGTAAAATCCGTCTGCCCAAGCACCACGTCCGGCGCCGCCTTATTCGAGGTCGGGATGGAGTTGTAGAGCAGCACCCGGTTGTTGTCGGAGTCGGCGATCGCCAGCCTCACGCCGTCGCTCGCCACCGCCGAAGGCGTGCGCAGCGTCAGGCTGGTCGGCGGAATCGTCAGGTCCGTCGTCGTGAAGTCGGGCTGGCCCAACACCACGGACGCTGTGCCCACACAAGCCGGGCACCGTTGCGTAGCCTCCAACATGTCGGTGGGCCCCGGAATCATCGAGGACAGGTTCGCGTAGATAAGCACCCGGTTGTTTACAGGCAAGGCGCCCACACGGTTGGCATCGGCCACAAACAGTGTGTTGTTGGCGAAAGCCACGCCGCCCACCGCGCCCAAGAGCGTCTGGCTGGCGCCCGATGCCTCCAAAGTAAAGGTCGTCTGGCCGATTAATAGTCGGGCGGCCTGCCCCGTGCTCAGGTCGGCCGCAAGGCCCACACTGGTCGCTAATAGGAAGAGAGCAAAGAACTTCATGGTCGCAGTAGGAACATCAATTCTAACAGTATAACAGTCCGTTGTGGGAATCCCCCCGCTCGTCCGACACCCTGAATGCTACAATGGGCAACTTCTGAAAATGCCTGAACTCTCTTCCGGAGGCCCCCTTGCTCCGCCTGGGGCCTCGGAACCATACTCGCTTGTGACGGACCGGGCCCTGAGGTGGTTTCTCGAATCCGGCATCCAGGACCCCCGCGGGGGAGTTTCCCGCTATTTTCGCGTGGATTCGCAGCAGATGCGGGCAGCTTCCACCGAAATCACGGGCTATGCCGCCGCCGCTCTGGTGTTACTCTATCAACTGACTCGGGATTCTCGTGCGCTCGAGGCCGCCGTCCGGGCGGGCCGCTTCCTCACCCGCGTGGCCTGGAATCCGGCTCTCGCCATTATCCCTTTTGAAATCGATGCGGCGGCCCCCCCGCCGGCGTATTTTTTCGACGCCGGAATCATCGCTCGTGGCCTCTTCGCCTTGTGGCGCTCCACCGGCGACGCCGAATTCCGGGACATCGCCGTGGCCTGCACGCGCTCCATGGCTCGGGACTTTCGCGGCCCCTCCGGCTACCACCCCGTTCTAGCGCTTCCCGGGAAGCAACCGGTCCCCGGTAACGGACGCTGGTCGCGGGAGCCCGGGTGCTACCAACTCAAGGCCGCTATGGCCTGGCTCGAAACGGAGGATGCGGAATTCATCAGTTTGTACGAAGCGGCGCTGGCCGGCTTCCTGCATACGCACGCCGCCTTTCTCGACGCCGAACCGGACCCCGAGCGCGTGATGGACCGCCTGCACGCCTACTGCTACTTCCTCGAGGGACTGCTGCCCCGCGCGGCTCGGCCCGATTGCGCGGCCGTGCTTCGCGACGGGATTCTGCGCGTGCGGCATCTGCTCGATGAAATCGCTCCGCGCTTCGAACGCTCGGATGTCTGCGCGCAGTTGCTGCGCATCAGAATCTACGCGTCCGCCCTGGGCGCAGCCCCGCTCGACGCACCGGCAGCGGAGGATGAGGCCGCGCGAATCCTCGCCTTCCAGTACCGCGACCCCGCCCCAAGCCTGGACGGCGCCTTCTGCTTCGGCCGCCGCGGTTCCGAGCGGGCCCCCTTCGCCAACCCGGTCTCAACAGCCTTCTGCGTCCAGGCCCTGGAGATGTGGCGGCAATACCGCAACGGCGAGTTCCGCGCGGACCCGCGCGAGCTGATCTGAGTAGGGGGGCAGACGATCGCAGTGTGTCGTCTGCCGATAAGGCAGAGCATTCTGCGGAGCTCGCACGCGGCAGGCCACAGAAGGCGATGGCCCGCCCCCCGGGGCTCCGTTGTCACTCAAGCGCCGGGAGCGCTCCAAGGTCCACGGTTTCCCTGCTGGTGTCCTGGATCTCGATCGCTTTGCCCTTGCTCTCCACCGGCTTGAGTATGTCCGGGTCCATCCACGCGAAGCCCGGGGAGCCCTCCCAGGCGAATAGCTTGTACTTGCCCGGAGCCACACCGGGCAATTTGTACACGCCCGAGAAGTCCGTCGTCGCCGTTCTGTAGAAATGCAGCAGTTCTCGCCTTTTCGCGGATTCGGGAACGAGGACAACGGTGGCACTCACTGCGGGCGTTCCGTCTTCGCTGGAGACCACGCCCGAAACCTCGCCGGCGCTGATGCCAAGCACGATGCTCAGGGCACCATTTGCCGCGCCCGTCAAATCCAATGGCGTCTCCAGCACATCCTCGACGCCGAGTCGCATGGATTTCGCGTAGAAGCTCTGCTCCGTGGACACCGTCAGGAGATACCGTCCCGGCCAGATGCCAATAAACACGAAGTTCCCCTCAGCGTCCGCTGTCGCTCGCTGAATCGACAGGCCATCACCCGAATCCGCCGGCTGTAAGAACACGGAGAGCCGCCGCGCCGGCAATTGCGTTTGTCCATCCACGCGAACCCTGCCGGTTGGTCGAACACCGTCCCGACCGTGATCGTGACACCCTCAACGTTCGCAGAACCAACATCCACCATCTGGCGTCCTTGGAGCTTCCTCTGGCCGTCGAATACCGTGGCAGTCAACGTGTATCTCCCCGCGGAGACGTTGCGAAACTCGAATCGGCCTTGGTTGGCCGCGGTGCCGCGGATCGCCTTGGAGGAAGCCAGGTCATCGGTCCTGGCCAAGTCGACCATGACGGTCGAACTTGTCGTGCCTGGCAGGTTGGCTACGCTCCCTCGCACCCACACAATGGGCGATTTGGCGAATTGCAGGTTGATGTTCTGGACCACCTCTCCGCCGGCGACCTCCACCTGTGTCGCCGTCCGTATCTCGGCCGTACCGGGGTAGTAAGTTGTGGCGTAGGCTTCCTCCGGCCGCGGCCCAACCAAGCGGTCCTCGGCGGACGAGGGCCTGGAAGGGTGTATTGCAGCTACATAGTAGCGGCCCGGCTCCAATCCGAACACACGGTACTCGCCAAGGTCGTTGGTGGTCACGCTCCGGTATGTGAGGAGTCGCTTGCCCTCCTGTGTGTAGGTGTACTTAATCGCTATTACGGAGGCCAGGGCAACGGGTTCCTCATGTTCTTCTAAAACCCGGCCCGCGATCACCGCCAAAGGCCGCAGTTTCAACACCAGCCCCGCCATCCGCTGACCGGGCGTCAGCATCAGCATGGCGCCCAATGTTCCTCCGAACCCGGACCGTTCCGTTGTAAGACGGTACCGAGCAGGCGAGAGGTTGTCCAGCGCGAACTCCCCCTCGCCGTTCGAAGTCGTCGTGTATTGAGCACCGGTTCCGCCACGGCCCGCAACGACTACGCCCGCGAGTGTCAGCTTCACCCACTTGACTGGCTCGCCGGTGAGCGAATTGACCGTCTTCCTTTCCAGCGTGCAAGTAGCCTGTGAGCTGGACGTTCCCGACGGCGCTGCCGCTGGACCTGGCGCGACTGCCGTTACCTGACCGGCAAGACCTGCTGCCGCCCATACAGAGAGAAGCAGGAAATATTGCATCTTACCCTCCGCGTAAGACAAGACTCCCGTCTTGTCTTCGGGTCGGTATGAGCATAACACAAGCAAGCCCGCACCCCCTTCGCCAACCCGGTCTCAACAGCCTTCTGCGTCCAGGCCCTGGAGATGTGGCGGCAATACCGCAACGGCGAGTTCCGCGCGGACCCGCGCGAGCTGATCTGAGTAGGGGGGGCAGACGATCGCAGTGTGTCGTCTGCCGCTAAAGTAGAGCATTCTGCGGAGCTCGCACGCGGGAGGCCTCAGAAGGCGATGGCGCGCCCCGCGGGGCTCCGCCGTCACTCAAGCGCCGGGAGCGCTCGAAGGTCCACGGTTTCCCGGCTGGTCTCCTGGATGTCGATCGGCTTGCCCTTGCTTTCGACGGGCTTCAGGACGTCAGGGTCCATCCACGCGCCGCCCGGGATCTTCTCCCAGGCGAAGAGCTTGTATCTGCCGGGGGCGATACCGGTGAATTTGTACCCGCCCGCCGGACCCGTCGTGACAATTCTGTAGAACTGCTGCAGCTCCCGCCGCTTCACGGAGTCGGGAATGAGCACAACCATGGCATTCGCGACCGGCGCTCCGTCTTCGCTGGTGACCGCGCCGGAAACCTCGCTGGTGCTGACGCCCAGGACTATGCTCAGGGCGCCGCCCGCCCCGCCCGACAAATCCAGCGGCGTCTCCAGCACATCCTCGCTGCCGAGCCGCTGGGACTTCACATATAAGTTCGACGGCGCAGACACCCTCAGGAGATAGCGGCCCGGCCAGACGCCGGCAAGTACGAAGTTCCCCTCGGGGTCCGCTCTTGCAGCGGCGCTCGACAAACCTCCAGCACCTGAATCCGCCGGCTGAAGCATCACCGAGAGCGTCTGCACCCCCACTTGGGTCTGGCCATCCACACGAACCTTGCCCGGCTGATCGAACCCCGTGCTGAGGGAGATAGTGACATTTTCGACATTGACCGAACCAACATCCACCGTCTGGCGTCCCTGCAGTCGCTTCTGGCCGTCGTTGGCCGAAGCGGTTAACGTGTATCTCCCCGGGGTGACCCCACGAAACTCAAATTGGCCTTGTCTCGCCGAGGCGCTCAGTGAACTACCCATGGAGGAAGGCGCGTCATTGTCATCGGCCCTGGTCATGTTGACCATGGGGATCCAATTCGTTGTCTCCGGCAGATTGGCTACGCTCCCCCGCACGCGCACCGCGAACGACTTGGCCAGTTGCAGGTTGATGTTCTCGACTGCCGCTCCAGGCGCGGCCTCTATTTGCGCCGCCGACTGCAAATCCTTGGTGCCGGGATAGTAAGTGGTCGTGTACGCCTCTTCCGGCAACGGCTCCGCCGAGCGATCCTCGGAGTTCGAGGTCACGGATAAGTTGGAACGAAATGTCGCGGCGATATAATAGCGGCCCGGCGGCAATCCAAACGCGCGGTATTCCCCAAGATCGTTGGTGGTCGCGCTCGACCGAGGCGAGAGTCGCTTGCCCGCCGGCGCGTAAGCTGTAGCCCATCGCCATCACGGTGGCGCGGGCAACGGGCTCGCCGTGTTCGTCCAAAACCCGGCCCGCAATCACCGCCTGCGGCTGTAACTTCAGGTCCAGCCCCGTCATCCGCTGCCCCGGTGTCAGGGTCGTCATGGGGACCGGTGTTGCGGTGAACCCGGATCGTTCCGCCCGAATGGAGTAGCGGCCAGGCGGGAGGTTCTTCATCGCGAACGTCCCTTCGCCGTTCGAAGTGGTCGTGTAAGACCCGATGGTCCCGCCACGACCGCCCGCGGTCGCGACAACTCCGCCCTGGAGTGTCACGTTGGCCCATTTGACGGGCTCGCCCGTGGCCGAATTCACGGTTCGGCCTTCGAGCGTGCAGGCGTCCTCGAGCCGCAGGGGGCGCACCGGCTGGAGCTGCGCGCTCCCTCTGCCTCCCTGCGGAGTTAGGGTGATGATTTGGGCAAAGATGCCCGCCGCCAACCATACAGAAAGGACCAGGACACGTAGCATCTTACCCTCCGTGTAAGACAGGACTCCCATCCTGTCCATGCTCCGCGGACAGGCGAAACCGCCTGTCCCACTCTAGCAAGGTCCCAGCACCGCGCGAACTTTGCCGGCCAAATATTCGGGACTGAAGGGCTTCTGGATGAACTCCGCGCCTTCCTCCAAAACCCCATTCTGCGCGATGACGGTGTCGGTGTATCCGGACATGAACAGCACCTGGATGCCGGGCTGGAGCTTCTTGAGCTGTTGGCCCAGTTCCCGGCCGCTCACGTTCGGCATCACCACGTCGGTCAACACCAGATCGATGCGCGGCCCGTCCCGCTCGCACAGCAGGAGCGCTTCGCCAGCGTTCTCCGCTTCGATGACCCGGTAGCCGTAGGCCTGCAGCACCGCGACGGCGTAGGCGCGGACTTCCGTCTGGTCCTCCACCACCAGCACGGTTTCCTTCCCCGCCCAGCGCCGGAACGGCGACCGGCGTCCCGGCATCGGCTGCCGTCTCGGCCGGCGCGGGAAGGTAGATCTTGAACGTCGTCCCCTGGCCCCGTTCGCTGTAGACGTCGATGTAGCCGCCGCTCTGCGCCACGATGCCTTGCACCATCGACAGCCCGAGCCCGGTCCCTTTGCCGACTCCCTTGGTGGTGAAGAACGGCTCGAAGATCTGCCGCTGCGTCGCTTCGTCCATGCCCACCCCGTTGTCGCTCACCGCCAGCATGACGTAGCGGCCCACGCGCGGCCGTCTCGATCAGCAACTTCCCGCCGCCCGGCATGGCGTCCCGGGCGTTCACCACCACGTTCATGAGCACCTGCTCCAGTTGATGCGGATCGGCGTGCACCATCCCGGCTTCCGCGTTCAGCGCGACCCGCACCTCCACGTCTTCTCCCACCAGGCGCTCGAGCATCGACCGCATCCCCTCCACCACCTGGTTGAGATCCAGCACGCACGGTTCGAGCACCTGCTTGCGGCTGAACGCCAGCAGTTGCCGGGTCATGCCCGCAGCGCGCTCTCCGGCCTTTGAGATCTCCACGAGGCCCGCCCGCAGCGGATCGCCGGCGCTGAGTTTGGCGAGCAGCAACTGGCTGTAGCCGTTGATCACCGTCAGCAGGTTATTGAAGTCGTGGGCCACGCCGCCCGCCAGCCGCCCGATCGATTCCATCTTCTGCGCCTGCTGGAGCTGGGCTTCGAGCGCCTTGCGCTCGGTAATGTCATGCGAGATGACTTGCACGCCGCCAACTCGCCCTGTGGAATCCAGCACCCTCTTATACACCGATAGGAACCACTTGGCTCCGCCTGGCAGTGAGACGCAATCCTCATACTCCCTCACCGTGTCCGATGCGACAGCCTCCTTGAGACGTTCTACATAGAGGGCGCCCGCATCGTTGCCATGCAGGTCGGACACCGAACGGCCCACATACTGCTGTAGAGAGCCTCCGCCAAGGTTTTCCAGTGCACGCCGGTTGAAGAAAATCGCGCGGCCATCGGAATCCCAGTAACCCACTCCAACGCCGGAGTATTCCAGCAATAACCTGTGCTTCTCCTCGCTTTCGCGCAGGGCCGCCTGGGTCATCCGCTGCTCCACGGCAATCGCAAGGCTGGCCGCGGCCCTTTCCATCAGGGCGATCCTTTCCGGTGTGAAGCGGCCCGGGCGCGGGTCGTTGAACTGCAGCAAGCCGAGCGTCCGGCCGGAAGCTCGCAGGGGAATCAAGGCCACGGATTCAAATCCGGCGCTGTTGCAGCGGTTGTGCGTGCGGCCATGGCGGCCGGCTTCCGTAGTCGACGCCGGCAGGTTGCTGGCGCTGTTCGTCCAGAAGCTGCCGCCGGGAGTGAAGAACGGCAGGCGCGGGTCGAAACGCCCGGAAAGGATGTCGCCGCACACGCATTCGAGCATCACGTTGCCTTGGCTGTCGCGCAGAAGTTCCTGGTTCTCGTCCCGGGCGCACAGATAGTTCTCGGCCTGCACGAACTCAGCCGGGAAGCCGAGGGTTTCGAAGTAGGGGAAGTCATCGCCCTCGCGCAATCTGATCCCCACCGCCTCGCAACCCGACCAGCCCCGCAACTCGCGGGTAACCGCACGAATCAGTTCGTGGGCGCTGTTGGCGGCACTGGCCAAACGCAACACGGCCAGCATGGTTTCGCGGTCGGCCTCATTCAATTTGCGCTCTGTAATATCGTCGAAGACCGCGACGAAGTATCCCCTTTCCGGACTATAGACCGAAATGTTCAGCCACCGTGAGATTGGCTTGAACTCAAGCTCAAAGCTTTCGGGCTTGCCGGTCAACGCGACCCGGCCGTAGATTTCAAAGACCTCGGGGCTCGACTCGCGAATCCCCGGAAGGATCTCGGTGACGTGTTTCCCCATCACATCCCGCAGTCCAGTCAACTGTTCGAAGGCAGTGTTCACCTTCAGATAGACAAAGTCCACCGGGCGGTCCTTGTCGTCGTATAGCATTTGGCAGTACGCGAAGCCGTCCAGCATGTTTTCAAATAGAGAGCGATAGCGCTGCTCGCTCTCCCGCAGCGCCTCCTCCGCCCGCTTGTGCTCGGGGTTGTCGCTTATCACCACGCGGCACACGGGCGCGCCGGCAGCGTCCTCGGCGGCGGTGGCCTCCAGATGCGCCCAGAATGCCGTTCCGTCCTTCTTCACCATCCGCAGCTCGCACGCCTGCGGCGCACCGGTGTCAAAGAGCTGTTTGCGACGAAGGTAATAGATGTCCTCGTCCGCGGGGAGGATAAAGCTGGTCAACCGCTGCCCGACCATCGCGCCCCTGGCTACCCCCAACAGGGAGGCCGCGGTGAGATTGGCCTCCAGGATCAGCCCCTCCTCGCTGACCGTGCAATAGCCCACCGGCGCCAGATCGTAGAGGTCGAAATAGCGCGCCCGCGCGGCGTCCAGTTCCACCTGCGCCCGGCGCAGTTCCTCGTTCTGCATCTCGAGCTCGATCTGATGCACCCGCAGTTCGTGGAGCGTCCGCCGGGTTTCCTCGGGCGATATGGGTTGGAGGTTCTCCGGCGACGGCGCCGCTCTTCCCCGAGCGATCTCTTCGGCCCGCCGGCGCAGGCCGGCGGCATCGCCGGACCGGTCATCCTTGCGGGTCAATATGGCCTTCCTTCATTTCTCGGTTGCCGCGCAGGGTCCGGATCTCGTCCAACGCCTCTTGCAGCGCCTCCTCGGTCCGCTTGCGCCCGCTGATGTCGCTCACCACGACGCGGTACACCGGCGCGCCGTCGGCGGCTTCCGCGACGGTGGCCTCCAGCCGCGCCCAGAATGCCATTCCATCTACTTCCACCATCCGCAGCTCGCACGCCTGCGGCGCACCGGCGCCGTGCAGTTGTTTGCGGTACAGGTAATAGATGTCCTGGTCCTCGGGGAGGATGAAGCTGGTCAACGGCCGCTGCACCAGCGCGCTTCGCGCCACGCCCAGCAGGGCGGCGGCGGTGAGATTGGCCTCTAGGATCAGCCCCTGCTCGCTGACGGTGCAATAGCCCACCGGCGCCAGATTGTAAAGGTCGAAATAGCGCGCGCGCGCGGCGTCCAGTTCCGCTTGCGCCTGGCGCAGTTCCTCGTTCTGCAGTTCCAGTTCGATTTGATGCACGCGCAGCTCATGCAGCGTCCGCCGCATTTCCTCGGGCGACAGGGCATCGAGGTTGTCGAGCGGCTGCGTTGCACTTCCCGGAACCATCGCTTCGGCCCGCCGGCGCAGTTCGGCGGCGTCGCCCGGGCGGTCATCCTTTCGGATCATTGTGGGCCTCCTGAATGTCAAAGTTCATGCCGAACCACTTCACGATCCGGCCGTCCGCGTCGCGCAAAGCCGTTGCGCGCATCTCGAACCAATGGTACTCACCGCTGCGATGGCGGATGCGGAATTCGACTTTGAAAGGCTCCCCCGCCGCCACCGCCTTGCTCCAGGCGGTCATCAGCACGCTACGGTCCTCCGCGTGGATCTGGTCGAGCCACCCGAAGCCCAGTTGTTGGGCCTCCGGCAAGCCGGTGAATTCGACCCACTGCGGGCTGAGGTAATCGCAGAGGCCGTCGGCCCGGCACATCCACACGGGCTGCGGCAGGGAGTCCGCAAGCTGCCGGAAGTGGGACCGGCTCTCCTCCAGCGCGTCCTGCGCCTTCTTCGCCCCGGAGATGTCCACAAAGGTGATCACCGCGCCCTCGATCACGTTCTCCAGCGTGCGATAGGGCAGAATGCGCATGGTGTACCAATCGCCCACCTTGGTCTGCACCTCCACCTCGATGGGAATCAGGCTGTCCAGCACTGTCTGCACGTCCTCCACCAGACGGTCATGGCCGACCAGGTTGGAGACTATGTGAGCCACCGGCCGCCCCACGTCGCTCAGGATCAGGTTGATGATGCGGGTGGCGGTGGGGGTGAAGCGCAGGATGCGCAGCCGGTGATCCACATAGACGGTGGCGATGCCCGTGCCGGCCAGCAGGTTGTTCATGTCGTTGTTGGCCCGCGAGAGATCCGCCACCTTGGTTTGCAGTTCGGCGTTGACGGTGGCCAGTTCCTCGTTGAGCGACTGCAATTCCTCCTTGGAGGTCTCCAGCTCCTCGTTGGTGGACTGCAATTCCTCGTTGACCGACTGCATCTCCTCATTGGAGGATTTGAGCTCTTCGTTGGAGGTCTCCATCTCCTCATTGGCGGTCTGGAGATACTCCTCCTTGGCCCGCAAATCCCGCTTGAGCGCCGCGACGCGCGCGTCGGCGTCCGTCTCGGGGCCGTCCGCGTGCGCGCGGGCATGCAGGGCGGCCTGCTCCGCCTGTAGGGGGTCGAAGGGCGGCGCATCCTCCAGGATGACCAGGTACAGGGGCGCCTCGGGGGTCGCGGCGGGGCTGGTCGCCACCGGGTGGATGGTCAGGTTGACCGCAGTGAAGCCGCCGTTGGTTTTGACGCGCAGGCCCGGGCAGCGCACGATCTCTCTTATCCCCACGGCTTTGTGCAGGGCCGTGGCCAGGTCGCGCCGCAACCCTTCGCGGGCCATCTTCAGGATGTTGTTGATGCCAGCCTCGCCCGGAGCCAGTTCCAGGTACTGACCGGTACGGCCATGCAGGTACAGGATGTCGCCCTGGCCGTTGACGAGCGCGCTGGCCGGGGCGACCTGCTGCAAGAGCGCCCGTTCGGCCAGCTCGCGCAGCGGCTGTTTTCCGGGATCAGCCACCTTTCCGGCGGCCCGCGGGACAGCCACATCCAACGCCGTCATGGGCGGCAGAAACCGGCCCAGGGCCACGCGCCGCGCGCTGTGAATATCCTCCTTGCGCCGATACAGCTTCAATTTGCGGTCCAGCACGGCAAAAAGATCGCCAAAGTCGCCCACCGTCTCCGAGGTGCCCAGAAAGAGAAAACCGTCCGGGTTCAGCGCGTGGTGGAACAGGGGAAAGACCTTCTTATGCAATTCCGCGCCCATGTAGATCAGGAGATTGCGGCAACTGATCAGGTCGAGTTTGGAGAACGGCGGGTCTTTGATCACGTCCTGCTCGGAGAAGACCACCATGTCGCGGATGCCTTTGTGGATGCGGTAGGCGCTGCCGTCGGGCTGCGCCGTGAAGAATCGGGCCAGCCTCTCCGGCGAGATGTCGGCGGCGACGCTGGCCGGATAGAGACCGGCGCGGGCCGCGGCAATCGCCCGGCTGTCAATGTCGGTGGCGAAGACCTGCACCTTGACACTCTGCTTCATGGCCTCCTGGCGCTCGGCGAGCAGGATGGCGAGGGAATAGGCTTCCTCACCGGTGGAGCACCCCGGCGTCCAGATGCGGATCACGGCGCTCGAGGGCTTGCCGGCATAGAGCTTCGGAATGATCTGTTCCTCGAGCGCCTTAAAGGCCTCCGGATCGCGGAAGAAACTGGTCACGCCGATCAACAGGTCGCGAAAGAGGGCGTCCACCTCGGCCGGCGTCTGCTGCACATACTTGACATACCTGTCGATCGACTCGATCTGGTGGACGGCCATGCGCCGCTCGATGCGGCGATGGATGGTGCTCGGCTTGTACTGGGATAAGTCGTGGCCGGTCTGGGCGCGCAGCAGGATAAAGATCTTCTTCATGGCGTTCTCGGCCTTGGGCGCCGGGGCGGAGGCGGGCAGGGAGGACTTGCCGAAGGCATGCGCTACATAGGCGATGAGCTGGGCGGGCATCTCGGCGGGCGGGAGCTCATAGTCCACCTGGCCGGTGGCGATGGCGCTGCGCGGCATGCCGTCGTACTCGGTGGAGGCGGGGTTCTGGACCATGACCATGCCCCCCTCGCCCTTGATGGCCCGCACGCCCAGGGTGCCGTCGCTGCCGGTGCCCGACAGCACGATGCAGATGGCCCGTTCGCGCTGGTCCTGGGCCAGGGAGCGAAAGAAGAAGTCAATCGGCATGCGGTGGCCGCGCGGCGCGGCCGGTTCCAGCAACTGCAGCGTGCCGTTCAGAAAAGCCATGTCGCGATTGGGCGGGATGATGTAGGCGCAGTTAGGTTGGACCGCCATCCCGTCCTCTACTTCGAAGACCTGCATGCGGGTGTAGCGCCGGATGAGGTCGGTGAGGACGCTCTTGTGGTCCGGGGCCAGGTGCTGCACCAGCACGAAGGCCATGCCGGGATCGACGCCGGCGGGCATGCCGGAGAAGAACGCCTCGAAGGCCGCCAGCCCCCCGGCCGACGCGCCGATGCCGACAACGGGGAACCCCGGGCCGTGCGGTTCCGATGGCGGCTCCACCGCTGTTGCATCGACGGCTTCCTCCGGCTCCTTGGCCTTGCGCCTGGTTGTGACCATGGTCCATATAGTACTCCACACGACGTACAGTACTCCACAAGCGGTGGGACGGCCGGCTTGGCCTGTCCCGGAAGGATGCGACCGGCGGGCTCCGCGCGCATCAGATTAGGTGTGAAGGAGTGCCAGGAGCAAAAACCATGAGGATGTTACTGAACGTTCGGATGCCACATGAACCCTTCAACACGCTGGTGCGGCAGGGCAAGATCGGAGCGGTACTGGGCCGGATTCTCGACGACATCAAACCGGAAGCCGCCTACTTCACCGAACAAGACGGCAAGCGGGGAGGGATCCTGATCGTCGATGTCAAAGACCCGTCGCGAGTGCCGTCGATTGCGGAGCCGTTCTTCCTGCATCTCAACGCGGATTGCAGCTTCCACATCGTGATGTCTCCGGACGATTTGAAGAAGGCCGGTCTGGACGAACTCGGCAAGAAGTGGGCCTAGGAAGACTATGTGGGCAGGGGCTTCCCGCCATACTCCGCTACAAGATCCAGTAGCGCCGAACCGTTAATTGGCTTGGTGATGTAGCTGTCCATCCCCGCCGCGATACATCGCTCGCGGTCGCCGATCATGGCGTGGGCGGTCATGGCGATGATGGGCATGTGCTCACCGCTCCGCGTTTCCTTCTCGCGGATGGCCGCCGTGGCTTCAAAGCCGTCCATCTCGGGCATCTGGACATCCATCAAGACCAGATCGAAGGGCTGCTCGTCCAACAGCCGCAGAGCCTCCTTGCCGTTGCCAGCGACCACTACACGGTGCCGCGCTTTTTCGAGTATTCCGCGGCCGACCATCTGATTGACGACGTTATCCTCGACGAGGAGAATGCGCAACTCAGGGCCGGACTGCTCCCTCACAATTGGACCGGCCTGCAATCCCACGGGGGCCACTGCTTGCCGGCCGCGGGACTGCTCCGCGATGGCCGCGACGATGGCCGCGCGCAACTCGGCGCGGCGGACCGGCTTGGTGAGATAGGCCGAAATTCCAAACTCCTGGCAGCGCGCCATATCCCCCAGGCGCTCTCCGGAAGTGAGCATGATGATGATGGCCTGGGTGAAATCCGGAGTGCTGTGGATTCGCTCCGCCAGCCGAAAGCCGTCCATGCCCGGCATGTGCGCGTCCGTCAGCACCAGGTTGAATCGGCCGGCCGTCGTCGGCGCCGCGTCGCAGATGCTCCAGGGCGTCGGATGCGCCGACCGCCGCAACGGGCTGCGTGCCCCAGACCCGCAGCAGGCCCTCCAGAACGCACCGGTTGGTGGAGTTGTCGTCGACCACCAGGACCCGTTTTCCGGTCAAGGAACCCTCGGCTACCTTGACTTTCCGAAGATCGGCGGAAGCGCCAAAGGCCGCCGTGAAATGGAAGCGGCTGCCCTTTCCGAGATCGCTTTCGACCCAGATTCTTCCCTGCATCGCCGCGACCAGCCGTGCGGAGATCGTCAACCCCAGGCCGGTTCCGCCGAACAGGCGTGTCGTCGAGCTGTCGGCCTGATTGAACGCCTCAAAGATCATCTCCTGCTTTTCCGGAGCAATGCCGGCGCCGGTGTCTCGAACCGTGAAATGCAGGCGCACCTGGCCAGCTTCCTGGGGCTCCAGTCCGACTTCCAGCTCCACCTCGCCGTGTTCGGTGAACTTGATCGCGTTGCCTAAGAGGTTCACCAGGATCTGTCGCAGCCGGGTTACATCGCCGACCACGTATTCAGGCACCTCCGGGTGGACGTTGCAGACCAGTTCCAAACCCTTTTGATGGGCCCGCAGCGCCAGAGCCGTGGTGGTCTCCTCGATGTGGTCGCGAAGATCGAACGGGATGGGCGCCATCTCCAGTCTTCCGGCCTCGATCTTGGAGAAGTCCAGGATATCGTCGATGACGGCCAGCAGCGAATCCGCCGACATCTTCACCGTATTCAGATAATCGCGCTGCTCCACGGTGAGATCGGTGTCCAGAACCAGTTCGGTCATTCCCAGGACGCCATTCATCGGAGTGCGGATCTCGTGACTCATGTTGGCAAGGAACTCGCTCTTGGCGAGGCTGGCCGCCTCCGCCCTGTCCTTGGCCACCAGCAGATCCGCGTTCGACTTCACCAACTCCGCGGTGCGTGCCGCGACTTCTTGTTCCAGGCGGTCCAGATTCCCCGTAATCGCCTCGTCGCGCCGCTCGATCTCCGACAACATCCCGTTGAAGGCATCGGTCAGTTGTCCCAGGTCGTCGTCAGCCTGCTTCACGGCCCGCACGGCATAGTTCTTGTCGAGGGAGACCGCCTTCGCCACTCCCGCGAGATGCGCAATCGGATCCGAAATGACGCGTTGCAGCTTGGAGGAGATCACCAGCGCCAGCAGCGCCGCGCCAAACAAGATGGCCAGGACCATCCCGGCGAAGCCTGGAGCCGGGCGTTCAGCTCCCCCAAGTCCGATTCGAGACAGACCGTGCCGACTTTCTGTCCCTTGAGCAGGACGCTCCGGAACAGGACCAGCCGGTCCGCTCCAAACCGGCTGCTGTCGTCCTCCGGGCGGGGCGCGGCAATACGAGTTTGCTCAGGAGGGCGGTAGTAGGTGGCAAATAACTTGCCGTCGGCGGCATAGAGGAAGGCGGCGACAACGTGCTGTTTGGCTTGGAGCGTCGAGAGCAACTCCTCGGCGGCCGACCGGTCGTTGAAGCTGAGCGCCGCGGAGCTGTTGGCGCTGAAGATGTCCGCCAGAACCCCGAGGTCGTTCCGCATCGAATCGCGTGCCGCGATTTGGTCATAGGGCAGCACGGCGGCGCATGCCAGCAGCAAGACCAGGCTCACCGTGGCCATGACGATCAGCCGGAGCTTCTGCTTGACGGCCAGGTTGCGATAGCGCGTCGCCATGCTCATCTTTACTTGCACCTTCACCTTCTCCTGATCTCGGCCAGACTCAGGAGCTTCGAGCTGATCCGCAGCCCGGCTCGTTCGGCGGCATCCGGGTTGATTTCCACGCGCACGCGCGCGTCTTCCAATTTGAGATTGATCATTCCGCCGCCGGCAATGAAACTCTCCTCTTCCCCGACCGTCAGAACGCAGCACTTCTTGATATCTCCCAACCGGGCCTGCGACCGTGTCCACGCCGCGGCGCTCACAAAGACAATGTGGCACTCGTTGGCCTGTTGCGCGTCGCGAACGTCACGTACCACGAAATGCCTGTTTCCGACCGTCTTTCCTTCGACCGCGTTGGCCAGCGAGAAGCCGAACGGATTGGGGCCGAGCACGCAGATTTCGATCGGCGCGCCGGCGCTCTTAAACGCTTGCGCCGGCCATTCCACGAATTTGGCGAAGTTGAACAGAAACGCCGCCTTCACCTGATACTCCTCAATCTCGGCCGCCCCAGCCTGGGCGCGCCACAGGACCCCCATCCAGAGGATGAAGACGATCCGCAGTATTGAAGTTCTCGGACCTAAAAGCGCCACGTGACTCTTTCCCACGATGCTCCGTTCCACCTGCGTGACGTGGACCTGATTTCCGTCCCCGAATTCGATATGGCGGGGAGTCAGAAGATTCTGGCCGGCCACGCTGAACTCCAGGGACTCCCCCGCCCGCCAGCCCAGCCGTGTATCCAGCCGCGTGTAACTGGGCACGGGACCGTAGCGCAAGGCCCCCACGAAGTACGCCGAGGTATCCCACTCCAGGCCGTGCGGAAGATCCAGCGTGGATCGCAACTGGGCTTGCTGCTTCGGCGAGTAACCGACCGAGGCCTGGGCGGAAGTATCGCGGCTGGACGGGTCCAGACCAATCTTCATCTGAAGGAAGCTGAATCCGGGACTGAGTTGCCACCAGTTGGTCACGTTCCAGTTCGCGAAAACCTCGCCGCCGTAGTTGTTCGCGTGCGCCAGATTGCGAAAGAAGTACGGAAGGACCAGGTGGGGAGGGGCGGGATCGAACGTAAAGTACGGCGTGTCCGGCTCCTGACTCGGAAGCCCGCGATAGTGACTCCGGAAGGCCGTGAAGTCCAACGACAGCCGCTTGGTCGCCTGGGTGCGATACCCGACCTCGAAATCCAACAACCGCTCGGCTTCCACGGTTTGGCGGCCCCGCAGTAGAAGGAGGGCGAAACCGCCGCCATCGAGCGGGAAGCGTTGCCACGTCAAGACGGGACTCGGCGTCGAGCCAGGAAGGCTGCCGAATCGCCCGGGCGGCGGACGCCCAGACGGTTTGGCGGGCGTTCGGACTCCACACAAGCTGGGCGCTGGGTTCGAATTCTATTCCGGTGTAGGCGTTGTGTTCGACCTTGGAACCTAAGATGAGCGAAACGGAAGGCGTGAGTTTCACTTCGTCCTGAATGAAGGTGCTCACCAGGCTGTCCCGCCGGTGGCCGTTTCCGAAAGCCACTTCGTATCCTTCGCGGTATGTCTGATCGATCAGGCGGTAGCCGGCGCCCGCGACGATATCGTGCCGCGTGCCGGCCTGGAAATGGTATTGAAAATCGACGTCGCCTGTGTTCAGGACGTTGATTGCCTGATCGAAGCGCCGGACCCGGTCGAAGTAGCCTTGCACGGTAGTTTCCGAACCGTTGGAAAACTTGTGCTCCCAGCGTCCCAAAATGTTCCCGCTCCCCACTCTCACCTTGTCGTCGAAGGTCCGATAATCGGGTAGCTGGTTCGAGAACAGCGTGGTGATGGTCTGGCCTTCCGAAGCGCCAAATAGGTCGCCTTGCACCGTCAGCGTGTCGCGCCTCGAAAGCGTCCAATCGGAGCGGAAGCCAGCGTGCGATCCGTGCCAGCCGTCAGCCGCATGGCTGCCGTCGGCAGCGGTAGAATTCTCGACCTTGAAGTACCGGCCAAAGACGCGATAGTAACCTCTCTTGCCTGCCTTGCCCCCGTATTGAACCAATCCGCTGGCACTCTCCTCCGAGCCGGTCCCGGCGGTGATCAGGCCGCCCTGCGTGTCCTGGGAGCTGCGGGTGATGATGTTGATGACCCCGTTCACGGCGTTGGCGCCCCACACCGTTCCACCCGGCCCGCGAATCACTTCGATGCGCTCGATATCCTCGAGAGGAACATCCTGCTGGTCCCAATAGACCCCTGAAAACGCAGGGTTGTACACGCTCCGCCCGTCGATCGAGCACCAGCACCTTGGTCGAATACCGTTCGTTGAATCCACGGATGCTGATGGCCCAGGCGTTGGCATCGATCCGCGCCACTTCCACGCCGGGCGCCATGCGCAGCAAGTCGGGGATGTTGCGCATGCCCGACCGGCGAATATCGCTGCGCGTAATCACGAAGACCGCCGCGCCGGTTCTGGAGAGCGACTGTTCCTTCTCGGAAACCGAAGTGACCTGGATGTTCATCAGATCTTCCAGGCTCACCGTGGTGAGATCCCGTGGGTCGGCTGTCTGCGCCCAGCCGCTGGCAGCCAGCGCCAAGGCGCCCACGGCGCCGGAAATCTGGCCGAACCTCATTCTCGTCCCCCTCGTTTCCATCGGCCGCGCAGCGCTTTCCCTTTAGCAGGGTAAGACTCCCGTCTTGCCCTTCTCGGGCATGCTAGAAGCGCCAAGTGACTGTTCCCACGAGGCTCCGTTCCACCTGCGTCACGTCGACCGGTATTCCGTCCCGGAATTCCATATGGCGGGGAGTCAGAAGATTCTGGCCGGCCACACTGAACTCCATGGACTCCCCCGCTCGCCAGCCCAGCCGGGTATCCAGCCGCGTGTAGCTGGGCACGGGACCTTTGCGCAGTGCCCCGACGAAGTACGCCGAGGTATCCCACTCCAGGCGGTGCGGAAGATCCAGCGTGGATCGCACCTGGGCTTGGTGCTTCGGCGAGTAACCGACCGAGGCTTGGGTAGAAGTATCGCGGCTGGGGGGAACCACCCCAATCTTCATCTGCAGAAAGCTGAATCCGGGGCTGATTTGCCACCACCGGGTCACGTTCCAGCTCGCGAAAACTTCGCCGCCGTAGTTGTTCGCATACGCCAGATTGGCACGGTGGTTTGGAAGAACCAGGTGGGGAGGGGCGGGAATCGAGGTGAAGTAGGGCGCGTCTGGCTCCAGACTCGGAAGCCGGCTATAGCGACTGCGGAACGCCGTGAAGTCCAACGACAACCGTTTGGTCGCCTGCACGCGATACCCAGCCTCGAAATCCAACAACCGCTCGGCTTCCACGGCGCGACTGCCTGACATGGAAAGGACGGCGAACCCGCCGCCACCGAGCGGCACCGTGGCCAAGTCAAGACGGGCCTCGGCGTCGAACCAGGAGGGCTGCCGGATCGCCCGGGCGGCGGACGCCCAGACGGTTTGCCGGGCGCTCGGACTCCACACAAGCTGGGCGCTGGGCTCGAATTCTATTCCGGTGTAGTCGTTGTGTTCCACCTTGGAACCCAAGATCAGCGACACGGAAGACGTGAGTTTCACTTCGTCCTGGAGGAAGGTGTTCACCAGGCTGTCCCGCCGGTGGCCGTCTCCGAAAGTGATGGCGTATCCTTGGCGGTATACCTGATCCGTCAGCCGGTAGCCGGCGCCCGCGACGATATCGTGCCGCGAGCCGGCCTGGAAGTGGTATTGAACATCCACGTCGCCTGTGTTCAGGACGTTGAGCGCCTGATCCCAGCGCCGGACCCGGTCGTAGTAGCCTTGCACGGTGGCTTCCGAACCATTGGAGAATTTGTGCTTCCAGCGTCCCAGAATGTTCCCGCTCCCGAGCCGCACCGTATCGTTGAACGTCCGGTACGCGGGTAGCTGGTTCGCGGACAGCATGGTGAGGGTCTGGCCTTCGGAAGCGCCGAACAGGTCGGCTTGCACCGTCAGTGTGTCGCGCCTCGAAAGCGTCCAATCGGAACGCATGCCCGCGTGTGATCCATGCCAGCCGTCCGCCGCATTGCCGCCGCCGGCAGCGGTCGAATTCTCGACCTTGAAGTAGCGGCCAAAGACGCGGTAGTACCCTTTCGTGCCTGCCTTCCCCCCGTACTGGACTAGCCCGCTGGCACTCTCCTCGGATCCAGTCCCGGCCGTGATCAAGCCGCCCTGCGTATCCTGGGAGCTGCGGGTGATGATGTTGATGACGCCGTTCACGGCGTTGGCGCCCCACACCGTACCGCCCGGCCCACGAATCACTTCGATACGCTCGATATCCTCGAGAGGGACATCCTGCTGGTCCCAGTAGACCCCGGAGAATGCGGGGTTGTACACGGTGCGCCCGTCGACGAGCACCAGCACCTTGGTGGAATACCGGTAATTGAAGCCGCGGATGCTGATGGCCCAGGCGTTGGCATCGATGCGCGCCACGTCCACGCCGGGCGCCATGCGCAGCAACTCGGGAATGTTACGCATACCCGAGTGGCGAATATCGTTGCGCGTAATCACGAAGACCGCCGCGCCGGTTCTTGAAAGCGACTGTTCCTTCTTGGAAACGGAAGTCACCTGGATGTTCATCAGGTCTTCCAGGCTGACCGTGGTGAGATCCCGCGGGCCGGCTGGCTGTGCCCAGCCGCCGGCGGCCAGCGACAAGCCCAGCGCGCAAACATGGCCGAACCTTGTTTTCGACCCTCTCATCGCCGACACGGGTTCCCCTGCACACATTTCCATCGACAGTGCTTCGCGATTCCTTTAGATGCTGTGGAAGAAGTCGCTGCAGGACCGCGCGACAAGTCGGATGTGGCGATGCGGGAATGCACCTGCCGCTGTCGAACTTCGCGGTGGCTTTTTCGAGCGTGAGCTCAGGCGGGTCGATGGGCCTTTCCGGTGATTCGTTCGAGACGGATGCGCACGACCGCCGTTCGCGACGCGGAGGTGGCGATCGCCTCTTCCGCCTCGGGCGACAGCCACCCGCAGAAACGCACGGCCAGAAGCTCCAGAGCCCGGAGCTTTTCCGCGGGATCCGTTACCAAAGCCGCGCGGCCGAACACAACGGCGCTCTCATAGAGGGTGGACAACTCGGCCGGCAACACCGTGGCGCCCGCCACGGCGCAGTAGGAGACCCGCTCTTCATGGGCGATGTTGTCCAGTTTGTGACCCTCGACGGCGGAGTGAATGTACAGCACGTCCCCGGACAACACGTGGTTCACGGGGACGGCATAGGGCCATCCGTCGGCTCCCAGGGTGGCCAGCACCCCGTGCTCCGCCCGCGCCAGAATCTCCCGGGCCTGATCTTCGGAAAGCGCCCGGTCGCTTCGCCGTATGTCCCTGAAAGCAGTCATCCCTGGGAACTCATGCTCAGCTTAGCAGGGGTGCGGGGCGTAGGGGCTTGACGTTGCCGAGCCCGGATGTACAATGAAACCGACCCTCTAGTCCGAGTAGTCCGGGGGTCATTGATGAAGGCCGCACGCTTCGTGTTGACCACATTCGTATTGGCGTTGGTCGCGGTGGCGATGGGCGCTGGCCAGCAAACCGCCGCGACGCCGGCCCAACCGGAGATCCGCGGCGTGGTTCTGGAGCCCGGGTCCAATGTGGCGGTGCCGGATGCGGAGGTGTTGCTCTTCGTTCAGGAGCCCGGACCTATCAAGCTAAACGGGGGCTGGAAGACCGAGCCTTCCAGTAAGGGCAAAACCGATTCTACTGGCTCGTTCAGCTTCTCGCTGGATAAGCCGGGGGCTTACCGGGTGGAGGCCAGGAAGACGGGCTATTCCGCCCCCGGCACGAGCGCTGCGCCCAACTTTGTGGAACTGAAGCTCACTGAGGCCAAGCCGGTCGCCGAGGCGCGGTTGTATCTGGTGCACCCTGGCGAGATCACGGGCCGCGTGGTCGATGAAGAAACCCGCGAGCCCATTCCGAATATGCGTCCTGAATGTGGCGCGCGTAAGTGAGCGAGTCCGGCTTCTACTCGACGGCCCTTCCGCAATGACCAATAGCGATGGCCATTTCGCCGCAGCCGGCCTCGAGCCGGGCGAGTATGCCGTGCACATTCGTCCCTCAGACCGCGCCGGACAAGCGAGTCCTGACCCAGTTCACTGAAAAGGACACGCAGACGGTGGAGCGCGACTACGAGAACACCTACTGGCCGGGCGGGCATGGCATGGAAATGGCCTTGCCGCTAACCATATCCTCGGGCGCGACGGTGGACGTCGGGGTGCTCCGGGTGAGGAAGGTTCCGTATTACCGTGTACACGTTCGCATTCCGGCATCGAACTGCGAGGCCGGCGACACAATGAGTGTAGGGGAATCCGTCCGGACTGGCCGGTGGATTTCCATGCGGCCGCTCACCTCAGCGCCCTGTGGCAAGGACTTGCTTGTGACCGGATTCTCCCCAGGAGACTACCGCTTGCTCCTCGGGATCACTGGCCGCACGCGCGAGAATGAGGGCACGGCGTCAGTCCCCTTCTTGATCGTCGACAAGAATCTCGAGATCACCGCCCCGCTCACGCCGGGAGTCGCCGTCGATGGCGTCTTCCTGGCCGCTGAGGGCGCCAAGCTGCCGGATCTGACAAAGACCAGGGTTTCTCTGAATTCGGTGGATTTTGTGGCCTTCACGCTCGGGCCATCGCAGGCTTCGCCCGCGCCCGATGGCAAGTTCCGGATTGAGAGCGTGCGGCTCGTCGATCAGATCGTGTACGTATCCGGGCTTGGCGCTGGCAATTATGTAAAGGAGATTCGCTACAACGGCGTCAAGGTAGGGGCAGACATCGTAACGCTCGAAAGCGGAGACCTGACCCGCACGCTTACGATCGTGATCGATGATAAGCCCGGCGCGATCACCGGCGCCGTGATGAGCGGCGACAAGCCTGTCAGCCAGCCATTTGTGATTGCGCGGAAGTGGCCCCCGCCAGACGGCCCGATGCGGTCCCGCTGGGGCGCGGCCAGCGCGAGGGGCGATGACGCGGGCCGATTTCGACTCGCCGGGCTCGCTCCCGGCGAATACCGCGTGGTCGCGTTGCGCTCCCTCGACCAGCCACCGAGCGAGACCGCCCTGGAAGCCGCCTTGTCGGCGGCGAAGAAGATCGAAGTCGGCCTCAACGGGCTCCAGAATGTAACCCTGGAAGTCACCGAACCGCGGTAGTGAGTTTGGCAGACGACACACTGCGATCGTCTGCCCCACTAACTACCAGATATAAGTTCCGACAGCCCCCGGACTCAGCCTCATGTTGGCGGACTGTCCCTTGTATTGAATGCTGAAGGAACCAGCCGACCCTGTGTCATTGACAACAATCAGCACGATCTTACCTTCCGGGGTCTTAAAAGCCACGTTGGGTAATACCTGCACGTTCTCGATTAAGGCGATCCGTTTCGATCCGGGGCGTTCCTCGTCCTCGGTTATGCCGACAGCTCGATCTCCCCGGTTGGTGGAACCGATACGGACAGAACCCGGGCGGACGAATTTGGATGCATGCGCGATCGTATAGTACGCCAGGTTGCGCGACACGGCGTCCTTATCGATGGTGAGGGCGCCCTGGCACATGGAACAGCCGCCGTTGTCCGTGTGGGGGTCGTTCTTAGGGTCGGCGGCCAGGTTCCAGAGGATGACGTTCCTACTCCAGTTTCCGGTTGTATCGATGATCATGCGCTTCACCGCAGCCGCGATGGCAATGGTCGCGCTGCCGGGAGTTTCGACGATCATTTGCTCCGTAAAATAGAGATTCTTGTCGGGCCGGGCCAAGTGGACCGTGCTCATGGCACCCATGTCACCGCCGTAATGGTGGAAACCTGTGCCGTCGGCGAACGCCGAGATGACCGGGTCCGCCAGTAGGATCAAAGGATAGTCGGGGCGATCCAGGTTGTGGTCGAAGAGAACCACCTTGGTCTTCAGTCCCGCTTTTGTGAAGGCGGGGTAGAGGTGGTCTTTCAAGAAGTTCAACTGTTGCCCGACAAGCCATTGCATGCTGGGGGTATTCTTCATATTCAAGGGTTCATTCTGGATCGTAATCGCGTCAATCGCGATGCCTTCCTTCCGCATTTCCTGGATGTACTTTACAAAATACAACGCATAAACCGGGTAACACTCCTCCTTGAGGGCGCCGCCTCTTACATTACGGTTGGTCTTCATCCAGGCGGGAGCGGACCACGGCGACCCGAGTATCTTCATATCCGGGCGAATCGCAAGGATCTCCTTCAATACCGGGATAACGTCCTTCTTGTCCTGAGCGAGGTCGAAACGCTTCAACTCGTTGTCGGTTTCCCCTTCCGCGAGGTCGTCGTAGGAGAACACAAAACTGTTTAAGTCGGACGCTCCTATGCTGAGCCGCAGGTAGCTGACGCCCAGGTTGTTTTCCTCCGTGGAAAACACCTCTTTGAGCACTTTGGCACGTGCCTCCTTGCTCATCTTGATAAGAAGCTCGGCGCTTCCGCCGGTCAGGGCGTACCCAAAACCGTCCATGGACTGCATTTGCTTTGATTCGTCAATGACGATCGGCTGCCCTCCCCGCCCGCCGGCCCTGCTCTGAAAGGCAACGGGATTGGGTTGCTTTTGGAATAAAGAGGACCGGTCCTGGTTCGTCACCCAGCTTTCAATCTGGACCGGCGCGCTGGTTTGCGCGGACAGGATGCCGGCGCTGACAGCGCAACAGGCAATCAAGGATCCCAATGATCTCATTTGTATCATCAACTGTTCTCCAATGTTTCATGACAGATAAGAGCTAAGCCGTTATCAAACGTCCGGCAAGTCAAGATACCGTGACGTCCCATAGGCACCAAACGGCGCACCAGAACTGCCGTTTTGGCCTCCTGGCCACCCATGATTGTACATCCAGCCGTCCCGGTTGGAGCCGTGGCTCTCATTCCCTCCAGCCCGAGCAACTCCTGCAGCCGATGAAGGGGCATGTTCCGGGCCGCCGGGGCGCGCTAGAGGTGCGCCGCGCTATACGCCTGACCGGGCGCAATCGCTCAGTCCACCGAGATGAAATGCATGGAAGCGAAGCTGTTGTTGGGTGCGAACCTCAGAGCGATTCCGGCGATGCCGCCTGTTCCCGGGGTTGAGAACTTAACATACCCCAGCTTGCCCGCCGTCACCGGATATCTGGCGTCCAGCGAGAAGACCAAGTGGTTTAACGGGTCCATGTAGAACTGCTCGGTGCTGAGCTGGTGATTGTCCTTGTCGTAGACGGTGGCCGTGACCGACTTGATTTCATAGTCGCTCGGGTTCATCAGAGCGACACCCATGATGAAATTCTCTTGATCGTAGACGAGTACTATGTTGTTATCAAACCGCGACTCCTGAGGCACCGTGGCTTCGCAATTGAATATCTTCTTCACCCAATCGTACCGGGAAAAAATCGTGTGCACCGTCGAGTAGCTGAAAGAGCAGTCACTACAGGTGTACGGATCCGTGATGCGAGCGCCGCCCGACATCACGGGAAGGTCGGGGCGATAGTCGCTGACCAGCTTGCTGGTAGTGTGAGGCGGCAGAGTGATCACGACTGAAGAGACCATGCTGCCCAAGGCAGGGATTGCCAGGGGCTTACCATCGTCTCCCGTGAAGTTAAGGTAAAACTTCTCGAGCGTGTCGGACGGGTTGTGGAAAATGAAGGTGGTTTGCCACTCGGGTCCGCCGACCGCGAAGTGAGGAATCACCGGATCCAGGAAGAAGGAGATGTTTCGCTTGGAGTTGTCTACCGCAGATGCACTCAGCGGCAGCAGAGCAAGCGCGATTACAGTGTGGATTATCCGCATGGCGTTCCTTTCCGCTGCTGGTCTCGGGAATCGTGTTTCGGACTCCCGGACAGAGGGATTATACACCCGCCGTGGATTGGTGGGGGACATCGAAGGAGTGCTCGTCAAATGGAAGAACGAGCACCGGGATTGAGGAATGGACCGGGCCCCGCAGGCGGAAGCGCCTGCGCCACAGCCCCTCCGTAAGGGCTTGGCGGCGCCAAGCCCCTACAGTTTGCGGCCGATGACGGCGCAGTCCAGGCCGCCGAAGAACTCCGCGAGGAAATCAGCGGGCAGACCCGCCAGCGCGGGCATCGATTCCACCGCGGGCGACAGGTAGTGGATCTCGATCCCGCCGAAGCCGCACTCCTCCATGTAGAAGCGGAGCAAGGCCGCCGGGACGGGGCGCTCGTGCGTGGGGTCCAGGTAGAAGTGCTTCGTCAGCGCGGCCAGGCATTCCGGGTTGGGTGTCTCGATCGCCAGCACTGCGCCGCTCTTAAGGCCGGCTGCCGCCAGGCGAATCAGTTCGGGCACACGCGCGGGCGGCAGGTGCTCCACCATCTGCGCGCAGAAGATCCCGTCCAGCACGGGCCCGCCGAGCCCGGCCAGGTAGTCGCCAAACGGCATACCGATCCACGGTCGTTCGTCCATAGGTCACGGTGAAGCTGTCTACCGCTGGTTCGACCTGGACGATGACATTGCCGGCCACGACATCGTGCCCCGGTTCCGGTGCGGCGCCCGCGCCGTTCTCGGTCCAGTAGGTCTTCACATTGGCTGCATGAGTCGTTCCAGGCACTCTGGCGTGGGTGGCCGTAGCCGTTCGCGTCGCCGGCAGACACAATGCCGACAATCGGCGTCGTGACCCTCAGCCAAGCATCGTTCGTGCTGTATCGGCTGCAATGGTGGTGAACTTTGTATACCTCGACCTGACCCACAAGCGAGGCGACATTCGGATCTTCGATTTCCAGCCGATCAGATCGTTGTTTCCTTTCGGTTTTGATGACGCGGATCACCTCTCTCGCGATCTTGCTGTTCATAGCGCCAAGTATGACTGCAAGGAGCGACACACAATCGTTTCGTATGGTGGGCACCGTCCATTGCACTTGGTCGCGTCGACGTTCTCAACCGGCAATGTCCTGAGCGAGGGCGGGCGGCCTGGAGGCGCGGCAGTTCGAGGAAGGCGCGGTGGCAGACGTCTCTCACGGTAATGGGCAGTGTGGCGGTGAGCGGCTGGGTGGGCCGAACCGAAGTAGCCGACCGGGAATACTATCGCCTTTCACTCTTGCACGTGGCGCAGATGCCGGGCCTCGTCAAGCAGATTGTTGCGCTTCTGGTACATGACCGCGGTGACCAACATGTGGGCCGCTATTGCGATAGCCTGGTAATCCTCGTTCCGAAAGGGGTTCCCGTAGGCGGCGATCTTGAACGCCTGCGAGCCTTGTCCAACTCGTTGCGAGCTTGCTGAAGGTAGGACAACGGTTTGTCACAGTGGCCCGCCACTCCGTTGTCGAACAGGACGGTCTCGCCTTCGGGGAAACCAGCAGAGCGGCGTCTCCCTGGCCAACATCCATGAAGTGGATCTGGAGCTTGCCGTTGGCTTGGCCAAAAAGCAAGCACGCCCCAAATGGCACCGAGAGAGAGGCGATACAAAGCTGAGAGAGCGTCAGCATGATCAAGCTCCGATCTGCGAGTGAGCAGCCCATCCCTCGGTCCTGGCCAAGGTTCCCGCGTTTCCATCCTGGCCCCTGGGATTGTACACCCAACCGCCCATGTACACCACCCCGAGCGAATCCGCCAAACGCCGAGGCCGTCACTCGCCAAGGCACACGACTCCGCGGCCCCGCCTTCGCTCCTAAGTATCAGAATCCACGCTGAAAGAGAATCCCTCCCTGCCCTCTGGCCGATTGGCCGCTTAACGATCACCATCGCCCAACAATATCTTCCTCGACTTTTCAATCACTTGCCGCCGGACCCCTGCCTCTGGCTCCAAAACGCCGATCCACAATGGGCTTGGAGGTTCCTTTATGTCCGCTCTCGCGGCTCCCACAGTCCCAACCAGCCCTGACCCCGTCGGCGCGCTCTCCGCCGCCCAGACCAAGGCTGCCCTCACCCTGGCCTATGGCGGCACCGTGACCGCCGCCGCCGACGCCATCGGCGTCCACCGCTCTTCCATCTACAACTGGTTCAAGAGCGATCCCAACTTCAAACAGGCCGTCGAAGAGATCCGCCGCGATCGCTACGAACGCCTCAACGACCAGATGCGCGAGACTCGAAGCCCTCGCCCTCGCCCGCCTGCGCCGCCTCCTCGAGGACGACTCCGTCCCCGCGTCCGTCCAGTTGCGCGCCGCGCTCGCCATTCTCAATCGCCCGAAAGAATCGTCCGGGCGTGAGGACTGGAACGTCCCGCGCATGGAAAGCCTGGACGCCACCCTCGAGCGCAGACCGCACGTCGCCGAGCCGCCCAAGTTCGACACACCTCGACAGACTTCGACACTTTTCGCGGTTTCTGACGCGGTTGCGGCAGGCGCTTCGACAGGTTCTCAGAGCTTGCGGCCGATGATGGCGCAGTCCAGGCCGCCGAAGAACTCCGCCAGGAATTCGGCGGGCAGACGCCGCCAGCGCGGTCATCGATTCCACGGCGGGCGACAGGTAGTGGATTTCGATCCCGCCGAAGCCGCACTCCTCCATGTAGAAGCGGAGCAGGGCCGCCGGCACCGGCCGCTCGTGCGTGGGGTCCAGGTAGAAGTGCTTCGCCAGCGCGGCCAGGCACTCCGGATTGGGCGTCTCGATCGCCAGCACCGCGCCGCTCGTCAGACTGGCCGCCGCCAGCCGGATCAGTTCGGGCACGCGCGCCGGCGGCAGGTGCTCCACCATCTGCGCGCAGAAGATCCCGTCCAGCACGGGCCCGCCGAGCCCGGCCAGGTAGTCGAACGCATCGGCCCTCTCGGCGTCCAGACCCTTGGAGCGGCACAGGGCCACGCACTCCTCGCTCGCGTCGATCCCGCGGGCGCCGGCGCCGGCCTCGCGCATCAGTTCGAGAAACTCGCCCCGGCCGCAGCCCAGATCGGCGACGGCGGTCCGTCCCTGGAAGAACGGCACATAGAAACGCTGCTTGCCGAGGACGTGCTCCTCGCTGCCGCGGAAGCGCTCGGCGAACCACAGGAAATCGATGGCGGGCGCCGGCGGCCCACCCTGCGGCGCGGGCCCGGACGGCTGCGGTCTGGACGCGGCGCGCTGCCGGAGCACACGCAGCTCGGCGTGGATCAGACGCTCGTATTCGGCTTGGACCTTCTCCAGGTCGGCCCACAGACGCTGCTGGATATCGACACCCGAGCGCTCGAGGGCCGCCGTGAATTCGACATGCTGGGTCCGGGCAACCTCGCGGAACTGCCTCTCCAACTGCGCGGTGCGCTGCTTGAAATCGCCGTGCAAATCCGCAACGGTGCGCAGCAGCCGGATGTGGTCGGCCTCCGCCTCGGCCAGCACGCCGAGGGCGCGGTTGTTCTCGTTCAGAGCTTCGAGCAGCGCCCCGATGGCGTCCACCGTCGCGCGGTTGAATTCGACCTGCTCGCGGACGTGCCAATCGAGCAGCCGCGCCGTAATGAACTTGGCGAACTGGATCCCCGTGTTGAGCGCCCCCGGAGGCCGCGGGTTCAGCGTGCCGATGGCGGCCACCTTGGATTCCGCCACGTCGCGGGCGTGCAGGACGGGCAGCAGGTCGGGCAGCACCAGGTTGCCGCCCTCGCTCCCCGGGCGCCGTCCCCGCACGCGCTCGCGGATTTCCCGCACTAACTCGGCCAGCTCTTCGGCTTTCGGGTCCGCGGACTTATCGCCGTCTGACACGTTTCTTCGCGCTCCAGCTTGCTGTCACCTTCGAGTATATACCGCCCCTGGGCGTGAACTCCCCGGTCACGGTCGCCGACACCGGCTGGACCGCCGCCACAAAGTCGCCCAGAAACCGGTTCACCACGTTTTCATAGAAGATCCCCAGGTTGCGGTAACCGAGTTCGTAAGTCTTCAGGGACTTCAGCTCCACGCAGTACTTACTCTGGGACATAGCGGATAGTAAGTTTTCCGAAGTCTGGCAAACCGGTCTTAGGACACACCGAAGTGAATTCCGGAATGACGATCTCGATCTCGTAACCGGGAAACTGGTTGGGGAAAACTTCGAGCGGAGGCAGCGGCGCCGCCAGCCCCGCGCGCGCGTGTTCGTCCGTGTACTGCTTCTTCATGCTTCCGCCAGAGCCTTGGCCAGCAGATCGAGGAACATCCCCACGTCGGCCACCACGCCCACGGCCTGCCCGGTGCCGCGGTCGCTGACCTTGGTGGCCACGGCAGGGTTGATATCGACGCAGGCGACTTTCACCCAGCTCGGGAGCATGTTGCCCACGGCGATCGAATGCAGCATCGAGCCCAGCGCCAGCACCAAGCCGGCGCCCTGCAATTGCTCCGCATAGGCCTCTTGCGCGCGCAGCATGTCGGTGATGGTCTCCGGCAGCGGGCCGTCGTCGCGCAGGCTGCCCGCCAGCACGAACGGCACGCCGCTGCGCACGCACTCATACATCACCCCGCTCGTCAGCCTGCCGCACTCCACCGCCGCGCGGATGCCGCCACAGCGATAGACGGCGTTGATGGCTCGCATGTGGTTGCGATGGCCCTGCTCCGCCTGCCGGCCGTCGCTCATCCGGACGCCCAGCGAGGTGCCGAAGAGCGCCGCCTCGATGTCGTGGACGCCCAGCGCGTTTCCGCTCAGCAGCGCCTGCACGTAGCCGTCGCGGATCAACGCGGCCAGCGGCGCGGCACCGCCCGTATGCACCACCACCGGCCCCGCCACCACCACAACTTTCAACCCCAGGTCGCGGGTCTGCCGGATGATCGCGGCGGTCTGGCGCACCGCCGTCTCCACCTGGCGTTCCGAGGAAATGCCGTTGGTCATGAAGGCGAACGAGAGCCGGTCGCGCTCCTTGGACTCGGGCACCACGCGGATGCCGCGCATGCCCACCACGACTTCATCTCCGGCTTTGATCGCGCGCAGGCGCCGGCACCAGGCGCGGCCATCCTTCACCACGATCAGCGCGTCCATGCGCTGCTCTTCCACCGTCACCCACTGCTGCCCGTGGCGAACCATGGTGCGCAAGTTGGTGGTCGAGTAGAAATCCTCCGGCGCGCACCAGTCTTTCTCGACCACGCGCAGAACGGCGTCTCCGGAATCCACCGGCGAGCAGCCCAGGTCCATCAACTGGTGGAGCATCTGCTCCATGCCCGCTTGGGTGGGGGCCTCCACCTTCAACCGCAGGTAAGAGGGCTCGTCGTTGGTGCGCCCGATGCGGAACTGCTCGACTTCGAAGCGGCCGCCGTACTCGACAACCTTGTCGAAGATCCGCTCCATCACATGCGAGTCGATCAGGTGGCCTTGGGCCTCGACCACTTCTTGCAATGCCAATGTGCCGGCGTTGGTCATAGTATGTATGCAGGGGCGCGCCGCGGACGCGCCCCCGCCGCAATCATGCCCGGACCAGGAAAATCGGCAGCCCGAGTTTAGCCTCGTAATTCGGCCGGTAGCGGTCCGTGTTGTACATCGTCGCAATATCCACCTTGCGCGGCCCGAGCTTCGGATCGGGAATCGGCGACAAGGCATAACAGCCGTTCACGATGGCGGTCATGACGCCGTGCTTCTTCTCGGTCAACGCGTCGAGCGCCATGTTGGCGAAGGTCGTGGCGACCAGTTTGTCCACGAAATCGGGACTGCCGCCGCGCAGGTCGTAGGTCAGGTCGCTGACCACCGTTTCCTCGCCCATGCGGTGCTTGATTTCGTCGCTCAGGTCCTCCGCCACGCTCATCTTCTTGCGATGCCCGTAGTCGTCGGCATCGCCGTACTCTTTGACTTTGTAGCCTTCCCACTCCGCGCCTTCGGAAAGCACCACCAGGGAGTAGTTACTCGGGTTACTCCGCTTATCGGAGATAACCAGGTCGATCAGTTTTCCGAGATCTACCTTGTACTCCGGAATGCAGCAGCGGATGGAGCTCACATACGCGGTGTAGAGGGCGGTGTGGCCGGCGTCGCGCCCGAAGACGCGGAAGATGCCCACGCGCTCGTGGGAGCCGACGGTGGTGCGCTGCCGCTCGATGGCGTCCGTGGCCCGCGTGATGGCGGTCGAGAAGCCGATGCAGTACTCCGTGTTGCGCACGTCGTTGTCCATGGTCTTGGGGATGCAGACCACGGGGAAGCCCTCTTTGTCGAGGCGGGCCGCATAGCTGAGCGTGTCGTCGCCGCCGATGGCGATCAGGCAGTCCAGTTGCAGCGCTTCGATGTTCTTCAGCACCGCCGAGGTGATGTCGAAAACCTTCGAGGTGACGCCCTTCTTCGTGTGCTCGAGAATCGGGAACTCCCTGCCCTGCAGGTGCTCCGGGACCGACTTCATCTTCGCGGGGTTGGTGCGCGAGGTGTGCAGAAAGGTGCCGCCGGTGCGGTCGATGGTCCGCGTGTTGGCGCGATTCAGCGGGAGGATATAGCGCGCCCGGCTCTGCTGGTCCTCGAGATTGACGTGGGTCAGGCCCTTCCAGCCCAGCCGGATGCCGACCACCTCGAAATCCAGTTCGATCCCGCGATAGACCACCGCCTTGATCACCGAGTTCAATCCGGGGACATCGCCCCCGCCCGTAAGAATTCCGACTCTTTTGACAGCCATGAGTGCCTCTATGTTGCTCCTGGGAAATGGGATGTTGGAACCATTCCATTATACAGTCCGTGGGGGGCCGTGCTTGAATGGCGGCTTACAGGTACTTCCCGACCAGCAGGTCCAGCTTCCGGCGGGTGGCTTCCGGGATCATCGTGCGGTCGGTCAGGATGGCGTGCTGCAGCGCGGCGCCGCAGGTGCAGCTCCGCTCGGCGGGCATGCTGGCAACGGCTGCGGCCACGACGCTGGCCGCGTGCTCGGCGTTCTTGAGCGAGGTTCGAGATGATCTGGGTCACGGTGACCGCGTCGTGCGCGGGGTGCCAGCAGTCGTAGTCGGTCACCATGGCGACGGTGACGTAACAGATCTCGGCTTCGCGCGCCAGCTTGGCCTCCTGGAGGTTGGTCATCCCGATCACGTCCATGCCCCAACTCCGATACACATTGGACTCCGCCACGGTGGAGAAGGCCGGGCCCTCCATGCACAGGTAGGCGCCGCCTTTGGTGGCGTTCACGCCCGCGGAGCGGCAGGCCTGGTGCAAGTGTTTCGGCCAGCTGCGGGCAGATGGGATGCGCGAAGCTGATGTGAGCCACCAGGCCGTCGCCGAAGAACGTGGATACGCGCCCGCGGGTACGATCGAAGAACTGGTCGGGGATGACGAAGTCGAGCGGCTTGTGCTCCTCCTTCAGCGATCCCACGGCGCTCAGCGAGATGATGCGCTCGACGCCCAGAGACTTCATCCCGTAGATATTGGCCCGAAAGTTAAGCTCGGAGGGTGAAATGCGGTGACCTCGGCCGTGACGCGCCAGGAAAGCCACGTCCTTGCCGGCCAGCCGCCCCACGATGTAGCTATCCGAAGGCCAGCCCCAGGGCGTTTCGAGCGCAACTTCCTCCTGCGCTTCGAAACCGGGCATTGTGTAAAGTCCGCTCCCGCCGATGATTCCGATCCGTGGTTGCAAGCGAGTCTCCAAAGAATGTGGTGTCAGGCAATCTCTTCGCGGGCCGCATCCCAGCGCACCGTGCATTGCCGCCGGTGGCTTTCCACGGCCATCCGGCAAGCAATCGAGACGCGGTAGCCCAGATCGAAGGGGCAGTTCGGCTCGCGACCTGACTGGATGGAATCGAGGAAGTTGCGCATGTGCGCGTGAGGTTCGGTTCGAGCTTGTCCCGGCACCTCGGGAGCATCCGGCTGGTTCACCTTCTGCGGAAGGTAGCGAATCTGCTGGCCGCGGCTGAGCGTGCCATCCGTACCGAGGACTTCTTCGGAGCTGCCCAACTGGTTATTGCCGAAGCCGGAGTCCCAAGTGAATAGCATTTCTTCGGAGTGCTCCAGGACCACGCTCATCGTGTCCGGCACTTCGCGTCCATCTTTCCACAAATAGACGCCTCCGCTCATCGCGGCGGCCGTGGGGATGCGCAGATCGAGAGCCTTGTACCAGAAGGCGAACTGCTGGCAGAGGTTTTCGAAGACGTTCCCGCCGGAGTAGTCCAAGTAGAAGCGCCAGTTCGCGTAACGGTTCGCGTCGAACGGATGCCCGGGCGAATCTCCAAGGAACGCCGCCCAGTCGATGTTCTCCGGCGTCATGTCCGGGTGGACGGGCCTGGACCACTGGGCCTTGCCGTGGGGCGTGTTGCGAAACATGTGAGCGTGGATCGCCGTGATTTTGCCGACGCGCCCGGAGGCGAGGAAACTCGCGGCGTCCGCCATCAATCCGGAACTGCACGCCTGATGTCCGACCTGCACGGTGCGCTTCCCGGCGCGTTGGTACGCCGCGCGCATGCGTTTGGCGTCCTCGACGGTGAACGCCAAAGTCTTCTCGATGTAAACGTGCTTGCCCGCATCGAGCGCATCGATGAACTGCGCGGCGTGAAGGTGCTGGGGCGTCGCGATCAAGACGGCGTCGATGCTCTTGTCGTCGAGCAGGCGGCGGTAGTCGGCAAAGGTTCCCGCGGAAGGCGCCACGCCTTTGGTGGCTTCCAGACGCCGCGTGAAGATGTCGGCGACTCCGGCAAGCTCGACGTTGCCGCACGCCAGCGCCTCACGGGCGAGTTGCGTGCCGCGCTCTCCGGCGCCAATCAACGCCAGGCGCAGCCGGTCGCCCGCGCCGAGCACGCTGGAAGGAACCGCCAGGGTCCCCGCTTAATCCGGTCGCCACCTGGCCGATGAATTGTCGCCTTGAGCCCACGCCGAAGATTCCCGGTCCCAATCGCCTGATTTTCTCAGGAGACTCCATCTTAGCACCGGCAAGCTTCAGCGTTGTCCTAGAACCCTTCGATCTTGTCCACTTTGAGGATCTTGGTCTTCTCGTTGAGAGCGCCGGTCACTTTCACCTTCTGGGCGGCGAACTTCGCCGGCGTCTGCTGGTCGCTGAGTATGTACACGTTGCGCACCCGCCGGCAGCGCGTACTTGCTGCCGTGTTTCACGCACTCGAGGACGCACTTGCTGTCGGGCGTAACGTTCATTGGCTTGTGGTTTGCGCCGCACATCGTGTCGGTGATCGCACCCGTGAAGCTTTGCGGGCCGGCGGCACGGCAGGGGCAGAACCGCCAATAGAACCGTGGCGAATAGCATCTTCATTGTTTCTTCTCCCCTTCTTGAGCTGAAGTTAGCAGCTCTAGTCCTTTACTTTGATTGAGCCGGCGCCAGAGGAGATTGAACTGCTTCTCGTCCAGCGCCTGCTTTAGCTGAAAGTTGAATCCCTTGAGATTGCCGTACTGTATCTTGGCCCGTTCGTATGTTGTTAACGTGAACTGAAACGGGCCGGAGCTGCTCATGTTCTCGATGTCCCCGTAGCGCCAGGTGCGGCTCTCTCGTTTCTGGGTCGTCTTGTAAACAACGCGATCCGGGCCGACCTGAAGAACCCCCTCTGAGCCTGTGACGCGACCGAGCAGCTTCACGGGTACCTCCCACAGCGGTTGGATCTGTTCATCGGCTACCGCCGCCACGAATCGCTGGTCAAGCCGGTCCTTCAGGAGTGCATACGCCTTGCTGAAGCTCTGTCCCGGCGCGAGGATGAACTCGTACTCCTTGTCGATCCCCAGCAGCCACTTGCGATCTTTGTAGGTCACGAGAGTGAGCTTGTCGGCCGACAGCTTGAGTTCCTGGATGTCCTGGTAGTTCAACTCGAACGCATGCTTGACCTTCTTCTTCGT